>JAJZES010000032.1 GCA_021845985.1 Pseudomonadota bacterium | reverse complement strand
GACCTCCGCGCTCACCGGCGGCGAGGTCGAGACCCTGTTCCGCGTGGTCGACCGGCTGAAGGCCGAGCGCATCGCGATCCTGTTCGTCAGCCACCGGCTGTCGGAATGTTACCGGCTGTGCGACCGCTTCTCGGTGCTGCGCGACGGCCGCCTGGTCGCCAGCGCGCCGGCCGCCGACCTGCCGCGCCAGGCGCTGATCGCCGCGATGCTGGGGCGGAGCGCGGAGACGCTGCAGCGCCAGCACGCGCCGCGCGCGGCATCTGCGGGCGCCCCGGCGCTGGCCGCGCGCCATCTCACCTGGCGCAACCGGGTGCGGGACGTGTCCTACGAGGTCATGCCCGGCGAGGTGGTCGGCCTGGCCGGCCTGCTCGGCTCCGGCCGCACCGAGACGATGAAGGCGAGTTTCGGGATCGAGACGCCGGGTGCCGGCACGGTCGAGGTCGGCGGCCGGCCGCTGCCCGCCCCCGCGCCGGAGCGGTCGATTGCCGCCGGCCTCGCCTTCCTGTCGGAAGACCGGCGGGCGGAGGGGATCTTTCCGAAGCTCTCGGTCGCGGAGAACCTGACGGCCTGCGCGCTGCGGCGCATCTCCCGCTACGGCTTCGTCTCCCGCCGCCGGCAGGCCGAAATGGTGGCCGAGTTCGTCCGCCTTCTGGGGATCAAGACGGCGGGCGCCGATGCGCCCATCACCTCGCTCTCGGGCGGCAACCAGCAGAAGGTCCTGCTGGCCCGCTGCCTCGCCACCGATCCGCGCGCCATCATGCTCGACGACCCGACGCGGGGGATCGATGTGGGCGCCAAGGCCGAGGTGCACGACGCGATCCGCCGCCTGGTCGAGCGCGGCCTCGGCGTGCTGGTGACGTCTTCGGAAATGGAGGAGCTGATGGTGCTGGCCGACCGGCTGGTGATCCTCGACGAGGGACGTGTCGCGGACACGATGGAAACCGCCGGCGCCGGCGTGCAGGACGTGCTCGACCGGCTGGCCGCCCCGCACGAGCGGGCGGGAGCATGAGCGCCGTCATGAACAGGCCGTCCCGCCTTGCCGGGCTTGCGGCGCGCGCCGGCCACGACACGCCGGCGGCGATGCTGCGCGCGCAGAGCGTCTACATCGCCTTCGCCCTGCTGGTGATCGTCGACCTGATCTTCACGCCGGGGTTCCGCAACCCGATCGTGATCCGCAACCTGCTGTTCCAGGCCGCGCCGATCATCCTCATCACGCTCGGGCAGAGCCTGGCGATCGGCACGCGGGGGATCGACCTGTCGGTCGGCTCGTCGATGGCGCTCGCCGCATCGGTGATGGCCCTGGCGCTGCCGGGCGGCGCGGGTGTTTCCGTCGTCGCGGCGCTGGGCACCGGCCTCGCGGTGGGCCTGCTGAACGGCGCGCTCATCGCCTTCCTCGACATCAATCCGCTGATCTCGAGCCTGGCGCTGCTGGTCACCGCCCGCGGCCTGGCCGAGGCGCTGCTGGACGGATCGCGCGTGTCGCTGCCCACGGGCGGGGTGTTCGACTGGCTCGGCATCGGCGCCGTGTCGCTGGTGCCGATGGTCGCGATCATCGCCCTCGCGCTGGCCGCCACGGTCGCCCTCGTCGTGCGCACCACCGTCTTCGGGCGCAGCCTCGTCTTCATCGGCGCCAACCAGGCGGCGGCGGTGATCGCCGGCATCAAGGTGCGGCGGACGCTGTTCGCCGTCTATGCGGCGAGCGGCCTGCTCGCGGGGCTTGCCGGCCTGTTCGCCGCCGCCCGGCTCGGCGCGGCGGATCCCAACTATATCGGCCTCAATTTCGAGCTTGACGCGATCGCCGCGGCGGTGATCGGCGGCACGCCGCTCTCCGGCGGCCGGGTCTCGATCGCCGGCGGTGTCTTCGGCGTCCTGCTGCTGCAGGTCCTGGGAGCGAGCTTCATCATGAACGACATCAATTTCAGCTACGCGCAGATCCTCAAGGCGGCCTTCATCGTCGCCGCGCTGTACATGCAGCGGGCCGGCGGATGAGCGGCGCGCCAGCCGCCGGGGCGGGCATCGCCGCACCGGACACCGAACGCCGCGCGCGGCTCATCGCGCTGATCCAGGCGCGCGGCGCCATCGTGGTGCTGGCGATCGCCGCGATCATCGCCAGCGCGGTCTTCCCGTATTTCGCGACGGTCAACAATTTCGAGAATATCGGCGTCGCGGCGAGCTTCGTCGGCCTGGTGACGATCGGCCAGACCTTCGTGATCATTCTCGGCGGGTTCGACCTGTCGGTCGGCTCGGTCATCGGCCTCGGCTCGGTGCTGGCGGCCTATGCGGTGCCCTATGGCTGGGTGCCCGCCCTGCTGGTGCCCTGCCTGGCGGGCGCGGCGGTCGGGCTGATCGACGGGCTGCTGATCGCCCGCGCCGGCATGGCGCCGTTCATCGTCACGCTCGCCGCCCTGCTCGGCGTGCGCGGCCTCGACCTCGTCCTGGCCAGGAGCAGCATGGTCATCGTCCACCCCGGCCTGTTCGGCCAGATCGCCAACGGCACGTTGCTCGGGGTCGGCAACCTGATCTGGATCCTGCTCGCCGGCTTCGCGCTGGCGGCGCTGGTGCTGAACCGGTCGCGCTTCGGCGTCGCCGTGTTCGCGATCGGCGGCAACGAGGAGGCGGCGCGGATGCTCGGCGTCCCGGTCGCCACCGTCAAGGTCGCGACTTACGTGCTGTCGGGCACGCTGGCGGGCCTCGCCGGCGCGCTGCTGGGCGCGCATCTCTCCTCCGGCCTGTCGACGGCGGGGCAGGGCGACGAACTGCGCTCGATCGCCGCCGCCGTCATCGGCGGGGTGCTGCTGACCGGCGGCGTCGGCACCATGGCCGGCGCCCTCTCGGGCGTGCTGCTGCTCGGCGTCATCGAGAACGTGATCGACCAGATCGGCAATCTCAGCTCGTATTACCAGAACCTCGCCTCCGGCCTCTTCCTGCTCATCGCGGTGCTGATCCAGACCGGGCTGGTGCAGAAGCGGTGATAGACGCTGCATTTCCTTCCCGGCCACACGCCGGACCTGAACCAGGACGAGTTGGTCTGGAGCCATGTGAAGCAGACTGGCGTGGCCAGGAAGCTCCTGCGCAAGGTGGGCACTGGTCGGCGCGGGCCGCCTCTACATGCTGCTGCCGGCTTATACGCTCGGCGTCATTGGTTGACCGACGCCCATTCGCGGTGGCCGATTGAGGTGATTCGCTCGGGTTGGCGGATGAACCAGTTCCAGGCGTCGCAGCAGGCGTCCGCCGAGCTGGTGCCAGCCCGCGCCATCGACGGTCAGCACGGCGTGTGCGCCCGGCCGGACGCAGGCGCTGATTTCAGCCAGGTGCAAGTTCATCATCTTGGCGTTGGCAGAGGGCAG
>JAJZES010000011.1 GCA_021845985.1 Pseudomonadota bacterium | reverse complement strand
CGCCGCGCCCGCTGCTCGGGCTGCCGACGGCCCCGGCCGCCGGCGCCGTCGCCGCCGCGGTGCCGCCGCCGCTGCGCCTGCCGGAGACGGTGACGCGGGTGTTCCCGCGCCCCGGCAGCCTTTACGTCGAGGCCGCCGCGGTCGGGCATCTCGACGACGCCGAAATGCTGCGCCGCCGCCTCGCCGGTTTGGGGGCGGAGGTATCGACCAGCTATGATGCGCCGCGCGATCAGGCCTATCGCGTGCGCATCGGGCCGCTGGCGGGCGTTGCGGCGGCCGATGCCGTCTTGGCGCGAACCCTGGCTGCCGGCATTCCCGGCGCCCGCATCGTCGCCGAATAGAAGGAGCCTTGCCGTGCTGACCCGCCGCGTTCTGCTGCTTTCCGGGGCTGTCCTCAGCGGCGCCCCGGCCGTCGCCGCGCAGTTGAAGAAGGACGCCAAGGCCAAGGCCGCGGCGGCCAAGGCCGATGCCGCGACGCCGGCCGTCGCCGGCACGCCGGCGCAGACGCCGGTAGGGCCGCTCGACACCGCCGCGCGCTATGCCGTGATCGTCGATTTCAACACCGGCGCCACCCTGCTCGACAAGGATGCCGACGCGGCGATGACGCCGTCGTCGATGACCAAGCTGATGACCGCCTATATCGTCTATGGCATGCTCAAATCCGGCCGGCTGAAGCTCGATCAGGAGCTGCCGGTCAGCGAGCGCGCCTGGCGCATGGGCGGCTCGAAGATGTTCGTGCAGATCGGCACCCAGGTCCGGGTCGAGGATCTGATCCGCGGCATGATCGTGCAGTCGGGCAACGATGCCTGCATCGTGCTGGCCGAGGGCATCGCCGGGTCGGAGGAGCAGTTCGTCGTCCTGATGAACCAGAAGGCCAAGGAGCTTGGCCTGACCCAGAGCAATTTCCGCAACGCCACCGGCTGGCCGGATGCCGACCACCGGATGTCGGCGCGCGACATCGCCACCCTGGCGGCGCGGCTGATCCGCGATTTCCCCGAGTATTACAAATACGACTCGGAAAAGAGTTTCAAATACAACAACATCGACCAGGGTAACCGCAACCCGCTGGTGCAGAAGGGTCTCGCCGACGGATTGAAGACCGGGCACACCGAGGATGGCGGCTACGGCATCGTGGTCAGCGCCGAGCGCGGCGGCCGGCGGGTGATCGTGGTGCTCAACGGCATGGCCAGCATGAAGCAGCGCGGCGAGGAGAGCGAACGCCTGCTGGAATGGGCGTTCCGCGAGTTCGAGGACGTCACCCTGTTCACCGCCGGCGACACCATCGAACAGGTGCCGGTGTGGCTCGGCGCGCAGCCGAGCGTGCCGCTGGTCGGCGGGCGGGACCTCATCGTCACCATGCCGCGCAACTGGCGGACCACGGCCAAGGTGACGGTGGAGTATGCCAGCCCGATCCGCGCCCCGGTGGCGCGCGGCAGCACCCTTGGCAGGCTGGCGGTGGCCGGGACGGGGGTGCCGGACATGTCGGTGCCGTTGCTCGCCGGCGCCGACGTGCCGCGGCTCGGCCTGCCGCGGCGGGCCATCGCGGTGCTGACGCATTACGTGGTCGGGGGGTGATGCGCGGCCGCTTCATCACGCTGGAGGGTGGCGAGGGCGCCGGCAAATCGACCCAGGCGGGCCGGCTGGCGGCGCGGCTGCGCGCCAGCGGTCGCGACGTGCTGGAGACGCGCGAGCCGGGCGGCGCGCCGGGGGCGGAAAAGCTGCGCGGCCTGCTGCTGTCGGGCGAGGTGGCGTGGTCGCTGTCGGCCGAGACGCTGCTGCATTTCGCCGCGCGTGCCGAGCATGTGGCGCGGACCATCCGCCCGGCGCTCGACGCCGGCACCTGGGTCGTCTGTGACCGCTTCGCCGACAGTACGATGGCCTATCAGGGGTATGCCCAGGGCGGCGACCGCGCCGCAATCGCCGCGCTGACCGCGATGATGGGGTTGCGCCCGGACCTGACGATCATGCTCGACGTGCCGGTGCCGACCTCGCTGGCGCGGCTTGCCGCCCGCGGCATGGCGGCGGATCGCTACGAGCGTCTGGGGGCGGCGTTTTTCGCCGAGGTGCGGGCGGGTTTCCTGGCCATCGCCGCCGACGATCCCGAGCGCTGCGTGGTGCTGGCGGCGGACGCCGCGGCCGAGGCGGTCGCCGCCGCTATCTGGCAGAATGTCGGCGCGCGGCTGCCGCGATGACGCCCGCCCCGCGCGCCAATCCGCTGCTGCTCGGTCACCTCCCGGCCGAGGCGACGCTGGCCGAGGCGCTGCGGGCCGGCCGGCTGCACCATGCCTGGCTGCTCACTGGACCGCCGGGCATCGGCAAGGCGACGCTCGGCTTTCGCTTCGCCCGCCGGCTGCTCGCCGGCAGCGGCGACGGGCTGGCGGTGCCGCCGACGCATCCCACTTTCCGCCGCATCGCCGCCGGGTCGCATGCCGATCTGCTCACCATCGAGCGGGCCTGGGACCCGAAGCGCAAGCGGCTGCGCGGCGAGATCATCGTCGATGACGTGCGCCGGGTGGCCGATTTCCTGCACCTCACCCCGGCCGAGGGCGGCTGGCGGGTGGTGCTGCTGGACGGCGCCGAGGACCTCAACCGCAACGCCGCCAACGCGCTGCTGAAAGTGCTGGAGGAACCGCCGCCGCGCGCCATCCTGCTGCTGATCTGCGCCGCACCGGGCCGGCTGCTGCCGACCATCCGCAGCCGTTGCCGCCGCCTGCCGCTGGCGCCGCTGGCCGATGCGGTGGTCGGGGAGTTGCTGGCGCGCTACCTGCCCGAGGCGCCCGAGGCCGAGCGGGCGCGGCTGGTGACGCTGGCGGAAGGCTCGATCGGCCGGGCGCTGCAGCTGGCGGAGGGCGGCGCGCTCGGCATCGCCGAGCTGGTCAGCGGCGTGCTCGACGCGCTGCCGGCGCTCGACCCGCTGCGCGCCTATGAGGTGGCCGATGCGCTGGGCCGCGACGAGGACAGTTTTTCCACCTTCATGGACCTGCTGCGCGGCAGCCTCGCCGCGGCGGTGCGCGAGGCGGCGCGCGGACGGGCGGACCCGGATCAGATGCGCCTGCTCGGCGCGCGGCCCCTTGATGCCTGGATCGACGTGTGGCACGGGCTGACGCAAATCCAGGACGAGACCGAGGGGCTGCACCTCGACCGGCGCCAGGCGATCGTCGCCGGGTTCGGGCTGCTCGCAGGTCGATGAAAGTGCCATGCGCCCAAGCTATTTCGTCTCGACGCCGATCTATTATGTGAACGGCGCGCCGCATATCGGCCACGCCTACACCTCGATTGCCGCCGATGTGCTGGCGCGCTGGAAGCGGCTCGACGGCTACGACGTGTTCTTCCTCACCGGCACCGACGAGCACGGCCAGAAGGTCGAGAAGGCGGCGGCGGAGGCGGGGCTCGATCCGCAGCGCTTCGCCGACCGGGTCAGCGCCGATTTCCGCGCCATGGCGGCGCGCATGGCGATCAGCCACGACCAGTTCATCCGCACCACCGAGCCGCGCCACAAGGCGTCCTGCACCGCGCTGTGGCAGCGGCTGGCGGCGGCCGGGCATATCTATCTCGGCGCTTATGAGGGCTGGTACGCGGTCCGCGACGAGAGTTTTTACGACGAGGGCGAGCTGACCACGCGCGCCGACGGCAGCAAGGTGGCGCCGACCGGCGCGCCGGTCGAATGGGTGCGCGAGCCGAGCTATTTTTTCCGCCTGTCGGCGTTTCAGGACCGGCTGCTGGCGTTCTATGAGGCCGAGCCGGATTTCATCGCGCCGGAGGGGCGGCGGCGCGAGGTGGTCAGTTTCGTGCGCGGCGGGCTGCGCGACCTGTCGATCAGCCGGACCAGCTTCCGCTGGGGCATCCCGGTGCCGGGCGATCCGGCGCATGTCATGTATGTCTGGCTCGACGCGCTGACCAACTACATCACCGGCTGCGGCTTCCCCGATCCCGAGGCGCCGCTGTGGCGCTTCTGGCCGGCCGACATCCATCTGATCGGCAAGGACATCCTGCGCTTCCACGCGGTCTATTGGCCGGCCTTCCTGATGGGGGCGGGGGTGGCGCTGCCCAGGCGGGTGTCGTCGAACGGCTGGTGGACCGTCGAGGGCGAGAAGATGAGCAAGTCGCTCGGCAACGTCATCGATCCGCTCAAGCTGATCGAAACCTACGGTCTCGATCAGGTGCGCTTTTTCCTGATGCGGGAAAAGCCGTTCGGCGCCGATGGCAGCATCAGCCATGCCGCCGTGGTGCTGCGCGTCAATGTCGAACTGGCCAACGATCTCGGCAACCTGTCGCAGCGGTCGCTGTCGCTGATCGCGCGCAACTGCGACGGGCGGCTGCCGCCGCGCGGCGACATCACCGCCGACGATGCCACCCTGCTGGACGCCGCCGCGTCGCTGCCGGGGCTGCTGCGCGAGCGGATCGACCGCCAGGTGTTCAACGAGGCGCTGGAGGAGGCGTGGAAGGTGATCCGCGCCGCCAATGTCTATATCGACCGGCAGGCGCCCTGGGCGCTGCGCAAGACCGACCCGGTGCGCATGGCGGCGGTGTTGCGGGTGCTGGCCGATGTGCTGCGCGCCGTCGCCACGGTGTTGCAGCCGTTCATGCCGGGCAGCATGGCGGCGATGCTCGATCAGCTCGGGGTGCCGGAAGATGCGCGCGATTTCGCCGCACTCGGCGCGCCGCTGCCGGCCGGCACCACCCTGCCGGCGCCGTCCGGCGTGTTCCCCCGCATCGTGGAGCCAACCGCCTGATGCTGGTCGATTCGCATTGCCATCTCGATTACTTCACCGGCGACGAGCTGATTGCCGTGCTGGCCCGCGCCGCGGCGGCGGGGGTGGGCGAGATGGTGACCATCGGCACCCGTCTCGCCCAGTCGGCGGAGATCGCGCGGATGGCCGAGGCGCATGCCAATCTGTGGAGCACCGTCGGGGTGCATCCGCACAACGCCGCCGAACTGCCGGTGCCGGCGCCGGAGACGATCGCCGAGATGGCCAGCGGCCAGCGCGTCATCGGCATCGGCGAATCGGGTCTCGATTATTTTTACGACACGGCGCCGCGTGACGCGCAGCAGGCGAGTTTCCGCGCCCATATCCGCGCCGCCCGGCTGGCCGGCGTGCCGCTGTGCATCCATGCCCGCGATGCCGACGCCGACATCGCCGCCATCCTGCGCGACGAGCGGGCGCAGGGCGGGGACTTCGATTTCCTCCTGCACTGCTTCAGCTCAAGCCGACAACTTGCTGAAGATGCGGTAGAGATGGGTGGCTATATCAGTTTCTCCGGCATCCTGACCTTCCCCCGCTCGGAGGCGCTGCGCGGCATTGCCCGTGCGCTGCCGGCCGAGCGGCTGCTGGTGGAGACCGACGCGCCCTATCTCGCGCCGGTGCCGTATCGCGGCAAGCGCAACGAACCGGCGCATCTGGCGCACACCGCCGCGGTGCTGGCAGAGCAGCGCGGGCTGACGCCGGCGGCGCTGGCCGAACTGACCACGGCCAATTTCCGCCGCCTGTTCCGCAAGGCGGCATGATCCGCGTCACCCTGCTCGGCACCGGCGCCTCGGCGGGGGTGCCGATGATCGGTGGCGCCGACGGCAGCGGCGACTGGGGCGCCTGCGACCCGGCCGAGCCGCGCAACCGCCGCAGCCGCACCAGTATCGCCATCAGCCATGACGACGGCACGCTGTTGGTCGATACCGGGCCGGAGTTGCGGCAGCAGCTGCTCGCCTGCCGGGTGCGGCAGGTCGATGCGGTGGTGTTCACCCATGCCCATGCCGACCATATTTCCGGCCTCGACGACATCCGCATCCTCAACCGCATCGCCGGCCGGCCGCTGGCGGCATTCGCCACGGCGGAGACTCTGGCCGATCTGGCGCGGCGCTTCGACTATGCGTTCCGCCCCTGGCAGCCGCCGGGATTTTTCCGCCCGGTGCTGGAGGCGCGGCCGGTGCTGCCGGGCGAGACGATCCGAGCGGCCGGGCTGGAGGTCCGCTTGTTCCAGCAGGACCACGGCATGACCACCTCGCTCGGCCTGCGCGTTGGCGGGTTCGGCTACTCGACCGACGCGGTCGGCCTCGACGAGGCGGCGTTTGCCGCACTGGCCGGCGTCGATACCTGGGTGGTCGGCTGTTTTCAGCGGGCGCCGCACCGCACCCATGCCTGGCTGGCGCGGGTGCTGGAGTGGGCGGCGCGGGTCGGGGCGCGGCGCACCGTGCTGACCCATATGGGCGCCGACCTCGATTACGGCTGGCTCACCCGCACCCTGCCCGACGGCATGACCGCCGGATATGACGGGCAGGTGCTGGAGATTCAGTCTTCGACGAAGGCGGAGGCCGGGTAGCCCTGGGCGAACAACAGGGCGCGCAGATCGGCGTGATCGACGCGCGCCCGCGCCGCCGCGGCGACGATCGGCTTGGCGCGGAAGGCGACACCGAGGCCGGCGGCTTTCAGCATGTCGAGATCGTTGGCGCCGTCGCCCACCGCCAGCGTCGCCGCCGGCTTCAGCCGCCGCTCCGCGGCCAGTTCGGTCAGCGCCGCGAGCTTGGCGGTGCGGTCGAGAATCGGCGTGCCGACGTCCCCGGTCAGCGCCGCGCCGTCGTCGAGCAGCACATTGGCGCGATGATGGTCGAAGCCGAGCAGGGCGGCGACGCGGCCGGTAAAGAAGGTGAAGCCGCCGGAGACCAGCGCCGTCGTGGCGTTGTTGGCGCGCATGGTGGCGACCAGAACCTTTGCCCCCGGCGTCAGCCTGGTCCGCTCCCAGGTGCGTTCCAGCGCGGTGAGATCGAGGCCGCGCAGCATGCCGACGCGTTCACGCAGCGCCTCGGCGAAGTCGATTTCGCCGTTCATGCTGCGCCGCGTGATGGCGGCGATGCGGTCTTTCAGCCCGGCGAACTCGGCGAGTTCGTCGAGCGTCTCGCTGGTGACGATGGTGCTGTCCATGTCGGCGATCAGCAGCCCCTTGCGCCGGCCGCGCGCCTTGGTGGTGATGGCGTCGATCGGCAGCCCTTCCAGGGCCGCGTCGATGGTGGCGGCGTCGGGCAGGGTGGCGCAGGGGATGTCGGCGGCCTCGCCCGGTGCGAGGATGACCGGCTCCCCGCCGCGCACGGCGGCGCGCAGCCGGTCGATGACGGCGGGTGACAGGGTGGTGGCGGTGCGATCGGCGATCAGCGTCAGGACATGGCTCATGGGGCGCGTATGCGGGCGGTGCGGCGGGACCGCAAGCGGTGGCTGACCGGCCGGCCGCGCTGATCGTCGCCGGCCCGACGGCGAGCGGCAAGTCGGCGCTGGCGCTCGATCTCGCCGAGCGGCTCGGCGGCACCGTGATCAATGCCGATGCGATGCAGACCTATCGCGAGCTGCGGGTGCTCACGGCGCGGCCGAGCGTGGCCGAGGAGGCGCGGGTGCCGCACCGGCTGTATGGCGTCCGTGCGGCCGGCGCGCCGGCCGATGCGGCGTGGTGGCGGGCGGCGGCGCTGGCCGAGATGGCGGCGGCGCCGGGCCTGCCGATCCTGTGCGGCGGCACGTTTCTGTATCTCTCGGCGCTGACCGAGGGCTTGGCCGAAATCCCGCCGCCGGGCGAAGCGGCGCGGGCCGAGGCGCGGCAGCGTCTGGCCGAACTCGGGCCGGGCGGGCTGCATGCGGCGCTGGCCCGCGTCGATCCGGCGACCGCCTCGCGGCTGCGCCCGAGCGACAGCCAGCGCCTCGCCCGCGCCTGGGAAGTGTGGGCCGGCACCGGGCGCGGCCTCGCGGCGTGGCAGGACGCGCCACGCATCGCGGCGCCGTGGCGGTTCGCCGCCATCGTCATCGACCCGCCGCGGGCGGCGCTGCGCGCGGCGATCGAGCAGCGCTTTGGCGCCATGCTGGAGGCCGGGGCGCTGGATGAGGTGCGGGCGCTGCTGGCGCTGCCGCTCGATCCGGCGCTGCCGCTGCTGCGCGCGCATGGTGTGGCGGAACTCGCCGCCCATCTGCGCGGCGAGATCAGCCTTGATACGGCGCGGCGCCGGGCGGAACTGGCGACCGGGCAGTACACCAAGCGGCAGGCGACCTGGCTGCGCCACCGCCGATTTGCCGACCCGGCGCGGACGCATATGATCCATGCGCGCGTGGCGGGTCTTGCGCAATATTCGGCAAGAGAATTAGCCGATTTGATGAACTTTGTTCACGGCGCGGGTTGACGCAGCGCAGCGCGGCGCTTAATCAGCGCGCCATGAGCACGCTCCCCCCGGCCGCCCCCGAAACCCCGTCCCAGTCCGGCGCGGAAGTCCTGCTGCGCGCACTGAAGGATCAGGGCGTCGAGGTTATTTTCGGCTATCCCGGCGGCGCGGTGCTGCCGATCTACGACGCGATTTTCCAGCAGAATGCGATCCGCCACATCCTGGTGCGCCACGAGCAGGCGGCAGTGCATGCCGCCGAGGGCTATGCGCGCAGCACTGGGCGGGTCGGCGTGGTGCTGGTGACCAGCGGGCCGGGCGCCACCAATGCGGTGACCGGTCTGGTCGATGCGCTGATGGACAGCATCCCGGTGGTCTGCCTGACCGGGCAGGTGCCGACGCATTTGATCGGCAACGACGCCTTCCAGGAGGCCGACACCACCGGCATCACCCGCCCGGCGACCAAGCACAATTATCTGGTCAAGCGCAGCGGCGACCTCGCCCGCGTGGTGCATGAGGCGTTCTACGTCGCGCGCAGCGGCCGGCCCGGTCCGGTGGTGATCGACCTGCCGAAGGATATTCTGATCGGCCCGGCGCCCTATGCGCCGCCGGCGACCGAGCCGCATCGCAGCTACCGGCCGCAGACCGCGCCGGCGCCGGACGCCATTGCGCGCGCCGTCGCGCTGCTGAAATCCGCCAAGCGGCCAGTGATCTACACCGGCGGCGGGGTGATCAATTCGGGTGACGCGGCGAGCGAGGCGCTGCGCCGCTTCGTGCGCAAGACCGGGTTTCCCTGCACCAGCACGCTGATGGGCCTCGGCGCGTTCCCGGCCAGCGACCCGCTGTTCCTCGGCATGCTCGGCATGCACGGCACCTACGAGGCCAATCTCGTCATGCACGGCGCCGACGTGATGCTCAATGTCGGCGCCCGCTTCGACGATCGCGTCACCGGGCGACTTGCCGCCTTCAGCCCCGGCTCGCGCAAAATCCACATCGACATCGACCCGTCCAGCATCAACAAGAACGTCGCCGTCGAGGTGCAGGTGGTGGGCGATGCGGCGCGCGCGCTGGAGGCGATGATCGCGGCGTGGGATGCCGACCCGACCGAGCCGGACCGCGCCGGGCTGGCGGCGTGGTGGCGGCAAATCGACACCTGGCGCGGCAAGGATGCGCTGCGCTACACGCAGACCCAGGCGCGCGGCGGCATCATCAAGCCGCAATACGCGATCCAGCGGCTGTACGAGATCACCCAGCAGCGGCGCGGCGAGACCTACATCACCACCGAGGTCGGCCAGCACCAGATGTGGGCGGCGCAGTTCTTCAAGTTCGAGCAGCCGAACCACTGGATGACCAGCGGCGGCCTCGGCACCATGGGCTACGGACTGCCGGCGGCGATGGGCGTGCAGATCGCGCATCCCGAGGCGCTGGTCATCGACATTGCCGGCGAGGCCAGCATCCTGATGAACATTCAGGAGATGGCCACCCTGGCGCAGTACCGCCTGCCGGTCAAAGTGTTCATCCTGAACAACAAATATATGGGCATGGTGCGCCAGTGGCAGGAGTTGCTGCATGGCGGGCGCTATTCCGAAAGCTACTCGGAGGCGCTGCCGGATTTCGTCAAGCTGGCGGAGAGTTTCCACGCCACCGGGCTGCGCGCCGGCAGCGTCGATGAGCTGGATGACGTGATCCACGCCATGCTCGACACGCCGACCCCGGTGATCGCCGACATTGCTGTGGACGAGCGGGAAAACTGCTTCCCGATGATCCCCAGCGGGGCGGCGCATAACGAGATGATCCTCGGCCCCGAACACGAGGCCGAAGCCGCCGGCATCACCGACGCGGGCCTGGTGCTGGTGTGATGGCGGCGGGTGATGCGGGCTATGCGTTCGCGACGATTTCCGTGCTGGTCGATAACGAGGCCGGCGTGCTGGCCCGCGTCATCGGGCTGTTTTCCGGGCGCGGCTACAACATCGAGAGCCTGACCGTCGCCGCCGTCGGCGACGGCGGCAAGCAGAGCCGCATCAATGTCGTCACCAGCGGCACGCCGATGGTGATTGAGCAGATCAAGGCGCAGCTTGACCGGCTGGTGCCGGTGCACCGCATCTCCGACCTGACCCAGCTTGGGCCGCACATCGCGCGCGAAATGGCGCTGGTCAAGGTGATCGCGACGACCGGCGAGAAGCGCAGCGAGGCGCTGCGGCTGGCCGATGCGTTCCGCGCCCGCGTCGTCGATGCGACCATCGAGAGTTTTGTCTTCGAGATGACCGGCAATACCGACAAGCTGGACGCCTTCGTCGAACTGATGCGCCCGCTGGGGCTGGCGGAAGTGTCGCGGACGGGCGTGGCGGCGATGGCGCGCGGGACATCGGTGATCTGATCTTCTTCTTCCCTCCCCTGGATGGGAGCGGAAGCGGTTTCGTGGCAAGGAATTGACGGAATGCGCGTTTACTACGACCGCGATGCGGATGTGAGCCTGATCAAGGGCAAGAAGGTCGCGATCATCGGCTATGGCAGCCAGGGCCACGCCCATGCCAACAACCTCAAGGACAGCGGCGTCGCCGACGTGGCGGTGGCATTGCGCGCCGGCTCGGTCGGTGTCGCGAAGGCGCAGAATGCCGGGCTGCGGGTGATGGACCCGGCCGAGGCGGCGCGCTGGGCCGATGTCGTCATGGTGCTGACGCCCGATGAAGGGCAGGGCGATCTTTACCGCGAGCAACTTGGCCCGAACATGCGGCCGGGCACGGCGCTGGCCTTCGCGCACGGGCTGAACATCCATTTCAACCTGATCGAGGCGCGGCCCGACATCGACGTGTTCATGATCGCGCCGAAGGGCCCCGGCCATACGGTGCGCAGCGAATACCAGCGCGGCGGCGGCGTGCCCTGTCTGGTGGCGGTGGCGCAGAATCCGTCGGGCAACGCGCTGGAAATCGCCCTCTCCTATGCCTCGGCGATCGGCGGCGGCCGGGCCGGCATCATCGAGACGACGTTCCAGGAAGAATGCGAGACCGATCTGTTCGGCGAACAGGTGGTGCTGTGCGGCGGCCTCGTCGAACTCATCCGCGCCGGCTACGAAACGCTGGTCGAGGCCGGCTATGCGCCGGAGATGGCGTATTTCGAGTGCCTGCATGAGGTCAAGCTGATCGTCGATCTGATCTACGAGGGCGGCATCGCCAACATGAACTACTCGGTCAGCAACACCGCCGAGTACGGCGAGTATGTCAGCGGCCCGCGCATCATCACCGCCGAGACCAAGGCGGAGATGAAGCGGGTGCTGGCCGACATTCAGAGCGGCCGGTTTGCCCGCGACTGGATGCTGGAGAACAAGGCCAGCCAGGCCAGCTTCAAGGCGATCCGCCGCCGCAACGCCGAACACCCGATCGAACAGGTCGGCGAGAAGCTGCGCGCGATGATGCCGTGGATCGCCAAGAACAAGCTGGTCGATCGCGCGCGCAACTGAGCCGGGGTTTTTCTCCCGCCAAGTCGGGCCGCTGTCTGGAGACTGCGGCGGTGACTTTTTTCTTTTCCTGCGCTGCTGACTTCTCCCCTCCCCTTGTGGGAGGGGTTGCCTTGGCAGCAGGAGATTTCTCCGCAATTGGTCGCGTTCGCGTCGTGCGATCGTCGCGGCATCACCCCTCCCCCGACCCCTCCCGCCTACGGCATTCACACATTTTTTTCTTTGCGCGGCGCGGTCGTGTGTGATTCATCGGTTGGCACCTTGTTAGGGTCGGGTGCGGTGGACGTTTTCGAGGGGGCTTATCGGGACAAGCGGCGTGCGGCTTCGGTTGGCCGGCTGCACGACAGCATGGTGGCGCAGTCTTCTGTGGTGGTTCGTCGCCTGGGCGGACGGCGGGCGGGGGAAATGTCGGGGCATCGGGTGCTGTCCAGCCCGATGGTGCCGCCGCAGCAGACGATCGATTGCCTGGCGCGGCGCACTGCGGCGGCGGCGGTCGGGCGGGTTCTGGCGGCGGCCAGCCAGATCATCGTGGTCGGCGACCGCGAGAGCGACATCTATCAGGTGTTCGACGGCCGGCCGGATGGCGTGGACCTGGTGGTGCGGGCGGCGCAGGACCGCAAGCTCGCCGATGGCGGCATGTTGTTCGCGGCGTCGGCGGGCCTGCCGCGGCTGGGCACGCAGACGGTGCATGTGGCGCCGCGCCGGGTCGGCCAGGGCGGCCGGATGGCGCAGGTCGCGGTGTCGGCGGGCACGGTGACGCTGTGTGCGCCGCACAACGGCCAGCGCCAGCCGGGCACTCGCAAGACCCTGACGCTGACCCTGATCGAGGGGGTGGAGGCCGCCGCGCCGCCGGGCGAGACCGCCCTGCACTGGCGGCTGTTGACCACGTTGGCGGCGGACACGCTGGCGGCGGCGCAGGACATCGTCGACTGCTACCGGCTGCGCTGGCGCATCGAGCAAAGCTTCCGCATGCGCAAAAGCGACGGCATGCAGATCGAGGACAGCCAGACCACGGACACCCATCGGCTGTTCAATCTGGCGGCGCTGGCGCTGGGGGCGGCGGTGCGGGTGATCCAGTTGGTCGATGCCCGCGACGGCAGCAACCGCCCCGCCAGCGATGTTGCCACCGCGCCTGAGATCACCGCCGCAATGGCGCTCGCCCCGACCCTTGAGGGCAAGACCGAGCGGCAAAAGAACCATCATCCACCCGGCACTCTGGCATGGCTGGCCTGGATCGTGGCCCGTCTCGGTGGCTGGAACTGCTATTACAGGCCGCCGGGACCAAAGACCATGCGCCAAGGCTGGGACCGCTTCGCCGCCGGCACCTAGGCGAAGGCGGAGGCGTCGAAACCGTCCGGCAGCACGCCGCGCGGTTTGGCCAGATCGTAGGGGCCGCGTGGCAAAAACTGGCCGCTGCCGGGTTCGGCCTGGACGTGGCCGTCGCGCATGACGACTTCGCCGCGGCGCAGCGTTGCCACCGGCCAGCCGGTCACTTCCATGGCGTCATAGGGCGTGTAGTCGATGGCGTGCTGCATCATCGCGTTGTTCAGCCGCGTCTTTTTGGTCGCGTCCCACAGCACCAGATCGGCATCGGCGCCGATGGCGATGCTGCCCTTGCGCGGGGCCAGGCCAAACAGCCTGGCCGGCGTGGTGGCGACGAGGCGGACGAACTGGGTGATGTCGATGCGGCCGCTCGCCACCCCCTCGCTGAACAGGATCGGCAGCCGCGCGGTCAGCCCCGGCACACCGTTGGGGATGTCGCGGAAGCTCGCATCTGCGCCGTTCATGCGCTTGCCGCGCGCCCCCTCATAGCACCAGCCGCTATGGTCGGAGCTGACCACGTCGATGACGTTGCGGCGGACCATGTCCCACATGCCGGCATGGTCGGCGGCGTCGCGCGGCGATGGGCTGCACATGAACCTGGCCCCCTCGAAGCCCGGCCGGTCCTGATCCGCCGCGGTGAGGACGAAATACTGCGTGCAGGTCTCGCCCCAGACTTTCAGCCCGCGCTCCTGGGCCTGGGCGATTTCGGCGGCGACCTCGGCGCAGGAGACGTGAAACACCTGGATCGGCTGATCGACCATTTCGGCCAGCGCAATGGCCCGGTGGGTCGCCTCCCGCTCGATCATGCGCGGGCGTGACCAGGCATGGTATTTCGGCGCCGTGCGGCCATCGGCCAGTAGTGCTTCGGTGCGCCAGCGGATCGCCTCGTAATTCTCGCAATGCACGGTGACGAAGGCGCCGCTGCGCCGCGCCGCGGCGAGCACGCGCAGATATTGCCGGTCGTCGAGATGCAGCGGATCGTAGGTCAGGAACACTTTCAGGCTGCGCACGCCCTGTTCGACGATCTGCGGAATCTCCTGCCACACCACCGCGTCGGTCGGGTCGGTGATGATCTGGTGGAAGCCGTAATCGACCATCGCCCGTTGCGCCCGGCGATGATACTCGGCGAGCGGCGCCAGCAGGCCGCTGCCCTTGAACTGGTTGGAAAAACTGATCACCGAGGTGGTGCCGCCGGCGAGGCAGGCGCGGCTGCCGCTCTCCCAGGTTTCCTCATCGGCGTCGCCGCCGGCGCGGAGCTGTTCGATATGGCAGTGCGTATCGACGCCGCCCGGCAGCACATAGAGGCCGCCGGCATCGAGCGTGGCGGGGCCGGACAGGCTCTCGGCAAGGGCGGTGATGCGGCCGCCGCGGATGCCGATGTCGGCGCGCACCGCGTCGCTGCCGGTCACCACGGTGCCGCCGCGCACCACAAGATCGAACTCGGCCATGCCGTCCCACTCCCGAAAACTGCTGATCCTGATGCGAGATGCGTGCCAGGCCCAGGCCCAGGCTACAGGAAGCTCATCGGGTCCACATCGACCTCGATGCGGCTGCTGCCGCGCGGCTGCACCTGCGCCAGCCATGCGCGCAGCAAAGGCTGCACCGCCACCTCGCGGCGGGTGCGCAGCAGCAGGCGGCGGCGGTGCCGGCCGCGCAGGATGGCGAGCGGCGCCGGCGCCGGGCCGAGCACGGTCACCCCCTCGCCGCGCGGCGCCGCGCGCGCCAGATCGCGCGCCAGCGTGTCCGCCGCCTCCGCCGTGTCGCCGCTGACGATCAGCGCCGCCAGCCGGCCATAGGGCGGCCAGTGGCCCGGCCGGCGCTGCGCCGCCTCGCTGGCCATGAAGCGGGCGAAGTCGCCGCCGAGCAGCGCCTGCATCACCGGATGCGCCGGATCGAAGGTTTGCAGCAGCACCTCACCCGGCGCCTCGGCGCGGCCCGCCCGGCCGGCCACCTGATGCAGCAACTGCACCGTCCGCTCGGCGGCGCGCAGATCGCCGCCGGCGAGGCCGAGATCGGCATCGACCACGCCGACCAGGGTGAGATGCGGGAAATGCCAGCCCTTGGCGACGATCTGCGTGCCGATGATGAGATCGACGGCGCGGGCGGCGATCTGCGCCGCCGCCGCCGCCGCCGCCTGCGGCCCCTGGATGGTGTCGCTGGCCATCACCAGCAGCCGTGCGGCGGGGAAGGTGGCGGCGGCTTCCTCGGTGATGCGCTCGATGCCCGGACCGACCGCGGCGAGGCTGTGTTCGGCGGTGCACACCGGGCAGACCGGGGGGATCGGCTCGGCATGGCCGCAATGGTGGCATTGCAGCACCCGCCGGGCGCGATGCTCGACCAGCCAGGCGGTGCAGTTCGGGCACTGCATGCGATGCCCGCAATGCCGGCACAGGGTCAGCGGCGCATAGCCGCGGCGGTTGAGGAACAGCATCGCCTGCTCGCCGCGCGCGAACGTCGCCTGGATCGCGGCGATCAGCGGCGGGGCGAGGAATTTTCCGCGCTCGGGGGCGGCAAGGCGCAGGTCGATCAGCCGCACTTTCGGCATCGCCGCGCCGCCATGCCGCGCCGGCAGCATCAGCCGGCGATAGCGCCCGGCCTCGACATTGGCCAGCGTCTCCAGGCTCGGCGTCGCCGACACCAGCACCGCCGGCGCGGCGCACAGCCGGGCGCGCACCACCGCCATGTCGCGGGCATGATAGACCACGCCATCTTCCTGCTTGAACGCCGTCTCATGCTCCTCGTCGATGATGACGAGGCCGAGATCGGGGAACGGCAGGAACAGCGCCGAGCGGGCACCGACCACCACCGGCGCCTCGCCGGCGGCGACCGCGCGCCAGGCCTGCCGGCGGGTGCGCGAGGCCAGGTCGGAATGCCACACCGCCGGCGCCGCGCCGAACCGCGCGCTGAACCGCTCCAGCCATTGCGAGGAGAGGGCGATCTCGGGCAGCAGCACCAGCGCCTGCCGCCCCTGGCGCAGGCACTCGGCCACGGCCTCAAGATACACTTCGGTCTTGCCCGAGCCGGTGACGCCCTCCAGCAGCGTCACCGAGAAGCCGCGTGCGGCGACGGCGGCGCGCAGCGTGGCGGCGGCCGCGTCCTGATCGGCGGACAGCGGCGGGCCGGGGCGCGCCGCGTCCGGCCGGACATAGGCCGGGCGCGGCGGCAGCGCCACCGGCAGCAGCAGGCCGGCATCGGCCATGCCGCGGATGACGCCCGCCGACACCCCGGCCTGACGCGCCAGCTCGGCGCCCGGCAGCGGGCCGCCGGTCAGCGCCGCCAGCACCCTCGTCCGCGCCTCGGTCAGCCGCGACTCGGGCGGCATGTCGGCGGCACGCCAGCCGCTCGGCAGCGGCTCCGGCCGCAGCGCCGAGGGCCGCAGCGCCATCGCCAGCACCTCGCCCGGCGCGGCGAGGGTATAGGCGGCGATCCAGTCGATCAGGCGGCGCAGATCGGCGCGCATCGGCGGCGCCTCCAGCACCGCGGCGATCGGCTTGAGCCGGGCATCGGGCAGGTCGGCATCGCCCGTCCCGTCCCACACCACGCCCAGCTCCTCGCGCCGGTTGAGCGGCACCAGCACGAGATCGCCGGGTTGCGGGTCGCTGCCCGGCGGCACCATGTAGTCGAACGGGCCGGCAAACCTGTATGGCAGCAGCACCGGCACCCGCCGCACCCCTGGCGAACCATCGAGCCGCCACTGCCTTCTGTCTGTCGCCGCCATCCTGTAAGGTCTGCCCGATCCGGGGCCGGCGGCACAGGCCCCCTCCCGCACACGGAGCACCCGCGCCATGAAGTTTTTCGTCGATACCGCCGATACCAAGGAAATCCGCTCGCTCGCCGAAACCGGCCTGCTCGACGGCGTCACCACCAATCCAACGCTGATGGCCAAATCCGGCCGCAACATGCTGGAGGTGATCGCCGAGATCTGCGACGTGGTGGCCGGCCCGGTCAGCGCCGAGGTCGCCGCCACCGATTACGAGTCGATCATGCGCGAAGCCAAGGTGCTGCGCCGCATCGCCAAGAACGTCACCATCAAGGTGCCGCTGACGCCGGACGGGCTGCGCGCCTGCAAGGCGCTGTCGTCGGATGGCGCGATGGTCAACGTGACGCTGTGCTTCTCGGCGGCGCAGGCGCTGCTGGCGGCCAAGGCCGGCGCCACCTTCATCAGCCCGTTCGTCGGCCGGCTCGACGACATCGGCCATGTCGGCATGGAGCTGATCGCCGACATCGTGCAGATCTACAAGAACTACGACACCCTGAAGACCGAGGTGCTGGTGGCGAGCGTGCGCAGCCCGCTGCATGTGATCGACGCGGCGAAGATCGGCGCCCATGTCGCGACCCTGCCGCCGGCGGTACTGCGCAGCCTTTACCAGCATCCGCTGACCGAGAAGGGGCTGGCCACCTTCCTCGCCGACTGGGCCAAGACCGGCCAGCACATCGAGGAGCCGAAGACCGCCGCGCACGCATGACGCGCGCGGCGGCGGAGCACGATCCACTGGACGAGGCGACGGTCGCGGCCTGGCTGCGCGCACATCCGCGCTTCCTGGCCGAGCGGCCCGAGCTGTACCGCTGGCTGGCGCCGCCCGAGCGGCTGCATGGCGACGGGTTGGCCGACCATATGGCGGCGATGCTGCGCGCCGAGCGGGCGCATGCCGCGGCGATGGCCGAGCGGGCGGATGGCGTGCTGGCCGCCGGCCGCGCCGCGGCCGGGCTGGCGGCGCGGGTGCAGGAGGCGGTGCTGGCGCTGCTGCGCGCCGGCCATCCGGCCGAGTGCGTCAGCGCCGAACTGCCGCATCTGCTGGCCGTCGATGCCGCGGCGCTGTGCATGGAGGCGCTGCTGCCCGGCATCCGGCCGCTGCCGGGGGGCACGGTGGCGCGGCTGATGGGCGGACGCGTGGTGTGTCACCGCGACGCGCCGGAGGAGGCGCGGCTGCTGCATGGCGAGGCGGCGGAGCTGGCGCGGCACGACGCGCTGGTGCGCATCCCCGGCGAGGGGCCGCCGGCGCTGCTGGCGCTGGTGGCGCGTGACCGATATGCGCTCGATCCGGGGCAGGGGGCGGGGGCGCTGGCTTTTCTCGGCCGCGCCGTCGCCGCCGCACTCGGGCGATAGCGATGGCCGAGGCGGCGCGGCGCGATTTCCTCGTCTGGCTGGCCGATCTGCGCCGCGCCTCGCCGCTGACGGTGGAAGCTTATGGCGCCGACATTGGCGGATTTCTCGGGTTTCTGACCCGGCATCTGGGAGCCGAGCCGGATCTGCCGGCGCTGGGGGCGTTGCGCCTTGCCGATTTGCGCGCATGGCTGGCGGAGGACGCTTCTGCCGGGCGCGGCAACGCCACGCGGGCGCGCCGGCTGGCGGCGGTGCGCAGCTTCTTCCGCTGGCTGGCGCGGCAGCGCGGGGTGAGCAACCCGCAACTGCGGCTGCTGGCCACGCCGCGCGCGCGCAAACCCTTGCCGCGTCCGCTGGCGGTGGCGCAGGCGCTGAGCGTGGCGGGGGAGATCGGCGAGATGTCGGACGCGGCGGCGCCGGCGGCGCGCGATGTGGCGCTGTTCACCCTGCTTTACGGCTGCGGGCTGCGCATCGCCGAGGCGCTGGCGCTCGATGTCGGCGACGCGCCGCTGCCCGGCGACACGGCGCCGCTGCGTGTGACTGGCAAGGGGGCGAAGCAGCGCCTGGTGCCGGTGCTGCCGGTGGTGCGGGCGGCGATGGCGGCGTGGCTGCGACTGCATCCGCGTCCGCAGGCCGAGGCGCCGCTGTTCCTCGGCGTGCGCGGCGGCCGGCTCGACCCGGCGGTGGCGCAGCGCACGCTACGCGGATTTCGCCGGCTGAACGGGCTGCCCGAGCACGCGACGCCGCATGCGCTGCGGCATTCCTTCGCCACCCATCTGCTGGCGGCGGGTGGCGATCTGCGGACGATTCAGGAGTTGCTCGGTCACGCCAGCCTGTCAACGACGCAACGCTACACCTCGGTCGATACGGCGCGGCTGATGGAGGTGTGGCGGCAGACCCACCCGCGGGCGTGATCAGCCCCGGCGGGCGGCGGTCTTGGGGGGGGTGGCGGAGTCGCGGAACATCCGGTCGGCCGGGCTGGAGGTGCCGGCGCTCAGCGCACTTTCGAGCACCACGCGCTCCTGGCCGCCACGCATGCTCTTGACGCGGTATTCGCGGTCGATGCCGTCATTGGGAAGCTGGCGGACGACGGTGTAGGGGCCGAGGCCGACATCGCCCTGATAGGATGCACGGCGGATTTCGACACATTCCCCGACGGAATACCGATGCGCTGCCATGCTGTGTCCTTTGCGGCGATCACGGGCGGCAGCCGAACCGGCCGCCCGCGCCTCGCGGCGCAGGCGGCCGACGCATGCTACTCGGCCTTGAGGTTGACAGCCGAGCTCTTGCCCTGCTGGCCCTTCTCGATATCGAAGCTCAGCGTCTGGCCGTCATTGAGACCGGCCAAACCCGCGCGCTCGACGGCGGAGATATGCACGAACACGTCCTTCGACCCGTCCGACGGCTGAATGAAGCCGTAACCCTTGGTCGAATTAAACCATTTCACAGTGCCAGTTGCCATTGTCCATTACTCCTTGAATTCGGAGGTCCCCAAAACGACGACCCATCTGCTCAACCAGAGAGAAAGGCCGACTTCGAGAGACGGACTTGCAGCTTGATAGAAGCACCGAACGTCTGATATGGGGCCACCGCCGGACGGAATGCAACCCCCGGGTCGATAAATTGGCCGGCACATCTCGGTTGCGCAGCCAGCTTCAGCGGCGCAGCGCGGCCGGCAGGGTCGCGCCCGGCACGGCGTGGTGTCCGTTGTGCTGCGCGCCCAAGCCGACCGATACTCTGCCCCGGTGCGGTGATCCTGCGATTGATGGGGTGTGCGATGATTTTCCGCCAGTTGTTCGACGGTGTTTCCAGCACCTACAGCTACCTGCTCGCCACCCGGCGCGGCGGCGAGGCGCTGATCATCGACCCGGTGCTGGAGAAGGTGGACCGTTACCTCAGGCTGATGGAGGATCTCGACCTGCGGCTGGTCAAGGCGGTCGATACCCATCTGCACGCCGACCACATCACCGGCCTCGGCGCGTTGCGCGACCGCACCCGTTGCATCACCGTCATGGGCGAGCAGAGCAAGGTCGATGTCGTCTCCATGCGCATCGCCGATGGCGACCGGCTGCGTATCGAGGGACTGGCGCTCGATGTGCTTTACACCCCCGGCCACACCGACGATTCGTATTCGTTCGCCATGGCCGACCGCGTGTTCACCGGCGATACGCTGCTGATCCGCGGCACCGGGCGGACCGATTTCCAGAACGGCGACGCGCGCCTTCAGTACGAAAGCCTGCAGCGTCTGCTGCGCCTGCCGGAGGAGACCATCGTTTACCCGGCGCACGACTACAAAGGCGACACCGCCAGCACCATTGGCGAGGAGCGGCGGTGCAACCCGCGGCTGCAGGTCAACGGCGTGGACGCCTATGTCGCGCTGATGGGCGCCCTCAATCTGCCCAACCCCAAGCTGATGGACGTGGTGGTGCCGGCAAACATGCGCCAGGGTCTGATGCAGGCGGAGATTGCCCGGCGCGGCTGGGCGGTCGGCGCCAGCGCGGCGGCGGCGATGCTTGCCGGCGGCGGGGTCGCGCTGATTGACCTGCGCGAGCGCGGCGAGCGCGACAAGCACGGCGTCATTCCCGGCTCGCTGCAGGTGCCGTTTCCCGAGTTGCAGGAGAACATCGCGGCCGGCGGATTGCTGCACGAACTGGCGCGCGCCACGCGTAAGCGTCTGCTGTTCTATTGTGCGTTCGGCGAGCGCAGCGCGATGGCGGTGCAGGCCGCGCAGGATGCCGGCCTGTCCACCGCGTGCCATATCGAAGGCGGCATCGGGGCCTGGGCAGCGGCCGGCGGCGCGGTCGAGCGCGGCCGGGCGTGATCGGTTCGGGCGGCGGCTACGGCGTCGTCATCCCCACCGCGCGCAGCAGCGTCGGCATATCCAGCCGGCGCAGCGCCGCGGTCGCCACCCCGTCGATGAACTCGCTGAACAACGCGCGCTTTTCGGCCAGAATATCGGCAATCCGCTGCTCGATGCTGTCCGGCGTCAGATAGCCGAAGACCTGCACCGGCCGGGTCTGGCCGATGCGGTGGGCGCGGTCCTCGGCCTGCGTCTCGACCGCCGGATTCCACCAGCGGTCGAAGTGAAACACCACCGACGCCGCGGTCAGGTTCAACCCGACGCCGCCCGCCCGCAGCGACGCGATGAGCACGTGGCGCCGCGGATCGGCGGCGAACTCGGCCACTGCCGCCTCGCGCGCCGCCGGGGTCATCCGCCCGGTCAGCAGCATCGGCCGCAGCGGCGCCAGCGTGCGCAGCAGCATCTCGGCCCCGAACGGCTCGGCGACGAACTGGCTGAACACCAGCGCCTTTTCCCCGCCCGCGGCGACCGACAGCAGTCGCCGCCGCAAATCCGCGACCTTGGCCGAGGCGCCGCTTTCGGGGCAGGCGTTGCAGATTTGCTTGAGCCGCAGGATCAGCTCCAGCACATGCACCACCTGCACCCGCGCGCCAAGCGCGCGCAGCCACACCAGCCCGTCATGCTCGGCGACCGCATAGGCGGCGCGCTGCGACGGGGTCAGGTCCGGCGCCAGGGTGAACACCGATTTCGGCGGTAGGTCGGGCAGCACCTCGGCGCGGCGGCGGCGCAGTTGCACCTCCGCCAGGGTACGCCGCAGCCCGGCAAACAGCGCGCGCGGATCGACATGGCCGGGGGCGACGAAGTCGAGGATGGAGAGCGTGTCGTCGGGGCTGTTTTCCAGCGGCGTGCCGGTCAGCGCCCAGGCGCGGCGGCGCGGCAGGGCCTTCAGCGTCGCGGCGATGTCGGTGCCGGCGTTTTTGATCCGCTGCGCCTCGTCGGCGACGACGACCTCCCAGCGCCGATGCCGCGGCCCGTGCGGCCCCGGCAAGGCAAGGTCGCCGCGCAGCGCGTCGTAACCAACCAGGAACACCCGCGCCGCCGCCTGCCAGCGCTGCCGCCGCTCGGCGGCCGGGCCGACGCAGGTGGCGAGCGAAAGTTCCGGCGCCCAGTCGCGCAGATGCCGCCGCCATTGCAGCACGAGGCCGGCCGGCACCACCACCAGCGCCGCCCCCGGCTGCTGGCGCAGCAGCACGCGCAGCGCGCCGATCGCCTGGATGGTCTTGCCGAGACCCATTTCGTCGGCCAGCAGCAGGCCGGGAGCGGCGAGCAGCCGGGCGATGCCCTCCTGCTGATAGGCCAGCAACGGCGCCCGCCAGTCGAGGCCGAACGGCCCCGCCGGCGGGTGCCACTCAGCCAGGCTCGTCGCCATCCGCGCCGCTCTCCTCCGCCGCGGCGTCGAGGGCGGCGTCCTCGGCGTAGGTGCTGGCGATCGTGCCGGCGACGACGTCCACCGCCGCGCCGTGCAGCCGCTGCATGTCCCAGGCGGCGATCCAGGCCTTGATATACTGGCGCATGGTGCGCGAGGCGGTGCGCGCCGTCGGCGGCAGCGTTGGCGCCGGCCAGTCATAGGCGGCGGTGTACAGCTCGCGCAGCCGGTCGTGGCAGCGGGCGATGTCGTCGGCCGAGGGCGGCAGCAGCCGGCGCTCGCGCACCGTGTGCTCGACATGCCCGATCGCCGCCAGCGCCAGCGTGGCATCGGCGTCGCGGCCCTTGAGGCGCAGCCGTTCGGGGAGTTTTTCGCTGTCCAGCCGCGCGTCGATGACGGCGGTGGCAAAATCGTCGGTGATCGCGTAGGCGGCGACGATGCCGGGAAACGGCCGCGCCCCGGCAAGCCCGAGCCAGGTGGCGAGCCAGGCGTAGGCCATGGCGCGCTGCAGCGGCGTATAGCGCCCGATCAGCTCCATTTCGTCGAACAGGATGCACCAGCCGGCATAGCCGGCGGCGCGGAACAGCAGGGCGGCGAAGGCGATGTGCTGCAGCACCAGATCGGCGGCGTTGACCGGGCGGATGTCGAACAGCGCTTTGGCGCCGGCGGCGCGCAGCCCCTGGCGGATCGCCGGCAGGCTGACACGGGCGCCGCCGGCGAAGCGCTCCAGCCGGCGCTGCATCTCCGGCGGCGTCGCGCTGCGCCGCAGCAAATAGAGGCAGGCGGCGAAGATCGGCGCGAAGCCGACGCCGGGCCGGCTGACCGCCTCCTCCAACTGCTCCAGCGCCTGCGGCCGGCCGCGCAGATCGGCGAGGCAGGCGGCGATCGGGTCGTCGGGCCGGTCGGGTAGCGCGGCGTGGCCGAGCGCCGCGGCAAACACCGAGGCCGGCTGGCCGAGCGGGGTTTCCTTGCTGACCACCACGCGGCTGACGACAAACCCCTGGCCGCGCGCCACCTCCGCCAGATAGCCGAGCAGATGCGACTTGCCGGTGCCGAAGCCGCCGGCGATGCCGAGGCCGCTGCGCGCGCCGCCCGACCATGCCGACTGCAGCGCCGCCTCGAAGGCGTCTTCGATGGCGCCGTGGTCGCTGCCCATCAGACGGATGGCGGTGCGGTTCGGCACGCCGGCGCGCAGCGCCTCGATGGCGACGCGGGGGTCGAGGTTCATGCCAGCCACACCAGCGGCGCCACCGGGTTCTGCCGGTCGCCGGGCCGCACATCCGGCCAGACGCGCATCTGCAGCGCCGCGTATTGCGCCAAAGTGCGCCGCGGATCACCGGCGATCAGCGGCGGCCCGGCCAGCGCCAGCACCAGCAGGCCAGGCAGATGCTCGGCATCGTCGATCAGCTCGCGCAGCACCTCGAAGGCATCCATCGTCGCCGCTGCGGAGTAGCGCGCCGCGCCGGCGGCGACCGCGCCGGGGCGCGAAATCTGCCGCAAATCCAGCGCCAGCAGCAGGCCGGGACTGCCGCACATGCGCAGCACATGGCACAGCGAGACCAGCACCGCGCGCGCCGTGCCGCGGCTGATCCGCGCGCCGATGTCGGCGGCGCGCAGCAGCGACAGCGGCACCGTCTCGCCGCGCAGCCAAGCCAGCACCGGGGCCGCGTCCTCCCCCTCCAGCCGGGCGAGGCAGAGCCGCAGCAGCGCGGCGCGCATATCCTGCGCCAGCCGCTTGTCATCCCAGATGGCGCGGCTCAGCCAGCGGTCGCGCTCGCGCGCCAGCAGGCCCGGCGCGGTGGCGAAGGCGGCGGCAAGCTCGGCCATGGTCATCGCCGCGCCGGGCTGCGGCCAGGGGTAGTCGTTGGCGGCGAAAATGCGCTCCAGCAGGCGCTGGATCAGCGTCTCCCAGGGCAGCGCCCGGGCGATGGCGAACACCAACTCCTGCGGCATGTGAACCCGAGTCGCGGCGGCGTCGATATGGACGTGCTGCAGCCCGCGCCGCGCCGCCAGCGCCGCCGCCAGCGGCAACGCCGCCGCCAGCGCCGCGTCTTCGGCGATGGCGAGCTTCAATGCGCCGCCGCCGGCGGGGAGGAATGCCTCCAGATATTCGCGGTCGAGGACGTCCAGCCACTCAACGAGCGGCAGCGCCTGCGCCGACAGATCTTGCATCGTCTGCGTCCAGGATGAAGCGGATGGCGAAATAATCGTGCTGCAGGCCGCTCTCGTCGAACAGGGTCAGGCGCTTGGCGCCCTTGCTGCCGGTCGAGCCGCCGAGTTCGAAGCGATGGCCGCGACTGCCGCGCGCCTCCGGTTGCCGGTCGAGGCGCAGCAGGTCGCAGACGAATTCCTCGGCCGGATAGTCGGCGGCGGCGGCGGGCAGCACGGTCAGCATGTCATAGAGATCGGCCAGCGGCACCAGCGGCCCCGGCATCGGCCGGTCGGCGCGGTAGGCCGGATCGGCGGCGCGCGCCAGCGCGGCGTAGGGGCGCAGCAGCCGGTCGAGAAAGCTGCGGGCGTTGAAGCGGTCGGGGCGCTGCTGCAGCGTCTTCAGCGCCGCCACCAGGACGCTCGGGCGCAGCCGCCGTTCCAGCCGGCGGCCGACCCGCACCCCCTGGGCGCGGGCGTCGAGGCGCAGCACCACCGGGTAGCAGGTGATGCGGCCCTCCTTCTGCACCAGCACGACGCCGGCCGCTTTCGCCGCCGCGGCGAGTTCGCGCAGATAGCCGCCATCGTCGAAGGCGGCGGCGATGTCGTAGGTGACGCCGCCGCCGCCGATCGCCTCCGGCAGCGCCGCGGCGGCGTCGGTTGCCGCGGTCAGCGCCGCCGCCAGCGTGCCGACGGACCCGTCCTGCACCGCGCGGCGCAGTTTGCGCACCGCCGACAGCGCCGTCGCGGCCCGCTTCTCGGCGTCGGCCAAGCGAAGATCGGCAGCCCGCAACGTCGATTCCAGCGACTCGGCTGTTTCATCATCCATGCCCAACCGTACCGGCCCCCCGCCAGACCGGCAAGGCCACATGCGCCCGGCGCAGACGAGGCTGCGGTTTGCCGGCGTAGGGCGGCGGCGGGAAAGCGGGCAGAGATGGCGCCATGCACCTGCGCCGGGACCATCAGGAGCGGGGCGGGGAGGTTCGTGCCACGCTCGCGCTCGCGCTGCCGCTGATTGCCGGACAGTTGTCGGTGATGGGCATGAACACGGTCGATGTCGTGCTGGCGGGCCATCTCGGGGCCGCGGTGCTGGGCGCGGTGGCGGTGGGCACGGCGCTGTTTCACCTCGGCAATATGGCCGCGCTCGGCGTCAATGCGGCGGTGTCGCCGTCGGTCGCGCAGCTCGACGGCGGCGGCCGGCGGGGCGAGGTCGGCGCGCTGTTCCGGCAGGCCGTGGCCATCGCCCTGGTCCTGGGCCTGGCCCTGATGGGGTTCGTCTATGCCGGGGCGCCGGCGCTCGGGCGCGGCCTCGGGCTGCCGGTGGAGCTGCTGGAACAGGCGACGGCGTTCCTGCACGCGGCGGCGCCGGCGATTCCGGCGCTGTCGCTGTTCTATGCCTGCCGCGGGCTGTCGGAGGGGCTGATGCAGCCGCGGCCGACGATGGCGTTCGGGCTGCTCGGCCTCGGGCTGCTGGTGCCGGTGGGCTATGCGCTGATGTATCGCGCCGGGCTGGGGGCTCGCGGTTGCGGCATGGCGACCAGCATCGTCGCCTGGGTGCAGGTGGCGGGGTTCGCGCTGTGGCTGCGCTTCTCGGGGCGCTATTGCGGCATCGGCTGGCGGGTGCGCCGCCGGCTCGATCCGGCATCGCTGCGGCGGCTGTTGCGCATCGGTCTGCCGATGGCGGTGACGCTGCTGATGGAATCCGGCCTGTTCAGCGCCGCCGGCCTCGCCATCGGCCGGCTCGGCACGGCGGCGGCGGCGAGTCATGTGGTGGCGCTGAACGTTGCCGCCTTTTCGTTCATGGTGCCGCTCGGCGTGGCGCTGGCGGTGACGGTGCGCGTCGGCCACGCGGCGGGGCGCGGCGACGCCGCTGCGGTGCGCCGCGCCGGGCTGACCGGAATGGCGCTGGCGCTGGCGGTGCAGGCGGTGTCGGGCACGCTGCTGCTGCTGGCGCCGGGGCTGATCGCCGGCATTTTCACCAGCGACCCGGCGGTGCGCGGCAGCGCCACCGTGCTGCTGCGGCTTGCCGGCGTGTTCCAGCTCTCCGACGGGCTGCAGGTGACGGCGAGCGGCGCGTTGCGCGGGTTGAAGGATACGCGGGTGCCGATGCTGCTCACCGGCATCGCCTATTGGGGCGTCGGCATGCCGGTGGCGCTGGCGCTGACGTTCGCGGCCGGCTGGGGCGCGCCGGGCATGTGGTGCGGGCTGATCGCCGGGCTGACCACGGCGGCGGCGCTGCTGACGGCGCGGTTCTGGCGGCTGACGCGCCCGGCGGCGGCGCTGGCTACTGCATCGTCGCCGCCTCGGCGGTGGCGCTGCCGTCGATCATCAGCCGCTTGAGGTCGCAGAACGGCTCCTCCATCAGCTTGTTGCGCAGCCCGGCCCAGGAGTCGGCGTCGCCGTTGATGTCGTCGTGCAGCGCCCGGGGCACTTCCATTTGGCCGAAGATCTGCTCGGACTCGTCGTCGATGATCTCGAAGCCGAGCGTCTCCGCGTTGCCGCCGGCCAGCCGCAGCGCCTGACTGGCGGTCAGCCGCGCCTGCGGCAGATTGCGCAGGACCGTCGCCTTGATCAGTTCGACCACCGCATCGTCCAGCCCGAGTTCGTTGGCGATGATTTTCTCGCGCAGCGCCGGCCAGCCGAACACGAGGCGCGGTGTCGCCCCGGCGGCGAGGCTGCGGGCCGCGGGCGGCGCGGCGTCGCCGAACGACCCGGCGAACAAGGCGCGCGTATCCGCCGCCAGTTCTTCCCAGCGTGGCAACGAGTCGACGGCTTCGGCGGCGACCCAGATGCCGCGTTTCATGTCCAGATAGGTCATGTGCAGCGGCAGCCGCAGCGGTGCCTCGCAGGCGACGCAGACATGGGCCTGAAACGTCCGGTCAAGAATCGCCGCACGCAGGTCCGGCCGGCGGTCGGCGTTGACGCTGGCCGCCAGGGTGACCTCCTGCTCATGCTCGCAACGCGGACACTGGATGGCGGCACCCAGAAGAATTGACATCGGCCTGTATCCTCACGCTGCCGGGGGCAGCCAATCGTCCAGCATGCCTTTGAAGGCGTTTGGCGTTTCCTTCTTCATCCAGGCGACGCTGTAAACGCAGGCAAACCACTCGCCCGGCGCCCGCCACTGATACGAACTGACGGTCAGGGCGGTGGTCCGGTCGGCGGCCATATAGCTTACCCAGCGGCCGTCATAGGCTTCCTGATAGATCCGGCCGCCAATGTTGATGGCCTTTTTCCACTTGTACCACGGCTCCTTGTCGCTGCGGCTGAGCGCCACCGTTTTGCAGTAGGTCTGCACGCCCTTCCATTCGGTGTCGGAGAGCGCATCCGGCCGCTTCTTCGGCGCTTCCTTGGTCACCGCCAGATCGATACAGCTACGGATCGCCGCGATCTTGTCGGTATCGGTCACTTTCAGGTCGCCTGCGAGTTGATTGCAGCAGGCGTCGGTGACGCTGGTCGCCGTCTCATCGGTCCATTGCCCGTAGCCGGCATTGGCCTGATAGCCGTCCATGATGTCGTGCCGGTCGTCGATGCTGTGGCCGATCTCGTGCAGCATGGTGACCTTGAAGGCGTTCGGCGCATATTCTTTGCCGTCCACGACGAACGGCGGTTCGTCGTATTTGAGCTTGTAGGCGGCGAAGGTCAGCTTGGTGAAATCGAACAGCTTGCCCTGCATGGTGACGACGCTGTCGCCGTATTCGCCATAGGGTATGGCCTTGCCGTAGTCGAAGACGATCTTCTGCAGCTTGTCCTGGCCGACATGACTGTCCGGTACCATGTCGAACGCCTCATAGGTGCCTTTGAGGTTCGGCGGAAACTTCGGCCCGGTGCGTTCGACGGTGACGCCATACTGGGTTTCCAGCAGCAGCGCATATTCGTCCTGCTTGGTCGCCTTGGCCACCTCCTTGGTCATGGCGATCAGCCGGGCCTTGATCGCCTCGAGACCCTTGCCGTCCTCGGTCTGTGCGGCGTCCTCGAAATCGGACTTCAGCGTCTCCAGTTCGCCGGCCAGATCGCCCTTCAGCTTCTTGGCATCAACGCCGGCAAGCAGGGTCTCCAGCCCGCCGAGCATCCGCGGCACGCCCTTCATCGCGTCCTGCACTTTGGTCATGGCGACGATGACCGGCCGTGGGTCGATCTTGCCGATGGCCAGCGCCTGGGCATCGAACGGATCGAGGTCGAGCGCATCGGACTGCGCCGTGTCGAGCTTTTTCGCCTCGTCGGCGAGAGTGTCCAGCGCATCCTTGAGAAATGGGGCCTGGCAGGTCTTGAGCACGTCCTTCGCCTGCTTGAGCACCGCATTGATCGGCGCCAGCAGATCGGCCAACTTCCGGTCGGTCCTTTGCTTGTCGGCCTTTTCGGTGATGTCCTTGTTGAACGGCTGCTTGATTTTATCGACGTCCTTGAACAACTGGAGCAAATCGCGGCGCAGCAACTTGACCTCGCCGTCGAATGTGTTCGCATCGACGGACAGAACCAGCTTGTCGTAGGTACCGGTCAGATCGTTGAACGAGCTCAGCGCCGCCTTGTATTCCTTGCTGTCGTGCTCGGAATCGGGGATCTGATCGAGGGACGTCTTGATGCCGCGCAGATAATTTTCCGGCATGGCGAGCTTGTTTTTGAACGACTGGTATTCCTTCAGCGCATTGTCCAGGTCCAACGTATCGATCTCCTGGATCGCATCGTAGAACCCTTTGGCGTCCTTTTTGTTTTTGGCGCCGTCGAACGCCTGCTTCACCGGCGCAAGGAGCTTGTCAATGGTGTCGTGCCAGGACGGGTTCAGCATCGCCTGTTCGGCCTGCCCGATCAGGAACTCGACCGAGGATGCCCCGCTGATCTTCTCGCTGCCGACCTTCTTCGTTATCTTTTCTTTTTCCTTCGCGGCGCGCGCCGCGAGGTCGGCTGCCTTTTTCATCAGCGGTTCGAGCTTGCGATAGCGCTCCTCGGGCCGATCGATCTGGCCGATCTGGGTCATTTCATTGCGCAGCACCTGCAGCGCGAGGCCGTATTTTTTTGCCGTCTCGCCGGGGCCGGCGATTTTCAGGGCATCCTCGGTGGCCTCGAAGGATTGCGTGATCGCCGCTTCACGTTCGGCGTTCTGCTCGACCGGCGCCTTGCCGAAGGCGGCGAGGAAGGATTTCCACTTCGGGTCGTTGTCGATCTGGTTCTGCAGCGAGGATTGCATCGGTCGTGCCTTACGCCGTGGCCGAAAGAGCCTGGTCGAGTTCCGCCAGCGCCGGGCCGAGCGTGGCGCGCACGGCAACCGGGATGTCGAGCGGATTGTCGTCACATGCGGCGATGCGCTTGTCGCTCTCGATATGCGAGCGGAAGGCGCGCACCGCGGCCAGCGCCTTGGCCCCGCTCTTGGCCAGCGTCTCCGGCGAGCCCGGCCCGATCTCCATCAGCGCGGCCATCAGCGGCACCTTATGGTTGCCGGTGACGCCGTTCAGTCCGGCATTGGAGATTTCCTGCAGCACCGGCACGCCGGTTGCCCGCAGCGCCTGGGCCAGCCGCTCGATCTGCGCGTCCACCGCCTCGATGGCGTCGTTCCAGTCGGCGCGTGCCTTGCGGTACGCCGCCTGGCGGGCCAGGGCGTTGGCTCCGCCGCCGGCCGCCGCCTGTTTCAGCAGGCGTACCACGTCCTCCAGACTATGGCTGGCGCCGGCGAAATCCGCCTCGGGCAGCAGCGCCTCGAACGCCTTGACCGCGGCCACCAGCGCGCCGCGCAGTTCGGGATGCGATGCCACCGCTGCCTTGATGCTGCCGGAGAGCTTCGCCATCATCGCTTGCAGCCGTTCCGCCTCCGCCGATGGCGTCTGCCCGAATGACTGCTGCTGCTCGCCGGTCTGTGACGTCTGCTGGCCCGACACCGGTTCGGCGGCCTGCGTCTCGCCCGCCTCGGCCTCCTCGTCCAGCCTGGTATCGACGACGAAGATCACGTCCTTGAAGCCGCCGAGCTTGATGCGCTTCTTCATCAGCTCGTGGAACTGGCCGCCCGCCGGATCCTTGTTGACGACGATCCGCAACACCGTTTCGTCGGACGGATCGACGCTGGCGGCGCCGAAGCGCAGCGACAGGGTGTTGATCCCGAGTCCGACCTCCTTGGCCTTTTTCAGCAGCATGGCGCGGACCTGCTTGGGCTTGGCCTTGCGGTCCATCAGGATGACCGCTTCCTTGGCGTCGCTCAGCGCCAGGGCGCAGCCGAGATCGGCATCCCCGTCGTGTTTGACCTTGGCCAGCAGCGGCTTGAGGTCCGCCGCCGCCATGATCTCATCGGCGCCCACGGGAGCTTTCGCCATGCTGCCCTCACCTTACACAGCAACAATTTTATCACGCCGCCGTGCGGTGTCCATTGCCTGAACTCCCGGATTTTTGCCGGGTGGTTGCGGCGCCTGCCGCGGCCAGTCTGGGCGGCCGTGCCTCAGTGCCGAGTCACCCGGTCGATCAGCGCCACGGCCAGCGCCGAGGCGACGAATACCGCGTGCACCCCGGCCAGCAGGATCAGCTTCTGCCCCGGCTCGTCCAGCATGAAGGCGCGCAGCAGGTGGATCATCGAAATCATCGTCACCGACACCGCCACCTTGACCTTGACGTTGCCGCTGTCGAGCTTGCCGAGCCATTCGGGGCTGGCCTCGGCCGGCGCGGTGATGCGCGAGATATAGCTTTCGTACGACGACACCGCAACCATCACCAGCAGATTGGCCAGCAGCACGAGGTCCAGCACCGAGCACAGCAGCACCACCAGCGTGGTATCGGTCATGTCGCGCAGATCGGCGGCGACATGCCACGACTCGCGCCCGACCATGACATAGACCGCGGACAGCGCCGCCAGCAGCGCCAGATAGAGCGGCAACAGCAGCCAGCGCAGCGCCAGCATCAGGCCCTCGATCGTGCGCTCCATGCCCGCCCCCGTGCTTCGCTGCGGCGACGATTGCTAGCCGATCGGACGGCGATGGCATAGGATCGGCGCAACGTTGTTGTGGAGCTTGCCCGTGTCCGACATCGCTGCCGAGTCTGCCCGCCCTGCCGCCGTCGAGGGTGCGCTGCCGGCGTTGAGCCTTGCCGCGCTCGGCGTCGTTTTCGGCGACATCGGCACCAGCCCGCTCTACACGCTCAAGACCGTGCTCGACGCCACCGGGCCGCACCCGGCGCCGGCGGCGACGCTGGGCGCGCTGTCGCTGATCGTCTGGACGCTGGTGATCGTCACCTGGGTCAAATACGTCGCCTTCGCCATGCGCGTCGATAATGACGGGGAGGGCGGCATCCTGGCGCTGATGTCGCTGCTCGGGGTCAAGCGGCAGCACCGGCCGCTGATCGTGCTGACCGGGTTGTTCGGCGCCGCGCTGATCTATGGCGATGGCGCCATCACCCCGGCGATTTCGGTGCTCTCGGCGCTGGAGGGGCTGGATATCGTGACACCGGCGCTGCACCGCTTCGTGCTGCCGATGACGGTGGTGATCCTGGTGGCGCTGTTTGCCGTGCAGCGCCAGGGCACGGCGCGCATCGGCCGGCTGTTCGGGCCGGTGATGGCAGTCTGGTTCGCGGTCATCGCCGTGCTCGGCCTCTACGGTATAGCGCAGCATCCGACGGTGTTGCTGGCGCTCGATCCCCGCTATGGGCTGCGCTATCTCGCCTCCGGCGGCGGCGCGGTGCTGGCGGTGCTCGGCGGGGTGTTTCTCTGCGTCACCGGGGCCGAGGCGCTGTATGCCGACATGGGGCATTTCGGCAAACGGCCGATCCGTCTCGCCTGGACGGCGCTGGTGCTGCCGAGTCTGGTGCTGAACTATGCCGGGCAGACCGGCATCGTGCTCGACGGCGCGCCGACCGCGGGCAACATCTTCTTCCGCCTGTGCCCGTCGATGCTGCTGGTGCCGCTGGTGCTGCTGGCCACGGTGGCGACGGTGATCGCCAGCCAGTCGATCATCACCGGCGCCTTTTCGATGACGCGACAGGCGATCCAGCTCGGCTGGCTGCCGCGCCTGCCGATCACCCAGACCTCGGCCGAGGGTTACGGGCAGATCTATGTTGGACCGGTGAACTGGCTGCTGATGCTGGTGACGCTCGGGCTGGCCATCGGCTTCGGCAAGTCGGACAATCTGGCCGCCGCCTACGGCATCGCGGTGTCGGCGACGATGCTGATGACGACGGCCTTGCTGTTCATCGCCATGCGCGAGATCTGGCACTGGCCGCTGCCGCTGGCCGCCGCCGTGGCCGGGCTGCTGGCGCTGGTCGATGCGTCGTTCCTGGTTGCCAACATGCTGAAAGTGCTCGATGGCGGCTATGTGCCGCTGTTGCTGGCCGCGGTCGTCTATGGGGTCATGCTGATGTGGCACCGCGGCGCGGTGGCGGTGTCGGCGCGGCTGGCGGATTCGCTGATGCCGATCGAGGCGCTGATGCAGCGGATCGAGAGCGGCAACATCCCGCGCGTGCCGGGAACCGCGGTGTTCCTGACGCGCACCGAGCGCGACGCGCCGCCGGTGCTGCTGTGGCACCTCAAGCACAACCGGGCGCTGCACGAACGCCTGTTCATCCTGACCGTGCTGACCGAGCCGGTGCCCTTCGTCGCCACCTCCGGCCGGCTGACGGTGGCCGAGGTCGCGCCGCAGATCTGGCGGGCACAGGCGCGCTACGGCTTCATGGAGCGCCCGGACGTGCCGGCGCTGCTGCGCCGGGCGCATGATCGCGGCTGTGCGGTCGATCTGTCGGACCTGACCTATTTCGTCGGCCACGAAACCATCGTGGCGCGCGAGGATGGCGGCGGACTGCCGCAATGGCTGGAAGCGGGCTATGCCTTCCTGCAGCGCAATTCCGCCCATGTGACGGATTATTTTCGCCTGCCGGCGGAAACCGTGGTCGAGATCGGCCGGGAGATTGCGATTTAGCGGCGCCCCGCCGCGGCACTCAGGGCAGCAGATGCACCGTCGGCCGGCCGAGCATTTCGGCGACCAGGCTGCGGTGGCACTTTGCGTGGTCGCGCTCGTAGCACAAAAGGCAGGCCGGTTCGCCGTCGCTGATCGCGGCGGCCTCGGCGAGATCGAGTTGCGCCGCCGGTTCTTCCATATGGGCGCGGAAAATGCGCTGCATGGCGCCGACATCGCCGTGGCGCACCGCGTCGCGCCCGGCCTTCGGCGTGCCGAGGCCGCGCAGATGCGTATAGCGCAGCCCCGCCGCCGCCGCCGAGGCGCCGAGCAGCCGCTTCGACAGGCCGGGCTTGCGCGATTGCGGCAGCGCGCGCACGTCGATCAGGTGGGCGACACCGGCGGCGCGCAACGCCGCGATCACCGCCGCCTGCGTGCTGGCCTCATAGCCGATGGTGAACAGCGTCATTCGTCGAGCGCCAGCCAGTCGTCGATCAGGCGGCGGGCGATGCTGTCGCCGCGCGGCACTTTGAAGCCGTGCGCGTCGTGGTCGCGGATTTCGGCGCGGCTGAACCAGCGCGCGTCCTCGATCTCGGTGGTGTCGAGCACGATCTCCTCGGACAGTGCATCGGCGTAAAAGCCGAGCATGATGGAGGCGGGGAACGGCCACGGCTGGCTCGAATGATAATGTACCGCGCCGATGCGCACCCCCGATTCCTCGAACACCTCGCGCGCCACCGCCTCCTCCAGCGTCTCGCCGGGTTCGACGAAGCCGGCCAGGGTGGAATACATGTTGCCGGGAAACCGCGCGGAATGGCCGAGCAGGGCGCGGTCGCCGCGCGTCACCAGCATGATCACCGCCGGGTCGGTGCGCGGGAAATGCTGCGCCTGACAGGCCGGGCAGTGCAGCACATGGCCGGCGCTGCGCGGCGCGCAGGCGGCGCCGCAATTGGCGCAGAAGCGCGAGCGGTTGCGCCAGTGCATCAGCCCGCGCGCATGCGCCAGGATCGCCGCATCGTCGGGCGCCAGCAGGCCGGGCACGGCGCGCAGATCGGTGAACGTGCCGACGGTGGGCGCGTCCTCGGCGCTGATGTCCACGGTGAACAGCGGCGTGCCGTGCAGCAGGCCGAGGAAGGCCCAGGCGCCGCCGCTGTCGCGCAGCCCGGCGGCGGCCGGACCGGTCAGCAGCAGCGCTTCCGGCCGCTGCTCGGCGACGCCCTGCATCAGGCTGCGGTTGCGCCAGACCGGCGTCCACAGCGTGGCGGGGTGGTCGAGCGCGGCAACGATCCAGTCGCCGTCGTCGCGGCGGCCGGCGGCACGGTCGAGCGGGCTGCCCGAATAGGGGTTGGGTCGGCTGGGGTCGATGCGCGGCATGGCCCGACCCTGCCATGCAGGCGCCAACGCGGCAACCACAGTGCGGCAACCTTGCGGAGGGCGCGGCTTGGCGCGATAAGGGCGGCGGGAGGTCGGCGGCGGACGGGCGCCTCGCCAACCCGGTCAGGTCCGGAAGGAAGCAGCCGCAACGAGTTTCCGCTCGGGTCGTTCGTTCGGCCTCCCACTCTGCAACCCCGACGCTCCTGCAACCCCGGAGGCGATGCCGCGGATGTCCGGCCTGTTCGAGGACACCCCGCCGCCCGCCCCGGACGGACCCGGCCTGTTCGGCGATGCCCTGCCGGCAGCGGCAGCCGCGCCCGGACCGAGTGCGGCGCCGGCGCCGGCCTATCGGGTGCTGGCGCGAAAATACCGCCCCGCCAGTTTCGCCGATCTGATCGGGCAGGAGGCGCTGGTGCGCACCCTGCGCAACGCCTTTGCGCTCAATCGGGTGGCGCATGCCTTCATGCTGACCGGCGTGCGCGGGGTCGGCAAAACCACCACCGCGCGCATCATCGCCCGCGCGCTCAACTGCATCGGCGCCGACGGACAGGGCGGCCCGACCGCCGATCCGTGCGGCGTCTGCGCCAACTGCACCGCCATTCTCGCCGACCGCCACCCCGACGTGCAGGAGATGGACGCCGCCAGCAACACCGGCGTCGATGACGTGCGCGAGATCATCGAGGCGACGCGCTTCCGCCCGATGCAGGCGCGGACCAAGGTGTTCGTCATCGACGAGGTTCACATGCTGTCGCGCAACGCCTTCAACGCGCTGCTCAAGACGCTGGAGGAGCCGCCGCCGCACGTCACCTTCGTGTTCGCCACCACCGAGCTGCGCAAGGTGCCGGTGACGGTGCTGTCGCGCTGCCAGCGGTTCGACCTGCGGCGTGTGTCGATCGCCGAGCTGACGGCGCATTTCGGCCGCATCGCCGGGCATGAGGGCGCAGCGGTGGCGCCGGAGGCGCTGGCGCTGATCGCGCGGGCCGCCGACGGCTCGGTGCGCGACGGGCTGAGCCTGCTCGATCAGGCGATTGCCCAGAGCGAGGCGGGACATACGATCACCGCCGGGGAGGTGGCCGAGATGCTCGGCCTCGCCGACCGCGTCGCCGTGTTCGACCTGTTCGAGGCGGCGATGGGCGGCAAGCCGGCCGCGCTGCTGGCGCTGACCGACCGGGCGCATGAGCGCGGCGCCGATCTCGGCGTCATGCTGCAGGACCTGCTGGATCTGGTGCATACGGTGACGCGGCTGAAATCGGTGCCGAGCCTTGCCGACAGCCCGGATCTGCCGGAAGCCGAGCGCACCCGCGGCGCCGCCCTGGCCGCACGTCTGTCGCTGCCGGTGCTCGGCCGGGCGTGGCAGATGCTGCTGAAAGGCGCCGCCGAGGTGGAGGCGGCGCCCGACCGGCGCGCCGCCGCCGAAATGGTGCTGATCCGGCTGTGCCACGTCGCCGACCTGCCGCCGCCGGCCGATCTCATCCGCCGGCTGAGCGATGCCGCCGGCGCCACGCCGTCACCCGTGCCGGCCCCGTCCGGCGGGGGCGGCGGCGTGCGCGCGGTGATGGGTGGCGGGGCGGTGATCAGCAGAGCGGCGCAGCCGGGGGCGGCGCAGCCGGGGGCGGCGCAGCCGGCAGCGGGGCCGCATCTGGCCGGGTTCCGCGACGTGGTGGCGCTGGCCGCCGCGCATCGGCAGGCGACGCTGCATGGCCATCTTCGCCATGCCGTGCATCTGGTGCGCTTCGCCCCGCCGGTGATCGAACTGCGCCCGGAGCCGGACGCGCCGCGCGACCTCGCGCCGCGCCTCGCCGCTCTGCTGCTGGAGGCGACCGGCACCCGCTGGACCATCGCGCTGTCGGCCCGGCCGGGCGAACCGACGCTGGCCGAACAGGGCGAGGCGGCGGAGCAGGCGCGCCGCTCGGCCGCCGCCGATCATCCGCTGGTGCAGGCGATCCTGGCGGCGTTCCCCGGCGCGCGTATCGAGCAGGTGCATGATGCCAATGCCGATGCCTACGGATTGCCCGCGGATGGCCCTGGCGAGGAGGGCCCCGAGTTTGCCCCGCCCGATGCTGTGCCGGCGGATGAAATGCCTGTCGAGTGGGAGAGCTGACCGATGAAGAACCTTGCCGGCCTGATGAAACAGGCATCGCAGATGCAGCAGAAAATGGCGGAGATTCAGACGCGTCTGGAAGCCCTGGAACTGGAGGGCAGCGCCGGCGCCGGTATGGTGGCGGTGACGCTGTCCGGCAAGGGCGACCTCAAGCGGGTCCGCATCGATCCCAGGCTGGCCGAACCGGGCGAGATGGAAATGCTGCAAGACCTGCTGGTTGCGGCGCATGCCGAAGCCAAGCGGAAGCTTGAGGCGTTCGCCTCGGAGGAGATGCAGAAGGCGACCGGCGGCCTCAACCTGCCAGCGGGGATGAAGCTGCCGTTCTGAGCGATGGGCGGTCCCGAGGTCGAGCGGCTGATCGCGCTGCTGGCCCGGTTGCCGGGTCTCGGCCCGCGCAGCGCACGGAGGGCGGCGCTGCGGCTGCTGCAGCAGCCGCAGACCCGGCTGCTGCCGCTCGCCGCGGCGCTGAACGAGGCGGCGCGGGCGGTGCGCACCTGTCAACTCTGCGGCAATCTCGACTCGGCTGATCCCTGCACCCTGTGCGCCGATCCGCGGCGCGACCGCGGCATCGTCTGCGTCGTCGAAGGGGTGGGCGATCTGTGGGCGCTGGAGCGCGCCGGAGTGTTTCGCGGCCTCTATCATGTGCTTGGCGGCACGCTCTCGGCGCTGGCCGGCACAAGGCCGGAAGATCTGGCGACCGAACCGTTGCTTGCCCGACTGCGCGCCGGCGGTATCGTCGAGGTCATCCTCGCCCTCGGCGCGACTGTCGATGGCGCGGCGACGGCGCACTGGCTGACCGAGCGGCTGTCGCCGTTCGGCGTCGCCATCAGCCGGGTGGGGCAGGGGGTGCCGATCGGCGGCGCGCTCGACGTGCTGGACGACGGGACATTGGCGGCGGCATTGCGGGGAAGGCGTCCGTTCTGATGCAAGAGACAACAGCGTCGGCGGCGGCGATCACCGCGCGGCTCGACCGGCTGCCCGGCTCGCGCCATATCTGGTGGCTGGTGGTGCTGCTCTCGATCGGCGGCTGCTTTGAGCTGTACGACCTGCTGATGACCGCCTATATCAGCCCCGGCCTGATCCGCGACGGGATTTTCCAGGCCGGCAGCAAGGGCTTCCTCGGCCTGACCGATCAGGCGGCGTTCGCCTCCATCACCTTCGCCGGGCTGTTCGTCGGCACCATCGGCTTCGGCTTTGTCGCCGACCGGTTCGGGCGGCGGGCGATCTTCACCCTGTCGCTGCTGTGGTATTCGGCGGCGACGCTGATGATGGCGACGCGCAGCACGGCGCTGGGCGTTGAATTGTGGCGCTTCGTCGCCGGCGTCGGCGTCGGCGTCGAACTGGTGACGATCGACACCTATCTCGCCGAACTGGTGCCCAAGCGCATGCGCGGGCGCGCCTTCACCGTCAACCAGTCGCTGCAATTCGCCAGCATCCCGATTGCCGCGCTGCTCGGCTGGCTGCTGGTGCCGATCGCGCCGTTCGGCATTTCCGGCTGGCGCTTCGTCGCCGGGTTCGCCGCCCTGGCCGCGGTCGTGGTCTGGTTCATCCGCCGCGCCGTGCCGGAGAGTCCGCGCTGGCTCGCCCAGCATGGCCGCGCCGCGGAAGCGGAGCGGATCACCGCCGCGATCGAGGCGCGCGTCGCCGCCGAGGTCGGGCCGCTGCCGCCGCCTGCACCGATCATCGCCGAGGTGGCGGCGGCGGGCGGCTTTGGCGACATCTGGCGCCCGCCCTATCGGCGGCGGACCATCATGCTGATGGTGTTCAATTTCTGCCAGGCGATCGGGTTCTATGGCTTCGGCAACTGGGTGCCGGCGCTGCTCGCGGCGCAGGGCGCCGGGTTCACCCGCAGCCTGCAATATTCGTTCATCATCGCGCTCGCCAGCCCGACTTTGCCGATGCTGTTCGTGTTCGTCGCCGACCGCATCGAGCGCAAATGGCAGATCGTCGGCGCCGCCTGCGGCACCGCCGGTTTCGGCCTGCTGTTCGCGCTGGCCAGCAGCCCGGCGGCGCTGATCGCCTGCGGCATGGCAATCACCGCCTCCAACAACGTCATGTCGCTGGCCTATCACGGCTATCAGGCGGAACTGTTCCCGACCCGGATGCGCGCCCGCGCGGTCGGCTTCGTCTATTCCTTCAGCCGCCTCTCCACCGTCGTCAATGCGTTCATGATCGCCTTCTTCTTGCAGCATTTCGGCGCGCCGGGCGTGTTCGGCTTCATCGGCGCGGCGATGCTGGTGGTGGTGCTGTCGGTGGGGCTGTTCGGGCCGCGCACCAACGGGCTGGCGCTGGAGGAGATCGCCCGCTGAGCTACGCGCCGAGCTGTTCGGCCAGATCGCCGAAATCGGTGGCGACGACATCCCACGCCGCCTCGGCCGTCATGTCCTGGTGCTGGTGCGGCCCGTATTCGCCGGGGCGGGGCACGAAGCCGGTGCGCAGCCCCTCGGCGCGCGCCGCGCGCAGGTCGCCGTTATGCGCGGCGACCAGCATCACCTCGGCCGGACTGAGATCGAGCAGCGCGCAGGCGCCGCGATAGACCTCCGGGTCCGGCTTGTAGTGGTGCAGCAGGTCGGCGCCGATCACCACGTCCCACGGCAGCCGGGCGGATTTGGCGAGGTTGGTCAGCAGCGAGACATTGCCGTTGGACAGCGTGCCGATGATGTGGCGGCGCTTCAGCCGCTCCAGGCCGGCGACCACATCCGGCCACGGGTGCAGCCGGTGCCAGGCGCGGGTCAGATGCGCCCGGTCGGCCTCGGTCAGCCCGCTGATGCCCAGCTCGCCGACGAGCTGATCGAGCGTCGCCCGGTGCAGGTCGTCGAGCCGCGTCCACGGCAGCGTGCCGCGCCGCACCCGGTCCATCGAGGGGACATAATTGCCGCGCCAGCGATCGACCAGCGCGATCCAGTCGCCGGCGATGTCACGCCCGGCGCCGAACGCGGTGAGTTCGCCGATCAGGCTGCCGCGCCAATCGACCACCGTGCCGAACACGTCGAACAGGATCGCCTTCGCGTTCATCGCCGCCTCCACAGTCTGCCGTTTGCACAATCGCCGAGGCGCCGCATATCCGCCAGACCATGCAGCACCGACCGATCTATATTGGCAGCGAGATCTACCGCGGCTCGACCTACGGCCCCGGCCATCCGCTCGCCATCCCGCGCGTCTCGACCTGCACCGACCTGATCCAGGCGATGGGCTGGCTCGACCCGGCGCAGTACCGCGACGCGCCGCTGGCCAGCGATGCCGAGATCACCCGGTTTCACGATCCCGACTATCTCGCCGCGCTCAAGCGGGCCGAGGCGCGCCAGATGGTCAGCGCCGCCGACCGCGACCGCTTCCGCATCGGCGCCGACAGCAACCCGGTCTATCCCGAGGTGTTCCGCCGCCCCGCCACCTCGGCCGGCGGGGTGCTGCTGGCGGCGCGCCTCGTGCACGGCAGCGGCGTGGTGCATTGCCCGGGCGGTGGCACCCATCACGGGCGGGCGGATCGGGCGAGCGGGTTCTGCTATTTGAACGACCCGGTGCTGGCGCTGCTCGCCTGGCTCGATGCGGGGCTGCAGCGCCTCGTCTATCTCGATCTCGACGCGCATCACGGCGACGGGGTGCAGGACGCCTTCGCCGGCGATCCACGGGTATTGACCATCAGCATCCACGAGGCTGGACGCTGGCCGAATACCGGTGCCGCGGAAGATCGGGCGGGCGGCTCGGCGCGCAATCTGCCAGTGCCACGCGGGCTGAACGATTCCGAACATCGGTTCCTGATGCAGCACGCGGTGCTGGCGCTGATCCGCGCCCACCGGCCGCAGGCGATCCTGGTGCAGAGCGGTGCCGACAGTCTGGAGGAAGACCCGCTGGCCCGGCTGGCGCTGTCCAACAACGCCTATTTTGCCGCCGTCGCGGCGCTGCGCGGCCTCGCGCCGCGGCTGGTGGTGATCGGCGGCGGCGGCTACAATCCGTATGCCGTCGGGCGGTGCTGGGCGGGGATCTGGGCGGTGCTGAACGACATCGTCATTCCCGAGCGCACCACGCCGCAGGCGGAGAGCGTGCTGCGCGGTCTCGCCTATCATCGCGCCGCCGGCCGCAATCCGCCGGAGCACTGGTTCACCACCCTGCGCGACGCGCCGCGCGAGGGGCCGGTGCGCCCGGAGATCGTACGCCTCGCCGACCTGACGCTGATGGAGACATTGCCCGCATGAACCGCCGCCATCTGCTTGCCCTGCTCGCCGCCGCTCCGCTGACGCTGCCGCGCCGGGGCCACGCCGCCTATCAGGAGCCGACCGGGCCACAGCCGGAGCTGCCCAAGGAGAAGCTGGTGATCGTCACCCATGACGGCGTGCATCACGATTTCGACGTCGAGATGGCGATGACCGATGAGCAGCAGATGACCGGGCTGATGTTCCGCGAGCATATCCCGCCCGACGGCGGCATGCTGTTCGACTGGGGCGCGCCGCGGCATTCCGAGATGTGGATGAAGAACACGGTGAGCAGCCTGGATATGCTGTTCATCGGCGCGCACGGCACGGTGCGCCATATTGCCGAGCACACGGTGCCGCAGAGTCTCGCGGTGATCGACGGCGGCATGGCGCGGGCGACGCTGGAGCTGGCCGCCGGCACCGCCGAGCGGCTCGACATCCGGGTCGGCGACAAGGTTCTGGCGCGGTTGTTCGGCACCGCGCCCTGACCTATAGAGGCGGCTTGGCGGGGCGTGGCGCAGCCTGGTAGCGCGCGTGTTTTGGGTACACGAGGCCGCCGGTTCGAGTCCGGCCGCCCCGACCATGGCCGGCATGACGGAGAAAGAGTGATGGCGGGTCGCGTGCGCATCTATCAGCAGCCGAAGACGGCGATGCAGTCCGGCCGCGCCGGCACGCAGGAATGGGTGGTGGCGTTCGAGCCGTCCGGCCAGCACGCCGACCCGCTGATGGGCTGGATCGGCGGCGGCAGCACCGAAGGCCAGTTGCGGCTGCGCTTCGACACCCGCGCCGAGGCGATCGCCTATGCCGAGAAGCGCGGCCTGACCTTTGAGGTCGAACTGCCGCGCCCGCACCGCGTGACGCCGAAATCCTACTCCGACAATTTCCGCTTCGGCCGCACCGAGAACTGGACCCACTGACCGGACGCGCCCTTAGCTCAGATGGACAGAGCAACAGCCTTCTAAGCTGTCGGTCGCTGGTTCGAGTCCAGCAGGGCGCGCCATCGCCGTAAGGTTGGTGTCATGCGGTTCCGGTTCCTTGCGGGAATGGCGCCGACCTGATCGGCTCAGCGCCAGACCACCACCGGCGCCGCCCGCCGTTCCCAACCTTCGCGCTCAAGCTCCGGCACCTCGCTCTCCGCCTGCGGGTAGCCGAGGCAGAAATAGCCGATGAACTGCCAGTCCGCCGGCACCGCCAGCGCCGCCGCCATTTCCGCCGGGTCGAGGATGGAGACCCAGCCCAGCCCCAGCCCCTGCGCTCGCGCCGCCAGCCACAGCGTATGCACCGCCATCACCACCGAATAGGCCGCCGTCTCCGGCATGGTGGCGCGGCCCAGCCCGTGCCCCTGCGCCGGCGCCGGATCGGCGAACACCGCGAGATGGCACGGCGCCTCGTCCAGCCCGGCCAGCTTCAGCCGGGCATAAAGCGCCGCGCGGTCGGCCGCCTGCGTCGCCAGGGCGCGGGCGTTGCAGGCGGCGAAATTGGCCCGCACCCGCGCCCGCCGCGCCGGCTCGCTCACCACCACGAAGCGCCACGGCTCGCTCAATCCGACCGAGGGGGCCAGCGCCGCGGTGGCGATCAGCCGGTCCAGCAGTCCCGCCGGCAGCGCATCGGGGCGGAACCGCCGCACGTCGCGCCGCCAGCGGAACAGTGCCTGCAGCTCATCGGTAAACGCCGCGTCGAACTGCCTCACACGCCGCGCCGCTGCTTCCTGCGGCCCTCGGCCCATGCCGAAGCCGCCGCGCGGATGCGCGGCTGCTCGCTGACCTCGGGGATGCCGACTTCCCACCACGCCTCATTCGGCGTCCAGGCATAGGTATCCACGTCGATCGAAATCACCGTCGTGCGGTCGGCGGCGCGGGCCCGCGCCAGTGCGCCGTCGAGATCGGCGACGCTGTCCACCCGCTCGGCCAGCGCCCCGAGCGCCCGTGCATGGGCCACGAAATCCACCTTCACCGCCCGCGTTTGCCGGCAATCGGCGAGCAGGTTGTTGAAGCTGTCATTGCCGCTGTTGCGCTGCAAGCGGTCGATCACCGCGAAGCCGCCATTGTCGCACACCACGACGATCATCTTGTGCCCGGTCATCACCGAGCTGAGCAGGTCGCAGTTCATGATCAGATAGCTGCCGTCACCGACCATGACGAACACCTCGCGCTCCGGCCGGGCCATCCGCACGCCCCAGCCGCCGGCGATCTCATAGCCCATGCAGGAAAAACCGAACTCGACATCGACCGGGCCGAGGCTGGCGCTGTCCGTGCCGACGGCGCGCCAGTTCATGTTCAGCTCGCCCGGCAGCCCGCCCGCCGCGGTCAGCACCGTGTCGCCCGGCGCCGCCGCCCGGTTCACCGCGCCGACCACCTGGGCATAGGTCACCGGCTGGTCGTTGCCGGGACGGATGCGCGCCTCGGTCGCGGCGTTCCACGCGGCGTAGCGCTGCTGCGCCGTCGCCAGCCAGTCGGCCGGCGCCTGCCAGTTGGCCAGCGCCGCGTCCAGCGCCGCCAGCGCGGCACCCGCATCGGCGACCAGCGGGATCGCCTGATGTTTGAGCGCATCGAAGCGCGCCGCATTGACCGCGACGATCTTCAGCTCGTCCGACTGGAACAGCGACCACGACCCGGTGACGAAATCCTGCAGCCGGGTGCCGACGGCGATCACCACATCCGCCTCGCCCGCCAGCGCGTTGGCCGAGGCGGCGCCGAGGCCGCCGAGCGAGCCGGTGTTCAGGGGATGCGCGTGCGGCAGCGCCGCGCGGCCGGCGATGGTCTCGGCCACCGGGATGCGGTGGCGCTCGGCAAATGCCTGCAGCGCCGCTTCCGCCTGGGCGTAATGCACGCCGCCGCCGCTGACCAGCAGCGGGCGTTTGGCGGTGCGGATGGCGGCGGCGGCGGCGGCGGTTTCGGCCGGGTCGGGATGCGGCCGGCGGGCGGCGCGCAGCCGGTGGGCGAAGAAGCTCTCGGGGAAGTCATAGGCCTCGGCCTGCACGTCCTGCGGCAATGCGAGGAATGCCGGGCCGCAATCGGCCGGGTCGAGCAGCACGGCGATGGCCTGTGGCAGCGAGGCGAGCAGTTGCGAGGGGCGGGTGATGCGGTCCCAGAACCGCGCCACCGGGCGGAAGGCGTCGTTAACGGTGATCGAGGGATTGCCGAAATGCTCGACCTGCTGGAGCACCGGGTCGGGCAGGCGGTGGGTGAAGGTGTCGCCCGACAGCAGCAGCACCGGCAGCCGGTTGGCATGCGCGACGCCGGCCGCGGTGACCATGTTGGTCGCCCCCGGCCCGATCGAGGACAGCGCGAACATGAACCGCCGGCGCTTCATCGCCTTGCCGTAGGCGACCGCGGCCAGCGCCATCGACTGCTCGTTCTGGCCGCGCCAGGTCGGGATGGTGTCCTGCACCGCGGCCAGCGGCTCGCTCATGCAGGTGACGTTGCCATGACCGAAAATGGCGAAGCCGCCGCCGCACAGCGGCACCTCGGTCCCGTCGATGACGGTCCATTGCGCCGCCAGGTAGCGCACCAGCGCCTGTGCCATGGTGAGCCGCACGGTTCGCATTGCTTCCTCCCGCCCGGCGCGTCTATGCCGGGTCAATGATCCCCGCCTTCACTCGGCCAGGGCGGGGAGGCGTGTCAAGCGGCGGCCGGACGGAGGAAACCCATGCCCACCCGCACCCGCAAGACCGCAGCCGAGCTGCGCTCCGCCCGCTGGTTTGCCCCCGACGATCTGCGCAGCTTCGGCCATCGCAGCCGGGTCAAGCAGATGGGGTTCTGGCGCGAGGAGTTTTCCGGCCGGCCGGTGATCGGCATTATCAACACCTGGAACGAGCTGAACACCTGCCACACCCATTTCCCCGAGCGGGTGGAGGATGTGCGGCGCGGCGTGCTGGAGGCCGGCGGCTTTCCCGCCGAACTGCCGGCGCTATCGCTCGGCGAGCAACTGATGAAGCCGACCACCATGCTCTACCGCAACTTCCTGGCGATGGAGGTCGAGGAACTGATCCGCGCCCATCCGGTCGATGGCGTGGTGCTGATGGGCGGCTGCGACAAGACCACGCCGGCGCTGCTGATGGGCGCGCTGTCGGCCAATGTGCCGGCGATCTATGTGCCCGCCGGGCCGATGCTGCGCGGGCATTGGCGCGACCAGACGCTCGGCTCGGGCACCGACGTGTGGAAATACTGGGACGACCGGCGCTCCGGCCTGCTCGCCGACAAGGAGTGGGGCGAGATCGAGGACGGCATTGCCCGCTCCGCCGGCACCTGCATGACGATGGGCACCGCGGCGACGATGATGTCGCTGGCCGAGGCAATGGGCATCAGCCTGCCCGGCGCCTCTGCCATTCCCGCCGTCGATGCCGGGCACAAGCGCATGGCCTCGGCAAGCGGACGGCGCATCGTCGAGATGGTGTGGGAGGATCTGCGCCCGACCGACATCATGACCGAGGCGGCATTCGAGAACGCCATCATCGTCGATATGGCGATCGGCGGCTCGACCAATGCCATCGTGCATCTGCTGGCGATGGCCGGGCGGGCCAACGTGCCGCTGTCGATGGACACGTTCGACCGGGTGGCCGGCGACGTGCCGCTGCTGGCCAACATCAAGCCGAGCGGCAGCTATGTCATGGAGGATTTCTATTATGCCGGCGGCCTGCCGGCGCTGCTGGCGCAACTGGCGCCGCGGCTGCATCTCGACGCCATCACCTGCACCGGGGCGACGCTGGGCGAGACCATCGCCGGCAAGGAAATCTTCTTCCCCGACGTAATCCGCGGCCTCGACAACCCGGTCAAGCCGGCCGGCGGAACGGCGGTGCTGCGCGGCACGCTGGCGCCGGACGGCGCGGTGTTCAAGCCGACCGCGGCCGAGGAACGGCTGTGGGTGCATGAGGGGCCGGCGGTGGTGTTCCGCGACATCCGCGACCTCAAAGCGCGGGTCGATCGCGACGATCTCGAGGTGACGGCCGATTCGGTGCTCGTGCTGCAGAACGCCGGCCCGGTCGGTGCCCCGGGCATGCCGGAATGGGGCCAGTTGCCGGTGCCGCGCAAGCTGCTGCGCCAGGGGGTGCGCGACATCGTGCGGATTTCCGATGCGCGGATGAGCGGCACCAGCTACGGCGCCTGCGTGCTGCATGTGGCGCCCGAGGCGGCGATCGGCGGGCCGCTCGGGCTGGTGCGCGACGGCGACCGTATCCGGCTCGATGTGCCGAACCGGCGGCTCGATCTGCTGGTGGCGCCCGACGAACTGGCGCGGCGGCGGGCCGCATGGGTGCAGCCGCCGCTGCCGGGCGGCGACCGCGGCTATCTGGCGCTCTACCGGCGCTCGGTGACGCAGGCCGACAAGGGCTGCGATTTCGATTTCATGGCCGGCCGGCCGGGCGAGATGCCCGAGCCGCAGATATTCTGAGCGGAGCCGACCACGATGCCCCCCGAGACGCTCGCCTTCCCGGCGCCCGCCCCGCCCGAACTCGGCCAGCCGGTGGAGGTGGCGCCGGGCATTCTGTGGCTGCGCCTCGCCCTGCCGTTCGCGCTCAATCACGTCAACATCTACCTGATCGAGGACGGCGCCGGCTGGGCCATTCTCGATACCGGCATCAACGATGCCCGCTCGCGCGCGTGGTGGGAGGCGGTGCTCGCCGGACCGCTCGCGGCGCGGCGGCCGACGCGGCTGATCTGCACGCATTTCCATCCCGACCATGTCGGACTGGCCGGCTGGCTCGCCGAACGCTGCGGCATCGAGCTGACGATGAGCCGGACCGAATATCTGACCACGCAACTGCATCGCCGCTGGGCCGAGCCGCCGGAGATCGACGCGCACCGGGCATTCTATGCCGATTGCGGGCTGGACGAGGCGACCACGCTGGCGCTGCTGGAACGCGACATCGGCTATCGCTGGCTGACCACCGACCTGCCGCCTTCCTATCACCGCATCGCCGATGGCGACGTGCTCAGCATCGGCGGACGCCGGTTTGAGGTGCTGACCGGCGGCGGCCATGCGCCGGAACTGGTGATGCTGCTGTGCCGCGCCGACAAGCTGTTTCTCGCCGCTGATCAGGTGCTGGCGAAAATCTCGCCCAATGTCAGCGTCTGGCCGCAGGAGCCGGCGAGCGATCCGCTGGGCGATTTTCTGCACACCCTGGCCGAATTGCCGATGCGGGTGCCCGACGAGGTTCTCGTCCTGCCGGCGCACAACCTGCCGTTCCGCGGCCTGCATGGGCGGATGCGGGAGTTGTCCGGCCATCACGACGCCCGCTGTCAGGCGGTGGCCGAGGTCTGCGCCGAGCCGATGCTGCCGGCGGCGATCGTGCCCCGCCTGTTTCCGCGCAAACTCGACGCGCACCAGACCAGCTTCGCCTTTGGCGAGACGCTGGCGCATGTCAACTACATGCTGCGCCGCGGCTGGATGGTGGCCGAAGCGGGGGCGGATGGGCGCCGGCGGGTGCGCGCGGCATAGGCGGTGGTACCGTCACACGACGGCGGTAACGTCCGGCGCTATGACCACCCGGTTGCGCCCGCCGCGCTTGGCCGAATAGAGCGCCGCATCGGCGCGGCGCACCACGCCGTGCGGGCCGTCGCCGTGATCGGCGGCAACGCCGATGCTGACGGTGATGCCGATGCTGTCCTCACCGGCGGCGATGCGCAGGTCGCCGACCGCGGCGCGCAGCCGCTCCGCCGTCGCCGCGGCCTCTGTCGCATCGGGGAGGATGATCAGGAACTCCTCGCCGCCCCAGCGCACCACCGACCCGGCATCCCCCAGCACCGCACGGCAGGCCTCGACCGCCGCGCGCAGCGCCGTGTCGCCGGTTTCATGGCCATGCCGGTCGTTGATCGCCTTGAAATGGTCGATGTCGAGCATCAGCAGGCCCGGTTGCCGCCGCCGGTCGCCGTCATCGCCGAACGTGTCGGCCAGCAGGGTCTGGCCATGCCGCCGGTTGAACGCGCCGGTCAGCGGGTCGGTCGTCGCCAGCCGCCGCAACTCGTCCTCGATCCGCTTGCGCTGCGTCATGTCACGCGAGACGACGACGAAGCCGCGCACCGCGCCGCTGACATCGGGCAGGGCGGTGACCACGGTGTTGGTCCACAGCCGCGAGCCGTCGCGGCGGATGCGCCAGCCTTCGATTTCGACCGAGCCGGCCTGTCGGGCATTGGCCAGCAGGGTATCCGGCGCGGCGGTGCCGCGCACCTCGGCCGGCAGGAAGATGTCGAGCGTGCGGCCGAGCACATCCTCGGCACGCCAGCCGCCGAAGCGCAGCAGCGTCTGGTTCCACTCATCGATCTTGCCCTGCGGGTCCACCGTGAAGATGGCGTAGTCGCGGACATTGTCGAAGATCGCCTGAAACCGCTGGCGGTCCTCGAACAACTGGCGGTCCTGTTCGACTTGGCGGCTGACGTCCTCCAGCATGCCGAGATTCATTCCGCCATGGATGCGGTGCACGGTGACCGACAGCACCGCCTGCCGCGCGCCCATGGCGATCGGGCAACGCTCGTGGTCGATGATGATACCGGAGGTGGCGGCAAAGCCGCGCACCCGCCGGGCGAGGTCCGGCACCAGCGGGGCCAGCGCGGTGTAGGCATCCGACAGATCCCCGCCCGGCGCCAGCGGTATCAGCAGTTGTGCGACCAGCGGATTGGCCAGCCGGATGCGGCCATCGAGGGCGAAGGTCATCAGCCCGACCGGGGCGAGGTAGAGAAACTCCGTCATCGCCTCCAAAGCGTTCGGCTCGACGGCGGGTGTCATGTCGGGCGCGGTTCGACCAACAGATACATATGCCGCGCCGTCGGCCGCTTGAGCAGCCGCAGCCGCACCGGGGTCGGCGCCATGCGCAGGGTGAACACGTAGTCGATGACGACGTCGAGTTCCGGTTCCAGCTCGAAGCGTTGTGCGACCATATAATTGTTGGTGCAGGGTGCCACCGAGGCAAAGAAATGCCGGCCGATCACCCGCGCCGGCGTCAGCCCGGAAACCGCCGCCTCGGCCTTGCTGTAGGCGACGACATGGAAATCGGCGGCGAGTCCGATGACGCCGAAGGCCAGATGGTCAAAATCCTCCGGCGCGGCGGCCTCGAGCCACTCCAGGATATCCGCATCGGAGAATGCCGGCAGCATGACGGGTTGTGCCAGGAGGTTTGTCACGGCGTTGTAGCAGATCGGGTCAACCCCTGTCGAACAGGCGCCGCCGGCACGTCACGGTTGCCTGCCCCGTTACGGCGCTCGCTCGACGCCTCGGGATCGCGCCATCAGCAGGCGCGCCGGCGCAGCAGCAGCAGCCCGATGAGTGCCGCGGCCAGCATCGGCAGCGCCGCAGGCTCGGGAACCAGCACATTGACGTTGCCGTCGATGGTCGGGTGCAGCGGAGTGCTGGCCGTGGCGACCGGGGTAAAGGTGAAAATTTCGGTGATCGAATAGACGCTGTTTGCGGCAATACTGGCCGCGTTGGTCGGGTTGAAGCTGCTGAGTTGGCCGGAGGTGCCGGTTACGCTGGTCGCGTAAACCAGATCTGTGGTGCCGAACGCCGCATTGTTCGGGTCAAAATAGGTCGAGAACGCGACATTGTTGGCATGTCGTGTTAAGATGGCGGTAAGACTGGAATCGAACCCCGACCGGCCGGTGGCGGGCACGCCGGTTTCCGTCAGCTCAAGGGTGAGTGCAGGAGGCGGAGAGGATCCATATCCGGTGGTGGGGCTGCTGGCGCTGGCGACGAGAAGCTGGGTTGCCAGCGACAGGCTCGGTCCGCCCGCGGCGATGTCGAAGCCGCTGATGGTGATGCCGGCGCTGTATCCGCTGTTACCGGCGGTTGCGGCGTAATTGGTCAGCGTCAAGGTGGCTGGTGCGGCATTGGGCACAGTGGAGAGCGCCGTAGCATTGAAGCCGCTGGCGAACGCCTCGATTTCAACGATCGGCGAGGCCTGGGCTGCCGATGCCATCAGAAGAGATGCCACCAGCACGCCGCAGTTCTTCGTCCAAGTTGCTAGAATGGCCATATCTGAACCCCTAACCTTAACGAAAATTTAGGTTCAGGACCCATAAAAAGCTTGCAGCGACGCGGAGCGGCGTGATTCTGAGTGTGGCGGGAGGTATCCGCCATGAGCGACCTATTTTGGCTGTCGGACGCACAGATGGCGCGGATCGCGCCGCA
>JAJZES010000041.1 GCA_021845985.1 Pseudomonadota bacterium | reverse complement strand
TGCGGCGCGATCCGCGCCATCTGTGCGTCCGACAGCCAAAATAGGTCGCTCATGGCGGATACCTCCCGCCACACTCAGAATCACGCCGCTCCGCGTCGCTGCAAGCTTTTTATGGGTCCTGAACCTAGTGGAGTCGGTAGTTTCAAGGTGACTTGCGCGGGCGCTGGTATCCCCCCTGGATCGTCTGGCGCGATCCACACGCCGCTCAACTCGCCGGAACTGGGGGGCGAGATGGTGTTCGCTTTTCAGGAAACCGACGTTGCTCTCACGGTGACTGCGCCAGTTTCTTTCACCACGGAGTTCACGTTGACGGGTGGTTCGCACGCCGCGCACCAGTTGGTAATTGCCAAGCGTGATTCGTCACTGTCCCCCGGCTCCCTTGAGGTCGCGGCTTTCGCGTGAAGTGGTTCGCCGAACGGCCAAGTCGCCTTGGCTGGCATCGTCCGCGTGCTGCCCCACCCATAGCCGTAGCATGGCCCGAACTGCTGCGCCGCCGAAAGGCGCCGGCTGGGCTGCCGGAACAGCCCGAGCCGTGCGGCGTGACCGCACACGGAAAAACCGCCCCACCTCCGGCCGGAGGTGGGGCTATACGAACGGTTGAATCGCATGGAGTCGAGTCCAAACCTGCTGGCATGTCGGCCGGCAAGTCCCGTCGCGGCCTATCTCGGCGGCAAACGCCGATACACTGACCGACCTGGAGCGGGCGGCGCGCTTCCTCTACCTCCAGCGCACCACGTTCGGGGGCAAAGTGAACGGGCGCAGCTTCGGCGTCTCGCCCGGACTGCCGGGCCGCTTCGATGTGACCAAACTCGCGACGCTGCTGGAAGAAGTGCATGAACGCCTGTCCGGCGTCGTCATCGAGCGGCTGCCGTGGCCCGAACTGCTGCGCCGCTACGATCGGGAAGGCAGCCTGTTCTACCTCGACCCGCCGTATTACGGGTCCGAGACGGACTACGGCGCGGGTATCTTCAGCCGCGACGATTTCGCCGTGCTGGCGGATGCCTTGGCGGCGCTCCGTGGACGGTTCATCCTGTCGCTCAACGACCGACCGGAGGTGCGGCGCATCTTCGCGGCGTTCCAGATCGAGGGAATGGAGACCATCCATTCGATCGGAGGCGGCTCGCGGGCGACGCGGGTGGCCGAGTTGCTGATCTCGGACGGTCGAGGCTGAAGCGGCGATAATGGGCCGTTCAGAGGGTATTCAGCGGAGGCGGATTGAGGTTTCGGATGGTTCCAAAATCAGATGGCGCGATTTCCAAAAATGGATGGCGCGCCACAGCGGCTGGCTTTGGCGCCGTGCCGTCCCCCTTCTCCCAACCCTCTCCCCCGCAGGCGCGGTGGGCGAGGGCTTCATAAATTGCGCTGGCGGTGCCTTCATTGCCGCTTAAGCGCGGGCTGGCAGGCTGTGCGGATCATTGTGACCGGGGCCCTGCCATGCGGATGCTGCGCAACCTGCCGATTGCCGCCAAGCTCGGGTTGGCCTCCGGCGCGGCGCTGGCGCTGCTGGCGGCGCTGGCGGCGATCGTCCTGGTGACGCTCGCGGCGCAGCAGCGGCTCGATGCCGGCGCCAGTGCGGCGCTGGCGGCCGAGCGCGATGGTCGGCTGGCCATCGCCGCGGTGCGCGACGCCCAGCTTGCCGGCCGCGAGATCGAAGCGGCGCAGTCGGCCGAGCGGATCGACCATGCGGCGCTGCATTTCGACCTGCTGGCCGGCCGCGTCGCCCGCATGCTCGCGGCCATGCAGACGGCGACGGATGATGCCGCGGCGCGCGAACTGGTGGCCCGTGCCGTAGCCGGCACCGCCGCGTTTCGCGCCAAATCGGCCGACCTCATCGCGTTGCGCAAGTCGTTGCTGACCGACCGCGGCGCCTTTCTGCCGCTGCGTGCCGAGAGCGACAGCGCCGCCGATGCGCTGCGCGACGCCATCCGGGCCGCCGCGCTGCCGGACGATCTGGCGCAATCGTTGGGCCAGCTCGAAACCGCCTACCTGGGCGCGGCGATGCGCGGGCGCGAGGCGGCGATGCTGTTTTTGTCCACCGGCGACACGATGGCACGCGCCGAGATCGAGCAGGCGGACATCGCGGCCCGCATCAACGCCTCGGCCATCGGCAGTCTTAACCTGCCGGCCGAGGTGGCGCATGCCGCCGGCGCGCTGTTCGCCGTCGGGGTGCGTGAGCGGCGCGGCGCGCTCGGCCTGTTCGACGCGGCGGCGCGGCTGCAGGACGCCGTCCGGCGGGCCGACGCGGCGCATCAGGCGGTGGAGGGGCGGCTCGACGCCGCAGTCTCGGCATTTTCCGACCTTGCCGAGGCGGCGCGCAGCGAGGCCACCGCCGGGTTGGCGACCGCGCGCGCCACCGTCCTTGGTCTGGCCGGCGGCATCGCCGTCGTGCTGGTGCTGTCCGGGGTGCTGACATCGCGCTCCATCGGCCGGCCGATCGCGGCGATGACGCGGGTGGTGCAGGGCATGGCCGAGGGCCGGACCGGCGAGGCCATCGGCCATGGCGGACGCGGCGACGAGATCGGCCGCATGGCGGCGGCGCTGGAGCGGCTGCGCGGTGAGGTGACGACCGCCTTCCTGCGCGGCCAGATGCTGGACCAACTGCCGACCGGGGTGATGACCTGCGACCCGCAGGACGACTTCCGCATCACCTATCTCAACCAGCAGATCGAGACCCTGCTGGCGCGGGTCGCCGAGCATCTGCCGGTGCCGGTGACGGCGCTGCGCGGCCAGAGCATCGACGCGTTCGACAAGGGCGCTGACCGCATCCGCACCCTGCTCGCCGATCCGGCCAAACTGCCGCACCGGGCGCGGGTGCGCATCGGCGCCGAGACGATCGAATTGCGGATTTTGGCACTGCGCACCGCCGATGGCAGCTATGCGGGACCGATGCTGACCTGGCACATCCTGACCGGTCAGGAGCAGCTCGTTGCGCGTTTCGACGGCACTGTGGCCGGCATCGCCCGTGCCGTCGGCGCGCAGGCGGCGACGATGGCCGAGACCGCGGCGTCGATGCGCGGCGCCGCGGCGACCAGCGGCGCGCAACTCGCACAGGTTGCCGGTGCGTCGCAATCGGCCACCGGCCATGTCCAGACGGTTGCCGCCAGCGCCGAGGAACTTGCCGCATCGGTGCTGGAAATCGGCCGTCAGGTGGCCGAGAGCGCGCAGATCGCCGGCTCGGCGGTGGCGCAGGCGCAGGCGACCGACCGGTCGGTCGCTGGTCTGGCCGACTCGGCGGCGCGAATTGGTGCTGTTGTCGATATGATCCGCGGCATTGCCGGGCGCACCAACCTGCTGGCGCTGAACGCCACCATCGAGGCGGCGCGGGCCGGCGAGGCGGGGCGCGGCTTCGCCGTGGTGGCCAACGAGGTCAAGACGCTGGCCGGGCAGACGGCGCGCGCCACCGAGGAGATCGCCGGCCAGATCGCGGCGATGCAGACCGAGACCGGGCAGGCGGTGACGGCGTTGCGCTCGATCAGCGAAACGATCCGGCGGATGAGCGAAATCGCCACCGGCATCGCCGGCGCGGTGGAGCAGCAATCGGCGGCGACGCAGGAGATCGCGCGCAGCGTGCAGCAGGCCGCCGGCAGCACCGCGCAAGTCGATCAGACCATTGCCGAGGTGGCGGGCGCGGTCGATCGCACCGGCGCGCAGGCCGAGGAAGTGGTGCAGGCGACGGCGGCGCTGACTGCGCAATCCGCCAGTCTGTCGGCGGAAGTGTCGGACTTTCTGCGGGCGCTGAAGGCGGCGTGATCGCCGGCGGACGCCTCACGCCCTGTTGCGGACTCCGCTACGACCAAGCGGTAGCGAGCGCTACGGCACAGATATACAGAGGCATCTGGCGTCACTGATCCCTGTGCGGTACCGTTGAGCGGGAATGTTCCCAGACGTGGATGCACGGCACCAAAACAAGGAAGAGACGCATGATCCGCACGCTGATTGCCGGCGCTTTGCTGACCGCCGCCGCGGCGACCTCCGCCCTGGCCGCGGACGCCAGCGCGGGGCAGAAGGTCTTCAAGTCGCAATGCAGCATCTGCCACTCGGCCGTCAAAGGAAATAACGGCCTCGGACCGAGCCTGTTCGGCGTTTATGGCACCAAGGCGGGCCAAGTGCCGGGATACAAGTTCAGTGAGGCGAACGAGAAATCCGGCCTCGTTTTGGATGCGGCAACGCTCGACAAATATCTGGAGAACCCGCGCGGCGTCGTGCCGGGAACCAAGATGACCTATGCCGGGCTGAAGAATGCCGACCAGCGGGCGGACCTCATCGCTTATCTTGCATCCCTGCACTGACCTCACGCTGCGGCGGCGTTTTGATTCAGGTCAAGGACGCCGCCGTATCGGTCGCCTTTCTTCGTCACCCGTAGAGTTAGAAGCGAAGGGATGCGGCATGCGTATCGGAAGGCTTCGCCTTTGGGCGGCCTGGGGTCTGGCGGCTTTTGTCGCCGTAGCGGCGGCGCGGCCGGCGCATGCGGTGCCAAGCTATGCCGCGCAGACCGGGCAACCGTGTACAGCCTGCCATGTGGGCGCCTATGGTCCGCAACTGACACCATTCGGACGCGCCTTCAAGATCAGCGGCTATACGCTTACCGGCGGCGATGGGCTGGCGTCGCATATTCCGTTGTCGGCGATGGTCCTCAGTTCGTTCACCAACACGGCGCAGAGCCAGCCAGGGCCGGCGGCGACGCATTTCAGCCCGAACAATAATTTCGCACTGGATCAGGTCAGCTTGTTTCTCGCCGGCCGCCTCAACGACTATGCCGGCGCGTTTGTGCAGGGCACCTATTCCGGCGTCTCCGGCACGACCCACTGGGACAACACCGACATTCGCGTCACCTCGACGGTTCCGCTGCCGGGTGATGCGTCGTTGCGACTCGGCGTGTCGCTGAACAACGGTCCAACGGTGCAGGACCCGTTCAACAGCAGCTTCGCCTGGGGCGTGCCGTATGTGCAGTCGGTGCTGGCGCCGCTGCCGGCGGCCAACCCGATCCTGGTCAGCCTGATCGGCAACACGCTTGGCGCAACGCTGTATGGCTGGTATGACAATGCTCTGTATGCCGAGGTCGGCGCCTACAACACGATGGGCTCGCCGATGGCCAAGTTGCTCGGCGACCTGACCTATCCGGGCACCTCGGCGAGCGCCATGCCGTACGGGCGGATCGCCTATGAATGGGACTGGGCGGGGCAGTCGGCGGTGATCGGCGCGCTGGCGATGTATGCCGAGCTGCAGCCGGGTGGCACACCGGGCTATGGCACCGACAAATACACCGATGTCGCGATTGACGGCACCTATCAGTTGATCGGTGACGGCACCAACATCGTCACCTTCTATTCGATCTACACCCACGAGAACCGGCAGTTGAACGCCTCCTACGCCCTCGGCCAGGCCAGTGCGACCAATGGGCATCTCGACCAGTTGCGTGCCAACATCTCGTATTTCTACAACAACACCTATGGTGTGACGTTCGGCGTGCAGAAGACCGACGGCTCGGCCGACCCGCTGCTCTATGGGGCTGCCCCGGTCAGCGGCAGCAACAACGGCAAGCCGAACAGCACCGCGTTCATGACCGAGCTGGACTGGATACCGTTCGGCAAGTCGGACTCCTACGCAGCGCCGTTTCTCAATCTGAAATTCGGCATCCAGTACACCGCCTACACCCAGTTCAACGGCGGCGTCGGCAACTACGACGGCTACAACCGGTCGGCGGGGGCGAACAATACGCTTTACCTGTTCTCCTGGCTGGCGTTCTGAACTTCGGTCGTCAAAAGGGGCGCCGGGGCGGCAGTTGCCGCCCCGGCGCTTTGTTCTATTTGTAGTAGCCGACGCCGCAGACGAAACCCTTGACCTTGGTGTAGAACGTGTCCTTCTGCACCGGCGTCGTCTGGTCCGGTTTGGGCCACATGTAGTGCAGCTCGCTGATTTTGCCTTCAACCGCGGTGCGCAAAATCTCCTTGCCGAACAGCTTGCCGTTCTTGTCCGACTCGTTGGCGAGGTTTTCGCCGAGCCGCGACGGATGGGCGACCACCACGCCGCTGCGGGCGCGGGCGCAGAACGGATACAGGTCGCCCTGCCGGAAACCGTCGGTACCTTTGACGAAAGCCTCCAGTGCCGCGCTCGGGTTGACCTTGATCGCGGCGACCGCGCGGTCGAGCATGGCCCGCGCGTCGGCGGCCGAATCGGCCCGTGCCGGCGCCGCCGCCAGCAGCCCCAGCAGCATCGCCGCAACACTGAAACCCGCAGTCCTGCGCATCATTATTCCGCCCTCCAGATGGATTGCCGTGTCCGTGCGGCAGCCTCAAGGCGTTGATCCTGCGCCGCGCCGCAGCGGCGTGCAACGGCACCGTTGCGTGTCCGACGACGGCGGGGCGCGGCAGGTCGGTGGTGACCCGGCTTTGACGCCGCCGCCGCCGGCTGGTAGGCGCATGCCATGAACCAGAGCGCGGATGCCGTGACGGATTGCCCGCCACCGACCCTGGCCCGCCCGGCGTGAGCGCCCTGCTCGATGCGCTGGCCGCGCTCGGGCGCGGGCTGCTCGGCATGTGCCGCGCCACCGGTGCGCTGGCGCTGTTCGCCGCCGCCGGCCTGTCGCATCTGTTCCGGCCGCCGTTCTATGGGCGCATGCTGGCCCGTGCCTTTGTCGAGATCGGCTATTTCAGCCTGCCGGTGGTGGCGCTGACGGCGGTGTTCACCGGCATGGTGCTGGCGCTGCAATCCTCCACCGGGCTGTCGCGATTTTCCGCCGAGACGGCGATGCCGAGTCTGGTCGTGCTGTCGATCACCCGTGAACTGGGGCCGGTGCTGGCCGGGCTGATGGTGGCCGGGCGGGTCGGCGCGGCGATGGCGGCGGAGATCGGCACCATGCGCGTCACCGACCAGATCGACGCGCTGACCACGCTGTCAACCGAGCCGATGAAGTATCTGGTGGCGCCGCGGCTGCTGGCCGGGATCATTGCGCTGCCGCTGCTGGTGCTGGTCGGCGACATTCTGGGCGTTGCCGGCGGCTTCCTGATCGCCACCGTCAAGCTCGACTTCAACGCCGCCACCTACCTCGCCAACACGGTCAACTACCTGCAAACGATGGATGTCGTCTCCGGCCTCGCCAAGGCTTCGGTGTTCGGTTTCCTGATCGCGCTGCTCGGCTGTTTTCACGGCTACAACAGCCGCGGCGGCGCGCAGGGGGTGGGCGCCGCGACCACCGCCGCGGTGGTGTCGGCCTCGATCCTGATCCTGGCGTTCGATTACGGCCTGACGGAAATCTTCTTCGCCCGATGAGCGAGATGCCGAAAATCCGCATTCGCGGCCTGTGCAAATCGTTCGGCGCCAAGAGCGTGCTCGACGGCGTTGATCTTGATGTGCAGCCGCGCAGTTCGCTGGTGGTGATCGGCGGTTCGGGCAGCGGCAAGTCGGTGCTGCTCAAATGCATTCTCGGGCTGATCGAGCCGGACCGGGGCAGCATCGAGATTGACGGGCAGGATGTCCTGCCGCTGCCGCGAGCGGCGCGGGCGGAGGTGCGGGCGCGCATCGGCATGCTGTTCCAGAACGGCGCGCTGTTTGATTCGCTGCCGGTGTGGGAAAATGTCGCCTTCGGCCTGCTCGCCCGGCGCGCCATCGCCCGGCCGCAGGCGCGGCTGCGGGCGATTGCGATTCTGGCGCAGGTCGGGCTGGCCGATACGGTCGCCGACCTGTCGCCGGCGGAATTGTCGGGTGGCATGCAGAAGCGCGTCGGCCTCGCCCGCGCCATCGCCGCGCAGCCGGATATGCTGTTCTTCGATGAGCCGACCACCGGCCTCGACCCGATCATGGGCGCGGTGATCGACGGGCTGATCGTCGATTGCGTCCGCCGGCTCGGCAGCACTGCCATCGCCATCACCCACGATATGGCCAGCGCCAGCCGCATCGCCGATCAGGTGGCGATGCTGCACAAGGGGCGGATTGTCTGGTCAGGACCGCCGACCGCTTTGATGGACAGCGGCAACCCGCTGGTCGATCAGTTTACCCACGGCCGCCGAGACGGGCCGATCCAGATGGAGTTGCGCCGCTGATTGGCGGCGGCGGCCTACCAGCGCCGGTCGCGGCCGGCCAGACGTGCGGGGCTGTCGCGGCCCAGGCGGCTGGCGCCGAGCAGCGCCGATTCCGGCGCCAGTCGGGCGTTGCTGCGCGACGGGTAGAGCAGCGCCACCGCGATGCAGGGGATCAGCAGCACGGCGGCGAACCACGACAGCAGCCACTGCCAGAGGCTGAACATCAGCCCGAACACGCCGGCCAGCGCCGTCGCATGGATGGTGAACAGCACCGCGGCAAACAGCCCGGCGCTGGCGATCTCGCGGAAATAGGTGGTGGCGAGCGCCGTGTCGCTGGGGCCATAGCCCTGCGACCAGCCGACCAGAAAGCCCCCCAGCGCCGCGGTATTGATCGCCCCCAGGATGGCGAACCGCAGGCTGAACAGCAGTTTGAGGTCGAAGCCCGCGGCCTGCCGCGACGCCTCGGTGGAAATATCGAGGGTCAGCGACACCACCCAGACGATCAGCACGATGGCGGCCAGTGTCAGCAATATCGCCGCCGTCTGGCGCGATGCGCCGGTTTCCGACAGCAGCGCCGCCGCCATATCGACGATGCGCGACAGCACCGGCGAGCAGGTGGCGGAGATGTAGGCTTGGAGCGTCGTGAACATGGCGCCGGCTCCGGGAATGATCTGATGACTAAACGTCACGATAACGAATTCCGTTACGACTGGCAATGGTTGTCTGGAGAAAAAATGTCGCTTGCGGCGCGGACGCGGGGGGGCGGCTGATGACGCGCGGCGCTGCCCGCTTCGTCTGCCAGTCCTGCGCCGCGGTGACGCCGAAATGGGCCGGCCGCTGCGAGGCCTGCGGCGGGTGGAACAGCATCGTCGAGGAAGCCGCCGCCGCCGGTCCGGGGGCGGCACGGCTGGCGGCGGGCCGCAAGCTGGCGTTTGTCGGGCTGGCCGGCGCGGCGGCGCCGCCGCCACGGGCGGCGACCGGCATCGCCGAGTTCGACCGGGTGCTCGGCGGCGGGCTGGTGGCGGGGTCGGCGGTGCTGCTCGGCGGCGATCCGGGGATCGGCAAATCGACGCTGCTGCTGCAGGCCGCCGCCCGGCTCGGCCGCGCCGGGCGGCGGGTGCTGTATGTGTCGGGCGAGGAGTCGATCGAGCAGGTGCGGCTGCGCGCCCGCCGGCTGAACCTCGCCGATGCGCCGCTCGGCCTCGCCGCGGCGATCAACCTGCGCGACATCGCGGCCAGTCTGGAGGCGGAGCCGGAGGCGGCGCTGGTGGTCATCGATTCGATCCAGACGATGTGGATGGACAGCATCGAGTCCGCCCCCGGCAGCGTCGGCCAGGTGCGGGCGACGGCGTTCGAGCTGATCCGGCTGGCCAAGGCGCGCGGCTTCGCGCTGGCGCTGGTCGGCCATGTCACCAAGGACGGCGCCATCGCCGGGCCGCGCGTGCTGGAACACATGGTCGATGCGGTGCTGTATTTCGAAGGCGACCGCGGCCATCAGTTCCGCATCCTGCGCGGGGTGAAGAACCGGTTTGGCGCCACCGATGAAATCGGCGTGTTCGAGATGACCGATCTGGGGCTGGCCGAGGTGGCCAACCCGTCCGCCCTGTTCCTCGCCGAACGCCGCGGCAACGTCTCCGGCAGCGCGGTGTTCGCCGGGCTGGAGGGGTCGCGGCCGGTGCTGGTGGAGGTGCAGGCGCTGCTGTCGGCCAATCCGGGCGGGGCGCCGCGGCGTTCGGTGATCGGCTGGGAGGCCGGCCGGCTGGCGATGCTGCTGGCGGTGCTGGACGCGCGCTGCGGGCTGCGGCTCGGGGCGAGCGATGTCTATCTCAACATCGCCGGCGGCCTGCGCATCAGCGAGCCGGCTGCTGATCTGGCGGTGGCGGCGGCCCTGGTCTCCGCCGCCGCCGACCGGCCGACCGATCCGGGCCGGGTCTATTTCGGCGAGGTCGGCCTGTCGGGCGAAATCCGCCAGGTGGCGCAGGCCGAGGCGCGGCTGAAGGAGGCGCAGAAGCTCGGCTTCGCCTCCGCCTGCCTGCCGCGGCGGGTGGCGCGCGGCAACCGCCCGCTGGCGGCGCCGGAGGCGCTGGCGCTGCACGAGATCGGCCATCTGTCCGACCTGGTAACGCAGGCTGGACCGGTGCGCGGCGGCTGAGCCTCTGCTATAGGGCGGCGGTGAACTGGGTTGATCTGATCGTTGTCGGCGTCGTCGCCGTCTCGGCACTGCTCGCCTTCATGCGCGGGCTGGTGCGCGAGGTGCTGGGCATCGGCGCCTGGATCGGCGCGGCGTTTTTCGCCGCCTGGGCGTTTGCGTTCGTGCGCGACCGGTTTCGCCACTGGCTGGGCGGCCCGGACCTGGGCGATCCGGCGGCGTTCGCGGCGATGTTCGTGGTCGCGCTGATCGTGCTCTCGGTGGTCTCCGGTATGCTCGGGCGCATCGTGCGGATGTCGGTGCTGGGTGGCGTGGATCGCACCCTCGGTGTGGTTTTCGGGCTGGTCAGGGGTGCGGCGCTGGTCGCCTTTGCCTATATCGCGGCTGGGTGGGTGGTCAGCGCCGATCGCTGGCCGCCGCCGGTGCTGCAGGCGCGCAGCCTGCCCTATGCCTACGAGGCCGCGGCCTGGGCCGCGAGCCTGCTGCCGGCGGAGTATCGGCCGAGCGTGCGCCCGCCCCCCGGCGGGCGGCAGGCCACGGCCGAGGATCTGCTGCGCGCCCTGCCGCAGGGACGGGCGCTCGCCCGGCCCTGAACCGGCCGGGCGAACCGGGAGACGACATGATGCATCACGCCGCTGGTCCCGTTGGCACGGGCGACGACGACAAGCTGCATGAGGAATGCGGCGTGTTCGGCGTGTGGGACTGCGCCGATGCCGCCGCCGTCACCGCGCTCGGGCTGCACGCCCTGCAGCATCGCGGCCAGGAGGCGACCGGGATCGTCAGTTCCGACGGCACGCGCTTTCATTCGCACCGGGGACTTGGCCTCGTCGGCGACAATTTCTCCGACCCGCGGGTGATGGCCGGGCTGCCCGGCGGTCGCGCGGTCGGCCACAACCGCTACGCCACCACCGGCGAGACGGTGCTGCGCAACGTCCAGCCGCTGTATGCCGATTTCGAGTTCGGCGGGCTGGCGGTCGGCCATAACGGCAATTTGACCAACGCCACCGCGCTGCGCCGCGCCCTGGTGCGGCGCGGCTGCCTGTTTCAATCGACCACCGACAGCGAGGTGTTCATCCACCTGATCGCCATCAGCCTGTACGCGACGGTGACCGACCGGCTGATCGACGCGCTCAAGCAGGTGATCGGCGCCTATTCGCTGATCGCGCTGACCAACGAGGCGCTGATCGGCGCCCGCGACCCGCTCGGCGTGCGTCCGCTGATTCTCGGCCGGCTGGCCGGCAATGGCGGCTGGGTGCTGGCCAGCGAGACCTGTGCGCTCGACATCGTCGGCGCCGATTTCGTCCGCGACATCGAGCCGGGCGAGGTGGTGGTGATCGACGATGCCGGGGTGCGCAGCATCCGCCCGTTCGGCCGGCCGCGCGGGCGGTTCTGCGTGTTCGAGTATATCTATTTCGCCCGTCCCGATTCGGTGATGGAGGGGGCCGGCGTCTATGAGGCGCGCAAGCGCATCGGCGCCGAGCTGGGGCGCGAGAGCCATGTGGCGGCCGACGTGGTGGTCCCGGTGCCGGACAGCGGGGTGCCGGCGGCGATGGGCTATGCCGCGGAATGCGGTGTGCCGTTCGAACTCGGCATCATCCGCAACCATTACGTCGGCCGCACCTTCATCGAGCCGACCGACCATATCCGCAATCTCGGCGTCAAGCTCAAGCACTCGGCCAACCGGGCGATGCTGGAGGGGCGGCGCGTCGTGCTGGTCGATGATTCGATCGTGCGCGGCACCACCAGCCGCAAGATCGTCGAGATGGTGCGTCAGGCCGGGGCGGCGGAGGTGCATATGCGCATCTCCTCGCCGCCGACGACGCATTCCTGCTTTTACGGCATCGACACGCCCGAGCGCGGCAAGCTGCTGGCGGCGCGGCATACGGTGGCGGAGATGGCCGAGCTGATCGGCGCCGACAGTCTGGCGTTCATCTCCATCGACGGGCTGTACCGGGCGCTGAAACAGGGCGGACGCAACGCCGAGGCGCCGCAATATTGCGACGCCTGTTTCACCGGCGACTACCCGATCCCGGTGCCCGACGCCTCGCACAACGACAACCGGCAATTGTCGCTGCTGACCGAGTCGCGGTGAGACGTTGCCGGATGGTTGGCGCGGACCCTATCCTGGCGGTGCCGATATGTCGGGGCCTGTCATGCCGTTGAACATCCGCAGCGAGACCGTCAATGCGCTGGCCGAGGAACTTGCCGCGCGAACCCATACCAGCAAGACGGAGGCGGTGCGGCGGGCGCTGGAGGGTGAACTGCGGCGTCTGGATGCAGACGTGCCGCTGCGCGAGCGGCTGCGGCCGATCCAGGAGCGGGTGCGGCGCTGGCCGGCCTCCGGGCTGGAAGCGGACAAGGCCTTTTTTGACGATCTCAGCGGCGATTGCTGATGTTCGTGGACGCATCGGCGATCGTCGCCATCCTGACGGAGGAGCCAGAGGCGGACGCGCTGGCTGATGCCCTGGCCCTGGCCGCGGCGCCGATCACATCACCGCTGGCGACGTTCGAGGCGGTCCTCGGGGTGCGGCGCAAAAAGCGGGTCGGCATGGCGGAGGCCGAGTCAGCCGGTCGCGATTTTCTGCGCGCCGCGCAGATCCGCATCGTCAGCGTGACGGCCGAGGACGGTGCGGCAGCGCTGCGCGATTTCGCTTCCTACGGCAAGGGCCAGGGACATCCGGCACAGCTCAATCTCGGCGACTGCTTCGCCTACGCCGCGGCGCGCACCCGCGACATTCCGCTGCTGTTCAAGGGTGACGATTTCAGCCGCACCGACATCCGCGCAGCGTCGGCAGGGTAAAGCTCAATCCGCCGCCTGCTCCGCGCCGGTATAGAGATGCGGCCAGCGGCGTTTGACCACATCGCCATCGGCGGCGTAGGCGTGGCATGAATTGACCATCTGCGCCGCCGCGGCGGCGCTGTTTTCCGGGCGGTTGCGCACGCTGTACATGGTCTGCAGCACCACCGTCGCCAGTTGCTGGAGCAGTTCACGGATATGGGTGCAGCCGGCGGTGCCGCCGAGCCGCAGCATCGCCTCGCGCAGGAAGCCGGGACGCACGCGCAGCCCGGCCAGGCTGGAAAAACTCTCCGCCCCGGTCGGGCAGGCGGCGAACGGGCCGGCCTGGGTGACCGCCTCGGCGGCGATGATCAGCATGTCTTCATCGACGGTCAGCCGCATCAGCATCCGGTGCAGCGGCGCCCCGGCCGGCAGCCTGCGGCCGCCGGAAAGGCCCAGCTCATAGCTCTTGGTGTCGGTGATCTCGGCCTCGATGTCGTAGAGGCCGTCGGCGCGGTGATAGCCGTTGACCTCGATCGCGCGCCGATGAAGCGGCGTGCGCGTGGCGGGCGCGCTGAGAGACATGCGATCGGCTCCGGCTGTGCTGCAACGCGATATGGCGGCGGCGGTCCGCCGATCAAGCGGGACCGGTCAGGCGGCGGGCGGCTCGCCGGCGACCGGGGCATGGCCGAGCTCGATGAACAGCGCGGTGACCTCGGCGATGGCCGCCGCCGCTGCCGCGGCGTCGGTGCCCTTGGCGACGATGGCCACGCCATTGCCGCTCGCCCGATAATAGGGATAGCTGCCGAGGTCGAGCGCCGGATAGCGCGCCTGCACCGCCGACAGGCCGGCGGCGATCCGCCCTTCCTGCACCCCGGTCGCATGCACCGCGCAGGCGACGATCGGCCGGCCGCGCGGCAGGGTCGGCGCGAGGCTGTCGTACTGCGCCTGCATCACCCGCGGCACCCCGGCCATGACATGCACGTTGGCGATGGAAAAGCCCGGCGCAATCGACACCGTCGTCTCGATCAGCGTGGCGCCGCGCGGCATCGTGGCCATGCGCTGGCGGGCGGCGTTGAACTCGCCGGGCCGGTACGAGGCGGCCATTTTCGCCCACGCCTCGGCATGCGGCTCCCAGGCCACGCCGAACGCGGCGGCGACGCATTCGCTGGTGATGTCGTCATGCGTCGGGCCGATGCCGCCGGTGGTGAACACATGATCGTAGCGGGCCCGCATCTCGTTGACGGTGGCGATGATCACGTCGGGCACGTCGGGGATCACCCGCACCTCGGCCAGCGGCATGCCACGGTCGCCCAGCCGGGTGGCGAGAAAGCGCAGATTGGCGTCCTGGGTGCGGCCGGACAGCACCTCGTTGCCGATGATGATGAGGCCGGCGGTGGGGTTTGGAGTGTCGTTCATATACCCCCCTTTACAGGAAATCGCGCAGCAGCGGCACCAGCGGCCGGTCGGCCGGCGGCATCTGATAGTCGGCGAGTTTTTCCGGGCGCACCCAGGCCAGGGTCTGCCCCTCGCGCGGCTGCGGCGTGCCGCGCCAGCGGCGGCAGAGATAAAGCGGCATCAGCAGGTGAAAGGTCGGATAGGGGTGCGAGGCGAAGGCGAACGGGGCGAGACAATGGCCGCCGACCTCGATGCCCAGCTCCTCTTTCAGTTCGCGGATCAGCGCCGCCTCCGGGGTCTCGCCCGGCATCAGCTTGCCGCCGGGAAACTCCCACAGTCCGGCCATTTTCTTGCCTTCCGGCCGGCGCGCCAGCAGCACCCGCCCGTCGCCGTCGATCAGCGCGCAGGCGGCGACCAGCAGCAGCCGGGCCTCGGTCTCGGTGACGCCGAACAGATCCTCCCGCGTCGCCGCGAAGCGCAGCACCGGCTGCTCCGCCCCGCGCGCGGCGAACGTCTCGCGGCCCTGCCCGACATGTTTCAGCCCGATGCGGCGCAGCACGGCGATGGAGGCGGCGTTGTCGGTGGCGACGGTCGCCGCGATCGTGTCGAGATCGAGATTGGCCAGGGCCCAGCGGACGAACCGCCCCGCCGCCTCGCTGGCGACGCCGTGGCCCCAGAAGCGGCGGCCGACCCAGTAGCCGAGCTGGCCGCTGCGCGCCGCCCGGTCGATGCGCAGGCCGACGCCGCCGACGATCACCTCGCGCGCCCCCTCCCGCCCGGTGATGGCGAGATGACAGGCGGTCCCGGCGGCAAGCGAGCGCGACGCGGCGGCGATCCAGTCATCGGCGAGGTCGCGCGGATAGGGGAACGGCACCGCGGCGAGCGAGCGGCAGACCTCCCAGTCATTGATCAGCCGGTGCAGCTCCGCCGCGTCGGCGGCGGCATAGGGCCGCAGCGCCAGCCGCTCGGTGGCGAGCGGAACGAAACCGGCTTCCTCGGCGATGGCATCGGGCATGCGTCAGGGAGTGCCGAAAGCGGCGGCGCGGCGCAAGCCCCGTGACGGCGATGCGGCGCCGTGACGCCGCCCGCTTGCGCGGTCGCGGCCGATTGGCGACAAACGCGGCATGCAACGCATCTTCTCCGGCATCCAGCCGTCCGGCATTCCGCAACTCGGCAACTACCTGGGCGCGCTGCGCAACTGGGTGGCGCTGCAGGAGGGGCATGAGTGTATCTATTGCGTGGTCGATCTGCACGCCATCACCCAGTGGCAGGACCCCAGGGAGCTGGCGCGGCAGACGCGCGAGCTGGCGGCCAGCCTGCTGGCCTGCGGCATCGACGCCGAGCGGCATGTGCTGTTCGCGCAATCGACGGTGCATGCGCATGTCCGCCTCGCCTGGATCTTCAACTGCGTCGCCCGCATGGGCTGGCTCAACCGGATGACCCAGTTCAAGGACAAGGCCGGCCGCGACCGCGAGAACGTCTCCACCGGCCTGTTCGTCTATCCGAACCTGATGGCCGCCGACATCCTCGCCTACAAGGCGACGCGGGTGCCGGTCGGCGACGATCAGCGCCAGCACCTGGAGCTGGCCAACGACATCGCCCAGAAGTTCAACCATGATTACGGCGTGGCGTTTTTCCCGACCATCGAGCCGGTGATCCAGGGCGTCGCGGCGCGGGTGATGAGCCTGCGCGACGGCACCAAAAAGATGAGCAAGTCGGACCCGTCCGAGCAGAGCCGCATCAACCTGACCGACGACGCCGACACCATCGCGCAGAAGATCCGGCGCGCCAAGACCGACCCCGAGCCGCTGCCGAGCGAGGTTGTGGGACTCGATGGGCGGCCGGAGGCGCGCAACCTGGTCGGCATTTATGCGGCGCTGGCCGGGCTGGATCTGCAAGGCGTGCTGATCGAGCACGGCGGCAAGGGGTTCGGCGCCTTCAAGGAGGCGCTGGCGGCGCTGCTGGTGGCCCGGCTGGCGCCGATCGCGGCGGAAACCCGGCGCTGGCTGGCCGATCCCGGCGCGGTCGATGGCGTGCTGCGGGCGGGGGCGGCGCGGGCGGCGGCGATCGCCGAGCCGATCGTCGATGAGGCGGAGCGGCTGGTGGGGTTTTTGAAGCCGTAAGCGGCGCCGGTTGCACATCTGCCAAACCGTTTGCTTCGGTGAGACACATATATCCTTTAATCACGAGTTCGGGAAAGTTTCTTATTGCGTAATCCGACAGAATGCGGTTAAGACATCGTCCCAGGACAGAGGCTGTCCCGCTCCTCCGGCTGATTGAGGGGGGGCGCCGAGCTGGGAAGGGACGATGTCAGCATGAGTCGCATTGCAATAGCGCTCGCCGTCGCGGCGATCATCGGCACGACGGTCCACCCCGCGGCTGCCGCCTTTGTCGGCAGTTCGGTGACCGTCCAGGGCGGTGAGACCTTCACCGTCGCCGGCTGCTCCTATCAGGGTGTCTCAGGAAGCTGCCCCGGCAACGCGGTCATGGTGGCGGACGGCAGCGATCTCGGCGTCGTCATTGAAAGCAGCGTGGCGGGCGCGCTGTTGTCGGCCACAACCGGGAACGGCGAGGATATGTCGGTGACGCTGGACGTGACCTACGCCAGTCTGGTGCAGGTCACGGGCATCTCGGCGACGCTCACCGGAAGCGCTTCGCCGGGCGGTTTGGCCAATGAACTGGATGTCGCCTCGGGCGAGACCGCGCTGTTCGGAACCTCCTCGAAGCCGGGGCCGAGCGTAACCTTGCTTCATCCGACCGCGACCACGACCTTTACCGGCCTCAATCCGCTGACCTCGTTCACGCTGACCAAGGACCTCAAGGCGAACGCCACCTCCTCGGTTTCCGGCACGACGCTGCAGTTCACCTCGATTGGCCAGGTTGTGAGCTTCTCGGCGGTCCGTGTTCCTGAACCGGCATCGACGGCGATTTTCCTGACGGCCTCGCTGGCGACCGTGATGGTCGGCCGCCGCCGTCGTCGTTAGTCCCGGCACGGGCGGCTTGGCCGCCCGGTCTGATGGTGAAGTCGGATTTTTTCACCGTGCCACTCTGGCGGTTGCGGTGATGGGGGCTTAAATCAATGAGCACGACCACCTCATCGCTTTCGTTCAGTGATGTGACGAGCGCGGCGCTCTCTTTCACCAACGACAGCGTCACCGAGACCGACATATCGTCCACCGGCAGCGACTATCTGTCGTTCACCGGTAATACCGGGCTGACGCCGTTCGGGCTGAGTTTTGGCAGCAATCCAACCTATCAGGGTATTGGCTGGCAGGGGTTCAGTGCCGGCGTTATCGGCAACACCGCCGGCACGGCGGTTTCCCAGGTGCTTGATTTCAACTACAATATATCGGCCGGCGCGGGCGGCGCGATATTCGGTCTGAACCAGTTGATGGTGGCCGATTACTTCACCAACGTACCGGGCGTGACGCTCAATGCGGTCGAGACGGTCACTGACAGCCAGGGGCAGACCGTTGCGACGCTGAACTGGGATGCGGTCAATGGCTCGCAGGGCCAATGGCTGAGCACGGGATATTCCAGTCTGCACGTCAATCTTGTCGTCACCGCCAGCATCGCCGGCACCGGCGTCGATACGTCCAGCGACGGCGCCCTGTTCAGCGTCGTCCAGCAGGGCTACGTCGCCGGATCGGTCAGCCTCGACAAGCAGATTTCGGTCGATGGCACGCACTGGGTCGATGTCGGCAACGGCGTGCTGAATGATCCGACGGCGGTCACCGGCCAGACGATCTATGAGCGCGTCGTGGTGGTCAATAATTCCACCGATTCGCTGGCGCTCGACAATGCCGCGGTCAACGATGTCAACGGGCCCGGCCCGTTCACCTTCTCCGGCAACAGCAATTTCAATCTCGCCGCCGGGGCGACGCTGACCTCCGATGTCGTCACCACCACCGCGGTTGCCGGTCACCAGATCGACACGGCGACGCTGACCGGCATCTTCACCGACGGCACCCACAGCGTCGCCGCCAGCGCCTCCGACACCGCCGACTATACTGCCAGCGGCGGCACCACTGGCGGTGGGCTGCCCGGACTGGTGGCCATCGACAAGCAGGTCTCGGTTGACGGCACCAACTGGTTCGATGTCGGCAACGGGGTGCTGAACGACCCGACGACGCTGGCCGGCGGCGCCGTCTATTACCGGGTGATCGTCACCAACGGCAATTCCGGGGTCGCCGTCAGCGGCGCCAGCGTCGCGGATCTGGGTGGGCCGAGCTTCACCTTCGGCGGCAGCGCGACGACGACGATCGCCGCCGGCGCCACGGTGACCTCCGACATCATGACGGCGACGGCGGTGGCCGGGCACCAGTTCGACACCGCTTCGCTGACCGGCTCACTGATTTCCGGCGGGGTGACGCAAAACGTCGTCGCGTCCGACACCGCGGATTACACCGGGCTGACCGGGGCGGTGGCGATCGACAAGCAGGTGTCGGTTGACGGCACCAACTGGTTCGATGTCGGCAACGGGGTGCTGAACGACCCGACGACGCTGGCCGGCGGCACGGTCTATTACCGGGTGCTGGCGACCGACAACAGTTCCGGCGGGCTGAGCATCAACGGCGCCGGGGTCAGCGATGTCGGCGGGCCGGCGTTCACCTTCGGCGGCAGCGCGACGACGACGATCGCCGCCGGCGCCACGGTGACCTCCGACATCATGACGGCGACGGCGGTGGCCGGGCACCAGTTCGACACCGCGACGCTGACCGGCACGGTCACCGCCGGCGGGGTGACGCAGGGGGTGACGGCGTCCGACACCGCGGATTACACCGGGCTGACCGGGGCGGTGGCGATCGACAAGCAGGTGTCGGTTGACGGCACCAACTGGTTCGATGTCGGCAACGGGGTGCTGAACGACCCGACGACGCTGGCCGGCGGCACGGTCTATTACCGGGTGCTGGCGACCGACAACAGTTCCGGCGGGCTGAGCATCAACGGCGCCGGGGTCAGCGATGTCGGCGGGCCGGCGTTCACCTTCGGCGGCAGCGCGACGACGACGATCGCCGCCGGCGCCACGGTGACCTCCGACATCATGACGGCGACGGCGGTGGCCGGGCACCAGTTCGACACCGCGACGCTGACCGGCACGGTCACCGCCGGCGGGGTGACGCAGGGGGTGACGGCGTCCGACACCGCGGATTACACCGGCACGACGCCGGCCGGGAACGTCACCATCGACAAGCAGGTGTCGCTTGACGGCACCAACTGGGTCGATGTCGGCAGCAACGTGCTGCAGGACCCGAGCGTGCTGGATGGCTGCACCGTCTATTTCCGCGCCATCGTCGTCAACGGCAGCAATGCCGCGGTGAACAACGCCCGGATTGCCGACCTCAACGGGCCGAACTTCACTTTCCACGGCAGCAGCAGCACGACGATTGCCGCCGGCGCCACGGTGACGACCGATGTGTCCACGGTGACGGCGGTGGCCGGTCATCAGATCGACACGGCGACGCTGACCGGGACCGAGACGGTGAGCGGCGTCACCACCTCGGTCAGCGCGTCCGACACCGCCGACTACACGGGGCTGACGCCGTCGATCAGCGTGGTCAAGCTGCCCGGCGCGGTGGTGGTCGACAACGGCGCGGCCGTTACTTACACATTCGACGTGACCAACACCGGGACGGCACCGCTGACCGGGGTGAATATCAGCGATAACGTCGGCACCGCGGCGCACCCGGACAATCAGACGCCGACCGCGGTGGTGAGCAACGGCTACAATGTCGGCGACCTCAACCACAATGGCGTGCTGGATGCGGGCGAGACCTGGGTTTACACGCTGACGGTCACCGAGAGTGTCGTCAGCTCGGGGAGCAACTCCGGCGGCGACAACAACCAGGGCCAGGGCGGCGGCAATTGCGGCCCCTCGGGTGGCGACAATCAGGGCCAGGGCCAGGGCGACAACAACCAGGGCCAGGGCAATTCCGGCGACAACCAGGGTCAGGGCCAGGGCGGCGACAACCAGGGTCAGGGCGGCGCCAATTGCAGCCCCTCGGGTGACAACCAGGGTCAGGGTAACTCCGGCGGCAACCAGGGCCAGGGCGACCACAACCAGGGCCAGGGCAATTCCGGCGACAACCAGGGTCAGGGCCAGGGCGGCGACAACCAGGGCCAGGGTGGCGCCAATTGCAGCCCCTCGGGCGACAACCAGGGTCAGGGTAACTCCGGCGGCAACCAGGGCCAGGGCGATCATAGCCAGGGCCAGGGCAATTCCGGCGACGACCAGGGCCAGGGCAATTCCGGCGACAACCAGGGTCAGGGCGGCGCCAATTGCAGCCCCTCGGGTGACAACCAGGGTCAGGGCAACTCCGGCGGCAACCAGGGCCAGGGCGATCATAGCCAGGGCCAGGGCAATTCCGGCGACAACCAGGGTCAGGGCCAGGGCGGCGACAACCAGGGCCAGGGTGGCGCCAATTGCAGCCCCTCGGGCGACAACCAGGGTCAGGGTAACTCCGGCGGCAACCAGGGCCAGGGCGATCATAGCCAGGGCCAGGGCAATTCCGGCGACAACCAGGGTCAGGGCCAGGGCGGCGACAACCAGGGCCAGGGTGGCGCCAATTGCAGCCCCTCGGGCGACAACCAGGGTCAGGGTAACTCCGGCGGCAACCAGGGCCAGGGCGATCATAGCCAGGGCCAGGGCAATTCCGGCGACAACCAGGGTCAGGGCCAGGGCGGCGACAACCAGGGCCAGGGTAACTCCGGCGGCAACCAGGGCCAGGGCGATCATAGCCAGGGCCAGGGCAATTCCGGCGACAACCAGGGCCAGGGCCAGGGCGACAACAACCAGGGTCAGGATGGCGCCAATTGCAGCCCCTCGGGCGGCGGCGGCCAGGGCCAGGGTGACAACAACAAGGGACAGGGTGGTTCCGGCTCGGGCGATCACGGGCACGGCGACGACAAGCACGGCAAGCACGGCAAGTCGAACGCGGGCGATCACGGGCACGGCGACGACAAGCACGGCAAGCACGGCAAGTCGAACGCGGGCGATCACGGGCACGGCGACGACAAGCACGGCAAGCACGGCAAGTCGAACGCGGGCGATCACGGGCACGGCGACGACAAGCACGGCAAGCACGGCAAGTCGAACGCGGGCGATCACGGGCACGGCGACGACAAATCTACCGGCTCGGGTGACGGCCATAGCGGAGGGAACGACACCGGCAACGATTGCGGGTCCGGCTCCGGCGGCAACACGCCCAGCAGCGTTTCGCAGACCGATACCGTGACGGTGACGGCAACCGCGACCGATCCGGCTTCGCTGCCGACCAGCGTGGTCCAGCACCTCAGCAGTTGCGACACCACCTGCGGCGGCACGCTCTGGCTGTCCGCGGCGTTCAAACCGACCAGCACGGCGAGCGGTGCCACCTACACCTTCGCCGGCGTCACCCTGACCATTGCCGGTGGCGGCCACAGCATCACTGCCACGGCGCCGAACGCCACGGTGACGTTCTCCAGCACGTGCAGCAAGGCGAGCACCGTTTTCGACGCCACCACCAACACCTGGGTCACCACGGTGCCGGCGGGGCAAAACCCCGGCAACGTGTTCCTCAGCGGCGTGCCGGTCAGCGTGCCGTCAGGCGATAATTTTGCCGGTGGCAGCGTGACCTGGACCGTCGCCTCCAGCACCAACACCGTCGGCGCCAGTGGCCTGACCTGGCAGACCAGCGCCGCCGAATACAAGAGCTTCGATGTCAACGGCCATAACGGGTCGTCCGACTACAATCAGATCGGCGTGCAGCCGAACGACAGCAGCGGCTGCAACCCGGTCGCTGCCGGCACGCCGACCAACGAACAGGGCTGCAACAACGTGCAGTGGCAGCAGGCGCAAAGCTGGTGCACCGGCAGCTCGACGTTGGATCAGCTCTGCACAACCACCGTCTCGGCCACCGACAGCAAGAGCGTGCAGGTATTGCCGGCCGGCAGCGACATCACCGTCAACGGCACCGCGCCGACCGGCAATCTCGTGTCGCAATATGGCACCGCGGAGAAACTGGAGTTCACCTATAACCCCGGCGACACGGTCTCGCTGGCGGCCGGCAGCGGCACGCTCGCCGCGGTCACCGGCAGCAACGCTGCGCCGTCGGCGTTCCTGGAAATCTCCAACAGCAGCAATCCGAACTCCGCCGGCGCGCAGATCTACTTCGAGGGCAACGTCGTCTCCGGTGAGAAGATCTTCGCCGATGCGACGGTCAATCCGCTCACCGGCGCGTTGATATCGGGCAGTTCCAGCCTGTTCAGCACCGCCTCGGGGTCCGAACTGCACGCCTACCTCTTCGCCAGCCAGCAGGCATTCGACGCCGGTGCGGCGCCGGTGCAGACGATGGCGTATGGCACCGCCGGGCAGATGCACGGTGGCGATGTCGTCGGCAGCCTGATGCTCGCCGGTTATGTCGGCGCCAAGGGCGGCCATCTGGTGAGCTGATCGGCCAGGACGGCGAAAACTTCCGCCAGCACGTCGGACCAATCGCCCGGCCGGTGCTGGCGGAACAATCGCGCCGTCGGGTACCAGGGGCTGTCTGCCCGGTCGAGCAGCCAGCGCCAGTCCGGCGAATAGGGCAGCATGATCCACACCGGCCGGCCGAGCGCGCCGGCGAGGTGGGCGACCGCGGTATCGACGGCGATCACCAGGTCCATCTGCATCAGCAGCGCCGCGGTGTCGGCGAAATCGGCGAGCGCGCGGCCGTAATGGGCGATGGCGCCAATGGTGGCGAAGGCCGGCACGTCGGCGGTGCGCAACTCGCGCTGCACACAATGCAGATCGAGACCCATCGCGGTCAGCGGGCGCAGCCGGTCAAGCGGCAGCGAGCGGTTGCGGTCGTTCTTGTGGCTCAGGCTGCCGGACCAGGCGAGGCCGATGCGCGGCCCGCGCCGCGGCCCGACCCGCTGCGCCCATTGCGCCAGCCGCTCGGGCGGCGCGGCGAGGTAGGGCACGGCGCCGGGAATCGTCTCCAGCCGCGTGGCGAAGGCGCGCGGCGTGCCGAGCAGCGGACAGTGCAGATCGAACTCCGGCAGGGCCTCGCCGCGGGCGACCAGCGCCGCGACGCCGGGCAGCGTCGCCAGCAGCGGCAGCAGCAGTCGCTGCGCCTCCAGCACCACCCGGGCGCCGCGCGCGGCGAGCAGCGGCGCGTAGCGGCAGAACTGGATGGTGTCGCCGTTGCCCTGCTCGGCATGCAGAAGAATCGTGCGTCCGGCCGGATCGCTCTCGCCCTGCCACAGCGGCTGGGCGAAGCTGCGCGCGCTGCCGGCCATCCCGGTGGTCTTCCAGCGCGCCTCATAAGCCTCCAGGCCGCGGGCGAAATCCCCGGTCAGCAGCAGCGCCAGCGCCTGGTTGAAGCGCGGCCCGGCATAGTCGGGCATGATCGCCAGCGCCCGGTCATAACTGGCCACCGCCGCGTCGATCCGGCGCAGGCTGAGCAGGGCGTTGCCGCGGTTGTTCAGTGCCTCCGGGTAGGCCGGCCGGATGGCCAGCGCCGCCTCCGCCGCCGCCAGCGCGTCGGTCAGCCGGCCGAGCGCGCGCAGGGCGATGGATGAATTGTTCAACGCCTCGGCATAACTCGGGCGAAGCCGCAAGGCGTGGGCGAAGCTGTCCAGCGCCTCCTGCGGCCGGTCGAGCGCCAGCAGGGCGTTGCCGCGGTTGTTGGCGGCCTCCGGGTAACTCGGGTGCAGCGCCAGCGCACGGTCGAAGGCGGCGACCGCCTCGGCCGGGCGGTTGAGCCGATTGAGCGCGTTGCCGCGCAGGAAATGCGGCTCGGCCTGCTCGGGCGTGACCGCGACGGCGGCGTCGTAACTGGCCAGCGCCTCGGCGACGCGGGCGAGGCGGAACAGCAGATTGCCCCGGGCGATCAGCGCCGCCGCGTTGGCCGGGTCGAGCGCCAGCGCCTGCGCATAGGCGGCGAGCGCATCGGCGTCGCGGCCGAGCAGAGCCAGCGCGCGGGCGCGGTTCTGCGCCGCCTTGGCATAGGTCGGGCGCAGCGTCAGCGCCGCCTCATAGGCGGCCAGTGCCGCCGCGGTCTGGCCGAGGGCGAGCAGGGCGTTGCCGCGATTGGACGCTGCCTCCGCATAATCCGGGCGCAGCGTCAGGGCCTGCTCGAAGCTCGCCTGCGCCTCGGTGGGGCGGCCGAGATCGAGCAGGGCGGCGCCGCGGTTGTTCCACGCCTCCGGCCGCGCCGGGTCGAGCTCGATGGCGCGGTCGTAGCGGTCGAGCGCGGCGGCGGGGCGGCCGAGGCGGGCCAGCGCGACACCGTGATCGTACAAAAACGCCGCCCGATCAGGCGCCGCCTCGGCGGCGGCGGCGAACTGGCGTTCCGCCTCCGCCGTTCGGCCCTGGCGGGCGAGGCTGATGGCGTCGGCATGCAGCGCGGCGGCGTCCTGCGTCATCGTGCCGCTATAGCATCAAGCGACAGGCTTGACAGGTGCCCCATAGGGAGGCAACTTGCCGAATACGTTAACGAGATAGCCAAATAGGCAGGATGTGGGAGGCATGGCATGGAAACGCTCGCGGCACTGACCTTGCCGGACCTGCTGGAGCTGGCCGTGGCACGGCACGCGGCGCGGCCGGCGCTGCGGTTCATGGGCCGGCGTTGGCGCTATGCGGCGCTCGGCCGGCTGGTGGCGCGGGCGACGCGGGGGCTGCAGGATCTCGGCGTGCGCAAGGGCGACCGGGTCGGCCTGTGCCTGCCCAACACGCCGTATTCGGTGGTGGCGTATTACGCGGCGCTGTCCGCCGGGGCGGTGGTGGTCAATTTCAACCCGCTCTATGTGGCGCGCGAACTCGCCCAGCAGGTGGCCGACTCGGGCACCACGCTGATGGTCGTCGCCGATGTCGCCGAGATCTACGACAAAGTGGCGGCGCTGCCGGCGCTGTCGCGCATCGTCGTCTGCCCGATCGCCGGGGTGCTGCCGGTTCATTCGGCGCTGCTTTACCGGCTGTTCAAGCGCCGCGTCACCGCGCGTCCGGCCTATGGCGGGCGCATCATTCGCTGGCGGCAGATGCTGGCCAGCCGCGCCCCCGCCGCGCCGGTGGCGATCGACCCGGCCGCCGACCTCGCGGTGCTGCAATATACCGGCGGCACCACTGGCACGCCGAAGGCGGCGATGCTGACGCATGCCAACCTGACGATCAATGCGCAGCAGGTGACGCAGCACATGCCGAGCCTGCGGCACGGCCAGGAGCGCATGTTGGCGGTGCTGCCGTTCTTCCATGTCTTCGCGATGACCGCGATCATGAACAGCGGCATCTCGATCGGCGCCGAACTGCTGCTGCATCCGCGCTTCGAGATCGCCGCGATGATGCGCGCGCTGCGGCGCGACCGGCCGAGCATCCTGCATGCGGTGCCGACCATCTACACCGCCGTCGCGACGGCGGCGGAGGCGCGGCGCATCGCCATCACCAGCCTGCGCGTCTGCATCTCCGGCGGCGCGCCGCTGCCGGCGGAGGTGCGGGCGCGCTTCGTGCGGCTGACCGGCTGCAAGCTGGTGGAAGGCTACGGCCTGACCGAAGCCTCGCCGACGCTCGCCTGCAACCCGCCGGACGGGCTGGTCAAGGACGGCTCGGTCGGCCTGCCGATGCGCGGCACCCAGATTGAAATCCGCGCCCTCGATGATCCGTCGCGGGTGCTTCCGGCCGGCGAGCGTGGCGAGATCTGCGCCCGCGGGCCGCAGATCATGCGCGGTTACTGGAACCGGCCGGCAGCGACGGCCGAGGTGTTCACCGACGGCGCGCTGCGCACCGGCGATGTCGGACATCTCGACGCCGAGGGCTATCTGTTCATCACCGACCGGCTGAAGGATGTCATCATCTGCGGCGGCTACAACGTCTATCCGCGGGTGCTGGAGGATGCGTTGTATGAGCATCCGGCGGTGGCCGAGGCGATCGTCATCGGCATTGCCGACGCCTATCGCGGCCAGGCGCCGAAAGCCTTTGTCGTGCTGCGGGCCGGGTGCCGCGTGAGCGCGGCGGAGCTGGGCGATTTCCTTGCCGAGCGGCTGTCGAAAATCGAACTGCCGCGGCAGATCGTGTTCCGCGACACGCTGCCGCACACCCTGATCGGCAAGCTGTCGCGCAAGGAGTTGGTGGCGGAGGAAGCCGCCGTGGCGCCTCTTGCGGGGCAGCAAGTTGACGTATAGGTACGGCGGCATGAAAGACCGCCTCTATACTGTCACCCAGCTTGGCCGGGAGCTTGGGCTGACGGCGCGCGCCATCCGCTTCTATGAGGACAAGGGGCTGATCGCGCCGCGCCGCGCCGGCACTACGCGGGTCTATACGCATCGCGACCGGGCGCGCATGATCCTGATTCAGCGCGGCAAGCAGCTTGGCTTCTCGCTCAGCGAAATCCGCGACTATCTCGATCTTTACGACGCCGACATGACGCAGCGGACGCAGATGCGCCATCTGTTCGACGCCGTGTCGGCGCGGCTCGACATGCTGCTGCGCCAGCGTGAGGCGATCGACCAGTCGATTGCCGAACTGAGCGAAATCCGCACCCAGGCCGCGGCCGCACTCGCCGTCCAGCGCGAGGCCGAAAGCCGCGCCGCCGACTGATCTTTTGGGAGACCGTTCGATGAGCAATGTCGTCATTGCGGGCTATGCACGCTCGCCGTTCCATTTCGCGTCCAAGGGCGATCTGGCCCGCGTGCGCCCCGACGACCTGGCGGCGCAGGTGGTGCGCGGCCTGATCGAGCGGACCGGGGTGCGGCCGGAGGACATCGAGGACCTGATCCTCGGCTGCGCCTTTCCCGAGGGCGAGCAGGGGCTGAATGTCGGCCGGCTGGTGGCGCTGCTCGCCGATCTGCCGCTGTCGGTGGCGGGGATGACGGTCAACCGCTTCTGCGGCTCGTCGATGCAGTCGGTGCATATCGCCGCCGGACAGATTGCGATGGGCGCGGGCGAGGTGTTCATCTGCGCCGGCGTCGAGAGCATGTCGCGGGTGCCGATGATGGGGTTCAACCCGCTGCTCAATCCGGCGCTGCAGCAGGCGATGCCTGGCGCCTATGTCGGCATGGGCGACACCGCCGAGACGGTGGCGCGGCGCTGGCAGATCAGCCGCGAGGCGCAGGACGCGTTTGCCCTGCGCAGCCATCGCCTCGCCGCCGCGGCGCAGGCGGCGGGGCACTTCGCCGAGGAGATCGTGCCGATCACCGCCAAGGGCAGGACGGTGACGCAGGATGGCTGCGTGCGGCCCGACACCACCGCCGAGGTGCTGGCCGGGTTGAAGCCGGCGTTCGACAAGGCCGGCTCGGTCACCGCCGGCACGTCTTCGCCGCTGACCGATGGCGCGGCGGCGCTGCTGGTGTGCAGCGAAGCCTATGCCGAGCGCAGCGGATTGCGTCCGCTGGCGCGCATCCGCGCCGTCGCGGTTGCCGGCTGCGCCCCGGAGATCATGGGCATCGGCCCCGTCGCGGCGACGCGCAAGGCGCTGGCGCGGGCCAAACTCGACATCGGCGCCATCGACCTGTTCGAGCTGAACGAGGCGTTCGCCAGCCAGGCGCTGGCCTGCGCGCATGATCTCGGCCTGGCGCAGGAGCGGCTCAATCTCGACGGCGGCGCCATCGCGCTCGGCCATCCGCTGGGGGCGACCGGCGCGCGCATCACCGGCAAGGCGGCGTCGCTGCTGGCGCGCGAGGGCGCGCGCTATGCGGTGGCGACGCAGTGCATCGGCGGCGGTCAGGGCATCGCCACCGTGCTGGAGCGCGTCTGATGCGCAGCATCCGCAAAGTCGGCGTGATCGGCGCCGGCACCATGGGCGCCGGCATCGCGGCGCAGGCGGCCAATGCCGGGGTGCCGGTGGTGCTGCTCGACATCGTGCCGGCCGGCACCACCAACCGCAACGCGCTGGCCGAGGGCGCGGTGGCGCGGCTGATGAAGGCCGAACCCGCCGCCTTCATGCACGCGCGCGCGGCGGCGCTGGTGGCGACCGGCAACATTGACGACGATCTCGACAAGCTGGCCGACTGCGACTGGATCGTCGAGGCGGTGCTGGAGCGTCCCGAGGTCAAGCAGGCGTTGTACCGCAGGCTGGACGCGGTGCGCCGGCCGGGGACGGCGGTGAGTTCCAACACCTCCACCATCCCGCTGCGCATCCTGACCGAGGGCATGAGCGAGGCGATGCGGCGTGATTTCATGGTCACGCATTTCTTCAATCCGCCGCGCTACATGCGGCTGCTGGAGATCGTCGCCGGGCCGCACAGCGATCCGGCGACGGTCGATGCGGTGGCCCATTTCGCCGATCTGGCGATGGGCAAAAGCGTCGTGCGCTGCAACGACAGTCCGGGCTTCATCGCCAACCGGCTTGGCATCTACTGGATTCAGTTGGCGACCATCGCAGCGCTGGAGCTTGGCGTCACCGTCGAGGAAGCCGATGCGGTGATCGGCAGGCCGATGGGCATTCCGAAAACCGGCGTGTTCGGGCTGATGGACCTCGTCGGTCTCGACATCGGGCCGCAGGTCAACGCCTCGATGCGCCGCGTGCTGCCGCAGGATGATGCGTTCCACGGCATCAACCGCGAAATCCCGCTGATCAGCGACATGATCGCGCGCGGCTACACCGGGCGGAAGGGCAAGGGCGGATTCTACCGGATGGAGCGCAGCGGCGGCGCGCGGGTCAGACAGGTGATCGATCTTGCCACCGGCGAGTACCGCGCCGAGCAGACCGCCGAGCTGCCGGAGCTGCGCGCCGCCGGCAAGGATTTGCGCGCGCTGCTGAGCACACCGGGCAAGATCGGCAGCTATGCGTTCCGCGTGCTGGCGCAGACGCTGGCCTATGCGGCGTCGCTGCTGCCGCAGGCGGCCGGCGACATCGTCGCCGTCGATGAGGCGATGCGCCTCGGCTATGCCTGGACCTATGGACCATTCGAGCTGATCGACCGGCTCGGCGCGGCGTGGCTGGTCGAGCGGCTGAACGCGGCCGGGTTCGCCGTGCCGGCGCTGCTGGCCGATGCCGCCGGCAAGACGTTCTATCGCGTGCAGGACGGGCGGCAGCAATATCTCGGCCTCGACGGCGACTATCGCGACGTGAAGCGGCCGGACGGCGTGCTGCTGCTGGAGGACATCAAGCGAGCGTCGCGGCCGGTGCTGAAGAACGCCTCGGCGGCGCTGTGGGACATCGGCGACGGCGTTGCCTGTCTGGAGTTCACCTCCAAGAGCAACGCGCTCGACGATCAGATCATCGAGCTGCTCGGCAAATCCATCGCCACCGTGCGGGCGCGGTTCAAGGCGCTGGTGATCTACAACGAGGGCAGCAATTTCTCGCTCGGCGCCAATCTGGGACTGGCGCTGTTCGCCGCCAACATCGCCGCCTGGGGTGAGATCGACAAACTCGCCGCCGGCGGACAGCAGGCGTTGAAGGCGATGAAATACGCGCCGTTTCCGGTGGTCGCCGCGCCCTCGGGCATGGCGCTCGGCGGTGGCTGCGAGATTCTGCTGCATGCCGATGCCATTCAGGCGCATGCCGAGACCTATATCGGGCTGGTCGAGTGCGGCGTCGGGCTGATCCCCGGCTGGGGCGGCAATGGCGAGATGCTGGCCCGCTGGCGGGCGGAGGCGAAGCTGCCGCACGGGCCGATGCCGGCGCCGGCCAAGGTGTTCGAGACGGTGAGCACGGCGACCGTGTCGAAATCGGCGCATCAGGCGATGGAGCTGAAGTTCCTCCGCCAGGGCGACGGCATCACGATGAACCGCAACCGGCTGCTGGCCGATGCGAAGGCGCGGGCGCTGCGCATGGTGGATGGCTACGTGGCGCCGCAGCCGCCGGAGTTCGTGCTGCCGGGACGCGCGGGACAGGTCGGCCTGACCCTGGCGGCGGAGAGTTTCCACCGCCGCGGCATCGCCACCGACCACGATCTGATCGTCGCCGCGGCGCTGGCCGCGGTGCTGACCGGCGGCGATGCCGACATCATCGACGTGGTCAGCGAGCAGGCGCTGCTCGACCTGGAGCGTGCGGCGTTCATGCGGCTGCTGCGCACCGCGCCGACGCTGGCGCGCATCGAACACACGCTGGAAACCGGCAAACCGCTGCGCAACTGACCGCACGGCAGAGGAGGAGACGATGCAGACCTACAAGGCGCCGCTGCGCGACATGCGCTTCGTGCTGCACGAACTGCACGGCGGCGCGCCCAACCTGCCGGCCGAGCTGACCGACAGCATTCTTGACGCCGCGGCGAAGCTGGCGACCGACGTGCTGGCGCCGCTGAACATGAGCGGCGATGTGGCGGGCTGCCGGCTGGAGAACGGCGTGGTGCGCACCCCCGCCGGGTTCCGCGAGGCCTATGCCATCTTCCGCGACGGCGGCTGGACGGCGAGTTCCTGCGACCCGCGCTTCGGCGGCCAGGGCCTGCCCGAAAGCCTCGGCAAGCTGGTCGAGGAGATGATCTGTTCGGCCAATCTGTCGTTCGGCATGTATCCGGGGCTGAGCTTCGGCGCCTATCGCGCCATCGCCCAACACGGCAGCGCCGCGTTGCAGGACCGCTATCTGGCGAAACTCGTCGATGGCACCTGGGCCGGCACGATGTGCCTGACCGAGCCGCAATGCGGCACCGATCTCGGCCTGCTGCGCACCCGCGCGGTGCCGCAGCCGGACGGCAGCCACCGCATCACCGGCAACAAGATCTTCATCAGCGCCGGCGAGCACGATCTGACCGAGAACATCATTCATCTGGTGCTCGCCCGGCTGCCCGATGCGCCGGCCGGGATCAAGGGCATCAGCCTGTTTCTGGTGCCGAAGTTTCTGCCCGACGCGGATGGCAGTCCGGGCGTGCGCAACGGCATGGTGTGCACCGCGATCGAGCACAAGATGGGCATTCGCGCCTCGGCGACCTGCCAGTTGAGTTTCGACGCGGCGACCGGGTTTCTCGTCGGCATGCCGCACAAGGGCATGACGGCGATGTTCACCATGATGAACAGCGCCCGCCTCGCCGTCGGCATTCAGGGGCTGGGCATCGCCGAGGCCAGCTACCAAGGCGCCGTCGCCTATGCGCGGGAGCGGCTGGCCGGGCGGGCGCTCGGCGGCGCGCAGTGTCCCGACCTGCCGGCCGACCCGATCATCGTGCATCCCGATGTGCGGCGCATGCTGCTGACCATGCGCGCCTATACCGAGGGCTGCCGGGCGCTCGGCGGTTGGGTGGCGCAGCGCATCGACGCCGGCGACGAGGAATTCGCCGCCCTGATGACGCCGATCGTCAAGGCGCTGTTCAGCGATCTCGGCTATGAGACGGCCAGTCTCGGCATGCAGGTCTATGGCGGCCACGGCTACATCCGCGATCACGGCATGGAGCAATATGTCCGCGATGCCCGCATCGCCATGATCTATGAGGGCACCAACGGGGTGCAGGCGATGGATCTCGTCGGGCGCAAGCTGCCGGCGCATGCCGGGCGGCTGCTGCGCGGCTTCTTCCATCCGGTCAGCAGCTACATTGCGGCGCAGGCCGAGCATCCGCAGCTCGGCGCGATGGCGGCGGCGCTCGGCCGCGCCTTCGGTGCGCTGCAGCTGGCGACGGCGCAGATCGCCGCCAAGGGCATGGCCGACCCGGAGGAGGCCGGCGCCGCCGCGACCGACTATCTGCGGCTGTTCGGTCTGGTGGCGCTCGGCTTCGTCTGGTTGCGCAGCGCCGAGGTGGCGCTGGCGAAGCTGCCGGCGGCGGACGGCGATGCCGGGTTCTATCAGGCCAAGCTGACCACGGCGCGATTCTATATGGAGCGCATCCTGCCGCAGACCGCCGGGCTGTTCGCCGCCATCAAGGCGGGCAAGGGGTCGATGATGGAGCTGCCGGCGGCGGCGTTCTGAGGCGTTCGGGCGGGCGGGGCGTCGCGCCGGGTGTTGCTTCGTCGTGTGATGACTATTGACATTCATCAGTCCGCCAGCGATCCTGACATCCGTGTCAGGAGGCTGCCATGCGTTCCGCCCGCCGTATCGCGCTTGTCGTCTGCCTGCCGCTCGGCCTCGCCGGCTGTTTCGAGCGCACCGTCGCCAGTGTCGAGGATGCGCCGCGCCCGGTGCAGGTGGTGCGGGTGGCGCTGGCCGATGATGCAGAGGCACGCCTGTATGCCGGCATCCTCCGGCCGCGGCGGGAGGCCGATGCCGGGTTCCGCGTCGGCGGGCGTATCGCTGAGCGGCTGGTCGATGTCGGCACGCCGGTCTCCGCCGGGCAGGTGCTGGCGCGGCTCGACCCGGCCGATCTCGCGCTGGCGCTGCGCGGCGCCGAGGCCGACCTCGCCGCCGCCGAGGCGCAATCCCTTCAGGCCGGGGCCGATGCGGTTCGCAGCGCGGCGCTGCGCCGCGACGGCTGGGTGGCCGCCGCCGCCGATGAGGTGAAGCAGGCGGCGGCGCGTGCCGCGGTGCAGCGGGTCGCCGCTGCCGCGGCCGCGGCGGCGTTGGCGCGCCATCAACTCGACTATGCCGAATTGCGCGCCCCGGCCGATGGCGTAGTGACCGCGCTGCTGCGCGACCGCGGCACCGTGGTCGGCGCCGGCGATCCGGTGGTGCGTCTCGCCGAGGCCGGACCGCCCGAGGTCGAGGTGCAACTGCCCGAACAGGCGCTGCCCGACGCGGCGCGGCCAGGGGCGACGGTCACCCTCTGGGCGCGGCCCGAGACGACACTCGCCGCGACGCTGCGCGAAATCGCCCCGGCCGCCAACGGGCCGCTGCGCACCTATACCGCGCGCTTCGTGCTCGACCGGCCGCCCGGCTGGCTGGCGCTCGGCATGACGGCGACGCTGCATCTGCCGGGGGCGACGGCGCAGCGTCTGGCGAGCCTGCCGGCGGCGGCGCTGCTCGATCGTGGGCAGGGGCCGATGGTGTGGACGGTGGACTCGGCGGGGACGCTGGCGGCGCGCCCGGTGGCGGTGCGCCGGCTGACCCAGGACCGGGTGATCGTCAGCGGGCTCGACGCCGGCGAGCAGGTGGTCGCGGTCGGTGGGCAGAAACTCGATCCGGCGGCGCATGTGCGCATCGCCGATATCCGCCCGGCAACGGAGTGACTGACATGACATTCGATCTTCCGCTGCCGCAGAGTGCCGGGTTGTGGATGGCGCAGGCCTTCATCCCGCGGCTGGCCCAGGTTGGCGCCGCGCACGCTCCGGCCGAACTGCATGTCGAGACGCGGCACGGCGGCGCCGGGGCGCTGCTGCGCTGGCTGCTCGATGCCGACGATGTGGCACGAACGCCGTGAGCCGCTTCAACCTCTCCGCCTGGGCGGTCGCCCATCGCAGCCTGGTTGGCTTTCTCATCGCGCTGATCTTCGCCGCCGGCGGATTGTCATACGTCCATCTCGGCCGCAACGAAGATCCGGGCTTCACCGTCAAGCTGATGGTGGTCACCGCCCTCTGGCCGGGCGCGACCGCGGGCGAGACGCAGGACCTGCTGGCCGAGCCGATCGAGCGCAAGCTGCAGGACCTGCCGCATCTGGACAATCTGACGACCTTCGTGCGGCCGGGCTTTGCCGCGACGCTGGTGACGTTTGCCGACAACACGCCGCCGCGCGAGGTGCCGGCGCTGTTCTATCAGACGCGCAAGAAGCTCGACGATCTGCGCCCGAGCCTGCCGCAGGGCGTCATCGGCCCGCAGGCCAACGATGAATACACCGACGTGTATGGCGCGGTGTTCGCGCTGACCGGCGCCGACAACGCCGAGCTGACGCGGCAGGCCGAGCGGGTGCGCGACCGGCTGCTGCAACTGCCGGGCGCGGAGAAAGTGACCATCCTCGGCGAGGTGCCGCGCACCATTGACGTCGCGTTCAGCAATGCCCGGCTCGCCGCACTCGGCGTCACCGTGCCGCAGATCGCCCAGGCCATCGCCCAGCAGAATGCGGTGGCCGAAGGCGGCGTGGTCGAGACCGGCACGACGCGGGTGCCGCTGCGCGTCGATGGCGCGTTGGACGGGCCGGACTCGCTCGCCCGCGTGCCGATTGCCGCCGGCGCCGCGACGCTGCGGCTCGGCGACATCGCCACCATTTCGCGCGGCTATCAGGACCCGCCGCAATTCACCCTGCGCCACAACGGCCGGCCCGGCGTGGTGGTCGCCGTCTCGACGCAGAAGGGCACCAACGGGCTGGATTTCGGCCGCGCCCTGCATGCCGAGGCCGACCGCATCCGCGCCGATCTGCCCGCCGGCATCGCCCTCCAGCAGATCGCCGATCAGCCGGAGGTGATCGGCGAGGCGGTGGGCGAGTTCCAGCTCAAGTTCGGCATGGCGCTCGGCGTCGTGCTGGTGATCTCGTTCCTCTCGCTCGGCTGGCGCGTCGGCATCGTCGTCGCGCTGGCAGTGCCGCTGACGCTGGCGCTGGTGTTCGTGGTGATGGACCTCGCCGGCATCGAACTCGAACGGGTATCGCTCGGCGCGCTGATCATCTCGCTCGGGCTGCTGGTGGACGACGCGATCATCGCCGTCGAGACCATGGTGGTGAAGCTGGAGGAAGGCTGGGACCGGGTGCGCGCGGCCAGTTTCGCCTGGACCTCGACGGCGTTTCCGATGCTGACCGGGACTCTGGTGACGGCGGCGGGGTTCCTGCCGGTCGGCATCGCCCGCTCGGCCACCGGCGAATATGCCGGCGGCATTTTCTGGGTGGTCACCATCGCGCTGCTGGTGAGCTGGGTGGTGGCCGTGGTGTTCACCCCCTATCTCGGCGTGCTTCTGCTGCCGGCGCCGCGCCATGTGGTGTCGCATGATGCGATCTACGACACCCGGCCGTACCGGGCGCTGCGCGCGACGGCGGCGTTCGCGGTCACCCATCGGCGCAAGGTGGTGCTCGGCACGGCGGCGTTGTTCATCGTCGCGGTGGCCGGGATGGGGCTGGTGCGCCAGCAGTTCTTCCCCTCCTCGGCTCGGCCGGAGCTGATTGTCGATGTCACCCTGCGCCAGGGCGCCAGCCATGCGGCGACCGAGGCGGCGGTGCAGACGGTCGAGCAGGCGCTCGCCGCCGATGCCGATGTGCGCTGGTACACCAGCTATATCGGCGGCGGACCGCCGCGCTTCTTCCTGGCGTTCAACCCGGCGCTGCCCAACGATGCCATCGCCACCATCGTGCTGACCGCGCGCGACGCGGCGGCGCGCGAGCGGGTGCGCGCCCGGCTGCTGCGCCTCGCCGCGCAGGAGGCGGTGCCGCAGGCGCGGCTGCATGTGTCGCGGCTGGAGCTGGGGCCGCCGGTCGGCTTCGCGGTGCAGTTCCGCGTCGTCGGCGCCGATCTGGCGGCGGTGCGGACGGCGGCCGACATGGTGCTGGCGGCGCTGCGCGCCACCCCCGGCACGCGCGACGCGCAGCTTGCCTGGGGCGAGCGGGCGCCGTCGCTGCGGCTGGCGATCGACCAGGACCGGGTGCGCCAGCTCGGCCTCGCCCCGGCCGACATCGCCGCGACGCTGTCCACGCTGGTCTCCGGCCTGACCGCGACCGAACTGCGCGACCGCACCAAGCTGGTCGATGTGGTGCTGCGCGCGGTGCCCGCCGAGCGGCTCGATCTCGACCGGCTGCCCGACCTCGTGCTGCCCACCGCCGGCGGCAGGCTGCCGCTGGGGCAGGTGGCGCGGCTGGTGCCGCAGACCGAGGAGCCGATCCTGTGGCGGCGCAACCGCGCGTCCTACCTCACGGTCGAGGCGGATGTGCAGGACGGGTTGCAGGCGCCGGACGTGACCGCGGCGGCGCTGCCGGCGATCCGGGCGCTGGCGCTGCCGCCGGGCGTGCGGGTCGAGACCGGCGGCGCGGCCGAGGAATCGGCCAAGGCCAACGGCGCGCTGATCGCAGTGTTTCCGGCGATGCTGGCGGCGATGCTGCTGGTGCTGATGATCCAGTTGCAAAGCCTGCCGCGCGTGCTGCTGGTGCTGGCGACGATGCCGCTCGGCGTCATCGGCGCGGTGGCGGCGCTGCTGCTGGCCGATGCGCCGTTCGGCTTCGTCGCACTGCTCGGCGTCATCGCGCTCGGCGGCATGATCATGCGCAACACCATCATCCTGGTCGATCAGGTGCGCCAGGATCAGGCGGCCGGACGCTCGTTGCGCGATGCGATCATCGAGAGCACGGTGCGCCGGGCGCGGCCGGTCGTGCTCACCGCGCTGGCCGCGGCGCTGGCGTTCATTCCGCTGAGTTTCAACGTGTTCTGGGGACCGATGGCGCTGGCGATGATCGGCGGTCTGGCGGTGGCGACAATGCTGACGCTTGTGTTTCTGCCGGCGCTGTACGCCTGGGCGTTCCGTGTCCGGCCGGAGCGGGCGGTGCGGGCGGGGACGCGGTCGGGCGAGGTGGCGGCGCTGACGCACTGAGCGGCGGCGGCATGCGGCGGGGCCTGCGGCGCCGGTCAATCCGGCTGCTGGCGCATCTGTCGGCAGATGTGACAACGCGGCGGCCGTTGCGTAGGATCGTGCCATGTCGGCGATCGATGACACATTGATGCGGCAGGCGCAGCCGCGACCGGCCGACCGGATCGCCCAGTTGGAGGCGCGCATCCTCGCCCTTGAGGCGGAGCTGACGGCGGCACGCGGCCAACCCGAAGCGAGCGCCGTTGTTCCCCCCGAGCATTGGCAGGTGTTTGCCGGCATCATCGCCGATGTCAGCGGCCCGACCGGGGAAGATTACTGCTATGAGTCGGCAACCGCGGATACCGAGGCGTTTTTCGGCTGTCCCCTGGCCGGGGTGCGGGCGACCGCGCTGGGCCTTGATCCGGGGCAGATCGCCGCCGTCGTCGCGCTGATCCGCGACTGCGTCAGGACCGGCCGGGCGAGTGCGCGCGAGCATGATTTCGTCGCCCCCCGCCGACCGACCGGCTGGTATTTCGGTACCATTGTTCCGCTGCCGCCGAGCGCCACGCACGCCGCCCGCGCCTTCTTCACCGTCACCGACATCTCCTGGCGCCGTCGCGCCGAGCAGGCGGTGGCCGACAGCGAGGCGCGCTTCCGCTCGCTGGCCGACAGCGCCCCGGTGCCGATCTGGGAATGCGACGCCGCCGGGCGGGTGACTTGGCTCAACCGGCCGTGGCTCGATCACACCGGCCGCAGCCTGGAGCAGGAAATCGGCGACGGCTGGCAGGATGGGGTGCATCCTGACGACTTGGCCGCGTGCCTCGGTGTGTATTACGACGCCCTGGCCCGGCGCATCCCCTATCGCATGACCTACCGGCTGCGCCGCGCCGACGGCAGTTGGCGGACGATGAACGAGAGCGGCGCGCCGCGCAACGGGCCGGACGGGACATTCGTCGGCCTTGTCGGCTCGGCGGTCGATGAAACCGAGGCGCGGGCGGCACAGGCGGCGCTGATGGTCAGCGAGGAGACGCTGCGGCTGGCCGTCGAGTCGGCCGAGCTTGGCCTGTGGGACATGAACCTGCAGAGCGGCGAACTGCACTGGTCGGCGCGCTGCAAGGCGATGTTCGGCCTCGCCCCCGACCATCCGGTGACGCCGGCCGATTTTGTCACGTTTCTGCATCCCGACGACCGCGACGGCGTCGCCGCCAGCTTCGCCCGCGCCACCGACCCGGCGACGCGCAGCGGCCATGATGTCGAGTATCGTGTCATCGGCGCGCAGGACGGCGTCGAGCGCTGGGTGGCGGCGAAGGGGCGGGCGATGTTCGATGCCGCCGGCCGCTGTGTGCGCGCCATCGGCACGGCCATCGATATCACCGCGCGCAAACAGGCCGAGGCGGCGTTGCGCCACGGCACCGTCGAGCTGGAGGCGCGCGTCGCCGAGCGCACCGCCCAGCTTGCCGAGAGCGAGACCCGGCTGCGCGCCTATTTCGAATCGGTCGAGGACTGCCTGTTCACCGTGCTCTGCGACCCGGACGGGCGATTCATCCATGAAGGCTATAATCCGTATGGCGAGCGCCGCACCGGCTATGGCAACGCGGTGACGCGTGGCCGCAGCGCGGCCGAGTTCATGGCGCCCGATACCGCCCGCGCCATCGAGACCCTGCTCGCCGCGGCGCGGGACCGCGGCACCCAGCGCGTCACCATGAACCTCGCCTTTCCCGCCGGCCCCGGCGTGTTCGACATTTTGATGGTGCCGGTGCGCGATGCCGGCGGGCGGGTGGCGCGCATCCTCGGCGCCTGGCGCGAGGTCACCGAGCAGATGCGGATGGAAGAGGAACTGCGTCAGACGCAGAAGATGCAGGCGATCGGCCAGTTGACCGGCGGCGTCGCCCACGACTTCAACAATCTGCTCACCGCGATCATCGGCAACCTCGACCTGCTGGCGCAGGAGACGATGAGCGGGCGGGGCCGGCGGCTGCTGGAGGCGGCGCTGCGCAGCGCCGGGCGGGGCGCGACGCTGACCGCGCAGCTTCTCGCCTTTGCCCGGCGGCAGCGGCTCGAACCCCGGCCGCTCGACCTCAACGCGCTGGTCGTCGGCATGGCGGGGCTGCTGCAGAGCACGCTCGGCGGCTCGGTGCAGGTGCACACGGCGCTGGCGCCCGATCTGTGGCCGGCGCTGGCCGATGCAACACAGCTTGAACTGGCCATCCTCAACGTCGCCATCAACGCCCGCGACGCGATGCCGCAGGGCGGCACCATCGTCATCACCACCGCCAACGCCCGCATCGGCGAGCCGCAGGCGGCGGAGGACCCGCCATCCGGCGCGCATGTGGTGGTGACGATCAGCGATGCCGGCGAGGGCATGACGGCGGAGGTGCTGGCGCGGGTGTTCGAGCCGTTCTTCACCACCAAGGAGGTCGGCCGCGGCTCCGGCCTCGGGCTGCCGCAGGTGCTGGGCGTCGCCAAGCAGCTTGGCGGCGGCGTCCGGGTGGCGAGCCGGCCGGGCAGCGGAACGCAGGTGCAGATCTATCTGCCGTGCGCCGGCGCCGAGCGGCCCGCGCTGCTGACCGGCCACCCTGCCGCGCCGGCGCCGGGCGGGCTGCGCGGCGCGCGCATTCTCGTCGTCGATGACGATGCCGAAGTGCGCGAGGTCGCCGCCGGTCTGTTGGCCGAACTCGGCGCCACGGTGTTGACGGCGCCGGGCGGCGCGGCGGCGCTGGCGCTGATCGCCGACGGCGCGGCGGTCGATGCGGCGCTGGTCGATTACGCCATGCCGGGGATGTCCGGCAGTCAGACGCTGGCGCGGCTGCGGGTGCTGCGCCCGGCGCTGCCGGTGGTCATCGTCTCCGGCTATGCCGATACCGAGGCACTGTCCGGCGGCGACGCACAGTTGCTGCGCAAGCCGTTCCGCGCCATCGACCTCGCCGCGGCGCTCGGCCCGCTGCTGCGCGGCTGAGGGTCGCTCCGGCGGCGCCGCCGATGATGCCACAGCCGCGATTTCCGACAGAGAACGAGCGATCAAGGAGCGGACATGCAGTTTCACCAGCTCGGCGCGGCCGGCCCGCGCGTCTCGTCCTTCGGCCTCGGCTGCATGGGCATGTCCGGCATGTATGGCCCGGCCGACCGGGCGGAAAGCATCGCCACCCTGCATGCGGCGATGGAGGCCGGCATCACCCTGCTCGACACCGGTGATTTCTATGGCATGGGCCATAACGAGATGCTGATCGGCGAGGCGCTGCGCGGGCGCGACCGCGGCCGGGCGGTGATCTCGGTCAAGTTCGGCGCGCTGCGCGATCCGGCCGGCGGCTGGACCGGCTATGACGCGCGGCCGGCGGCGGTGAAAAGCTTTCTCGCCTATTCGCTGCAGCGGCTGGGCACCGATTACATCGACATCTACCGCCCGGCGCGGCTCGACCCTGCGGTGCCGATCGAGGAGACCATCGGCGCCATCGCCGACATGGTGACGGCCGGCCATGTGCGCGCGATCGGGCTGTCGGAGGTTGGCGCGGACAGCATCCGCCGCGCCGCCGCGACGCACCCGATCTGTGATCTGCAGATCGAGTATTCGCTGCTCTCGCGCGGCATCGAGGATGCCATCCTGCCGGCCTGCCGCGCGCTCGGCATCGGCATTACCGCCTATGGCGTGCTGTCGCGCGGGCTGATCAGCGGCCACTGGCAGCCGCATAATGTGCAGCCGGGCGATTTCCGCGCCTTCAGTCCGCGGTTTCAGGCCGGCAATGTCGATCGCAATCTGGAGCTGGTGGCGCGGCTGCGCGCGCTGGCTGCGGCGAAGTCGGTCAGTGTGGCGCAACTGGCGATTGCCTGGGTGGTGGCGCAGGGCGCCGACATCGTGCCGCTGATCGGCGCCCGCCGCCGCGACCGGCTGAGCGAGGCGCTGGGCGCGGCCGATCTGCGCCTGAGCGCGTCGGACCTGGCGGCAATCGAGCAGGCGGTGCCGCGCGACGCGGCGGCCGGCGCACGCTATCCGGCGGCGGCGATGGCGCATCTCGACAGCGAGCAGGGCCGCGGGTGAGGTTTGCCAGGGTTGGCGCGACCGCCGGCTAATCCGCCGCGGCGTGACGCAGCGCCGGCCGCTGCCGCTCCGCCGCCGCCTCACCGAAGGCCTGCAAAATGCGGCGCGAAATCGCGTCGGTCTGATAATCGTATTCCGGGTGCCACTGCACGCCGACGGCAAAGCCCGGTGCGGTGGCCACCCGCACCGCCTCGATGGTGCCGTCGGGCGCCGTTGCTTCCACCACGAGGCCCGCCGCCAGCCGGTCAATGCCCTGATTATGCAGGGAGTTGACCGCGATCTCGCGGGCCCCGGCGATGCGGTGCAGCCAGCTTCCCGAGACCACGGCGACGCTGTGCGCCTTGCCGACGCGCACCCGCGGCGATGGCTGCAGCGGCGTCGAATGGTCGATCCGGCCGGGAAGGTCCTGCAGCCGCTGGTGCAGCGAGCCGCCGAGGGCGACGTTGAGTTCCTGAAAGCCGCGGCAGATCGCCAGCAGCGGCAGGCCGGCGGCGATGGCGCCGCGGATCAGCGGCAGGGTGGTGGCATCCCGCCCGGCATCCTCCGGCGTGCCCTCGGCATGCGGCGGGCCGCCATAGAGGGCGGGCTGAACATTGGAGCGGCTGCCGGTGAGGATGATCCCGTCGAGCCGGGCGATCAGGGTGGCGATATCCGCCGCCTCGCCATTGGCCGGGATCAGCACCGGCACGGCGCCGACGACCAGATCGGTCGCCCGGACATAGGTGTCGGAGGCGGCGTGGTTCGGCATCCCGTAGGTGCCAAACAGCTTGGTGCAGCAGGAGATTCCAACCAGCGGCTTCATGGCGACAGGATCATCCGTCATCATGGCAGAAAGATGAAGCTTGTTTTTTGCAGCGCAGCATGCGCCGCGCCACTTGTTGCCGCCGCGCCGGACTTTTAACCTTTGCCGCTGATGCCAGCAGGTGCGCGCAATGTCGGCAGCGACGCTCAGCGTCACCACGATCCGCTCGGGCGCCTATCAGGCCTCGGGATATTTCTTGCCGTCCGGCGGCTCGGCGGCGGAGCGGTGGACGGGCACGGTCAGCGCCTCCGCGGCGCCCTGGTCGGTTGCGGTCGGCAGCGTGGCGCAGGCCATTGTCGCCGATGGCGGCGGGGTTCTGTTCGGCAATCCGACGCTGTCGGTGCTCGGCGTGCCCAACGAGGCCGCCGGCATGGCGCTGCGCGGCCCGCCGGGGGGCAGCGGGACGGCGCCGATCGTCGGTACACTGACCTATACGTTCACCACGCCGCTCGCCGGCGGCCAGAGTTTCGTGCTGTGGGCGGCGGACCTGGGCGGCGCGTCGGGCAGCAGCTTTGCCGTGACCGCGCTTGACGGCAACAGCGTGGTGCAGACCGGCGGCTGGGATTTCGCCGTGCAGACGCCGGGCGCCGGCACGGCGGGCGCAGTGGTCAGCGTCGGCGGCGGTGTCGTCAACGTCGCCGCGGCCGACGCCACGGGCAGCGGCGCGACGCTGCCGGAAGCCGCGGTGGTGATCACCACCAATGCGCCGATCAGCGAGATTGCGGTGACGGCGCAGACCACCGACGCCAATCTCTGGGGCCTCGCGCTGCCGGCAGCGCCGCCGGCGGCGGTGGTCACCGCGCCGGGCAACACCGCCTGTTTCCTCGCCGGCACCGCCATTATGACCCCGTGCGGGCCGGTCGCGGTGGAGCGGCTCGCGCCCGGCGACCGCGTGCTGGCGCGCTTCGCCGGTGAGGCGCCGGTGGTCTGGATCGGGCGGCGCCGCGTCGCCATCGCCGGCCATGCCGATCCGGCGCAGATCTGGCCGGTGCGCATCCGCCGCGATGCGGTGGCGCCGGGGGTGCCGTGCCGCGACCTGCTGCTGTCGCCCGATCATGCAGTGTGTCTCGGCGGCGTGCTGATCCCGGTGAAATATCTGCTCAACGGCGACAGCATCCGCCAGGACCGCAGCTTCGCGCAGATGCACTATCTGCATGTCGAACTGGCACGCCACGACGTGCTGCTGGCCGAGGCGCTGCCGGTTGAAAGCTATCTCGACACCGGCAACCGCGCCGATTTCGACAACCACCGCGCCGACCCGCCGCCGCCGCGCGACTGGGCGCGCGATGCCTGCGCCCTGCTGTGGGGCGAGGGCGGGCCGGCCGAGACGGTGCGCGCGGCGCTCGCCCGGCGTTCGCATTCCGGCAAGGCGCGCGTGCTACGCCGCGCCAATGGACGCAGCTGACCACTGGCATCTGCGCGGCCTCTGCGCCGCCGAGGACGATGATCTGGCGCAGGCGGCGTCCTGCCTTGGCATGGCGCTCGGGCTGCGGCCGGAGGCGGCGACGCTGTGGGCCGATCTCGGCGCCTGCCTCCACCGTCTCGGCCAGCACGCCGAGGCGGAGACGGTGTTGCGCCGGGCGCTGCGGCTGCAGCCGGACATGCTGGCGGCGCAAGCCTGCCTCGGCCTTGTGCTGGCGGCGCAGGGACAACACGCGGCGGCGGTCGCCGCTCTGCGCGCGGTGCTCGACCGGCGCCCCGATGACGCGGCGGTGCTGACCAATCTGGGCAATCTGCTGGTGCAGACCGGCGCCCTGGCGGCGGCCGAGGAACTGTTGCGCCGCGTCGTCGCGCTGCGGCCGGACGCGGCGGATGCGCGGCACAATCTCGCCGTGGCGCTGGCCGCCGCCGGCCGGCTGGAGCAGGCCGAAGCGTGCTGCCTTGCCGCCCAGGCGCGCGACCCGGCGCATGCCGAGGCGGCGTACACGCTCGGCATGATCCGCCTGCTCGACGGGCGGCTGGCCGAGGGCTGGCCCGGTTTCGCCCGGCGCTGGCAGCGGCGCGGCGCCGCCCCGCCGCGCCGGTTCGATGTGCCGGCCTGGAATGGCGGCGAGCTCGCCGGCCGGGTGCTGCTGCTACATGCCGAGCAGGGGTTGGGCGACGCCATCCAGATGCTGCGCTACCTGCCGCGCATTGCCGGACGGGTGGTGCTGGAGGTGCCGGCGCCGCTGCTGCGCTGGGCGCGGGCGCTGCCGGGGGCGCCGGAGGTGGCGCTGCCGGGGGCGGCGCGCGGCTTCGCGCTGCAGTGTTCGCTGATGGACCTGCCGGGCCGTTTTGCCACCACGCTGGCCAGCATTCCGCCGCCGGTGGCGCCGCGCATTGCCGCCGGACCCTGGGCGGCGCGGCTGCAAGCGCTGCCGGGGCGGCGCGTCGGTCTGGCCTGGGCCGGCAATCCGCATTATGCCGCCGATGCCCGCCGTTCGCTGCCGGCAGCCTGCCTCGGCGCGCTCGCCGGCGTGCCGGGCGTCAGCTTCGTCTCGCTGCAGACGGGGGCGACGGCGGCGCCGCCGCTGGCGCTGCACGATTGGACCGGCGCACTCACCGATCTGGCGGAGACCGCGGCGCTGGTGCAGGGGCTCGATCTGGTGATTGCCGCCGACAGCGCGGTGGCCCATCTGGCGGCGACGTTGGGCCGGCCGGTCTGGCTGCTCAACCGCTTCGACACCTGCTGGCGCTGGCTGCGGGCGCGCAGCGACAGCCCGTGGTACCCGAGCCTGCGCATCTTCCGCCAGTCCGCGCCGGGCGACTGGGACGGCGTGCTGGAAGCGGTCGCCGACGCGCTCAGCCGACCTTGGTGATCGCCCACTTCACTTGTTGCGGCCCGTCCTGATAGCCGGTCAGCACCACCTGTTCGCAGCGTCGCGGCGCCGCGGCGCCGAGATAGATGCTCTCCTCCAGCGTCACCCGCGCATTGTCGGCGCGCAGCCGCCAGAAACTGCCGGAGGCGAGGCGCAGCAGCACCGCCTCGCCATCCTGCTGCACGCTGGCATCGACATCGGGGTGGAGATGGAAGCGCACGACATAGGGCTGCGGCTCGGCCGCCTCGACGCCATCCTCGCCGCGGATGTCCTCGCCGCTCTCGCTCATATAAAGGCGGCGGCGATGCACCGCGCCGAACGGGCGGCGGTAGCCGTCATGGCTGGCCTCCAGCCAGTGCGCGCCGTTGGCCTCCTGGCGATGCGCCTCGATCGTCTCCGGGCGGCGGCCGACGCCGTCGGGGCGCAGTTCGCTGCTGTTGGTGTCGGCGATGGCCAGCGTCGAATGCGCGGCGGTGGCGCGCGTCGCGTCACGCCATTCGCTGCCGGCGGCCGGGGCGGCGCCGACATTGACGATCATCCGGTCGCGCCCGACCGACAACTCGAACGACAGGGTGCCGGCATGGGCGAAGCGGTCGAGCCGCGCCGGCGCCGGGGCGCCGCAATCGGCGATCAGCACGCTGCGCCCGGCCTGCAGCCGGTAGAACCCGCCCTCCGGCAACGCGGCGGCGGGGCGGCCGGCGCGGCCGGCCTGCGACAGCACGAGGTCGATCAGCGATGCCTGCTGTTCCTTGCTGCCGTTGAACAGGGCGAGGCCGCCATCGCCGTGGCGCAGACTGCGCAACGCCGGGGCCATGCGCTCGATGGCGGCGGCCAGCAGGGTCGGCGGCTGCGCCTGGGCTGCCTGCAGCAGGCCGCGGATTTCCAGCAGGTCCTGCAGCGCGGCGAGAAGCTGCGCCGGGCTGCGCTCGCTGTGGCTGCCGTCCGGCAGCACCTGCCGGCCGATCTCCTGCGGCAGCACGCGCAGCGCGCGGGTCAGGAACGCGGCATGCTCGGGCAGCGCCACGGCGGCGGCGATCAGCCCTTTCACCGCGGTCAGCGCGCGTGCATCGGTCTCCTCAGGCGGCAGCGCGGCGGCGAGGCTGCGGGCATCGGCGACGAGGCGCGCCATCAGCCGCTGGCGGAAGGCGTCATCGGCGCTGGCGGCGAAGAAGTCGTAATGGCCGAGCCAGGCGGCGATGCGCGCGCCGGCCACGTCCGGGCGCTGCGGCAGCGCGGCGTCGGCGGCGCCGGCCATCCATTCCTGCACCAGGGCACGGGCGCGCATGCGCGCCGCATCGGTGCCGAGCGCGCGCAGGTCGCGCAGCCAAGTGAAGCCATGCGCGTAGCTGCGCAGCAGGTCCGAGCCGGCAATGTCGGCGACCGCGCCGGGGCGCAGCAGGCCGATGGTGCCGGCGAGTTCCAGCTCGCCCTTGAGCAGGTTGGCGCCGCGCCCCGGATCGCCCGGCCAGGGGTCGCGCACCGGCAGCGCCGGGGCGTCGGGGATGCGCGCCATGCGCAGGCTGGGCAGCCGCGCCAGCCGGCGGCGCGCGTCGCGCATCCAGCGATTCGGGTCGAGCGCCATCATCGTGCCGCCGCGCGCAGGGCGGCGACCGCCGCGGCGTAGTCGGGCCGGCCGAACACCGCGCTGCCGGCGATCAGCACGTCGGCGCCGGCGGCGACGATGTCGGGCGTCGTCTCGGCACTGACGCCGCCATCGACGGCGAGGCGGATCGGCCGCCCGGTCGCGCCGATCATGGCGCGCAGCGCGCTGATTTTGGGCAACTGGCCGGTGAGGAAATGCTGACCGCCGAAACCGGGGTTGACGCCCATCACCAGCACCACGTCGATCAGGTCGATGACCCAGGCGAGCGCGTCGATCGGCGTCGCCGGGTTGAGCACCACGCCCGGCCTGCAGCCGAGCGCGCGGATGCTTTGCAGCGAGCGGTGCAGATGCGGCCCGGATTCGGGATGCACCAGGATATGGTCGGCCCCGGCCTCGGCGAAGGCGGCGAGATAGGGGTCGGCCGGCGCGATCATCAGATGCACGTCGAACGGCAGCCGACAGTGCGGCCGCAACGCCTTGATCAGCGCCGGCCCGAAGGTGAGGTTGGGCACGAAATGCCCGTCCATCACATCGAGATGCAGCCAATCGGCGCCGGCATCCTGCACAGCTTTAACCTCTTCGCCCAAGCGGGCGAAATCGGCGGAGAGCAGGCTTGGAGCGATCAGCAGAGGGCTTGGGGCAGGCTGCGCCATACACGGGTTCTAGACGGGCGACTCCGCAGGCGGCAAGCGATCAAGGGTGAATGAAACGCGCGAGAAAGAACCCGTCCATGCCGCCATGCTCGGGCCACAATGCAGGGGTGGTGCGCAGGAACCCCTCCGGGGTGACCGGCAGGCCGGCGGCTTCCTCGGCGCGGACCGGATCGTGGCGCAGGCCGAGCTGCGCCAGCGCCGCGGCGGCGCGGGCGGCGCCTTCCTCGGGCTGCAGCGAGCAGACGGCATAGACCAGCCGCCCGCCCGGCCGCAGCATGCCGGCGGCGGCGGCGAGCAGCCGGTCCTGCTGCGCAGTCAGCGCCGGCAGGTCGCGGGCGCGCTTGAGATGCGGCACGTCGGGATGGCGGCGGATGGTGCCGGTGGCGCTGCATGGCGCGTCCAGCAGCACCGCATCGGCCGGCGCCGCCGGCCGCCAGGTCGCGGCGTCGGCGGCGACGGTCTCCACCGACAGGCGCAGCCGGGCGAGGTTGTCGCGCAGCCGGGCGAGGCGCGCCGGGTCGCGCTCCACCGCGACCACGGCGGCGCCGGCGGCGGCGAGCTGGGCGGTCTTGCCACCGGGGGCGGCGCAGAGGTCGATCACCCGCTCCCCGGCGCGCGGCGCCAGCAGCCGGGCGGCGAGCGCGGCGGCGGCGTCCTGCACCCAGAACCCGCCCTCGGCAAAGCCTGGCAACTCGGCTGGCCGGGTGCCGGGCGGATAGCGCCAGGAGCCGGTCGGCAAGCGCAAGCCGCCGGGCGGCGCGGCGGTGCCCGGCGCCAGGGTGAGATCGAGCGGCGCCTCATGCCGATGCGCCTCGGCGATGGCGCGGGCCTCCGCTCCCCAGGCCGACCACAGCCAGGCCGGCGTGTCGAGTCGCGGGCCGTCGAGCGCCGCCAGCGCCGCCGGCCCGGCGGCGGCGAGGCGGCGCAGCACCGCGTTGACCAGCCCGGCGAACGGGGCAAGGCGCTGGGTGCGCGCCAGCGCGACGGCGGTGGCGACCGCGGCATGCGCCGGGGTGTCGAGCAGCAGCAGGCCGGCGGCGCCGAGCCGCAGCACATGGCGCACCGGGTCGGGCGGCGCCTTTTTCAGCAGCGGCTCCAGCGCCGCATCGAGCGTGCCGAGCCGGCGCAGCACCGCCGCGGCGAGCCGGTGCGCGGCGGCACGGTCGCGCGCGTCGAGCGGCGGCAGCGCCTCCAGCGCGTCATCGAGCCCACGGTGCCGGTCGAGCACCGCGGTCAGCAGCAGGAAGGCGGCGTCACGGGTTGGGTCTGGCATGGGCGCTGCATGACGCGGCGCGGCGGCCGAGGCAATTGTCATCGTACTGTCATCGTCTTGCAACACGGGCTTCGTTGCCGCCAACTATGGTCCGGCCGCGTTGCACCCCGCGGCACCGCGGGGCGAGCGCGGCAGGAGGATTTATGCAGATCACGCGGATATGGCTGGCGCTGTGCATCGCCGGCACGATGGCGGTCGGGGCCGGGCGGGCCGAGGCGCAGCAGCAGATTACCGGCGCGGGGTCCACCTTCGTCTATCCGGTGCTGTCGAAATGGTCGGCGGAATACGCGAGGCAGGGCAAGCTGCAGGTTAATTATCAGTCGATCGGCTCGGGTGGCGGCATCGCCCAGATCAAGGCCGGCACTGTGGATTTCGGCGCCTCCGACATGCCGATGGCGCCGGCCGATCTGGCGCAGGCGGGGCTGGCGCAGTTTCCGCTGGTGATGGGCGCCGACGTGCCGGTGGTCAACATCGCCGGCATCGGCGCGGGCGAGCTGAAACTGACCGGGCCGGTGCTGGCCGACATCTTCCTCGGCAAGATCAAGACCTGGAACGATCCCGCGCTGGTGGCGCTCAACCCTGGCCTGAAGCTGCCGGATCTGCGGATCACCGTGGTCCACCGCTCCGACGGCTCCGGCACGACGTTCAACTGGGTGAACTATCTGTCCAAGATCAGCCCGGAGTGGAAGCAGAAGGTCGGCGAGGGCACCGCGGTTTCCTGGCCCACCGGGGTTGGCGGCAAGGGCAACGAGGGGGTTGCGGCCTATGTCGAGCGGCTGAAAGGCTCGATCGGCTATGTCGAGTACGCCTATGTCATCCAGAACAAGATGACCTACACGCTGCTGCAGAACGCGGCCGGCAGTTTCGTCAAGCCGAGCGTCGCCGCGTTCCAGGCCGCGGCGGCCAGCGCCGACTGGGCGCATGCGCAGGATTTCAATCTGGTGATGACCAACGCGCCGGGTGCCGAGGCCTATCCGATCGCGGCGACGACGTTCATCCTGATGTACAAGCAGCCGAAGGACGCGGCGCGGGCCAAATCGGCGCTGGCGTTCTTCCGCTGGACGCTGGAGAACGGGCAGGCGATGTCGGCGGCACTCGACTATGTTTCCTTCCCCGACATTGTGGTCAAGCAGATCGAGTCCTACTGGGCAGCCAATATCCACGCCGAGTGACGGAGCAGACCACCGCCAGATGCGAGAGTGCTGATGTCGGCTTCGGTTCACAGCGGCCTGCTCCCCGGCGCCGCGGCGCGGCGGCGGCGGCGCGGCGATGCGGCGTTCCGCCTCGTCGCCGGCGCCGCCGCGCTGCTGGTGCTGGCGGTGCTCGGGCTGGCGGCGCTGTCGATGCTGCTCGGCGGGCTGCCGGCGTTCCAGCGTTTCGGGCTGCATTTCTTCCTGGGTACCGAATGGGACCCGGTGACCAAGCGGTTCACCGCCCTGGTGCCGGTCTATGGCACCCTGGTCACCGCGGTCATCGCCATGCTGATCGCGGTGCCGGTCAGCTTCGGCATCGCGGTGTTCCTCAACGAGGTGGCGCCGGCCTGGATGCGCGCGCCGGTGGGCGCGGCGATCGAGTTGCTCGCCGGCGTGCCGTCGATCATCTACGGCATGTGGGGCCTGTTCGTGTTCGTGCCGTTCATGTCGGATTATGTCGATCCCTGGCTCGATGCGACGCTGGGCCAACTGCCGGCCATCGGCGTGCTGTTCAGCGGGCCGCCGCTCGGTATCGGCATGCTGACGGCGGGGATCATCCTGGCGATCATGGTGATCCCGTTCATCTCCTCGGTGATGCGCGACGTGTTCGCGCTGGTGCCGCCGCCGCTGCGCGAATCCGCCTTCGCGCTGGGCGCGACGCGCTGGGAGGTGGTGCGTCAGGTGGTGCTGCCATACACCCGCAGCGCCGTCGTCGGCGGCATTTTCCTCGGCCTCGGCCGGGCACTCGGCGAGACCATGGCGGTGACCTTCGTGCTCGGCAACGCGCATGAGTTCAGCCTGTCGCTGCTGGCGCCGGGCAACTCCATCGCCGCGGCGATTGCCAACGAGTTCACCGAAGCCGATTCCGCGATCTACCGCCAGTCGCTGATCGCGCTCGGCTTCGTGCTGTTCGTCGTCACCTTCATCGTGCTCGCCGTGGCCAAGCTGATGCTGCTGCGGCTGGCGCGGCGGGCGGGGGGGCGGCCATGAGCGCGTCACGCGCGCTGCACCGGCGGCGCCATGTGGTCAACGTCATTGGCCTCGGTCTTGCCACGCTGGCGACGCTGTTCGGGCTGATCTGGCTGGTGTGGATTCTCGGCACCACGCTGTACAACGGCGTCAGTGCGATCTCGCCGCATCTGTTCACCCAGATGACGCCGCCGCCGGGCGACAGCGGCGGGCTGCTCAATGCCATCGTCGGCAGCGCCATCATCATCGCTCTCGGCATCGTGCTCGGCGCCCCGGTGGGGGTGATGGCGGGCACCTTCCTGGCGGAATACGCGCATGGCCGCGCCTTCGCCGAGATCGTGCGGTTCCTCAACGACATCCTGCTGTCGGCGCCGTCGATCATCATCGGGCTGTTCGTCTATACGCTGGCGGTGCGCCCGGTCGGCCATTTCTCCGGCTGGGCCGGCGGCGTGGCGCTGGCCGTGGTGCTGCTGCCGGTGGTGGTGCGGACCAGCGACGAGACCATGCGACTGGTGCCCTCGGCGCTGCGCGAGGCGGCGCTGGCGCTGGGCGCGCCGAAATGGCGCATGGTGGCGCAGGTGATCTGGCCGGCGGCGCGCACCGGCATCGTCACCGGCATCCTGCTCGGCATCGCGCGCATCAGCGGCGAGACGGCGCCGCTGCTGTTCACCGCGCTGAACAACCAGTACTGGACCGCCAACCCGGCCAATCCGATGGCCAATATTCCGGTCGTCATCTTCCAGTTCGCGCTTAGTCCGTATGATCAGTGGCATCAACTGGCCTGGGCCGGGGCGCTGCTGATGACCGTCGTGGTGCTGGTGCTGAGCGTCGGCGCGCGCGCCGCGCTGCGCCGGCGAAGCTGAGGGGAAACGCCGTGCCGATGAGCCAGACCGTCACCCCGTCATCGTCCGGCCTGGTCGTGCCGCCGGCGGGGCAGGCGGAGGACGCGGTGCATATCGCCATCCGCAACCTGGAGTTCTTCTACGGCGGCAACCGGGCGCTGAAATCCATCACCGTGGATATGCTGCGCCGGCAGGTGACGGCGCTGATCGGCCCTTCGGGCTGCGGCAAATCGACGCTGCTGCGCGTGCTCAACCGCATGTACGACCTCTACCCGAACCAGCGCGCCACCGGCGAGGTGCTGATGGACGGGGAGAACATCATCGCCCCGGGCCTCGATCTCAACCAGTTGCGCAGCCGCATCGGCATGGTGTTTCAGAAGCCGACGCCGTTCCCGATGTCGATCGGCGACAACATCGCCTTCGGCGTCAAGCTGCATGAGAAACTGTCGCGCAGTGCGCTGGATGAGCGCATCGAATGGTCGCTGACCCGCGCCGCGCTGTGGGACGAGGTGAAGGACCGGCTGGGCGGCTCGGCGATGGGATTGTCGGGCGGGCAGCAGCAGCGGCTGTGCATCGCCCGCACCATCGCCACCCGCCCGGAGGTGATCCTGCTCGACGAGCCGACCAGCGCACTCGATCCGATCAGCACGCTGAAGATCGAGGAGCTGATCGACGAGCTGAAGCACGAGTTCACCATCGCCATCGTCACTCACAACATGCAGCAAGCGGGGCGCTGTGCCGACCGGGTGGCGCTGTTCTATCTCGGCGAACTGGTCGAGGTCGGCACGGCGACGCAGATGTTCACGGCGCCGCGTGAGAAGCGCACGCAGGAATACATCACCGGGCGGTTCGGATGACCCCGCGCCGCTTTCAGACGGAGTAGGCAACATGCCCGAAGTCACCGAGCACATCGTCAAGAGCTTCGAACAGGAGCTGAACCGCCTGCGCACGCTGATCACCGAGATGGGCGGTCTGGTCGAGAGCGAGGTGGCGATGGCATGCGAGGCGGTGCTCGACCGCGACGACGCGGTGGCCGGGAAAGTGGTCGAGACCGATCCGCAGGTTGACGCACTGGAATACCAGATTCAACAATTCGTCATCCGCCTGCTGGCGCTGCGGCAGCCGATGGCGCAAGATTTGCGGCTGATCGTCGCCTGTCTGCGCATCACCGGCGATCTTGAACGCATCGGCGACTACGCCGCCAACGTCGCCAAGCGGAGCCTCGTGCTCAACCAGTACAGCCTGCCGTTCCCGCTCACCGGACTGGCCAATATGGGCCGGCTGGTGCAGCAGAATCTCAAGCTGGTGATCGACGCCATCGGCGACAGCGACGCCGATGCCGCGGTCGAGGTCTGGCGCTCCGACGACAAGATCGATGAAATCTACAACGCGCTGTTCCGCGAACTGATCACCTACATGATGGAAGATCCGCGCAACATCACGCCGTGCACGCATCTGCTGTTCATTGCCAAGAATCTGGAGCGGGTCGGCGACCACGCGACCAATATCGCCGAGACACTCTATTACGCCATCAAGGGCGAGGCGCTGACCGGCGCCCGGCCGAAGGGCGATACCTCGGCCTATGCCGTGGTGCGGCCGAGGGAGTGACCGCCATGCAAAGGATGACCATGCAGGACACCGTTCCGGCGCTGTCGAAACCGCTGGTGCTGGTCGTCGAGGATGAGCCGGCGCTCGCCACCATGCTGCGCTACAATCTGGAAAAACAGGGGTTTCGCGTCGATGAGGCGGCGGACGGGCAGGAGGCGCTGGCGCGCATCGCCGAGGCGCCGCCCGATCTGGTGCTGCTCGACTGGATGCTGCCGGCGCTGTCGGGCATCGAGGTGTGCCGCCAGATCCGCCGGCGCAGCGCCTCACGCGATCTGCCGGTGATCATGGTGACGGCGCGCACCGAGGATCAGGACGCGGTGCGCGGGCTGAACACCGGCGCCGATGACTACATCACCAAGCCGTTCAACATGGAGGCGCTGCTGGCGCGGATGCGGGCGCTGCTGCGGCGGGCCAACAGCGTGCCGACCAAGGGGCGGCTGGAGTTCCACGACCTGAGCATGGATCTGGCCACCCACCGGGTGCAGCGCAACGGGCGGGCACTGCATCTGGGGCCGACCGAGTTCCGGCTGCTGGAGTATTTCATGCAGCATCCGCGCCGGGTGTTTGCCCGCGAGGAGCTGCTGGATGCGGTGTGGGGCCGCGACATCCATGTCGAGCCGCGCACCGTCGATGTGCATATCCGCCGGCTGCGCAAGTCGATCAACGGCGAGGGCGAGTTGGACGTGGTGCGGACGGTGCGCGCGGCGGGCTATGCCCTCGACACCGAGGGCGCGTAGCCGTCCAGGCGGCGCAGGCCGCCGAGGGCGAGCAGTGTCGGCACCAGCAGCGCCAGCGTTGAGGGTTCCGGAACCTGCACAACGGTTCCGGTGACATGGATCGGATTGACATAGGCGACGGCGTGGTTTGTCGATTCGAAACCGGTTGAGCCGCTGTCGAAAAACTCGACCTTGGTGATGTAGTTGGACAGGTCGAAGACGTTGACATAGACGAACAACTCGCCGCTGTCCTGGCCCTTGAACTGCGTCGTGGGATTGCCGCAGTAGAGGTTGGTGGACGGACTGGCGCAGTTGCCAAGCTTGGCTTGCAATGTGGTCGAGTTGAACTCGGCGATCACCGTGTTTCCGTCGAAGATTTTGAGGTCGTTGTACGGATCGAGGGCGCTGATCCAGATGCCAAAATAGTTGGTGCCCGGCACACCGCCCGCGCTGAGCGACAATGTGTAGTTGGCCGGAGCGGTCGTCGAGCCGTTGCCGAACAATTCGGGATACCCATTGCCGTTGAGGCCGCCGTACTGGTTTTGTGCCGAGTGCACCCAGGCATCGGTGGTCCCGCTGGTGTTGGTGTTGGCGCCGACAGCGTAGGTGCCGCTGAACGATACGCCGGTCGGCTGGTTGTAGGTGCCGGTTCCGCCGTCCTTGAAGGCCGACGTATAGGGGCTGCCGCCGCTCCAGCCGCTGAAGTTCTCCAGCCCGTAATCGCAGACGGTGGTGTTGTAGCAGATGCCGGTCGTGCTGTTGCTGGAGAAGTCCGGCGCGGTCACCCCGGCGGCCGAATAGGTGATCACCATGTTGTCGGCACGCGCCGGCAGTACGGCGCCCAAAGTCGCCGCGATGACGGCCAGTACAGCCCATACAAGGCGCGGAGCCTGGACCCGACGCATTCAGCAGACCCCTGCGGTGTTCACGTTGTTGCCCAATAAGCAACAAATCGTTAACACACACAAAAACCTTACGCAACCCCAATAAATTGTTGTTACATATCATCAACTACGCAACCGCATTCTTTGCGAATGCAGTTTTTTTGGCGCTCCCGATGAGGCGTCCCTTCAGAAGTGGTCTGTTGCTCCTGCGGTGATGGTCTGCGGCGGTGGGCGAGCGGGCGGCCCGCGCAGCAACGCGCGCGGTCCCGGCCCGGGCGGCAACACGGCTGCGGTGACCCGGATCGGAGCGGCACAGGTGATCGTGTTGGCGCCGGCCGGCCGTGTTGCCACCGGCATGGCGGTACCGCGCACGAGGCCTTTTCCGCTCTCTCGCATCTCGGCAGCGACTCCCTCAACGTCCTCGCACGCCACCCGGCCTGCACCAGAGGCTCTAACACTGACATATCGCCTCTGCAATCGAAAAATTTCCATCACAACGCGAGATATCGTGCATTTGGCAATTATGCGGAGACGTTGACGATGATCTTTGAAATATAGAATGACTAACATTACATTCGGCTGCGCACTAAGCGGCGGGGGCCGTCCCTGGCGTTCCCGGCCAGTGGCCCGACACTTCGCCACCGTTTACATCGCCACGCCAACCGCTATGCAGGCAGAACGACGGGGGACGCAACGACATGCCGGGCGCCGAGACGATCAACGGGTCGGGCAACGAGACACTGGTGTTGACGGCGGCGCCGGCAGCGCCACGGTGGCGCTGAACGCCGGGGCCGCGGCGCTGGTGGCGGCGGGGGCCGGGTCGCTGGCGGTCTATGGCAATGCCGGCGGCGGGCCGTTCATCGGCGGCGGCGCCGGGGACCTGCTCTACGGCGCCACGCGGACGAAACTGCTCACCGGGGCGGGCAGCGAGACGGTCGCGCTCGGCACCGATGATACGCTGTATGCCGCGGTGAATCCTGGCGCCAGCGATCTGGTCGTCGGCGCGGCGGGCGCCTTCATCGGGCTCGGCGCCGGTTCCGCCAGGCTGATCGGGCTGACCGGCGCGACGGTGTTCGGCGGCGCCGGCGCGCTCGACGTGTCGCTCGACGGTGCGCTCAGCGGCAGCACGATCAGTGGCGGCACCGGCAGCCTGACGGCGGATACCGTGCTCGGCGGCGCCGGACGGCTTGACGTGACGGCTGACGGGTCGCTGCCGAGCCTGCTCGTCGCCGGCAACGCGGGCGGCAGCGTGCTGACCAGCGAGCAGGGCGGCGACACGCTGGTCGGCGCGGCGTCCGGCGACCAGCTTGTCGATGTCGGCGCCTATCCGGGCACCTATCTGATCGCCGGCGCCGGCAGCGAGACGCTGAGCGCGGTGATCAATGTCGGTGCCAATGGCGGCTACGGCGCCGGCACCGCGGCCGAGGTGCTGAGCAGCCAGAGCGCCGGCGGCGGCAATGTCAGCCTGCCGCTGCCGGACGGGACGCATATCCTGCTGACCGGCATCGCCAGCCTGAGCGCGCGGCAGTTCGTCAGCTTTTGAGCTACGACGCCTCCTCCTCGACCACGGTTTGCGCCACGCGCACCGACCCCGACAGCCGCGCCGCGGAGCTGTGCCCGAGCGCCACACCGGCGAGGCAGAGCGCGACCGACAGCACGATGTTGGCCATCGCCCGCCCCGCCGCGCCGCCGCGCAGCAGATCGAGCGTCTGCAGACTGAACGAGGAAAACGTGGTGAAGCCGCCGCAAATGCCGACCATGAAGAACAGCCGCGCCGTCTCCGGCACCGCGTAGCGCCCCGGGGTGGTGGTCAGCGTGCCGAAGAAGCCGATGGCAAATGAGCCGAGGATGTTGATGCCGATGGTGCCGAACGGCAGGCCGCGGCTGTACGGCGCCGCCCAGACCGCGACCCAGTAGCGCGCCACGCTGCCGAGCGCGCCGCCCAGTGCGATGTAGAGAGTGGGGATCATGTCGCCTCCATCAATGCGCACGATGGAGGCACATCTCCCCCACCGCGCCGGTCGCGCAGCAGGAGTCATCAGCCCTCGCGGGCGGTTTTGGGGGACCCCATCCCCATGCAGTCGGTTTCGCGGCATAATCCGCGCCGCGGCGGCTGGCAAGCGGCGGCTTGCCGCCTGCCTGCCGCACCCCATCTGCCCGTGACGGAAAGGATACCGCAATGGCCGACGAGATCACCGGCGCACCGCGCGAGAAGCTGATCGCGCGCAAGCAGGAATGGGCGCGCGACGGTCGGCTGCTGACCGGCACCACCGCCGACCCCGACCGCGTCCGCCTGCCGCCGGGCCAGCGGCTGGTCGCCGACTGGCCGGTGCTCGACCTCGGCGTGCAGCCGGAGGTGACGGCGCAGATGTTCCGCCTCGATGTCGATGGCGCGGTGGACCACCCGCTGAGCCTGTCGCTCGACGCCTTCATGGCGCTGCCGCAGGCCGACAGCGTGTCGGACATGCATTGCGTCACCCAGTGGTCGCGCTACGACAATGCGTGGCAGGGCGTGTCGGCGCGCACCCTGCTGGAGCGGGCGGCACCGCGGGCGGCGGCGCGGCACATCGTTTTTCACGCCCATGACGGCTACACGACCAATGTGCGGCTCGATCAGTTCGACCAGCCCGACGTGTTCCTGGTGCATCGCTGGAACGGCACCCCGATCCCCCGCCAGCATGGCGGGCCGGTGCGGGTGCTGATCCCGCGGCTCTATCTGTGGAAATCGCCGAAATGGGTGCGCCGCATCGAGCTGACCGCCGATGACCGGCCGGGCTTCTGGGAAACCCGCGGCTATCACAACAATGCCGATCCGTGGATGGAAGAACGCTATGGCTGATCTCGCGGCGATGCGCGGGCGGGTGTTGCTGGTCACCAACACGGCGAGTTTCCGCGGCTTCGCCTATCAGTTCCACAGCCTGGAGGCGCTAAACCGGTCGCTGACGCCACAGGGCCTCACGGTGGTCGGCGTGCCGAGCCAGGATTTCAACCAGGAGGCGCAGGATAACGGCCACGTCAAGCAGTTCTGCGAGGCGACGTTCGGGGTGCAGTTTCCGATGGCGGGCATTTCCCATGTCCACGGTCCCGACGCGCATCCGTCCTATCGCTGGGTGCGCAACCCGCGACTGGGAGCCGGTGTGGAACTTCAACAAGGTGCTGATCGGCCGTGACGGCCGCATCGCCGGGCTGTACCGCGCCAGGGACGAGCCAGACGGCCCGGTGCTGCGCCCGGCGATTGCCGCGGCGCCGGCGGCCGGGGCGTAAGCCGGGCAGGCGCCTCAGCGCGCCTGATCGCCGAGCAGCTTCGCCACCACCGGCTCGATCGCCGCCGCCATGCGCGCCTGCGCCTGCGGCGTCGGATGCAGCGGCGGCTCCGGCGGCGTCAGCTTCGGGTCGTAGAAATCGGCGGGGTCGGCGGCGCCGTCGCGGCTGAACTGCGCGGTGAGGTCGAGAAACGTCACCCCGGCGACCGCGCCGCCGCCATAGCGCGCCGCCAGCGCCGCGTTGATCGCCGTCGTCGTCGCGCTGATCCAGGCGCTGCGGCGGCTCGGCAGGATGCCGAGCAGCACGATGCCGGTCTGCGGCAGCCGCCGCCGCACCTCCGCCACCACCGCGTCGATGCCCAGCAGCGTATCCGCCGCCGACCAGTGCAGCCGGCCGAGATTATTGGCGCCGATCAGGATGACCGCGGCGCGCGGATGGATCCCGTCCAGCTCGCCGTTGCGCAGCCGCCACAGCAGATGCGCCGTCGCGTCGCCCTTGAAGCCGAGATCGACGGCGTGCCGCCCGCCATAGAAATGCTGCCACACCGGGCGGAAATCACGCCACGGCTCCGGCCCGGCGCGTTCGTAGTTCGCGGTGATCGAATCGCCGAGCAGCAGCAGATCGACCGAGCCGCGATGCAGCTCCGCCAGTTTCTGCTCGTGGCGCGCCCGCCACCAGGCGAGGTTCATGCGCGAGATCGGCGTCGCCGCCGGCGGCAGCGTCGCGGCGCCGCCGAGCAGCAGCAGCGCCGCCAGCAGCACGGCGCCGCGCTTCATCGCAGCAGCAGCCAGGCACCGGCGCCGAGGCCGGCGGCGATGCAGTAATAGCCGAACGGATCGAGCGCCACGTCGTCGTGGCGGCGGAAATAGCGCATCAGGAAGGCGGTGCTGAGAAAGGCGGTGATCCCGGCGACCACCGCGGCGACGGTGGCGACCTGCAACACGCCGGGGGCGACCGAGGCATGCAGCAGCTTCGGCACCTCCAGCACGGTCGCGCCGAGGATGATCGGGGTGGCGATCAGGAAGGAAAAATGCGCCGCCCCCTCATGGTCGATGCCGCGCAGCAGGCCGCCGACGATGGTGGCGCCGGAGCGCGAGATGCCGGGGATCAGCGCGGTGCATTGCCACAGCCCTATGGCCAGCGCGTCGCTGACCCGCAGCGTTGCCAGCTTGCGGTGGCCCATCGTGCGGATGCGCTCGCCGAACAGCAGCAGCGCGCCGTTGACGATCAGGAAGCCGGCGGCGGTCAGCGGGCTGCCGAACAGGCTGCGGAACAGTTTCTCGAACAGGAAGCCGAGCACCACGGCGGGGATGGTGGCGATGACGATCAGCCCGAACACGCGCCGGCTCTCCGCCACCTGATGCGCCGTGTCGAGGCCGACGACGCCGCGCAGCAGCGCCCACCAGTCGCGCCAGAAATACAGCAGCAGCGCCGCCGCCGTGCCGAGATGCAGCATCACCAGGAAGGGCAGGAACTCCGCCGCCCGCTGGTTCATCGACCAGTTCAGCAGCGCCGGGACGATGACCGCATGTCCCAGACTGGAGACCGGGAAAAGCTCGGTCGCGCCCTGCAGCAGGGCGACCAGGATGGCCTCGATCTGGTTCATGCAGCCTCGCGACGGGGGGGAAACAGGGAAGCGCTTGGTGGCCGAAACGCGCCGCCGAGGCAATGCCGGCGGTGATGCCGACGCCGCGGCCGGCGGCCGGATGCCTCAGTCGTGCGCCGGATAGCGGGCCATCAGCCGCGTCTGCCGCCGCCAGTAGCGCCACATCGCCCGGATGCCGCTCGGCCGGTGGCCACGCGCCCGTTGCTCGCGGCCGATCTCGAACGCCGCCCGGTAATGGAACAACTGATCCGCCCAGGACGGCAGCAGCCGGGCGCGGGCGTCCCAGACATGGGTTGCCTCCGAGCCGACGCCGTTGACCTCGATGACGGTAAAGCCCTGGCCGCGCCGCAACTCGGCCAGCGCGGCGAAGCGCACGTCCAGCCGGCCGAAATGAAACTCCGGGATGGCGCGGGCGAAGGCCTCGATGCGCGCGGTCAGCGCCGCGGTGATGTGCTCGCGGCCATCGCGGAAAATCGCCCCCTTGCAGTGGTTGCCGACCATCACCAGCCGCACCCGTTCACCCGCCGCCGGAACCCGCTCCGCCGCCGCGCCGAGTCGCGGCAGATAGAGATGCGGCAGCGCGCCGGCGCGCGGGTCGGCGTGCACCAGCTCGGCCAGCGTCGCCCGCCCGTCGCCAACCACGTTCGGGGCGTATTTCAGCGTCAGCGAGGTGATCCGCCCGGCGGCCTCGCCGGGCCGGCGGATGTAGAAAATGCCGGCCTCGCCTTCCTCGGGGATAAAGCGCTGCAGCACCATCTGCGCGTCGCGCGGAAACGCCGCCATATAGGCGGCGAGCGCCGCCCGATCGTCGATCTTGCGGACGCCGGTGCCATTGCAGCCGATATCGGGCTTGGCGATCACCGGCCAGGACAGCCCGGCCGCCGCCATCGCCCGTTCGGCGCTGTCGGCATCGCCCGGCGGAAGGCAGATATAGGGCGCCACCAGCGCCCGCGCGGGGCCGGCGATCTGATCGAGAATGGCGCTTTTGCTCTCGCCGCACAGGCCGCCCAGCTCGATGGTCGGGTTGGCCGCGGTCGGCAGGCTCATGTCGCCATGGCGCAGGCCGAGCCAGATCCATTGCGCCACGATCGGCGCATAGAAGATCCAGCCGGGCCAGAACTCGAAGCGGCTGACCAGCCGCTCGGATGGCAGCCGCAGCGGAAGGGCGGCAGTCCTCATCGGCGAGCCTCCTGCAGCCGGGCGGCGGTGCGGCCGGCTAGAATGATGACGAGTGCGAAGCCGATGCCACCCGCCCAGCGCCACGCGCCGAGATACTGCATCAGCAGCGCTCCCACTTTCAGCGACACGCCGAACAGCAGCGAGGTCCAGATCAGCGTTGCCACCACCGCCGCCAGCGCGAAGCGCCGCCAGTCGGCGCCAAGGAAGCCGCAGGCGGTGTAGGTCGGCAATCGGGCGCCGGGGATGAAGCGACTGATGAACACCACCTGTAAGGTGCGCCCGTGCAGCCAGTCGCGACCCTGGCGCATGCGCGGCGGCGGCACCAGCCGCGCCACCCAGGGAACCCTGGCCGACAACATGCCGAGTCCGTAAAGGCCGAGATCGCCGAGCACGATCCCGGCATACAGCGCGCCCAGCGCCAGCGGCACCGACACCGCGCCCGACTGCGCCCGCATCGCCGCCAGCACCGTCGCCGCATCCTCCAGAACGAAGGTGCCAAGGATAATCAGGGCCGCCTGGAGCATCTGCGTCTGCCCCGCGAGAGCGAACAAGGCCGCAACGGACAATGGCTGCATCGGCGTCAGCGCAGGCCGTGCCGGAGGGGGCGTTGATGGGTCACTAAGGCCGCTATATGCCGCGTTTCGCCGGTGGTTCGCTAGGGGGGGGTGTCACGGTTGCGCGACAGGCGGCGCGGCCGGGGGCGTCGCTTTGCGCTGCCAGGGCGGCGTGTCGGCCGTCGCACTGCCGGGGCCGTCCGCCGGGTTGTGGGTGGCACGGGCGTTGCCGATCAGCACCGCGCAATTGTTGTTTTCGCCCAGTCCAAGCTGGATCGTCGGCAGCAGCGCGGCCAGTGGCGTCAGCAACACGCCGAGGCCGATCGCCACGCCGCCGCGCAGCGCCATCACCTTGGCATCCGGCGCGATGTGCGGCGTCCTGAGATGGCCGCTGATGTCGATTGGCGCGGGCAGCGAACCGATGCTGAAATGCTTGGCCTCGGTGCGCAGTTGATAGGCAATCGTCTCGTCGCGCAGGTTGATGTCGCCGCTGCCGGTGACGTTCGCCTCCTGCGTGTCGAGCAGCATGGTGCGCGTGCTGAGCAGCCCGTCGGCCAACATGAAATCGGCGACAAGACAGCGCACCTCGGTCTTGTCCGGCACGCCGAGGGCGGACATCAACGCCCGGCCGAACTCCAGCCCCGACAGATCGACCAGCAGCGCTGACAGGTCGCCGCCGGTCATGAACAGTTTCAGCTCGCCGTTGCCGCCGCCGAGGATGTCGCCGATCGAGGCGCCGGTGCCATCGACCGTGGCATGTCCGCCGATGATGCCGGCGCCGCCGAAACTGTGCGTCGCCGACATCAGCCGGGCGAGGTCGATCTGGCGGAAATCGACCTCGGAGCGGGCATGGATGCGCTGCCCGTCGGCCGGCGCCGCGGTGATGTCGGCGCTGATCCGGCCGCGGCCGACGCCGAAGCTCAGCGGATGGGCGTGGATGGCGCCGCCCTTGACCGTCACCTCGGCGACGACATCGTCGAGCGGAACGAACCTGCCGGCGATCTGGCCGCCGTGGAATCTGAGGGTGACATCGGCCGCGCGCAGCCGCGGCAGGTCGAGCGGCGCGCGCGGGATGAGATAGGGGCTGGCGTTCTCGCGCTGCACCGCGGCGCGCTGCTGCGGCGTCGCGCCGGGCGTCGCCGCGCCGGTCGGGCTGCGGCCGAGTACGCCGAGGAAATCGCCGAGATCGACGCTGCGCGAGCGCAGGTTGATGTCGATCACCGGGCGCTGCGGCGCCAGGTCCATGGCGAGGCTGCCGCTGAGGTCGGTGGCGCCGACCGCGCCGGCGAGGTCGTCGATGTGGAGGCGCCCGTCGGCATAGGTGACGGTGCCGGCAAAATGAAACGGCGGCGTGGTCGGCGCCGGAACGCCGATCAGCGCCGTCAGATTGGCCATGTCCTGGCCGCTCAGAGCGACCTTCAGATCGCTGCCGGCGAAGGCCACAGGGTCGGCGACGCTGCCCTTTAGGGTGATCTTTGTTGGGCCATTCTCTACCGTAAGATCAACCGGATATGGATTGCTTTTATCCCGTAAGCTGAGCAGCGCGCCGCCGATGAAATGGCCGCTGATCGGCTGGTTGGCATAGCGGCCGGTGGTGCTGACGATGAGTTGCGACGGATGCTCGGCGGTTTTCTCGGCGGTGGCGATGGCGAGGTTGAAATCGGCCTTGAATGCCGGATCGACGACGTGGGCATGGCCATCGACGATGCGCAGATCGCCGATCCGCACACCCGCGCCGCCCCCGCCATCGGCCGGCGGGCCGGTGAACGGGAAGCTCCAGTTGTTCCGCCCGTCCGCCAGCGCGCGTGCGTTGACCACCGGCTGGTCGATCTCCAGCGCCGGCACGACGATCGCCCGGCGGTGCAGATAGGCCGCCGCGTTCAGCGTCAGCGTCAGCCGGGCGATGCTGGCGAACGGGCCGGGCGCCGGGAAGTCCGGCGGATTGGCGATACTGATGCCGTCCAGCTCCAGCCGGGGATTTTCAGCGAGTTGGACATGCAGGTGCTGCACCGTCACCGGGCGGCCGAGCTGCGCCGAGGCGAAGCGCTCGACCAGCGGCGTGAACCAATCCCACCGCCACAGCAGGGCAACAGCCAGCACCGCGGCGACGATCGCCCCGACGCTGTACTGCCACCATCGGAGTCGGCGATGCGTCATCAGGGGTCCGTCTCGATCGCCGGGGAAACTGGCATTCGGCCATCAGGTGCACTATGAAGCGCGCCCTGTCGCACAGCGGGGGACACAACGCCTTGAGACAATCCAGGTTTCCCGGAGCGTTGCGGCGCCCAGGGAGCCCCTGTTGGTGGTGGACAACCGTTGCGTTCAGGCGCGCGCCTGTTGCCAACGAAAAGTTGATGCCCCCACAGGACGCGCAGCGGCCTACGTCCCGGGATGCTGCGGCGATAGCCTTCCGGCTGATGGGGTGAAGGAATGGATCAACCCGTGTCGGTACAAGACGTGAACATCCTGATTGTCGATGACGACGCTGAAGTGCGCGAAATCCTCGCCGAAACGCTGATGGAGCTCGGCTACGCCGTCGCCCAGGCGGCCAGCGGGGAAGAAGCACTGCCGATGCTGGAGGCGCGGCGCGACATCGACATGGTGATTTCCGATGTGCGGATGCCCGGCATGTCGGGGCTGGAAATGGTGGCGGCGGCGCGGTTGCGGCGGCCGGAGCTGCGGGTGATCCTGATTTCGGGCTATTTCCTGCCGCAGCCTATCGCCATGCGGCTCCTGAAAAAGCCCTTCCACATGCACGAACTGGCCTCGGCGGTGCGGGCCGAACTGGCCTGAGGCGTTGACGGTTCGTCAACCCTGAGCGCGGCATCCTGGCGCCCGTGATGGCGCACGACAGGATGTCGATGCTGACGATAGATGAAGCCCGCAGCGAAGTGCGGATCGGCCGTGCCGATGGTGCGGAGGATGTGTTCGCCCTGGACACCGCGGAGGCGTTCGCGGCGGTGTCGGCGGCGTGGCTGCGCTGCGGCTGGGACGCCAAATACGTCTATGGCTTCACCTGGCTCGGCCGCCCGGTGATCCAGTTGCCGGAAGACCTGCTGCGTATGCAGGAATTGCTCTGGCGGGTGCGGCCGGACGTGCTGGTCGAGACCGGGGTGGCGCATGGCGGCTCGCTGGTGTTCTACGCCAGCCTGTTTGCCGCCATCGGGCAGGGGCGGGTGGTCGGCGTCGATCTGACCCTGCGCGCCGAGAACCGGGCCGCCATCGAGGGGCATCTGCTGGCGCCGCGCATCGCGCTGATCGAGGGCGACTCGGCAGCGCCGGCGACGCTCGCCGCGGTGCGCGCCCGCATTGCGCCGGGCGAGCAGGTCATGGTGGTGCTCGACAGCAACCATGCGCGGGCGCATGTGCGCGCCGAGCTCGACGCCTATGCGCCGCTGGTGTCGCCCGGCGGCTATATCGTGGTGTGCGACGGGATCATGGCGGATCTGGCCGGGGCACCGCGCTCGGCGCCGGACTGGGACTGGAACAACCCGCTTGCCGCGGTCGAGTCGTTCCTCGCCGCCAACCGCGAGTTTGTCGCCGAGGAGCCGGCGTTTCCGTTCAATGAGGGTGCGGTGACCAGCCGCGTCACCTACTGGCCGCGCTGCTTCCTGCGCCGCAGGCCGGCATGAAGGCGGTGATCCTGGCCGGCGGCAAGGGCACGCGGATCAGCGAGGAATCGCATCTGCGGCCGAAGCCGATGATCGAGATCGGCGGACGGCCGTTATTGTGGCACATCATGAGCCTCTATGGCAGCCACGGGGTGCGCGACTTCATCGTCGCCCTGGGTTATCGCGGCGATGCGATCAAGCAGTATTTCGCCGATTACGCGCTGCACGCCTCCGACATCACCGTCGATCTGCGGCGCGGCGAGATTCTGCATCACCGCAACTACGCCGAGGACTGGCGGGTCACCCTGGTCGATACCGGGCTGGAGACGATGACCGGCGGGCGGCTCAAGCGGCTGGCCCGCTTCCTCGACCCCGATGAGGCGTTCTGCATGACCTATGGCGACGGGGTCGCCGATATCGACATCGCCGCACTGCTGGCGTTTCACCGCCGGCAGGGGCGGCTGGCGACGCTGACCGCGGTGGTGCCGCCGGGCCGCTACGGTGCCCTGGTGCTGGACGGCGGCCGGGTCACCCGGTTCTCGGAAAAGCCGCCGGGCGACAACGCCTTCGTCAACGGCGGCTTCTTCGTGCTGCATCCTGCGGTGCTCGACCGCATCGACGGCGACGCGACGCCGTGGGAGCGCGAGCCGCTGGAAGGCCTGGCGGAGGACGGCGAACTGGCGGCATTCCGCCATGACGGGTTCTGGCAGCCGATGGATACGCTGCGCGACAAGCAGCAGCTTGAGGCGCTGTGGGAGTCCGGGCGGGCGCCGTGGAAGGTCTGGTGCAACTGAACCGCCCGCCGCCGCGCTGCCGGCTGTGCCGGGCAGCGCTGCCCACGACGCTGATCGATCTCGGCGATATGCCGCTGGCCAATGCGCTGCCGACGCCGGCGCAGGCGGCGCGCGGCGCCGACCCGGTCTATCCGCTGCACGTCCGCCTCTGCCACGACTGCGGGCTGGCGCAGGCCGACGACGCCGTGCCGCCGGCGGAGATCTTTGCCGATTACCCGTATTTCTCCTCGGTCTCGGCAAGCTGGGTGGCGCACGCCGCCGCCTTCGCCGGCGCGGTGGCGGCGCGCATGGCGCTCGGCCGCGGCGCGACGGTGCTGGAGATCGCCAGCAATGACGGCTACCTGCTGCAGCATTTCCAGGCGCGCGGCATCGGCGTGCTCGGCATCGAGCCGGCGGCCAACGTGGCGCGGGTGGCGGTGGCGCGCGGCATCCCGACGCGCATCGCCTTTTTCGACCGCGCCTGCGCCGCCGCCCTGGCCGGCGAGGGGCTGCGCGCCGAGCTGGTGGTCGCCAACAACGTGCTCGCCCATGTGCCCGATCCGGGCGGCTTCGTCGCCGGCATCGCCGCGGTGCTGGCGCCCGAGGGCCTCGTCAGCATCGAGTTCCCGCATCTGCTGTGCCTGCTCGCCGGGGTGCAGTTCGACACCATCTATCACGAGCACCTGTCTTATCTGTCGCTCGGCGTGGTCGAGCGGATGCTGTCCGCCGCCGGGCTGCGCGCCTGCGCGGTCGAGAGGCTGCCGACACATGGCGGCTCGCTGCGCGTGTTCGCCTGTCATCAGGCGGCGCACTGGCCGGACGGGCCGGGGCTGGCCGAGGTTCGCGACGCCGAGGCGGCGGGGCTGGCCGCCGCCGCCGCCGGCTTCGCCGCGCGGGCGGCGGCGGTGCGGTGCGGCCTGCGCCGGTTCCTCGACGCCGCCGCCGGCGCCGGCCGCCGGGTCGCCGCCTATGGCGCGGCGGCGAAGGGGGCGACGCTGCTCAATGCCTGCGGCGTCAGCGCCGCCGACATCGCCTGCGTCGCCGATGCCGGGACCGCCAAGCACGGCAGGCTGCTGCCCGGCTGCCGGGTGCCGATCGTGGCGCCGGCGCGGCTGCGGCAGGCGCGGCCGGATGACATCCTGATCCTGCCGTGGAACCTCGCCGACGAGATCGCCGCCGATCTGGCCGATGTTGCAGCCGCCGGCACGCGGCTGTGGGTCGCGGTGCCGGCGCTGCGCCGGATCAGCCGCGGCCGATGAACGGCATCTTGGTCGCCATCACGGTCATGAACTGCACATTCGCCTCCGCCGGCAGGCTGGCCATATAGACCACGGCGCGGCCGACCTCATCGACCGGCATGGTCGGCTCCGGCGCCAGCGTGCCGTTGGCCTGCGGCACACCCTTGGCCATCCGCGCCGTCATCGGCGAGGCGGCGTTGCCGATGTCGATCTGGCCGCAGGCGATGTCGTGCCGGCGGCCATCGAGCGAGATGGTGCGGGTCAGCCCGGTGATGGCGTGCTTGCTGGCATTGTACGGCCCGGCGCCGGGGCGCGGCACATGCGCCGAGATCGAGCCGTTGTTGATGATCCGCCCGCCGCGCGGCGACTGGTCGCGCATCATCCGATAGGCGCCGCGCGCCACCAGAAAGGCACCGTCGAGATTGACCCCGACGACGCTGCGCCACTGTTCGACCGTCAGATCGCCGAAATCGGTGCTGGCGGTGTTGCCCCCGGCATTGTTGAACAGCACGTCGAGTCGGCCGAAATTGGCGGCGATGCTGGCATAGAGCGCATCGACCGAGGCCGGGTCGGTGACGTCGGTCGGCACCGCCAGCGCCGCGTCGCCCGCCGCCCCGGCCAGCGCCAGCGTCTCGGCCAGCGCCGCTTGCCGCCGCCCGGCCAGCACCACGCGATACCCCTCGGCCAGCAGCGCCAGCGCCGCCGCCCGCCCGACGCCGCTGCCCGCGCCCGTGACCAGCGCCACTTTCGCCGTCATCACCCTGTACTCCTCCCGTCCGCCGCCGCATTGTGCCACCGATCGCCGGCCGCGTCAGGGCGCTTCGCTGGTGATCACCGGCTGATCAATCCTTGTGCATCGTCACACGCAAGCCGCGCCGCAGCGCCGCCGGCGGCATGGCACGTCTTTTGCGTGATCGCCTCAAGACGAGGTCGCACGACGTGAGGGCCGGGGATCAATGGCGGACGCAGGCGTTGAATTGATTGCAGTCACCAAGCGTTATGGCGGCACCGTCACCGCCGTCGATGCCGTCGATTTGCGCATTCCCTCCGGCTCCTATTGCTGTCTGATCGGCCCCTCCGGTTGCGGCAAGACCTCGACCCTGCGGATGATCGCCGGGCACGAAACGGCGACCGCGGGCGACATCCTGATCGGCGCGCGCAATGTCACCGAATTGCCGCCGGCCGAGCGTGGCACGGCGATGATGTTTCAGAGCTACGCGCTGTTTCCGCATCTGACCTGCCTCGACAATGTCGCCTTCAGCCTGCGCATGCGCGGCGTCGAGAAGACCGAGCGGCGCAGGAAGGCGGCGGAGATGCTGGCGCGTGTGCATCTCGATGAGATGGCCGAGCGGCGTCCGGCGCAATTGTCCGGCGGCCAGCAGCAGCGCGTCGCGCTGGCCCGCGCGCTGATCAACAACCCATCGGTGCTGCTGCTCGACGAGCCGCTGTCGGCGCTCGATCCGTTCCTGCGCGGCAAAATGCGCGAGGAGTTGAAGCGGCTGCAGCGCGACCTCGGCATCACCTTCGTCCATGTCACCCATGCCCAGGATGAGGCGCTGGCGCTGGCCGATCTGGTGGTGGTGATGGAGCGCGGCAAGATCGTGCAGAGCGATGCGCCGCGCGCGGTGTTCGAACAGCCGCGCACCCAGTTCGTCGCCCGCTTCATGGGCGGGCACAATATTCTGGAATGTCGGCGCACGGCGGATGGCGCGTGGCACATGCGCGACGGCAGCCCGATCATCATCGACACCGCCGAGGCCGCGGCGAGTCTGCGCCTGGCGGTGCGTACCGACCGGATGCGGCTGATGCCGCCGCCGGAGCTGCCGAACCGCCTGCATGGTGCGGTGACGGCGGTTGAATACCACGGGCCGTTCGTGCGCGTGGCCCTGCAGGACAAGGCCGGCGACGATCACAGCCTGCTGCTGTCGGAACAGGATTTCTACGCGCGTCCGGTGGCGCTCGGCGATCAGGTGGTCGCCGGGTTCTCGCCGGCGGATGCGCATCTGCTTGCCAACTGATCAACGGGGAGACTAACCAGTGATGAAGACCACCAACGGGATGACCCGCCGCGGCGTGCTGAAGTCCGCCGCCGCCGCGGTTGGCGGCGCCGCGATCGGGTCCGGTGCGATCACCGGGTTCCCGACCATCTGGGCGCAGAACATCAAGAACATTACGCTGCGCCAGATGGGCACCGGCGTTTCCAACCTCAACGACGTTGCCGAGAAGTGCAAGCAGGATACCGGCATCACCCTGCAGATGACGGCGCTGGATAGCGACGCGGTGACGCAGCGCGCGATCACCCAGCCGAACAGCTATGACATCGCCGACATCGAATACTGGATCTGCAAGAAAGTCTATCCGCGCAACGTGCTGCAGCCGATGGACACCAAGAAGCTCAAGTATTTCGACCAGATCGTGCCGATCTTCACCACCGGCAAGCTGACGCCCGAAAGCCACATCGCCCAGGGCACTGCGCCGCACACCGTCGGCTTCGTCGAAGGCCAGAGCAGCACCAAGTTCGCCAAGGCGCCGACTGAGTGGTTTACCCTGGTGCCGACGATCTACAACGCCGACACGCTCGGCATCCGCCCCGACCTGGTCGGCCGGCCGATCACCAGTTGGAAGGACCTTGCCGACCCCGCCTTCAAGGGCAAGGCGTCGATCCTCAATATCCCGTCCATCGGCATCATGGACGCGGCGATGTGCAGCGAGGCGCTCGGCCTTGCCACCTACGGCGACAAGGGCAACATGACCCGCGCCGAGATCGACAAGACGATGGCGGTGATGACCGACCTCAAGAAGCAGGGCCAGTTCCGTGCCTTCTGGAAGTCGTTCGACGAGAGCGTCAACCTGATGGTCTCGGGCGAGGTGGTGATCCAGTCGATGTGGTCGCCCGCCGTCGCCGCGGTGCGCAGCAAGGGCATCGCCTGCACCTATCAGCCGCTGAAGGAAGGCTATCGCTCCTGGGGCGGCGGGCTGGGTCTGGCCAGGCACCTCAAGGGCATCGAGCGCGACGCCGCCTATGAGTATATCAACTGGTATCTCTCCGGCTGGGTCGGCGCCTACCTGAACCGCCAGGGCTACTACTCGGCGGTGCTGAGCACGGCGAAGGCGCATATGGAGCCGTACGAATGGGCGTTCTGGATGGAAGGCAAGCCGGCCGAGAAGGACATCATGAGCCCCCAGGGCAAGCTGATGGAAAAGGCCGGCACGGTGCGCGACGGCGGCAGCTTCTATGACCGCATGGGCCATGTCGCGTGCTGGAACTCGGTGATGGACCAGGACAAGTACATGGTGTCGAAATGGAATGAGTTCATCGCGGCCTGAGGCGATGAGTTCCACTGTGATCACGGCGGCCCCCACCGGGGCCGCCGACGACCGGGTGAAGGGAGGGCGGCGGCGCTTCGCCGCCTTCCTGCCCTATCTGCAGTCGCTGCCGCTGTGGCTGGTGATGGGGGTGTTTCTGCTCATCCCGATCGCCACCATCGTTGCCGTCAGCTTCTGGGACGACCAGGAATACGCGCTGGTCCCGACCTTCATCCTCGACAATTACCGCGACGCGCTGTCTTCGCGGGTGACGTGGGACACCTATCTGTCCACCATCCGCTATGCCGTCATCGTCTGGGCAGCGACGCTGGCGATCGGTTTCACCGTCGCCTATTTCCTCGCCTTTCATGTCCGCTCGACGCTGTGGCAGATGGTGCTGTTCCAGCTCTGCGCCATCCCCTTCCTGACCAGCAACATCATCCGCATGATCTCGTGGATCCCCTTTCTCGGTCGCAACGGGCTGATCAATCAGACGCTGATCGACCTGCATCTGACCGACCATCCGCTTGAGTTCCTGCTGTTCTCGCCGTTCGCCGTGGTGCTGGCGTTCGTGCATCTCTACACGCTGTTCATGGTGGTGCCGATCTTCAACACCATGATGCGCATCGACCGCGCCCTGGTGGAGGCGGCACGCGATGCCGGCGCCGGGCCGCTCTCGGTGCTGCGCCATGTCATCGTGCCGCTGTCGCTGCCCGGCATGTCGATCGGCACCATCTTCGTGGTGACCCTGGTGATGGGTGATTTCGTCACCGTGCAGATGATGAGCGGCGGACAGAGCGCCTCGGTCGGGCTGCTGATGAAGAACGAGATCAGCCTGCTGCAATACCCCTCCGCCGCCGCGCATGCGGTGGTGCTGCTGGTGACGGTGCTGCTGATGGTCTGGGCGATCCTGCGCGTCGTCGATATCCGCAAGGAGCTGTGATGGAAAAGAGCGGCCCGCGCCACTGGCTGCTGAGCGCGTTCTTTGCGCTGTTCGTGCTGTTCCTCTACGGCCCGACGGTGACGATCTTCATCCTGTCGTTTCAGGGACCGGATGGCGGCCTGACCTTTCCGATGCGCGGCGTGTCGCTGCACTGGTTCGCCAACCTGTTCGAAAAGCAGATGGTCGGCGATTTCGGCGGTTCCTTCCGCCGCTCGATGGCGCTGGCGCTGATCGTCATGGGCATCACCGTGCTGGTGGCGCTGTCGGCCGGGCTGGCCTTCCGCCGCCGCTTCCTCGGCGCGACGGTGCTGTTCTATCTCACCATCGCCGGGCTGATCGTGCCCTCGATCCTGATCTCGCTCGGCATCGGGCTGATGTTCAACGTCGCCGGTCTGCCGCCGGCATGGTGGAGCTCCGCACTCGGCGCGCATCTGACCTGGACGCTGCCGTTCGGCGTGCTGATCATGTTCGCGGTGTTCAACCGCTTCGACCATGCGCTGGAGGAAGCCGCCTACGATCTCGGCGCCTCGCCGTGGCAGAGCTTCCGCCATGTCGTGCTGCCGCTGATCATGCCGAGCCTGATCGGTGTGGCGCTGTTCGGCTTCTCGCTGTCGTATGACGAATTCGCCCGCACCATCATGGCCGCCGGCACTGACAACACGCTGCCGCTGGAAGTCTATGGCATGACGACCAACGTGACCTCGCCGGTGCTCTACGCGCTCGGCTCGCTGACCACGGCGTTCTCGCTCGCCGTCGTCGTCTCGGTGGTGGCGGTGGTGCTGACCATGCGGCGGCGGGCGCGCGCCGCCGGCTGACTTGCCGGCCTGCGGCGGACGAGTGCATGGTGGCGCGATGTTCTTCCAGGCCCTGCGCAACGCGCTGTTTCGTCCCGCCCCCGCCGCGGACCCGCCGCGGACGGTGCCGGCGGTCGATCTGGCGCGCTATCTCGGCCGCTGGTACGAGGCAGGGCGGCTGCCCAATCCCGAGCAGGACGGGCGGCGGCGCTGCGTCGATGTCACCGCGACCTATACCCGCCGGGCGGACGGCAGCATCACCGTGCGCAACCTTGCCCGCGACGCCGCCGCCGGCATGCGCCAGACCGGCATCACCGGCCGCGCCAGGGTGCTCGATGGCACCGGCGCCCGCCTGCGGGTGACGTTTTTCGGCCTGTTCGGCGGCCCTTACTGGGTCATCGGCCTCGATGCGAATTACCGCTGGGCGGTGGTCGGCACGCCGAGTCGCCGGCGGTTGTGGATTCTCTCGCGCGCGCCGCACCTGCCGGCGGCGGAGTACGACCGCGCCCTGGCCATCGCGGCAGAGCAGGGCTACGACCCGGCGCGCATCCGGCCGACGCCGCAATCCGCCGCCTGATCACGGCCGCACCTGGAAAAGCTGCACGCGCCCGGCGGCGAACAGGGCGACCAGCCGCGCCGGGTCCGGGCTGCCCGCCCCAAGCCGGTCCATGACATAAATATTATCATAGTCATGCGGCCAGTCGCGCCAGTAGATGCGTCCGCTCGGGTCATAGGGCAGCGTGTCGGGCGCTGCGTCCTGCGCCGGCGGATACAGCAGGTCGGGCAGCGCCACCGGATCGTCGTTGTAGCCGCCGGCCATGCCGCGCCACGCCGGACGCAGCGTCAGCACTTGCTGGCGCGGGTCCGTATAGACCAGCGAGACCAGGCTCGACCGCGTCATCACCGCCAGACAGGGCAGGTCCCAGATCGCCCGCAGCGCGTCGTCGGCGTGATCATAGTCGGCGGCGATCAAGATGCGGCTGCCCGGCGCGAGCTGCGCCAGCGAGGCCACCACCTCGCGCTGCACCCGGTCGTAGCGGATGAAACCCTCCTCGGTGGCGGCGACGCGCAGCAGCAGCAGCGCCACGAAGGCGACCATGGCGCGCCGCCCCGGCCAGCGCCACCACAGCATGCCGGACAGCAGCATCACCAGGCCGAACGCCAACCATGCCGCCCCGCCCCAGCTTCCCATCACCCGGTTCGGCATGACCAGGAACACCGCGCCGCCGAGCAGCAGCGTCATCCACCCGGCCGGATGCAGGCGCAGCCCGCCGGCGCGCACCGCCAGCAGCAGCCCCGCCGCCAGCCCGAGCAGCAGCAGCGCATCCAGCACCGGGTCATAGCCGGCGAACAGCAGGCGCAGCGCGTTGAGCCGCGCGCCGACGCCGCCCCAGGCATCCGGCAGCAGCGGCGGCGAATCGCCCGGCCCGAGCAGCAGCAGCGGCCAGACGAGGCCGAACGGCAGCAGCAGGGCAGCCGCATCGGCCGGCCGGCGCCGTCCCCCGGCGGCGGCGACGGCGGTGATGCCAATGCCATAGATGCCGAGCGCCACCAGATGACCGAAGAACAGCACGACCACGAAGCCGCCCGACACCACGCCGCGCAGCAGCGCCCCGCGCCGCTCTAGCCCGATCCAGGCCGCGACCATCAGCAGCGCCAGCCCGACGCTGAACTGGTAGTTCAGCACGCCCATCTTCTCGACATAGGTGTGCAGGAACAGCGCCGCCGCCAGCGGCCCGGCGGACAGACGCCGATACAGCGCCCAGTGGATCGCCAGCGGCCCCCCGAGCAGCAGCAGAGTGGTGATGACAAGAAACAGTTTGCCGGCGACAAATATGCCGAGCAGCGGCACCAGTGGCGGCACCAGCAAATCCATCGCCAGATTGGGGATCAGCCGCCATTCGATGGTATAGAACCGCGCCAGCAACGGGTCGCGGCCATGCGCGGCGATGATGAAGATGCGCGCCAGATGGTTCAAGTAGTCGTCGAACGGCGGCAGCGGATGGATCAGTAACGGCAGCAGGGTCAGCGCCGTGGCCGCCGCGCCGACCGCCAGCACGCCGCGCACCGGCGCCATCGGCTGCGGGGCGCGCCAAACCGGCAGCGTCGCCGCCGGCGGCAGGAACTCCGCCGGCTCGCCGACGCGCCACGCCGCCAGCGCCGCCAGCGGCACCCCGGCGGCGGCGGCGATCCAGCCGGCATGGGCCAGGCCGAGCAGCGCCGCGAGGCTGCGCAGCGTCGCCAGCGTGGCCAGCGCCACCAGGCCGCGAAACACCACCGCGCGCACTCGCCCGCCGCTGCGCCCGTCACTCAGCCCTGGACCATCCGTCATCGCCCGAGCCTGCCATGCCGGGCGCCTCGGCCGGAACCGCCGGCACAGCCGGCACAGCAAGTGTTGACCACGCCGGGCGCTGCCGCCGCCGTATCGATTATGACCCTTGCTGGTGATGTGGCCGGAGCATCTTACAATTGGCGCAGAGATGACCCAGAATGCTTTTGCTGATATATCGGCTCCGCCGCTGTGCCATCGGCTGGCGTTGCTGCCCCGGACGTTTCGACCGCCCGACCTGCCTCCACCCCCAAGGGGACCTCATGACCGGATGGATCTCAGTGTGAATCGTCAACGAACTCCCGGCGCTGACCGGGATTGCCTGCAAACCGCCGCCGCCGACTCCGACACCGCCTCCATCGAAGCCCGTGAAGCGCAGATGCGTCGGGCGCTCGGCCGGCTTGGCCCGGACTCCCCGGAGCGCACCCCGTCCGGCCGCGAGCGGCCGGCGCCGGAGCATCGGCAAGCCTACCCGGGGAGTCGGCCGCGACATCGCTTCGTCGCCGATGGCGAGGTACCGGTGGTGATGATGCATTCCGCCCACGACTCGACCGGCAGCGCCGCGCGCGCCGCCGACTCGGCGCTGGCCGATCGCCTGCATGCCACCGAGACGGCGCTGCGCGAGGAGCGGGCCGGGCGGGAGGCGGCGGAACGGTCGCTGCAGGCCGCTCAAGCGACGATCCACGACCTGCAGACCAAGCTCGGCCACGCCAGCCTGGCCCAGGCCGAAGCCGTGGCGGCCCTGCGGCAGCGCGAGGAGGACCTGCGGGCGGCGGTGCAGCGCGCGGCGGAAGCGGCGCCACGGACCATTGAGACCCCGCTGGCAGTCTCCGGCACCGGCCGCCGGCGTGGCCGACCGCCCGGATCGCGCACCCGGCCCGCCATCCCGCTGCCCGGACTCGAACCGCCGAACCCGCCGCCGGCCAGCGCTGAACCGCCCGACGAGGCGGTGGACGCCGCCGTGGCAACCGTCCCGGCGCCGCGCAAGCCGGCCGCCAAACGCGGGCCGAAAGCCGTCCCTGAGGCCGAGGCGCAGCCGGTGGCGTGGTGGATCAAGGGATGGCGGGACAGCCCCGGCTCATAAGCCGGGGCCACCGGCGCGCTCGGCGCGACGGCTGATCCGCCGCCCGGCCGGGGGCGTCATGGCGAAATGACGCGCCCCGCCGCAGCGGTTTCGACAGCTCAGACAGGTCGGCACGCGCCCGCTTGCCGACTCGCACGGCAAAACCGGCTGATGATTGGCCGGTGGCGGCTGCACAGTTGCGTGAGGTCAGAGCGGTCCGGAGCAAACAATCAGCCGTCCCGCGCACGCCACAGCGACGCTCTGGTGGCGCAGCCGCGGTCCATCTGGCTTTGCATCCGGCCGCTGGAATCGTGGTGGGTGCGACAGGGATTGAACCTGTGACCCCCGCCGTGTGAAGGCGATGCTCTCCCGCTGAGCTACGCACCCGATCCAAGGTCGGCACGCTTCCTAGGCGGCGCGGCGGCGGGGCGCAAGCCCTTTCCGGTCCGGTTCAGCAGCGCCTGAACCGGACGTCATCAGAACCGTCTTTCCGCCGCCGCCGGGCTGCGCCATCCTCCCAACCATGCAGGACGTTTTTGCCCGCCGCGATCTGCTCGATCCGGCACAGTTGCGCGCCTTGTGCGCCCCCTCCGACGGGGCAGGGGCGATCCAGGTTGCCTCTCATCTCGGCGCCATCGCCGCGACCGGGGTGGCGCTCGATCTCACCTGGGGCACGCTCTGGGTGGTGCCGGCCTTCGTGTTGCATGGGGTGCTGATCAATTTTCTCTATGCCGGACAGCATGAGCTGAGCCACTGGACGGTGTTCCGCACCCGCTGGCTGAATGAATGGTTCGGCCGGCTGTTCGGCTTCATCAGCTTCTTCCCGCGCGACTTCGATCAGGCGCAGCACACCGAGCATCACCGCCACACGCAGGACTGGGACCGCGACGGTGAACTGGCGCGCGAGCGCTATACGCTGGTCTCCTATCTTCTGTGGCTGCTCGGCCCGACCTATTGGTACACGCGCTGGCGCCGCATCATCCGCTTCGCCGCCGGGCGGGTCAGCGAGCGCTACATCGCGCCGGCGCGGCGTGGCGACATGGTGCGCGAGGCGCGCTGGCATCTCGCCGGCTATGGCGCCATCGCGGCGGTGTCGGTGGCGAGCGGTAGCTGGGCGGCGGTGACGTTCTGGCTGGCGCCGATGCTGGCGACCAAGCTGGTGCATCAGCTGCAGAACACCATCGAGCATCTCGGCCTGCCGCACGACGCCAACATCCTGCACAACACCCGCAGCACGCGGACCAATGCGGTGCTGCGCTGGATGTGCTGGAACATGCAGTACCACACGGCGCATCATGCCTTCCCCGGGGTGCCGTTCCACCGCCTGCCGGCGCTGCACGCGGCGCTGTTCACTCGCCGCGGTACGGCGCCGCCGACGATGACCTATCTCGGCTTTCAGGCGGCGGTGATCCGCGCCTTCTGGCCCAACCGCTCGGAGGCCGATTACCCCGACGACCGTGCCTGGATTGGCGGGCGACCAGTGGGCGGGCGACAGGTCTGAGCCGGATGGCGCTGAAGACCTATCAGGCGCTGTGGGCGATGACCGGCGCGCCGCTCGGTGAAAGTTTCGACCGAGTCAGCGACGCCGGGTTCGACGGCATGGCCGTCGATCTCGGGGCGCTGACGCTCGATCAGGCGCGGGCGACGCTGCCGGAGTTCCGCCGCACCGGGCTGGCCGGGCTGGTCACCGCGTTTCCGCGCAGCATCGAAGACCTCAGGCCGGCGCTGCATCTGGCGCACGACATCGGCGCGCCGTTCGTTAACATCGTCGGCCAGGTGATGCCGCTGCGCGTCGGCGAGATGGCGCAGGCGGTGCGCGGCTGGCTGCATCTGGCGGCGCAGGAGCGCATGGCGGTGCAGTTCGAGACGCACCGCAACTGCATCACCAACGATCTGTTCGCCACCCTGCTGCTGCTCGACGCGGTGCCGGAAATGGTGCTGTCGGCCGATCTGTCGCATTACGTCGTCGATCGGGAAATGCCCTGTCCGCCAACGCCGGTGCTGCAATCGTATATCGAGCGGGTGCTCGACCGTTCGGGATCGTTCCAGGGCCGCGTCGCGGCGCGCGGCCAGATTCAGGTCGCGCTCGATTTTCCGCAGAACCGCAAATGGGTCGAGCTGTTCCTCGGCTGGTGGGACTACGGGCTGCGCCGCTTCGCCGCCCGGGCGCCGGGCGAAGACGCGGTGTTTCTCTGCGAACTCGGCCCGCCCGATTACGCCATCACCGGCGCCGACGGGGGCGAATTGTCCGATCGCTGGGCCGAGGCGCTGGCGCTGCGCGACCATGCCCGCGCCATCTGGGCGCGCGTTTCAGGCTGACGCGGCGGCGAACGCCTCCAGAATCATCGCCCGCAGCGCGGCGGTGGCGGCGCCGGGGGTGGTGCCGCGCCGCTCCAGCAGATGAAACATGTTGTCGCTGCGGAAGACATGCGGCAGCACCTCGCGCAGCGCGCCGCGCGCCACCCAGGCGGCGGCATAATGCGGCGGCAGGAAGCCGATGAACGCGCCGCTGAGGATCAGCAGCACCCGCGCATCGAGCGTGTCGGCGCGCGCCCCCGGCGCGAAGGCGGCAAGCGCGGCGGCGAACTCGGCGGCGTCGGTGACGCTCGGCAGCACCAGCTTCTGCGCCTCGGCATCGGCCGTGGTGATCTCCGCCATGTCGAACAGACGGTTGCCGCGGCCGCAGTAGAGCAGCAGGGTTTCGCGAAACAGCGGGGTCAGCGCCAGCGCCTCCATCGGCCGCGGCACCACCGAGAGGCCGAACTCCGCCTCGCCGTCGAGCACCGCGCGCTGCACCGTGGCCGCCGGCGCCGAGCCGAGTTCGAGGCGCACCGCCGGATGCCGCCGCGCGAAGCCGCCGAGGGCGCGCGCCAGCGGATCGGCGGCGACGGAGACGAAATTGTCGATCACCAGCAGCGCCACCCGCCCGCCGAGATGCTGCGCCGCCGCGGCGACCCGGTCGCGAAACCGCTCGACCTCGCCGAACAGTTCGAGCGCCGCCGCATAGACGGTGCGCCCGGCATCGGTCAGCGCGAATCCCGCCCGGCCGCGCACCGCCAGCCGCACGCCGAGCCGCTGCTCCAGCGCGGTGATGTCCATGCTGATCGCCGAGCGGCCCTTGTTCAGCGCCAGTTCTGCCGGCTGATAGCCGCCGACATCGACAACGGTGCGAAACACCCGCAGCAGGCGCAGATCGGCGTCCGACAGGGTGCCGCGGAACGCCTCGGCCATCAGGCGCGCGGGCGAAACAGCAGCGTGCGCAGGGCCAGCGCCGCGATGGTGACGCCGATCAGCACCACCGAGAGCGCGGCGCCGGCCGGGTCGATGTTGTCGCGCAGCCCCATCCACATCAGCCGCGGCAGGGTGATGGCGTTGACGCTGGTGATGAACAGGGTGACGCCGATTTCCTCCCACGACAGCACGAAGCAGAGCAGCGCCGCGGCGGCGATGCCGAAGCGGATGTTGGGCAGGATGACGCGCACCGCGCGCGTCCACACCGAGGCGCCGAGACCGCGCGCGGCGAGGTCGATGCGCGGATCGACCTCGGCGAGGGCGACCAGCAGCAGCACCACGGCGAACGGCGCGGTCATCACCGTATGCGCCAGCACGACGCCGCCCCAGGTGTCGTAGCCGATGGCGCCGGCAACGCCGGAGAACGAGGTGAGCAGGAAATAGAGCGTGATCGCCGAGACCACCGGCGGCGCCACCATCGGCAGCAGCACGAAGCCGACCAGCGCCGCGGCAAAGCGCGGGCGGAACATCCAGACGCCGAGAGCGAACAACAGGCCGAGCAGGGTCGCCGCGGCGCTGCTGAGCAGGCCGACGCGCAGGCTGAGCAATATCGCCTGGCCCCAGTCGGGGGTGTCGAGCAGCGCGCGATAATGGCGCAGCGACCACACGCCATTGGGCATCGACAGGAAACGCTTCGGAGTGAACGAGATCGGCACCACCGCGACCAGCGGCAGCAGCAGGAACGCCGCCACCACGACGGCGACGGCGAGCAGCACCGGGCCTGGCCGCGCGCTCATCGCGCGCCGACGAGTTGCGCCGGCCGCACGAGGCGGAACAGCAGCGCCAGCAGCCCGCCGACCAGCACCACCAGCACCACGCTGATGGCGGCGCCAAGCCCCCAGTCCGGGCTTTGGAAGATGCGGACATAGACGAGTTCGGCCAGCATGATGCTGCGGCCGCCGCCGAGAATGGCGGGGGTGACGAAGAAGCCGAGCGCGAAGACGAACACCAGCATGGTGGCGCCGATCAGCCCGGCGCGGGTCATCGGCACGAACACGCTCCAGAAGATGCGCGCCCGCCGGGCGCCAAGGCCGCGCGCCGCCAGCAGCACACGCTCGTCGACCGCGCGCATCGCCGAGGCGAGCGGGAACACCGCGAACGGGATGAGGAAATGGGTCATGCCGAGGATGACGGCAAACTCGTTCTGCGACAGCGGCAGCGGCTCGTCGATCAGCCCGGCGGCCTGCAGCCAGGTGTTGATCAGGCCGCGGCTCGACAGCAGCGCGACCCAGCCGAAGGCACGCGTCAGCAGCGAAATCCAGAACGGGACGAGGATGCAGAACTCGGCGATGATGCGCAGCGCCGGCGCACCTCTGACCCAGATGCAGCAGATTGCGTACGCGGCGATCACCGACAACGTGGTGACGATGGCACAGATGCGGAAGCTGCGCAGAAACACCGAGAGTACCAGCGGATCGGTGAACAGCCTGACATATTGCCCGAAGCCCGGCACCGGCAGGGTGACGCTCCAGCGCATGACGCCGAGGAAGGGCACGACATAGGCGCCGCCGAGCAACAGCAGCAGCGGGGCGAGCAGCAGCGGCGCGGCGGCATGGCGCATCATACCGGCCCTTCGATCGCAAGTGACGGGCATGCGGGAAATGGTGGCACGGCACGACGCGGATCCGCCGCCCTCGGGCATGGCGGATCGCGCGTCGCGGTGGTCAGGCCGAGATGACCTTGGTGTATTCGTCGAGCGCGGCGCCGTAATTCTCGGCGTACCACGGCATGTCCAGCGCCACCTGCTTTTGCATGTTGGCCGGATCGACGCAGTTGATGCGCCGCTTGTCGGCCGGGATCAGCGCGTCGGTCGCCGGGTTGGCCGGACCCTGTCCCAGCATGTCGAACATCACCAGTTGCTTCTTCGGGTCCTGCGTGCTGGCGATGAACTTCATCGCCGCGTCGCGGCCGCCCGGATTGCCCTTGATCACCGCCAGCGCGCCGGGCGAGATCAGCCCCTGATCCCAGGTGAACTTGATCTGCCCGTTGCTGTCCTGCTCCAGCAGCGTGGCGCGGGTGGACCAGATGATCGCCATCGACGCATCGCCGTTCATCAGCACCGACTGGCTGGCCGCGCCGCCGCCCCAGAACGACACCACATGCTCCTTGAACGCCTTGATCTTGGCGTGCGCCCGTTTGAGGTCGAGCGGATAGAGCTTGTCCGGCGCGACGCCGTCGGCCAGCAGGGCGGCTTCCCACATGCCGGCGCCCCATTTGTACATCGAGCGTTTGCCGGGAAACTTCTGCACGTCGAAGAAATCGGCCATGCCGGTCGGCGCCTGTTTGTACTTCTTGGCGTCGTAGGCGATGATGTAGGAGAAGAAATAGGTCGAGGCGGCATAGTCCCAGCCGAAGCCGGGCCGCATCTTGGTGCGATCGACCACCGCATAGTCGATGGTGTCGATCATGCCCTGCTTGCCGAGCGAAATCGCCGAGAACGGATCGGCGTCCACCAGATCCCAGCTCGGCTTGCCGCTCTTGAATTGCGCGGTGATGGCGCCCTCGGTCGGCCCCGAGCCGTCTTCCTTCACCGTGATGCCGGTGTCGCGGGCGAAGGATTTGCCATAGGCGTCGTCATACGCCTTGATCGCGTCGCCGCCCCAGTTGACCAGCACCAGCTCCTTTGCCGCCGCGGCGGCGTCGCGGGCGCCCAGTCCGGCGCCGCCGGCGAGCAGCAGCGTCGCCAACTGCGTGAAGCGGCGGCGGCCGATTTCCCCGCGCGCCGCCTTTTCGGCCAGAATCTCCAGACAATCCCGCTGGAATGCGCCCTGCATCATCGGTCTCCCCTGTCGCGTGACATCCGCGCCCGGAGCCTAGCAAGTCATGCGCCGTCCGACAGCAGGAACCCGCGGTCCTCCGGCCAGAACACCCGCACCGTCTGGCCGCGGTCCGGCCCGCCGGCGAGACTGTGCGTCGCCAGGGTCAGCGTCAGCGCCGCGCCGCCCGGCGTGCGCAGGTCAAGGCGGGTGCTGGCGCCGAGATAGGTCCGCCGCTCCACCACTGCCGGCAGCGCGTTCTGCCCCGGCAGCGGCGCCAGCGTCATGTGTTCGGGGCGCACCGCCAGGATGGCGCGCCCGCCGGCGATCGGCGCCGCCGGGCGCAGCCGCACCTCGCCGCCCTCGCAGCGCCCGCCGATGCCGTCGTCGGCGGCGGCGATGTCGGTCAGGCTGAACAGGTTGATATCGCCCAGAAACTCGGCGACGAAGCGGTTGGCCGGCTGCTCATAGACCTGGCGCGCGTGGCCGATCTGCAGCAGCCGCCCGTGATCGAAAATGGCGATGCGCGACGACAGCGCCAGTGCCTCGCTCTGGTCATGGGTGACGAAGACGAAGGTGGTGCCGGTCTCCTCGTGCAGCCGCTTGACCTCGACCTGCATCTGCTCGCGCAGGCTTTTGTCGAGCGCCGAGAACGGCTCGTCGAGCAGCAGCACGCGCGGCGCGAAGATCAGCGCGCGGGCCAGCGCGACGCGCTGCTGCTGGCCGCCGGACAGTTTCGCCGGCAGCTTGTCGGCGTGCCCGGCGAGGCCGACGCGCGCCACCATCTCGGCGACGCGGCGGTTGATGTCGCGCGCCGGCAGGCGGCGCACGCGCAGCGGAAAGGCGATGTTGGCGGCGACGCTCATATGCGGAAACAGCGCGTAGCCCTGAAACACCATGCCGAAATCGCGGGCCTCGGCCGGGCGCGCGGTGACGTCGGCGCCGGCGGACAGCAGCCGTCCCTCGCTCGGCGCCTGAAACCCGGCAAGGATCATCAGCAGCGTGGTCTTGCCCGAACCGGACGGGCCGAGCAGGGTGAGGAACTCCCCGCGCTCGATGTCGAGCGACACATCGGCCAGGGCGCGAAACGCGCCAAAGGTCTTGCCGATGCCGCGCGCGCTGAGCTCGATCTCCGCCATGGCGAATCGCTAGCCCGATTCGCCGAGCGGATAAAGCCGGGTTTCGCCGAAGCCGTGCACGGTGAAGGCGTCCGGGTCGAGGCCGGCGGCCTCCCGCGCCGCGGCCAGGGCGTGCAGCGGCGCGTCAATCGGCTCATCGGTCAGTTGGAAGGTGCCGAAATGCATGCCGACCGACCGCCGCGCGCCGAGCGCGAGATGCGCCGCCACCGCCTCCTCGGGGTTCATGTGCACGGCGGACATGAACCAGCGCGGCTCATAGGCGCCGATCGGCAGCAGCGCCACATCGGGCGCGCCGAGCCGGCTGCCGATCGCCTGCCAGTGCGCTCCGGCGCCCGAATCGCCGGCGAACAGCACCTGTCCGTGCCGATGATGCAGCATGAAGCCGCCCCACAGGGTGCGGTTGCGGTCCCACGGCGTGCGCGCGGCGAAATGGCGCGCCGGCGTCGCGGTGATGCGCACGCCGGCCAGCGACGTCTCCTGCCACCAGTCGAGTTCGGTGGCGACGATGCCGAGCCGGGCCAGCTTGGCGGCGTTACCGAGCATGGTGACCACCGGCGGCGCGTGGCGCCGGCGTAGCGCCCGCAGCGTCGGCAGGTCCATGTGGTCGTAATGGTTGTGCGACAGCAGAATCAGATCCGGCCGCGGCAGGCCGGCGAGTGCCACGCCGGGCGCGCGGGCGCGCCTTGGTCCGGCCCAGGACAGCGGCGAGCAGCGTTCGCTGAAAATCGGGTCGGTCAGCACCACCAGCCCGTCCAGGCGCAGCAGAAACGTCGCGTGGTTGACGAAGGTGACGGCGACGTCGCGCTCCGGCACCACCTCGGGCGGGGCCGGGAACGGCGGATCGACGACGCGGCGCGGCCATTCCGCGCGCTGGCGCTGGCGCTGCCAGCGCGCCACCTGGCGCAGCCCGTGGGCGGAGGGGACGCTGCCCGGATTGAAAAACAATTGTCCGTCGCAATGATCGGAGATCGGAAACCGTGTCATCCCGCGTAAGGTGGTGCCGGTGGCGCGAAGTTCCACCGCGGCGGCCGACATCGCGCCGCGGGCCGTCCTATCTTTCCGGCAGCAGGCTGCGATCCAGCACTTTGCAGGTTGCCAGCACCTGCCCGAGCAGCAATTCGTCGAACTGCGCCCGCGTCATCCGCGCCGTGCCGCCGCCGGGATGCAGCGACGCCACGGCCACGTCGCCGTCCTGCGCGGTGTGTGCGCGCACTGGCACCGGCAGCCCCTCCAGCGTCAACATATAGACCGCAGCGCCGCGATAGCGGTCCATCGGCACCACCGCCAGCAGGTCGCCGCGACGCACGCCGAGCAGGGGAATATCCCGGCCCACCGGCATGAAGCGCGGCTGCATCGTCGCGCTCACGCCGCCGCTCCGCCGCTGCCAGTCATCATCGTCCGCGCCCTCATGCCGTCCCAACCGGCAGCCGGGCGAAGTCTAGCCACACGGGTTCGTGAGGACCAAGCGAAAACCGCTCTAACCTCGAAACAACTCGTGCCAGCTTGCCTGCGCCCCGGCATGCGGCAGGGTGCGGGCCGCGTAGACGCCGCGCGCCACCGCCCGCGCCAGCACCAGGGTCGCGGCGTGGCACAGCGCCGCCAGCACCGCCGGCCCGTCGAGCGCATGGCGTCCGGTGGCGGCGGCGAAGATGGTGTCGCCGTCCATCGGCAGATGCGCCGGCAGGATGGCGCGCGCCAGCCCATCCTGCGCGGTGACGGCGAGCCGCGCCGCCTGCGCCTTGGTCAGCACCGCGTCGGTGGCGACGATGCCGATGGTGGTGCCGGGCTGCGCCGGGCGTTTGAGCCGCAGCGTCGTCGCCGCGTCCATCGAAGCCGGCCAGCCGAGGCCGCCGAACTCCGCCGCGACCTCGAACGGCGCCGCCCAGAAATGCCGCCCGTCGCCGATCGTCGGCGCCCCCAGCGCGTTCACCGCCACCAGCGCCGCCACCATATGACCGGTGGTGGTGATCATGCTCGCCGCGCCAAGCCCGCCCTGCACCGTCGCCGTCGTCGCCCCGGTGCCGGCGCCGACGCTGCCGAGTGGCGCGGCTGCCGCCGCCGTCGCCGCCCGCGCCGCCGCGTAGCCGAGGTCACGATAGGGGGAAAACCGCCCCCACGCCTTGTCGCCGCCATTGCCGAGATCGAACAGAATCGCCTGCGGCACCAGCGGCACGCGCGCGCCGCCGGCGGGCAGGCCGCGCCCCATCTCGCGCAGCATGGCCTGCACCCCGCCCGCCGCATCCAGCCCGAAGGCGGAGCCGCCGGAGAGCACCAGCGCGTCGATCCGCTCGACCGTCATGTCCGCCGCCAGCAGCCCGAGCTCGCGCCCGCCCGGCGCGCCGCCCAGCACCGACACCGCCGCCACCGCCGGCGCCTCGAACAGCACCGCCGTCACGCCGGAGGCGAGCGCCAGATCCGTCGCATGGCCGATGGCGATGCCGGCCACATCCGTCAGGCAGTTGCGCGGCCCTGGTCCAGGGGTCATTGGCTCACCTCGTGCAAAAAGCCGCGCCATCGCGCGAGTACCGGAGCGGCGGCGAAGGCGTCCTCGAAGCGGGCGCGGCCGGCCGCCGCCAGCCGCCGGGCGAGCGCCGGATCGGCCAGCACCTGGCCGATCGCCTGCGCCAGCGCCGCCGGGTCTTCCAGCGGGGTGACCATGCCGTCCTGCGCCGGCCGGATCAGCTCGGCCGGACCCGCCGCCGCCAGCGCGACGACCGGGCAGCCGGCCGACCACGCCTCGATCACCATATTGCCGAGCGGCTCGATGCGCGACGAACAGACGAACACGTCGGCCGCGCGCAGCAGCGCCCCGGCATCGTCGCGCCAGCCGAGGAAGCTGACCCGGCCGGCCACCCCCTCGCGCGCCGCCAGCGCCAGCAGCGCCGCACCCTCCGGCCCGACGCCGGCGAGCGCGAGATGCGCCTCGGGCAGCCGGGCGAGGGCGCGGATGGCGAGGTCGAAGCCCTTGTCGGTGTGCAGCCGGCCGAGGCCGAGCAGCAGCGGGCGGGCGGCCAGCAGATCTGTGGCCGGCGCGGCGGCGGCGAAGTCGGTGACGAAATTCGGCAGGTAATGGGTGCGTCCCTCCGCCCAGCCCTGCTGGCGCAGCCAAGTGACGATGCCGCGCGTATTGCCGACCAGATGGTCGCAGCCGCGATAATGCCGCAGGTCGTAATAGCCGCCGAGCCGGCCGACCAGCGGCCAGTCGCCGCGCGGCATGTGGCCGCTGGCGCGGTTCATCCAGCTCACCACCACATCCGGCGCGAACCCGCGCAGCGTCGCGGCGAGGCGCGGCCGGGTCAGCAGGTCGAGCGGGCCGCCGAAGCCGAGTTCCACCGGCGCCATGCCGGCGGCGCGCAGCCGCGCCGCCCGCGCCGGGTTGTGGCGGATCACCGGCAGCACCGTATCGCCCGCGCCGTGCAGCGCGGCGCAGAGCCGCTCATAGAACAGTTCGGCGCCGCCATGGGTGGCGCCGGCCATCACCTGCGCCACCCTCATGTCAGCAGCGCCTCGGCGGCGGCGACGGCGGCGGCGACGTCGAGGTCTGCCATGCGCGGGCCGCGCCCGACCACGGCGGCGGCGCGGCGCCCGGCCGGGGCATATTCGGCCGCCGGGGTGGGGCCGAACAGGCCGAGCGTCGGCGCGCCGGCGGCGGCGGCGAGGTGCATCAGCCCGGAATCGTTGCCGACGAACAGCGCCGCGCCGGCGAGGCAGGCGGCGGCCTCCGGCAGTGTCAGCCGGCCGACGAGGTCGATGGCGGCGGGCAGCGCCGCCAGGACCGGCGCGGCGAGGCTGCGCTCCTCCGCCCCCGGCCCGGCCAGCACGGCGATGCGCGCGCCGGCCAGCGGCCCGGCCAGCAGGTGACGGGCGAGGGCGACGAACCGGTCGGGCGGCCAGACCTTGCCGCGCCAGTTGGCGGTCGGGCCGAGCGCCAGCACCGGCGGTCCGGGCGGCAGCAGGGCGGCGGCGCGGGCGCGGTCGGCCGGCGCCGTCCAGACCACCGGCAGCGGCGGCGGGACCAGGCCGAGCACCGCGGCAAGCTGCGCCGTCTTGTGCCCGGTGCTGCGCCGCATCACCGCGCGCCGCCGCGCCGGCACCAGCCAGGACAGCGCCGAGGCGCGGATATCGACCACCAGATCCCACCACGTCCCCACCGTCGCCGCCCACAGACCGAGCCAGTGCCCGCCATAGGGACGCTTCTCCATCAGGATCAGCCGCTCCAGGTGCGGCATGCGCAGGAACACCCCCTCCGCCACCGGGCCGGTGGCGACGGTGATGCGGGCGGTGGGACAGGTGCGGATCAGATGGTCGAGCAGGCCGGTGGACAGCACCGCGTCGCCGATGCGGCTGGAGGTGACGAACAGGATGCGCATGCGGGCCGATAGCATGCCGGCCGGCGCGGGTGTATGGCGCAGCGCATGTGCGGAATCGCCGGGGTGATGACACGCGACGGCACGGCGCCCGACTCGGCGCTGCTGCGGCGCCTCGCCGCGGCGCTGGCGCATCGCGGGCCGGACGGGGAGGGGCTGCTGGTGCGCGGCGATACCGGCCTCGTCCACCGCCGCCTCGCCATAGTCGATCTGGCCACCGGCGATCAGCCGCTGTTCGCGCCGGGCGGCGCGGCGCTGGTCGCCAACGGGGAAATCTACAACGATCCGCTGCTGCGTCAGGCGATGGCGGGGGCGCCGTTCCGCACCCTGTCGGATTGCGAGCCGGCGGTGTTCCTGGCCGAGACCGAGGGCGCGGGGTTCGCCGGCCGGCTGCGCGGCATGTATGCGCTGGCGGTGCATGAGCCGGCGCGTGGCCGGCTGACGCTGGCGCGCGACCCGTTCGGCATCAAGCCACTCTATTATGTAGAGACGCCGGCGCTGCTCGCCTTCGCCTCGGAGCCGCAGGCGCTGCTCGCCGCCGGGCTGGTGCCGGCCGCGGTCGATCCGCGGCGCATGGCCGAGCTGCTGCAGCTGAAATTCACCACCGGCGCGGCGACGGTGTTTCCGGGGGTGTGGCGCGTGCTGCCCGGCGAGACGCTGGTGATCGAGCGGGGCGCGATCGTGGCGCGGCACCATCTGGCGGCGCTGCCGCAGGGCGGGCCGCTGGGCGCCGGCGATGCGGCGGCGCGGATCGGCGCGGTGCTGCTGGAAAGCGTCGCGGCGCATCTGCGCGCCGACGTGCCGTATGGGCTGTTCCTGTCGGGCGGCATCGATTCGTCGGCGCTGCTGGCGCTGATGCGCCAGGCGACGGGGCAGCGCATCCGCGCGCTGACCATGGGATGGCAGGGCGGCGGCGCCGCCGACGAAAGCCGCGAGGCGGAGCGGCTGGCGCGGCTGATGGGTGCCGAGTGCGAGCGGCTGGAAATGACGCAGCGTGATTTCTGGACGCTGGCGCCGCGCATCGCCGCCGCCATCGACGACCCGACGGCCGACGCCGCGGTGCTGCCGGGCTGGATGCTGGGCCGCGCCGCCAGGGCCGGCGGGCTGAAGGTGACGCTGTGCGGCGAGGGGGCGGACGAAATCTTCGGCGGCTACAGCCGCTATCGCAAGCAGCGGGCGCCGTGGCGGTGGTTTGCCGGGACGCCGCGCACGCATGGCGTGTTCGGCGATGCCATCGTCGGCTGGCGCGACGGGCTGGCCGCCGCCGAGCGCGCCGCCGCCAGCGGCGGGCGTTCGCCGATGCAGGCGGTGCAGGCGGTCGATGTCGCCGAATGGCTGCCCAACGATCTGCTGGTCAAGCTCGACCGCACGCTGATGGTGCATGGCGTCGAGGGACGCACGCCGTTTCTCGACCCGAAAGTCGCCGCCTTCGCCTTCCGCCTGCCGGACAGCCGCAAGGCGGGGCCGCGTTTCGGCAAGGTGCTGCTGCGGCAATGGCTGGAGGGGGCGTTTCCGCAGGCCGGGGCGTGGGCGCGCAAGCAGGGCTTCAAGCCGCCGGTCGGCGCCTGGATGGCGGCGCGCGAGCGCGATCTGGCGCCGCTGGTCGCCGCCCATCCGGCGCTTGCCGGGGTGCTGCCGGCGGCGACGGTGGCGGCGGCCTTCGCCGCCGCGGCACGGGCGCCGCAGCCGGCATGGTCGCTGCTGTTCGCCGCTTTGTGGCATGGCCATCATGTGCTCGGCATCGACGCCGCCGGCGATATCGGCGAGGTGCTGCGGGCCGCGTCCGCCGCCGGGCCGATGCGCGCCCGGCGCACAGAACCGATGGCCTTGCCGGGCGTAAGCGCTGCATCGGCCTGACCGGAGGAAACCTGCAATGAGTGCTCATGCGGCCCTGCCCGACCCGATCCAGACCGCCCGCCTGCTGATCGACCGCCACGGGCTGCGCGCCGGCGCGGTGGCGACCGAGCGGGCGAGCGAGGCGCAGCTTGCCGGCGAGACGGCGGAGTTCGACCGCTGGCGCTCGGTTCAGTCGGCGATTGCCGAACTGCGGCGGACGGCGCGGGCAGTGCCGCCGACCATCATGTGACGCCGCCGGCTCAGCCGCTGGCACCGACGAAGGCGTTGAAGGTGATCAGCGTGTAGGTGTCCTTGACGCCGGGGAGGGTCTGCACCTTCTCGGTGACGAACAGGCCGGTATCCTGCTCCGGGTCGAGGTAGAACTTGGCCAGCAGATCGTACTGGCCGGAGGTCGAGTGCAGCTCGGACAATTCCTCGATCGAGTCGGCGGCGAGCTGGGCGACGCGATAGGCTTGGCCCATTTCGCATTTCACCATGACGAATATGGCGCGCATCGCCGCTCCTTGGGATTGTTCATGGCCACGCCGCGCAGCAGCCGGAGCGCGGCGGTGCGGCGGTGCGGCCGACGATACCAGGGCCGCCCGGTTACCGCCAGCGTGGGCGGGGCGGCGGGCGGCGGACTGTTATCAGACAAATTGCGCATTCCCCCTGGACCGACGATCGCGTGTGGATATGATCGCCGTGCGATAACGGCGCCCCGAGGGGGCGCGCGCGAGGGGGACATCCATGAAGCATCTGCTGATCGCCGCCGCGGTGGCGGCCGGCCTTGGTCTTTGCGCCGGGCAGGCGCACGCCCAGTCGGGCATGCTGAACAAGGCTGTCGGCGGCTATTCCTTCGATCAGGCGGCCAAGGAAGCACCGGGGACGAAGAATTTCCACTCGCACAAGGGCAAGCTGACCTTCGCCATCGTCACCCACACCGCCGGCAACGGCTTCTTCGACCCGACCTATGTCGGCGCCAAGGTCGCCGCCGATGCGTTCGGCATCAATCTGGTGATGCTCGGCTCGGAAGCGGCGGTTGACGACATCCCGCGCGAAATCGCCATCCTCAATCAGATCGTCAACGACCCGACGATCGACGGCGTCATCATGACCACGCCGCAGTCGGGCGCCTATGACGATCTGGTGAAGAAGCTGGAGGCGCACGGCGTGCCGGTCGCCACCACCAACAGCTACGACCCCAACCTCTATGACCGCTCGTCGATCTCGCATACCGGGCAGGACGCCTCGGCGGCGGCGATCGGTGGCGAGGCGCTGGCCAAGTGCCTGATCGCCAAGAACGTCAAGAGCGGCACGATCATCTTCCCGAACACCACGACGCTCGGCAACGAGGAGGTCAACCACCGCATCACCGCCGCCTTCCAGGCCACCGTCAAGACGCTGAACAAGGCCGGCCGCCTGAAGGACTTCAAGGTCGATGCCGGGCCGCAGAATATCGGCATCGACGTGGACAAGGACAACATCACCAACTCCGTCGTCACCCTGATCGAGAGCCGCAAGGACGTGGTCGGCGCGATGACGGCGAACGGCTTCGTCACCCCGGCGCTCGGCGACGCCATCACCCAGTTGCACAAGCAAGGCCAGATCTGCGCCTTCGGCTTCGACCTCGGGCCGAAGCAGCAGGAGCAGATCAAGACCGGCGCACTGACCGGCTCGCTCGGACAGCAGCCGTTCCTGCAGGGCTTCTGGCCGGTGGCGCAGCTCTATCTGCAGATCGACCGCGGCATCGCCGCGGCCAATCTGGACACCCGCGCCCAGCTCGTCACCAAAGAGAATATCGGCAACATCGGCAAGCGTTTCGAGAACTGAGCCGAGTTGGTCGCCCCCTCCGGTTGCCGGAGGGGGCAGCGGGAGGGGGCGGCGTGACGGCTGGTCGGCGCGTCACCCGCCTCCCGGCCCTCCAAGCAACGGCGACGGGAGCAGATAGGAACAGCGATGTCCGCCGCCACCGAGCATGACCACGCCGCGCTGCCCCGCAAGCTGCGGCTGCCGATGCAGATTGTCGGCGGCTGGGAAGGCGGCATCCTGCTGTTCATGGTGGCGCTCTATGCGGTCGGCGCCTACATCAATCCCGGCTTCTTCGGCACCACCGACGCGTTTTCCGCCGTGCTCCGCGACACGGCCCGCTTCGGCGTCATGGCCGTCGGCATGTCCTTTGTCATCATCAACAAGGAACTCGATCTCTCGGTCGGCTCGACGCTCGGCCTGGTGGCCACCGTGTTCGGCGTGCTCTACGACAGCTACCATTTCGACCTCGGGGTCGGCTGGTCGATTTTCGGCGCCACCATCGCCGGCCTGCTGATCGGCCTGATCAACGGCGTGCTGGTGACGCGGCTGAACGTGCCGGCGTTCATCGCCACGCTGACCATGCTGTTCATCGGCCGCGGCATGGTGCTCGGGCTGACCGGCGGGCAGACCATCTCGTTTGGCCAGAAGGCGGTGCAGGACCACTGGTTCTTCGGTCTCGGCGAGACCAACGCGCTCGGCTTCAACTCGCAGATTCCGATCTTTCTCCTGGTTGCCGCGATCGGCATCGTGGCGCTGGCGAAAACCCGCGCCGGCTATCAGACCTATGCCGTCGGCGGCAATGCGCAGGCGGCGCAGTATGCCGGCATCGCCACCCGCTGGGTGCGCATCCGCGCCTATCTGCTGGCGGCGCTGACGGCGACGCTGGCCGGGCTGATGAACGTGGCGCAGGACAAGGGCCTGACCTCGCAGATCGGCCAGGGTGCGGAACTCATCGTCATCGCCGCGGTGATCGTCGGCGGCGCCTCGATCGCCGGCGGGCGCGGGCGGATGCTCGGCGCCTGCCTCGGTGCCGCGCTGATCGTGCTGATCGACAAGGTGCTGCGCGAGGGCGTGCCGATCACCCATACCATCGATGTCGATGGCGTGAAGATGCAGGTTCAGTCTTACGCCCAGTTGCCGGGCGGCGCGGTGCAGGCGTTTCTCGGCGTCATCCTGCTCGCCGCGGTGCTGATCGAACCATGGGCGATCCGCGGCGGCGGGGCGGCGCGCATCTGGGCGCGGCTGCGCGGACGGCAGGCGCCGCCGCCGCCCGACCTCGGCGAGGCGGCGATCGTCGGTGCGCAGATGCGCGGCAGTGCCGCCGATGCGCGCGCCGTCGCCGCCCGCGGCCTGCGCGCCTTCCTCGCCCGCCGCGATGCCGCGGCGATCATCCTGACCGTGCTGCTGTGGCTCGCCGGCATGGCGCTACGGCCGGATTTCTGGGGCTCGCTCGACAACAGCTTCACGCTGCTGCTGGCGTTCACCGAGATTGCCCTGGTCTCGGTCGGACTGACCTTCGTGCTGGCCACCGGGGATGTCGATTTGTCGGTCGGTTCGGTGCTGGCGTTCTCCGGCGCCACGGCGGCGTTTTTGATGAAGGAAACGGCGCTGGCCCCGGTGCCGGCGATCGTGCTGGCGATGCTCGGCGGCACGCTGTGCGGCATGGTCAACGGGCTGCTGACGGTGCGCTTCCGCCTGCCCGCCTTCGTCTCGACGCTCGGCATGTTCTACATCGCCCGCGGCCTCGCCTCCTGGCTGGTGGCCGGGCGCCAGCTTTCCGGGTTTTCCGACGGGTTCAACGTCATCGGCCGCAACATGTACGAGGTGCTCGACGCGCTTGGCATGGCGCCGCATTCCGGGCTGCTGCGCGCCATCGCCGAGGCGGTCAGCGCGCAGACGCTGTTCATGGCGCTGGTGGCGCTGATTGCCGGCATCGTGCTGGCCAAAACGGTGATCGGCCAGCGGGTCTATGCGGTCGGCGGCAATGAGCGGGCGGCCCGCTACGCCGGCATCAACACCGGCGCGGTGCGCTTCTGGGCGCTGACCTTCTCCGCCGTCTGCGCCTCCGCCGCCGGGGTGATCTATGTCGCCTATCTGCGCTCTTTCAATCCCTCGGCCGGGCTGGGGCGGGAACTGGACGGCATTTCCTCGGTCATCATCGGCGGTGGTTCGGTGTTCGGCGGCTACGGCACGGTGCTCGGCGCGCTGGCCGGCGCCGCGGTGATCACGCTGATCCGCGCGCTGCTGTCGCTGCAGGTGCTGCTGCCGGACGGCACCTCGTTCGTCATGCCGCAGCACTGGATGAACGTGCTGATCGGGCTGATCCTGATCGGCGCGGTGGTCGGTGACATCTGGCTGCGGCAGGAGCGCATCCTGTCGCGCCTGTTCAAGCGTCGCAAAGGGAGCACGTCATGACCACCCCGATCCTGGAGATGCGCCGCATCGACAAGCATTTCGGCGCGGTGCATGCGCTGCGCGGGGTCGATCTGCATTTGATGCGGGGGGAGATTCTCGGCCTCGTCGGCGACAACTCGGCCGGCAAATCGACGCTGATGAAGGTGCTGACCGGCGCCTATCAGCGCGACGGCGGCGAGGTGCTGGTGGACGGCAAGCCGACCCATTTCCGCAGCCCGCAGGACAGCCGTGACCTCGGCATGGAGATGATCTACCAGGATTTCGCGCTGTGCGGGAACATGGATGTCGGCCAGAACATCTTTCTCGGCCGCTGGCCGCGCCATTTCGGCATCTTCGTCGATCGCCCGAAAATGTACAGCGAGGCGCAGGCCGTACTGCAGCGGCTGAAGGTCGATGTCAACTCGGTGTTTCAGAAAGTCGAGAGCCTGTCGGGCGGCCGCCAGCAATCGGTGGCGATTGCGCGCGCCATCTCGTTCAACCCGCGGGTGGTGATCTTCGACGAGCCGACCGCCAATCTGTCGGTGATGGCGACAGAGCGGCTGCTGGAGACGATGTCGGAGCTGAAGAAGCTGGGCGTCGCACAGGTCATCATCTCGCACCGGCTGACCGATATATTCGCCGTCGGCGACCGGGTGATGGTGCTCAAGCGCGGTCAGGCGGTCGGCGACCGGTATATCCACGCGACCAGCGAGCGCGAGGTGCTGGAGCTGATCGTCTCCGGCACCGCCGAGACCAATCTGACCGCCGAGCAGGCGTTGCAGCAGGCGGCCTAGCCAGACTGCCGTTCAGTCCGGCCACCCGTCGCCGAGCTCGGGCGGCGCCTGCGCGCCCATCGCCGCCTCAGTCGATCACGATCCGCGGTCCGGCGGCGGCACCGCCCTGCAGCTTGGCCCAGACGCGCTGCGCCAGCGCCGAAAACGCCTGCGCCGCGACGCTGTCCGGCGCCGCCGCGGCAACTGGCGCACCGGCGTCGCCGGAGCTGCGGATGTCGAGCAGCAGCGGGATTTCGCCGAGAAACTCGGTGCCCAGCCGTGCCGCCTCGGCGCGCGCCCCGCCGTGACCGAAAATCTCAGCGCGGTGGTTGCAGTTCGGACAGCAGAAATAGCTCATGTTCTCGACCAGCCCGAGCACCGGCACGCGCGTCCGCTCGAACATGCGCACGCCGCGCCGCGCGTCCGACAGAGCCACGTCCTGCGGCGTCGAGACGATCACCGCGCCGGCCAGCGCCACCCGCTGCGCCATCGTCAATTGCGCGTCGCCGGTGCCGGGCGGCATGTCCACGATCATGATGTCGAGCGGTCCCCACGCCACCTGCCCCATCATCTGTTCCAGCGCCCCCATCACCATCGGGCCGCGCCAGATCATCGCCGTTTCCTCCTCGACCAGGAAACCGATCGACATCGCCTTCAGCCCCCAGGCATCGAGCGGCACCATGCGGTCCCCGCGCACCGCGGGCTTGCGGCTGAGGCCGAGCATGCGCGGCAGGCTGGGGCCATAGATGTCGGCGTCGAGCAGGCCGACGCGCAGCCCCATCATCGCCAGCGACACGGCGAGATTGACGGCGACGGTCGATTTGCCGACGCCGCCCTTGCCGGAGGCGACCGCCACCACCGCGCGCACATCGGCCAGCAGTTGCGGGCGCGGCGGCGCGTGGCCGTGGGCGTGGGGGGCGGCGGCGGGCGCCTCCGGCGGCGGCGGCTTGTGCGCGGTCAGCACCGCCGAGACGTTGCGCACGCCCGGCTCGCGCGACAGCCGCTGCTCCACCGCGACGCGCACCGGCTCCATCTGCGGCGCCCGCTGGCGGTCGGTGAGCAGGGAGACATGCACCAATCCGCCGCGCACCTCGATGCCCTCCAGCAGCCCGGCGGTGACGATGTCCTTGCCGGTCACCGGATCGGCGATATCGCGCAGCGCCTCGCGCAAAAGCTCGGGGATCAGCGGCTCCGGGGGCAGGGAAGTGCTCATACGCTTGAAAACCTTTTGGCCGTGGTCAATATGCAGCGGCGCCGCGACGCCGATATGGCGCCCGCGCGGCGTCCTGCCAATGCCGGTGCCGATGGTGCCGGCGCGCCCGCGCGATCGCAAGGAGCACGCCTTCACGATGCCCTGGAACAATGGCGGCCCGAATGGCGGCCCAGCCGGCGGCGGCCCGTGGGGGCCGCAGCCGGGTGCGCCCGGTGATGGCCCGCGACGGGAGCCGCCGCGGCGTCCCACCGGGCCGGGACCGGGCGGCCCGGTGCCCGATCTCGACGAGGTGATCGCCCGGCTGCAGGCGTGGCTGCGCGGCTTCCTGCCGCCGGGCTTCGGCGGCCGGCGGCTCGGCGGCGGGGGTGGCGGCGGCGGCGGGCGCGGGCTGGTGCTGCTGGTCGTCGCCGTGGTGGCGATCTGGCTGGCCAGCGGCTTTTATCGGGTGCAGCCCGATGAGCAGGGCGTGGTGCTGCGCTTCGGCGCCTTCAACCGCACCTCGCTGCCCGGGCTGAACTACCATATTCCCTGGCCGGTGGAGGACGTGCTGCGCCCGCAGGTGACGCGCATCAACCGCGTCGAGATCGGCTATCGCTCGGGTAGCGGCGATACACGGGTCGAGGAGGGGCGCGACGCCGCCGGGCGCGATGTGCTGGCGGAAAGCCTGATGCTGACCGGCGACGAGAACATCATCGACATCGACTTCGCCGTGTTCTGGCGGATCAACGACGCCGCGGCCTATCTGTTCAACACCCGCAACCCCGCCTACACGGTCAAATCGGCCGCCGAGAGCGTGATGCGCGAGGTGATCGGCCGCACCCCGATCCAGTTCGCACTGACGCTCGGCCGCGCCAAAATCGAAACCGACGTGATGTCCGGCGTGCAGGCGATCCTCGACCAGTACGGCACCGGCGTCGAGATTACCCAGGTGCAGTTGCAGAAGGTCGATCCGCCGGCCGCGGTGATCGACAGTTTCCGCGACGTGCAGCGCGCCAACACCGATGCCGACCGGATGCGCAACGAGGCCGAGAGCTACCGTAACGACATCGTGCCGCGCGCCCGCGGCGATGCCGCGCGCATCACCGCCGAGGCACAGGGCCAGCGTCAGGCCGCCATCGCCGAGGCGACCGGGCAGGCGCAGCGCTTCCTGTCGGTGCTGAAAGCCTATGACGCGGCCAAGGATGTCACCCTCCAGCGGCTCTATATCGAGACCATGCAGGACATCCTGACGCATACGTCGTCGGTCATCGTCGATCAGAAGCTGCAGGGCGTGGTGCCCTATCTGCCGCTGTCACCCGATGCGATGAAGCCCGATGCGATGAAGCCGGGAGCGGTGAAATGAAGCGCACCCTGATCATCGTGCTGGCGGCTGCGGCGGTGCTGCTGATCATCGCCGATGCCAGTCTGTTCACCGTCACGCAGACCGAGCAGGCGCTGGTGACGCAGTTCGGCCAGCCGGTGCGGGTGATCACCACGCCCGGACTGCACGTCAAACTGCCGCTGGTGCAGACGGTGATCGGCTTCGATCGTCGGCTGCTGGATTATGAAGTGCCGCCCGAGGAAGTGATCCTGGGCGATCAGCGGCGGCTGATTGTCGATAGTTTCGCGCGGTTCCGCATCGTCGATCCGCTGCGCTATTATCAGGCGGCGGGCGTCACCGAGGAGGCGATCCGGGCGCGGCTCAATTCGGTGGTGTCGTCGTCGCTGCGCCGCGTGCTCGGCAACGAGCAGTTGCTCAATGTGCTGTCATCGCAGCGCGGCCGCATCATGGGGCTGATCCGCGACCAGTCGAACGCCGAGATGCACGGTTTCGGCGTCACCGTCGAGGACGTGCGCATCCGCCGCGCCGACCTGCCGGAGGAGAATACCCAGGCGGTGCTGTCGCGCATGCAGTCCGAGCGCGAGCGTGTCGCCAAACAGGCGCGCGCCGAAGGTGCCGAGGCGGCCGCGCGCATCAAGGCCGATGCCGAGCGCGACCGCACCGTCCTGCTCGCCGAGGCGCGCGCCACCGCCGACACGCTGCGCGGCGAGGGCGAGGCACGCTCGATCGCCCTCTATGCCGATGCGGTGCAGCGCGATCCGTGGTTCTTCCAGACTTGGCGGACGCTGCAGGCCTATCGCGATGCCTTCGCCGGCGGCACCTCGCGGCTGGTGCTGACGCCGGGCGACGATTTCCTCAAATTGCTCGATCGGGCGCCGCGGGCGGCCGATCCGCCGCCGACCACGCCGCCATGACGCTTGAAGCGACGCCCCGCCTGCCCGAGACTGCCCGTTCCTCAAGGGACCCGATGCCCATGCGCCCCGTGACCTTCCGTTCTGCCCATCTGGCCAAAATCCGGGCCGTATCGCTGGCTGTGGCGACCGTGCTGGCGCTGCCGGCGGTGCCTGGGTTCCTGCCGCCGGCGCTGGCCCGGCCGGCGCCGGACAGCTTCGCCGATCTCGCGGCCCGGCTGCTGCCGGCGGTGGTCAACATCTCGTCGAGCCAGACGGTAACCGCGCAGAACGGCGACCGGCCGGGCGCCGGGCCGGAGATGCCGCTGTTCCCGCCCGGCTCGCCGTTCGAGCAACTGTTCCGCGACTTCATGGAACGCAACCACCGCAACCGCGACAACCCGCAGGCGCCGCCGCGCAAGATGCAGAGCCTCGGTTCGGGCTTCATCATCGACCCGAAGGGCATCGTGGTGACCAACAACCACGTCATCGACGGCGCCGACGAGATCAGCGTGACGCTGCAGGACGGCACCACGCTGAAGGCGACGCTGATCGGCCGCGACACCAAGACCGACCTCGCGGTGCTCAAGGTCGTGTCGGAAAAGCCGCTGCCGGCGCTGAACTTCGGCGATTCCGACGCCTCGCGCGTCGGCGACTGGGTGCTGGCGATCGGCAACCCGTTCGGCCTGGGCGGCACCGTCACCGCCGGCATCGTCTCGGCGCGCGGCCGCGACATCCAGCAGGGACCTTACGACAATTTCATCCAGACCGACGCGCCGATCAATCGCGGCAATTCCGGCGGCCCGCTGTTCAACATGGACGGCGATGTCATCGGCATCAACACCGCGATCTACTCGCCCTCCGGCGGCTCGATCGGCATCGGCTTCTCGATTCCCTCCAATCTCGCCAAAACAGTGGTCGAGCAGTTGCGCGATTTTGGCCATCCGCGGCGCGGCTGGCTGGGGGTGAAAATCCAGCAGGTGACGCCCGACATCGCCGAGAGCCTGGGGCTGAAAGAGCCGGGCGGGGCGTTGGTCGCCGGCGTCGATGCCAACGGCCCGGCGGCCAAGGGCAATCTGCACACCGGCGACATCATCCTCAAATTCGCCGATCAGGATGTCAAAGAGATGCGCAACCTGCCGCGCATCGTCGCCGAGACCGAGATCAACAAGCAGGTGCCGGTCAGCGTCTGGCGCGACGGCAAGCAGCAGTCGCTGGAGGTCACCGTCGGCGAACTGCCCGACGACCAGCAGACGCAGACCGCATCGGCCAGCGCCGACAAGCCGGCGCCGGCCAAGCCGCTGGAACTGTCCGGGCTCGGCCTGCAACTGGCGCCGATCACCCAGGACCAGCGCGACAAGTACCAGATCGCCCAGGATCAGAAGGGCGTGCTGATCACCGATGTTGGCCAGGGCACGCCGGCCGCCGATCGCGGATTGAAGCCGGGCGACGTGATCGTCGAGGTTCAGCAGGAGGAGGTTGCCACCCCGGCCGAGGTGCAGGACCGCATCGAGAAAGTGCGCAAATCCGGCCGCGCCTCGGTGCTGCTGCTGGTGCAGAGCAGCGACGGGTTGCGCTGGGTGCCGCTGTCGATCAAGCCGGACGCGACGCGCCAGCCGGGGTAGGCGGGCGCTCCCTGGCGCTCAGCCGCGTAGGGTGAACCGCTCGGTCAGGATGAAATCGGCGGCGGCGTCGGGCTGAACGAACAGGGCGATGTCGGCGACGAGGCGGCGGACGGTCAGGGCGGGGGCGAAATACGCCTCGGCCTGCGGCTGCAGCCGGGCGCGCTCCGCGTCGTCCAGCCGGCGGGTCAGCGTCATGTGGAAAAACCACGCCGTGAACACATGGGCATAGCCCCAGCGCACCAGATTGGCCGCCTGCGCCGGGCTGCGCACGCTGGCCCGCCGGCGGGCCAGTTCGTCGCGGTCGGGTGGCGCGCGCAACGGGTCGGCAATGGCGACGCTGAGATCGGCCAGCGCCTGCAGCGGCGGGCAGGGCGTGGTTTCGCGCAGCGCCAGGAACCCGTCGAGATCGGCGACCTCCAGCCGCGGCAGGGTAAATACCGGAACCGCGGCGGCGATCTCGGCGGCGGCGCTGCGCAGGTCCGCCCAGCCGAGGCCGGCGCGCAGCCGCATCGGCGGCTTGAGCGTGGCGTGGAACCCGTAGCGCCGCGCCTCGGCGGTGATCGCGGCGAGACCGGCGACCGGCGGCTGACTGCACCCGGCCCCGCTGGCCGGGTCGCGGCCGAGCCAGGCGGTGCCGGCCTGCCACAGCGGATCGTCCGCGGCCGGCGCATAATAGAGCGCCACCCGCGCCTGCGGACCGAAGCTCATGCCACACGCTCGCCGTCGCGCCAGACCTGCCGCACCACCGGCAGCCCCTCGAACAGCCGCACCCGCACCAGATCGGCGCGCAGCCCCGGCGCCAGCCGGCCGCGGTCGTCGAGTCCGGCCATGCGGGCCGGCCGCAGGGTGACCAGCGCCACCGCCGCCGGCAGGGTGACGCCACCGCCGGCGGCGGCGCGGAACGCCGCCTCAACCAGACTGGCCGGCACATAGTCGGAGGCGAGCGCATCGACGGCGCCGGCGGCGAGCAGCTCGGCCGCCGCGACGTTGCCGGAATGCGAGCCGCCGCGCACGATGTTCGGCGCCCCGGCGATCACCGCCATGCCGTGCGCCCGCGCCGCCCGCGCCGCCGCCAGGGTCACCGGGAACTCGCTGATGCGGATGCCGTCGGCCAGATTTTCGGCGATGTCGGCGGCGCTGCTGTCGTCATGGCTGGCCAGCGCCACGCCGAGCGGGACGGCGCGGGCGAGCAACGCGCGACGGTTGGGGGCGCGCAGCCGCGCCCGCTGCGCCGTCAGCCGGTCGATCTGCGCCTCGATCGCGGCATCCTCCTGGCCCTCCTTGCGGCGCATCAGGCGGAACCGGTCAAGGCTGGCGTATTGCCCGACGCCGGGGGAGTGGTCCATCAGGCTGATCATCCGCACCCGCTGATGGGCGATCACTTGGTCCACCAGTTCGAGCACATTCTCCGCCACCATTTCGCAGCGCAGATGCAAATGGTGCTCGCTCTTGAGCAGGCCGGTGTGCAGCATCGCGTCCAGGTCGGCGACCCCCTCACGCAGGGTGCGCACCCGCCCGCTGTCGAAGCCGAGATCGCCGACGCACAGCGCATCCAGCACCGTGGTCACGCCGGCGCCGGCGCATTGCGCGTCATGCGCCAGCAGCGCCGAGCGCGACGGCCAGCGCGCCGTCAGCCGCGGCATCACCTGGCGCTCCAGATTGTCGGTATGCAGATCGACGATGCCGGGTATCAGCGTATCGCCATCGAGGTCGATCGCCGCCGCGGCGTGGCTGCGGCCGGGCTGCAGCTCGGCGATGCGCCCGTCCCGCAGCACCAGGGTTCCCCGCTCGACGGTGGAATCCAGCACCAGCAGGGCGTTGGTCAGGAGTGTCTCGGGCATGGCAGTCCTGGTCCGCGATGGCGCTGCGTAGCATGTGCGCCGGATGGCGAATATCCCCGCCCGACCGCCGCGGCCGGGTGATCCGCCGTGTTGCCTCTGTCATGTACCCATGCTAGACGCCGCGCCGCCGCGGTTGCCTTGCCCGGCCTCGTATCCGGCTGCGTCGCGCGCGGCCTTTTCAGCATGGAATTGCAACGGTGGCCTCTGGCGGCGCAACAGTCTCAACCGGTGGCGGGCTGCTCGATCGCTACGCCACCGCGCTTTATTCGTATGCCGAGGACGCGCACGCGTTGGACGCGACCGTCGAGCAGATGGATGCGCTCGGCCGGCTGATCGACCAGAGCGCCGAGCTGCGCCGGCTGCTCGACAGCCCGCTGATCGACGTGCAGACCGGGCAGGCCGCGGTGCGTGCGGTGCTCGCCGGCCAGGGTTTCGGCAAGATCGTGCAGGATTTCGCCGGCGTCGTGGTCGCCAACCGGCGGCAGCGGGCGCTGCGCGGGGTGGTCAGTGCGTTTTCCGCTCTGGTGGCGTCCAAGCGTGGCCAAGTGGTGGCCGAGGTCGCCACCGCCCATCCGCTGACCGAGGTGCAGGAGCAGTCGCTGCGCGCCCGGCTGATCGAGGCCGGCTACGGCAGCGTCAACATCCAAAAACGGGTCGATCCCGGGCTGCTCGGCGGCCTGGTGGTGCAGATCGGTGCCCGCCTCTATGATTCGAGCCTTAAGTCCCGGCTGCAGCGCCTGCAGTACGCCATGAAGGGAACCGCCTGAGATGGACATCCGTCCCGCCGAAATCTCCGACATCCTGAAGCAGCAGATCGCTTCGTTCGACACCGAGGCGAACGTCGCCGAGACCGGGCAGGTGCTGAGTGTCGGTGACGGCATCGCGCGCGTGTTCGGGCTGCAGAACGTGATGGCGGGCGAGCTGGTCGAGTTTCCCTCGGTCGGCCTCAAGGGCATGGCGCTGAACCTGGAGACGGACAACGTCGGCGTCGTGGTGTTCGGCGACGACCGCGGCATCCGCGAGGGCGACACGGTGAGCCGCACCGGGCGCATCGTCGATGTGCCGGTCGGCAAGGGGCTGCTCGGCCGCGTCGTCGATGGTCTCGGCCAGCCGATCGACGGCAAGGGGCCGATCGTCGGCGAACGCCGTCAGGTCGAGGTCAAGGCGCCGGGCATCATTCCGCGCAAATCGGTGCATGAGCCGATGCAGACCGGCATCAAGGCGATCGACGCGCTGATCCCGATCGGCCGCGGCCAGCGCGAATTGGTCATCGGCGACCGGCAGACCGGCAAGACCGCGGTGATCATCGACACCATTATCAACCAGAAGACGATCAACGCCAGCGACGACGAGTCCAAGCGGCTCTATTGCATCTATGTCGCCATCGGCCAAAAGCGCTCCACCGTGGCGCAGCTCGTGCGCACGCTGGAGGAATACGGCGCGATGGAATACTCCATCGTCGTCGCCGCCACCGCCTCGGACCCGGCGCCGATGCAGTTCCTCGCCCCCTATACCGGCTGCGCCATGGGCGAGTATTTCCGCGACAACGGCATGCACGCGGTGATGTTCTACGACGACCTGTCCAAGCAGGCCGTCGCCTATCGCCAGATGTCGCTGCTGCTGCGCCGCCCGCCGGGCCGTGAGGCCTATCCGGGTGACGTGTTCTATCTGCATTCGCGCCTGCTGGAGCGGGCGGCGAAGATGAGCGACGCGCACGGCGCCGGCAGCCTGACGGCGCTGCCGGTGATCGAGACGCAGGCGGGCGACGTTTCCGCCTACATCCCGACCAACGTGATCTCGATCACCGACGGGCAGATCTTCCTTGAGACGGAGTTGTTCTTCAAGGGCATCCGCCCGGCGGTCAATGTCGGGCTGTCGGTCTCGCGCGTCGGCTCGGCGGCGCAGATCAAGGCGATGAAGCAGGTCGCTGGCCGCATCAAGCTGGAACTGGCGCAGTACCGCGAAATGGCGGCGTTCTCGCAATTCGCCTCCGACCTCGACGCCTCGACGCAGAAATTGCTGGCACGCGGCGCGCGTTTGACCGAATTGCTCAAGCAGCCGCAATTCGCGCCGGTTGCGGTGGAGGACCAGGTGGTCGCCATTTTTGCCGGCGTGCGCGGCTATCTCGACGGCATCGAGGTCGGCAAGATCAACCGCTTCGAGAAAGCGATGCTCGGCGCGGTGCGGGCGCGCGAACCGGGCATCCTGGAGGCCATCCGCAGCGAGCGCGAGATCAAGCCGGAGACGGAGAAGAAGCTGATCGGCTTCCTCGACGGGTTCGTGAAATCCTTCGCCTGAGGGTGCGCCGATGCCCAGCCTGAAGGCGCTCCGCAGCCGCATCGCCAGCGTCAAATCGACGCAGAAGATCACCAGCGCCATGAAGATGGTGGCGGCCTCCCGGCTGCGCCGGGCGCAGACGCAGGCGGAGGCGGCGCGGCCCTATGCGCAGCGCATGGAGCGCATGCTCGCCTCGCTGGCCGCCAATGTCGCCGGCAGCCCGACCGCGCCGCGCCTGCTGGTCGGCAACGGGCGCGACAAGGTGCATCTGCTGGTGGTGGTGACCGCCGATCGCGGCCTTGCCGGTGCCTTCAACTCCTCGGTCGGCCGCACCGCGCGCAGCCTGGCGCGGCGGCTGGAGAGTGAGGGCAAGACGGTGAAACTGCTGCCGATCGGGCGCAAGGGACGCGACCTGCTGCGGCGCGAGATGAACGACCGGCTGGTCGGCTTCTTCTCCTTCGCCGGCAGCAAGACGGTCGGTTTCGCCAGCGCCCAGGAAGTGGCGGGCAAGATCATCGCCATGCAGGCGGCCGACGAGTTCGATGTCTGCACCCTGGTATTCAACCGTTTCGCCTCGGTCATCTCGCAGGTGCCGACCGAAGTGCAGTTGATCCCGACGCCGCTGCCGCCGCAGCAGGAGACGGAGCCGACGCAGGGGGCGCGCGCGGTGTACGAGTTCGAGCCGGACGAGGAAACCATCCTGGCCCGGCTGCTGCCGCAGAATCTCGCCATCCAGGTCTATCGCGCGCTGCTGGAGAACGCCGCCGGCTTCTACGGCGCGCAGATGACGGCGATGGACAACGCCACGCGCAACGCCGGCGACATGATCAAGCGGTACACGCAGAACTACAACCGCGCACGTCAGGCGGCGATCACCAAGGAACTGATCGAGATCATCTCCGGCGCCGAAGCCGTCTGAAGGTCCGACGAGACAGAGGGATACAGACACGATGGCCAGCAACAACGTCGGTCGAGTCACGCAGATTCTCGGCGCCGTCGTCGATGTGCAGTTCGAGGGCGAGCTGCCGTATATCCAGAACGCGCTGCTGACCCATATCGGCGAGCGCAAGCTGGTGCTCGAAGTTGCCCAGGAACTCGGCGAACGCACCGTGCGCACCATCGCCATGGACAGCACTGACGGGCTGGTGCGCGGCCATGAGGTGACCGACACCGGCTCGCCGATCATGATGCCGGTCGGCCCGGAAACGCTCGGCCGCATCCTCAACGTCATCGGCGACCCGATCGACGAGCGCGGGCCGATCCACACCGCCAGGCGCTACCCGATCCACCGCGACGCTCCGAGCTTTGAGGATCAGGCGGCGGCGGCGGAGATTCTCGTCACCGGCATCAAGGTCGTCGATCTGCTGGCGCCCTATGTGAAGGGCGGCAAGATCGGCCTGTTCGGCGGTGCCGGCGTCGGCAAGACGGTGCTGATCCAGGAACTGATCAACAACATCGCCAAGGCGCACGGTGGCGTCTCGGTGTTCGCCGGCGTCGGCGAGCGGACCCGCGAGGGCAACGACCTCTATCACGAAATGGTCGATGCCGGCGTGGTCAAGCTCGGCGAGGGCACCACCGAGGGCAGCAAGGTGGCGCTGGTCTATGGCCAGATGAACGAGCCGCCGGGCGCGCGCGCCCGGGTGGCGCTGTCCGGTCTGACCGTCGCCGAGTATTTCCGCGACGAAGAAGGCCAGGACGTGCTGTTCTTCGTCGATAACATCTTTCGCTTCACCCAGGCCGGCGCCGAGGTGTCCGCCCTGCTCGGCCGCATCCCCTCCGCGGTGGGCTATCAGCCGACGCTGGCCACCGACATGGGCGCGCTGCAGGAGCGCATCACCAGCACCAAGAAGGGCTCGATCACCTCGGTGCAGGCGATCTATGTGCCGGCCGACGACCTGACCGATCCGGCGCCGGCGACCTCGTTCGCCCATCTGGACGCGACCACCACGCTGTCGCGCCAGATCGCCGAGCTTGGCATCTATCCGGCGGTCGATCCGCTGGACAGCACCTCGCGCGCGCTCGATCCGCGCATCGTCGGCGACGAGCACTACACGGTGGCGCGCGAAGTGCAGCGGGTGCTGCAGACCTACAAGTCGCTGCAGGACATCATTGCCATTCTCGGCATGGATGAGTTGTCCGAAGAAGACAAACTGGTGGTGGCGCGGGCGCGCAAGATTCAGCGCTTCCTGTCGCAGCCGTTCCATGTGGCAGAAGTGTTCACCGGCTTCCCCGGCAAGTTCGTCCCCGTCGCCGATACCATCCGCAGCTTCAAGGCGATCGTCGCCGGCGAATACGACCACCTGCCGGAAGCCGCCTTCTACATGGTCGGCACCATCGAGGAGGCGGTGCAGAAGGCCGAGAGCATGAAGGCCACCGCCTGATGCCGGTCGATCTGGAGATCGTCTCGCCGGAAAAATTGCTGCTGTCGCGCCCCGTCGATATGGTGGTGCTGCCGGCGGCGGAGGGCGAGCTTGGCGTCATGGTCAACCATGCGCCGATGATCGTGCTGCTGCGCGGCGGCACGATCCGGCTCTATGAGGGCGCCAACGTGATCGACCGGCTGTTCGTCTCCGGCGGCTTCGCCGAGGTGACGCCGGCGCGCGTCACCGTGCTGGCCGATGAGGCGACGCCGGTGGCGCAGGTCTCGCGCGCCGAGGGCGACCGCCGGTTGGCCGCGGCCGAGGCCGACTATGCCGCGGCCGACAAGATGGATGTCGCCGCGCTCGATGCGGCGATGGACCGGATGCAGTCGGCGCGCGCCATGATCGAGGCGGCGCCGGCGGGCTAGCCGGTTCCGCGGCCCGCCGCCGCATCGCGGTGATGCCGAACGGGCGCTTGTTGCAGATGGTTGGGCCGGGTAGCGAGCGCGGCATGAGGGTGCTTGTCTGCCTCGTTGCGATCGGACTGGCGTTGCCCGGCGTCGGGCACGCCGCGGCGCCGCCGGCCTGCAGCACGCCAGCGTCACTGACCCTCACCACGCGGCCGCTGCCGCATGTCGCGGCGGCGCTGGCGGGCGGCGGCCGGCTCGATGTGCTGGCGATCGGCTCGGCCGGCTTGCTCGGCGGGCGCGGCGGGCCGGACGGATCGATGCCCGATCGCCTGTTGCAGACGCTGCATGCCGGGGCGCCGGCGCTGCAGACGCATCTGACCTTGCGCGCCGCCCGCGCCGAGTCGGCCGGCGACATGCTGGCGACACTCAGACGCGAACTGGCCATGCACCCCTATCAACTGGTGCTGTGGCAGACCGGCACGGTCGAGGCGCTGCGCCGCCAGCCGCCCGAGCAGTTCCGCCGCACCCTGGCCGACGGGGCCGCCGCCGCCGCCGCCGCGGGTGTCGATCTGGTGCTGATCGACCTGCCGTTCAGCCGCCTGCTGGCCCGATCGGCCGATCTCGACCCGTATCGCGCGGCGTTGACCGAGGTGGCGCTGCGTCCCGGCGTGATGCTGTTTCCCCGCTATGCGCTGATGCGTGCCTGGGTCGATGACGGGAAGATCGACCTGGAGCAAAGCCCCCGGCCGGAGCGTCGGCGCACCGCCGATCGGCTGCGCACCTGCCTCGGTCAGGTGTTGGCGCACATGCTGGCGCCGTCCGCTCCGCCCTGAGCCGGCGGCGCCGGTCGGCGCATCAGGCCGCGATCGCCGCGGCCGAGCCATGCAGCGCCTGCTGCACCGTCTGCCGCAGACCGCTGACGGCGCGCTGCAGCGCCTCGGCGCCGTCATGCACCGCGCCGGCGGCGCGTCCGGTGCGCGCCGCCTCGGCCGATACGCTGTCAATCCGGCTGGCGACGTCCTCGGCCATCTGCGCGGTTTCGGCGATCAGCCGGGCAATCTCGCTGCTCGCCAGACCCTCCTGGCGCACCGCCGCGGCGATGGCGGCGGCGATGGCGTCGATGCGGGCGATGCTGTCGTCGATCCGGCCGACCGCGGCCACCGCGGCCTCGGTCGCCATGCGCACCTCGGCGATCTGGCGGGTGATCTCCTCGGTTGACTGTGCGGTCTGGGCGGCAAGCTGCTTGACCTCGCCGGCCACCACGGCGAAGCCGCGGCCGGCCTCGCCGGCGCGCGCCGCCTCGATGGTGGCGTTGAGCGCCAGCAGATTGGTGCGGCTGGCGACCTCGGCGATCAGGTCGGCGACGGCGCCGATGCGGCCGACACGGCTGGTCAGCGCCTCGATCGCGATGCGGGTGCCGCGGCCCTCGGTTATCGCGGCCTCGATCGCGGCGCCGGAATGGCCGGTCTGGGTGGTGATTTCGGCGATGGCGGCGGCGAATTGCTCGACGGTGGCGGCGACGCCCTGGGCGTTGCTGAGCGCGCGGCCGGCCGCCGCGGCGGCGGCGCGGGCGCTCTCGTCGGTGCGTGCGGCCGAGGTCGCCATGCCGTCGGCGATGCCGGCGAGGGCGCCGCCGCCCTGTGCCACCTCGGCGGCAACCGTTTCGGTCGCCTGTTCCACCGTGGTTGCCAGCGCCGCCAGGGCCGCTCGTTTCTCCGCCGCCGCCAGGGCGCGTGCCGTCTCCGCCGCGCGCTCCAGGCTGCGCGCCTGCAGCGCGGCTTCGCGCAGGGCGGCGAGGCCGCGGGCGATGGCGCCGATCTGGTCGCGCCGCAAAGTACACGGCACCGCGCCCTCCAGCGCGCCGCCGGCGATGTCGTGCAGTCGGGCGGCGAGCGTCTCCAGCGGGCGCAGGGTGCGGCGCAGCAGCCACAGCAGGGTCAGCCCGACGGCGACGGCGACGGCGCCGCCGGCCGCCACCGCCTCGCGCATCACCGCCGCCACCGTCGTCTCGACGCTGGCCAGCGGCACGCCGACAAACAGGATGCCGACCGTCCGCCCGCTGGCGTCGCGCACCGGTTCATAGACCGTCAGATGCGCGGCGCCGAGGATCACGTTACGCCCGCGATAGGCGATGCCGCTGCGGAACACGCTGTCATAGGCCGGGCCGGGGGCGAGCCGCGTGCCGACGCCGCGGGTGCCGTCCGGCTTGCTGACATTGGTGGCGACGCGCAGGTCGCCGGCGAAGATGGTGGCGACGGCGCCGGTCACCGCCTTGACGTCATCGACCAGATCATTGCGCCCGGCAAGTTTATGGCCGCCCAGCGTCAGCCCGTCGGCAGCGTCCGCCCAGCCGGTGCCGAGCGGCGCCAGCCGCAGATGCAGCAGCGCCAGGCTGGCGTCGAGCGCCGTCTGCGCCTGCTGCGTCGCGCCGTCCTGCACCGCGCGCAGGGTCCAGCCCTGCACCAGCACCACCGCCAGCACCAGCGCAGCGAGCGAGAGCATCAGCAGGCGCGGCACAATCCCGATCCGGTCGGCGAGGCGCCAGCGCAGTACGGCCATCCGGGTTCACCCTGGGCAAACAAGACTCCATGATGCCGGCGCGATGTTGCCGAGTGGTTACGCGAAGCTGGTGCCGCTGTCCGGTTCGAGATCGCTGAGCAGGCCGAGATCGGCGATGGTGTGGCCGTGCTCGTCGATCGACACCGCATCGGTGTAGCGCATGCCGATGGCAATATCGGCGCCGCCGTAATCCTTGATGTCGCGCACATCGGCGCCGAGCGCCAGGTCGTGCACCTCGACGGTCAGCACGAGGCGCAACTGCCGGGTGACGAAGGCCTCGGCGTCCCAGCCGTGCAGCGGCGATGTCGCGTCGATCTGGTGCATCAGCGTCCAGGTCAGCGGAAACATCGGCAGCCGCGCGCGGCTCAGTTGCAGGTCGCGGACGCGGCGGTAGAACTGGCCCTCCTGCGTCAGCTCGCCGATCAGCGCCGACAATTCGGCGCGGCCGTTGGTCATCATGCTGGTGCGGCCGTTGGCAATGCGGACCATCAGCGTCGGCACGCCGTTGTAATTGGCGATCACCGCCTTGTCGGCATAGAGAATCCGCGCCCGTCCGCGCGAGAAGCGGACGAAGGTGAGGCCGGTCATGATGGCGGTGAAGGCCATGCCGGTGATGATCTCGGAGGCCGAGACGACATGGCCATAGAAGGTCGCCGGCGACATGGCGCCGTAGCCGACCGTCGCCAGCGTCTCCATGCTGAAGAAGAACACGTCGCTGTAGGACCCGCTGCGCGCATTGGCGACGCTGCCCGGCTGCAGCAGATAGAAGCCGGCGAACAGCACGTTGATCGCCAGATTGAGACACAGAAACAGCAGCGCGAAATGCGGCCAGCTCAGCGAGACGGCGAAATGATAGGGCTCGCGCAGGTCAAAGCGGACGGCGCCGCGCTTGCGCAGTTCAAAGGCGCCGAGGCGGACCCGCATGGTCGCCGCCGGCCGCCGCCGCGGCCGCGAGGCGGGCGGCGGTTGCGGATTATGCTGTTGCACGCTCTGGCTCCGGTTTGGGGGGGAGCGGAGGCTCGGCTGCCGGCAGCGGGATCGCGCCCCGCCACGGCGGCCCGCGACGGTCGAGCCGGGCGGTGACGTGAAACGCCACCACCACCGCGGCGATGCCGAACACGAAGGAGCCGCCGGCCTGCCCCCACATCACCCCGACCGCACCGTACGGCCGGCCGAGCATGACCAGGGGAATGGTGCCGAGGGTCGCCCGGCCCCAGTTGAACGCCGTCGCCAGCAGCGGGAAGCCGAGATTGTTGAACGAGGCATTGGCGACGAACAGCGTGCCGGTGAACAGGAAACTTCCGGCCAGCCAGGTGCAGAACAGCCGGATCAGCGCCGCCGTCTCGCCGCTCGCCGACAGCGCCCGGACCAGCAGGTCCTGCGCCAGGAACAGCACCAGCCAAGCGCCGCAGACCGCGGCGATGACGAACAACAGGCTGTCGCGCAGCGTCGCGCGCACCCGGTCGAACCGTCCGGCGCCGAGATTCTGCGCCAGAATCGGGCCGACCGCGCCGGTCAGCGCGAACACCAGACCGAAGGCGACCGGGGCGATGCGGTCGATGCTGGCCTGTCCGGCCAGCGCCGAGGGGCCGAACACCGCCATGCTGCGGGTGACGTAGGCGCCGGCGAACGGGGTCGCCAGATTGGCCAGCACCGCCGGCCCGGCAACCGCGGAGACCAGCCGCAGATCGGCCGGCATCGCCGCGATGTCGATGCGGCCGAGCAAGCCATGCTGCCAGCGCGCCCCCTGCAGGCCGATGGCGAACAGCACGCCGCGCGACAGCACGGTGCTGATCGCCGCCCCGGTCAGCCCCAGATGCAGGCCGAAGATGAACAGCGGGTCGAACGCCGCCGCGCCGATCGCGGCATAGAGCGTGACATTGAGCGCCCGCCGCGCATCGCCCGCCGAGCGCAGCAGCGCCGAGCAGACCATGCCGCCGGCGAGCAGCGGCAGCGACGGCGAGGCGATCAGCAGAAACCCGGCGGCGGCGTCGCGCGTCGGCCCGGCGGCGCCGAGCGCGTCGAGCACAGGATTGAGCAGCAGCGCCGTGACCACGCCGACGATCGCCGTCAGCACCAGCATCACCGCGAGGCTGGCGCTGGCGATGCGGCGCGCCCCGGCATCGTCCCCGGCGCCGATGCGGCGCGAGACGGTGGCGCCGACGCCGATGGTCAGGCCGATGCACAGCGCAGTCTGGAAAAACCCGACGGCGCCGGCAAAGCCGATGGCGGCGGAGGTCGGCTTGCTGCCGAGCAGCGAGATGTAGAACAGGTTGAGCAGATCGACCGCAAACACCGCGATCAGCCCGACCGCGCCGGTGCTGGCCATGACCGCGACATGGCGCAGCGTCGATCCCTCGACGAAGCGGGCGTTGGGATGGGTGGCGGTCACGCGGTGTCCTTGGCCGGCAAAACGGCGGCGAGTGGGCCGGTCTGCCGCGGTCCGTGTCAACCCGGCGACTGGCCGGGGTGGGTTCAGCCGGCCTTCTGCTTGCCTTTGGGCCGGGCCACGTCGTTGCTGCCCTCGGGTTCCGGCATCTGGCCGTAGCTCATCCGCCGCATCTGGTCCAGCACCCGCGCCATCTCGGCGTCGTCGAGCACCGGCGGCGTGCCGAGCGGCAGCGCCTGGACATAGATCCGCGCCAGCGTCTCGACCTCGATCGCCAGCCACAGCGCCGCGCCGAGGCTGTTGCCGAGCGCGATCTGCCCGTGCTGGCCGAGCAGGCAGGCCAGCCGATCGTCCAGCGCCTCCAGCGCCGCATCCGACAGCGCCTGAGTGCCGAACGTGGCATAGCGGGCGCAGCGGATCGTCGTGCCGCCGGCGACGCCGACCATGTAATGAAAGGCCGGGATCATCCGGTGCTGGCAGGCCAGCGTCGTCGCATAGACCGAGTGGCAGTGCAGCACCACGTTGACATCGCTGCGCGCGCGCAGAATGTCGCGATGAAAGCGCCATTCCGAGGACGGGCGGTGTTCGCCCTCATAGCTGCCGTCGAACGCCATGCGCATGATGTCGTGCGGCTTCATCGCGTCATAGGCGAGCGAGGACGGGGTGATCAGGAAGCCGTCGCCGCAGCGCGCCGAGAGATTGCCCGAGGTGCCCTGATTGATGCCGCTGGCGTTCATCCGGCGGCAGGTTTCCACCATGTCGCGGCGCAGCGTGTGTTCGGATGTTTTGCTGTCGGCGGATTTGCTCATGGTTGCTCTTTCTGTTCCGGCGCGGCACCGGCCAGGCGGCGCCAGCGGGCGCGGTAATCGGCAAGCGAGGGGATCGTCAGCGGCGCTGGGGTCTGCAACGCCAGCGGCGCCGGGCGGCTGCGCGTGGTGTGGCCGGCCAGCAGGGCGCAGCCGGCGGCGACGCCGTCGGTCTCCAGGTTGAAGCGCAGCCGCGTCGCCGGCCGCAGCGCCGCGACCAGCGCCGGATAGAGCGGGTCGCGGACGAAACTGCCGTCGAGCACCACCTCACCGGCGGCGCCGAGCGTGTCGAGCAGCAGGTCGGTCAGCAGCGCCGCGGCGAGCAGTGCCAGCGCCCGCCGCTCGGCGGCGTCCTGCGGCGGCGGGCCGGCGATGCGGCCCTGACCGGCGCGGCCCGGCAGAATGGCGTCGTCCTCGCCGAAGAACGGCAGCGGCAGGGTGGCGCGCGCCACCAGCCGCGCCGCGACCGCGGCATCGCCGGCGGCGCCGTCCGGCTGGGCGCCGGCGATCAGCGCGAATTCCCGCCCGCCCATGGTCAGCGCCCCGGCCAGCGGGCGCGCCGCCGGATCGGCGTTGCAGGTCATGCCGCGCCGCTCATCGAGCGCGTCGAGATCGGCGGCATCGCTGAGCGCGACGATCCAGGTGCCGGTGGACACCACCGTCAGCCCGGCGAGGCCGGCCGCCTGATAGCGGTAGAAATTGACGCTGCTGTCATGCCCGCCGCAGATCAGCCGGGTGCTGGCCGGCAGCCCGGCGCGGGCGGCGAGGTCGGCGCGCAGCGTGCCGAGCGTCGCCCAGGCCGGGGCGAGCGGCGGCAGCAGATGGGCCCAGCCGCGCGCCGCCACGATCGGCGTGAACGCCGCATCGCGCACCGACCACAGATGCGACTGCGCCGCCAGGATGGTCGCCTCGGAAGCCGGGCGGCCACCGAGGCGCCAAGCCCAGTATTGCGGCAGGCCGAGGAAATGCCGCGCGCGGGCGAACGCGGCCGGCCATGCGGTCTCGATCCACAGCATCTGCCGCGCGGTGTGCGAGGCGCCGAGCAGGATCGGGCTGCCGCGCATGCGGTAGTCGCCGGCCAGTGTCAGGTAGCGGCGGGCGATCTCGGGCGGCATCTCGCCCTCGTAATCGACCATCGGCATCACCGGCCCGGCGTCATCGACCAACACTCCGCCGGAGCCGTGGCCGGCGGCGACGATCGCGGTGATCGGGTGGCGCCGGCCGAGCGTCGTCAGCGCCGCCAGCGTCCAGTGCTCCAGCGCCGCCAGATCGTGATGCGCATAGGGCGGCGCCGGGCGCGGCGTGTTGGGCGTCGCCAGCGAGTCCAGCACGGTGCCATCGGCATCGGTGATGCTGAGCTTGACGTTGGTTTTGCCGATGTCGAGCACCGCGATCATGCCGCACCCCGGGCGAACTCGGGGCGCAGCGCGGCATAGAGTCGGCGAAAGGCGGCGATGCGCGGGGCATAGGCGTCGGTCAGCGCCGGATCGGGCGGCACGACGCGCAGCACCGGCGGCTCGGCCAGCACCGTTGCCGGGTCGCCGCCGGCGGCCAGCCGGCCGAGCCGCGCCGCGCCGAACGCCGGGCCGCGCGCGCCGCCGGCATAGACGCGCAACTCGATGCCGAGGACGCTGGCGATCAGCCGGGTCCAGAACAGGCTGCGCGCCCCGCCGCCGACGATGCCGGCGCTGTCGATGACGGTGCCGGCGGCCGACAGCGCCGCGCGGGCATCGGCGAGGCTGAACGCCACCCCTTCCAGCGCCGCCTGTACCAGTTCGACGCGCGCGGTGTCGGGGGTCAGGCCGAACACCACGCCGCGCGCATGCGGGTCGTCGTGCGGCGTGCGCTCGCCGGAGAGATAGGGCAACACGAGCAGCCGGCCGGGACCGGTGAACCGCGCCTCGACCTCGGCCAGCAGCGCCGGGATGTCGGCGTCGCCGAGCAGATGGGCGATGGCGGCGAGCACCCCGGCGCCGTTCAGCATCGCCGCCATCTGGCACCAGCGGCCGGGGACGGCATGGCAGAAGGCATGCACCAGACGCTCCGGCGCCGGCCGGTGGGCCGCCGCGGCGACGAACAATTGCGCCGAGGTGGACAGGCCGACGAAGGCGCGGCCGTCCTCCACCGCGCCGATGCCGACGCCGCCGGTCATGGTGTCGCCGCCGCCGCAGGCGACGACGATGCCGGGCGGCAGGCCGAAACGGGCGGCGACGCCGGCGCGCAGCCGCCCGGCCGGGGCGCTGCCCTCGATGATCGGCGGCAGCAACGCCGGGTCGATGGCGACGGCGGCGATGGCGCGCGCGCTCCACACCCGCCGGGCCTCATCGAGCAGCCAGGTGCCGGCGGCGTCCGACGGGTCGGTGGCGCGCTCGCCGGTCAGCTGCAGGCGGATGTAGTCCTTGGGCAGCAGCAGGGACCGGGCGCGGGCGAGGCTGGCCGGCTCATGGCGGGCCAGCCAGAGCAGTTTCGGCGCGGTGAACCCGGCCAGCGCCGGCACGCCCAGCTCGGCGGCAAGCTCGCTGCCGAGGCGCTTGAGGTCGGCCGCCTCGGCATGGGCGCGGCCGTCATTCCACAGCATCGCCGGGCGCACCGGCAGGTCGGCGGCGTCGAGCAGCACGGCGGCGTGCATCTGTCCCGACAGGCCGATCGCCACCACCCGCGCCATCGCGCCGGGGGCCTCGGCACCCAGCCGGTCGAGCGCCAGTTCCACCGCCCGCCACCAGTCGCGCGGGTCCTGTTCCGAGGCGAGCGGGCAGGGGGCGTGGACGCTGAGTTTGACCTCCGCCGCGGCCAGCAGAGTCTCGGCGTCGTCCACGATCACTGCCTTGATCGCCGAGGTTCCGAGATCAAGGCCGAGGAAACAGCTCACCGCGCCACGCTATCAGTGCCAGTGGGCCAGCGCCAGCCGCCGCGCCGGCGCCGAGGAGGCGCGGGAGTCGAGCCGGCAGGCGAGGCGCAGGTGATGCGGGGGCGAAGTGTCGCCGCCGATGCGCGCCATCAGCCGCCCCCAGGCGGCGCGTGCCATCTGTTCCAGCGGCTGATGCACGGTGCTCAGCGGCGGCGACACCGCGCGCATCCATTCGGCATCGTCAAAGCCGACCAAAGCGAGATCCTCCGGCACCGCGAGCCGCACCTCGGCCAGCGCGGAGAGGGCGGCGACGGTGCCGACATTGTTCAGCGTGAACAGCGCATCCGGCACCGGGCCGAAGGTCAGCCGGCGGGTCAGCCGGGCGCGGCTCTCGGCCAGACGCACCCCGACCTCGATGATTTCCACCGTGGCGCCGGCGGGTTCGGCGGTGTCGCGGACGCCGGCGCAGCGGTCGCGGTTGTTGCCGATGGCGAGGTTGGCGGCGGCGATCAGGATGCGCCGCCGGCCGGTGGCGACCAGATGCCGCCCGACCTCGGCGGCGATGGTGCGGTTATCGACGGTGACGACATCGAAGGCCGGATCGGCGGGCACCCGGTCGGCGCAGACCATCGGCACGCCGGCCGCCTGCACCAGGGCACGTCCGGCCAGCCGGTCGTCGCAGGGGGCGACGATCAGCCCGGCCGGACGCCAGGTCAGCAGCGTGCGAAGCCGCGCGGTTTCCAGCGCCGGGTCCTCGCCCGAGGAGACCACCAGCAGATCGTAGCCATCGCGCCGCGCCGCATCCTCCAGCGCCGCGACCAGCGTGCCGAAAAACGGATTGGCGATGTCCGGCACCACCACGCCAACCACGGTCGAGCGGCGCGAGCGCAGGCGGGAGGCGCCAAGATCGGCGATGTAGCCGAGTTCCGCCACCGCCGACTGAACGCGCGCAACAAGGTCGGGCGCGACGCTGCGGCGCGCGTTGAGCACATTCGAGACAGTGGCCGTCGAGACCCCGGCAAGCGCGGCGACGGTACGGATCGACGGCATCTTGCCGGACAAGGCGGACGTTCCTTGCTGTTATTATGCGTTCCACCTACCAGAACGCGGGCGCCCGGCCTTGTCAATCCATCGCCGGCCGCCGGACAGCGGCGCCGCAGACGCGCGTCGGCGCCGCGGCGTCACGCGGGAAACGGCGGCCGGGTGAAGCGGCGGAGGGTTTGCGGCGGGGCGCGGGCGGCGCGTGGCCGGTCGCGCAGGATGCTGTCGCGCGGGATGGCGCGCGTGGGCGGCACGGCCGGGGCGTGCGGCGGCTGGCGCGGGGTTGGCCGGCGCGTGGTGGGCCGCGGTGGCAGTTTGGGGCGTGCGACCCCGAGCATGCGGCAGAGCGGGCGCAGCAGCCGGTCGATGCCGGGGGCGGCGTCGAGCAGGGCGACCATGTCCGGCTGGGTCAGCAGATGGTGCAGTTGCGAGGCGTAGCCGCCGGCCGCCGGCACCGGCCCGATCAGCCAGCCGGCGCGCCGGGGCAGGCGGCGTGCGGGTTTTCTCGGCGCGGAGTTTTGCGGTGCGGCGCGCGGGGCGCGCAGGACGATGGGGGGTTTGCCGGCGGCGGCGCGGGCGGCGAGGCGGGCGATGCGCAGGGAGGCCCGCCGTATGCGTGTCCACACCAGCACCAGCAGCGGGATCGGCAGGAAGCCGCCGGGGCCGCGCGCGGCCACCGCCTTGCACAGATCGTCGAGGATGCGGGCGAGGCGTTCGGCCGCGGGTGGGGGTACGGGGGTCACGAACGGAACAAGAACATGGAGGAGGCTGGCTGGGCAAGTGGATTTTGCGGGTGTTGGTTTCTTCTCCCCTCCCCTCGTGGGAGGGGGCAGGGGGAGGGGAGAAGTCAAGACGCTTGACGGTGGACTGGCGTCTGGCGCCGGGGCGGTGTCCGGCAGCCGCACGCGGCACCCATGCCATAAGCGCATACGATGACCACTCCATAATACCATAACGCCGCTTATTATATGTCGCTGTGACCCAAAACACCGACCTGCTGTTCCTGCTGCACGATGTCGCCCGGCTGCTGCGCCATGAGTCGGACAAGCGGGCGGCCGGGCGCGGGATGACGCGGGCGCAATGGGTGATCCTGTTCTGGCTCGAACGCCAGCCGGGGTTGTCGCAGAAGGAATTGTCCGAGATTTTGGAGGTCGAGCCGATTACTGTGGCCCGGCTGATCGATCGGCTGGAGGCGCGCGGCATGGTCGAGCGCCGGCCGGACCCGAAGGACCGGCGCATCTGGCGGCTGCATCTGCTGCCGCCCAGTGCCGAGGTGCTGGGTGAACTGCACAGCGAACGCGCTGCCATCCTTGAAGTGGCGACACTGAATATTCCTCAAGACCTTGAGCGGACCATGATCGAAGGACTGCAACGGATGAAGGCGACGCTGCTCAGCGAATGCCGCAACCGCGGGGCCGAACGCGCCCCGCGCATGAAGGATGTCGCCTGATGGCCTCGGCAACCACCGCACCCGGTAATCTCGTGCTTCCCGGCAGCACCGCACGGCAGTCGCGCACGCGGCTGCTGCGGCCGATCCTGATGCTGGGCGGCATCGTCGTCGTCGCCGTTGGCGCCGGCTACTGGTGGCTGCAGGGCGGCCGCTACATGAACATCGACGATTCCTATGTGCACGCCAGCAAGCTCGCCATTTCCGACGATATTTCCGGCATCGTCGGCGAGGTCGATGTCAAGGAGGGTCAGCACGTCAACACCGGCGACGTGCTGCTGCGGCTGCGTGACCGGCAGGTGCGCATCGCGCTGGCCGGGGCGAAGGCCAATCTGGCCGAGACGGCGCTGACCATGGAGGCGATGAAGCACGATTATCGGCGCATGCTGAGCGACATCGCCACCCGCCAGGCGCAGGTCGATGCCGATCAGGCGAATTTCGACCGCTACGCCAATCTGGTCAGGAGCGGCGGCGTCACCCGCGTCGAATATGATGATGCCCGCTTCAAACTCGCCTCCGACAAGGCGGCGGCGGAGAGCCTGCGCGAGCAGGCCGATGTGCAGCTTGCCCGGCTCGGTGGCGACGCCAATGTCGATGTCAAGACGACGCCGCAATACCTGGAGGCGCAGGCGCGGGTCGAGGAGCAGCAGCGTCAGCTCGATCACACCGTCATCCGCGCACCGTTCAGCGGCACCGTCACCAATGTCGAATCGACGCAGCCCGGCATGTATCTCGCCGACGCCACCGCGGCGTTTGGTCTCGTCTCCGACGAGCATGTCTGGGTCGAGGCGAATCCGAAAGAGACCGAGCTGACCCATGTCAAGGTCGGTGATCCGGTGGAGATCACCGTCGATACCTTCCCCGGCCGCGTCTGGCACGGCACGGTGCAGAGCATTGCGCCGGCCAGCGCGTCGGAGTTCTCGGTGTTGCCGGCACAGAACTCCTCGGGCAACTGGGTCAAGGTGGTGCAGCGTCTGCCGGTGCGCATCCTGGTCGAGCGCCCGCCCGGCGCGCCGGACCTGCGCGCCGGCATGAGCGTCGAGGCCGATATCGACACCGGGCATGTCCGGCATTTCTCCGATCTGTTGCCGTGAGCGCAGCCCCGAGCGAGGATCGCCCGGTGCCGCACCGGGCGATCATCACCGTCTGCGCGATGGTGGCGACGCTGATGCAGGCACTCGACTCGACGATCGCCAACGTCGCGCTGCCGTATATGCAGGGCAGCCTGTCGGCGACATCGGATCAGATTACCTGGGTGCTGACCTCCTACGTCGTCGCCGCCGCCATCATGACCGCGCCGGTCGGCTGGCTGGCGGCGCGGTTTGGCCGCAAGAACCTGTTCCTGCTGTGCCTGGTCGGGTTCACCGTCGCCTCGATGCTGTGCGGGGTGGCGCAGTCGCTGCCGCAGATGGTGGCGTTTCGGCTGCTGCAGGGCGTGTTCGGCGCGGCGCTGGTGCCGCTGTCGCAGGCGCTGATGCTCGACATTTATCCGCCGGCGATGCGCGGCACGGCGATGGCGGTGTGGGGCATGGGGGTGATGGTCGGCCCGATCCTGGGTCCGACGCTCGGCGGCTATCTGACCGACGTTTATAACTGGCGCTATGTGTTCTACGTCAATCTGCCGTTTGGTCTGCTGGCGATCACCGGGCTGGCGGTGTTCATGCCGAAATCGCCGATCAACGCGGCGCTGCGCTTCGACTGGACCGGGTTCGGCGTGCTGGCGCTCGGCCTAGGCGCGCTGCAGATGATGCTCGACCGCGGCCAGGACAAAGACTGGTTCTCCTCCGGCGAGGTGATTACCGAGGCGGTGCTGGCCGGTCTCGGCATCTATCTGTTCCTGGTGCATCTGCTGACCTTTGACAAGCCGTTCATCTCGCCGCGCATCTTCAAGGACGTTAATTTCTCCGCTGCGCTGGCGATGATGTTTGCCATTGGCGTGGTGTTGCTGGCGACCTCGGCGCTGCTGGCGCCATGGCTGCAGACGCTGGGCAATTATCCGGTGGCGACGGCCGGGCTGGTGATGGCGCCGCGCGGCATCGGCACGATGGCCTCGATGCTGCTGGCCGGGCGGCTCGCCGCCCGCTTCGACCCGCGCAAGCTGATGGCGTTCGGGTTGCTGCTGCTGACCTGGTCGCTTTATGAGAGCACCACCTGGACCCCCGATATCGGCGCCAGCAGCCTGATTGGCACGCTGATGGTGCAGGGCGCGGCGCTCGGCTTCGTGTTCATCCCGCTGCAGGTGCTGGCGTTTGCGACGCTGCCGGCGGCGCTGCGCACCGACGGCACGGCGCTGCTCAGCCTGTTCCGCAATGTCGGCAGCGCGATCGGCATTTCCGTCACCTCGGCGCTGCTGGCGCGCAACGTGCAAGTGGTGCACAGCGAATTGGGCGCCTTCGTCACGCCGTTCAACCGGGCGCTGCAGGCGGGCGGGGCGGTGACGCATCTGCTCAATCCGGGGCGCAGCGCCGGGGCGCAGGTGCTCGACGCGCTGATCAACAATCAGGCGCTGATCATCGCCTATATCGACGATTACAAGTTCATGATGCTGACGACGCTGCTGGCGCTGCTGCTGCTGCTGGTGATGCGGCGGCCGGTCGCCGCGACCGCCAAGCCGGACGCGGCGCATCCCGCGGTGATCGACTGAGCGCGGCGGTCAGTGCCCGTTCTGGTTCGGGTTCGGCCGCTGCTCGCCGCCGCGCTGTTGCGGCGCGGCGGCCGGGGCGAAGCGGGTCGGCTGCGCCGTCTGCTGCCCGCCGCGCGCCCATGGGTGCGGTTGCTGGCGGTTCTGGGCGGCGTCGTTCGGGCGCGGCCCGCCCTGACCCTGCCAGCCACCCGGCCCGCCGCCGTGCCAGTTGCCGCCGTCGCGATAGTCGCCGCCCGACCAGCCGCCGCCGCCAAAGCCGAAACCGATCACCGGCGGGGCGATGAAGCCGGGGGCGTAGCCGGCATAGCCCGGCTGGACGAAGACTGGTTGGGCATAGCCCGGCTGGACGAAGACTGGTTGGGCATAGCCCGGTTGGGCATAGCCCGGTTGGGCATAGCCCGGTTGGGCATAGCCCGGTTGGGCGTAGCCCGGTTGGGCGTAGCCCGGTTGGGCGAAATAGGCGGGCGGGGCGCCGTCGGCGGTGCCTGGGGCGTAGCCGGCGGCGGGCGGGGCGGCATAGCCGTAGCCGCCGCCATAGACCTGGCCACCCGGATAGACGACGCAGCCGCCCAGTCCGAGCAGCAGCGCCGCCGCAACGACGTTGCGTCCAGGGTGGGTGCCGCGCATGCTCATCACCGTCAGTCCCTTCGCGCCGTCCGGCGTTGGACAGACATGGCAGAGGATTGCGGCAAAATCAGGCGGCAGGCGCCGGGTTGAGCGGCGCCCCGCGCGACCGCTACGTCTTGACCCCGAGGCCGGCGAAGCGCTTGTTGAACTTGGCCACCTGGCCGCCGGTGTCCATGATCCGCTGCACGCCGGTCCAGGCGGGATGCGACTTGGTGTCGATGTCCAGGCGCAGCGTGTCGCCGGGCTTGCCCGAGCACGACCGCGTCGTGAACGTGGTGCCGTCGGTCATGATCACGTTGATCTCGTGGTAATCCGGGTGGATGCCCGCCTTCATTGGTCCCGCTCCTGCGCACAAGGCCCCGCCGATCCCGACCGGCCGGGCGAGGTCGGGCCTATACCGCGGCGCGGCCGGCAGCGGCAAGGCGGTCGGTGCAACATCCGCCGCGCGGTGCGGTTGCCGCGCCGCGCGGCCTGGCTATGGTGGCGACGGACAGGGAGGGACGCATGATCCGGCTCAATTTCGACGCGCTGCGCGCCACCCCGGCGGCAACCGACCCGTTCGCGCATGTCGTCATCCGCAATTTCGTGCCGCCCGACATGCTGCCCGCGGTGATCCGCGATCTGCCGCCGATGGCGCAGCGCGGGTCGTTCCCGCCCGGCTCGCTCAGGCTCGGCCCGGCGGCGCGCGCGCTGGTGGCGGAGATGGAGGGGCCGGCGCTGCGCGAGGCGATCGGCGCCAAGTTTCAGCTCGATCTGTCCGGCGCGCCGACCATGCTGACGCTGCGCGGCCAGACCCGCGCGCGCGACGGGCAGATCCACACCGACAGCATCGCCAAGCGCGTCACCGTGCTGCTCTATCTCAATCAGGCCAGCGACGCCTGGAGCAGCCAGGCCGGCTGTCTGCGGCTGCTGCGCTCGGGCCGCGACATCGAGGACTATGTCGTCGAGGTGCCGCCGATCGACGGCACGCTGCTGGTGTTTCCCAACGGCCCGACGGCGTGGCATGGTCATAAGCAGCATGTCGGCCCGCGCTATACCGTGCAGCTCAACTACATGACGCGCGACGCCGCCGCCCGCTCGGAGCTGCGGCGGCATCGGATTTCGGCGTTTCTCAAGCGTCTGACCGCCGCGGCATGAGCGACAGCGAATGCCTCGTGCGCGCCTACTACGCCGCCTTCAACGCCGGCGATGTCGAAGCCTTTCTGGCGCTGCTGACCGAGGATGTAGTCCACGACATCAACCAGGGCGGGCGGGAGATCGGGCGCGACGCCTTCCGACGCTTTCTCGGCGCGATGAACCGCTGCTACCGCGAGCGGATCGGCGACCTGGTGGTGCTGAGCGAAGCCAGCGGCCGCCATGCCGCCGCCACGTTCACCGTTCATGGCACCTATCTGGCCACCGATCCGGGGCTGCCGCACGGCACGCCGCCGGCGCGCGGGCAGCGCTATACGCTGGCGGCTGGCGCCTTCTTCACGCTGCGCGACGGGCGGGTCAGCTTCATTGCAAACCACTACAATCTGTCTGAATGGTTAATGCAGATCAGCGGTTGAGGGGTGGCGCCGTGGGGGGGGGCGCCATATCTTTGGCGCTCATCCGCAAGGACCGCATGCGATGGCTCAGCCCGCCACTCCGCCGATCGACGCGCATCGCGACCGCCGTACTGTGCTGGTGCTGCAGGGGGGTGGCGCGCTCGGCTCCTATCAGGCCGGCGTGTTCGAAGGGCTGGCGGAGTTTGGGCTGACGCCTGATTGGGTGGCGGGGGTGTCGATCGGCGCCATCAACGCCAGCCTGATCGTCGGCAACGCGCCGGGGCATCGGGTGGACAAGCTGCGGGCGTTCTGGTCGCGCATCACCGCACCGGTGGCGTTGTGGCCGGGGGTCAATCTGGAAGCGGTGCGACAGGCCGAGCAGCGGCTCGGTGCCTTGTCGGCGGTGCTGTTTGGCCAGCCGGGGTTTTTCCGCCCGCGCCCGCCGCTGGAGTGGCTGAGCCATACGCCGCCGGTGAGTTTCTACGACACCAGCCATCTGCGCGCGACGCTTGAGGAACTGGTCGATTTCGACCGCATCAATGCCGGCCCGACCCGCCTGTCGGTGGGCGCGGTGCAGGTCGAAACCGGCAACATGATCTATTTCGACAACACCACCACCAAGCTGCGTCCAGAGCATGTGATGGCCAGCGGCGCGCTGCCGCCGGGGCTGTCGGCGGTGGAGATCGACGGCTCAGCCTATTGGGATGGCGGCCTCGTCTCCAACACCCCGCTGCAATACGTCACCTCCGACATGCCGCGGCGCGACAGTCTGGTGTTTCAGGTCGATCTGTTTCCGGCGCGCGGCAAGCGGCCGACCAATCTCGACGAAGTGGCCGAGCGCGACAAGGACATCCGCTATTCGAGCCGCACCCGCACCGGCACCGATGCGTCGCGCGACGTGCACAACCAGCGGCGCGCCGTCGCCAGCTTCCTCGATCGTCTGCCGGCCGAGCTGCAGGATGACCCGGCGGTCAAGCATCTGCGCGCCTTCTCCTGCCCGGCGCAGTTCGACGTCGCCCATCTGATCTATCATCCGACGGAACCGCAGGGGGCGCAGAAGGATTTTCAGTTCGATCGCACCACCATGGAGCGGCGCTGGCAAAAGGGGCTGGGGGATGCGCGGCACACGCTGACGGTGGCGCCGTGGAAGCATCCGGCACCGCCGGAGGCCGGATTCCGCACCTTCGACGTGCTCAGCCCGGCGCGCAAGCAACTCTGATCCACCCAATACGGAGGCGACCATGGACATCGACACCGTCCGCAAGACGGCGTTCGCGATGCCGTTGACCAACCCGGCCTTTCCGGTCGGGCCCTATCGGTTCGTCAATCGGGAATACATGATCATCACCTACCGCACCGATCGCGCGGCGCTGGAACGGGTGGTGCCGGCGCCGCTGGAAATCGCCGATGACGTGGTGAAATACGAGTTCATCCGCATGCCCGACAGCACCGGATTCGGCGACTACACCGAATCCGGGCAGGTGATCCCGGTGACCTGGCAGGGCAAGCGCGGGGCCTATACCCACGCGATGTTCCTCAACGACCATCCGCCGATCGCCGGCGGGCGGGAATTGTGGGGGTTTCCGAAGAAGCTCGCCAATCCGACGCTCGAAGTCGATGTCGATACGCTGGTCGGCACGCTGGATTACGGCAAGCTGCGCATCGCCGTCGGCACCATGGGCTACAAGCACCGCACGCTGCCGGCCGACACGGTGTTGGCGGCGCTGCATGAGCCGCAATATCTGGTGAAGGTGATCCCGCATGTCGATGGCAGCGCGCGGGTGTGCGAGCTGGTGCGCTACTACCTGCAGGACATCACGCTGAAGGGCGCCTGGACCGGGCCGGCGGCGCTGGAGCTGCATCCGCACGCGCTGGCGCCGGTCGCCGAATTGCCGGTGCGCGAGGTGCTCTCGGCGACGCATATCCTGGCCGATATCACCCTAGGGCTGGGCGAGGTGGTGTTCGACTACCTCGCCTGAGCGGCGCGGCGGCTCAGAAGTCGATACAGCGGCCCTTGCGCTCCCAGTCGCCGTAGCGGGTCGGCTCCGGCCCCGGCGGGCCGCCGATTTCGGCCGGCTTGGCCGGCGGGGCGGGTTCGGCCGTGGAGTCGGCGGCAGGGCGGGGCGGCTTGGGCGTTGCGGTCTCGGTCATGGCGGCAGATGTGGCTATGGCGGCGGCGGTTGCAACGCCGCCGCCTATTCGCCCGCCGCGCCGCCGTTCGGCCGGCGCGGGTCGCTGGCGCCGTAAATCGCCCCCGGCTGCATCCGCGTCGAGGCAGCCGCATCGTTGCCCGAGGACGGCGGCGCGGCATCGCCCAGCGCCGCGCCGACCGCGATGATCTCGGCCGCGCCCCACGGCGTCTGGGTGGTGATGGTGTAGCCCATGTCGTGCAGCACCGCCTGGGTGTCCGGCGAGAGGGCGTGCGGCTCGGCGAAGATCACGTCGGGCAGCCATTGCTGATGGATGCGCGGGGCGTCCACCGCCTCCTGCGGCGCCATGCCGAAATCGAGCAGGTTCAGCGCCGTCTGCAGCACAATGGTAATGATCCGGGCGCCGCCCGGCGAGCCGAGCACCAGCGCGACATGGCCGTCGCGCAGCACGATCGTCGGCGCCATCGACGACAGCGGGCGTTTGCCCGGGGCGATGGCGTTGGCGCTGCCCTGCACCAGCCCGAACAGGTTCGGCCGGCCGGGCTTGATGGTGAAATCGTCCATCTCGTCGTTGAGCAGGAAGCCGGCGTCCGGCGCCATCACGCCGGCACCGTAGGCACCGTTCAGCGTGAAGGTGACGGAAACCGCGGTGCCGGCGGCGTCGAGCACGGAATACTGCGTCGTCTCCGGGCGCTCATGCGGCGGCGTCGCCGCGGTCAGCAGGTCGGAGGGGGTGGCGCGCGGGCCGATGGTGGCGCGGATGGCGGCGGCGTAGTCCTTCGACAGCAGCCGGTCCACCGGGTCGCTGACAAAATCCGGGTCGCCGAGATCGCTGTTGCGATCCACATAGGCCTGGCGCATCGCCTCGGCCATGACATGCACCGTCTGCGCCGAGTGGAAGCCCATCGCGCGCAGGTCGTAGCCCTCCAGGATATTCAGCAATTCGCACAGCGTCACCCCGCCGGAGGATGGCGGCGGCGCCGAGAGCACCAGCCAGCCGCGATAGGTGCAGCGCAGCGGGGCGGATTCGCTCACCCGGTAGGCGGCGAAATCCGCCTCGGTGAGCAGCCCGCCGCCGGCCCGCGCCGCCGCTGCGATCGCCGCCGGAATGGCCCCGTGATAGAAGGCGTCCGGCCCATGCTCGGCGATGGCGCCGAGGGTGCGGGCGAGTGCCGGTTGCCGCAGCCGTTCGCCGACGGCAAGCGCGCTGCCGTCGGGGCGAAAGAAGACATGCGCCGCCTGCGGATCGGCGGCGAGGCGGGCGCCGAAATGGCCGAGCAGATCGGTGTCGGCAGCGGTCAGCACGAAGCCGCCCTCGGCCAGCCGGATCGCCGGCGTCATCACCTGGGTCCGCGTCATGGTGCCGTATTTGCGCAGCGCGGTATCCAGGCCGAGCACCGTGCCGGGCACGCCGACGGCGCGCCAGCCGACCAGGCTGGCATCCGTCGCGACGTTGCCGGCGGCGTCCTGATACATGGTCGGGGTCGCCGTGGCGGGCGCGGTTTCGCGGAAATTGACGAACACGTCGCGGCCGTCGGCCAGATGCAGCGTCATGAAGCCGCCGCCGCCGATATTGCCGCAGCACGGATCGACCACCGCCAGCGCATAGCCGACGGCGACCGCGGCATCGACCGCATTGCCGCCCTGGCGCAGGATGTCGGCGCCGACCGCGGAGGCGAGGCGCTGCGCCGACACCACCATGAAATGCGCGCCCTCGGACGCCGGCGGTGATGCGGCGGCGGCGGGAGCGGCGCCGAGCAGCAGCGCGGCGAGCAGGGGGCGGATCAGGACGGTGATCCGGTCGGCACCCCGACCTGAACCAGGGTCACGCCGATCATGTCGCCCTCCCGGACCAGCGCCGCGAGGCGCGCTGCGTCCCATCCCTCGGTGCCGGCCGGACGTTCGGGCAGCACCATCCAGCGATAATCGGCGGTGCTGTCCACCACCCGGATGCGCGTCGTCGGCGCCAGCACGGTGCCGAAATCGGCCAGCAGGCCGCGCGGGTCGCGCACGGCGCGGGCGCGGTAGCCGGCGGATTTGAACCAGAACGGCGGGTAGCCGAGCACGGCGCGCGGATAGCAGCTGCAGAGCGTGCAGACGACGAGGTGATGCACGCCGTCGCCATTGGCCAGCACGCCGAGCGGCGGCAGGCCGCGCATGGTGATGCCGAGCGCCTCGGCGGCGCGGCTGCCGTCGGCGAGCAGCAAGGCGCGATAGGCGGGGTCGGTCCAGGCGCGCGCCACCATCGCCGCGCCGAGCGCCGGCGAGGCGCGGTCGGTGATCTCGATGCGCGCGGCGATCTCCTCGGGCGCGGCGATGCCTTTGGCCGCCAGCACGTCGAGCAGGGCGGCGAGCAGGCGCGGGCTGTCGATGTCGGCGGCGAGGCTCACTGCGTCGGCTCCAGCCAATGGGCGAAAATCTCCACCAGCAGCTCGTCGCCGGCGCGCCCATCGGGCCACAGCGCGGTCTGCTGAAAGCGGACATGATAGAGCGGACGCGGCGGCGCCGGCCGGCCGAAGGCGAGATCCTCGGGGTTGGCGAAGTCGCCGAGATGGCGCACCACTTCGCCGACATGGCCGCGCAGGTAATGCGGCGTGCGGATATGGCAGGGGCCGCGCCGCTCCGGCCAGTCGTCGCGCACGCGCACGGCGCAGCCGGGGGCGAGCGTCATGTGGCGAGCGCCGCGCGCAATTCGGCCTCGCTCAGCACGCCCTTGCGCAGCAGGGTTTCGGCCATGGCGCGGACCCAGCGCTGATAATAGCCGAGCCGGTGGTACTCCGCCTCGGGGATCGCCTCGATGCCGCGGCGCAGTTCATCGACCGACATGATGCCTTTGGCGCCGAGAATCTGGCGCAGCGCGTCGGCCTGCTTGTCGAAGCCGGTCAGGGCGTGCGGCGAGACATCGACCGGCTCGCAGAGGAAGCGCGGCACGCCGCCGATGTCGTGCATCGCGCGCGGAGGTTCCGACGGGGCGGGCGGCGGTTCCGGCGGGGCGGGCGGCTGATCGTGGTCCGGCGTCGGTTGCATGTTCCCATCATAGGATCGTCTGGGGCGCCCGTCACGGGGGCGCATCATGGGGCGCGGCTGCGCTCGATGGCCACGCCGACTTCGCCCGAGCCGGTCTCCAGCTTGGTCACCTGCACCATCGCCTTGACCACCCGCGCGTCGCCGAGCAGCATCGCGGCGATGCGTTCGGCCAGGGTCTCGACGAAATCGACATGGCCGGCGGCGACCAGGATGCGGATGCCGTCGCTGATCAGGTCGTAGGAATAGACATCGCGCATGTCGCGCGTCGGCCCGGCCCGCGCCACCAGCACACTGACATCGAAGCGCACCCGGTGGGTCCGGCCGCGCTCGCTGGAATAGGCGCCGATCTCGACCGGCAGCACGAAGTCGCGCACGAACAGCGTATCGGTGACCGCGGCGGTGACCGGCCCGCCGCGGGCGGCGGCGCGGTCCGCGGTGGTGGGCGCGGGGATCAGCGCGCGCAGCAGCCGCAGCCGCGCCGGGTCGATCCCGCCGGCGCGTCCGCGGGCGCCGGGCGCGGCGCGGCACAGCAGCAGACCGGGCGCCAGCAGCAGCAGGCGGGGAAGGTCCGGCGTCTCCAGCGCGCCGGCGAGGCCGCACAGCAGGCCGCCAGTGCCGCAGGCGGCGACGAAGCGGGCGAGCGCCGGCAGATCGAGCTGGTCGAGCAGACGGCCGCCCTGCGGCGGCGGGGTGTCGAGCATGGCGCCGGCGAAGCCCGCCGCCGCCAGCGCGGCAACGGCGGTGAAATCCGCCTGCTCATCGGCATACAGCATGCCGATCAGGCGGATATTGCGGCTGAGCGGGGTCAGCACGGCGAGCCGCGCCGGCAGGTCGTCGCCCGCCGGCAGGCCGACCCGGATCCACCCCGCGCCCGCCGCCGCCAGCGCCCGCACCGCCGCCGCCAATGCGGGCGGCTCGGCCGCCAGATCGCCGGCCAGCGCGCTGACCACGCACCGGCCGCCGAGCTGGGCGACGATTGCCGCGGTCAGCGCCGGCGCCACCCCGCCGGGCGCCGCCTGAGCCGGGGGGATCAGGTCGATCACGTCGGCGCCAGCATCGAGCGCCACCGCCGCCTCGGCGGCGTCGCTGACGCTGGCCAGCATCAGCGTCATGGCGCGGCCGGCGCGATCGGTCCGGGCGGCGGCAGCAGCCGCGTCGAGGCGGTGCATGCCGGCGTGTTGTTTGCCGGTGCCTTGTATGCGGGGAGTGTGGTGCTCATTGTCGGCGCATGAAACGTCCAATCCCGGCGGTGCGCAACCGGCCATCGCGTCGCGCCGGGAGTGGCGGCGCGGCCGGCGAGCGGCCGGCGAGCGGCCGGCGAGCGGGAGGTACCACGCATGACCACAGCAAAGGCCGATGTGGCCCTGTCGGAGGCGGAGATTGCCCAACAGCTCACCGCGCTGCCGCACTGGACCTATGGCGGCGGCTGGCTGCGCCGCAGCTATCGCACCCATTCCTGGAAGGGCACGCTGATGGTGGTCAACGTCGTCGGCCATCTGGCCGAGGCGGCGTGGCACCATCCCGATCTGAGCGTGTCCTATGCGCGGGTCGAGGTGAAGCTGCAGACCCATTCGGCCAAGGGCATCACCGCCAAAGATTTCGCCCTGGCACGCAAGATCGAGGCTGTCGTGCACTGGCAGCCGGGGCGCGAGGGCGGCGCACTGGACGGCACGCCGACGACAGATGCCGCCGCCGGCTACATCATCTACGACGACTGAGCCGCCGTCCAGCCGTCGGCGGCGGTGATCGGCGGCGCCAGATCATCGATCCAGGGCATGTCTGCTATCCCGCCGGTGGATGGCTTGGCCCGCTCTCGCCGCCGGGCGAAGCCGCCGGAATGCTGGCGTTATGCGGGGTTGATGCCGATCGGGAACCGATGCCGCCGGGCGGCGCCGCGGGCGGCGGCGGCGGCGGCGGCGGGCGGGGTCTGTGCATTGCCGACACGCTGCTGCATAGTAAGGGAACCGTCGCCGACAGTGCGCGGGGCCTGGGAAGGATGATGTCTTGCAGCCGACCGACATCGGGACTCCGGATTACTTCCACAAAGTCGTCGATTGCCAATGGGCCTGTCCCGCCCATACCCCGGTGCCGGAATATATCCGGCTGATTGCCGCGGGCCGGTATGCCGACGCCTATATGGTCAACTGGCAATCCAACGTCTTCCCCGGCATTCTCGGCCGCACCTGCGACCGGCCGTGCGAGCCGGCATGCCGGCGCGGGCGGGTGGAGGAGGCGCCGGTCGCCATCTGCCGGCTAAAGCGCGTCGCCGCCGACAACAAGGGCGACGTGATGCCGCTGATGCCGCTGCCGGCGGATATGCGCAGCGGCAAGCGCATCGCCTGCGTCGGCGCTGGCCCGGCCTCGTTGACCGTGGCGCGCGATCTTGCCGTCGCCGGGCATGAGGTGACGGTGTTCGACGCCGAGGCCAAGGCCGGAGGCTTCATCCGCTTTCAGATCCCGCGTTTCCGCCTGCCCGAAAGCGTCATTGACGAGGAGGTCGGCTACATCCTCGGCCTCGGCGTCGCCACCCGGCTCGGTCAGCGCGTGCCGAGCCTCAAAGGGCTGCTGGACGAGGGCTATGATGCGGTGTTCGTCGGCTGCGGCGCGCCGCGCGGGCGCGACCTCGATCTGCCGGGCCGCGCCGAGGCGGCGGCCAACATCCATCTCGGCATCGACTGGCTCGCCTCGGTCAGTTTCGGCCATGTCAAATCCATCGGCCGACGCGTGCTGGTGCTCGGCGGCGGCAACACGGCGATGGATTGCTGCCGCTCGGCGCGGCGGCTCGGCGGCGCCGAGGTGCGCGTCGTGGTGCGCTCCGGCTTCGAGGAGATGAAGGCCTCGCCGTGGGAAAAGGAGGACGCGATGGGGGAAGACATCCCGATCCTCAATTTCCATTCGCCGAAGCATTTCGTCCATGAGGGCGGCCGGCTGACCGGGATGGTGTTCGAGCGGATGCAGGCCGTCTATGACGCGGCCGGGCGGCGCACGCTGCTGCCGACCGGCGAGCCGGACGTGTTTCTGCCGGCCGACGACGTGCTGGTCGCGGTCGGCCAGGAAAATGCCTTTCCGTGGATCGAGCGCGATGCCGGCATCGCCTTCGAGCGCAACGGGCTGCCGGTGCTCGATCCGGTGACGCTGCAATCGACGCATGCGCGGGTGTTCTTCGGCGGCGATGCGGCGTTCGGGCCGAAGAACATCATCTGGGCGGTGGCGCACGGGCATCAGGCGGCGATCTCCATCGACCTGATGCTGCGCGGCGCGGAGCCGCATGACCGGCCGCCGCCGATGGCAACGCTGGTCAGCCAGAAGATGGGGCTGCACGAATGGAGCTATGACAACGCGGTGTCGATCGACCTGCGCTTCAAGGTGCCGCACATCGAGAAGGGACGCGCGCTGTCGGACATCGGCGCCGAGGTGGAACTCGGCTTTGATGTCGAGCTGGCCTTCAAGGAGGCGCAGCGTTGCCTCAATTGCGATGTCCAGACGGTGTTTGCCCCGAAGCTGTGCATCGAGTGCGATGCCTGCGTCGATATCTGTCCGACCGACTGCATCACCTTCACGCCGGACGGCGAGGAGGCGGAGCTGCGCCGCCGGCTCAACGCGCCGGCGCATAATCTGTCGCAGGATCTCTATGTCGCCGGCGGGCTGAAAACCGGCCGGGTGATGGCGAAGGACGAAGACGTATGCCTGCATTGTGGACTTTGCGCCGAGCGTTGCCCGACCGGGGCGTGGGACATGCAGCGTTTTCTGTTCGACATGGCGCAGGTGGCGCCGGCGCGCCGCAGGGTGGTGGCGTAGCGCCATGAAGGTCAACGATTTCGTCGTCCGCTTCGCCAACGTCAACGGCTCCGGTTCGGCCAGCGCCAACCAGTTGTTCACCCGCGCGGTGCTGCGCATGGGCGTGCCGGCGACACCGCGCAACATCTTCCCCTCCAATATCCAGGGGCTGCCGACTTGGTACGAGGTGCGCATCTCGCAGGACGGGCATGCCGGGGCGCGTGGCGGCACCGACCTGATGGTGGCGATGAACCCGCAGACCTGGGCGCAGGATGTCGCGGCGATCGATCCGGGCGGCTTTCTGTTCTATGATTCGACGCGGCCGGCACGCGACCTGCGCGACGACATCACCGTGCTCGGCGTGCCGCTGACGGCGCTGTGCAACGCCGCCTACAGCGATCCGCGGCAGCGGCAGATCTTCAAGAACATCATGTATGTCGGCGCATTGTCGGCGCTGCTCGACATCGACCCGACGGTGATCGAGACGCTGATCGCCGAGCAGTTCAAAGCGAAAAACAAGCTGATCGCGCCGAACGTGCAGGCGATGCGGCTCGGCCGCGAGCATGCGCTGGCGCATCTGCCGTGCCCGATCGGTCTGCGCGTGCAGCGCGCCGATGCCGTCGGCGACCGCATCTTCATCGACGGCAACAGCGCCGCCGGTCTGGGCGCCGTCTATGGCGGGGCGACGGTCGCGGCGTGGTATCCGATCACCCCTTCGACCTCGCTGGCCGAAGCGTTCATGCGCTACTGCGCCCGCTACCGCACCGACAAGACGACCGGCGAGCGGCGCTGCGCCATCGTCCAGGCGGAGGACGAACTGGCCTCGATCGGCATGGTCATCGGCGCCGCCTGGAACGGGGCGCGGGCGTTCACCGCCACCTCCGGCCCCGGCATCTCGCTGATGCAGGAGTTTCTCGGCCTCGCCTATTTCGCCGAGATCCCGGCGGTGATCTTCGACGTGCAGCGGGCCGGGCCATCGACCGGCATGCCGACGCGCACCCAGCAATGCGACGTGCTGGCCGCCGCCTATGCCTCGCACGGCGACACCAAGCATGTCGTGCTGTTTCCCGAAGACCCGCACGAGTGCTTCACCTTCTCCGCCGACGCGTTCGATCTGGCGGACCGGCTGCAGACGCCGGTGTTCGTGCTGCTCGACCTCGATATCGGCATGAACGAGCGGCTGTGTGCGCCGTTCGCGTGGGACGATGCGCGGCGGATGGACCGCGGCAAGGTGATGACCGCACAGGCGCTGTCCGATGGCGCCGATTTCGGCCGCTATCGCGATGTCGATGGCGACGGCATTCCCTGGCGCACGCTGCCCGGCACCCACCCGACCAAGGGGGCGTTTTTCACCCGCGGCACCAGCCGCGACGAATATGCCCGCTATACCGAGGACGGCGCCGCCTATCAGCGCAACATGGAGAGGCTGCTGCACAAGTTCGAGACGGCGAAGTCGCTGGTGCCGCGGCCGATCCGCCGTGATGCCGACCAGCCGGCGCGGATCGGTGCGATCTACTACGGCTCGACGGCCGCGGCGATGGATGAGGCGGTGTCGCTGCTGGCGGCGCAGGGAGTGGCGCTCGACCTGCTGCGCGTGCGCGCCTTTCCGTTCCACGATGACGTGCTCGATTTCGTCGCCGACCATGACCGGGTGTTCGTCGTCGAGCAGAACCGCGACGCGCAACTGCGCACGCTGCTGGTCAATGAGGGCGAGATCGACCCGGCGCGGCTGGTGCGCGTGCTGCACTACGATGGCACGCCGATCACCGCCCGCTTCATCGCCGCCGCCATTACCGAGGCGGTGAAGATCGTCAAACTGCGCAAATCCGCTCCACAGGTGTCGCGATGACCTTCCTGCCCAAGCCGAAGCTGCATCACCCGGAACTGGCCGTCAACGCGCTCGGCTACACCCGCCGCGACTATGAGGGCGCCATCTCGACGCTGTGTGCCGGCTGCGGCCACGATTCGATCAGCGCCGCGATCATCCGTGCCTGCCATGAGCTGGCGCTGCCGCCGCACCGCATCGCCAAATTGTCCGGCATCGGCTGTTCGTCAAAGACGCCGACCTATTTCCTCGGCGCCTCGCATGGCTTCAACAGCGTGCACGGCCGCATGCCGAGCGTGCTGACCGGTGCCAATCTGGCCAATCGCGAGCTGACCTATCTCGGCGTGTCGGGCGACGGCGACAGCGCCTCGATCGGCCTCGGCCAGTTCGCCCACGCCCTGCGGCGCGGCGTCAACATGGTCTATATCGTCGAGAACAATGGCGTTTACGGGCTGACCAAGGGTCAGTTCTCCGCCACCTCCGACAAGGGGGCGAAGAACAAGAACGGTGTCGCCAACACCGATTCGGCGATCGACCTCGTTGGTCTGGCGCTGCAGCTCGGCGCCACCTTCGTCGCGCGCAGCTTCTCGGGCGACAAGACGCAACTGGTGCCGCTGATCCGCGCGGCGCTGCAGCATGAGGGCGCCGCGTTCATCGACTGCATCTCGCCCTGCGTGCAGTTCAACAACCATGTCGGCAGCACCAAAAGCTTCGACTATGTGCGCGAGCACAACGAGGCGGTGAACCGGCTGGATTTCATCTCCGGCCGCGACGAGATCACCACCGATTATGCGCCGGGCAACGTCGAGGTGGTGCAGCAGCATGACGGCTCGCGGCTGACCCTGCGCAAGCTCGCCACCGATTACGATCCGCATGACCGCACCTCGGCGATCTCCTATCTGCAGGAGCGCACCGCGGCGGGGGAGATCGTCACCGGCCTGCTGTATGTCGATCCGGCGCCGGAGGAGTTGCACAGCCATCTGCACACGGTGGCGACGCCGCTGAACGCCCTCGGCGACGCCGACCTGTGTCCGGGCGCGGCGGCGCTGACGGCGCTCAACGCCGGGCTGCGGTGAGCCGACGCTTGCCGCAGGCAGGACACCCGCCTACATCCGGGGGCAGGCGAGGGCGGCAATGGTGATCACCAGCAAGCTGAGAGGCAAGGCGCAGACGACGATCCCGCAGCCTGTGCGCGCGGCACTGCAGCTGCTGGAGGGGGACACGATCGCCTATGTCATCGAGGGCGCGCGCGTGGTGATCACCAGATCATCCCCTGTCGGCTGGCGCGACGATCCGTTTCGCAGCTCTGCCGAGTGGGCGTCGGACGCCGACAGCCGTGCCTACGCCGGACTCTGAACCGATCGGCGCCTGGACCGTCGTTAGGGTTCGTTATCCTTGAACCGACCGTCAACAAAAGACCGCCGCTGGCCGGCGGATGTTGATGTACCTGACCTGGCCGCTGCCGGGCTGCTGGCAGCGTCGGTCGTGCGCACCGAAAAGATCGCCACCATCGACGCGCGCGATGCGGTTCGGCTCGGCACCCTCGCCGCCGGCGACAGGGCGGCGGTGGCGGCGAACTTCGCACGGATCGTGGCGGCCATGCTGGCCTGACGCGACCGATCGGTCGGCCGGCGGGACTTGCATCCGCGCCGCTGACCGGCTACGCGGTGGACATGGCCCCCGGTATCGCAATTTTGTGCCCGATCGCCCGCGCCCTTGGTGCGCGACTCGGGCTGCGACTTACCCGCCCCTGGGCCTAGCGCCCGCGCGGCCATCCTCCGCGCCGGCTCCGCCCAGGGGGAGACGCCGCCGGCCTGCCCGGCGTTCCTGGTAAGACAAGCTGCGAAAGGCCGCCGGCCCATGACACTGGACCATCCCAACTTCGGCAAACTGCCCGAAGACCGCGTCATCATCTTCGACACCACGCTGCGCGACGGCGAGCAGTCGCCCGGGTTTTCGATGAATCTCGACGAGAAGCTGCGCATGGCCGAGGCGCTGGCCGAGCTCGGCGTCGATGTCATCGAGGCCGGCTTCCCGATCGCCTCGGACGGCGATTTCGAGAGTGTGCGGCTGATCGCCCAGCGCGTCCGCGGCCCGGTCATTGCCGGCCTCGCCCGCGCCGCCAGGGTGGACATCCTGCGCGCCGCCGAGGCGGTGGCGCCGGCCGAGCGCAAACGCATCCACACCTTCATCGGCACCAGCCCGCTGCACATGGAGTTTCAGCTCCGCATGCAGCCCGATCAGGTGCTGGAGGCGATTGCCGAGACGGTCGGCCTCGCCCGCCAGCATACCGACGACGTCGAATGGTCGGGCATGGACGCCACCCGGTCGGACCCCGATTTCCTCTGCCGCTGCGTCGAGATCGCCATTCGCGCCGGCGCCACCACGATCAATCTGCCCGACACCGTCGGCTATGCGGTGCCGGCAGACATGCACCGCATGTTCAGCATGCTGCGCGCCCGGGTGCCGGGGGCCGAGCGGGTGATTTTCTCGACCCACAACCATAACGATCTCGGCCTCGCGGTGGCCAACACCCTGGCCGCGGTCGCCGCCGGGGTGCGGCAGATCGAATGCACCATCAACGGCATCGGCGAGCGTGCCGGCAACGCCTCGCTGGAAGAGGTGGCGATGGCGATCCACACCCGCCACGACGCGCTGGCCTGCCGCACCGGCATCGCCACGCAGCATATTCTGAAGACCTCGCGGCTGCTCACCGGCATCACCGGCTTTGACGTGCAGCCGAACAAGGCCATCGTCGGCCGCAACGCCTTCGCCCATGAGAGCGGCATCCATCAGGACGGCGTGCTGAAGAATGCCGCGACCTATGAAATCATGACCCCGGAAAGCGTCGGCTGGAGCCGCTCCTCGCTGGTCATGGGCAAGCATTCCGGCCGCGCCGCGTTCCGCGACAAGCTGCGCGCGCTCGGCTATGGCGAGGTCGGCGACAACCAGCTCAACGACGCCTTCCGCCGGTTCAAGGATCTCGCCGACCGCAAGAAGGTCGTCTATGACGACGACATCCTGGCCCTGGTCGATGACGCGGTGATGCGTGACAACGATCGCATCCGCTTCACCGCGCTCGATGTCCATGCCGGATCGCGCGGCCCGGCGCGGGCCGAGCTGGAGCTGGAGATCGACGGCCGCGCCGTTGCCGCAACCGCCACCGGCGACGGGCCGGTCGATGCCACCTTCAACGCGCTGCGCCTGCTGTTCCCGCATGAGGCGACGCTGCGGCTGTTTTCGGTCGGCGCGGTGACCGAGGGCACCGATGCCCAGGCGCGCGTCACCGTGCGGCTGGAGGAGGACGGCAAGCTGGTCGATGGCCAGGGCGCCGACACCGACACCATCGTCGCCTCGGCGCGCGCCTATGTCCACGCGCTGAACAAGCTGCTGGTCAAGCGCACCCGCAGCGTGCCGCAGGACATCACCACCGCGATGTCGGCCTGATCCCTCGCGCCAGCCCTCTCCCTTACCAAGGGAGAGGGCTGGACGAGAGCCGTCAGGGCGAGGTCAGGGCGCCGCCCAGGGCGCCGGCGCCGCCGCCGACCAGCGCGCCGGTTCCGACACCCACCCCGGTCAGCGCGCCGACCCCGGCCCCCGCACCGGCGCCGATCGCGCCGCCGGTGACACCGCGGGTCAGCGGGTCATCGCCGCAGCCGGCCAGTCCCAGGCTCAGCAGGCCCAAGGTCAAGGCAGTCGCAATCCTGCGTCGCATGCATCTCACTCCATGCCGGTCAATGATCTGCGGTAAACGCGCCACGCCGCCAAAGGTCGCATGTGCAACAAGCCCGGATCGGGCCATGCCGCCACTTGTCGTTGGGCAGGCGAGCCGTTAAGCCTTCTGGCACTCACGACATCGCTATCACAGAGGTCGCCCGTCATGTTCTCACGGTTGCTCGGCTTCATGTCTGCGGACATGGCAATCGACCTCGGCACCGCCAACACGCTCGTCTATGTCAAGGGGCGGGGCATCGTGCTCGACGAGCCGAGCGTTGTCGCCATAGCCGATGTGCGCGGCAAGAAGCAGGTGCTGGCGGTCGGCGAGGAAGCCAAGCTGATGCTCGGCCGCACGCCGGGCAACATCTCCGCCATCCGCCCGCTGCGCGACGGCGTCATCGCCGATTTCGAGGTCGCCGAGGAGATGATCAAGCACTTCATCCGCAAAGTGCATAATCGCCGCGGCTTCGCCAGCCCGATGATCATCGTCTGCGTCCCCTCCGGCTCCACCGCGGTCGAGCGGCGCGCCATCCAGGAAAGCGCCGAGAGTGCAGGGGCGCGCAAGGTCCGCCTGATCGAGGAACCGATGGCCGCCGCCATCGGCGCCGGCCTGCCGGTCACCGAACCCTCCGGCAGCATGGTCGTCGATGTCGGCGGCGGCACCACCGAGGTTGCGGTGATCTCGCTCGGCGGCATCGTCTATGCCCGCAGCGTGCGCGTCGGCGGCGACAAGATGGACGAGGCGATCATCAGCTACATCCGCCGCAACCATAACCTGCTGATCGGCGAGAGCAGTTCTGAGCGCATCAAGATGGAGATCGGCGCCGCCTGCCCGCCCTATGACGGCGACGAGGGGCCGACCCGCGAGGTCAAGGGCCGCGACCTGATGAATGGCGTGCCGCGCGAGGTGGTGGTCAGCCAGCGGCAGATTTCCGAAAGCCTGGCCGAGCCGGTCAGCGCCATCGTCGAGGCGGTGAAAGTCGCGCTGGAGAACACCCCGCCCGAACTGGCCGCCGACATCGTCGATAAGGGCATCGTGCTGACCGGCGGCGGGGCGCTGCTGCACCGGCTCGATCAGGTGCTGCGCGAGGCCACCGGCCTGCCGGTCGCGGTCGCCGAGGACCCGCTGCAATGCGTCGCGCTGGGCACCGGCCGGGCGCTGGAGGAAATGAAGCGTCTCGGCAACGTCCTCACCACGATGTATTAAGCCTCGCGTCGGAGCGGCCATCTCGGGCAAGATGACGGACCCGTGGGGATGAGGACAGGGCGTTCGTGATCCGGCTGTCGATCCCGCTGCGCCAGGCGCTGGCCAAGCTGACGCTGCCGGTGCTGATCGCGGCGTCGTTCGCGCTGATGCTGCTCGGCAAGGCGGATGCGGTGCTGGCCGAGCGTGGCCGGGTGGCGGTGGCCGATGCGCTGGCGCCGCTTTATGGCGTGCTGGCCGAGCCGCTCGGCAGCGTCCGCGCGGCGCTCGACGGGGTCGGCGACATGTTCGTCCTGCATGCCGAGAATGCGCGGTTGCGCGAGGAGAACGCCCGGCTGCGGCAATGGCAGTCGGTGGCGCTGGCGCTCGACGCCGAGAATGCCAGCCTGAAGGCCAATCTGCACTGGATCCCCGATCCGGCGGCCAGCTATGTCACCGCCCGCGTCGTCGCCGATGCCGGCGGGGTCTATGCCCGCGCCGTGCTGCTCTCCACCGGCCCCAACCCGCATATCACCAAGGGACAGGTGGCGCTCGACGCGCGCGGTCTGGCCGGGCGGGTCACCGAGGTCGGCACGCGCAGCGCGCGGGTGCTGCTGATCACCGACATCAACAGCCGCATTCCGGTGACTCTGGAGACCAGTCGTGGCCGCGCCATCCTGATCGGCACCAACGGGCCGCGCCCGCGCCTCGCCTACTGGCCGGAGGAGACGCCGCCGCAGGAGGGCGAGCGCGTCGTCACCAGCGCCGAGGCCGGCGTGTTTCCCGCCGGCCTGCCGATCGGCAGCGTGCATTACACCAGCCGCAATACCGCCGAGGTGGTGCCGGCGGCGCGACTCGACCGGTTGGAGGTGGTGCGGATCTTCGATTACGGGCTGCAGGGCATCGTCGCCCCGGAATCGCCGGTGGCGCGGGCGCAGGCCACGGCCGCCGCGGCGGCGGCGGAGCGGCGGCGCTGATGGATGATCCGCCGAGCTTTCGCCATCCCGGCATCCGCCCGCGGCCGAGTGTTGGCCGGGCGCTCGACATGGCGGCGCGCTGGGCGTTTCCCGGCGCCATCACGGCGCTGTTGCTGCTCGCCACGGCGGCGCCGTTCGGCGTGCCGGGGCAGGCGGAGCTGCAGGCAGCGGTGGCGCTCGCCTCGGTGTTCTTCTGGTCGCTGTTCCGCCCCGCTGCGATGCCGCCGGTGCTGGTGTTCCTGCTCGGGCTGCTCGCCGACCTGCTCGGCTATGCGCCGCCGGGGGTTGGCGTACTGTCGCTGCTGCTGGCCGGCGGCATTGCCTTTCGCTTCCGCCGGGTGCTGGTGCGGCAGGGGTTTCTGACCGTCTGGCTGGTGTTTGCCGTGGTCGCCACCGGCGCGGCGCTGCTCGACTGGGCGCTGACCGCGCTGCTCACCTTCCGCCTGCTGGCGCCCGGACCGGCGCTGTTTCAGGCGGCGCTGAGCTGCGGCATCTATCCGGCGCTGGCGATGCTGCTGACCCGCGCCCATCAGTCGCTCGCGGCGCCCGAGCGGGCCTGAGATGCGGCGCGAGGGCAAGCGCACCGGCGTATTCACCCGTCGCGCCCTGCTGATCGGCGGCGCCCAGCTTGCCGCGTTCGGCGGGCTCGCCGCCAAGCTCTATCAGGTGCAGGTGGTGCAGGGCGGCAAATACGCCACGCTGGCCGAGACCAACCGCATCAGCGCGCGGCTGATCGCGCCGCCGCGCGGCCGGCTGCTCGATCGCGGCGGCGATCCGGTGGGCGGCAACAACCAGAACTGGCGCGCCCTGCTGATCGCCGAGCAGACCGAGAATGTCGGCGCCACGCTGGATGCGTTCGCCCGCTTCGTGCCGCTCGCTGACCATGAGCGCGCCCGCATCGAGCGCGAGGTGCGGCGCCATCGCCGGTTCATCCCGGTGACGCTGCGCGAGTTCCTGACCTGGCAGGAAATGGCGGCGATCGAGGTCAATGCGCCGGACCTGCCCGGCATCCTGATCGATGTCGGCACCACGCGGCAGTATAAATTCGGCCCGCTGCTGGCCCATGTCGTCGGCTATGTGGCGCCGCCGAACGAGGCCGATATGGGCGGCGACCCGATGCTGGCGCTGCCCGGCATCCGCGTCGGCCGGGCCGGGCTGGAGGAGCATCACGAACTGGCGCTGCGCGGCCGCGCCGGCGCGGTGCAGCTCGAAGTCAACGCGGTCGGCCGGGTCATCCGCGAGCTGGATCGCCAGGAGGGGGTGCCCGGCGCCGACATCCAGTTGACCATCGACGCCACTCTCCAGCAGCAGGTGCTCGATCATCTCGGCGACGAGAGCGCCAGCGCCGTGGTGCTCGACGCGCGCAACGGCGAGGTGCTGGCGATGGCCAGCAACCCGAGCTTCGACCCGAGCCTGTTCAACTCCGGCGTGTCGCAGGCGCAATGGGTGGAATGGACCAGCAACCGCCGCGCGCCGTTGATCGACAAGGCCAGCGCCGGCCTCTACGCGCCCGGCTCGACGTTCAAGATGGTGGTGGCACTGGCCGGGCTGGAGGCCAGGGCGATCGGGCCGTCCGATCGGATCGACTGTCCGGGCTATCTCGATCTCGGCGACACCCGGTTTCATTGCTGGCGCAAAGGCGGCCACGGACCGCTCAATCTGCGCGGCGGGCTGAAGAACAGTTGCGACGTGTTTTTCTATGAGACGGCGCGGCGCACCGGCATGGACCATATCGCGGCGATGGCCAACCGCTTTGGCCTCGGCGTCAAACTCGACATCGAGCTGCCGGGGGTGCGGCGCGGTCTGGTGCCGACGCGCGAATGGCGCATCGCCCAGGGCAAGCCGTGGAACATCGGCGACACCATCGTCCACGGCATCGGCCAGGGGTTTCTGCAACTGACGCCGCTGTCGCTGGCGACGATGGCGGCGCGCATCGCCACCGGCCGCGCCGTCGAGCCGCATCTGACTCGCGCCATCGCCGGCGTGGTACAGCCGGGCGGGGAGGCGACCGAATGGCCGCTGATGAACCTGCCCGAGCGCGAATTGCGCATGGTGCGTGAGGGCATGTGGGCGGTGGTCAATGAGCATGACGGCACCGCGCCGCTGGCGAAACTGCCGTTCGCCAATATTCAGATGGCCGGCAAGACCGGCTCCTCGCAGGTGCGCCGGGTGTCGCGCGAGGCGCGCGAGCATGGCTTCAAGTCGGAGAACCTGCCGTGGGAGTTCCGCCCGCACGCGCTGTTCGTCGCCTTCGCCCCCTATGACGCGCCGCGCTATGCGCTGTCGGTGGTGGTCGAGCACGGCAATGCCGGGGCGGCGATGGCCGGGCCGATCGCCCGCGACATCATGACCGACGTGCTCAACCGCGATCCGGCGGCGCTGCGCGACACGCCGCCGCAGCGGATGGCGGGCGGGAGTGCGGCGTGAGCCTGCTCGAACGGCGTCTGATCCGCGAGACCAATTTCGGCCTGACGGCGAAGATCTGGCAGATCAGTTGGGGCTTCGTGCTGCTGCTCTGTCTGCTCGCGGCGGTCGGCTACACCGCGCTGTATTCCGCCGGCGGCGGGCCGGAGCCGTATGCGACGCGGCATGCCATGCGCTTTGCCTTCGGGCTGATGCTGATGCTCGGCATCGCGCTGATCGACATCCGCTTCATCGCCCGGCTGTCGTGGCCGGCCTATGCGCTCGGCGTCGGGCTGCTGCTGCTGGTCGCCGGCATGGGCCATGTCGGCAAGGGTGCGCAACGCTGGATCGAGCTTGGCGGGATGCAGTGGCAGCCGAGCGAGTTCATGAAACTGGCGCTGGTGCTGGCGCTCGCCGCGTGGTTCCGCCGGGCGTCGTGGGAGCGGATGGGCAACCCGCTGTTCCTGCTGCCGCCCGCCATCGCCGTGCTGATCCCGGTCGGCCTGATCCTCAAGGAACCCAATCTCGGCACTGCGTTCATCACCGCCGTCGTCGGCGCCAGCGTGTTTCTCGGTGCCGGACTGCGCTGGTGGAAAGTGGCGCTGATCATCGTCGCAGTCGGCGCCGCGGCGCCGGTCGCCTACAGCCATATGCACGACTACCAGCGCGCCCGCATCACCACCTTCCTCAATCCCGAGAGCGATCCGCTCGGCGCCGGCTACAACATCATCCAGTCGAAAATCGCGCTCGGCTCCGGCGGCATGTGGGGCAAGGGGTTCATGCAGGGGACGCAGAACCATCTCAACTTTCTGCCGGAGAAGCAGACCGATTTCGTCTTTACCATCATCGCCGAGGAGTTCGGTCTGGTCGGCAGCTTCGCCGTGCTCGGCCTGCTGGCGCTGATCGTCACCGCCGGGATGGCGATGGCGCTGCGCTGCCGGCATCCCTATGGGCGGCTGGTGGCGCTCGGCATTTCGGTCAATGTGTTCATGTACGTGTTCGTCAATGTGGCCATGGTGATGGGCGCCATTCCGGTCGGCGGCGTGCCGCTGCCGCTGGTGTCGCATGGCGGCTCGGCGATGATCATGGTGATGATCGGCTTCGGCGTGCTGATGAGCGCGCATGTCCACCGCGACGTCGAGGCGGACGGCGCCGACGAGGAGTTGTGACGGCGCCGTAGAGAAACTGCGCCGCCGCCCGCCGGGCGTCGCGATCGGGGGCCATGCGCAATGCGTTTGAGCTTTCGTCGCGGGTGAAGCCGGAGAGGGTAATGCCGGTCAGTCGGGGTCGGCGGACGGCGCCGGTGCCGGGCGGGCGGCGCCGGCCCGTGGCGACCAGCGTGAGTTGTGGCGGTTCGCATCGGGGATGCGCCACATGGTTTGTTCGATGGCGCGCGCCTCGGCGATCACCAGTGCCGCCAGTTCGGCGGCCCGGGTGCCGGCGAAGCGCTCTGGAATGCCGCTCAGCGTCAGCGCCGATTGCGGCCAGCCGCGCCGGTTGCTCAGCGCCACGGCAATGCCCAGGATGCGGCCGAGCGGTTCCTCCGGCGCCAGCGCATAGCCGGCGGCGCGGCAGGCGGCCAGCGCGTCCTGCCGGGTCTGCGCATCCTGTCCGGGAACGCCGGCGAGCCGCGGGGCATTGCGTTCCAGCACCCGCGCCGCCTCGAACGCGGGCAGCGCCGCCAGCACCGCGAGGCCCGAGGCGCCGGCGCCGATCGGCCGGCGCGAGCCGAGATCCATCGGCAGCGTGCGGATCGGGAAATCGCCGGTCTCGACATCGACGCAGACCAGATCATTGCCGGCGCGCAGACACAGCGTCGCGGTGTCGCCGGTCGCCGCACTCAGCCGGCGCAGCGCCTCACGCGCCACCGCCACCAGATCGTGGCGGTTGGAGGCAGTGGCGGCGAGCGAATACAGTTCCAGGCCGAGCACATAGCGCCGCGTCGCCGCGTCCTGCTCGGCGAAGCCGTTGCGCACCAGGCTGGTGACCAGCCGGTGGGTGGTGGCGGGGTCGAGTGCCGCCTGCACGGCGAGATCGGACAGGCGCATGCCCTCCACCGGGCCGGCGGCGATCAGCCGCAGCAATCCGAGCGCCCGGTCCACCGTCTGCGCCCCGCCACCGCGTCGCGCCGTCGATCGCTGTTCCATGACCGATGAGGTGCCGCGCCGGGGCGGGCCGGTCAAGGCATAATTCCGTATAACGGAATCATGGCCCCTGGTAATTTCGTATAGCACAAATCGCCGTTGACAGCGGCGGCGCAGGGGCCGCTAAATGACCCGCCCAACAAGGCGGAAGCGCGATGGTCTTAGCGATCGACATCGTCTGCAACCTGTTCACGCCGGAGGAGGTGCGGCTCAACCGCACCGGCCTCGACGCGGCGTTCAAGGAACAGGTGCGCATGCCACCCGAAATGCGCGACGGCGTTCCGGTCAGCGACTATCTGCTCAAGATGGACCGCGCCGGCATCGCCCGCGCGCTGCTGATCGCGGTGCGCGCCGGCGATCTCAACATGCGCGGCTCGTTCGAGATTCCCTATCAGCGCGTCGCGGAAGTTTGCCAGAGTCATCCCGAGCGCTTTTCCGGCCTTGCCGGCATCGACCCGACGCGCGGCATGGCGGGCCTGCGCGATCTGGAATCCGCAGTCAAGGACTACGGCTTCGTCGGCGCGCATCTCTATCCGCACTGGTTCGGGCTGGCCCCCGACCATGCCCGCTACTATCCGTACTACGCCAAATGCTGCGAGCTCGACATCCCGATCATGATGCAGGTCGGCCAGAACCTCGTCTATTCGCGCGAGCGCCGGCTGCCGAGTGTTGGCCGGCCGATCTGTCTGGACACCGTCGCCATCGACTTCCCCGAACTGCGGCTGCTCGGCATTCATGTCGGCGTGCCGTGGACCGATGAGATGATCGCCATGGCGTGGAAGCACGAGAACGTCTTCATCGGCGTCGATGCCTACGCACCCAAGCACTGGCCGAAACAGCTCGTGCGCTATCTCGACAGCTATGGCCGGGGCAAGGTGCTGTTCGGCACCGACTGGCCGGTGATCGACCCGGAGCGGGCGATGCGCGAGATTGCGGCGCTGAATCTGCGCCCGGAGTCGCGGCGGGCGCTGCTGCGCGACGCCGCCGAGCGGGTGTTCCGCCTGCCACCGACCGCCGGCGGCGCCGACGCATGAGCGGCGCGCGCAGCGTCACGCTGCCGGCAACCTTCCGCCCGATCACCATGGCGTCGGGGATCAAGGCCAGCATGGCGCGCCATCCCGGCAAGACTGCGCTGATCTGCGGCGAGCGCCGTTTGAGCTACGCGCAGCTTGTCGCGCGCATCGACAAAGTTTCCATTCTGGCGCTGCAGGGGCTGGGGCTGCGGCCGGGCGACCGCGCCGCGATCGTCGCCGGCAACTGCCTGGAGTTCATCGAGATCGTCGATGGACTGTCCGAGGCCGGCATCATCGTCGCCACCCCCAACCCGCGCCAGACCACCGCAGAACTGGCCTACATCCTCAATGATTGCGGCGCCCGCGTCGCCTTCGCCACGCCCGAGACGGCGTCGCTGCTGGCCGATGCCGATTGCCCGGCGCTGGAACGCATCATCGTCATCGGCCCCGACTACGAGGCGCTGCTGGCCACGGCGCATGGCGCGCCGGTGCTGCCGCCGGTCGCCGAATGGGATGCGTTCTGCATGCCCTATACCTCGGGCACCACCGGCAAGCCGCGCGGCGTGGTGCTGCCGCACCGCTCGCGCGTCATGGTGGCGTTCTGCATGGCCTCCGAATACGGCTGCTACGGACCCGATGACCACTATCTGGCCATTGCGCCGCTGTTCCATGGCGCCGGCTTCAGCTTCGCCCATGCCGCGGTGTTCTTCGGCGGTTCCTGCGAGATCCTGGCGCGCTTCGAGCCGGAGACGGCGCTGCGCAAGTTGCACGAGAGCGGCGCCGCCGGGACGTTCATGGTGCCGACGCATTTCCACGCCATCTTCGCGCTGGAGGCACCCGTGCTCGACCGCTGGCGCGGCGTCGCGCTGAAGGCGCTGGTGTCCAACGCGGCGCCGCTGGCGCAGGCGACCAAGGAGCGCATCGTCGGCTATTTTGGCGACGGCATTCTGCACGAATGCTACGGCTCGACCGAGGGCGGCGTCGTCAGCAGCCTGCGCCCGGCCGACCAGTTGCGAAAGACCCAGTGCGTCGGCCAGCCGTTTCCGCTCAACCGGATTCGCCTGCTCGACGATGCCGGCGCCCCGGTGGCGCCGGGCGCGGTCGGTGAGCTGTACAACGAGTCACCCTGCCTGTTCCTCGGCTATTGGAATCAGCCGGAGGCGACGGCGGCGAGCCTGCGTGACGGCTGGTTCTCGGCCGGCGATCTGGCGCGCCAGGACGACGAGGGATTTTTCTATCTCGTCGATCGCAAGAAGGACATGTACATCTCCGGCGGCGTCAACGTCTATCCGCGCGAGATCGAGGAGTTCCTGTTCCGCCTGCCCGGCGTCAAGGAAGCCGCGGTGGTCGGCGTGCCGGACGATTACTGGGGCGAGGTCGGCCGCGCCTTCGTCGTGCCGCAGCCGGGGGCGGCGCTGGCGGCGGCGGATTTGCTCGCCGCCTGCAAGCAGTCGCTGGCCGGGCACAAAGTGCCGCGGCAGATCGCCTTCATCGAGGCGCTGCCGCGCAACGCCGCCGGCAAGGTGCTGAAGACCGAACTGCGGCAGCAGGTCTAGCCATGCAACTCGATACCGCCCCGCGCATCGTCACCACGGCCGATGGCCGCGAGGTCGGCTATCGTCGCTTCGGCGCCGGTCCGCCGGTCGGGCTGCTGCATGCCTCGCCGCGCTCGGCGGTGGCGTTGCTGCGGCTCGGCGCCGCGCTGGCCGGGCGCTTCACCGTGTATGCCTTCGATACCCCCGGCTTCGGCTGGTCCGCTCCGCTGGCGCTGCCGCGGCCGGACGCGACGGATTTTGCCGCCGCGCTGATGGCGACCTGCGACGCGCTCGGCATCGGCCGGCTGGCGCTTTATGGCAGCCACACCGGCGCGGCGATTGCCGTCGCCGCGGCGCTCGGCTGGCCGGAGCGGGTGACGGCGCTGGCGCTGGACGGCTACGCGCTGTTCCAGCCGGCCGAGGCGGCGGCCTGTCTCGGCGGCTATCTGGCGCCGTTCCGCCCGCACTGGGACGGCAGCCATCTGGCGTGGCTGTGGAGCCGGGTGAAGGACCAGTTCACCGTGTTCCCGTGGGACCTGCGCGCCGACTGTGCCCGGCTGGACCGCCCGCTGGCGTCGCTGGCGGTGCGCCAGGCGGGGGTGGTGGATTTCCTCGCCGCTGGCGACGCCTATCGCGCCGCCTATGCGGCGGCGTTCCGCTTCCCCGGCGCGGCGGCGCTGGCGCGTGTCGCGGTGCCGACGACGGTGATGGCGCGCCAGGACGATCTGCTGTTCAGCCATCTCGACGCGCTGCCGCCGCTGCCGGCGCATATCGGCGTGCGCCGGCTCGGCGTCGATAATGCGGCCTGGGCCGACGCCATCGCCGCCGCGCTGGCCGCCGGTGACGCGGGAGAGGGCGGCAGCGCCGCGCCGGCGGATTTGGTGGCGCGGGTGCCGGGCGGGGTGATCGGCCTGCGACGCTGGGGGAGCGGCAAGCGGCGGCTGGTGCTGCTGCCGCCGATCCCCGGCAGCGCGCGGGCGCTGGCGCCGCTCGGGCGGGCATTCGACGCCGAGTGGACGGTGATTGCCGCCGACCTGCCGGGTTTCGGCGCCTCGGCGCTGGCCGACGCCGCCACCCCGGCCGCAATGGCGCAGGCGATCGGCGCGGCGCTCCCCGCACCGCCCGATCTGGTCGCGGCGATCGGCGAGAGCGGCGCCGTCGGTGGCGCCCTGGCCACGGCTTCGGGCTGCCCGCTGGTGCTGGTCGATCCGCTGCCGGATGCGGCGCGGGACGGCGTGCTGCAGCATTTCGCCGACGTCGCGCCGTGCGAGCATGGCGGCCACCTGCTCGCCGCCTGGCATCAGTTGCGCGACGCCGGGCTGTGGCGGCCGTGGCACACGCGGACGCCGTCGCACGCCATTGATGCCGGCAGCGAGGCCGATCTCGGCGCCATGCAGGCGGTGCTGACCGACTGGCTGCGCGGCGGCACCGCCGGGCGCGCCACCCTCGCCGCGGTGCTCGCCGAACCGCTCCGCCCGCCGCCGGGGACGCATCTGCTGACCCGGCCAGGACATCCCTGGGCGGCGCTGCTGACACCGCTCGGCCTGCCGACCGCGGTGCTGCCGGATGATCCGCGCGATCTCGCCGCCGCGATCCTCGCCGGGGCAATCCTGGCCGAGACGGGGCGATGAGCGCCGCCGCCTTTCGCGCCGCGCTGCCCGGTCTGCGCATCGTCACGGATGCTGCCGACTGCGCCGTGCTTTCCTCCGACCTTGCCGGCCCGGCGGCGGCACCCGACGTCGCGGTGCTGCAGCCGGCGGATGCCGGGCAGGTGGCGGCGCTGGTGCGGGTGGCGCGCCGCGAGGGGATTGCGCTGGTGCCGCGCGGCGGCGGCTGGTCCTATACCGGCGGCGTCACGCCGGGCGAGGCGCCGGCCGCGGTGGTGGCGACGCAGGCGCTGCACGACATCGCCATCGACCGCGCGGCGATGACCGTTACCGCCGGCGCCGGCACCACCTGGGCGGCGCTGCATGCGGCGCTGGAGGAGCACGGGCTGCGGGTGCCGAGCTTCGGCCCGCTGTCCGGCATCGGCGCCACGCTGGGCGGGCTGGCGGCGCAGAATGGCGGGTTCTTCGGCGCCGCCGGCCATGGCGCGCTGGGCGATGCGACGCTGCTTGCGAGCGAGCTGGTGGACGGCACCGGCGAATTGCGGCGGATCGGCCGCGACGCGCGCATCGGCGGCCGCGCCGCGCCGCAGCCGCTGGCCGGCGATTGCGGCGCCTTCGGCATCCGTACCGCGGTGACGCTCGGCCTGATGGCGGCGCCGGCGGCGACCGGCTTCGCCGCCTTCGGCTTCGACACCGGCGAGGCGGCGCTCGCCGCGCTGCTGGCGGTCGCCGCGCTGCCCGGTCTCGGCGAGGCCTTCGTGTTCGATCCGCTGACCCACGCCAATCTTGCGCGCAGCGGCTTCTCGGTGCTGGAAAGCGCGGCGCTGGCCGGCGACCTGCTGCGCGCGCCGGGCGGCCTGCTCGGGCGCGTCGGCGGAATGCTGCGCACGGCGCGCGCCGGACGCGCCTTCGTCGCCGATCTGCGCTGGTCGCTCAATCTTTCCGCCGACGGCAGCGCCGCGGCAGTGGCCGAGACGCTTGCCGCCGCCGCGGCGCATGCCGCGGCGCTGGGCGGCGAGATGCTGCCCGACACGCTGCCGCGCGTCACCCGCGCCCGCCCGTTCCGCCGCATCAAGGCGCTGCTCGGCCCGGACGGCGAGGCGTGGTTGCCGCTGCATGGCGTGTTCGCGCGCGATGTCGCCGCCGCCGGCTTCGCCGCCGCCACCGCGGCACTGGCTGCGGCGGCGGACGACATGCGCGCGCACGCCATCCGCGCCAGTTTGCTGATGGTGCTGATGGGCAGTCGTGTGGTGATCGAGCCGCAACTGTTCTGGCCCGATGCGCTGGCACCGCTGCAGCGCCGGCTGGTGACGCCGGAGCAGGTGGCGGCCTATGGCGCCCGCCCGGCCAACCCGGCGGCGCGGGACGCGGCGCATGCGCTGCGCCGGCGCATCACCGCGGCGCTCGACGCCGCCGGGGCGGCGCATTTCCAGATCGGCCGGTACTACGACGCCGCCGCCGGGCTGCCGGACGGGACGCGCACCGCCTGGGCGGCGCTGAAGCGGCAGATGGACCCGGACCGGATAATGAACCCAGGCGTACTCGGATTGTAGGGAGGGCGGCATGGCGAACGAGCGGACAGGGGTGCGGCGGCGCAGCGTTCTGGCGGGGGCGGCGGCGGGGGCGGCGGCGGCCTTTGCCGGGCGCCGCGCCGGCGCGGCGGACGAAATCGTGGTCGGCGCCACGGTGCCGATCACCGGCATCCTGGCCAGTTCCGGCCTGCAGTACTACGACGCACTGCAGCTCGCCGTGGCCGACATCAACGCCGCCGGCGGCATCAACGGCAAAACCTTCCGCATCGCGTTTGAGGATACCGGCGCCTCCACCAGCGTTGCCGTCAACGCCTTCATCAAGCTGGCCGAGCAACTCGCCCCGCCGTTCATTTTCCTGAGCAGCTACACGGTGCAGAATCTGGCCGTCGAGCCGCAGGTGGCGCGGGCGGCGATTCCGACCGTCTATGCCGGCGGCGCCATCGCCATTGCCGCCCGGCACGATCCGTGGATGTTCCGCATCCGGCCGCAGGATACGCTGGCCGGCGAGGCGATCGGCGCATTCACCGCCAAGCGTCTAGGGCTTACCGATATCGGCATCATCCATGTGCTCGACGATTACGGCACGGCGACGGCGAAATCGACCGAGGCGGCGCTGATCAAGGCCGGCGCCAAAGTGGTGGCGACCGCCGGCTACAACGCGCGCGACAGCGACTATGCGCCGCAACTGCTGTCGCTGAAGAATGCTGGCGCCAAGGCGCTGATCGCCTTCTCCTACATCCGCGACGGCGCGCTGGTGCTGCGCCAGCGCAACACGCTCGGCCTGACCATGCCGTTCATCGGCAACACCTCGTTCGTGGTGCCGTCGCTGCTCGATCTGGTCGGGCCGGACGACCTCAAGGATGTCTGGGTGGAGCTCGACGCGATGCTCGGCGACACGATCGGCCCGCAGAGCGTTTCCTACATGCAGCGATTCCAACAGAAATTCGGCATGGGCGCCGATCCGTTCGGCTCCTGCTTCTACGACGCGGCGATGATTCTGGCTGATGCGCTGCGCAAGGTCGGCCCCGACCGGGTGGCGATCCGCGACTATTTCGCCCATGTCACCGACTATCCCGGCGTCACCCGCCGCTTCACCACCGATGCGCTCGGCAACATGGCGCACAGCGTGGTGATGGCGGCCTTCGTGCCCGGCGGCAAGACCTTCAAACTGATCGAGACCCACCAGCAGGGCGCGACGTGAGGTGGGCGAACTCGCGCAGCTTGTCGTCAATGCGCTGGCGGTCGGCGGCATCTATGCGCTGATCGCGATGAGCTTCGAACTGGCCTATGAATCGACCGGTGTGGTCAATTTCGCCACCGGCCAGTTGGCGGTGATGGGGGCGATGATCGGCGCCTCGGCGCTGGCGCTGCTGCGGCTGCATGGTGGGCTGCCGGTGGGGTATCTGGCGACGGCGGCGGCGATGGCGGTGGTCGGGCTGGCGTTCTTCGCCGCGGTGTTCCGCCCGCTGCGCGGGGCGCCGCCGGTGACCATCGTGATCGGCACCATCGCCATCGGCATGGTGATCCAGAACGTGGCGCAACTCGTCTGGGGGCCGCTGCCGGTGGCGATGCGCTCGCCGGTCGGCAGCGGCACGATCCATCTCGCCGGCGTCGCGCTGCCGCTGCATGCGGTGTTCGTCATCGCCGTCACCGTGGCGCTGGTCGGCGTCGTGCATGCGCTGCTGCACGCCACCCCGCTCGGCGTGCAGATGCGCGCGCTGGCGCAGGATGCCGAGACGGCGCTGCTGATGGGCATTCGCCCGCTGCGCCTCTATGGCATGATCTGGGTGCTGGTGGCGCTGCTCGCCGGGATCGCCGGGGTGCTGCTGGCGCCGATGTGGTTCATCGACGTGACGATGGGCGACACGCTGGCGCTGAAGGCGTTTGCCGCGGCGATCATCGGCGGCTTCGGCAGCATTCCCGGCGCGGTGTGCGGCGGCGTGCTCGTCGGTCTGGCCGAGATCCTCGGCGCCGCCTACGTCTCTTCCGACTACAAGGACGCGTTCGTGTTCGCGCTGATGATCGCCTTCCTGGTGCTGCGTCCGCAGGGGCTGTTTGGCGAGCGCATCGGGGCGCGCGGATGACGCCGCGCGGTGGCCGCGATGTCTAGGCTGGCGACAGGGCGAACGGCACCGGCCGTGGCGGCGGCGGTGCTGCTGCTCGGCGTGCTGCCGCCGCTGCTGCTGTCGGGCTATGCGCTGCGTCTGCTCGATCTGGCGCTGATCGCCGCGGTCGCCGTGGTCGGGCTGGTGTTCGCCTTCGGCTATGCCGGGCTGGTGCATCTCGGCCAGGCGGGGTTCGTCGGCATCGGCGCCTATGGCGTCGCCGTGCTGACCACGCGGGCACAGTGGCCGGTCTGGACGGCGGCGCCGGTGGCGATGCTGCTGGCCGGCGGCGTCGCGCTGCTGATCGGCGCGCCGCTGCTGCGCCTGCGCGGCCATTATCTGGCGCTGGCGACCGTCGGGTTCAACGAAACGCTGGTCGTCATCGCCAAGAACTGGACCGCGCTGACCGGCGGCGATGACGGGCTCGGCGGCGTGCCGGGGATTGGCGGCATCGGTTCGGACCGCGCCTTCTACTGGTTCGCCGCCGCCGTGCTGCTCGGCGTGCTGCTGCTCGGCGCGGCGCTGCGCGGCTCGCGCTTCGGGCGGGCGATGATCGCGGTGCGCGACGACGAACTGGCGGCGGCGGCGGCCGGCGTGCCGGTGTTTCGCGTCCGTCTGCTGGCCTTCGTCCTGGCCGCGGTGCTGGGCGGGCTGAGCGGGGCGCTGTATGCCCCCTATGCCAGCTTCGTGGTGCCGGGCGATTTCGACGTGGTGCATTCGATCACGCTGCTGGTGATGCTGATTGTCGGCGGCGAGGCGTCGTTGCCGGGTGCGGTGGCGGGGGCGGTGATCGTGAGTTTCGCCCCGGAATGGCTGCGCTTCGTCGGCGCGGCGTATCTTTCGGTGTTCGGCGTGCTGGTGCTGCTGGTGCTGGTGCTGATGCCGCAGGGACTGGTCGGGGCGCTCGCCCGGCTGCGCCGGCCGCGCCATGTCTGAGGCATCGCCGGCGATCCTCAGCGTGCGCGGATTGTGCTGCCATTTCGGCGGGCTGCGCGCGGTCGATGGGCTCGATCTCGATGTGCCGCGCGGCGGCATTCTGGCGCTGATCGGCCCGAACGGCGCCGGCAAGAGCACGACGATCAATCTGCTGACCGGCGCGCTGCGGCCGAGCGCCGGCAGCATCCGTCTCGACGGCGTCGAACTGGCCGGCAAGGCGGCGCATGTCGTGGCCCGCGCCGGCATGGTGCGCACCTTCCAGAACGGGCGGCTGTTCGCCCGGCTGTCGGTGCTGGAGAACGTGCTGGTCGGCGCCGATTCGCGGCTGCGCGCCGGGCTTGCCGCATCGCTGCTGCGGCTGCCGGGGTTTCGTGCCGAGGAGGCGGCGCTGGTGGCGCATGCCGGCGGGCTGCTCGGCCGGCTCGGCATGGCGCAGGATGCGGCGCGCGAGGTCGGCACGCTGCCCTATGGCAGCCAGCGGCGGCTGGAGATTGCGCGTGCGCTGATCTCGCGGCCGAAGCTGCTGCTGCTCGACGAACCCGCCGCCGGGCTGAATGCGGCCGAGGTGGCGGAGCTGGGGCGGCTGATCCTGCAGTTGCGCCAGGACGGGCTGTCGGTGCTGTTGATCGAGCACAACATGGGGCTGGTGATGCGCCTTGCCGACCACATCACGGTGCTGAATTTCGGCCGCCGCATCGCCTCCGGCACGCCGCAGGCGGTGCGCGACGATCCGCGTGTGGTGGAAGCCTATCTCGGGCGCCGGGCGGCCGATGCTCGCGTGTGATGATCTGGCGGTGTCGTACGGCCCGGTGGCGGCGCTGCGCGGCGTCAGCCTGACGGTCGGGCGGGGCGAGTGCGTGGCGCTGCTCGGCGCCAACGGTGCCGGCAAGACGACGCTGCTGCGGGCGCTGTCGGGGCTGGTGCGGATGCGGGGCGGCACGGTGCGGCTCGACGGGCAGACGATCGACGCGCTGGCGCCCGACCGGCGGGCGCGGCTCGGGCTGGCGCATGTGCCGGAGCGGCGGCGGATCTTTCCCGGCCTGACGGTGCGCGAGAACCTGACGGTGGCCACCGCCGGCTGGCGGCGGGCGGGGCAGTCGGTTTCCGCCGAACTGGACCGGGTGGTGGCGCTGTTCCCCCGGCTGGGCGAACGGCAGCGGCAATATGGCTGGACGCTGTCGGGCGGCGAGCAGCAGATGTTGGCGGTCGGGCGGGCGCTGATGGCGCGTCCGCGGGTGCTGCTGCTCGATGAACCCTCGCTCGGCCTGGCGCCGCTGATCGCCGAGGAGGTGTACGCGCGGCTCGACGACATCCGCCGCGACGGCATGACAATGCTGCTGGTCGAGCAGAACACCGCCCTGGCGCTGGCCGTTGCCGGGCGCGGCTATGTGCTGGAACAGGGCCGCATCGTGCTGGAGGACGCGGCGGCGGCGCTGACCGACGATCCGCGCGTGCGCGAGGCCTATCTCGGCTGACCGGGCGGCGGCGTGGCGGCGGGGCATGCGCGCCAAAACAGGTCTCGACCCGACACGACTCGGTCTGCTTCCAGAGGTAGCTGCACGACGCCGCATCTGTCCTGACCGACCAGTTCTCCGATCTGCTGGCGCGTCTGGATCTTGATCGCCTGGTGCTTGAGAGCCAGGCAATCCGGCCGCATCCGGCGCCTCGCCGAGGGCAGTTGCGTCAGTCAGTCGGGCAGCACCGGCGCCGACTGGCGCATGCACAACGTGTTTGATCGCGGACGCGGCGGGTTCGCGCATGTTGAACTGAGCGACGCGCACGGCGCCGAGGCGCTGCGCCGGCAGGTTGCACTGGCGTTCAGGCGCGTGAAATCCCTGCCGCCCATCGACCGCCGCAAAAACCTATGACACGGCAAGATTGGCGGGGCCGACGTGCTGTGCGGGGTGCGTGTCCGTGGCCCAGGCCAGGGCTTCTGACAGTCGGTCGTCGCCCCAAAATATCTCGCCCCCGACGGTGAACGTCGGCGATCCAAAGGCGCCGAGTTGGCGGGCCGCATCGGTCTCGGCGTCGTAGCGGGCGCGGATGGCGGCGCTGTTCGCGCGGGCGATCACGCTGTCAGGATCTCGGCCGATCTGGCGCAGCACGGCAGACAGAGGCGCAATCTCGCCGAGCGGTTCGCCGCCCAGATACCACGAACGGAAGCTCGCCCGGCTGTATTCGGGACACCAGCCCTCGGTCGCGGCGAGCACGCCGACGCGGTTGGCGAGCTGATCGAGATCGGTCGGCCAGACGGGCTTGCGCACGAACGGCACCCCGTGCTGCGCCGCCCGCCGCTCGATGTCGCGCCAGAGATAGGCCATGCGCGGCGCGACGTTGCGAAAGTTGTTGCCTTGCTCATTGACCAGTTCACGGACGCTGAACGGGCGCCAGTTCACGGTAACGCCGGCTCTTGCCGCCAATGCCTCGATCCGCATCACCGAGAGATAGGCGTAGCCGCTGCCGAAAAAGAAAAAGAAATCGAGTTCCCTGGACATCGCCCCCTCCAATTGCGCTGCTGTGGACAGATTGCGCCACCGATTCGCCAGGCGCAAACCCGGTCGCATTTGGCACCAACAAGGCGCGCCGGCACGAAGTCGGCGATTTTCGGCCAACCGCCTGACACCGCCGAATGACACCTCCCTCGGCCTGGGCCGCAGCACTCGCCGCGGCCGGCTGGACGGTCTGCGTCGCCGACCTGTCTGCGCTCGGCTTCGACCCCTGCGAGCGGCCCGAGCATTTTGCCGATCGTGCCGACCCCGCCCGTTTCGACGCCCAGGGGGAACAGCGGCACGCGACCGAGACCGCGACCCCGCCGGCGATCGTCACCGACGAACTGGCGCCGATGGACCGGGCCGACCTGCTGGTCCTGCCGCAGATTGGCACGCGGGCGACGATCCCGTTCAATCGCAAGGATCAATGGGGGAGAATGGCCGCATCGTGCCCGACGCCCCGGTCTGTTCGCCGGTCATTCGCCGCAGGCAGCAGCTTGATCTGGAGTGACGCAGAGGGACGATGGTGGAGCTGAGGGGGATCGAACCCCTGACCTCCTCATTGCGAACGAGGCGCTCTCCCAGCTGAGCTACAGCCCCGTCCCTCGCGGGGCCGGACGTTTACCAGCGGCGTCGGCCGAGTCAAGCGTGGCCTCACCGGTTGCGATCCGATTTGCCGCCCTGTAGGGTCCGCCCGCCGCGGAGAGAGCCCTAGCGTGTACATCATTTTCTGGTTCGCCAGCGAATTGCTCAACCTCTATCGCTGGGCGGTGATCCTCGCCGCCGTGTTCAGCATGCTGGCGTCGTTCGGCGTGCTCGACACGCGCAACCGCATGGTCTGGACGATCGGGGACTTCCTGTACCGGCTGACCGAGCCGGCGCTGCGGCCGATCCGCAATTTCCTGCCCAATTTCGGCGGCATCGACATCAGCCCGATCATCCTGATCCTGCTGATCTCGGCGGCGCAGATGCTGCTCGGCCGGCTGTATGGCGCCATCGCCTTTGGGGATCTGCAGGGCCTGGTGCGGTGAGCGCGCGCATCATCGACGGCAAACAGGTCGCCGCCGAGCTGCGCGCCAGCGTTGCCGCCCGCACTGCCGGCCTCGGCTATACGCCCGGCCTCGTCGTGGTGCTGGTCGGCGACGACCCGGCGAGCAGCGTCTATGTCCGCAACAAGGACCGCGCCGCCAACGCCGCCGGCATCGCCGCGCGCACCATCCGGCTGCCGGCGGCAACCACGGAGGCCGCGGTGCTGGCGGTCATCGCCGGGCTGAACGCCGACGCGGCGGTCGATGGCATCCTGGTGCAACTGCCGCTGCCGCCGCAGATCCGCGCCCGCGCGGTGATCGAGGCGATCGACCCGGCCAAGGACGTGGACGGCTTTCACCCGATCAATGTCGGCCGGCTGCATGACGGTGTCGCCAGTCTGGTGCCGTGCACGCCGCTCGGGGTGATGAAGCTGCTGGCGGCGTCCGGTACGCCGCTGCGCGGCGTGCGGGCGCTGGTGTTGGGGCGCTCGGCCATCGTCGGCAAGCCGATGGCGGCGCTGCTGACCGCGGCCGACGCGACGGTGACCATCGCTCATTCGCGCACCGCCGATCTGGCCGCCGAATGTCGCCGGGCCGAGGTGCTGGTGGCCGCCGTCGGCCGGCCGGAGATGGTGCGCGGCGACTGGATCGCGCCGGGCGCCGTGGTCATTGATGTCGGCATCAACCGGCGGGCCGACGGCGCGCTGGTCGGCGACGTCGCCGGGGCCGAGGCGGCGCGCGTCGCCGCGGCGATCACCCCGGTACCCGGCGGCGTCGGGCCGATGACCATTGCCTGTCTGCTGGAAAACACGGTAACCGCGGCGGCGGCGCGCCGCGCCGCCGCCTGAACGGGCCGGGCCAGGGGAGGCGCAAGACGCCGGCGGGGAGCGCTGATTGCCTGCCGCTTCCGCCGCGGGTGTAGCCAACCTGTCAAAATCGCGGGATAAGGCGCACCCGTCTGCCGCGCGAGTACCCAGCCAATGCTCACCAAGCTCTGGACCCCGGATTCCTGGCGTGGTCGCCCGATCCAGCAGGTTCCGGCCTACCCGGATCCGGCCAAACTCACCGCCGCCGAGGACAAGCTGCGCGGCTATCCGCCGCTGGTGTTCGCCGGCGAGGCGCGGCGGCTGAAGGCGGCGCTGGCGCAGGTCGCCGACGGCCGCGCCTTCGTGCTGCAGGGCGGCGACTGCGCCGAGAGTTTTTCCGACTTCACCGCCAACATCATCCGCGACACCTTCCGGGTGCTGCTGCAGATGGCCGTGGTGCTGACCTTCGGCGCCTCCGTCCCGGTGGTGAAGATGGGCCGCATGGCCGGGCAGTTCGCCAAGCCGCGCAGTTCCGACACCGAGACCGTCGGCGACGAGACGCTGCCGAGCTATCGCGGCGACATCGTCAACGGGCCGGAGTTCACCCGCGCCGCCCGCGTGCCCGACCCGGCGCGCATGGAGGCGGCCTATTTCCAGTCGGCCGGCACGCTCAACCTGCTGCGCGCCTTCGCCACCGGCGGCTATGCCGATCTGCATGAGGTGCATCGCTGGAATCTCGGCTTCGTCGCCCGCTCGCCGATGGCCGAACGCTACCGCGATCTCGCCCACCGGATCGACGAGACGCTCGGCTTCATGGCCGCCTGCGGCATGACCAGCGCCAGCACACCGCAAATCCGCGAGACCGATTTCTTCACCAGCCATGAGGCGTTACTGCTGCCCTATGAGCAGGCGCTCACCCGCGTCGATTCGACCTCCGGCGACTGGTATGCCTGCTCGGCGCATTTCCTGTGGATCGGCGACCGCACGCGCCAGGCCGACGGGGCGCATGTCGAGTTCCTGCGCGGGGTGAAGAACCCGATCGGGCTGAAAGTCGGCCCGACCACCGCGCCCGACGATCTGCTGCGGCTGATCGACGCGCTCAACCCGGCCGACGAGCCGGGGCGGCTGACGCTGATCGCGCGCATGGGCGCCGAGAAGGTGGCGCGCCTGCTGCCGCCGCTGCTGCGTGCGGTGCAGCGCGACGGGCGGCGGGTGGTGTGGCTGTGCGACCCGATGCACGGCAACACCATCTCCACCGCGGCGCGGCTGAAGACGCGCAGCTTCGATGCCATCCTGGCCGAGGTGCGCGGCTTCTTCGACGCGGTGGCGGCCGAGGGGGTGTGGGCGGGCGGGGTGCATGTCGAGATGACCGGCCGCGAGGTGACGGAATGCGTCGGCGGCGCCCACCGGCTGACCGAGGCCGATCTGTCGCGCAGCTACGAGACGTTCTGCGATCCGCGGCTGAACGCCGAGCAGTCGCTCGAACTGGCGTTTCTGGTCGCCGCGGAGCTGAAGGCGCGGCGCCTGCCGGTGGTCGAGCGTCCCGCCGTGGCGGCGCAGTAGCATGTCGGACGCTGACGACCTCGCACGCGACATCGCCGCGCGCACCGATGTCTATTTCAACCGCACCCGCGAGGTGGTGGCGCAGTTCGGCGACCGCCGCGTCACCTATGCGGTGTTTCTCCGCCGCCCGGTGATCTCGGCGCCGCGGCTGATGCTCGACTGGCTCGGCCGCGTCGCCGCCGCCCGTAACACGGGCTTCGACATCGACGTGGTGCATGCCGAGGGCAGTTGGACCGGCGCCGGCGAGCCGATCATCTATCTGTCGGGCAGCCTGGTGCAGCTTGCCGACCTCGAAACCATCCTGCTGCAGAAACTCGGCCCGGCCTGCGTCGCCGCGCATAATGCCTATCAGATGTGCCTCGCCCTGCCGCAGGTCGGCTTCCTGGCGATGGAGGCGCGCCACTGTGCCGGCGCCGAGATGCAGGAGACGATGGCCTATGCCGCCAGCGTCGGCAGCGCCGCGGCGCAGCGCGAGGGGGCGCGCGGCTTCGTCGGCAATGCCAATGACGGCACCGCCCACTGGTTCGGCGCGCCGGGCGGGCGCGGCACCATGCCGCATGCGCTGATCGGCTATGCCGGCTCGACGGTGCGCGCCGCCGAGATGTTTCATGCCCGTTTCCCCAACGAGGGGCTGACGGTGCTGGTCGATTATTTCGGCCGCGAGGTGACGGACGCGCTGGCGGTATGTCGTCATTTCCCCGACCTTGCCGCGTCGGGCGCGCTGGCGGTGCGACTCGACACGCATGGCGGCCGCTTCCTGGAGGGGCTGGACCCGGCCGAGAGCTACGCGGTGCTGGAGCGTCGCGCGCCTGGAGCCATCCGCCGCTACCGCAGCGAGACCGAGTTGCGCTATTTGGTCGGCACCGGGGTTTCGGCCGCCGCGGTCTGGCGCATGCGCCAGACGCTCGACGAGGCCGGGTTTCCGCGGGTGCGGATCGTCGTCAGTTCCGGCTTCAACGTCGATAAATGCCGGGTGATGGCCGACGCACGGGCGCCAATCGATCTCGTCGGCACCGGCAGCTTTCTGCCCGATCTGTGGAGCGAGAGCTACGCCACCGCCGATATCGTCGAATATGACGGGGTGCCGATGGTCAAGGTCGGCCGTGAGTTCCTGCTGCGCCGCAACGGCGAGCGCCGCCGCGGCGGCTGAACATGAAAACGCCGGGCGGTGAGACTGCCCGGCGCTTCCAGATCGTCAACCTGCCGAGGTTATTCGCAGGTCGCAGCGGCAGCGAGCTGAGCGCTCGGGGCCGCGCCGCTGTCGTTGCTACGGGCGGCGAGCTGAGCGCTCGGGGCCGCGCCGCTGTCGTTGCCACGGGCGGCGAGCTGAGCACTCGGGGCCGCGCCGCTGTCGTTGCCACGGGCGGCGAGCTGAGCACTCGGGGCCGCGCCGCTGTCGTTGCCACGGGCGGCGAGCTGAGCGCTCGGGGCCGCGCCGCTGTCGTTGCCACGGGCGGCGAGCTGAGCGCTCGGGGCCGCGCCGCTGTCGTTGCCACGGG
>JAJZES010000001.1 GCA_021845985.1 Pseudomonadota bacterium | reverse complement strand
TGCGGCGCGATCCGCGCCATCTGTGCGTCCGACAGCCAAAATAGGTCGCTCATGGCGGATACCTCCCGCCACACTCAGAATCACGCCGCTCCGCGTCGCTGCAAGCTTTTTATGGGTCCTGAACCTAGGCAGTAGGAGCGGCGCCGGCCGGCTGCTATAGCGTCGGGCGGAATGGATCAGGCCCTGTACACGTTGCTGCGCGCGGCGGCGCCGCGTATCGAGGCGGCGCGGGCGCTGCCGCCCGACGTGCTGGCGGCGTTGCACGCGGCCGGGCTGTTCCGCCTGGCCATTCCGCGCACCTTGGGCGGCGGCGAGGTCGATGTAGTGACGCTGATGCGCAATGTGGAGGCGCTGGCGGCGGCGGATGCCAGCACTGCATGGTGCGTCGCACAGGCCGCCGGCTGCGCGATGAGCGCCGCCTATCTGCCCGAGGCCGCGGCGCATGACGTGTTCGGCGACCCGCAGGCGGTGCTTGCCTGGGGCGCCGGGGCGAACGGGCGGGCCGAGCCGGTGCCCGGCGGCTGGCGCATCACCGGGCGCTGGATGTTCGCCAGCGGCGCCCGCCATGCCACCTGGCTCGGCGGGCTGTGCCTGCTCGCCGGTGGCGCGGCCGACAGCGGGGCGGCCAAAATCCGCACCTTCCTGTTTCCGCGCGACCGCGCCACCGTCACCGATGCGTGGCAGGTCATCGGCCTGTGCGGCACCGGCAGCGACAGCTACGCGGTCAGCGACCTGTTGGTGCCCGCCGATTATTGCTTCGACCGCACGCAGCCTGCCGCCTATCCGGGCACGCTGTACCGGTTTCCGCTCACTCATCTCTATCCGCTGGCGTTCGGCGCGGTGGCGCTCGGGCTGGCCGGGGCGGTGCTGGGCGCGTTCACCACGCTGGCCGCCGACAAGACGCCGCGCGGCGGCGCCGGCCTGCTGCGCGACAATGCGGCAGTGCAGTGCGTGCTCGGCCGCTCCGCCGCCCGCCACGGCGCCGCCCGCGCCTACCTGTTCGGCGGCGCCGCCGACATCTGGGCCGCGCTGGACGCCGGCGCGGCGCTGATGCCCGACCATGCGCTGCACATCCGCGCCGCCTCCACCCACGCCATCCAGGAGTCGCTGGCGGTGGTCGATGCGCTGTATCACGAGGCCGGGGCATCGGCGATTTTTGGCGGCAACCCGTTCGAGCGCCGGCTGCGTGACATGCACGCCGTCGCCCAGCATGTTCAGGGCCGCCGCGCCAATTTCGAACTGGTCGGCCAACGCCTGCTCGGCATCACCGGCGGCGAATTGTTCGTCTAGTCGAAATCGCCCGCCAGCTCGGCCCGCACCGCCGGGCCGATGCCGGCCATATGGCTGTAGTTGCGATGGGCCAGCCCGAGCACGAGTTCGCTGTCGCCGTCGCGGAAGGCGGCGATCTGCGCCGGGGTGAACGGGAAATGCACGAACTGCACTGAGGACGCCTTGCCCTCCGCCGTGGTGCGGTCGGCATCCTGTTCCGGCCGGCCGGCGACGGTGCTGCCGCCGATGCGGAAGAACGCCGTCTCCTCGATGCCGCCGAGCGTGCCGAGCACTCGCTTGCGCCGATCGGCGTCGTCAATCTCGATCATGAACGTCGCCACCAGCTCCGCGCCCTGCGGGATCAGCGGATTGTACGCCGCCAGCTCGTCGGGAATCTGCGCCGCGCCGCCCTTCTCGATGTGCAGCATCTCCTGCACCTGCAGCCACATCGTCGCGTAGGTCTCGAAATAGAAGGTGACGAACGGCCCGACCTCGACCCGGCGCAGCCGCTTGCGCACGCCGATCTCGGCGCGGTGCTGGCGGCGGGTGCGGGCGTAGTCGGCGGGGTCGAGCAGATCGGAGGGCGTGATCGCGCGCTGCATCGTCATGCTCCGCTGTTGGTCAGCCCATAGGCGCGGGCGAGCACCTGGATCGGGTGCGCCAGCAGCGCCGGCGGCGCCGCCTCCCCGGCCTGACGCGCCATGCCCTGCTTGATATGGACGCCGGCCAGCGGACATTCGGAGGTGACGAACGCCCGCCCGCTGTCGCGCGCCCGCTTGGCCACCGGCCGGCCGATTTTCAGCGCCGTCTCGAAATGCGCCGCCTTGAAGCCCCAGGAGCCGCCATGCCCGGAGCACCGCTCGATGACATCGACCGGCGTATCCGGCAGCAGGCGCAGCAGGTCGGCGGCCTTCTGGCCCATGTTCTGCGCCCGCGCGTGACAGGCGATGTGCACCGCCACGCCACCCGGCACCGGCGACAGGCCGGGCACCAGCCCCTCGCGTCGGGCAATATCGACGACATATTCGCTGAGGTCGAAGGTGGCGCGGGCCAGCAGCCGCACATTCTCGTCATCGGGCAGAATCAGCGGCCACTCGAACTTCAGCATCAGCGCACAGGACGGCACCAGGGCGATGATGTCGCGCCCCTGATCCACCCACGGCCGCAGCGCCTGCGCCACCGCGCGCGCGCTCTCCGCCACCTCGGCGATGCGGCCCTGCTCCAGCAGCGGCATGCCGCAACAGTGCGGATGCACCACCTCGGTCGCCACGCCGTTATGGGCCAGCACGGCGCGCGCCGCCTGGCCGACCTCGGCCTCGTTGTAGTTGACGAAACAGGTGGCGTAGATCACCGCCTTGCGCCCGAAGCCCGGCGCCGCGGCGTTCACCTCCGGCGCCTGCCGCGCCGCCTGCCGCACGAAACTGCTCGTTGCGTAGCGCGGCAACTCGGCGTTGCGGTCCAGCCCGGCCTTTGATTCCAGCACCGCACGGGTCCGCACATTGGCGCTGTCGGTGGCCCAGTTGACGAGCGGGGCGACCATGCCGGCGAGCTTGCCGTTGCGATCGGTCGCCGCCATCAGCCGGTCGGGCAGCGCCACCTCTCCACGCTTGGCCTGCGCCGCCCGCGCCCGCAGCATCAGATGCGGGAAATCAAGGTCGAACGCATGCGGCGGCACATACGGGCACTTGGTCATGAAGCACATGTCGCAGAGCGTGCAGCCATCGACCACCGGGGCGAAATCGGCGGGGGCGACGCTGTCCAGCTCACCGGTCTTCGACCCGTCGATCAGGTCGAACAGGCGCGGGAACGAGTCGCACAGATTGAAACAGCGCCGGCAGCCGTGACAGATATCGAACACGCGGTGCAATTCCGCGTCGATCGCCGTCTGGTCGTAATAGGACTCGTCCTGCCAGGCGATAGGGTGCCGGACCGGCGCCTCAAGGCTGCCTTCGCGCATGCGGTCTGTTTTCCTGGGGCAGGGAAAGCCGGCCGGCGCAGCGGCCGGCCGGCGGGCAGATTACTTCAGGTCGTCCAGCGCGCGCTGGAACCGCCCGGCATGCGAGCGCTCGGCCTTGGCCAGCGTCTCGAACCAGTCGGCGATCTCGTCAAAGCCCTCGTCGCGCGCGGCGCGCGCCATGCCCGGATACATGTCGGTGTATTCGTGCGTCTCGCCGGCAACCGCCGCTTTGAGGTTGGAGTCGGTCTTGCCGATCGGCAGCCCGGTCGCCGGATCGCCGACTTCCTCCAGGAATTCGAGATGCCCGTGGGCATGCCCGGTCTCTCCCTCGGCGGTCGAGCGGAACACCGCGGCGACATCGTTGAACCCCTCGACATCCGCCTTTTGGGCGAAATAGAGGTAGCGGCGATTGGCCTGCGATTCGCCGGCGAAGGCGTATTTCAGGTTCTCTTCCGTCTTGCTGCCCTTGAGCGACGCCATCGTCCATTTCCTTCGGTCATGGGACGGGAGCGGCCAAATGCTCGCCGCTGCCCCCGCCCCGCGCTGATCTACATTGGCCAGATTAGCCGCACGGCAAGGCTGAATCCAGCCGGCGGTAGAAGAACCGGGTGTCGCAGGCGGTGCCGTCCGGGTTGAGCGCGAACTCCGGCACGTCGCCGACCACGATCCAGCCGCCGGCGCGATACAGCGCCTCGGCCGCCGTGCTTGCGGTGTCCAGCGTCAGCAGCGTGCGTCCGGCCCGCGCCGCAGCGTCCTCCGCCGCCGCCAGCAGCCGCCGGCCCAGCCCATGCCGGCGCGCCGCGGGATGCACCAGCATTTTCTGCAGCTCGCCGCGATGCGGCTGGTTTTCCGGCATGGCCAGCAGCACCTGCACGGTGCCGACCAGCGCCCCCTCCAGCCATGCCGCGATCAGCACCCGCTCGCCGCGCGCCACGCCGCGCGCCATGTCGTTCCAGAAGGCGCGCGCCCGCGCCTCGGCCAGCGGCGCCATGAACGACACCGAGGCACCATCGGCGACGCAATCGACCAACACACGCGCCAGCGGCACCACCGCCGAGGCTGCCGCCGCCGCGTCCAGCACCGCCACCACCGCGCCGGTCAGCGGCCTGGCATAGCCGAACTCGATCGTGTTGGAGGCGTCGGCCAGCGCCCGGATCGGCCCCTGTCGCACGAAGCCGCGCTTTTCATAGAACCGGTGCGCCCGGTCGAAGCGGGTATCGGTCCACAGCGCCATGCGCGTTGCGCCGCCGGCGCGCGCCTGCGCCTCGGCGGCGTCCGCAAGGTCATGGGCGATGCCGCCGCCACGCTCTGCGCTGGCGACATACATCTTGGCCAGTTCCCAGGTGCCGTCGGTCAGCGGCCAAGCACAGACCAGCCCGACGACGCGGCCTTCCGCCTCGGCCACCCACATCGCCCCGCCCCGCCCGGCGGCGTGGCTCGCCAGCGCCCGCAACTCCGGCACCTCGCCGTCGAGATCCATGACGCAGCCCGGATACTCCGCCCAGCAATCGCCGATCAGCCGGATGATGGCGTCGGCGTCGGCGTCGCGCCCCGGCCGCAGCCTCACCGCAATCCGCTGACGAACGCAGCGATGCGCTGGCAACCCTCCTCCAGCGCCGCTTCATCGGTGGCATAGGAGATGCGCAGATAGGGCGACATGCCGAAGGCCGCGCCATGCACCGTGGCGACGTGGCTTTCCTCCAGCAGCGCGGCGGCGAAATCCTCGTCGGTGTCGATCCGCCGGCCGCCGGCCGAGACCCGGCCCAGGCACCCGGCGATATTCGGGAACACGTAGAACGCCCCCTCCGGCCGGTGGCAGGCGATGCCCGGTATCTCGTTCAGCCGCTCGACCACCAGATCGCGCCGCCGCCGGTAGATCGCCGCGCGCTCGCCGACCAGTTCCTGCGGCCCGTCGAGCGCCGCCCCCGCCGCCGCCTGACTGACGGTGGAGACGCCCGCCGTCGCCTGTCCCTGGGTGTTGACCATCGCCCGGATCAGGTCGCGCGGCCCGGCGCCGAAGCCGATGCGCCAGCCGGTCATCGCATAGGTTTTCGACACGCCGGAAATGGTCAGCACCCGGTCGGCGAGATCGGGCGCCACCGCGGCCAGCGTGGTGTAGTCGAAGCCGTCATAGACGAGGTGCTCGTACATGTCGTCGGACATGATCCAGACATGCGGATGGCGGCGCATCACCGCGGCGATGGCCGCCAATTCGTCGCGCGTGCAGGCGGAGCCGCTGGGGTTGTTCGGCAAATTGAGGATCAGCCAGCGGGTGCGCGGGGTGATCGCCGCCTCCAGATCCTCGGGGCGCAACTTGAACCCGTTATTCTGCGGGCAGGTGACGAAGGCCGGCGTGCCGCCGACAACATGCGTCATCAGCGCATAGGCCGACCAGTAGGGCGCCGGGATCAGCACCTCGTCGCCCTCCTCTACCGTCGCCAGCAGGGCGTCGAAAATCACCTGCTTGCCGCCATTGCCGACGACGATCTGGTCGGCGGCGAAGGCCAGCCCGTAGTCGCGGCGGAACTTGCGCTGCACCGCCGCCTTCAGCTCGGCGGTGCCGTCCTGCGGCGGATATTTGGTGTCGCCGCGCAGCGCCGCGGCATGCGCCGCGGCGATGGCATGCGGCGGCGTGGCGAAATCCGGCTCGCCGATGGTCAGCATCACCACCGACTTGCCTGCCGCGCGCAACGCCCGCGCCCGCACCGTCATCGCCACCGTGGCGGCGACGCGCGCCTTCTCCAGCCGTCGCGCGAAGCCGGGCATGGCCTCAGCGCAGCCCTTGGCAGAACCGCTGGATGCGGCTGCAGGCTTCGCGCAGGCTGTGCGTGTCGGTGGCGTAGCTGATGCGGAAATGGCCGGGATAGACGAAGGCCGAGCCATGCACCGCGGCGACGCCCTGTTCTTCCAGCAGGGCGATGACGAAGCTCTCGTCATCGCTGATTTTCGCCCCGCCGGCCGAGGTCTTGCCAATGCAGCCATGTACCGAGGGAAACACGTAGAACGCCCCCTCGGGCTTGTGGCAGGTGATGCCGGGCGCCTGGTTCAGCATCTCGACGACCATGTCGCGCCGCTGGCGGTACACTGTGACCATCTCGTCGATAAAGTCCTGCGGCCCGGTCAGCGCCGCCAGCGCCGCCGCCTGGCTGACGCTGCTGGTGTTGCTGGTCGATTGGCTCTGCAGCTTGTCCATCGCCTTGGTCATCGCCAGCGGCGCGCCGGCGAAGCCGATGCGCCAGCCGGTCATCGCATAGGCCTTGCTGCAGCCGTTCATGGTGATGGTGCGCTCGCGCAGGCGCGGCTCGACCTCGACGATGGTGGCCGGCCGGAACCCGTCATAGGCGAGCTTTTCGTAGATGTCGTCGGTGAAGATCCAGACATCCGGGTGGCGCAGCAGGACGTCGCAGATCGGCCGCAGATCTGCGGCGGAATAGGCGGCGCCGGTCGGGTTGCACGGGCTGTTGAGCATGAACCAGCGCGTCCGGCTGGTGATTGCCGCTGCAAGGTCCTCGGCGCGCAGCTTGAAGCCGTTGTTCTGGCCGCACGGCACGAACACCGGCTTGCCATCGGCGAGGGTGACGATGTCGGGGTAGCTGACCCAGCACGGCGTCGGGATCACCACCTCGTCGCCGGCGTTCAGCGTCGCCACCATGGCGTTGAAGATCACCTGCTTGCCGCCGGTGGAGACGATGATCTCCTCGGGCTTGTAATCAAGGCCCGAGTCGCGGCGGAACTTCTCGGCCACCGCCCGGCGCAGCGCCATCGTTCCGGCGACATCGGTGTATTTGGTGTCGCCCGCCTGGATCGCCGCAATCGCCGCGTCCTTGATGAATTGCGGCGTGTCGAAATCCGGCTCGCCGGCCGACAGGCTGATGATGTCCCGCCCGGCGGCCTTGAGCTGGCGCGCCTTGGTAGAGATGGCGATGGTCTGGCTCGGGCTGATGCGATCCAGGCGGTCTGCGGTCAGGTGCATTGGTATCGGCTCGGATGCTGCCAAAGGCCGGCACCCTATGCCGTGCCGGCCGGTGCCGCAACGGGCCTCGTCGGCCGTTCCACGCGGGACGGCGGCGGCGGCGGCGGCGCGCGATAGCATCGCGGCAACCGGGAGGAAGGAACGACGCCATGTTGAGCCGCCGGCGCTTTGCCGCCTGCGCGCTGTGTGCTGCCACGGGTCTCGCCGCGTCGGGTGCGGCGGCGCAATCGACGCCCGGCGTCACCCGCAAAATCCTCCGCCGCATCGAATTTCCCAGCGACCGCTACGTCACCCTGCTGGTCTCGGCGGAGATCCCGGCCAACGCCCTGGTGGCGCGGCACACCCATCCGGGGGTGGAATCGACCTATATTCTGGAGGGCAGCGGCGTGTTCGCCATGCAGGGGCAGGCGGATCGGACAATCAGCGCCGGCGGCAGTTTTCAGATCCCGCCGGGCGTGCCGCACGCGGTGAAGAACGGCCCGGCGGTGACGCGCATCGTCGCCAGCTACGTGGTGGAGAAAGACAAGCCGCTCGCCTCGCCCGCGCCCGATTAGCCGGCGTCACCACGCCGGCGGCGCGCGGCGAGCAGCCCGCCGATGGCTGCGGCGAACAAGGCGACCGACGCCGGCTCGGGCACCGACGCGCTGAAGGTTAAGCTTATATCTTGAGAAAAGCTCAACGCACCAAGGGTAGTCGGAATGCTCGAGAGCGAACTCGCCGCGCTGTCGGCCACGTTGAACGGGGTCGTAAGTCCGTAAGGGACCGACGTGTAGTGATAGAAACCGGTGAGCACCGCAACACTTGTTGTAATATCGGAAATGCTGATTGCGCCGGTTTGAGCGGTAGGGTCAATGACTGTGGTGACGACACCGATGGTATCGGCACTGTTAAGTGTCGCGGTGCCGACCCCGGCGATATCGACGGTGGTCATTCCCGTGTCCACCAGATACGTCGTGCCACCGATGAGGATGGAATGAACGGTCGAGGTGTCGCCAAATGTCGTCACCGTCACTGCGGCATCGTTAAACGAGACATTGCCGATCGTGCCAGTTGCGGCCCCGGATATGGAGTACGTGATGGGCACGGCCCATGCCGTCCCGGTCCAGGCAAAGGCGGCCAACAGGCACGTCAAACCCAGCGCGCTGCGGTACATTCCGACACTCCGTCAAGGCGTTCGTAATCTGTTTCGTGTTCCCTTATATTACGGCTTGGTGAGGCTCGCAATCCTCAATCCGCAGCGGCGGCGCGATCAGTCTGCCTGGGCGCACCATCCCGCTCGGCCAGCGTAAACCCCGGCGCATGGTCCGGCTGCGTGGTCACGATCGGCGCCGGTAACACCGGGCGATCGCTCGCCATGCCGATGCGAAACGCCTGCACCAGATGCGCCAGCACCAGCACCGCCTCGGTCAGCGCAAACTGTGCGCCGACGCAGACCCGCGGCCCGACGCCGAACGGCAGATAGGACATGCGCGGCGGCGGCGGCGCGCCGGGCAAAAACCGCTCCGGCCGGAACGCATCCGGCTGCTCCCACAGCCGCCGATGCCGGTGCAGCACCCAGGGGGCGATCATCACCGTGGCGTTGCGCGGGATCGCCACGCCGCCCGCCACATCCGCCCGCCGCGCCTGCCGCACCATGGTAAAGGCCGGCGGAAACAGCCGCAGCGCCTCGCTGACCACCGCGCCGGTGAACACCAACCGCGGCAGCGCCGCATGCGCGCCGGCGGGCGACAAATCGGCCGCCGCCACCTCGGCCGCCACCCGCGCCTGAGCATCGGGCGTGTTGGCCAGCAGATAGAGCGACCAGAACAGCGCCAGCGCCGTCGTCTCGTGGCCGGCGACGATCAGCGTCGCCACCTGGTCGCGCAGCTCCGTCCGGCTGAACCCTGCCCCGCTCTGCGGGTCGCGCGCCGCCAGCAGCAGGTCGAACAGGTCGCGCGGCGCCGCCCCGACCGGCTGCGCCGCCCGCGCCGCGATGATCCCGTCGATCAGCCGCACCCAGCCGGAGCGGTAGCGCCAGCGGGCCAGATCGCGCGGCGTCGGCAGCCATGGCGGCAGCACCAGATCGAGCGCCGTCGGCCGCGCCAGCCGCTCGGCGAAGCTGCTCAGGCTGCGCCGCATCGCCGCGCCGAACTGCGCCGATTGCAGCGAGAACATCGCCCGCGCCGCCGCGTCCAGCGTCACCCCCTGCATCGCCGCCAGCAAATCGACCGGCCCCGCCCGCGCGGCCGCGCGCAACTCCGGCAGCGCCGCCGCCGCCGCGGCGGCGATGTGCGGCACCAGCAGCGGCAGGGTGCGCGGCGCCAGCGCCGGCGCCGTGGTCCGCCGCTGCAGCTTCCACGCCGCGCCCTCGGCCAACAGCAGCCCGCGCCCGGTGATCGGTCGCAGCACCCGCACCGAGGCCGGGGTGCGCCGATAGCCGGCGACGTTCTCCACCAGCACATGATGGATCGCCGCCGGCGCGTTGAGCAGCACCCAGGAGCGGCCGAGCGCGCCGCCGCCCACCGTCTCGCGCTCATAGGCCTCCGCCGGCCACATCCGCAGCGCATTGGTGCGCACCGCGGCGAGAAACCCCGGCAGCCCCACCGCGCTGCGCTCCGGCGGCAGCAGCGGCGGCACGAACGGAGCGTTCACGGCGCCACCATCCGGCGCAGCAGATGCTTCTGGATCTTGCCGGTCGAGGTCTTCGGCAGCTCGGCAAACAGCACCCGCCGCGGCGCCTTGAAATGCGCCATGCGGGCGCGGCAGAACGCGATGATCTCCGCCGCCTCGGCGGTCATGCCGGGCCGCAGTTCGACCACGGCACAGGGCACCTCGCCCCATTTCGCATCGGCCTGTGCCACCACCGCCGCATGCAGGATCGCCGGATGGCGGAACAGCGTCTCCTCGACTTCCAGCGAGGAAATGTTCTCGCCGCCGGAGATGATGATGTCTTTCGAGCGGTCCTGGATCTTTACGTAGCCGTCGGCATGCACCACGGCGAGATCGCCGGTGCGGAACCAGCCGCCGGCGAACGCGGCCGCCGTGGTCGCCGGATTCTTCAGGTAGCCCTTCATGGCGATGTTGCCGCGGAACATGATCTCACCCATCGTCTGCCCGTCACGCGGCACTTCGTCGAGCGTCGTCGGATCGCGCACCGTCAGCGCCTCCTGCAGCGCCGCCCGCACCCCCTGGCGGCTCAGCATCTCGGCCCGCTGCTCCAGCGGCAGCGCCGCCCATTCCTCCTGCGGCGCGCAGACGCTGGCCGGGCCGTAGGTTTCGGTCAGCCCATAGACATGGGTGAGTTCGATGCCGGCCCGCGCGCAGCCCTCGATCAGCGCCGGCGGCGGCGCCGAGGCGGCGATCTGCCCCTGCACCGTGTGCTCGAAACTCGGCCCGGCATCGACCAGCAGGGCATAGACGATCGGCGCGCCGCACATATGCGTCACCCGCTCCTGCGCAATCGCCTGCTTCATCGCCGCCGGCTCGACCCGGCGCAGACAGACATTGACCCCGGCGACGGAGGCCATCGTCCACGGGAAGCACCAGCCGTTGCAGTGAAACATCGGCAGCGTCCACAGATAGACCGGATGCCGCCCCATCCCGCCCCAGCCGAGGATGTTGCTGACCGCGTTCAGATAGGCGCCGCGATGGTGATAGACCACGCCCTTTGGATCGCCGGTGGTGCCGGAGGTGTAGTTGAGCGAGATCGCGTCCCATTCGTCGGGTGGCGGCGACCACGCAAACCCCGCGTCGCCCTCGGCCAGCAGCGCCTCATAGGTCAGCGGGCCGAGCGGCGGCAGCGTCTGCGTCGCCGCGTCCTCGATATCGACCAGCAGCGGCGGGTTCGCCATCCCCTCCAGCGCCGCGCGCATGACCGCGGTGTGGTCGCGATCGGCCATCAGCACCTTGGCGCCGCCATGCTCCAGCATGAAGCGCAGCGCCGGCGCGTCGAGCCGCGTGTTCAGCGCATTGAGCACCGCGCCCAGCATCGGCACGCCGAAATGCGCCTCGTAGAGTGCGGGGATGTTGGGCGCGATCACCGCCACGACATCGTTGCGCCCGACGCCGCGCCGCGCCAGCGCCGAGGCCAGCCGCCGCGCCCGTGCATACACCTCACCCCAGTTGCGCCGCACCGCGCCGTGAACGATCGCCAGACGCTGCGGGTACACCTCGGCGGTGCGGGCGAGGAACGACAGCGGCGTCAGCGGCACGTAGTTCGCAGGGGTCTTTTCCAGCCCCACTTGCCAAGCGTCCGACATCTTTGCCTCCCCGCGACCATGCGTTGGTGCCACGGTACAGGGTGGTGCGGCGCTGTCTAGCCGGCGGTGACGCCGGCCGCGGCGCCGGCCGCCACCCGGTCGAGCAACTCCGCTTGCGAGAACGGCTTGGCCAACACCTCGAAGCGGTTGCCGGCGATGGCCTCGCCATAGCCCGAGGCGATGATCACCCGCAGCCCCGGCCGCAGCCGCCGCGCCGCCTCGGCCACCGCCAGCCCGTCCATGTCGCCCGGCAGCATCAGGTCGCAGAGCAGGATATCGAGCCGCTCCGGCGCCTCCAGAACCGCCATCGCCTCGCGCCCCGCGGCGACGGCAATGACGCGGTGGCCGGCATCGGCGAGCGCGAACTGCACCGCGTCCAGCACCTCGGCGTCATCCTCGACGATCAGGATGGCCAGCCGCGCCGCGGTCGGCGACGCCGGCGCGATCGGCTCCTGGCGCGGCGCCGGCGCTGCTTCGTCGTAGCGCGGCAGCACTATCGAAACCGTGGTGCCCCGCCCCGGCTGGCTGGCGATGCTGACCGCGCCACCCGATTGGCGGGCGAAGCCGTGCACCATCGCCAGCCCCAGCCCGGTTCCCTTGCCGACCTCCTTGGTGGTGAAGAACGGCTCGAACAGCCGCGACAGCAATTCGGCCGGAATGCCGGTGCCGGTATCGCTGACATCGACCCGCACGTAGTCGCCCGGCGGCACATCGAGGCGCAGCGCCTCGGCCTCGCCGAAGGTCGCGTTGGCCGCGACCACCGCAAGCGTGCCGCCGTTGGGCATCGCGTCATGGGCGTTGATCGCCAGATTGAGCAGTGCCGATTCAAACTGCGACGGGTCGATATGGGACCACCACAGGTCGGCTGCCGCCTCGGTTACCAGCACGGTGGTCTCGCCGGCGGCGCGGCGCAGCAGTTCGGACATGCCGGCGACCAGCCGGGTCACCCGCACGCGCTCCGGCCGCAGCGCCTGCCGCCGCGAAAATGCCAGCAATTGCTGGGTCAGCCGCGCCCCGCGGGCGGCGGCCTTCTGCGCATTGGCGGTCAGATGCAGCAGCCGCGCATCGCCGCTCTGGGCGGCGAGACGGTGGATCAGGTCGAGATTGCCGGTGACGGCCTGCAGCAGATTGTTGAAATCATGCGACACGCCGCCGGTCAGTTGGCCGACCGCCTCCATCTTCTGCGCCTGCGCCAGTTGTGCCTGCAGCAGATTATGCTCGGTGATGTCGCGCGCCTCCGCCATCAGCATGGTGACGCCGCCGCCCTCACCGATGATCGGCTTGAGCGAAAAATCCAGCGCCACCGCCGCCGGTTCGCCCGGCAGCACCGCCTCGTAGCGGACAAACTGGCCGGCGGCGGCGAAGGCGACGCTGTCGCGCAGGCGCGCCGCCCGCTCGCCGTCGAGCCGCGTCGCCTCCCAGATCCGCCGCCCCCGCGCCGCCTCCGCGCTGACGCCGAAAAACGTCAGCGCCGCCCGGTTCGCCTCCAGCACGGTGCCGTCCGGTCGCAGCAGCGCGGTCAACTGGAAGGTGCTGTCGAAAATGCTGCGGAAGCGGCGCTCGCTGTCGCGCAATTCGGCGGTGCGCTCGGCCACCTCCAGTTCCAGCGCCGCCGCCGCATCGCGCTCGGCGGTGATGTCGCGCCACAGCAGCACGACGCGCTGTGCCGCCCGCGTCGTCGGGTCGCGCGCCAGCACCGCGCCGCATTCAGCGAGCCAGCGCCAGCGGCCATCGGCGCCACGAACGCGGTATTCCACCGCCAGCGTGTCCGCCTGCCCGGCAATCACCGCCCGCAGCCTTGCCTTGCGCGCCGCCCAGTCGGCCGCATGCATGTCATCCAACCACGCGCCCAGCGCCGCGTCATCGCGCGCCAGCCAGACATTGGCCGGCAACATGCCGCGCGTCAGCGCCGCCGCCCGATCGTCGAGCCAGGACAGCCCGCGCAGCAGATCGACTTCGCCGATGCCGAGATCGGCCGCCGACAGCGCCAGCCGCAGCCGCGTCTTGCCCTCGCCCAGCGCGGCCTGCGCCAGCCCGGCGGCGGCCAGCGCATCGCGCAACGCCTGCTCGCGCGTCTGATGCGCCTGCGCCACGGCGTCGATCGCCGCACCCAGCAAGGTGAACTCGCGATCGCCGAACCGCGTGCCGACCCGCGCCGCCAGATCGCCGCGCCGCAGCCGCTCGGCGACCTCAAGCAGCCGCACCACCGGCTGGCGCACCATCGCGTCGGCGCCGAGCAGGATCACCCAGGCCGCCACGGCGGCGAAGGTCGCCAGCAGCAGCACGTCCTGCTGGCGCGTCATCCAGCGCTGCAGATCGACGAAGGTACTCAGCGCGACCGCCGCCGCCAGCGTCAGCACCACCAACAGCACGAGGCGCCGCTGCAGGCTGGTCATGCGGCAGTCACCACGCAGGCCTCACAGTCGGCATGGCCATGATGGTCACGCAAACTTGTCGCGATCAACACCGACAATCACCTATTGTTGAATGGCAGGGCTTTTTCTCGGGGAATTCATGCTGGATTTACGCACACACTTGCCATCGGATTCAACCGTTTCACGCAGAGGCAATCATCCGCCGATGAGCAGGCGAATATCCTGCGGCGTCATTCCCTGCTCGCGCAACGCCCGCAGGCTGACCGCGCCGTCGCGTTTGGCCAGACGCCGCCCGGAATCGTCTTTAATCAAAGGATGATGCGCATAGCGCGGCACCGGCCAGCCCATCAGCGCCTGTAACAAGCGGTGCAGATGCGTCGCCGCGCGCAGGTCGTCGCCGCGCGTTACCAGCGTCACGCCCTGCGCCGCATCGTCATGGGTCACGCAGAGGTGATAGCTCGCCGGCGCGTCCTTGCGCGCCAGCACCACGTCGCCGAGGCGCTCCGGCTGGCACGCCACCGCGCCGACGCCCTCCTCCGCGAAGCTGAGCCGGGACGGCGCCGCGGCGCAGGCGCGCGCCATGTCCAGGCGCAGCGCAAACGGCTGCCCGGCGGCCCGCCGCGCCGCCCGTTGCGCCGGCGACAGATGCCGGCAGGTGCCCGGATACAGCGGCCCATCCGCCCCCTGCGGCGCCGCCGCCGCGGCGCCGATTTCGCGGGCGATGTCGGCGCGGGTGCAGAAGCACGGATACAGCAGGCCACGCCCGGCCAGCGCGTCGAGCACCTGGCGATACTGTGCCAGATGCTGCGACTGCACCCGCACCGGCCCGTCCCAGTCCAGGCCGAGCCAGGTCAAATCCTCCAGGATCGCCGCCGCCAGATCGGCGCGGCAGCGCCCGGCGTCGATATCCTCGATGCGCAGCAGGAACCGCCCGCCATCGCGCCGCGCCCGCGTCCAGGCGATCAGCGCCGCGCTGGCGTGGCCGAGATGCAGGTATCCGGTCGGCGACGGGGCAAATCGGGTGACGGTGGCCATGGGCGACTGCAGGGTGACCGCCGGTTTCGGCGCTCCTGGATGACGGCGCGGTGAAACCCGCCGGCGGCGGCTTGCGGGGCGGGGCTGCATGGTGCCATAAAATATCCGCTTCGCCGTGGCGAGTCCCTCCGGTCTCGTGTCAGCCACGCGCAACGCGGCTGGACGGGAGCAATGCTTGCCTGACGGCGGACAACACTTTCCGGCGCTCGTGCTGAACGCGGATTTCCGGCCTTTGTCCTATTTCCCGCTCTCGGTTTGGGCGTGGCAGGACGCGGTGAAGGCGGTCTTCCTCGATCGGGTCAGTGTGCTGAACGAATACGACGCCGAAGTTCGTTCACCCAGCCTGACCATGCGCCTGCCGAGCGTCATCGCGCTCAAGGATTATGTGCCGGCGGCGCGCAAGCCGGCGTTCACCCGCTTCAACGTGTTCCTGCGCGACGCCTTCGCCTGCCAGTATTGTGGCGAGCGGCAGCCGGCTCAGGATTTGACCTTCGACCATGTCATCCCGCGCAGCCGCGGCGGCCGCACGACATGGGAGAACGTCGTCACCGCCTGCGGCGGCTGCAACCTGCGCAAGGGCAGCCGGCTGCCGCGCGAGTGCCGCATGTTCCCGCGCCACCGGCCGTGCCAGCCCTCGACCTGGGAGCTGCAGGAAAACGGCCGCGCCTTCCCGCCCAACTACCTGCATGTCAGTTGGCGCGACTATCTCTACTGGGACAGCGAGCTGGAAAGCTGAGTCTGGCCGGCGGGCGGCGGCTCAGAGACGCTCGCTCACCGCAATCGCCGCCTTGCAGCCGGCCTTGATCAACCGGTGCAGCACCCGGTAGCCGGGCGCCTGCTCTGCCTCATGGGCGAGGCCGATGTCGCGGTGCTCCGCCTCCTCGGCGCGAAACGTCTCGATGGTGCCGCGCAGCGCCGCCTCGTCATCGCCGAGCGCCGCCGCCTGGCGTCCGTAATGCTCGTCGATGGCCTCCTCGACGGCGACGGTGCAGGCCATCGCCGCGCGCTCGCCGAGCGCCGCGGTCGCCGCGCCGAGGGCAAAGCCGGCGAGATGCCACAGCGGCAGCAGCAGCGTCGGCCGCACCCGCCGCGCCGTGATCAGCGCGGCAAACGTGTCGAGATGGTGCTGCTCCTGGGCCTGCATATGGCGCAGCAGCGGCGCCGTGCCGCTGCGCCCGAGCACGGCGAGCTGCCCGGCATAGATGCGGCCGGCGCCATATTCGCCGGCGTGATCGACGCGGATCATCCGCTCGACGATCTGCCGCGCGGTCGGATCGCCGGGCAGGCGACGGTCGGCGGTCTCGCTCATCATGGTCTCCTGCGCGTAGCATTGATCGAGATGGCGAGGCCGGAGGCGAACACCAGGGCGTAGAGCAGATTGAGATCGGCGAAGGAGAGCGGCACGCCGGACAGCGGAAACACCCCGTCCTCGCAGGATTTCGACGGCCGCGCCGGCATGTTGCGCAGCCGCTCGGCGATGCTGCCGCTGCCGAGCTTCGGCGCCGCGCATTCCGGCAGCGGGCTCGGCCACCAGCCGAACTCGACCCCGGCATGCAGCCCGGCCAGCCCGGCCTCGGCCAGCCCGACCAGCAGCAGCAGCACCAGCACCAGACGCGCCGCCGGCCGTGGCAGCGCGAGGCCGATGACCGCCAGCCCGATCGCCACCCGGTACGGCCAGCGTTCGACGAGGCAGAGCGCGCAGGGCACCAGCCCGCCCCACCATTCGGCGGCAAACGCCACCGCCAGCGCCGCCCCGGCGGCGATTGCGGCCAACAGCAGCGCGGCACGAACGGAAAGACAGGGCATAGCAGCGATATGACCGACGGCGGCGCCAGCGGCAAGTTGCCGCGCCCCCATCGCGCGCCCTACTCTGCCGCGGCGATACCGAGGGGACAGGCGGACATGTTGCGGGTCTGGGGGCGCATCAACTCGTCGAACGTGATGAAGGTATTGTGGCTGCTCGACGAACTCGCCCTGCCGTTTGAGCGGCGCGACGCCGGCGGCCCGTTCGGCGGCACCGACTCCGAGGAGTACCGCGCCATGCAGCCGCTCGGGCTGGTGCCGGCGCTGGAGGAGGACGGCTTCACCCTGTTCGAGAGCAACGCCATCCTGCGCTATCTGTGCAACGCCTATGCGCCGCACAGCACGCTGTATCCGGCGGCACCACGGCGACGCGGCATCGTCGATGCGTGGCTGGATTTCCAGCAGACGGCGCTGAACCGGCCGCAGAGCACTGTCTTTCAGGGTCTGGTGCGCACGCCGCCGGAGCGGCGCGACCATGCGGCGATTTCGGCGGCGGTGACCGAGGCGGGCCAGCTCTGGGCGCTGCTCGACACGCGGCTGAGCGCGCAGCCATTCCTGACCGGCGATGCGCTGACGCTGGCCGATATCGGGCTCGGCGTGCATGTGCATCGCTGGTTCGCCATGCCGATCGCTCGCCCCGACTCGCCCAACCTGCACGCCTGGTACGCGCGGCTGCTGCTGCGTCCGCCGTACCGGGCACATGTGGCCCAGCCGGTGACCTAGGCGGCGGGCGTGCCGACGCTGCGCACCCTGCTGATCCTGCGCGAGTGCCGCAACCGCCGCACCCCCGATCTGCTGGTGTACAAGGACACGGTCGGCGTGCTGACGGTCGGGATCGGCCACAAGGTGCTGGCGCCGGACAAGCTGAAATTCGGCGATCGTATCGACATCGGCCGCGCCAACGCGTTCTACAAAGCCGACACGGCCAGGGCGGTCGCCGCGGCCAAGCGGCAGGCGGCGAAGGCCGGCATCACCAACGGGCAGTTCGTCATCGCCCTGGCGGCGGTCAATTTTCAGCTCGGCACGCGATGGTACACCAAGCTGAAAAAGACCTGGCGGCTGATGCTTGACGGCGATTACCCGGCGGCGGCGGCGGAGGCCGCCCGATCAAAGTGGAACGGGCAATCCCGCTTGCGCGTCCGCGACTTCCAGAAAGCCCTGCTGGCGCTCGACCCGCCAACCGCCTGACCGCGGCGCGGCGCATGCCCGCCGACCACGGGCCGCTCAGCGCTGCCCGGCATCGAACAGGGCGCAGGCGGCATGGGTCAGCTTGCGGAAACTGTCATACGGCTTGCCGATCACCACTTCCTGCGGCGAGCAGGTGAAATGCCGGATATAGCCCTGCAGCAGGCCAGGGCGTGTCCATTCGACGCTGCCGTCGGGATGCGCCGCGTCGGCGTAGCGCAGATAGAACAGGGTGGTCTCGCCATACGCCCGCAAGGCCCGCCACAGCCGATCCAGTTCCGCCCCGGTCAGGTCGCGGAACTGATTTTTATAGACGAAAATCTTTTCCGCCGCGTGCAGATCGTCGATCAGCTTGCGGCGCAGAAACTGCAACCGCCGGCACAACTGCGGAAACAGCGCCGCCTCCTCCGCCTCATCGACATAAACGTTGGTGCCGGAGACCATGAAAAAGCGCTTGTCGCGGGTCCAGTACTGGCGGCGGTACTCGCTCGGCGGGATGAACACCAGCGTCTGTTCCGGCGTCCCGACGCCGGCGAAGGTGCTCTCCAGCGCCTCGGTGAGGTTGTCATGCGTCAGATCGGTCCAGCGCAGCAGGCCGAGCGGTTCGGCGCCGCAGGCACGCTGATAGATGCCGAATTCGCAGCCATGCCCGGTGCCGCCCAGGCTTTCAAAGCGCAGCATCAGATCGCGCTCGCGCGTATCCGCCGCCGCCGCCGCCGGCGGCTCGGGGATCGCCGTCATATCGCCCGCGGCATCGACCACGCGCAGGCGAATTTCGTAGGCGCGGCGGGCAAATTCGCTGTCCTCCGGCCACAGGCGCAGCGCCTCGGCACACAGCGCCGCCGCCGCCGGCCAATCTTCCTGGGCGTAGGCCAGGCTCAGTTGCTCCAGGATCACCCCGCGGTCCTGTGGCGCACCGGCGCGCGCGGCGGCCAGCAGCGCCGCCGCCTCGTCGAAGCGGCCGAGCTGGCGCAGGGCCACCGCAGCGCCAAGCCGCGCCTCGTGCTGATGCGGCGAATCGGGGCGCACCGCGAGCCACGCCTCGACAGCAGCCGGCCAATCGGGCCGCGCGCCGAGCAGGCGGGCGAGGGCGACCGCCGCGGCATGGTCGGCCGGACGGCTCGCCACCGCCCGGCGGAGACGCAGGGTCGCATCGTCGAGCACCGCATCGGCCTGCACGCTGCGGCCGAGTTCGCGCAGCGAGCGGGCGCCTTCGATGGCCGCCGGCCAGAACTCCGGGTCACGCTCCAGCACCGCGGCCCAGCGGCTGGCGGCCAGCGCGAAGTCGCGCCGCTCGACCGCCGCGCGCGCCCGCTCAAACAGCACATCGCGGTCGTCCGGCCAGCGCCCGACGGCGGCGTCGAGAACGGCCTCCGCCTCGTCGAGCCGGCCGGCCTCGCGCAGCGCCTGGGCGGCGCCAACCTGCCCGAGGCAGCGATCGGGGAAGGCCGCGCGCACCCGGCCCCAGCGCTCTGCCGCCGCCAGCCAGTCGCGGCGCGCATTCGCCAGCCGGGCGTATTCCACCGCCACTTCAAAGCGATCGGCAAAGCGCTGCGCGGCGTCGGCGAGAATCTGCTCGGCCTCGGGCACATGGCCAAGATCGCGCAGCGCCGCGGCGCCCCCGGTGTAGCCCTGCCAGTCCTCGGGGAAGCGTTCGCGCACACGCTGCCAGCGCTCGGCCGCCGCCGGCAGATCGCGCCGGCGTTCGGCCAGCCTTGCGTGGTCGTAGAGAAAGCCGGCGGTTTGCGGGAAGCGCGCGAGGCCGGCCTCGATCAGTCGCGCCGCCGGATCAAGCCGACCGAGATGCAGCATCAGCCCGCAGGCCCGCGCGGCGGCGTGCGACGAGTCGGGATAGACCGTGCAGATCAGCAGCAGCACGGCGAGCGCCTCGGCGTAATGGCCGTCGCCCTGCAGCCGGTCGGCCGCGCGCAGCGCCTCGTCGAACGGCGGCGGGCGGAGCGGGTCGGCGGCGGTGGCGGTGGCGGCGGCATCCTGCGGCATGATCAATCCCACCCGGCGGTGTATGCCGGCAGGATTACCGCTGCACCGCGCCTGCCGGCAACTCCGCCGCTGCCGCCGCCAGTTGCGCCAGGAAGCTCTTGGCCCAGGTCGCCGCGGTGTGCTGGCGCACCGCCTGCCACATCCGTTCCCAGCGTTGCCGCCGCTCCGCTTCGGGCATGGTCAGGGCGATGTGCAGCGCCTCGGCGATCTCGTCGGGGTCGTAGGGATTGACCACGATCGCGCCCTCCAGCGCCCGCGCCGCGCCGGCGAAGCGGCTCAGCACCAGGGCGCCGGGATCGGCCGGGTCCTGCGCCGCGACGAACTCCTTGGCCACCAGATTCATCCCATCGCGCAGCGGCGTCACCAGCCCGATGCGCGCCACACGCTGAAAGCCGGCCAGCGTCGTGCGTGCCACCGTCTGCGTCAGGTAGCGCAGCGGCACCCAGTCGAACTCGGCATGCTCACCGTTGATCCGCCCGGCCAGCTCATCAAGCTCGCGGCGCAGCGCCCGGTACTGCGCCACATCGCCGCGCGACACCGGGGCAATCTGCAGCAGCGTCACCCGGTTGCGGTGCTCGGGGAAGCGCTTGAGCAGTTGCGCAAAGCCGCGGAAGCGCAGCGGGATGCCTTTGGAATAATCCAGCCGATCGACGCCGAGGATCAGCGACCGCTGGGCGAGACTGCCGCGCAGCCGCTCCGCCTCCGGCCCGACCGCGGCCGTCCGCGCCTCGGCGGCGAAGCTGTCGGGGTCGATGCCGATCGGGAAGCAGGCGGCGCGCACGCCATGACCGGCCTCGGCCAGCATGACGTTGATGTTTTCGGCATCGTCGGCGGTCTGCATGCCGAGCACGTCATAGGCGTCGAAATCGGCGAGCAGTGCCGCGCCCTGTGGCAGCGCGCCGAAGATCGCCTGCGGCGGGAACGGCACATGCAGGAAAAACCCGACGCGGCCGGCGAAGCCGAGCCGGCGCAGGCAGGCGCCGAGCGGGATCAGATGATAATCCTGCACCCACACCAGATCATCCGGCCGCAGCAGCGGGCGCAGCGCTGCGGCGAATGCCTCGTTGACCCGGCGATAGGCGGCGAGATCCTCGCGGCGAAACTCCGCCAGGCCGAGCCGGTAATGCAGCAGCGGCCACAGCATGCCGTTGGAAAAGCCGCGATAATACCCTTCATAATCGGCGGTCGGCAGGTCGATGGTGGCGAAGCTGATGCGGCCGACGCGGGTTTGCCGCGGCGCCGTGGCGGCGGCATGGGCATGGCTGCCGGACCAGCCGAACCACATCGCCTCGCGCCCGGCCAGCGCCTCGCGCAGGGCGACGGCGAGGCCACCGGCAAGCTGCCCGCGTTCGCGCGGCGGCGGAACCCGGTTGGAGACGATCACCAGCCGACTCATCTCAAGCCGCCTCCGCCAGCCGGGCCAACCAAGCGCGCACGCCGGCGGCGTCGGTGAACGCCTCCTGCACCCGCAGCCCGATGCCACCGGCGGCGCGCGCCGCCTCGATGGCGTCCTCATCGGTCACGTCGTCACCGAGATAGACCGGCAGGCGCCCGACGAATGGCGCCCGCGCCATCAGCGCCGCCAGCGCCGTCCCCTTGTCGGCCCCGGCGGGCCTGACCTCGAAGGCCATATGCGCCGCCAGCAGCCGGTGCGTGGTGTGCCCGTCGAGCATCGCGCGCAAGCCGCGCTCGACCGCCGGAGCGGCCTGCGGCGCCAGCCGGTAATGCAGGGTCAGGCCGCGAGGCTTGTGCTCCAGCAGCGTGCCCGGCAGCGCCGCGGCCAGGGCGGCGGCGGCGTCGCGCCAGTGCGGCGGCAGCGGCGGCAGCGGCGGCCGTTCCGGCACCGCATCGGGGGCGAAGCGGATGACGCCGCCATGCTCGCCGGCGACGGCATAGGGGATGTCGGGCAGCAGCGCGTCGATCGCCTCCAGCGGGCGGCCGGTGACGATCGCCAGGGCATCGGCACAGCGCGCCCGCAGACGTCGCAGATGACCGGGCAAGCCAATCGGCACCGTCACCGCGTCCGGCGTCGGCGCGATGTCGAGCAGGGTTCCGTCGAGATCGAGCAGCAGCGCCGCCCCGTTCGGCAAAGTCTGTGGGGCCTTGGACGTCATCACCAGCCAAGCATTGCTGTCATCGGCGCGGGCGTCCACCCCGCGCCGCTAAATTATCCGTCAGCCGCAGCCGGCCACCCGCACATCATACAGTGGATGTTCCAGCATCGACACCTCCGGCTCATTGGTCAGCATCCAGCCGTGAAATGCCGGCACGTCAGGATGACTGTCGGTGATGTCGAGAAAAGCGGTGGCGTCCGCTGCCACGTCCGGCGGGCGCACGTCGCAGGCGCGGACCACGATGGTCAGCGAGCCGAACGCCACCGACTGCCCGACGGCAACGCTGACGCTGCGCGGCCGGGCGGTGATCTTGTTGAGCAGGACGAGATTGGCACTCGGCCGCGGCAGCCATGCCGGCGGCGGCGGCGCCGGCGCAGCGGTCTGGGCGGCGGCCACCGCCGGCAGCCAGGCCAGCAGCGCCGCTGCCGCCAGCCGCCTCATGCGCCGGCGCGCGGGCGGCGGGGGCTGGCCAGGGCGCGGACCATGTCGGCCAGAATGTCGCGCATCGCCGCCTCATCGACGCCCATCAGCACGGCATCCTCGAACGTATCCTGCAGCGTCTGCGCCAGTTCGGCGTGGTTCTCGGCGAGGACTTTCAGCTTCTCGCGGCACGCCACCGGCGCGCCACCCGGCTGGGGCCATGCCGCCGGCGCCGGGATCACGGCTTCAGCCCCGGCGCCGGCTTGGCATCAGCCGGCTTGGCGTCGCCGGGCTTGGCATCGGCCGGCTTCTGGCCACCCTGCAGGTTGCCCATGCTGAAGATGAACTTGCCGAGCAACTGCTCGATGCTGATGGAGGACTGGGTGATCGTCACCTCGCCGCCCGGCGCGATCATCTGGCTGTCGCCGCCCGGCTCGACGCCGAGATATTTGCCGCCGAGCAGCCCGTCGCTGGTGACGATGGCGCTGCTGTCGCGGGGGAGTTTGATGTCGGGGGCGAGGGTGAAGCTGACCACCGCCTGATAGGATTGCGGGTCGAGCCGGGCGGCGGTGACGCTGCCGACCTTGACCCCGGCCATGCGCACATCCGAGCCGATACTCAGCCCGTCGATGGCGCCAAACTTGGCGTGCAGGGTGTAGCCGCCGGTTTCGATCCGCCCGGTATTGACCACGGCGTAGCCAAGGAAGCCGATCGCCACCGCCAGCACAGCCGCGCCGGCCAGCAGCTCCGCCGCATTGCGTTGCGCCATGCCCGATCAGCCGCCCGTCGGCAGATCGGGCGTCCACGACTCGTAGTCGCCGGAGGCGGCGGCGCGGTGGCCACCCTGATAATCGTGGCCCTGCGGCCGGTACGACTGCGCCGTGCCGGTCAAATTGGGCTGATGCGGCTTCAGCCACGGCCGCGCCGCCACGGCGATCGGCGCATCGGTGGTGTAGTGCAGCCAGGCGTGCCATTCCGGCGGCACGGCGGAGGCCTCCGGCGGCCCGGCATACATCACCCAGCGGCGCGTGCGCATGCCGCGGCCGGCGGCGCGCTTGTCCGCATAGTAGATATTGCCGGTGGCATCGCGGCCGAACTCGCGACCGTGGAGCCAGGTGAACAGACGCATGCCGATGCTCATGCCGCCCATATAGGACGCGGCCGGCCCGCGGTCCATGCCGCGCGCAACGAGCGTGTTCTCCACAGGGATCTCCACAAGATTCTGTGGTGCCTGTGGATGGATGCCACGAAATACGCTTCCGGCCCGCCGGCGCGCCGCCTAGCATCCGCCGCATGACCCGACCCAAGCATATCCCCGGCCCGTCCTGGCGTGGCGTGCGCCTGCGCACCACCATCGCCGCCGCCGACCCGGACGCCGCGGGGCGACAGGTGACGCTGCCGGCGGCCTGGGACGATACCGCTGCGGCGGCGCTCGCCGCCCTGGCGCCCGGCGACCGGCCGGTGGTGCTGGAAGCAGCGGCGGGGGCCTGGATCGGCCGGCTGACCGGCGGCGCCGATCTGGCGCCGCGCCTGCATGCGCTGCTGCGGCTGCGCCGCGGCGCGCCGGGCGCCGGGGTGTGGCGCGGCACCGCCGAGCTGCCGCGCTTCGTGCTCAACCTGCCGGCGTTCCACGATCCGGCGCTCGGCTTCGACGCCGATGCCTTCGCCGGCGCCGCCGAAACCGCGGTGCAGACGCTCGCCGCGCTCGATCCGGCGGCGCCGCGGCTTGGCGTCGGCATGGCCGACCTCGCCGGGCTGCTGGCGGCGCTCGGCCTCGACTATGACAGCGCCGCGGCGCGCGACGTCGCCGCCTGCCTCGCCGCCCTGCTGCGCGCCGCGGCCGAGGCGGCGTCGGCCACGCTTGCCGAGCGTCAGGGCCGCCGCGCCACCGCCGCCGCGCCGCCGCCGCTGCCCGCCGCCTCGCCGCTGCCCGGCCTCGCCGCCGCGGTGCAGGCGGCGCAGCGCCATGCCGCGGCGTTTCCCGGCCGGCGCCATCTGGCGCTGACCGCGCTTGCCGCGCCGGACGCGGCGGAGGCGCTGCTCGGCGTCGAGAGCGGCGGCGTCGCCCCGGCCTTCGCCCCGCTCGATGCCGCCGACCGGCTGACCCGCACGGCGCAGGCATTCCTGGCGGCGCGCGGCATCTCGGCCGAGGCGGCGCTCGCCGCCAGCCTGGCCGGGCACACCCCCTTCCCGCCCGTCGCCGCCGCCGCGCATGCCGCCATGCATCAGGCGGTGGCGCCCTATTTCGATGCGCTGCCGGCGCTTTCCGCCGCGCTGGCCGCGCTGCCGCCGGCCTCCGGCCCGACGCGCCGGGCGCTGCCGGCGCGCCATGCCGGGCTGGCGCAGACCGCCTCGGTCGGCGGCCATCGGGTGCACCTGCGCACTGGCGAATATGCCGACGGCACGCTCGGCGCCGTCGCCATCGGCCTGCCGCGCGAGGGCGCGGCGTTCCGCGGGCTGATGGACGCCTTCGCCCAGTCGATCAGCCTCGGCCTGCAGCACGGCGTGGCGCTGGAGGAGCTGGTCGATACCTTCATCCTGACCCGCTTCGGCCCCGCCGGCATGGTCGAGGGTGACGCCAACGTGGCGCGCGCCACCTCCATCCTCGACTATGTGTTTCGCACCCTGGCGGCGCATTATCTCGGCCGGCACGACCTGCCGGACGCCGAGGCGGACGAGCCGGCGGCGGCGGAACCCTCGCTGCCGCTCGACCTGCCGCAGGCGCGCCGGGGATTGCGCGTCATCAAGTAGAAGGAGACCGAGCCAATGGCCGGACGGATTGAGGCGCGGCTGCGCGAGCTTGGCATCACCCTGCCGGTGCCGATGGCGCCGGTGGCCAATTATCTGCCGTTCGTCGTTACCGGCGATCTGGTGTTCATCTCCGGCCAGGTGCCGGTGATGGACGGCAAGATCATCCGCACCGGCAAGCTCGGCGGCGGGGTCAGCCTGGAGGACGGCATCGCCGCCTGCCGGCTGTGCTTCATCAATCTGGTGGCGCAGGTGCGCACCGCCTGCGGCGGCGATCTCGACCGGGTGATGCAGGTGGTGCGGCTCGGCGGCTTCATCGCCGCGACGCCGGAGTTCAGCCAGCATGCGGCGGTGATGAACGGCGCCAGCGACCTTGCCGTCGCGCTGTTCGGCGAGGCCGGACGGCACGCCCGCACCACGGTCGGCGTGCCCTCCCTGCCGCTCGACTGCGCCGTCGAGGTGGAGGGGCTGTTCCGCATTGCCTGATGCGGCGGCGTCCCTATCCTGTGATGCATGCCCGACGGGACCGCCTCGCTCAGCCTGACCCTGCATCGCGCCATCGCCGAGATCACCGCGGCGGAGTGGGATGCCTGCGCTGGGCCGGATAATCCGTTCGTCAGCCACGCCTTCCTGGCCGCGGTGGAGGACAGCGGCTCGGCCGATGCGCGCACCGGCTGGCTGCCGCAGCATGCCGCGCTGCGCGATGCCGGCGGCAGGATTCTGGCGGTGGCGCCGATGTATGCCAAGTCGCACAGCTACGGCGAATACGTCTTCGACCACGGCTGGGCGCACGCCTTCGAGCAGGCCGGCGGACGCTATTACCCCAAGCTGCAGGTGGCGGTGCCGTTCAGCCCGGTGCCCGGCCCGCGCCTGCTGGTGCGGCCCGGCTGCGGGGTGCCGGCTGCGGCACTCGGGCAGGCGCTGGCGCAGGCCTGCCGGGAGCTGGATCTGTCGTCGCTGCATGTCACGTTCTGCACCGAGGCGGACAGCGCGGCGCTGGCCGAATGCGGCTTCCTGCCCCGGCTCGGCATGCAGTTCCACTGGCACAACGCCGGATATGCGACGTTCGAGGCGTTCCTCGACGCGCTCGCCTCGCGCAAGCGCAAGTCGATCCGCCGCGAGCGGCGCGACGCCAACGCCGCCGGGCTGGAGTTCGTCGCGCTGCGTGGCCCGGAGATCGGCCGGCGCGACTGGGCGGCGTTCTATGAGTTCTACACCTCGACCGTCGATCGCAAATGGGGCAGCGCCTACCTCACCCGCCAGTTTTTTCCGTTGCTTGGCGAGCGGCTCGGCGACCGCGTCGTGCTGATGCTGGCGCGCCACCAGGGCAAGCCGGTGGCCGGCGCGCTCAATCTGATGGGCACGCAGGCGCTGTACGGCCGCAACTGGGGCTGCCGCGGCGACTGGCCGTTTCTGCATTTCGAGCTGTGCTATTACCGGGCCATCGACTTCGCCATCGCCCACGGCCTGCAACGGGTCGAGGCCGGGGCGCAGGGCGAACACAAAATCCAGCGCGGCTACCTGCCGAGCATCACCCATTCGGCACACTGGATCGCCCATGCCGGGCTGCGCCGCGCGGTGGCCGGGTTTCTGGACCAGGAACGACCGGCGCGGCTGGCGGAGATGGCGGAGCTGGCGACGCTGTCGCCGTTCAAGGCAGAGGCGGAGTGAACGTCAGCCCGTCGTAGAGGTCGCTCAGCCGCAGTTCGACGGCGATTTCCGGCAGGGCGAGGGGGCGGTCGCCGGTCAGAAGATGGCCGATCCAGTCATCGCCGCGGCGCTCGAACACGGCGGCGGCGATCGTCGTCAGTTCGAGCAGCACCTAGCGGCGGATCGACGGTGTCGCGCGGTATTCCTCGTTCTTGGCGATCCGGTCGGTGCCGGCGGTGCTCGGCGAAATCACCTCGAACACCACCACCGGCTCGGGGATGATGTCGGCCGACAGATCGAGCGGGCTGCAGGTCACCACCGCATCGGGGTAGCGCACGCGCCCGGCGACGACGATCTTGACATCGCCGCGCAACGCCCGGCAGGGGCCGTTGCCAAGCCGATCCTCAAGCAGCCGCACCAGCCGGGTGGCGATCATCGAGTGGGCGAGCGATCCCCCGGTCATCGCCAGCGGACCGGCGCCGTCGAACTCGTAGCGCATATCCCGCTGGCGCTCCCAGGCCAGGAACGCTTCCAGGGTCACCGGGCTGCGAAGGCTCGCGCTCATCGTGGCGATGCTAGCACATCAGCCGCGGCGGGGAATGAGTGCCGCGCGGCGGGCGGCTGGCGCCGGCCAGCACCGCCAGACCCGCCACGGCGGACAGCAGCGAGGCGACAAACACCGCCGCCCGCAGCGCCGACTGACGGTCGCCGAGCGGAAAGGCGAGATGGCCGATGAACAGGCTCATGGTAAATCCGATGCCGCACAGCAGCGCGCCGCCATAAAGCACCCGCCAGGACAGTTGCGCCGGCAGCCGTACCAGACCCAGCCGCACCCCGGCCCAGGTGGCGCCGAACACGCCAAGCTGCTTGCCGACGCACAGGCCGAGCACGATGCCCGGCACGATCGGGTCGCGCAGCATCTGCGGCGTCAGCGCATCGAAGCGCAGCCCGGCATTGGCCAGCCCGAACAGCGGCAGCACCAGCCAGCCGACCCAGCCGCTCAGCACCATCTCCAACCGCCGCGCCGGGCTGTCGCCGTCCTGTTCGGCCATCGGCACGACGAAGGCGATGGCGACGCCGGCCAGCGTCGGCTGCACCCCGGCGCGGGCCAGCAGCGCCCAGAGCAGGACGAAGCCGATCATCTGCGGGCTGAGGGCGCGCACCCCGGCGCGGCCGAGCAGCCACAGCCCGGCCCACACCAGCCCCGCGGCGGCCAGCGCCGGGACATCGACCGAGACGGTATCGAACAGCGCGATCACCGCGATGGCGCCGAGATCGTCGAGAATCGCCAGCGCGGTCAGGAACACCCGCAGCCCGGCCGGCACGCGGCGGCCGAGCAGGCGCAGCACCGCCAGCGAGAAGGCGATGTCGGTGGCGACCGGGATCGCCCAGCCGCGCAGCGCCGCCGGATCGCGCCAGGTAAAGCCGGCATAGATCAGCGCCGGCAGCACCATGCCGCCAAGGGCTGCCAGCACCGGCGCGGCGGCGCGCGGCAGCGAGGCGAGCCGCCCCTCGCTCATCTCACGGCGGATTTCCAGCCCGACCAGGAAAAAGAACGGCGCCATCAGCGCGTCGTTGATCCAGCCGCCGAGCGGGCGGACGAATTGCTCGGCGCCGACGCTGACGCCGAGCGGCAGCGCCAGCAGCGCCGCATAGGCGTCGGCCGCCCCAGAGTTGGCCAAAATGAGCGCGGCCAGCGAGGCGAGCGCCAGCATCACCCCGCCGCCGGCGCCGCGGACCACGTCGCGCAGGCGGTCCAACACCGCACCAATCCCGGCGCTGCCCGCCGGCGGCCGACCGCCGGCTACAGCAGATTGTGCAGCGGCGAGTCGCTGCCGTTGGGCAGCAGCGGCGCGTCGGCCGGCAGCGCCCGCTCCCAGCCGCCGCCGAGCGCCTTGTAGATCTGCACCAGATCGGTCGAGGTGGTGGTGATGCTGTCGTTGAACTGCTGCTCGGCGGCGAGCAGGCTGCGCTCGCTGTCGAGCACGGTGAGGAAGTCGGCGACGCCCTGGCTGTAGCGGTCCTGCGCCAGCTTCACCGCGCGGCGGTTCTCGGTCACCGCCTGCGCCAGCCGGTTGCGGCGGAGTTGTTCGGCGTCGTAGGCGACCAGCGCGTCATCGACTTCATGCAGCGCATTCAGCACGGTGCGCTGATACACCACCGCCGCTTCCTGCTGCTGCCCCTGGCGCAGTTCCAGCACGCGGCGCAACTGGCCGCCCTGAAAGATCGGCAGCGTCACCGACGGGCCGAAGGCATAGGTGCTCGCATCGGCCCAGGAGCCGAGATATTTCATTTCAACGGCTTGCAGCGCGACGCTGCCGGAGAGTGAGAAGCGCGGGTAGAAATCGGCCACGGCGACGCCGACATCGGCGGTCGCGACATGCAACTGCGCCTCGGCCTGACGGATGTCCGGGCGGCGGCGGGCGAGTTCGGACGGCAGGCCGACCGGAACGACCGGCGGCACCGGCGGGATCGGGTGCGGCACCGACAATTCCGCCTGCATGCTCTGCGGCGGCTGGCCAAGCAGGAAGGCGATGGCGTTGATGATCTGGCTTTCCTGCGCGCGCAGCGACGGCTGCTGGCTGGCAACCGTGGAGACCTGCGCCGCCGCATTGGCGACATCGAGATCGGTGGTCACCCCACCGGCCGCCCGCTCCTGCGTCAGCTTCAGGCTTTGCTGAGCGGTTTCAAGATTTTGTTGGGTGATCTCGATATTGCGCTGGACGCCGCGCAGTTGCACGTAATCGCGCGCCATCTCGGCCAGCGCGGTCAGCAGCAGATCGCGCTGCGCCTCCGCCGCCGCCTGCACGGAGGATTTCGCCGCCTCGATATTGCGCCGCACCCGGCCCCACAGATCGAGTTCCCAGGACGCATCGAAGCCGTATTGATAGAGGTCGAAGGGCTGGAACAAGGCAGCGTTATTGGTCGATGCACCCTGCCCGCCAAGCCCGTTGGCGGCCAGCCCCGGCGGCGTGCCGGGGGTCGGAAACAGCGACAGCGCACCCTCTTTGGCAAGCTGCTGGCGGGTGTAGTTGGCGTTGCCGTTGAGGTTCGGCAGCAAGGCCGATTGCGCCGCGCCGAACGAGGCGCGGCTCTGCGCCAGCCGCAGGCTGGCGGCGCGGATATCGAGGTTGGCATCGGCGACGCGGCCTTCGAGCTTGCTCAGCTCATCGTCCTGAAACAGCGTCCACCATTGCGCATCGACCGGCTGGGCGACGGCTTCGCTGACTTTCTCCTGCTTGGGCGCCGGCGGATGACCGGCGAACCAGGTGGCCGGGTTCCAATTGGCGGTCGGGGTCTGATAATCCGGCCCGACCGTCGTGCACCCGGTCAGCAGGACGAGCACGGCAGCGTGGCGAACCAAGGACAAGCGGGACACCGCACACCTCCAGCAATCGGACATGACATCGTTGACAGACGGTAGCCCCGCCCTGCCGCACCGCACAACACGGCGATGAGCACGGGAGACCGGCGCCGGCTTCACGTCGCCGGGCGGGCGGCGCATAACATCGGGCGGCGACAGACGGAGCAGCGAGATGACGGCGACCGACAGAGTGCTGGCCAGGATTGAGCGGGATTTCGCGGCGTATCAGGGACGCTGGCTGGACTGGCTGCGCATCCCGAGCATCAGCGCCCAGCCCTCCCATGCCGGCGACTGCCGCCGCGCCGCCGAGTTCACCCGTGCCGGCCTCGCCGAGATCGGCTTCACCGCCGCGGTGCGCGAAACGTCCGGCCAGCCGGTGGTGGTGGCGCATCATCCCGGCCCCGGCCCGGACGCGCCGCATCTGCTGTTTTACGGCCATTACGACGTGCAGCCGCCGGAGCCGCTGGAGCTGTGGAGCAGCCCGCCGTTTGAGCCGCAGGTGATCGACGGGCCGCGCGGCAAGCGCGTGGTGGCGCGCGGCGCGGTCGATGACAAGGGCCAGGCGGCGATGTGGCTCGGCGCGCTGCGTGCCTGGGTGGAGGAGACCGGCAGCCTGCCGGTGCGCGCCACCGTGCTGGTCGAGGGCGAGGAGGAGATCGGCAGCCCCAATCTGGAGCCGTTCCTGGCCGCCAACGCCGATGAATTGCGTGCCGACATCGCCGTCATCAGCGACACCGCGACCTGGAACATCGACACGCCGGCGATCACCACCAGCCTGCGCGGGCTGGTGTATATGGAGGTGCGGCTGCGCGCCGCGGCGCGCGATCTGCATTCCGGCCTGTTCGGCGGCGCGGCGCAGAACGCGGTCAATTCGCTGGTGCATGCCCTGGCGGCGCTGCATGACGCGCGCGGCGCCGTCACCCTGCCGGGATTTTACGACGGCATCGCCGAGCCGTCCAACGCGCAGCGGGTCGAGTGGGCGGCGCTCAACTACGACGAATCGGCGTTTCTCGGCAGCATCGGCCTGCGCCATCCGGTCGGCGAGGCCGGGCGCGAGGGGCTGGAGCGGCGCTGGGCGCGGCCGACCTGCGACATCAACGGCATCTGGGGCGGCTATGCCGGTCCGGGCGCCAAGACGGTGATCGCCGCCGAGGCCGGCGCCAAGGTCAGTTTCCGGCTGGTGCCGGGCCAGGACCCGGCGCGGGTCGAGGCGGCGTTCAAGGCGTTCCTGCGCGCGCAGGTGCCCGACGACGCAACGCTGAGCTTCGAGACATTCAGCACCGGCCGGGCGATCCAGGTGGCGCGGGACAGCCGCTTTGTCGCCGCGGCGCGTGAGGTGATGGCCGACGAATATGGCCGCCCGGCGGTGCTGATCGGCTCCGGCGGGTCGATCCCGGTGGTCGAAAGCCTGTCCCGCGTGCTCGGTCTGGACAGTCTGCTGCTCGGCTTTGGGCTGGACGACGACCAGACGCACAGCCCGAACGAGAAGTTCGAGGTGCGCTGTTTCGAGCGTGGGCTGCGCACCCATGCGCGCCTGCTCGGGCATCTCGGCGGCGCGTGAGGCTGCGGCTGGCGGGGCTGCGCAGCGCGCTGGCCGGGCCGTTCGACCTGTCGGTGGCGGCGGGCGCATGCGTCGCCGTCACCGGGCCGAGCGGCTCGGGCAAATCGCTGCTGCTGCGGATGATCGCCGATCTCGACCCGAACGAGGGCGAGGTGTGGTGCGACGATGTGCCGCGCGCGGCGATGCCGGCGCCGGAGTGGCGCCGCCGCGTCGCCTATGCCGCGGCCGAGCCGGGATGGTGGGCGGAGACGGTGGCGCCGCATTTCTCCGACCTCGCCGCGGCGAAGTCGCTGGCCGGCGCGATCGGGCTGGCGCCGGCGCTGCTCGTTGGCCTCGTCGCGCGGCTCTCGACCGGGGAGCGGCAGCGGCTGGCGCTGCTGCGCACGCTGCTGCCGGCGCCGCCGGTGCTGCTGCTCGACGAGCCGACGGCCGCACTCGATGCGGGATCGGTGGCGCAGGTGGAGGCGCTGCTGCGGGCGCGGCTGGCGGCGGGCGCGGCGGTGCTGCTGGTGACGCATGACGCGGCGCTGGCGGCGCGGCTCGGCCAGCGGCGATTCGCCATGCAGGCGGGAAAGCTGGCGCCGGCATGAAGCCGACCCTGCCGCTGACCGCACCGGACCTCGCCATTGCCGCCCTGCTGGTGGTGCTGGACGGGGTGCTGTCGGTGGCGCTCGGGCTCGGGCTGCACCGGCAACTGGCGGTGGCGGCGGCGCGGATGGTGCTGCAGCTGGTGCTGATCGGCTTCGTGCTGCGCTACGTCTTCGCGCTCGCCTCGCCGGCGGTGACGCTGCTGGTGGTGCTGCTGATGATGACGGTGGCGGCGCGCGAGGTCGCGGTGCGGCCGGAACAGCGGCTGGCGCGGTTCGGCAATTTCGCCGTCGGCGGTGCGGCGGTGGCGCTGGCGACGCTGCTGACCAGCGTGCTGGCGCTGACCACGGCGCTGCGGCCGCAGCCATGGTACGATGCGCGCTACGCCATTCCGCTGGCCGGGATCGTGCTCGGCAACGTGCTGAACGCGGCGAGCCTCGCACTTGACGCGCTGCTCGGCGCGGTGGTGCGGGAGCGGGCGTCGATCGAGGCGCAACTGGCGCTGGGGGCGACGATCGGCGTGGCGATGCGCCGGCTGGTGCGCGATGCGGTGCGCCGCGCGCTGCTGCCGATCGTCAATCAGATGTCGGCCGCCGGCGTGGTCACCCTGCCGGGCATCATGACCGGCCAGATTCTCGCCGGCGTCGATCCGATGGAGGCGGTCAAATACCAGATATTGCTGATGTTCCTGCTGGCCGGCGGGTCGGGTCTGGCGGCGGTGGCGACGGTTCTGCTGGCCGCCCGGCGGCTGACCGATGGCCGTCAGCGGCTGCGGCTGGACCGCTTGCTGCGGCGCTGACCTCGGCGTGCTAAACTTGCCGCGCAGATGATGGCGCAGGCACATGTCTGGGGCGGAAGCAGGAATTGACGGCAGCCTTGCGGCGCAGGTGATCGCCACGCTGCGCGCGCAACAGGCGGCGCTGCGGGCCGCCGGCATCGCGCATCTGTCGCTGTTCGGCTCGGTGGCGCGCGGCGATGCCGAGGCGGAAAGCGACGTGGATATTCTGGTCGAACTGGATGGTTCGGCGCGGATCGGCCTGTTTGAACTGGTCGGCCTCGAACGTCGTCTGGCCGGTCTGCTGGAACGCAAAGTGGATCTGCTGGCGGAGCCGGTGACGAAACTCCGGCTGCGCGCCAATATAGACCGGGATCGGCGGCATGTCTTTTAGGCACAATGTTACCGACTGCCTGGGGGATATTCTGGAGAACATCGCGGACATCACGGCTTATCTGTCCGACCTGGACCGGCAGGCATTCGCCGCCGAGCGCCGCCTTGAGCGTGTCTGTACGGCTGCCTCCCGCCGCGGCAATCGTCGGCGCCACGACGATGGCCGCATCAGCGACGACGTGGTCTGGAAAACCGCGACCGAAGACCTCCCGCTGCGTGATCGGGCCGTGCGCGGCGCGCTGTCGGGACGGTCGTGATGTCCGGCGATCTCGTGCTGGCGCTTGATCAGGGCACCACCTCCACCCGCGCCATCGCCTTCCGCGCGCCGTCGCTGGTGCCGGTGGCGCAGGCGCGGCGCGACCTCATCCAGCATTATCCGGCCGATGGCTGGGTCGAGCACGATCCGCGCGACATCGTCCGCGACAGTCTTGCGGTGTTGCGCGCGGTCGCCACCGATCATCGCCGCATCGCCGCCATCGGCATCGCCAATCAGCGCGAAACGACGCTGCTGTGGGAGCGGGCCACCGGCCGGCCGCTCGGCCGCGCCATCGTCTGGCAGGACCGGCGCAGCGAACCGCTCTGCGCCGCGCTGCGCGCCGCCGGGCATGAGCCATTCGTCACCGCGCGCAGCGGGCTGCTGATCGACCCGTATTTCTGCGCCAGCAAGCTCGCCTGGATGCTGGATCATTTCGCCGCGCGCGACGCCGCGGCGCGCGGCGCGCTGGCGTTCGGCACCGTCGATAGCTGGCTGCTGTGGCAGCTCACCGAAGGCCGCGTCCACGCCACCGACGCGACCAACGCCAGCCGCACCCTGCTCTATGACATCCACCGCGGCGCCTGGGACCGCGACCTGCTCGACCTGTTCGACATTCCCGCCGCCCTGCTGCCCGAGGTGCGCGACAGCGCCGGCGGGTTCGGCAGCACGACGCTGCTCGGCGGCGACATCCCCATCCTCGGCATCGCCGGCGACCAGCAGGCGGCGATGGTCGGACAGGCCTGCGCCGCGCCGGGCATGGTCAAGGCGACCTACGGCACCGGCGGTTTTCTGCTGCTGCATACCGGAGACAGGCCGGTCGCCTCGCGCCACCGGCTGCTCAGCACGGTGGCGCTGCAGTTTGCCGGGCGACGGAGCTATGCGCTTGAGGGGGCGATCTTCGTTGCCGGGGCGGCGGTGCAATGGCTGCGCGACGGGCTGCACCTGTTCACCGACGCCGCCGACAGCGGCGCGCTGGCGGCTCAGGCCGATCCGACCCAGTCGGTCACCCTGGTCCCCGCCTTCACCGGCCTCGGCGCGCCGCACTGGGACGCGGCGGCGCGGGGCGCCCTGTTCGGGCTGACCCGCGCCACCGGGCCGGCCGAGCTGGCGCGCGCGGCGCTGGAGAGCGTCGCCCTGCAGACCGCCGATCTGGTCGCCGCGATGCACGCCGACTGGCCGGCGCCGGCCGATACCGTGCTGCGCGTCGATGGCGGGCTGGCGGCGAGCGACTGGTCGATGCAGTTCCTCGCCGATATTCTCGGCGCGCCGGTGGATCGCCCGGCGATCACCGAGACTACCGCGCTCGGCGCCGCCGCCCTGGCCGGCGCGGCGGCCGGGGTTTGCCCGCAGGCCGGCAGCTTCGGCGCCGTCTGGGCGCTCGATCGCCGCTTCACGCCGGCAATGGCCGAGGCCGAACGGACACGGCGCCTCGCCATCTGGCGCGACGCGGTGCGGCGCACCCGCGGCTGAGTCGGGCGACTGAGGGGCAGGGTTGACGGGGGCCGCTGCGCTCCCGACAACGTGGCAGACACGGAGGATGGCGGATGAGCGAAGCGCGGATGGCGGGGCTGCAGGTGGCGCCCGAACTGGCGGCGTTCCTGGCCAATGAGGCGCTGCCCGGCACCGGTATTGCGCCGGAGCAGTTCTGGTCGGGCTTCGCCGCCCTGCTCGCCGCCTTCGGGCCGCGCAACCGTGCCCTGCTGGCGACGCGCGACGCGCTGCAGGCGAAGATCGACGACTGGCACCGCGCGCACACCGCACGGCCGATTGACGCCGCCGCCTACACCGCCTTCCTCACCGATATCGGCTATCTGCTGCCGCCGCCGCCGCCGTTCACGGTGACTACCGACGGCGTCGATGCCGAGATCGCCAGCATCGCCGGGCCGCAGCTCGTCGTGCCGGTCAACAATGCGCGCTATGCGCTGAACGCCGGCAATGCGCGCTGGGGCAGCCTGTACGACGCGCTCTACGGCACCGATGCGATTGCCGAGGACGACGGCGCGGCGCGCGGGCGCGGCTTCAACCCGGTTCGCGGTGCCCGCGTGGTGGCCCGGGCGCGGGCCATCCTGGACAGCATCGCCCCGCTCGCCGGCGCCAGCCATGCCGAGGTGACCGGCTATGCGATCGTCGGCGGCCGGCTGAGCGCGGCGCGGGCCGGCGCCACGCTGCCGCTGGCCGATCCGGCGCAGTTCGTCGGCTACCAGGGCAGCGCGGCGGCGCCGACGGTGATCCTGCTGCGCCATAACGGGCTGCATGTCGAACTGCATATCGACCGCGCCCACCCGATCGGCCGCACCGATCCGGCCGGGGTCGCCGACATGGTGATCGAGTCTGCCATCAGCACCATCATGGATTGCGAGGACAGCGTCGCCGCCGTCGATGCCGCCGACAAGGTGGAGGTGTACCGCAACTGGCTCGGGCTGATGACCGGCACGCTCAGCGCCAGCGTCGCCAAAGGCAACACCAGCTTCGAGCGCCGGCTGAACCCCGATCGCAGCTATACCGCGCCGGATGGCGGCACGCTCACCCTGCCCGGCCGCAGCCTGATGCTGGTACGCAATGTCGGCCACCACATGCTGACCGATGCGGTGCGCGACGCGACCGGCGGCGAGACGTTTGAGACGATCCTCGATGCCGCGGTCACTTCGCTGATCGCCGTGCACGACCTGCGCGGCAGCGGCCCGGTGCGCAACAGCCGGGCCGGGTCGGTCTATATCGTCAAGCCAAAGATGCACGGACCCGACGAGGTCGCCTTCGCCGCCGATCTGTTCACCGCCGTCGAGGACATGCTCGGCCTGGCGCGCAACACGCTGAAAATGGGCATCATGGACGAGGAGCGGCGCACCAGCGTCAATCTCGCCGCCTGCATCCATGCGGCGCGGGCGCGCGTGGCGTTCATCAACACCGGCTTTCTCGACCGCACCGGCGACGAAATCCATACCTCCATGCTGGCCGGCGCGGTGGTGCGCAAGAACGACATGAAGGGCACCGTGTGGATCGGCGCCTATGAGAACAACAACGTCGATGTCGGGCTGGCCTGCGGCCTGCGCGGGCGGGCGCAAATCGGCAAGGGCATGTGGGCGGCGCCCGACGCGATGGCGGAGATGCTGGCGCAGAAATCCGGCCATCCGCGCGCCGGCGCCAACACCGCCTGGGTCCCCTCGCCGACCGCGGCGACGCTGCATGCGCTGCATTACCACGAGGTCGATGTGGCGGCACGGCAGAGCGAACTTGCCACGCGCCGCGCCGCCGCGCGCGCCGACATCCTGACCATCCCGCTTGCCACCGACACCAATTTCCCCGCCGACGCGGTGCAGCAGGAACTCGACAACAACGCGCAGAGCATTCTGGGTTACGTGGTGCGCTGGATCGACCAGGGCGTCGGCTGCTCGAAAGTGCCGGACATCCACGATGTCGCGCTGATGGAGGATCGCGCCACGCTGCGCATCTCCAGCCAGCACATCGCCAACTGGCTGCGCCACGGCGTCGCCACCGAGGCGCAGGTGATGGCGACGCTGCGCCGCATGGCCGAGGTGGTCGATCGGCAGAACGCCGGCGACCCGCTGTACCGGCCGATGGCCCCCGCCTATAACGGCCCGGCATTCCACGCCGCCTGCGATCTGGTGTTCAAGGGCGGCACGCAGCCGAACGGCTATACCGAGTTCATCCTGACCGCCCGCCGGCGCGAGGCGAAGGCGGCGTCATAGGGCGTCGCGAAGCTCGGCGATGCCGCGCCGTGCCGTGCCGTCGGGGGCGAAATTGGCCGGATCGAGCCACGCCAGAATGGCCGCGCGGGCGCGCGGCCATTCGTCGTCCAGAATGCTGAACCACGCGGTATCGCGCCGCCGCCCCTTGACGACGAGATGGGCGCGCAACTCGCCCTCGAAGGTGAAGCCCAGCCGGGCGGCGGCGCGGCGCGATGGCGCGTTCAGCGCATTGCACTTCCAGACGAGACGGCGGTAGCCGAGATCGTCGGCGGCCAGACGCAGCGGCAGAAACATCGCCTCCGTGGCCGCACGGGTGCGCTGCATCACCGGGGCGAACCAGATATTGCCAAGCTCGATCGCCGCATTCTTCGGCTCGATGCTCATCAGCGTCAGCCAGCCGGACACCATGCCGGTGGCAACCGGGCGCACCGCCCAGACGACATGATCCTGCTGCGCCTGAAACTCGCCGACGAAGCGGGTCAGTGCTGCTTCGTCGGCGAACGGGCCATAGCCCATATAGGTCCAGCTATCGTCGGCAGACTGCGCCGCGCGCCACAGATCGGGGGCATGGCGCAGATGCAGCGGTTCGAGATGCACGTAGGTGCCGCGCAGCGCCGTGCGCGCCGGCAGCGGGCGCGGCGTGGCATCGACCAGCGGGCCGACCGGCAGGCCGCTCATGGCAGTATCTCCGGCACGCGCTCGGCCGGCGGCGTGTTGCGGCTGCGACCGCAGCGCACGATGCCGTCGATGATGACCATGCCGATGCCCGGCAGATCGCCCTGGCGCACGCTGTCGAGCAAATCGGTACCGGCGGAATGCTGGGCGCGGTCCATCAGCACGAAATCGGCGGCGCGGCCGGTCTCGATGATGCCGGCATCGAGTTTGCGCAGGCGCGCGGTGTTGCCGGTGGCGCAGGCAAAGACGATCTCTGCCGGCGCCTCGCCGAGTGCGGACAGCAGCGCGATCATGCGCAGGATACCGAGCGGCTGCACGCCCGAGCCGGCCGGGCTGTCGGTGCCCAGAATCACCCGCTGCATCTGGTTCAATTCGCGCGCATAGCGAAAGGCCGAGAGCGCGGCGAGTTCGTTGCCGTTATGGACGATCTCGATGCCGCGCGAACACCCCTCGCACAGGCAGCGGATCTGGCGCAGCGGCAGCGCCGTGTGGCCGCCGTTGATATGGCCGATGATGTCTGCATCGGCCTCCAGCACCGTGTCGGCGTCGATATATCCGCTGCCGGGCACCGAGGGGCCGCCTGTGTGGATGGTGCTCTGCATGCCGTATTTGCGCGCCCAGGCGACCATCGTTTTGGCCTCGTAGCCGGCCTTGACGGTGCCGAGACCGACCTCGCCGAGCAGCGTCACCCCGGCCTGCGCCAGTTCGGCGAAATCGTGTTCCTCCATGCCCTTTTCGATCACCGGCGCGCCGGCATGCAGCTTCACCCCGCCCGGGCGGAAATTGCTGAAGGCGCGCTGCGCGGTGATGGCGAGTGCCTTGACGCCGACGATGTCGCGCGGCCGTCCGGGCAGATGCACTTCGCCGGCGGACACCATGCTGGTGACGCCGCCATGCATGAAGGCGTCGATCCAGTTGATCTGGTTCTGCCGCGGCGTCCAGTCGCCGAACACCGGATGCACATGGCTGTCGATCAGGCCGGGCGCCAGTGCACAGCCATGCGCGTCGATGCTGACCCGCGCACCTTCGGTGTCGCAGTCGGCGCGCCTGCCGATCGCGGTGATGCGGCCGTGCTCGGCGACGATGGTGTCGGCTTCCAGGATCGGCGCCTCCAGCATGCCGGAGAGGACGACACCGAGATTGCTGATGACCAGTTTGCCCTGCTGCGTTTCCGGCCCTGCCGCGAGTGCCATGTCTGCCCCCTCCCTATTCCGCCGCCAGCGCCGGGCGGGTGAGCGGCAGCGCCAGTTCGATCCGATCCGCCACCGGGCGCGGCACCAGCCGATTTTGCGCGCCCCGTTGCATACGGATCAGTCCGCAGGATTCGAGACGATGCAAGGTTCGCGACAGATTGGATTTCTGCCGGCCGGTGATCCGTGCCAGTTCCTCCAGCGACCCCGGCGCCTGCTCGGCGATGACGTGCAGCAACTCTCGGTTTGCCGCGGACAGCAGCTTGGCAAAGGATGCGGTCGAGACGAACCAGACGGTCGGGTCGTCCGCCGCAACCGCCTGCTCGCCACGCGCAATCCGCATCGTGCGGGCCTTCATCTCGTCGTAGCTGGCAATGCCGGCCTTCAGCGTTTTCATCGGATCACTCCCGATTGCCGCAGCACCGCATCGACCTCGCCCCAGAAACCCGCAAGCAGCGTGGCCGCGTCGCGGTAGTCGTAGGGCCGAACCCGGCGCAGCCGATGACGATGATCCTGCGCCTCCCCCCCGCGCCTGCGGCGGCACAGGACGGGCGTTGTCGAACCCTACCAGCCGTTCGCCCTGCGGCCCATGCAAGGTCAGCGAGTAGTCAAGCCCGTGCGGCTTTGCCGTCGTCGCGGGAACCCGGTTGACCACGAAGCGCACCACGTAACCCGCCTCGGCATCGACGACGAGCACCTGACCGTGAAGGTCGAGCAAAGCGTCGAGGGACGGGTCCTTGGCGCCGCTCATCGAAGGTTATCCGAGCGGGATAACCTCGGCAACGGCTACTCCGCCGCCAGCGCCGGGCGCGCGTTCAGGTGTCGCAGCGCCCGGTCGATCCACTGGGCGGTCAGCTTCTCCTGCACGCCGTTCTGCCGCAACCGCTCCGCCAAAGCCGGGAAATCCACCCGGTCGAGTGCCTGATCCTGATTGAAGCACGAAAACACCACCGTTCGCGCCCCCGTCGCCGGGTCGATCTGCGGCTGCAGGCACTGCGCGCAAACCTCCTTCATCATGCACTGCATCGGCGAATTGATCGAGCCGATCGCCGTGTGATCGGCGCGCAAATGCGGCGCCAGCACGCCATGCCGCGCCGCCCCCACCGCGGCCATCATGCGGTCGCTGCCGATGGCGACGATGTGGGCGACCTCGGCCAGCGGGATCGCCGGATCGCCGAGCTGGCCGGATGCATAGGCCGCCATCGCCTCGACGATGTTGCCGACGAAGTTGCGGTCCTGCGGCCGGCCGGGCACGAAGCCCGGCGCCTCGTCGCAGCACCAGATGATGACATCGGCGGCGCGCTCGATCTCTTCGACCTTGTAGCGGTCGCGCAGCGCCTTGTAGCCGGCGAAATAGAGCACCCTCGACCCGGCCGCGCGCAGCGCCGCGCCGATGCTGAACAACACCGCATTGCCGAGGCCGCCGCCGACCAGCGCCACCGTCGCATCGGCGTGGATCTCGGTCGGCGTGCCGGTCGGCCCCATCAGCACGACGCGCTCGCCCGGCCGCAGCATGGCGCAGAGATCGGAACTGCCGCCCATCTCCAGCGCGATGACGGAGACCAGTCCGCGCCCGGGATCGGTCCAGGCGCCGGTCATCGCCAGACCCTCCATCGCCAGCACCGTGCCGTCGGCGACGCGCGGCGCCAGCATCTCGTAATTCTGCAGCCGGAAGAACTGGCCGGGGGCGAAGGCGCGGGCCTGCGCCGGGGCGCGCAGCACCACCTCGACGATGGTTGGCGTCAGCCGGTTGACGGCATGCACCGTCACCGCCAGCTCGTCTTGGCAGCGGGCAATCAGCGCGGCGCCGTCGATGCCGCGCTGCGGCGCCTGCGCCAGCACCCGGCTGACCACCGGATAGCCGCGCTTGGCGCTGCCCATCGCCTTGACCACGTTGCCGAAAAAGCTCGGGTGCAGATCGCCGAAGAAGCTGACGAAATGGCCGTCGGCGGTGCGGTGCATCAGCACCTCGGCGTGCTCGGGCTTGCTCAGCGCGCGGACCGGGGTGCACGGCGCGCCCTCGTCATCGACCGCCTGGAAATAGCGGCCGTCGAGCCGGATGCGGCCGTCCTCGCGCGCCAGCACGGTGTTCGGCTGGGTGCCCGCCGCCACCAGCACGGCGCGCGCCGGCAACACCACCTCGGCGCCGTCGGCGCGGCTGCAGCGCAGCGCCGCGGCATGGCCGAAGCGATCGACCTCGACCGCGATCGGCGCCAGCCCCTCGGCGAAGCGCACCCCCTCCTCCATCGCCTTGGCCACTTCCTCGTGGTTCAGCGTGTAGCTCGGCGCATCGGTGACGCGGCGGCGATAGGCGACGGTGGCGCCGCCCCAGCGCTCCAGTAACTGCGCCAGATGCGGCGCCCGGCCGGCCGCCGCGGCGGCGGCGCGCTCGGCGCGGATGGCCTCGGCGTGATGCAGGAAGGTTGCCGCGACCTCGCGCTCCTCCTCGGTCCACCGATGGCGGACGCCCTCCTCGCCCTGCTCGGCGGCGAGGGTGCGGTAGCGCTGGGCGAATTTCTCCACCTGACGGACATAATAGGCAAGGCTCTCGGTCGCCGTGTCGATGGCGGTCAGGCCGCCGCCGATCACCACCACCGGCAGGCGCAGCTGCAAATTGGCGATGCTCGACAGTTTCGCCGCCCCGGACAATTGCAGCGCCATGAGGAAATCGCTCGCCTGACGCACCCCGCGGGCAAGGCCGTTCGGCATGTCGATCACGGTCGGCCGGCCGGCGCCCATGCACAGCGCGACATGGTCGAAGCCCATCGCCCAGGCATCGTCCATCGACAGCGTGGCGCCGCCGCCGAAACGCACCCCGCCGAACGCGGCGAAGCCGGTGCGGCGCTCCAGCAGCAGCCGCACCAGTTTCAGGTAGTTCTTGTTCCAGCGAACGGTGATGCCGTATTCGGCGACGCCGCCGAAACCGGCCATGACGCGGTCGTCGAGATTCTCGAACAGCGTCTCGGTGTCGCGCACCGGCAGCAGCGGGTCGAGGCCGAGCGGCTCGATCTTCAGCCCGTCGATGGCGACCACCGTATGGCCGTCATTGAGCAGATGATGCGCCAGGGTGAACCCGGCCGGGCCGAGACCGACGATCAGCACGTTTCGGCCACTCGCCGGCTTCGGCACCGGCCGGCGGATGTCGAGCGGGTTCCACCGGGTCAGCAGCGCGTAAAGCTCGAACCCCCAGGGCAGCCCCAGAACATCCTTCAGGATCGAGGTTTCGGCCTGCGGAATATCGACCGCTTCCTGCTTCTGATAGATGCACGCCTTCATGCAGTCGTTGCAGATGCGGTGGCCGGTCGCCGCCATCATCGGGTTATCCACGGCGATGGTGGCGAAGGCGCCGAGCAGGCAGCCCTCGGCGCGCAGTTGGTGCATCTCGCTGATCCGCTCCTCCAGCGGGCAGCCGGCGAGGGTGACGCCGAAACCGCTCTTCTGAAAGCTGCCGGTCTTGCGGTCCTTAAGCCCCTTGCTGCACGAATCCTTGCCCTGCGCATGGCACCAGATGCAGTAGTTCATCTGGTCCAGCGCCGCTTGCGTGTTCATGCCGGCATCGGTGAGGGCGAAGCCGTCGCGCTGGCGCCAGTCGTGTTCGGGCAGGCGCAGCATGGTGACGCCGTCGCGCTCGATGGTCTCGAACGGCACCAGGTGCTGCGGATCGACCCGCAGCGGCACGCGGAACAGCGTGCCGCCGCGATGCTGCGCCCGCCCGGCCGCGGTCAGCGTCGCCCAGGCGGCGTAGCGCATGGCACGATCAAGCGGCTCGGCGCGCGCGGTCTTTTCCCACAGCGCGACATGCACAGCGAAGCTGCGCTCGGTCAGCGCCTCGCCCATATCGGCTTCCAGCGCGGCGCGCAGGGCGGCGCCGTCGAAGCCGGCCGGGTCGGGATAGGTCTTCACCGCCTGCCGCTGCACGAACAGGCGCTTGCAGGAATGGATCGGCTCCAGCCGCGCGGTAGTGTCGCGCAGCGCGGCGATCTCGTCGGCGATGCCGAACAGCTCGGCGAGGAACGCCTCCAGATGCGGGCCGAGGGCGATCAGCAAGGCGCTCTCCGCCTTCGCCTCCAGCGTGTCGGCGGTGGCGCGCGCCGCCAGCAGCCGGCCGCACAGCGCCCCGTCGGCGGTGTTCAGATGCGCCAGAAACCGTTTGTCGAGACCCACCAGGGCATCGCGCGTGTGCAGGTCGGGGAAGCCAGCGTCCATTGTCGAACCCTCAGGCGATCTTGCGCAGCAGCGCAATCAGGTGGTGGCGTTCGGTCTTGTCCAGTGGGGCCAGCGTCGCCTCGGTGATCCACCGGGCGCGGGCGATGGCGGCGGTGGCGAGCGCCACCCCCTGCGCTGTCGCGGCGAGAACCGCGGTGCGTCGGTCCATCGGGTCCGGGGCGCGATCGACCAGATCGCGGGCGATCAGCCGGCGGACCACGCCCTGAATGGTCGCCGGGTCCATCGCCGTCAGCCGGCCGAGCTGGTTCTGCGTCACCCGGCCCAGCTCCACCGTCTTGACCAGGGCGGTGAACTGAGTCGGCGTCAGGTCGATGTCGTCGATGCCGTCCTGAAACAGCGCCGCGTGGCGCTGATGCGCGCGGCGGAGCAGGAAGCCGATCTGGTCCTCCACCGCATAGCCGTCCAGCACCCGGCACACCCCTCCTGCGCCGCGCGGCGGCGCTGGTCATTTGTATACAAACGATCAGTCACGATCAAGCGCCCGCGACCCAGCCCTGCCCGCCTCGCCGGGCTGGCGATGGGTGGCGGGCCGCCGCTCGTCCTCGGGCAGCGGCACCGGCGGCGCTGCCTCCGGCGTCGCCCGCGGCGGCTGCCGGAGCAGGCAATGGGCCAGCGCGATCCGCCGGAAACTGTTCGCAAGCATCGGCTTGTTCCGCTTTCCTCAGACGGAACACTATCGCCGCAAAGGTGACCAAACGATGTCCGTAGGGTGTCAGACGCCGAGATGCCGGTGCAGCACCTCGGGTTGCGCGCGCATCGTCGCGGCGCTGAATTCCTCGACGATGTGGCCGTTGTTCAACACATAGGCGCGGTCGGCCAGCGTCATTGCCGCCTGGATGTTCTGCTCGACGACGATGATGGTTTGCCCGGCCTCGGCCAAGGTGCGGCAGACGCCGACGAGGTCGCGCACGATGATCGGCGCCAGCCCCTCGAACGGTTCGTCGAGCAGCACGATTTTCGGGTCGCGGATCAGCGCGCGGGCAATCGCCAGCATCTGCTGCTCTCCGCCCGACAGGTCGGTGCCGCGGCTGCGCCGGCGTTCCTTGAGGCGCGGGAACATGCCCCAGATGCGCTCGATCGGCCAGCGCCCCTTCGCCGTCAGCCCGGCGAGGATGAGGTTTTCCTCGACATTGAGGCTGCCGAAAATGCGCCGCTCCTCCGGCACCAGTTGCATGCCGAGCGCCGCTGTGGCGTAGGGCGGCAGCGCCTGCACCTCGGCGCCGTCGAAGGTGATGCGGCCGGTGCGGGCGCGCACCGCACCGATCAGCGTCTTCAGCGTCGTGCTCTTGCCGGCGCCGTTGCGGCCGAGCAGCGCCACCACCTCGTTGCGGGCGACGCGCAGCGACACGTCGAACAGGATGTGGCTGTCGCCGTAATAGGAGTTGATGCGCTCGACGGTCAGCAGGTCGGTCATGCCGCGGCCACCCCGCCGAGATAGGCTTCCTGGACAAAACTGTTGCGCTGGATTTCCGCCGGCGTGCCCTCCGCCAGCTTGCGGCCCTCATGCAGCACGGTGATCCGCTCGGCCAGTTCAAACACCACGTCCACATCGTGCTCCACGATGATCAACGTGCGGCCGCGGCGGATGTTTTTCAGCAACTGCACGGTCTCCACCCGCTCGCGCGGCGACATGCCGGCGAGCGGCTCGTCGAGCAGCAGCAGCGACGGCGATGCGGCGAGCGCCAGGCCGATCTCCAGCCGCCGTTTCTCGCCATAGGCCAGTTCGGCCACCGGCAGATCGGCACGCGCCGTCAGCCCGACCAGCCCGAGCGTCTGCTCGACCTGCGTGGCCAGCCCCGGAACCCGGTCGAGACTGCGCAGCAGGTCGAGGCGGAACAGGCCGCGCCGCTCGGCCAGCGCCGCGATCATCAGATTCTCGCGCAGCGTCAGCCGGCCGAAAAGCTGGTTCACCTGATAGCTCTTGGTCAGACCGAGCTGGCAGACGCGCGCCACATCCATGCCGGTGATGTCGCGCCCGCCGAAGCGGATGCTGCCCTTGCTCGGCGTCACCTCGCAGGTCAGCATCTTGAAGAAGGTGCTCTTGCCGGCGCCGTTGGGGCCGATGACGGCGCGCAACTCGCCCTCATTGACGGAAAAGTCGATGTCGCGGTTGGCCGACAGCCCGCCATAGATCTTGGTCAGCCCCTTGGCCTCCAGCACCGGCCCGTCGAAGCGCGGTGCGGCGCGGCGGCGCGGCGACGGGCCGACGCTGCTGAGCGTGGGCGCGGCAAGGTCGATCGCCGCCGCCTCGTCCGGTGCCGCTTTGCCCCGGCGGGCGAACAGGCTTTCCAGCCCGCCGATCAGCCCGCGCCGCAGGAAACACACCAGCAACACGAACACCAGACCCAGCACCAGCTTCCACGCGCCGCCCAGCCCCATGCCCGCTTGGAGGAAATCGCGCAGGCTGAGCCACACCGCGGCGCCGAGCAGCGGCCCGAACAGCGTCGCGCTGCCGCCGATCACCGTCTGCATGACCAACTGGCCCGAGGTGTCGAAGGTGAAGGCGTCGGGCGGCATGAACCCCTGCAGCACGCCGAGCAGGCCGCCGGCGAACCCGGCATAGGCGGCGGCGACGACGAAGGCGGCCAGTTTGTAGTGCCCGACTGCATGGCCGACGGCGCGGGCGCGCAGCGGGTTGTCGCGGATCGCGGTCAGGATGGCGCCGACCGGCGAGCGCACGATGCGCATGGCGAGGACCATGGCGACAAAGAAACAGCCGGCGAGGAAGGCATACATCGACCAGCCGGTGCCGACCTTCCACACCAGGGAACCGAGGCGGAACACCGGCGCCGGCACACCCGGCAATCCGTTCTCGCCACCGGTCCAGGCGGAGAGCGGCGAGTTCTCGACGAAGAAGAATGTCTCGGCGATGGCGACGGTGATCATGGCGAAGTAGATGCCGGTGCGCCGCAGCGCGATCAGCCCGACCAGCACCCCGGCGGCGGCGGCGCCGATGGTGCCGATCAGCAGCGCGGCGAGCACACTGCCCATGACGTCATTGGTCAGCAGCCACGCGGCGATGAAGCCGCCGGTGCCGAAAAACGCGCTCTGCCCGAACGACAGCAGCCCGGTGTAGCCGAACAGCAGATCGAAGCCGATGCCGAACATGCCCCAGACCAGGACCTGATTGGCGGTATCGGGGGCGACCTGCAGCCAGGGCAGCAGGAAGCGTCCGAGGATCAGCCCGAGCGCGGTCAGCAGGACGGGCAGGATCATCTTGCGGCGGGGCATTGGCGTCGCGCTCCGTCTCTCAAGCCCGGCCCTGCTGGCCGAGCAATCCTTGCGGGCGCAGGATGAGCACCAGCGTCATCACCACGAACAGCATCACCTGGGCGTAGCTCGGATCGACCATCGCGGTAAGGCTGAGGATTTCCCCCGCGATCAGCCCGCCGATGATGGCGCCGGGAAACGAGCCGACGCCGCCGATGACGACGACGACGAAGGTTTCCACCAGGACCGCGTCGCCCATGTCCGGTGTCAGCGCCACCACCGGGGCGTTGATGATGCCGGCGAACCCGGCGGCCATCGCGCCGATGCCGAACACCAGCATGAACACGCGATAGACGTTGATGCCGAGCATGTTGACCATGACGGAATCCTCGATCCCGGCGCGCACGATCATGCCGAGCCGGGTGCGGTAGAGCACGACATAGAGCACCGCCAGCACTACCGCGGCGATGGCCAGCACGGCGATGCGGTAGGTCGGATAGATTATGAAGCCAAGCGGCGTCACCCCGGCGATTGCCGCCGGCGGCGGCACGGTCAGCGCCAGACTGCCGAAGCCGAGCCGCACCAGCTCGACGACGACGATGCCGATGCCGAAGGTGACCAGCATCTGGTCTTCCGGCGGCCGGCCGTAAAAGCGGCGGATGACGACCAGCTCGAGCAGCGCGCCGACGACGACGAGCGCCGCCGAGCCGCCGACCACCGCCAGCAGAAACGAGCCGGTGGCGGCATAGACGGCATAGCCGGCATAGCCGCCGAGCATGAACATCGCGCCATGCGCGAGGTTGAGCACGCCGAGCGTGCCGTAGATGATGGTCAGCCCCGAGCTGATCAGCGCCAGCAGCGCGCCGAGCGCCGCGCCATTGAACAGTTGCGACAGGAAGTTGGGCCAGGTGATCATATCATGTCCGGCATTGCGCGCTCATCCCTCAACCGTGCCCTTCCGCAAGGGGCCGGCCGTGCCACAGCGGATTTTGCCGCAGCGATCGCGTACATCGCGTGCGACCGTCGCCGCGTCACCCCTCCCCCGGCCTTGGTCTGCTTCGCAGCCCAGGCCCGCAAGGGGAGGAAAGACGAAAGAATGCAGCCGAGGGCGCGCGAGGACGCTTCGCATTGCGGCCAACGCTTCCCCCCTCCCGCAACGTGGGAAAAAAGCCCAGACGGCGGCCGCGGTTTTGCCATCAGCACGGCCGCTTCCGGTCGATCAGGTATAATCCCCGAGCTTGCAGCCGAACGCGTCGGGGGCCTGCATCACCCCCTCGCCCGGCACCATTTCGACGACCTCGTAGAAATCATCAGGTGATTTCATCTCCGACGGCTTCTTGCCACGCTGGATCACCACCGGGCGGACGAGCTGGTGGTCGGCGCCACGGAAATACACCTCGCCGACGGTGGACTCGATCTTCACGCCCGCCTCATACGCCTTGATGATGTCGGGCGGATAGAAGCTGCCGGCGCGCTCCACCGCATCCGCCCACATGGCGATCTGCATATACGCCGAATTGGCACCCCATTCCGGCTTGTAGCCGTATTTGGCAGCGAACTCGGCGACGAACATCTTGGCCAGCGGATATTTGTCTTCCAGCGTCCACCAGAAATCGGTGGCGGCGAACACGCCCTGCATCGTCTCGGCGCCGACTTCCTTGGCCAGGAACGGCGTGTTGTACGGCACCGCCAATGTCTGCTTGGCGAGAATGCCGAACTGCTTGGCCTGCCGCACCGACAGCACCGCGTCGTTGCCGAAATTGATGTTGACGAAAACATCGGCCCCGGAATTGGCGATGTTGAGCAGGAACGAACTGTAATCGCTGGCGCCGAGCGGGCAGACCTGATTGGTCACCGTGGTCCAGCCGCCCGACTTGACGAATTCCTCGGTCGATTTCTGCACCGTGTGGCCGTAGGTGTAGTCCGGCGTCAGATAGGCGACCTTCTTGCCCTGGCCGATCGCCTTGATCAGCACCGGGGCGATTGCCGCCGCCGCGGTCTGACCATAAAAGCACTGGCGGAAGGAATAGCGCGAGCAATCCTTGCCGGTGGTGTCGTTGGAGCCGCTGATGCCCGGCAGATAGATCACCTTCTCGCGCGCCGCCAGCTTGTTGAGCGCCACCGCCACCGCGCTCGACACCGAGCCGGCGATCAGCACCGCCTTATTCTCGCTGATGAAGCGCGAATGCACCTGGACCGCGGTGTTGGGCTTCGCCTGGGTGTCGGCGGTGCCCGATTTGACCATCTTGCCGAGCACACCCTTGGTCGTGTGCGGCGAGATTTTGCGGATCAGGTCATTGCCGGTGTTGAGATGCTCGATGGCCAGTTGAAAGCCCTTCAACTCGTCCTCACCGGGGCCGGCATAGGTGCCGGTCAGCGGCACGCCGAGGCCGATGAACACGCTGTCACCGGCCGAACCGTCGGGGTAGGTCCCGATCGCCGGATGGTCCGCCGCCTGCGCCGTGCGCAGCATCCCGGCCGGCACCGCGCCCGCCGCCGCCGCCACAATCCCGGCCTTGAGCAGCGCGCGCCGGCCCGGCCCCTTTGTCCCCCACGATGTCATGGACGAAACCCCCTGGACGTTTGCCGCCGCTTCAGTTGGGCGGGCGTGACTGATGCGCAACGCTACGCTGCACCGGGCGCAGGTTCAAGCCGGTGCGGCAAGCCACTTACGCTGCCCATCAGCGCCGCGCATGTGCGACAATGTTGCTCTGCGCCAAGGCGCGCGGCAAGAGATGAGGATACGGACGTGGACTATGCAGCGACCTATGCCAACTGGCTGCGCGACCCCGAGGCGTACTGGGCGGAGGCCGCCGAGGGCATCGCCTGGGACCGCCGCTGGGACCATGTGTTCGATCCGGCGCGCGGCACCTTCGGCCAGTATTTCGCCGGCGGCCGGCTCAATACCTGCTTCAATGCGCTCGACCGCCATGTCGATGCCGGGCGCGGCGAGCAGGTCGCGCTGATCTGGGACAGTCCGCTGTCCGGCACCGTCGAACGCTTCACCTACCGGGCGCTGCGCCACCGCACCGCGCGTGTCGCCGGCGCGCTGGCGCGACTCGGCGTGCGGCGCGGCGAGCGGGTGGTGATCTACATGCCGATGATCCCCGCGGCGGTGGTCAGCATGCTCGCCTGCGCCCGGCTCGGCGCGGTGCATTCCGTGGTCTTCGGTGGCTTCGCCGCCGCCGAGCTGGCCAAGCGCATCGAGGACGCGCAGCCGCGCGCCATCATCGCCGCCTCCTGCGGGCTGGAGCCGGGGCGCGTCGTCGCCTACAAGCCGATGCTCGACGCGGCGATCGAACTGTCGGCGCACAAGCCCGATGCCTGCCTGATCTATCAGCGTCCGCAGTTGCGCGCCGAACTGCGCCCCGGCCGCGACCATGACTTCGCCGAGGCCGAGACCAGCGCCGCGCCACATGAGCCGGTGCCGATCGAGGCCACCGACCCGCTCTATGTGCTGTACACCTCCGGCACCACCGGCAAGCCCAAGGGGGTGGTGCGCGATGCCGGCGGCCATGCGGTGGCGCTGCTGACATCGATGCGGATGATCTATGGCCTGGGCGCCGGCGACGTGTTCTGGACCGCCTCCGATGTCGGCTGGGTGGTCGGCCACAGCTACATCGTCTATGCGCCGCTGCTCGCCGGCTGCACCACGATTCTCTATGAGGGCAAGCCGGTCGGCACGCCCGATGCCGGGGCGTTCTGGCGCGTCTGCGCCGATCATGGGGTGAAAGTGCTGTTCACCGCGCCGACCGCGCTGCGCGCCATCAAGCAGCAGGACCCGCAGGCGGCGCTGCTCGCCCGCCACGACCTCTCGAAGCTGGAGGCGCTTTACCTCGCCGGCGAACGCTGCGACCCGCCGACGGCGATCTGGGCGGCGGAGACGCTGCGCCGGCCGGTGGTCGATCATTGGTGGCAGACCGAGACCGGCTGGCCGATCACCGCCGGGTTTCGCGGCCTCGGCCTGTTCCCGTCCAAGCCCGGCGCCGGTGGCCGGCCGGCGCCCGGCTATGACGTGCAGGTGCTCGACGACGCCGGACAGGTGCTGGAGCGCGGGCAGTCCGGCAATCTCGCCATCCGCCTGCCGCTGCCGCCCGGCTGCGCGCCGACGCTGTGGAACGACGCCGCCGGCTTCCGCCGCGCCTACCTCGCTGATTTCCCCGGCTGGTACCGCACCGGCGATGCCGGGGTGATCGACGCCGACGGCGACGTTTCGGTCATGGGCCGCACCGACGACATCATCAACACCGCCGGCCACCGGCTCTCGACCGGGGCGATGGAGGAAGTGCTGGCGGCGCACCCGGATGTCGCCGAATGCGCGGTGATCGGCGCGCGCGACGCACTGAAAGGGCAGGTTCCGGTCGGCCTCGTGGTGCTCAAGGCAGGGGTGGCGCGCGACCCGGCCGAGGTCGCGGCGGAGCTGGTGGCGCTGGTGCGCGAGCGGATCGGGCCGGTGGCGTCGTTCAAAACGGCGCATATCGTTGCCCGGCTGCCGAAAACCCGCTCCGGCAAGATCCTGCGCGCCAGCCTGCGCCGGCTGGCCGATGGCGAGGACCCGAAACCGCCGCCGACGATCGACGACCCGGCCATCCTCGACGAAGTGGCGGCGACCTTGCAGCGCGCGGGACTATCGACTTGATCGCTGGTTGATACTATCCATCTCTCCATAAGATCGGGAGATACCGGAGCCATGACCAGTACCCGCCTACCCACCCTGTTCATCCCACATGGCGGCGGACCGTGCTTTTTCATGGACCCGCCGATGGGACCGCCCGGCACCTGGGACCGCATGGCGGCGCATTTGCGCGGCATCGATGCCAGCCTCGGCGCCCGGCCGCAAGCCGTGCTGGTGATCTCCGGTCACTGGGAGGCGCCGCGCCCGACCGTGCATGTCGGCAGCAACCCGTCGCTGCTGTTCGACTATTACGGCTTCCCCGAGGACACCTATCGCCTCACCTACCCGGTGGCCGGGGCGCCGGCGGTGGCGGCGCGGGTGCGCGCGCTGCTCGATGGCGCCAGCTTCGCGGCCGACACCGAGGCCGAGCGTGGCCTCGACCACGGCGTGTTCATCCCGTTCAAGCTGGTCTATCCCGATGCCGACGTGCCGATCGTGCAGCTTTCGCTGCGCCAGGATCTCGATCCCGCGGCTCATATCGCCATCGGCCGGGCGCTGGCGCCACTGCGCGATGAGGGGGTGCTGATCGTCGGCAGCGGCATGAGTTTTCATAACCTGCGTGCCTTCTTCACGCGTGACGCCACGGTGCAAAGCGCCGGCGAGCGGTTCGACGCATGGCTAACCGAGGCGGTGGAACAGGCCGATCCGGCCGAACGCGACGCCAGGCTGTCGCACTGGGACGCGGCGCCAGGCGCCCATGCGGCCCATCCGCGCGCCGAGCATCTGATGCCGCTGATGGTCGCCGCCGGTGCCGCGGACGGCGACGCCGGACGGCGGACCTACAGCGACCGGGTGTTCGGTCTGCCGCAATCGGCCTTTCAGTTCGGCTGAGGCCCGACCGCCGGCGCGCCCGTCAGGCGCGCACGCTGTAGCCGCCATCGGCCGGAATCGCCGTGCCGGTGATGAAATCCGATGCCGGAGCGGACAGGAACACGGCCAGCCCGGCAAGATCCTGCGGCCGGCCCCAGCGGCCGGCCGGGGTGCGCGCCAGCACCTGACCGTGCAGCTCCGGCAGCAGCGCGCGGGCGCCGTCCGTCATCTCGGTTTCGATCCAGCCGGGCAGGATGGCGTTGACCTGGATGTTGTCGGCGGCCCAGGCGGTGGCCAGCCCGCGCGTCATCGCCGCGATGCCGCCCTTGCTCGCCGCATAGGGCACGTTGTGCGGCGCGCCGAAAATCGCGTTCATCGAGGCGATGTTGATGATCTTGCCGCCGCCGGCGCGCCGCATCGCCGGATGCGCCGCCTGACACAGCACAAAGGCACCGGTCAGGTTGGTGTCGATCACCCGGTGCCACTCCGCCAGCGTGTAGAGTTCCGGCGGTTTGCGGACGGTGGTGCCGGCGTTGTTGACGACGATGTCGAGCCGGCCGAACCGCGCCTCCGCTGCGGCGACCAGGGCGGCGCCCTCGGCCTCGGCGGTGACATCGGCGCGGACGAAGGCGGCCCGTGCGCCAAGGCCGCGCGCCGCCCGCGCACCCTTCGCCGCGTCACGCCCGGCCAGCACCACGGCGGCGCCGGCCGCCACCAGCCCCTGGGCGATGCCAAGCCCGATGCCGCCATTGCCACCGGTGACGATGGCGACCCGACCGGTCAGATCAAACATGGACATTGCTGCGCCTCCGCTGCCGCCGCTTGGCTTAGCGCAGCCCCCCGCCGCCGCGCTACTCGGCGCCGACGCTGACAGCCGGCCACGCTCAGAGCACGTGGACCCCCAGGCGCAGCCCGCGCGTCACCGCCTCGGCGCGGCTGCGCACCGCCAGTTTCACGAAAATCGCCTCCAGATGGTATTTGACCGTGTGCGCCGAGATGCCGAGCCGGCGGGCGATGGCCTTGTTGCTGTGGCCTTCGCCGACCAGCGCCAGCACCTCGACCTCGCGCGGCGTCAGCGGTGAGCGTGACGGTGCCTCGCGGGCGGCGAAGCCGGCATGGTCGCGCAGGCTCGGTACCCGCACGCTCAGCCCGGCGGCCAGCGCCGCCACCGCCGCCGTCACCTGGCGCAAATCGCTGCGCCGCGGCAGCACGCCTTGCAGCGCCGTGTCGGCGGCCAGCGCCGGATTGTCGCTGAGCACCAGCAGCGCCCCGTCGAACGCCGCGGCATCGGCCGGCACCGTCTCGCCGCTGCGCAGTTCGACGATCAGCACATCGGCCTCGGCCTCGGCGGCCAGCGGCAGCGTCTCCCGCCACAGCCGGTCGTGCAGCGCGTCGAGCAGACGCAGGGCCACTCTTGGCGGCGGTTCAGGGTCACGCACCGGATGCGCCGCGGCGGTCATGCCGGGCGCGCACAGACGGTGACGCGCTCGGCGGTCAGCACGCCGCCGCGCAGCACCTTCAGCGCCACCTCCTGGCCGATGCGTTCCTGCGACAGCGCCGCGGCGACGGCCCGCGGCGTCGCCACCGGGCCGCCGTCGATCTCCAGCAAAATGTCGCCGGGCAGCAGCACCCCCGCCGCCGGCGCCGACTCGGCGATGTTGACCACCATCAGCCCATGCGCCGCCCCGGCCCGCTCGGCAAGGTCGCGCGGCAACGACACCGCATGCAGCCCGATGCCGAGCCAGCCGCGGGCGATGCGCCCGTCCTTGAGCAGTTGCGGCAGCACGCGCGCGATGGTCGCGGTCGGGATCACCAGCACGCTGCGGTGCGAGCCGAAGGTGGACATGCCGAGCAGCGCCCCGTCGGCGTCGATCACCGGTCCGCCCTCGGCCCCCTCGGCGAGTTTGATGCCGAGGCGCATCAGCCGGTCGATACGCCCGCCGCGCATGCTGTCCCAGGCGCCGCCGAGCAGTTCGATGGCGCCGAAGCGGGCGGTGACCTGCCCGGCGCCGTCGCTGCCCAGCGCCAGGACCAGCGCCGCCACCCCGCCCGGATTGGCCGAGGCCGCCGGCGGCGGATCGGCCTCCAGCCGCAGCGCCGCGACATTGGTGGCCGGGTCGCGCCCGGCCAGCGTCGCCGGCACCCGCAGACCGCCGGGCAGCACCGCGGTATAGGTCTCGGCATCCGGCAGGCTCTGCTCGGAGGTGACGAGCACGCCCTTTTGCCACAGCACGCCGCTGACATGGTGGCGCCCGGACCAGTCGATGCCGGCAACCAGCGGCGCGGCGGCGCGGGCGGCGGCCTCGGTCGCGTGCGACAGGGCGGCAAAGGCGTTGGCATGGGGCATGGCAGACTCGATCAGCAATGAGGGCGCGGCCCAGCATCGCCCGGTTTCGGCCGGACCGGAACCGGGCGGATGCCCGGCTGATCCGGCAGACGAACAAGGTAGGCGGAAAACCGTTGACATTTTAGTCACGGAATGTTACTAGGGTCAGGACTCATTCACTTGAGCCAGAAGATGACGATGGCAGCGAGGGTGATGGCGTTCATGAACAGGTCGGCGCAGCGGTCGTAGCGGGTGGCGATGCGCCGCCAGTCCTTGAGCTTGGCGAA
>JAJZES010000024.1 GCA_021845985.1 Pseudomonadota bacterium | reverse complement strand
CCGAGGACGGGCGTTGCAGCCGGCGGCGCCGGGCGCGGATGCGGCGCCGGGTCACGCGCCAGCGCCAGGATCGGCCGCGGCTGTGGCGCATGCGCCACCACCGCCGCCGCCGGCGCCGGCGGCGGGCGCGCCGCCGCCGCCGGCAGCTTCGCGCGGGCGACCGGCGCCGGGACGGGCAGTGGCGCGGCGGTGGCAACCGGCCGCTCCGCCGCTGCCGGCGCCGGGGGGGCTGCCGGCGCGGCGGCTTCGAGCGGCGCCGGCGGCGCCGCCGGCGCACCGACCGGCGGCAGCCGCTTGTCCAGCTCGGCGATCGAGGTCCATTGCGACGGCTGCGTCGATTTCAGATCGGGCAGATGCGCGGCGACGAGATCGGCCAGCCGCGTCGGGTCCTGCAGCAGTTCATATTCGGCGTGCAGCACCTCGGCATGGCGCCGGGTGGCGTCGGTGGCCTCGCGCACGGCGCGGATCTGCGCGTCGAGCTGCCGGCCATGCGCCTTGATCTGATACAAATAGAGCCCCGAGCCGGCGGCAAGCAGCATGCAGGCCAAAGTGAGCGGACGGATCATCGGACAATGGCCTCCTCGCGCTGCGGTGCGACCTGCGGCACGGCGGCCGCCTGGTCGTCGGTCTGGTTGGGCAGACGCTCGATGGCGCGCAGCCGGGCGCTGCGGGCGCGCGGGTTGGCGGCGGTCTCAGCGTCGCCCGGGCGCAGCGCGCGCGGCGTCAGCAGGCGCCATTGCGGCGCAGCCTGGACGCGCAATCCGGCAGGATCGTGGCGCGACGGCCCCGGCCCGCGGCCGGCGGCCTCGACCATGAAGCGCTTGACCAGCCGGTCCTCCAGCGAATGGAAGGCGACCACCACCAGCCGCCCGCCCGGCGCCAGCAATTCCGCCGCCTGCGCCACGGCACGCTCGATCTCACCCAGCTCGTCGTTGACGCGGATGCGCAGCGCCTGAAAGCTGCGCGTTGCCGGGTCGATGCCGGGACGCTCCGGCGGCACCACGCCGCGAATGATCGCGGCCAGCCGCGCCGTGCTGGTGATCGGCGCCTCGGCGCGCCCGGCGACGACGGCGCGGGCGATGGCGCGCGAGCGCCGCTCCTCGCCCAGCGTGTAGAGCGTATCAGCCAGGTCGCGTTCCGACAGGGTGTTGACCAGATCGGCGGCGGTCGGCCCGCTGCGGCCCATGCGCATGTCGAGCGGCCCGTCGGCACGGAAGCTGAAGCCGCGCGCAGCCTGGTCGAGCTGGAACGACGACACGCCGAGATCGAGCACGATGCCGTCGAGCGCGGCGACCCCGGCGCCGCGCAGCAGCGCCAGCATTTCGCCGAAGCGGCCTTCGATCAGATGCAGCCGGCCGGGATGGGATGCCAGCAGCGCGGCGCCGCGGGCGATGGCGTCGGGGTCGCGGTCGATCGCCCACAGCGTGCAGCCGGCGGCGCCGAGGATCGCCGCGCTGTAGCCGCCGCCGCCGAACGTCGCATCGCAGTACCGCCCGCCCTGGCGCGGCGCCAGCGTCGTCAGCACCTCGGCGAGCATCACCGGCAGATGGCCGCTCATGCGCCGCTGCCTCCTGGCAGGGTCAGGCCACGGCTGCGCGCCCGCTCGCGCGCCTCGGCGCGGCGCCGCTCGGCCGCCTTCGGCTCCCAGATCTGGAAGATGCGGCCGAGGCCCATGAACACGACCTGCTCGGACAGATCGGCGAACTCGGCCATGCCCTCGGGCAGGACGATGCGCCCCTCCTTGTCGGAATCGACCGGATAGGCTCCGGCGTAGAGCGACACCGCCATCTCGTCATGCGCGTCGCTGAACAGATCGAGCGCATCGAGCGGCTTGGCCAGCGCCTGGAACACCGACTCGGGCCAGCCCTCGATGCACGGATGCTTGTGTGACGGGCGCAGCACCAGACGCACCGGGCCACTCTCCTCGCTGCGCAGGGCGGCGCGAAACGGCGCCGGAATGGACACGCGGCCCTTGGCGTCCAGCCTGTTGGTGTGGGTGCCCAGGAATTGGGTCATCCGGCCGGACCTGCGCCCCTTCTCTGTCTTCCCGCTTGTCGAGCAAACGGTCGTTCAATTTGCAGCGATCACGCGGCGCGCGGCTGTGGCCGCAGGCCGCCCCCTTTCTTGGGATGGCATGGGATAACATGGGCGATTTTGGACGTCAAAGGAAAAACCCGGTTTTACTTGTCAACGAGCCGATCAAGCTACCCGTGATCAATAGGTTGTGGGGTCAATCTCGGCTCACGTTTGAGCAAGCGTGTAATGACTTAATATTCGTGTTTTGTTCCAGCGGGCACCCGCCCGGCGCGGGCGGCAATGATTGCCAATGCGGCAAACCACGCGATTGTGATGCCAGACGGCCTGTAAGCCGGGTTCTGTCCGCACCCTTGCGGGCACGGGGCGACCATTCCTCTGGGACGTGCATCGCTGCACGCCTCACGCGACCAACCCGGGCGGCGGGGCGGAAACACCCCTGCGTCTGCGTCGCGGGTTGCCCCGCGGCGCGCGGCCGGCCGCCCCTATTCGGTCTTGCTCCCGGTGGGGTTTGCCCTGCCGCCCCCGTTACCGGGGGCGCGGGGCGCTCTTACCGCCCCGTTTCACCCTTGCCGGCGGGGAGGCGGCTGCCCCCTTGCGTCGGCGGTTTGTTTTCTGTGGCACTGTCCCTGGGGTTGCCCCCGCCGGCCGTTAGCCGGCACCGTATTCCCGTGGAGCCCGGACTTTCCTCCACCGGGTCGCAAAAACCCGGCAGCGGCCGCCCGGCCGTCTGGCGGGGCGCGTGGTGCGGCTTATGGCGCGGCATGTCAACTACTCCGCCGCCAGACGCGGCCCGTCGGCGATCGCGCCGGCCTGCTGCAGATCGACCGACAGCAGCCGCGACACGCCGCGTTCCTGCATGGTCACGCCATACAGCCGGTCCATCCGTGCCATCGTCAGATGGTGGTGCGTCACCACCAGAAACCGCGTGCCGGTCTCGCGCACCATGTCGTCCAGCAGGCCGCAGAAGCGATCGACATTGGCGTCATCCAGCGGCGCATCGACCTCGTCGAGCACGCAGACCGGCGCCGGATTGCAACGGAACACCGCGAAGATCAGCGACAGCGCGGTCAGCGCCTGCTCGCCGCCCGACAGCAGCGACAGCGCGGCGAGTTTCTTGCCCGGCGGCTGCGCGTAGATCTCCAGCCCCGCCAGCAGCGGATCGTCCGAGCCGACCAGCGCCAGATGCGCCCGCCCGCCGCCGAAATTGCGCGAAAACAGCGCCTGGAAATTGCCCTCGACCTGTTCGAACACGTTGGCCAGCCGCTCGCGCCCCTCGCGATTGAGATGGCCGATCGAGCCGCGCAGCTTGGCGATCGCGGTCGCCAGTTCGTCGCGTTCGCGCAGCAGCGTGTCGATCTGCCGGCCGATCTCCTCGGCCTCGATCTCGGCGCGCAGATTGACCGGCCCCATCTCCTCGCGCTCGCGCAGCAGTTTCTCCAGCCGCCGCCGCGCCTTCTCCTCCGCCTCCGCCGACAGGTCGGCGGGTGGATCGGGCAGCGCCGCCTGCGCGCCGAGCCGCTCGGCGACGCGCTCGGCCATCTGCGCCCAGGCCTGTTCCGCCGCCGCCGACTCGGCCTCGGCGCGCACCGCCGCTTCGCGCGCCGCCGCCACCGCGGCGTCGGCGGCGCGCGCCGCGCGATCCGCCCGGCCGGCGTCGTCCTCGGCGCTCGCCATGGCATCGGCGGCGGCGCGGTGCTGCGCCTCGGCCTGCTCGGCTGCAACACCGCGAGCGGGTCGAACCCCTCGCCCGGAAACACCATCGCCGCGCCATGCGTCAGGCAGC
>JAJZES010000003.1 GCA_021845985.1 Pseudomonadota bacterium | reverse complement strand
CGTAAATCCGACAACCAGGTTGGCTTCGCCGTCATCGCCCGGCGCTGGGTCGTCGAACGCTTCTTCGCCTGGATCAACCGAAACAGACGGCTGGCCAAGGACTTCGAAGCCACAATCGAGTCCGTCAAGGCCTTCCTCTACGCCGCCTCAAGCGTGCTGCTGCTACGACGCCGGGCTCGTTGAGAAACCGTTTCCAAATGGACTCTCATAATCGGCAACCGCCTTGGCATTATAGGCCCGCGAGAGAAACGTTCTCTGCTCGCCGTCGAAACGCTCGTCGCCCTTCGCGATGTCGGCGAACAGGTGATGGACGCCGGCATGCGACTTTGCTGTCTTTCCGGTTCGCTCAAAAATGTACGCCTGGGCCGCATGGAAGCCGGCAGGATATGCAGCCCGGGCCGCCTCATCGGGCCAGCCGGCGTCACGCATGCTGGCGGCTTTGCGTAGGAACTCCTGTGCCTTCTCAAAATATGCGGCAGTCTCCGCCTTCATAGATCGATGCCGTCGCCGCGAATCTCATGCATCAGCGGTGTCCGTTCGCGATAGCCGCCGGCCGGAAAAGCCATTGCGTGAATCACCGGCCCGCCGTCATGGAGTACCTCGGTCGCCATCTCGGCAAGCCGGTCCATCTCCGGCCACCTGTCATCCAGGCCGCGCAGAAACACCGCCACATCGTAATCTGAATCGTCGCGCGCCTCGCCGCATGCCCGCGACCCGAACAGCACGGCGCGTTCGAGCCGCGCCCCATAGACCGCCCGCAGCGCGGTGCCGAAGCGCGATACGGCCTGCGCCCGACCTTCGGTCATCCCGCCCCCTCCATGCGCGCCCCCGGATGGAAATGCCCGTACACCAGCCGCGCCAGCGATTTCGACACGCCGGGCGCGGCCTCCAGATCGGTCAGCCCGGCCTGCTTGACGCCGCGCGCCGAGCCGAAATGGTTCAGTAACGCCCGCTTGCGCGCCGGCCCGATGCCCGCGACCTCATCCAGCTCGCTCGTCACCAGCGCCTTCGAGCGTCCCGCCCGGTGGGTGGTGATGGCAAAGCGATGCGCCTCGTCGCGCAGACGTTGCAGGAAATACAGCACCGGGTCGCGCGGCGGCAATTGGAATGCCAGGCGGCCATCCATGTAAAACCACTCGCGCCCCGCGTCCCGATCCGGCCCCTTGGCGATGCCGACCAGACGCACATCATGCGCCCCAAGCTCGGCCAGCACCGTGCGCGCCGCCGACAACTGCCCGGCGCCGCCGTCGATCAGCACCAGATCGGGCCAGCCGGGCGGCGGACCCGCCGCATCGGCGTTCTCCTTCATCGCCCGGCCGAAGCGGCGGGTCAGCACCTCGCGCATCATGGCGAAATCGTCGCCCGGCGCGATCGGCCCGCGGATGGCGAATTTGCGATAGGCCGCTTTGACAAACCCCTCGGCGCCGGCCACCACCATGACGCCGTACGGGTTGCTGCCCATGATGTGGCTGTTGTCGTACACCTCGATCCGCTCGGGCGGCGCCGGCAGGCCGAACAGCTCCGCCGTGCCGGCCAGCAGCTTCGCCTGTCCCGCACTCTCGGCCAGCCGCCGTTCCATCGCCTCGCGCGCATTGGTCTCCGCGTGCTGCATCACCGCATGCTTCTCGCCGCGCTTCGGTGCCGCCACTTCGACGCGGCGGCCGGTGCCGAAACTTTGCGCCTTCAGGCTCAGCGCCTCGGCGATCAAGTCCTGCTCCGGCAGATCGTGGCTGACCAACACCAGCGGCGGCGGCGGCTTGTCGTCGTAGAATTGCGCGATGAAGGCGGCCAGCACCTCGGGCGCCTCCTCGGCGCGGGTATGCGTTGGAAAAAAGGCGCGATTGCCGTTGTTGCGCCCGGCGCGGATGAAAAACACCTGCACGCAGGTCTGCCCCGCACCCTGCCACGCCGCGATGACGTCGGCATCGGCGATGCTTTCCGGGTTGACCACGCCGCTGCCCTGCACATGCGTCAGGCCGCGGATGCGGTCGCGCAGCGCCGCCGCCCGCTCGAACTCCAGCGCCTCGGCCGCCTGCTCCATTTCGGCGGCCAGGCCCTGCTGCACCGCCGCCCCGCGACCGGACAGGAAGCCGCGCGCCTGGGCCACCAGCGCCGCATACGCCTCGCCCGAAACCAGCCCGACGCAGGGTGCCGAACAGCGCTTGATCTGATGCAGCAGACACGGCCGCGAGCGGTTGGCGAACACCGTGTCGGCGCAGGAGCGCAGCAGGAACACCCGCTGCATCGCCGTCACCGTCTGATTGACCGCCCAGGCCGAGGCGAACGGGCCGTAATAGCTGCCTTTGCGCCCGCGCGCGCCGCGATGCTTGGTGATCTGCGGGAATTCGTGGTCCTCCGTCAGCAGCAGCCACGGATAGGATTTGTCGTCGCGCAGGACGATGTTGAAGCGCGGCTTCAGCCGCTTGATGAAATTGGCCTCCAGCAGCAGCGCCTCGGCCTCGGTATGGGTGGTGACGATCTCCATCGAGACCGTCTCCGAGACCATCCGCCGCAGCCGCTCCGGCAGCCGGCCGAGCTGGGTGTAGGAGGTGACGCGCTTCTTCAGTGCCCGCGCCTTGCCTACATACAGGGCATCGCCGCGCGCATCGAGCATGCGGTAAACGCCGGGGCTGAGCGGCATGGTCGCCAACGCCGCCTCGATCACCGCGACGCCACGCGCCGGCAGCTCCGTCTTATCGCTCATGGCGGCCTGATTAGAGGCTGCCCGGCCCTGCGCTCAACCCCTTCACCGCTGCCCGCGATGCAACCACGCTTATCCCCCAAAGCTGTGGATAACTCTGTGGGCAAGGCCTGGGCAGAAAGCGCGATGCCGCGGATTCCCTGCCCTGCGCCGGTTTGCCCAGATTCGTGGCAAACAGACCAACTCATTGATAACGTTGGGGCTTGACATTTCACTTTTGTCATCTTCGCAGCTTCGGCTGCCATCTATCTGTAATCTTGGCACCTTTCGCAGTGCCGTGGACAAGTTCAGGCGCTCTGCCGCCGTTCGATCTCCACCCCGGCGGTCGCACCGTCCGCCAGCACGTCCAGTTTCTCGACACGAACCCGGACCAAATGCACCCGCGCATCGGGCAGACAGGCGGCCGCAAGACGTTCCGATAGCGTTTCGACAAGCTGCACATGCCCGGCGCCGACGATCTCCCGCACCCGCGCCGCGACCACCGAGTAATCCACCACGCGCGCCAAATGGTCCCGCCCGATGCCGGCCTGATCCTCGATCACGCCGAGATCCACGTTGACCCGGATGCGCTGGCGCACGCCCTGTTCCTGCGCATAGACGCCGATGCTGGCGAGCAGCAGCATGTCGTGCCGAAACACATGGCGCAGCCCGCGTGCCGCATCGGCGATCGGGGCGCGTTCCATGCGATTACTCCTCGATCCCGCTGCGCCCCGGCGGCGACCATTGCAAATGCTGCCCGCCATCCAGCGCCATCATTTGCCCGGTCATCGACGGCAGCGCCAGCAGCGTCATCACGGCGCGGCCGATTTCCTCGGGCGTGGTGCCGCGGCGCAGCGGCACGCTCTCCGCCTGCCGCGCGAATTGCGCCGCACTCTGCCGCGGGCTGGGCAGCGCCGGGCCGGGGCCGATGGCGTTGACCCGAATGCGCGGCGCGAGCGCCAGTGCCATGCTCTGCGTCAACGCCCACAAGGCCGCCTTGGACACTGTATATGAAACGAAATGCGGCGTCAGCGACCACACGCGCTCATCCAGCATATTCACCACCACGCCCTGCGCCGCCGCCGGCAGCGCGCGGGCGAAATGCTGCATCAGCACGAACGGCGCGCGCAGATTCGGTTCGATGTGCCGGTCCCAACTCTCCCGTGTCCCATCGTCCCACTCGTCGCGCTCGAAGGTGCTGGCGTTGTTGATCAGCACGCCGAGCGGCCCGAGTGCCGCCTGCGCCGCCGGCAGCAGGATTTGCACCTGCCGTTCGTCGGCCAGATCGGCAACCAGCACCGTTGCCGCGGCGCCGCGGGCGCGGATGTCGGCCGCCGTCTGCTCGGCCGCGTCGCGGCTGGTGCGGCAATGCACGGCGACGGCGAACCCGGCATCGGCCAGCGCCAGCGCGATGGCGCGGCCAAGCCGCTGCCCGCCGCCGGTGACGAGGGCGGCGCGGGGGATTTCTGGTGCAATCATGGGCATTGCCGTCATGGTGGGTCGATTCCAGCGCCAACGAGGCCGCGATGCAAGCCGTGCTGATCCGTCATCCGAAAGTGCTGCTCGCGCCCGGCCTCTGCTACGGCCGGCTCGATGCCGAAATCGCGCCCGGCAGCCCCCTCCCGGCCACCATCGCCGCCTTGCCCGGCCGCGTCTGGACCAGCCCGGCCCGGCGTTGCCGCGGAATTGCCGGCCCGGGTGCCACGGCGGATGCCCGGCTGCTGGAACTCGATTTCGGCGCGTGGGAGGGCAAATTTTGGGACGACGTGCCGCGCGAAAGCCTTGATCGCTGGGCTGCCGACCCGCTCGGCTTCGCCCCGCCGGGCGGAGAAAGCGGCGCCGCCCTGCTGGCGCGCGTGGCGGCGTTTCATGCGATGCTGGTGCAGCGGGCGGAGGATTGCGTCGTGGTATCGCATGGCGGGCCGCTGAAGCTGTTGGCGGCGCTGCTGCGCGGGGCCGTGCCCGATCTTCTGGCGCCTGCGCCGGCCATCGGATCGGTGACACATATCGGCGGCTGACTGCATCTATCGGTGCATCACGAATCGCTGGGAGCGGCGAACCGGCAACAGCGATCACTACGCGGCGAAGGCGGTGATCCAGGAAAAAAATTTATTGCCAATGGTTCACAAGCTGCGCATATTCACGATGAGTATCAGTATCCGCGCCGTAAGGATCGTCCCCTCGATGCGCATTTTTCTGCTCGCCGCCGCGCTACTTTTCGTCGCCGATCGGGCTTACGCCATACCGTGTTTCGTCGCCTCACCCGTTCCCCCGTTCACGAGCACCCCCATCGGCGCCGGCTCCACCACCATCGACTATACAGGCGCCATTGCCAGCTATACGGTAACGACTGCCGGCACTTATGACATCACCGCCTATGGCGCGGATGGCGGCACTGGCGGCACCGCCTGTGCGAGTAATAGCGCCTCCGGCGGCGGCGGCGGCGCACTCGGTGGCGCGTTCAATCTCGCCGCGGGCGAAATTTTGAGCGTCCTCGTTGGCCAAGTGGGCGGGACTTCTGCCGGCGCGGCGGGTGGCGGCGGAGGAACCTTCGTCGTGGGTCCAAACATGACGCCGCTCGTTGTCGCCGGAGGCGGCGGCGGTGCCGGCGAAACCGGCGGCGAAACCGGCGTGAGTGGCGTGAACGCGGTCACGGGGAACAGTGGCACGCAGGCCGGCAGCAGCACCTCCGCCGGGGATAGCGGCAACGGCGGAGGCGCCGGCACCGCTGGCTACGGCGGCGGCGGCGGCGGCGGCTTAGCGTCGAGCGGCACCGCCGGCTACGGCGGCGGCGGCGGCGGCTATGAGCAAGGCGGTGGTGGCGGCAGCGGCTTTTCCGGTGGCGGCAGCGGCGGCTTTGGTGGAGGTGGCGGCGGTGGTAACACCAACGGCCCCGGTTCCGGCGGCGGCGGCGGTGGCGGCTACGGCGGCGGCAATGGTGGGGACAATAACAACTTCGGCGGCGGCGGCGGCGGCTCCTTTCTTGCTTCCGGTGCCGTGCCGCTCACTCTCGCCAGCACCCTCAACGACCTGACCACGACGGGCGGCAACGGCGAAGTCGTGATTTCTTTCGTCGCCGCCGATAGCGCCGTTCCCGAACCCGCCAGCATGGCGCTGCTCGGCAGCGGCGTCGCCGGGCTGCTCGCACTCCGCCGGCGCAAGCCTACCCGCCGCGCAGACTGAGCAGCGACAGCACGACGCACTCGGCGACAACGCTGGTCGCGCCCAGTACGTCGCCGGTGTAGCCGCCGATCTGCCGGCGGGCGAGCCGCGCCATCGCCAGCCCGGTCACCGCCGCCGCCAGGATGGCAACCACCGCCCGGCCCGCCGGCAAGGTGGCGAGGGCGACCGCCATGCCGAGCACCGCCGCCAGCGCCAGCCGCCCGGCCGGCACCCGGCGCAAACTGGCGCCCAGCCCGTCCGCCCGCGCCGGCGACAGCAGCAGCAACGGCAGCAGCAGCGCGGCGCGGCCGAGCGCGCCGGCGGCGATCAGCGCCACGCCCGACGGCAGGGAGGCGACGGCGGCGATCCGCAGCGCCGTCGTCACCAGCAGCGCCAGCGACCCGAAACTGCCGATCCGGCTGTCGCGCATGATATCCAGCTTGCGCGCCCGGTCGCGCCCGCCGCCGAACGCATCGGCGGTGTCGGCCAGCCCGTCCTCGTGCAGCGCGCCGGTGACCAACAGCAGCGCCGCCAGCGCCCAGATGGCGGCCAGCGCCGACGGCATTCCCGCCGCCCGCCCGCCCGCCAGCACCGCCGCGCCGATCGCCCCCACCACCGCGCCCGCCAGCGGATAGGCCCACACCGCGTCCACCGGCTCGGCCGCGGCCCAGCGTCCCACCGGCAGGCGGGTCAGCAGCGCAACGGCAGTGGCCAGTTCAGTCGCGATCGGCAACGCCGGCCTCGGCAAACGTCGCCATGCCGGCATGGCAGGCGATGGCGGCGCGCAACAGCGGCACCGCCGCCGCCGCCCCTGATCCCTCGCCCAGCCGCATGCCGAGATCGAGCAGCGGCACCAGGCCGAGCCGCTCGGCCAGCGCGCGATGCCCGGCCTCGGCCGAGACATGGCCGAGCCACGCATGCGCGAGGCCGGCCGGCCGCGCCACCGCCAGCGGCGCCGCCGCCGCGGTGCTGACGAAGCCGTCGAGCAGCACCGGCACACCATGCACCCGCGCCGCCAGCGCCGCCCCCAGGATCGCCGCCAGTTCCCGCCCGCCGAGCGCCGCCGCGACGGCGAAGGCGTCGCCGATCGCGCCGGCATGCCGCGCCAGCCCGGCATCGATCGCCGCCCGCTTGCGCGCCAGCCCGGCATCATCGACGCCGGTGCCGCGCCCGGCCCAGCGCGCCCCGTCGCCGCCAAACAGCGCCGCCGCCAGCGCCGCCGCCGCCGTGGTGTTGCCAATGCCCATCTCGCCCAGGCACAGCAGATCGGTCCCCGGCACCACCGCATTCCACCCCGCCGAGACGGCGGCGAGAAACTCCGCCGTGTCCATCGCCGGAGCCTGGGTGAAATCCGCCGTCGGCCGGTCGAGTTCGAGCGGCACCACCCGCAGCGAGGCGCCCGCCGCCCGCGCCAACTGGTTGATCGCTGCGCCGCCGGCGGCGAAATTGCCCACCATCGCCGCCGTCACCGAGGCCGGATAGGGCGACACGCCCTGCCCCACCACGCCATGATTGCCGGCGAACACCACCACCTCGACGCGCTCCAGCACCGGCATGGCGCGGCCCTGCCAGCGGGCCAGCCAGGCCGCCGCATCCTCCAGCCGGCCGAGACTGCCGGGCGGCTTGGTGAGCTGAAGCTGCCGCGCCCGCACCGCCGCCGCCGCCGCCGCATCGCCGTCGCCGATGCGCGCGCAGACGGCGTGCAAATCCTGCATGGTCGCGAAACGGGTCATGGTACCTCGCTGATGGCATGGAAAAACGAACCGGAGACCTGGCCGCGCCGCGCCCCGCCCACCGGCAACGCGCGTCCCTGACCGTCGATCAGGCTGGCAAACGGCGCGTCGCCCCCCGGCTCCGTCACTGTGGCGTAATGGAACTCATGGCCGCGCAGCAGCGTCCCCGCCGGGCCGAGCGGCCCGCCTGCCAGCAGCCGCGCCTCGCGATAGCCGAGATTGAGCCGCCGCTGGTGAAAACTGGTGGCGTGGCCGAGCAGCCCGGCCATCGCGTGACGCTCGCCCGCGGCATCGATCAGCCCGGCGCCGAGCGCCATGAAGCCGCCGCACTCGCCATGCACCGGCCGCGTCTGGGCGAACTGCGCCAGCCCGGCGCGGAACCGCGCCGCCGCGGCGAGCGTCGGGCCGTGCAGCTCCGGGTAGCCGCCGGGCAGCCAGGCGGCATCGCAGGCGGCGTCCGGCGCCTCGTCGGCGAGCGGCGAGAACGGCAAAATCTCCGCCCCGCCGCGCCGCCAGCCGGCCAGCACATGCGGGTAGATGAAACTGAACGCCGCATCCTGCGCCAGCGCGATGCGCTGGCCGGGCGGACGCAGCGCCGTCGCCGCCGGCGTCTCGGCCGGCAGCAGCGCGGCGCAGGCGAGGATGGCGTCGAGGTAGAAATGCCGCTCCGCCAGATCGGCAAGCTGCTCCAGCAGCGCCGGCAGATGCGCCAGTTCCTGCGCCTGAACGAGGCCGAGATGACGCTCCGGCAGCTTAATCGCCGCCTCGCGCGGCAGCGCCCCGAGCACCGGCAGCGGCAGCCGCTCCATCGCCTGGCGGACCTGCGCCCGGTGGCGTTCGCTGGCGACGCGGTTGAGCAGCACGCCGGCGATGCGCACCCCCGGCTGATGCGCCATGAAGCCGCGCGCCACCGCCGCGGCGGTTTGCGACTGCCCGGCGACATCGAGCACCAGCAGCACCGGCAGGGCGAAGCGCGCGGCCAGATCGGCGGCGGCACCGCGCCCGCCGGCCGGGCCGGGCAGCCCGTCGAACAGCCCCATCGCCGATTCCACCAGCAGCAGGTCGGCGCCGCGCCCGACATCGCCAAGCACCGCGCCGAGCAGCTCGGGCGACATCGCCCAGGAATCGAGATTGGGGCTGGGTGCGCCGGTGGCGACGGCGTGAAAGGCCGGGTCGATATAGTCCGGCCCCGATTTGGCGGTGCGCAGCGCCATGCCGCGCCGCCGGAGCGCCGCCGCCAGCGCCAGCGTCACCGTCGTCTTGCCGCCGCCCGAACGCGGCGCGGCGATGATCAGACCGCGCGTCATGCCGCTTCTCCCGCGGCGCCGTGCGCCGTATCACCAGCGCCGTGCAAGACCCGCCAACCCTGCGCCGTGGCTGGACCACCGGCGCCTGTGCCACCGCCGCGGCGAAGGCGGCGTTCGCCGCGCTGTGCGGCCTGCCCTTCCCCGACCCGGTGGAGATCACCCTGCCGCGCGGCCAGCGCGTCGCCTTCGCGCTGGCCGAGACGACGCGCGGCGCGGGCTTCGCCGGTGCCGGCGTGGTCAAGGATGCCGGCGACGACCCGGACGTAACGCATGGCGCGCTGATCCGCGCCACCCTGCGCCCGGCCCCGCCGGGCAGCGGCATCGTCTTCCGCGCCGGCGCGGGCGTCGGCACCGTCACCCGCCCCGGCCTGCCGATCCCACCCGGCGAGCCGGCGATCAACCCGGTGCCGCGCGCCATGATCCGCGCCGCCCTGGCCGAACTCCGCGACGACCCCGACGTGGTGGTCGAAATCTCCGTCGTCGATGGTCAACGTCTGGCCGAGCGCACCATGAACGGCCGGCTGGGCATCGTCGGCGGGCTGTCGATCCTCGGCACCACGGGGATTGTCGTGCCCTATTCCTGCGCCGCCTGGATCGCCAGCATCCATCGCGGCATCGACGTGGCGCGCGCCGCCGGTGTCGGCCATGTCGCCGGCGCCACCGGCAGCAGTTCCGAGGCCGCGGTGCGGGCGCTGCACGGGCTGCCCGAGCTGGCGTTGATCGACATGGGCGATTTCGTCGGCGGCATGCTGAAATACCTGCGCGACCATCCGCTGCCGCGCGTCACCATCGCCGGCGGCCTGGCCAAGATGACCAAGCTGGCGCAGGGACGGCTCGACCTGCACTCCAAACGCGGCGAGGTCGATTTCGCCGCCCTCGCCGCGCTGCTGCCCGACGTCGCCGGGCTGCGCGAGGCCAATACGGTGGCGCACGCCTTCGCCCTGGCCGGCCCCGGCCTCGGCGACATGGTCGCCGCGGCGGCATGGCAGAGCGCCGCCGCGGTGCTGGACGACGCGCCGACCGAGCTGGAGGTGGTGCTGTTCGACCGCACCGGCCAGCTCGCCGGGCGTGCCCCTCTGGCCCATGTTCATGGCCGGAACCGGCGGCGGTAATCGGCGTCGTAGAGCGCCGAATCACGAAACCCCTCAGCGGCCAGCGTCGGCCCGATCAGCACCAGGGCGGTGCGCTCCACCCCCTCGGCCAGCGCCACGATGGTCGCCAGCGTGCCGCGGATGACCCGCTCATCCGGCCAACTCGCCCGCACCACCACGGCGACGGGACAGCCGGCGCCGTAGAACGGCAGCAGCTCGGCGACGATGCGGTCGAGCGCATGAACCGCCAGATGGATCGCCAGCGTCGCCCCGGTCGCCGCGAACCCGGCCAGCGTCTCGCCCGGCGGCATGGCCGAGGCGCGGCCGGAGACGCGGGTGAGCACGAGACTCTGCGCCAGTGCGGGCAGCGTCAGCTCCCGCCCCAGCGCCGCGGCGGCGGCGGCGAAGGCGGGCACGCCGGGGGTCAGCGTGTAGCCGATGCCGCGCCGCTCCAGCCGGCGGATCTGCTCGGCGACCGCGCTATAGACGGACAGATCGCCCGAATGCAGCCGCGCCACGTCCTGCCCGGCCGCGTCGGCGGCGACATACGCCGCCTCGATCTGATCGAGCGTCAGCGGCGCGGTATCCACCAGCCGCACATCGGCCGGGCAATGGGCGAGCAACTCGGGCGGCACGATCGAGCCGGCATAAAGGCAGACCGGGCAGGCGGCGAGCAGGTTGCGCCCGCGCAGCGTGATGAGGTCGGCGGCGCCGGGGCCGGCGCCGATGAAATGCACCGTCATGCGGCGGCAATCGCGCAGGTGGCGCGCGCCGAGGCGATGCGCGGCAGGATCAGCCGGGACTGCGGCCCGGCGGCGGCGAGCGCGCAGCCCTCGGCCACCGAGGCGACGCCACGCGCGCGCAGCGCCGCCGGCGAGCGGGTCAGGCAGCGCGGCTGGGCCGCCGCCAGGGCATCGTCGTCGATCGCCAGCAGCGGCAGGCACAGCAGCGCCGCCGCCGCGGCGATGTCGGCACGTTTGCCCAGCGGCGCGGCCAGCGCGGTGACGCAGCAGCCGGACGCCGCCTCGGCCCTGCGCACCAAATCGGCGATGTCCTGCGCCGGCGTCGCGGCGCGGCAGCCGATGCCGGCGATGGTGCCGCCGGGCGATGACGGTGACGCAATATCGGGCGGCGTCACGACTTCACCGCCACATACTGCGTCACCGTCATCGCCGGCCGGAACGCCTGCATTGGCCCGACCGCGTCCAGCCGCTCGATGGCGACACGGCGCAGCGTGCCGCCGCAGCGGGCGCAGGCGGCGAGCAGCGCGGCTTCGCTGGCCAGCGTCACCGCATTGACCACCAGCCGGCCGCCCGGCCGCAGCGCCGTCCAGCCGGCCTCGATCATGCCCGGCAGATGCGCCCCGCCGCCGATGAACACCGCATCCGGCGGCGCCAGCCCCGACAGCGCCGCCGGCGCCGCGCCCTCGATCACGCTGAGCCGCGGCACGCCGAGTGCCGCCGCGTTGCGCGCCAGCCGCGCCGCCCGGTCGGCCCGCCGCTCGATGGCCACCGCACGCATCGCCGGATGGCGCAGCAGCCATTCGATCGAGATCGACCCGGCGCCGCCGCCGACATCCCACAGCAATTCGCCCTGCAGCGGCGCCAGCGCGGCCAGCGTGATGGCGCGCATCTCCTGGCGGGTAAGCTGGCCGTCATGCTCGAACAGCGAGTCCGGCAGGCCGCAGGACAGCGGCACCACCCGCGCCCCCGGCGCCGCGACCAGGGCGATGCCGAGCAGGTTGAGCGCGCCGAGCTCCGGCAGCGGAGCGTCGGCATGGCAGCGGCGCACCCGCTCGCGCGGGCCGCCCAGCGCCTCCATCAGATGCAGCGTCGAGGCGCCGAAACCATGCTGGCGCAGCAGCCCCGCCACCGCCGCCGGCGTCGTCGCGTCGGCCGAGAGCACCAGCAGCCGCGCGCCGGGCTGCAGATGCGGCACCAGCGTCGCCAGTTCGCGGCCGCACAGCGACAGCGTCGCCACCTCGGCCAGCGGCCAGCCGAGCCGCGCGCACGCCCAGGCGAAGGCCGAGGGGGCCGGCAGGCAAAGGGTTTCTTCCGCGGCAACGACCTCGCCGAGCCGGCCGCCGATGCCAAAGCAATACGGGTCGCCGGAGGCGAGCACCGCCACCGGCCGCGGCCGCAGCGCAGCGATCTCGGCCAGCGCGCCGGCCAGCGGACTCGGCCACGGCCGCGCCGCGCCGCGGATCAGCCCGGCGGCGAGCGCCAGATGGCGCGCCCCGCCATACACCACCTCGGCGCCGGCGAGCACGGCGCGCGCTGTCGGCGCCATGCCCTCGACACCGTCCTCGCCGATGCCGAGGATGCTAAGCCAGCGGAGGGGCGATGGATCGGTCACGGGTTCTGATTCTCGGCGGCAGTACGGAGGGATCGGCGCTGGCGCGGGCGCTGGCCGATGACGCGGTGTGGCAGGCGCTGCTGTCGCTGGCCGGTCGCACCCGCGCGCCGGTGCTGCCGCCGGGCGTCGCGGTGCGCATCGGCGGCTTCGGCGGCGCCGAGGGCCTCGCCGACTGGCTGCTGGCCGAGCGGATCGCCGCCGTCATCAACGCGACGCATCCGTTCGCCGCGCGCATGTCCGCCAACGCGGTCGCCGGCGCGGCACTGGCCGGGGTGCGGCTGCTGCGCGTGCTGCGTCCGCCGTGGCTGCCGGTGGCCGGCGACGACTGGCGCTGCGTGCCGGACATGGATCAGGCCGCGGCGGCGCTTGGCCGGTCGCCGCGCCGCGTGCTGCTGACCATCGGCCAGAAGGATCTGGCGGCGTTCCGCGCCGCACCGCAGCATTGCTATCTGATCCGCAGCGTCGATCCGCCGCCGCCGGACAGCCTGCCGCCGGACGCCACCATCATCACCGCGCGCGGCCCGTTCGCGGTCGGCGCGGAAATCGCCCTGCTGCACGACCACCGCATCGACATCGTGGTGACCAAGAATGCCGGCGGCGCGGCGACGCAGGCCAAGCTCGCGGCGGCGCGCGCGCTCGCCCGGCCGGTGGTGATGGTGGCGCGGCCGGCGGCGGCCGACGGCGCCTGCGTCGCCGATGTCGCCGCGGCGCTTGCCTGGCTTCATGCCGGCACCGCCACGCCGCGCGGCGTGTAGAGCCACGGGGCGGCGCCCGGCCGCGCCACCAGCCGCGTCGCCGCGGTGCCGATCATGACCAGCGTGCGCATATCGGCGCGCGCCGGGTCGGCGGTGGCGAGCGTGTCGATGGCGATGCGCTCGTCGGGGCGCGTCACCGCGGTTGCGAACACCACCGGCACGCTGCCCGGCAGATGCCCGCGCAGCACATCGAAGGCGGCGCCGAGCTGCCACGGGCGGGCGGTCGAGGCCGGGTTGTAGAGGGCGATGACGAACCCCGCCGCCGCCGCCGCCGCGAGCCGCTGCGCCACCACCTCCCAGGGCTTGAGATTGTCGGACAGCGAGATGGCGCAGAAATCATGGCCGAGCGGCGCGCCGATCCGCGCGGCAACGGCGAACATGGCGGAAATCCCCGGCAGCACGTCGATGGCGATGCCCCGCCACGCGGCGGGTCCGCCCTCGATCGCCTCGAAGGCGGCGCTGGCCATGCCGAACACGCCGGCATCGCCGGCCGAGACCAGCGCCACCCGCGCCCCGGCGGCGGCGAGGGCCAGCGCGGTGCGGGCGCGGGCGATCTCCACCCGGTTGTCGGAGGCATGGCGGCGCTGGCTGGGGCGCGGCGGCAGCCGGTCGAGATAGGGGCCGTAGCCGACCAGCTCCGCCGCCGCCGCCAGCGCCGCCGTCGCCTGCGGGGTCAACAACTCGGCGGCGCCGGGGCCGAGGCCGATGATGGCGAGATGGCCGCTCATCGCGGGCGCTGACGGCCGGGAACCAGCACCATCGAGAAATACGGCGCCGCCTGCGTCGCCTGCTCCAGCGGGATCACCCGCTCGTCGGTCATCGTGCCGCGCTCGACATAGAGCGCGCGGCCGGCGAGGCCGGCGCGGCGCATCGCCGCCTGGATCTTCGGCAGGTTGCGGCCGACCTTCATGATCACCGCGGCATCGCAGGCGCCGAGCCGCTCGGCCAGCGCGGCTTCCTCCAGGGTGCCGGGAATGACGCTGAGCACGTCGTCGCCATGCGCGATCGGCCGTCCCGCCTGGGTCCAGCACCCGGCCATGCCGGGCACGCCCGGCACCACCGCCACCGGGCCGAGTGGCGCCAGCCGGTCGAACAGGTACATCGCCGAGCCGTAGAAAAACGGGTCGCCCTCACACAGCAGCGCCGCATCCGGCCCGGCCGCCAGCCGCGCCGCCAGCGCCGCTGCGCAGAGGTCATAGAAGGCGGCGAGTTCGGCGATGTAGCGCGGGTCCTCGGCGGCGATCTCGATGGTGTAGGGATATTCGAAGCGCAGCTCCTCGACCCCGGCGGCGAGATGCCCGTCGGCGATGCGCCGGGCATGGCCGCGCTGGCCACGCTTGGCGAAATACGCCACCACCGGCGCCGCCCGCAGCAGCCGCGCGGCCTTCAGGGTCAGCAGTTCCGGGTCGCCCGGCCCCATTCCGATGATGTGCAGGGTGCCGGTCACGCCTCCTCCTCCCGCGCCAGTGCGTTGACGGCGGCGGCGGTCATGGCGCTGCCGCCTTGCCGCCCGGCGATGGTCAGGCAGGGCAGGCCATAGGCCGCCAGCGCCTGTTTCGATTCGGCGGCGCCGACGAAGCCGACCGGCATGCCGATCACCGCCGCCGGCCGCGGCGCCCCGGCGTCGAGACGTTCGAGCAAATAAAACAGCGCGGTCGGCGCATTGCCGATGGCCACCAGCGCGCCGCCCAGCCGCTCGCCCCACAGATCGAGCGCCGCCGCCGAGCGCGTGGTGCCGCTGCGCCGCGCCAGCGCCGGCACCGCTTCGTCGGTCAGCGTGCAGACGACTTCGTTGTTGGCCGGCAGCCGGGCGCGGGTGATGCCGTGCGCCACCATCTGCGCGTCGCACAGCACCGGGGCGCCGGCCAGCAGCGCGGCGCGCGCCGCCTCGGCAAAGCCGCCGGCGAAGGCGAGGTCGCGCGCCACCTCGACCCGGCCGCAGGCGTGGATGACGCGCACCGCGATGCGCGCCTCGGCCGCCGAGAACCGCGCCAGATCGGCCTCGGCCCGGATGATGGCGAACGAGCGGGCGTAGATCGCCGCACCGTCGCGGATGTAGTCGTAGCGGGTCATGACGTCAGCATGGCGGCGGCTTGGTCCAGTGTCAGCCCGGAATGGGCGGGTGGGTCGCCGGCGCGCCCGTGGCGCACCAGGGCATAGCCGTCGGCGCCGCCAACCAACGTAACCGCGGCCGGCGCCGGGTGGGCGCAGCCTTTGGCGCAGCCGGAGAGATGCACGGCAAGCCCCGGCAGCATGCCGGCGAGCCGGACGGCATCGGCGCGCGTCGCGGCATGGGCGGAGGCACAGAACGGCCGGCCGGGACAGGCGACGAGGCTGAGGCGCGGGTCGGACGGATCATGGATCAGCCCCGGCAGCCGCGCGCCCCAGTCGCCGCCCGCAGCAGGCGAGGGCTCGGGCGCGATGACGATTGCCCGCCACGGCGTCATCCATAGCGTGCCGCACGCGGCCAGTTGGGCGAGCGTCGCCGCGTCGGTGGCGCCGAACGGCAGGCCGACGGCGTAGCCGCCGGCAATTGGCCCGATCCGGCGCAGCGGCAGCGCCGGCAGCGGCAGCGTGCCGACGAAGCCGGCCACCTCGCGCATCCGCCGCCCGTCCGCCGAGCGCGCCAGCGCCAGCGCCGCCGCCACCGGATCGGCGCAGGGTTGCGCCAGCGCGGCGCCGTCCGGCCACACCCGCCAGCCACCATCGAAGCCGATACACACATCGGCGCCCGGCAGTCCGACGGCGAAGCCGAACTTGCCGTGCAGCCCGGCGAACGCCGCATCGGCCAGCGCCGTCTCCAGCGCCGCCGCCACATCCAGCAGCGCCGGCGGGGCGAGCGGCGCCAGCATGACGTTGCGCCGCCGCTCGACCGGCGGATCGGCATGCGCCAGCCCCGCCGCCACCATCTCGGCGGCGAAGCGCGCCGCCGACGCCACACTCAGCCCGCGGACCTGCACATTGGCCCGCCCGGTCAGCTCGATGGCGCCGCTGCCGTGGCGGCGCGCGGCATCAGCCAGCGCCCGCGCCTGCGCCGGACGCAGCCGGCCGCCGGGCGGCTTGACGCGCACCAGCCAGCCGTCGCCCGACTGCATCGGCTCGAACAGGGTCGGGCACCAGCCGCGCCGCATCAGCCGAGCACCGCGTCGATGTCGTTACGCCGGCTGCGCCACAGGCCGCGCGCCCGCGCCTCGGCAAAGCGCGCCTGCATCGCCGCACGCGCCGCCGGGTTGGCGGCGGCGAGGAAGCCATCGACCGTGGCATCGGCCAGCGTCGCCGCGAACAGCAGGTCGAACTGCGCATCGAGCCGCGTCGGCAGCGTCGCCGCGAAGCCCAGCAGCCCGTCGATGCCGCGGGCGATCTCGGCGGCGCCGCGATAGCCGTGCGGCAGCATCGTCGCGATCCAGCGCGGATTGGCGGCGCGCCCGCGCACCACGCGGGCGATTTCCTCCTCGACACGGCGCAGGCCGGTCGGGTCGGCATGATAAAGCGCCGGGGCGGCGCCGAGGCGGGCGGCGGCGGCGGCGAAGCCACCTTCATGGGCGGCGTAATCGGGGCTGTCGAGCAGATCGGTCTCGCGATGGTCCTGGACATGCAGGAACGCCTCGGCGGCGGCGACGCGGGCGGCGAAGGCGTCGGCGGCGGCGCCTTGCTGCCGCCCATAGGCATGGCCGGAGGCGGCGAGATAGGTGGCGGCGGGATCGGCGTCGCGCAGCGGATCGACCCCGGCGCCATAATCGCCGGGGGCGGCGCCGAAGATGCGCGGGCTGCTGGTGCCGGCGAGCGGGTTCCACTCCGGCGCCTCATCGCGCCCGGCGACGGCGCGCACCGCGGCGTCGAACAGGGTGATCTGCGCCGGGAAGGCATCGCGGAACAGGCCAGAGATGCGCAGCGTCACATCGACGCGCGGGCGATCGAGCACCGCCAGCGGCTCCACCGCGAACCCGGCGATGCGCGCCGAGCCGTCATCCCACTCCGGCCGCACCCCGAGCAGCAGCAAGGCGAGGGAAAAATCCTCGCCGCCGGTGCGCATGGTGGCGCTGCCCCACAGATCAAGCACCAAGCGGCGCAGCGGCTCGCCGTGGTCCTGCGCATGGCGGCGCAACAGCTCCTCGGCGCGCCGCTCGGCCAGCGCCAGGGCGGCACGGGTGGGCACGCTGCGCGGGTCGATGGCGAACAGGTTGCGCCCGGTCGGCAGCACGTCGGCGCGCCCGCGGCTCGGTGCCCCGGCCGGGCCGGGCGGAATGAAGCGCCCGTCGAGCGCGGCAAGCAGGGCGGCCCGCTCGGCGCCGGCGCAGGCGTCGAGATCGGCCGGGTCAATCGCCGGACAGGCGGCCAGCATCTCGGCCCGCCGCTGCGGCGCCGGGGCGACGCCATAGACATGCAGGCCGTGGCGCACCTGCAGCTCCTTGACGTCGCAGAGATAGGCATCCAGCCGGGCCAGCGCGTCGTCGTCCGGCAGGGCGGCGGCGCCGCTCTCGGCGAGCAGGCCGGCGGAATCGGCGCGGTCGAGGATGTCACGGCGCAGCAGCGCGGTGCGCCGGCGGTCGAGACCGTCGGCGGCGGCGTATTCGTCGATCAGCCGCTCCAGGTCGGCGGCTTCGCCGGCCAGCCCGGCGGCGGCGAGCGGCGGCGTCAGATGGCCGATGGTGACGGCGCCGAGCCGGCGGCGGGCGGCGGCGGCCTCGCCGGGATTGTTGACGATGAACGGATAGATCACCGGCAGCCCGCGCAGCAGCGCCACCGGCGCGCAGTCGGCGCCGGGCGCCACCGCCTTGCCGGGCAGCCATTCCAGCGTGCCGTGGGTGCCGAGCTGGATCACCGCTTGCACCGCGGCGACGCGGCGCAGCCAGAGATGGAACGCGACATAGGCATGGCAGGGCGGCAGGTCGGGGTCGTGGTAGCTGGCACGCCGCTCGGCGCGCCGGCCGCGATCGGGCTGCACGGCGACGATGATGACGCCGCCGCGCCCCGCATCGCCGCCATGCTCCGGCGCCGGCAGCGTGGGCAGCATGGGCAGCGCGGGCGGCGCGGGCAGTTCGGGCAGCGTGGCCGGGTCGCCCCAGGCGGCGACGATGCTGTCGCGCAACGCTGCCGGAAGCTCGGCAAACAGCGCTCGGTAGTCGGCCGCGGCGAGCGCCGCCGGCGCCACGACGCGGTCGGCGTATCCGGCGCCGCGCAGCAGCGCCAGAATGGCGTCGAGACTGGCGAACGTGTCCAGCCCGACCGCATGGCCGAGCTGTCCGCCGGCGCCGGGATAGTCGGACAGCACGATGGCGATGCGCCGCTCGCCCGCCGGCGTCGCCGCCAGCCGCGCCCAGCCGGCGGCGCGATCGGCGGCGAGCGCAATGCCGGCCGCGTCGGGCAGATGCACGCTGCGGGAATACTCCAGCCCCGCTTCCGGCGGCAGTTCGGCCTTGAACGAGATCGCGGTGGCGGCCAGCCTGCCGTCGAGTTCCGGCAGCACCACCTGCATCGCCAGATCGGCCGGCGACAGGCCGCGCGTCGAGGCCGCCCATGCCGCCTGTGCGCCGCCGGCCAGCACCAGTTGCAGCACCGGCACCCCGGCGGCATCGAGCGGCGAGCCGCCGGCATCGCGGCGGGCGGAAAACCCGGTGGCGTTGAGCACCACCGCCGGACGCCACGCAGCGAGCCGCGCCGCCACCCAGGCGCCGGCGGCCCGGTCTTTGAGGCTGCCGACCTGCAGCGCGCGCACGCCAAAGCCGCGCGCCGCCAGCGCCGCGGCCAGCACCGCCAGCGGGGCGATGTCGCCGGCCAGCAGTTGCGAGCGGTAGAACACCAGCACCGCCAAGCCCAACGGTCCGTCCGCCGGCACGCCGAATTGATGCACGCCGAAGCCGGGCAGCGGCATCGGCGCCTGCCGCGGATCGGCGCCGAGACCGCCGAGATGCGCCGCCAGCCGCAGCGCCGCGCCGAGATTGTCCACCCCCCCCTCGCGCAGCAGCGCATCGAGCCGCGCCAGCATCGCCGCCGGCACCGTCGAAAGCGCCGCCAGCCGTCCGTCGTCACGCGCCTCGCCGGGCAGCAGCGCCAGCGCGATCCCCTCGGCGCGGCACAGCGCCCAAAGCTCCTCGGCGCCATAGCGCCAGTAATCGAGCCCGCCGAGCACGCGCACCACCACCGCGCGCGCCCGGCGCACCACCCGCTCGGCATAGAGATCGACCGACATCGGGTGCAACAGCCGCGCCAGATTGGCCAGCCGCAGGCTCGGCCGGTCGGCGCCCATCGCCTGCCACGCCGCCGCGGCGGCGCCGAGATCGCTGTCGGAGAACGACAGAAACACCAGATCGGCCGGCGTCTGGCCGAGATCGACCGCCGCCGCCTCGGCGTCCAGGGACTGCGTCTCGCGGACCAGCAGATGCATCGATCAGCCCAGCACCGCCGCCACCACCGCGGCGCGATCGAGGCCGGTCAGCCCGATCACCACCACCTGCCCCAGCCGCGCCGCGCCCGGCGGCCACGGCCGGTCGTACTGATGGCGAAACCGGGTGCCGACGCCCTGGATGGCAAGCCGCATCGGCTTGCCGAGCACCGCGGCGAAGCCCTTGATGCGCAGCACCCCGTCCACCTCGGCGGCGCGGCGCAGCCGGGCGATCAGCCCGTCGGCATCGGCGACATCCGGCAGATCGACGGAAAAACTCTCGAAATCGTCGTGCTCATGGGCGCCGTCGAGCGCGTCGTGATGCGATGGCCGGGCGGCAAGGTCATCCTCCGCCGCGGCGGCGAGGCCGAGCAGCACGGCGGGATCGACCCGGCCCTCGCGCGCGCGCACCACCTTGACGGCGCGGGCCACCCGGCCGGCGATGCCGGCGGCCAGCGCCTCGGTTTGCGGCGCGTCGAGCAGATCGGTCTTGTTGAGCACGATCAGATCGGCGGCGAAAATCTGATCCTCGAACACTTCGGCCAGCGGATTGTCGTGATCGACCGCCGCATCGGCGGCGCGCTGTGCCGCCACCGCCGCCGGATCGTCGGCGAAGCGGCCGGCGGCGACGGCCGGGCCATCGACCACCGCGATCACCCCATCGACGGTGACCCGCGAGCGGATCGCCGGCCAGTTGAACGCCTTGATCAGCGGCTTCGGCAGGGCAAGCCCCGAGGTCTCGATCAGGATATGCTCGGGCGGCACGGCACGCTCCAGCAGCGCGGTGATGGTCGGGACGAAATCATCGGCGACGGTGCAGCACAGGCAGCCATTCGACAATTCGATGATGTCCTCATCGGCGCAGCCGGGAATGCCGCAACTGCGCAGCGTCTCGCCGTCGATGCCGAGCGCGCCGAACTCGTTGACGATGACGGCGATGCGCCGGCCGCCGGCATGTTCGAGCACATGGCGCACCAGCGTCGTCTTGCCGGCGCCGAGAAAGCCGGTGATCACGGTGGCGGGGATTTTTGCGGTCATGCGAGCAGCTCCGGGGCGGGGACGCGGGCGAGCACGGCGCGGGCCAGCGAGGCCGGGCGGCGCGACGGCATCACGGTGCCGGTGGCCGAGGCGCCATAGACCGCGGCATAGGCGATCAGATCGGCGGCCTGCTCGGGGGCGAGGCCGCCGAGCACATAGGTCCATTTGCCGGCGGCGCTGATCGCCGCCGAACAGCCGCGCTCGCAATTGGCCATGCAGGTGATCGGCGCCAGACGCAGCCTGGTGTCGGCGTCGAGCAGCCGGGCCAGCGCCGCATGCAGCCGGGCGCCGGCCGGCATCTCGCCCTCGGCCAGCGCCGCGCCGGCGCGGCAGGTGACGCAGACATGCAGGCAGGGCGAACGCGATTCGGACACCATGACCCCGTGGACAATTGCAACCCGGGGCGCTCGCTGCCGCAGCGCGCGGCAGCGTGGTCTCGGCGCCGAGGCACCCCGCCCGGCGTCGTCTTAAGGCTCGCCGGTGGCAGGTCTCCTGGCTCGCGGATCAGGCGCGGCGCCGCGGCCTTCCCGGACAAATCGTGTCCAGTGGCATGCGTGGCGCCGCTCTCCGCCTACAGTTGCGGGGGCAGCCGCGGCATGGGGGCGCTTGCCCCGCACCGCGTTCCCTTTTCACCTTCCGTCTGGAAGGACCATCGGTTGCCGCCTATTAGGCACGGGATCGAGGCCGCGTCAAAAGGGGATTGCGCTGCTCACATTCGTTCTCGGCGGCGCCCGCTCCGGCAAGAGCCGCCATGCGGAGGCGCTGGTCACCGCCCTGCCCGGCCCGTGGCGCTATATCGCGACGGCGCAGGCCTTCGATGCCGAGATGACGGCGCGCATCGCCGCCCACCGGGCGGCGCGGCCGGCCGGCTGGCAGACGACGGAGGCGCCGCTCGATCTGGTGGCGGCGCTCGACGTGGCGGCGCCGGTGCTGGTCGATTGTCTGACGCTGTGGCTGACCAATCTGATGTTGGGCGGGCATGAGGTGACGGCGGCGACCGAGCGGCTGCTGGCGGCGCTGGCACGGCGGACGCGGCCGACGGTGCTGGTCAGCAACGAGGTCGGGCTTGGCATCGTGCCCGAACACGCGCTGGCCCGCGCCTTCCGCGATGAGGCCGGGCGGCTGCATCAGGCGGTGGCGGCGCGGGCGGACCGGGTGGTGTTGATGGTCGCGGGCCTGCCGCTCGCGCTGAAGGGATGAGATGAGCGAGGACGAGGACCGCCACCGTGCCAAAATGCAGCGCCGCAAATCGGTGCAGGACGCCGAGGTGGCGGCCAAGACGATCGAGCGCGGGCTGCTGATCGTGCACACCGGTCCCGGCAAGGGCAAATCGACCGCGGCGTTCGGCCTGGCGCTGCGCATGCTCGGGCACCGGCGCCGGGTCGGCGTGGTGCAGTTCATCAAAGGTGCGTGGTCCACCGGCGAGCGCGAGGCGCTGGCGCGGTTCGACGATCTGGTCGAGTGGCACACGATGGGCGAGGGCTTCACCTGGGAGACGCAGGACCGCGCCCGCGACATCGCCGCGGCGCGGCGGGCGTGGCAGATGGCGGGCGCGATGATGGCGCAGCCGGATCTGGCGATGCTGCTGCTCGACGAGCTGAACGTCGCGCTGCGTTATGACTATCTGCCGCTCGATGAGGTGCTGGCCGGGCTGGCGGCGCGGCCGCCGATGCTGCATGTCGTGGTCACCGGGCGCAACGCCCGCCCGGCGCTGATCGAGGCCGCCGATCTGGTGACCGAGATGACGGCGGTGAAGCACCATTTCGCCGCCGGCGTGAAGGCGCAGGCGGGGGTCGAGTTCTGATCCGGCCGCCCGCGCCCGTGCCGCCTCAGCTCTGGTCGTCAGGATTTTCCGGCATCAGGCCGTTGTTCAGCGTCCCGTCCGGCCGCTGCATGTCGGGTGTGACGTTGTAGAGCGGACTGAGCTGCGGCCCGGCGTAGGTGCCATTCAGCGGCGATACCGCGCAGGCCGTGCAGGCCAGCCCGGCGGCGACAACAACCAGCATACGGACCATGACACACCTCCCACCATTGGATATTGGGCGGGGTGGGAGGTGACCAAAGCCGGGGTGAGCTTAAAATCGCTGTTCAGGCAATCAGCGTTCAGCCCCGCCGGCGCACCGACCGCAGCATGGCCAAGGCCGCGCCGAGGATCAGCAGTCCGGAAGGTTCCGGCACGCCGACGGGCGATCCGGTCGTCCCGCCGCCGCTGGACGTAACGGCGCTGGAACCGACGGGGGAAGTTTTACCGAACACCGGATACAGGTCGGCCGAAAAATAATAGCCGTTGGAATTGGAGGTGAAATCCTCAACGCTGATTTTCGACGGATTGGTGATCGAAAACTCCAGCGGGCCGAATATCTTCGGCGCGCTCGATCCCTTGCCGCAACCGGTGCAGAAAAACTCGTTGGTGAATGTGCCGTAACCCGACTGGCTAAAGTCGCTGTTGGCGTAAGTGAAGCCGTTGGTCACGATATCGACGGTCGAGGTTTTCTGCAGGAGGGATGTGTCAAGATTGAAGGCGAAGGCGGCATGCTTGCCGGTGGTGACGAACTGAACCCCGGTGAGCAGGGCAACGTTGACATCCACCGTGTTGGCGTCCTGCTGGGTCAGCGTCACCGTGCCGAACGTGGTGCCCGCAGATGTCAGATCACCGATCGTGCCCGCCTGAACCTGACCGCTCACCAGCGCCAGTGCGGCGACCATACCGGCAGCAATCATTTTTTTGCACACGGTCGCAAACACCACCTGTTCGGTGGTCGAAATAAGCACTTCGCTGCGGTCTGTCAACTGTATTGAGGTCGGCTCTATCCCGGCACGAAACTGCGCACCAGCCCGAGGCTGACCAGCCGCCAGCCATCGACGAGGACGAAGAAGATCAGCTTGAACGGCAGCGACACCACGTTCGGCGGCAGCATCATCATGCCGAGGCCCATCAGCACGCTCGCCACCACCATGTCGATGACCAGGAACGGCAGGTAGAGCAGGAACCCCATCTCGAAGGCGCGCCGCAGTTCACCGACCAGAAACGCCGGCAGCAGCGCCCGCCACGGCGTCGCCGCGAGGTTCGGCGGGTCGGGCAGATGCGCCAGCCCGAGGAACAGCCGCACATCATCGGCCCGCGCCGCCGCCGCCATGAAGCGGCGGAACGGCTCGGCGGCGAGGCGCAGACCCTCCAGGTCATCGACGCGGCCCTGCGACAGCGGCAGCAGGCCGCTGCGCCACGCCTCATCGAGCACCGGCTGCATGACGAAGAAGGTCAGGAACAGCGCCAGCCCGATCAACACCGTGTTGGGCGGCGTCGCCCCCGCCCCGAGCGCGCCGCGCAGCAGCGACAGCACGATGATGATGCGGGTGAAGGCGGTCGCCATCACCAGCAGGCTCGGCGCCAGCGACAGCAGCGTCACCAGCGCGGTGAGCTGCACCACGCGCGAGGTGGCGCCCGGACCGCCGGCGCCGAGATCGAGCGCGATGGACTGCGCCGCGGCGATGTGCGGCAGCAGCAGCGCCGCGGCGGCGGCGAGCAAGCCGGCCACCGGCAGCGTCGCGCGTGCCCCTTCCGCCGTCTCGGCCGGCGGCGGCGGCGGATCGAGCCAGCCGAGCGACACATCCTGCGCGCCACCGGTCAGCAGCAGCAGCCGCCGCCCGTCGCAGCGCACCAGCAACAGCCGCCGCCGCGCATCCAGCGCCAGCACCTGTTCCACCGCCAGCACCCCGGCACGGCCGGGCAGCGCCAGCCCGCCGAGGCCGCGCGGCAGCCGCAGCACCGCCTGCCGCGCCAGCAGCACCAGCGCCACCACCGCCGCCAGCGCGGCCAGCGCCGTCGCCCCGCTCAGCCCCATTTCGGCACCGCCGCCAGTGCGTCGAGTTCCGCCAGCAGGGCGGCGAGGCGTGGCCGCTGCGCCCGGCCGAGTTCCGGCGGCAGATCGAGGCAGGCGGCGCAGAGCCGGCCGACCGCATCCTCAAGCCCGGCCAGATCGACCGGCCGGCGCTGCCCGGCGAGCACGCGGGCGAGCCGCAGCGTGCCGCTGATCTCGTCAATAAGCTGGGCGGCGGGAGCGGCTTGCGGCTGGGTCACCGGGCGAGCAGAGCAGGATTGCGTTAACGAAGCGTTGCCGCTTCGTCCCGGGTTCGATTCATCCTTTGTTGAGACTGGTCGCGCATCTTGCGGGCGGCAAAGGAGTGCGCCGTGTTCAACCTGTCGCAGATCCCGATCTTCGCTCTTGCCGACCGCAAACTCGCCTGGATCGACCAGCGGCAGGGCGTGCTGGCCGCCGACATCGCCAATGCCGATACGCCCGGCTGGCGGGCGCATGATCTCACCCCGTTCGCGGCCCGGCTCGGGCAGCACGGCGTCAGCCTCGCCCGCACCGATCCGGCGCATCTCGGCGGCAGCGCCGCGCTGGCCTCGGCGGCCGTGGTGCAGAGCGGCGAGCGGGCGCCGGACGGCAACGGCGTGGCGCTCGACCAGCAGATGATGAAACTCGCCGACACCGACACGGCGCAGGAGCTGGCCACCGAACTCACCCGCTCCTATCTCGGCCTGTTCCGCACCGCGATCGGACGCTGACGATGGATCTGTCGCGCGCGCTCGACATCTCGGCGGCCGGCATGGCGGCGCAGACGGCGCGGCTGCGCGTCATCGCCGAGAACCTCGCCAACCAGGACACCACCGGCACCACCCAGGGCGCCGAGCCGTACCGGCGCAAGACCGTCACCTTTGCCAACCGGATGGACCGCGCGCTCGGCATCGAAACCGTGCAGGTGGCCAAGATCGGCCGCGACGCTGCCGATTTCCCGCAGCGCTACGACCCGTCGCATCCCGCCGCCGACGCCCAGGGCTATGTCCGCACGCCCAACGTCAACAGCTTCGTCGAAGTCATGGACATGCGCGAGGCCGAGCGCAGCTACAACGCCAATATCCAGGTGATCGAGACGACGCGCGGCATGCTGGAACGCACCATCGGACTGCTCAAATAGCGCCATGAGCAGCGTCGCCCCCGCGCTGATCGTCACCCCGCCCGGCGTCTCGCCGCAGGAGGCGGCGCGCGCCTATCGCCAGACCGCTGCCGGGACGGCTTCCGACCAGGGCAGCGGCGGCGATTTCGGCGCGGCGCTCGGTCAGGCGCTCGGCGATGCAGTGCAGCAGGGCAAGGACGCCGAGGCGCAGGCGGCGCAGGCCATCGCCGGCGGCGGCAACCTGACCGAGGTGGTGCAGGCGGTGTCGCGCGCCGAACTGACCCTGCAAACCGCGACCGCGATCCGCGACCGGGTGGTGCAGGCCTATCAGGACATCATGCGCATGCCGATATGACCGAGGCGGATGTGGGCGCCCTGCTGCGCGCCGCGGTGATGATCGTGCTCAAACTCGGCGGGCCGCCGCTGATGGTGGCGCTGCTGGTCGGGCTGGTGATGTCGCTGGTGCAGGCGGTGACGCAGGTGAATGAGCCGACCGTCGCCTTCGTGCCCAAGCTGCTGGCGGTGTTCGCCACGCTGCTGGTGCTGGGGCCGTTCATGCAGAGCGTGCTGGCCGATTTCGCCCGGCTGCTGTTCGACCGGCTGGTGGCGGTCGGCGGCTCGTGAGCGCCATGCTGACCGGCTATGCCTTCGGCTTCGTGCTGGTGCTGGCACGCAGCGGCGCCGCCTGCATGCTGCTGCCGGGCATCGGCGAGAGCGAGGTGCCGGCGATGCTGCGGGTCGGCTTTGCGGTTGCGCTGACGCTGCTGCTGCTGCCGGTGCTGGCGCCCGATCTGCCGGCGCCGCCGGCGAGCCTGTGGCGCGGCGCCGGCATGGTGGTCGCCGAACTGGCCAGCGGCCTGTTCCTCGGCTGGCTGGCGCGGCTGCTGATGCTGGCGCTGCCGATCGCCGGTCAGGTCACCGCGCTGCTGACCGGGCAGGCCAGCGTGCTGCAGGCCGATGCCGTGCTCGGACCGCAGGGGGCGGCGCTGGCGCGGCTGATGACGCTGGCGGCGCCGGTGCTGCTGTTGGTCTCCGGGCTGCACGCGCTGCCGCTGGCGGCGCTGGCCGGCAGCTACCGGGTGTTGCCGGCCGGGCAATTGCTGCCGGCGGGCGACGCGGCGCAGATCGGCGTCGGCGCGGTCGGCGCCTGTTTCGCGCTGGCGCTGCGGCTGGCGGCGCCGTTTCTGCTGGCCGGGATTGTCTGGCAGGTGACGCTGGCGGCGCTGGCGCGGCTGGCGCCGCAGGTGCAGGTGTTCTTCCTCGCCGCGCCGGCGCAGTTGCTCGGCGGCCTGGCGCTGCTCGGCCTGCTCGGCGCGGCGGTGCTGGCGGCATGGCGGACGCAGGCGGCGGTGGGGCTGGCCGCCCTGCCCGGCCTGTAGCATGGCATGAGCGGCTCGGCCGAAGACCGCACCGAGGCAGCCAGCGCCCGGCGGCTGGCCCGGGCGCGCGAGGAGGGGCAGGCGCCGGTGTCGCGCGAAGCGGCGCCGCTCGCCGTGCTGGCGGTGGCGACGCTGCTGATCGGGCTGTCGGCGCCGGCGGCGGCGCGGGCGGTGGCGGCGCGGTTGGCGGCGCTGCTCGGGCAGGCGGGGACGCTGTCGCCGGCGGCGGCGCTGCGCACCGCCGGCATCGCCGCGGCGATCGGCGCGGCGCCGTTTCTGCTCGCCGGGCTGCTGGCCAATCTCGCCGCGGTGCTGGCCCAGACCGGCATGCTGATCTCCGTCGATGCACTGCTGCCCGATCTCGCCCGGCTCGATCCGCGCCGCGGCCTCGGCCGCCTCGTCTCCCCGGCGGCGGCGCTGGAGGCCGGCAAGGCGCTGCTCAAACTGCTGGCCGCCGGCGCGGCGGCGTGGAGCGTGCTGCACGGCACGCTGCACCGCCTGCCGGCGGCGCTCGGCTGGCCCCCGGCCGAGGTGCTGTCGCAGACCACGCGGCTGGTGCTGCACATGCTGCTGGCGCTGCTGGCGGCGCAGGCGGCGATTGCCGGTTTCGACATCGTGCGCGCCCGCCTCGCCCATGCCAGCGGCCTGCGCATGACGCGCCAGGAACTGCGCGACGAGCATCGCGACAGCGAGGGCGATCCGCGGGTCAAGGCGCGGCTGCGGCGGCTGCGGCTGGGGCGGATGCGGCGGCGGATGCTGAAATCGGTGCCGACGGCAACCGTCGTCGTCACCAACCCGACGCATTACGCGGTGGCGCTGGCCTATCAGCGCGGCGCCAGCACGGCGCCGATCGTGGTAGCGAAGGGCACCGACGCGGTGGCCGCGCGCATCCGCGCCATCGCCGTCGAACATGGCGTGCCGCTGGTCGCCAATCCGCCGCTGGCCCGCGCGCTGCACGAGGTCGAGCTGGATTGTGAGGTGCCGCGGGAATTATTCGCAGCGGTTGCCGAGCTGATCGCCTATGTCTGGCGGCTGCGCAGCCGGGCCGTGGCATGATCCGATTCTTTCATCGTCGGCGCGCTCCGGCAGCGCCGCCGCAACGCCTGATCGAGCGGCTGAGCGGCCCGATGGACCGGGCGCTGACGCTGCTGTTTCAGGCGCCGTCGGCGGCGCGGGTGGTGATCGACCGGCACGGCCGGCTGCTGCGGGTCAATGAGCCGCTGCGGCAGATGCTCGGGCCGGCGGTCGATCTGTCGCCGGGCACGCCGCTGCTGGCGCTGTTTGCCGAGCCGGAGCGCGAGGCGGTGTGGGCCGAGGTCGGGCCGGCACTGCGCGGCCAGGGGCGTCACGGCCCGCCCCGGCCGCTGACCGCGCGGCTGACCGGCGAGGAAGCCGAGACGCGCAGCGTCCTGATCTTTCTGACCACGGTGCGCGAGGCCGATGGCAGCGCCAGCGGTGCCGTGCTGTCGCTGCGCGACGTGTCGGCCGAGGCGCGGCTGGAGGCGCAGCTCGCCCACAGCCAGCGGCTGCAGGTGGCCGGCCAGCTCGCCGGCGGCGTGGCGCATGATTTCAACAATCTGCTCACCGCCATCCTCGGCGCCGCCGACGCCATTGCGGCGCAGGCGGGGCTGAGCGGCGAGTCGCTCGAAGACCTCGCGCAGATCCGCGCCAGCGCGGCGCGCGGCGGCGCGCTGGTGCGGCAATTGCTGGCGTTCGGCCGGCGGCAGACGCTGCAGCCGAAGGTGCTGGCGCTGAACGATGTCATCACCGACCTCGCGGTGCTGCTGCGCCGCCTGCTCGGCAGCCGGGTGCGGCTCCATCTGGCGCTGGAGCAGCCCGGCTGCCGGGTGCGCGCCGACCCGACGGCGCTCGATCAGGTGCTGGTCAATCTCGCCGTCAATGCGCGCGACGCGATGCCGGGCGGCGGGACGCTGACGCTGCGCAGCGGCCATATCACGCTGCACCGGCCGCTGCCGCGCGGGCCGGAGACAATTCCGCCGGGACGCTATGTGATGATCGAGGTCGAGGACAGCGGCAGCGGCATCCCGCCCGAGGTGTTGCCGCGCATCTTCGAGCCGTTCTTCACCACCCGCCGCGAGCAGGGCGGCGCCGGGCTGGGGCTGGCGACGGTGCATGGCATCGTGCGCCAGTCGGACGGATTTCTCGGGGTGGAGAGCGAACCGGGCCGGGGGACCCGGGTGCGGGTCTATCTGCCGCGCTGGGACGGCGAGGAAATGGCCATCCCGGCGCTGCCGGCGGCGACCGCCGAGCCGGCGGCGGGGCTGCCGCCGGCGGCGCGCGGGGCGGTGCTGCTGGTCGAGGACGAACCCTTCGTCCGCCGCATCGCCGAGCGGGCGCTGTCGCGACTCGGCTGGCGGGTGCTGGCCGCCGAGAGCACGGAAGATGCGCTGGCGCTGCTCGGCCGGCAGCCGGGCCTGCGGCTCGGCGCCATCGTCACCGATCTGGTGATGCCGGGCGAGGACGGCACGGCGCTGGTGCGGCTGGTGCGCGAGCGCAGCGGAGTTGCCGATCTGCCGGCGATCCTGGTTTCCGGCTACGCCGCCGAGGAGTTACAGCGCGAGGTGACGGCGGCGCTCGGCACCGCCGGCACGATGTTCCTGCCCAAGCCGTACGACATGGCGGAACTCGCCCGCCGGCTGTTGGAGGTGGCGCTGCCGGCGTGAGCCTCAGCCCGCCGCGGCGAAGCCGGGGATGCGGCGGATCGCGTCCTTGACCTGATCGGAGGTGATCAGCCGGGTGCATTCAAACTGCCGCGCGGTGCCGGCATGGCGCGGGCACCACAGGAAATCCTTGTGATCGAAGCGGTGGCGCACGTCGTTCCAGCAACTGTTACAGGTATGGTAGTTGATGACCCGATAGGGGGTGGTGAATTCGTTGGTCGGGTGGGTAAAGCCGCTGATCATCACCACCGGCGTCCCGGTCGCCCAGGCCAGCCACGACAGGCCGCTCGACAGGCCGACGAAGAACGCCGCATGGCGAATCCAGCGCGCCCGCTCGGTCAGCGGCCGGTCGCCGGTCTCATCCTCGACGCCGTGCGGCAGATGGTTCCAGACCAGGCCGGTGCCGTGCACCGGTTTCTGGTCGATGCAGATCACCCGGTAGCCGTGTTCCTTGAGGAAGGCGATGATGTCGCGCCAGCCATAGGGGTTGTTCCAGATCTTGCACTGGGTGGTGCTCTGCGCCGCCAGCACGACGTAGCGGTCGGGGATCGGCGGGCCGCCAGCGGCGATGGCGATGCGCGGCGGCTCCTCGGTCGGATCGACGCCGAGGATGTAGCCGGCGGTGCGGTGCAGCCCGACCAAGCGGAAATCGCTCGGCTGCCAGATGCCGGCATCGTCGTCGAAGAACAGGCCGATGTAATAGGTGGCGTAGTATTCCTCCGGCTTGACCTGCTCATGGGGGATGAAGCTGATGTCGGGATAGGCGTCGCGGAACAGCGGGATGAGCTTTTCGGCGATGCCGCAGGTCAGTTCGCAGCCGTGGCGGCGCTGGAACTTCACCGCATAGGGCAGCCAGCCGACGGTGTCGCCGAGGGTGCCGACCGGCAGCAGCACCAGCACGCGGCGGCCGGCGGCGTCGTAGTCATGGGTGAGGATTTTCTCCTCGCCCTGGGTCACCTCCAGCCGGAAGCGGACGTAATAGCGCTTCATGCTGTTGACGCCGCCGGAGGCGAGTTCGGTGCGGAACAGGATGTTGCCGGTGTCGAGATCGCGCAGCACGACGCGCCACGGCGCCTGCCCCTCCGGCAGCGTGACCCGGCAGCCCTCGTTGAAATCGAAGCGGATGCCCTGCGGCCCCTCCTGCGTCGGCTTTGCCGCCGGGGCCGGATAGGCGCGCTTGGTTGGCTCGCCGACGGCGGCGGGGGCCGGCGCCGCCGCCGCCCCCACCGCCGGGGCCGGGGCGGGCGGCGGCGAGGCGCTATCGGCGACGGCGGAAGATGCAACCTCGGTCATCAGCATCGGGCAGGCATTCCGCGCAAAGGGTCCATCCGGCGATCACCGGCGCGTGACAGGACCATCATCGCCGCCGCCGCGTCAAGCAGTGTCGGGGGGCGGGGTGCGGCGCGGGTCGTTGTCGGTTCGTAAGATCACCGGGCGCGCGGCGGCGCCGCGGAGTCACGCGGGATGCGGCGGTCGGGCGGCGTGGCGCAGCGACGGCGGGGCGCGGGCCGGGCGCGGGCGGGCGCGCGGGATGTCCGGCGCCGGTGGTTCGGCCGATGAGTTGGACGGATGGCGCGGCGCGATTGGGCGGGGCGTGGTGGGACGCGGCGCGGTGGGGCGCGGCGGCAGTTTTGGCCGGGCGACGCCGAGCATGCGGCAGAACGGGCGCAACAGCCGCTCGATGCCGGGCGCGGTGTCGAGCAAAGCGAGCATGTCCGGCTCGCTCAGCAAATGCTGCAATTGCGAGGCATAGGCGCAGGCCGCCGGCACTGGCTGGCACAGCCAGCCGGCGCGCCTGGGCAGGCGGCGCGGCGGATTGGCCGGCGGCCGGCGGGAAAGTGGCTGGCGGGGCGAGGCGCGCGGGGTGGTTCGCAACGTGCCGGTGGCGGCGCGGGCGACGAGGCGGGTGATGCGCAAGGACATCCGTTTCAGCCGCGCCCACAGCAGCAGCAGCACCGGGATGGCGAGAAACCCGCGCGGCGCGCGTGCCGCGGCGGCCTTGCACACATCATCGATGATGCGGGCGAGGCGTTCGGCCGGCGGCAGGGGGGTTTCGGAGTTCACGAACGGAACAAGAACACAAATGCCCCCGCCTGGGCAAGCGCAGATTTCCGGCGCGCGCGCCCGGCCGGCGGCGGGCGCCGCCGGCAGCCTCACGGCGTCCAGGTGCCCGACGTGGGGATGCCGGGACTCTGGTAGGGGCGCGGGTTGAAATCGGCCGGTGGCGGATCGACCGGGACGCCGTTGACGTAATCGGTCGGCACGATGTGCAGCGCGGTGCAACCGGCGCCGCCGTAATGCGGCAGGGTGCGGATGACCGCGGGCGGGATCATCGCGTATGCCCCCGGCAGTTGCGGCGCGGTGCCGAGCAGCCGGTCGCTGTCGAACGCATCGCTCAGGTCGCTCATCGGCGCCACCGCGGCGTCGGCGGGACCGAGTTCGGCCTGATTGAACGTTGCCGCCTGCACCAGACCGAGGGCGCGGGCGCGCTGTTCGTCGGGCAGTTCGGCCAGCGGCGTCAGGCCGAACAGTGCATCGATCAGCTTGATGACCGAGGCATGCTCGCCATAGCCGCGGGCGATGGCATGGGCGACGGCAAACGGCGAGACCACGATCATCGGTACGCGCGCGCCGCCGGCGCTCGGCTGGCCGTCCGGGCCGAGCACGCGCAGGGTCGGCGGCACGTGGTCGTACAGCCCGTCGCCCTCGTCATAGGTGATGATGATGGCGCTCTGCTGCCAGTACGGGCTGGCGGCGATGGCGTTGACCGCGTCGGCGACCAGCGCCTCGGACAGTTGCGCGTCGGAATAGGCGGGATGGTCGTCGTTGCCGGCGAAGCGGCGGCGGATCGCCGGATTGGGATTGAGCGTCTGCAATCCGTCATTGTTGTAGTAGCCGCCGCGCACATAGAACACGCCATGATCGGGCAGGGTGCGGCCGGCCACGGCGGTGAAGAAATCGTCGAGCCCGTGGATCGACCGGCGGGCGCGCGGGTTGTCGCCGAGATAGCCGAAATACTGCGGGCCGTTGTGATGCACGATGTAGGAGGCGTGCGGCGTGTGGACGATGCCGTCCGGCGTCGTCGTGTTGTCGAACGGTTCGGCGTCGAACCCCTGCTGAAACCAGCCCCACGGCACCACCGGATTATGCGCGGCGATGGCGGCGATGTCGTGCTGCACGTCGGGCAGATCGGCCGCCGGGTCGGGGTCGGCGGCGATGATGTCGGCGATGGCGTGGCCCATGAACGCCAGCGGCAGCGTGGCGAAGGTGAGATTCTGCTGTCCCTTGGCCGGGTTTTCGTCGGGACCGTAGGGCGGCGGCGCGGCGGTCGCATCGGCGGTCGAGCCGGCATGCGGGCCGCGGTCGGTCAGCACCGGCAGGGTGAAATGCACCGCATCGGCGAGCCCCGGATGCAGCGCCCACTGGGTCTCGCCGGTCTGGCCGGCGATCATGGCAATGGCGTTGGGCGTCGAGGGGCCAACCGCGGTCTGATGGAAATCGTCAAACAGCGTGAAGCGATCGGCATATTGCCAGAGGAACGGGATGGTGTCGCAGTCGAGATGCGCCAGCGCCAGTTCACCGGCCTGCTTTTGCGCCAGCGTCGGGTTGGCGGTCGGCGCGGCGCCGCCGGTGGTGACGATGCTGTCATCGGTCGAGGCGTCGCCGGCATAGAACAGCCGCTCCTCATCCAGCGCGTAGCCGTCGTTGCGGGCGATGCGTTTGGTGGCGGCGTCGAGATGCAGGCTGTGCAGGTAGCCGTTATGCGAGTGATCGACCGAATGCGTGTCCTCGGGGTAAAGCGGCACCGCATTGCCGTTGCCGTCGCGGACGCTGCGCGGAATCAGGAACGGGGAGATATTGCTGTAGCTGCCATCAAGATTGCGGATGCGCTGGACGCTGCCGGGGGCGGTGATCAGCGCGCCGTTGGCGAACAGGCCGCGCGCGCCGGGATAGGTGGCGAAGTAATGGTCGAAGGAGCGGTTTTCCTGAAACAGCACGAAGACGTATTTGATGCGGTCGCGCAGCAGCGCACGCTTCTGCGCCGCCGGCAGCCGCGTCATCGCGGCGACATCGCGGTACTGCGCGGCACCTTCGGTGGCGGACGACGGCGCGGCGATGAGGTCGGGCGCAGCCGAATCGGACGCGGCGGCGGCCAGTGGCGCCAGCAAGGCCAGCGCCGCGCCGCATACGGCCCAGGCGGACGGTCGGAACATGCGGCCGGACCCTTTCTCTCGCAGTGTCTCGCTGGCCGGCGGGCGCCGGCTCAGACCACGTTGCGTTCCCACATCGGCCGCCCCTCCAGCAGGCGCTGCCAGCCGAGCGGCGACAGGTCGAGCGTGGTGAAGCCGCCATCGGCGATCAGTTCGGCGACGCCGCGGCCGGTGGCCGGCGAATGCTGCATGCCGTGGCCGGAGAAGCCGGCGGCGAACACCACATTCGCCAGCGCCGGATGGCGGCCGACGATGCCGTTATGGTCGAACAGGTTGAGTTCGTAATAGCCGGCCCAGGACGACGCCAGTTTCAGTTCGGTGAAAGCAGGCACCCGCTCGGCCAGCACCGGCCAGACGCGCTCGGTGAACATCGCCTCCTCGACCTCGAGCGGCGGTTCGTCGGGGTCCGGTTCGTCATCGCCGGGGGAGCGGCCGGTGAGGAACATCGCCCCCTCACGGCGAAACCAGATGCCGCTCGGGTCGATCACCAGCGGACAATTGGCCAGCGCCTCGCGGCAGGCGACGACATAGACCATGCGTTTGCGCGGCACCACCGGCATGGCGATGCCGAGCAGCGCCGCCACCTGCCCCGACCATGCGCCAGCGGCGACGACGGCGTGGTCGCAGTCGAGCACGCTGCCGTCTTCCAGTGCGACGCCGCCGACGCGCCCGCCGGCATGGGCAAAGCCGGTGCAGGATTGCGCGATGTAGCGCACCCCGCGCGCCCGCGCGGCGCGGCGTAGCGCCGCCAGCATGGCGGGACCGTCGAACGAGCCTTCGCCGGTCTCACCAAACGCACCGGCGGCCAGATCGCCGGTCGCCAGCCAGGGAAACCGCGCCGCCAGCGCGGCCCGATCGAGCAGCGCGATGTCCGCCCCGGCGGCCCGCTGCAGCGCGACATTCTCCCCCAGCACCGCGGCGCCGGCGGCGCTGGCGAGGAACAGATAGCCATGTTCCTTGAACCCCAGATCGACGCCGAGCGTTGCCGCCGCGGCGCGGATGAACGACAGCCCGTATTGCGACATGCGGATGCTGACCGGGGTGGAGAATTGCTGCCGCACGCCGCTGGCCGACAGCATCGAGGAGGCGCGCGCATAGCTCGGGTCGCGTTCGACGACGGTGATCTCGCCGGCAAAGCGCGGATGATTGACGAGATGCCATGCGGCGGAACTGCCGATGGCACCGCCGCCGATGATGACGACGTTCATGGCGCCGCGTCAGCCGCCGACCAGTTTGCAGCCACCATCGGCCAGCGGGCGGAACGCCTGATCGGCGGGAATGGTGGTGAGCAGATCATAATCGTCCCAGCGGCCGGTGGAGGATTGCGGCGATTTGACGCGGAACACGTACATCGGATGCACCGCGCGTCCGTCTTTGCGCACCGTCACCTCGCCGTAAAACGGATCGTGGATCGGCGCCTTCTGCATCTCGGCGACGACGCGCTCGCCCTCGATGCTGTCGGCGGCTTTGGCAGCGCGCAGATAGGCCAGCACCGAGCCGTAAACCCCGGCCTGATTGGCGGTCGGCATGCGGCCGTCCATGCGCGCGGCGAAGCGGCGGGCGAAGCTGCGCGTCGCGTCATCGAGGTTCCAGTAGAAACTCTCGGTCAGCAGCAGGCCCTGCATCTGCTGCAGCCCGACCGCATCGACATCGGCGATGGTGGCGAACAGGGCGGCGAGCTTCTGCTTCTTGGTCATGCCGAACTCGGAGGCCTGCTTGACCGCGTTGATGAAGTCGGCGCCGGTATTGGCCAGCGCGATGACCTGCGCGCCGGAGGACTGCGCCTGCAGCAGATAGGCCGAGAAATCCTGCGTGCCGAGCGGGGCGCGCACCGCGCCGACGGTGGTGCCGCCGAGCCGCGCCAGCGCCGCCGCGGCGTCGCGCTGCAGCGCCGCGCCGAGGGCGTAATCGACGGCGATGAAGAACCACGACTTCTCACCCTCGGCATACAGCGCACGGGCGATGGCGTTGCCGTAGGCCCAGGTGTCCATGTTCCACTGCACCGTGGTCGGGGCGCAGAACTTGCCGGTCAGGTCGGAGGTGGCGACGTTGGTGGCGATGAAGGTGCGGTGCTTGTCGCGCATCACCTCGTTGACGGCGATGCCGACGCCGGAGTTGACCGCATCGGCGACCGCGGTGACGCCGTCGCGGTCGAGCCACTGGCGGACGATGGTGACGCCGATATCGGCCTTGTTCTGATGGTCGCCGGCGACGATCTCGACCTTCAGCGGCCCGGCCTCGGCGGCGAAATCCTCGGCGGCAAGCTGTGCCGCCACCACCGAGCCGGGACCGGACTGGTCCCGGAACGGGCCGTTCATGTCGTTGAGGATGCCGACTTTCAGCAAATTGTTGGGAATGTCGGCGTGGGCGCCGCCGGTGGCGGCGACCACCGCGAAAGCCATCAACGCGAGCCGCAGACGCATGAACTGTCTCCCCCCGGAGTTGCTGCGCCGCCACACTGGCGCGGCGGCGGCGGTGGCGCAACGGCTGGTCAGAGCCGCAGGCGATCGGGAATGTCGAGGCCGAGGCGCAGCGGCACATTCCACTGCTCATCGACGTCGCGCACCGGCTCGAACCCGGCGCGCAGATAGGTCGGCAGGGCGCGCGGATGGTCGGCGGTGCAGGTGTTGACGGTGACCGCGCGCGGCCCCATGCCCCAGGCGGTATCGACGGCATGGCGCAGGAAGGCGAAGCCGAGACGCTGCCCGACGGCATGCGGCATCAGCCCGAAATAGCTGAGATTGACCACCGGCCAGGCGGTGCGGTCGAGTTCGTAGAACCCGGCCGGCGTGCCGTCGATGGTCAGCACATGGATGGCGATGCGCGGGTCGCGCAGCATGGCGGCGAGCTGATGGTCGGGCACGATGCGCCGCAGCCACCAGACATGCGGGCCGCCGACGGTGTTGTAGAGCATGCGGTACTGCTCGACCGAGCACCAGCGGTCGCGCACCACCGCGACATGCGCCGGCAGGCGCGGCGCCGGCGCGGCGGGCGGGCGGTGCATGCGCAGGAAAGTGACGGTGACGCCGACGCGCACCACCGGTTCGGGCATGGCGAGGCTCATGGCACCACTCTCACCGCAGCCTGATCAATCGTCCAGGAAGCTGCGCAGCTTGCGGCTGCGGCTTGGGTGTTTCAGCTTGCGCAGCGCCTTGGCCTCGATCTGGCGGATGCGCTCGCGGGTGACGTTGAACTGCTGGCCGACTTCCTCGAGCGTATGGTCGGTGTTCATGCCGATGCCGAAGCGCATGCGCAGCACCCGTTCCTCGCGCGGCGTCAGGCTCGACAGCACCCGCGTCGTCGCCTCGCGCAGATTGGCCTGAATCGCCGCATCGAGCGGAATCACCGCCGCCTTGTCCTCGATGAAATCGCCGAGATGGCTGTCTTCCTCGTCGCCGATCGGCGTCTCCAGGCTGATCGGCTCCTTGGCGATCTTCAGCACCTTGCGCACTTTTTCGAGCGGCATGCCGAGTTTTTCGGCGAGTTCCTCGGGCGCCGGCTCGCGGCCGATCTCGTGCAGCATCTGCCGGCTGGTGCGCACCAGCTTGTTGATCGTCTCGATCATGTGGACGGGGATGCGGATGGTGCGCGCCTGATCGGCAATGCTGCGGGTGATCGCCTGGCGGATCCACCACGTCGCATAGGTCGAGAACTTGTAGCCGCGGCGGTATTCAAACTTATCGACCGCCTTCATCAGCCCGATATTGCCCTCCTGAATGAGGTCGAGAAACTGCAGGCCGCGGTTGGTGTATTTCTTGGCGATCGAGATGACCAGCCGCAGATTGGCCTCGATCATCTCCTTCTTGGCGCGCGCCGAGTCCCGCTCGCCGCGGCTGACCGTCATATAGACGCGGCGGAACTCGCCGATCGGCAGGCTGGCATCGGTCGCCACGCTGGCGATCTGGGCGCGCACCCGCGCAATGTCCTCGAAATGCCGGGCGGTGAAGTTCTTCCACGCTTTGCCCGGATTGCCGGCGATGCGCTCCAGCCAGCCCGGATCGAGTTCGTGGCCGCGATACTGGTCGAGAAAATCGTCGCGCGGCACCTTGCAGCCTTCCGCCATGCGCAGGAGCTGCCCCTCCATGGCGGTCAGCCGCTGGTTGAGCTGCTTGAGCTGCATCATCAGCTCTTCGATGCGGTTGGCATGCAGGCGCACCTGCTCGACCTTGGCGACCAGCTCCTCGCGCAGCTTCTCGTAGGATTTCTCCGAGCGCGCGCTGACCTCCTCGCCGGAGGTGAAACTCTCCAGCCGGCGCGACTGCATCTTGTGCAGCTTCTTGTAGAGACCCTCGATGTCCTCGAAGGTCGCCAGCACCTCAGGCTTGAGCTTTTCCTCCAGCGCCGAGAGCGACAGGCCGGCGCCCTCGCCTTCCTCCGACTCATCTTCCTCGATCGCCGGCTCGAAGACGGCGCCGTTGGCCGGTGCCACCGCCTCGGCCTCGACCGCGCCGGGGGTCGGGCCGCCCTGCGTCGCCTCCAGGTCGATGATGTCGCGCAGCATCATCCGCCCGGCCTTCAGCGCGTCGTGCCAGGCGATGATGGCGCGGAAGGTCAGCGGGCTTTCGCACAGCCCGCCGATCATCATGTCGCGACCGGCCTCGATGCGCTTGGCGATGGCGATTTCGCCCTCGCGCGACAGCAGTTCGACGCTGCCCATCTCGCGCAGATACATCCGCACCGGATCGTCGGTGCGGCCGAGATTTTCCTCATCGACGTTGCCGGCGGCGTCCTCGCTCTCCTCCTCGACCTTTTCGGCGGCCTTGGCGGCGGGCGCCTCGCTGTCCTCGGCTTCCTCGCTCTCGACCACCTGGATGCCCATCTCGGAGAGATTGGCCATCACGTCCTCGATCTGCTCGGAGCTGGTCTGGTCCGGCGCGAGCACGACGTTGAGTTCGTCGAAGGTGATGTAGCCGCGCTCCTTGCCGCGGGCGATCAGGCGCTTGACCGCGGCCGACTGCACGTCGAGCAAGGTGGTGTCGCTGTCCTGCTCGGCGGCGGCGGTCTCGGCGGGGGCGCTGGGCTTGCTGGCCATCGGTCAGGGCACTCCGGGCAAGGTCGTCATTCGGTCAGGCCTCGCCCCCGCACAGCGCCGCGTAGGCGGTGCGCAGCGCGATCAGCCGGCGTTGGCCGGCGAGGTCAGGGTTTTGCGCAAAGTCGCGGCGGGCGGCTGCCACTTCGTCCTCCAGCCGGCTGCGATTCATCAGTCCGAAGATATGCCACCAGCCTTCCTCGGCCTGCGCCGGCTGGGCGTCCGCCGCGGCGCAGGCGGGCAGCGGCACCGGGACGGCCGACAGCACCTGCGCGGCCTCGGTCGCCAGACCGGCGGTTGTCAGGTGTGTCATCAGACCTTCCGAGTCAAGCGTCTCTGCGGCAACACTCCAGGCGGTGAGTTCGCGGCGCAGGCGATCCAGCGGCGGCGGCAGGTCGAGGCTGCCGAGCGCTTCCTCGACATCGTGCAACAGTGCCGGATGGCGCAGCAGGATTGCCAGCAGGGTGCGGCAGCGTTCGGCGTCCGGCGGCGCCGCCGGATGGCGCACCATGAGCGGCCGCGCGGCGCCGGCGCTGCGGCTCCGTCTGGCGGCAAAGAAGCGATCGAGCAGGGCACGGCGCAACTCGCCGGCCAGCGGCTTGTCGGTGACCTGTGCTGCCAGCTCCTCCAGCCGGCCGCGCAGCCGGGCGCGCTGTTCGGGGGTGGTGTCGCCGATGGCGGCGCGGGTGATGTCGTACAGCGTCTCGGCAAACGGCCGCGCGGCGTCGAGCGTCGCCTGAAATGCCGGCCGGCCGCCGCGGCGGACCAGCGTGTCGGGGTCGTCGCCGCCGGGCAGCGCGGCGATGCGCAGGCTGCGCTCGGCGCCGAGCAGCGGCAGGGCCAGCGCCGCCGCCCGCGCCGCCGCCCGTCCGCCCGCCGCATCGCCGTCGAAACACAGCACCGGCAGCGGCGACAGGCGCCACATTTCGGTGAGTTGCTCCTCGCTCAGCGCCGTGCCGAGCGGCGCCACGGCGCCGGCGAAACCGGCCTGATGCAGCGCGATCACGTCCATATAGCCCTCGACCGCAACCAGGGTGGCGCCGCCGCGCACACCGTCGCGCGCGGCATCGAGGCCGTAGAGCGTGCGACGCTTGGCGAACAGCGCGGTTTCCGGGCCGTTCAGATATTTCGGCTGGCCGTCGCCGAGGATGCGGCCGCCGAAGCTGATCACCCGGCCGCGGCCGTCGCGGATCGGAAACATCACCCGATTGAAATAGAACGCCCTGGCCGCCCTGCCCTCCTCCGGCCGGGTGAGCAGCCCGGCCGCCTCCAGCAGCGGCGCCGGCGCCTGCGGCAGCGCGGCCGGGCCGGCCCAGCCGAGGCCGAAGCGGCGGATGGTCGCCTCGCTGAGGCCGCGCCCGCGCAGATAGTCGAGCGCCCGCGCCCCCTCGGGCTGCAACAGGCGGTGCTGGAACAGCTCGGCGGCGGCGGCCAGCACGCCGTGCAGATCGAGCCGGCGGCGATCCGCCTCGGCCGCCGCCGGGGTCGGCCGGGGCACCTCCATGCCGGCCTCGGCGGCCAGTTGCTCCACCGCCTCGATGAAGCTGGTGCCCTGCGACTGCATGACGAACGACACCGCATCGCCGTGCGCGCCGCAGCCATAGCAGTGGTAGTGGTCGTCATAGACCTGAAAACTCGGCGTCTTCTCGCCGTGGAACGGGCAGCAGCCCTTCCATTGCCGGCCGGCCCGCGACAGCTTCACCCGCCGGCCGATGACCGCCGGCAGCGGCGTGCGCGCGCGCAACTCCTCCAGAAAGGATGCCGGCAGGGCCATCAGGCGCCGAGCTTGGCCCGCACCATCGGCCCGACTTTCGCCATGTCGAGCGTTGCGCCGTGGCGCGATTTCAGCACCGCCATGACCTTTCCCATATCCTTGACGCTGGCCGCCCCAGACTCGGCGATGGCGGCGGCGACGGCATCGGCGGTCGCCGCGTCATCCATCTGCTGCGGCAGAAATCCCTCGATGACGGCGATCTCCGCCTGCTCCTTGGCGACGAGGTCGGGGCGGTTGCCCTGGCGGTAGAGATCGACGCTTTCGCGGCGGGATTTGGCCATGCCGCGCAGCATGGCGACGATCTCCTCCTCCGCCACCTCGGGCACACCCTTCGGCCGGCTGGCGATGTCGGTGTCCTTGAGCTTCGCCAGAATCATCCGCAGGGTGGAGACGCGCGGCGCGTCGGCGGCGCGCATCGCCGCCTTCAACTGCTCCGGGAACTGGTCGCGCAGGGACATGGCGGCGTCGTCTCCGATGAACGATCCCTCTACACTATGGGAAGCCCCTGCGCACGCCCTGGGAGTTTATTTCCCGGTTCACGTCCGGCGCTTGCAATGGGAAACGATTTCCCATATGGTCCCGCCATGACCATTACCGTGGATGCGATCCTGCTGCGTCTCGGCGGCGCCGAGACGGCGGCGCGCCGGCTTGGCGTCGGCACCGAGGCGGTGCGCAAATGGCGCCAGAACGGGGTCATCCCGGCCCGCCACTGGCCCGCCGTGCTGGGTGCCACCGGACTCGCGCTGGCCGACATGCCGGGCGCCGCGCCGCAGGAGAACGCCGCCATGAACCATCCCACCACCACCCCGCCGGACGGCGCCACCGCCTGCCTCGTGCTCGCCGACGGCACGGTGCTGTGGGGCCGCGGCTTCGGCGCCGCGACCAGCGGCGAGCCGGCGGAAATCTGCTTCAACACCGGCATGACCGGCTATCAGGAGACGCTGACCGACCCGTCCTATGCCGGGCAGATCATCGTCTTCACCTTCCCCCATATCGGCAATGTCGGCGCCAATGCCGAGGACATCGAGGCGACGACGATCGCGGCGCGCGGCCTCGTGGTCAAACAGGACCTGACCGCGCCGTCCAACTGGCGGGCGGCGCAGCCGCTCGATGCGTGGCTGCGGGCGCAGGGGGTGGCGGGCATTGCCGGCATCGACACACGGGCGCTGACCGCCCGCATCCGCGACGGCGGCGCGCCCAACGGGCTGCTGGCGTTTCCCGCCGATGGCCGTTTCGACCTGCCGGCATTGATCGCCGCAGCGGCGGCGTGGCCGGGGCTGGAGGGGATGGATCTGGCCTGCCGCGTCTCCTGCACGCAATCCTACGCCTGGACCGAGACGGCGTGGCGCTGGCCGGCGGGGTTTGGCCGGATGGCGGCGCCGGCGCATCATGTCGTAGCGGTCGATTACGGCGCCAAGCGCAACATCCTGCGCTGCCTCGCCGCGGCCGGCTGCCGGGTGACGGTGGTGCCGGCGACGGCGACGGCGGCGGAGATTCTGCGCCATGCGCCGGACGGGGTGTTTCTGTCCAACGGTCCCGGCGACCCGGCGGCGACCGCGGAGTATGCGGTGCCGGCGATCCGCGGCGTGCTGGATGCCGGCCTGCCGCTGTTCGGCATCTGCCTCGGCCATCAGTTGCTGGCGCTGACGCTGGGCGGACGCACCTACAAGCTGGCGCGCGGCCATCGCGGCGCCAACCAGCCGGTGCAGGAACTGGCCACCGGGCGGGTCGAGATCACCAGCCAGAATCACGGTTTCGCGGTAGACGAAGCATCGCTGCCGGAGGCGGTGCAGGTGACGCACCGCAGCCTGTTCGACGGCAGCAACGAGGGCATCGCCTGCCCGTCACGCCGCGCCTTCAGCGTGCAGTATCACCCCGAGGCCAGTCCGGGGCCGAGCGACAGCCACCACTTGTTTCGGCGGTTCGTGGCGATGATGGAGGGATGATGGCGCCGGATGGACTTGCCTCTGAAAACGTTGGCTGAACGGCAATGGCCGACTAATCTGCTTCGGCAAATTTTGTTCGGGAGCACCCGAAATGATCAACAATTATGGATTATCTTGGAAAGAATACACCGTAAAATTGGACAATCAAAACAATGATGGCAACCCCTTAGGGCGAATCGTCGGAGACGATAACAATCAACCCGTAAATTTTCGAGAGCAACGCGGCACGCCAAGGAAACCACCGATGCCCAGGTTGCCGCCGCGTGATGCTCTCCTGCGCATCGCCTTCCGCCACGCGCTCACCGCCGCCGATGCGGAGGCCGGCGTGGCGCAGGTGGCGGCGCTGGCGCCGGCGCTGAGCGCGGGCGAGATCCACGCCGCCATTGCCGACTGCCTCGCCCGCCGCCTGATCGACGATCCGATCCGCCTGACCGGGCTGCACTGCCACTGGCGCCTCACGCTGACGCCCGCAGGCGTTGCCGCCGCCCGCACCCTTGCCGCACAGGACTGACATGCCCAAACGCACCGACATCACCTCCGTCATGATCATCGGCGCCGGCCCGATCGTCATTGGTCAGGCCTGCGAGTTCGACTATTCCGGCGCCCAGGCGTGCAAGGCGCTGCGCGCCGAGGGCTACCGCACCATCCTGGTCAACTCCAACCCGGCCACCATCATGACCGATCCGGGTCTGGCGGATGCCACCTATATCGAGCCGGTGACGGCCGAATTCGTCGAGCGGGTGATTGCCCGCGAGCGGCCGGCTGCGCTGCTGCCGACGATGGGCGGGCAGACGGCGCTGAATGTCGCGATGAAACTCGCCGCCGACGGCGTGCTGGCGAAATACAATGTCGAGCTGATCGGCGCCCGTGCCGAGGTCATCGACCGCGCCGAAGACCGGCTCAAGTTCCGCGACGCGATGGCGGAAATCGGCATCGAAAGCCCGCGCAGCGCCATCGCCCATTCGATCGAGCAGGCCCGCGCGGCGCTGGCCGGGATCGGCCTGCCGGCGGTGATCCGGCCGAGCTTCACGCTTGGCGGCACCGGCGGCGGCATCGCCTATAATCGCGAGGAGTTCGAGCAGATCGTGCAAGGCGGTCTCGACGCCTCGCCGACGCATGAAGTGCTGGTCGAGGAAAGCGTGCTCGGCTGGAAAGAGTACGAGATGGAGGTGGTGCGCGACCGCGCCGACAACTGCATCATCGTCTGTTCGATCGAGAACATCGACCCGATGGGCATTCATACCGGCGACAGCGTCACCGTCGCCCCGGCGCTGACGCTGACCGACAAGGAATATCAGCGCATGCGCGATGCCTCGATCGCCTGCTTGCGCAAGATCGGCGTCGATACCGGCGGCTCGAACGTGCAGTTCGCGGTCAATCCGGCCGACGGACGCATGCTGGTGATCGAGATGAATCCGCGCGTTTCGCGCTCCTCGGCGCTGGCCTCGAAGGCCACCGGCTTTCCGATCGCCAAGATCGCCGCCAAGCTTGCCGTCGGCTACACGCTCGACGAATTGTCCAACGACATCACCCGTACCACGCCGGCCAGTTTCGAGCCGACCATCGACTATGTCGTGGTCAAAATCCCCCGCTTCACCTTCGAAAAATTCCCCGGCACGCCGGCGCTGTTGACCACCAGCATGAAGTCGGTGGGTGAGGCAATGGCGATCGGCCGCAGCTTCGCCGAAGCCCTGCAGAAGGGGCTGCGCAGCATGGAGACCGGCCTGTTCGGTCTCGACCCGGTGGAACCGCCGGGCGATGGCGGCGCCGATGCGTTCCGCGCCGCGCTCTCCACCCCGCGCCCGGACCGGCTGCTGATGGCGGCACAGGCGTTGCGCGCCGGGCTGAGCATCGCCGAAATCCATGACGCCAGCCATTTCGATCCCTGGTATCTCGACCAGCTCGCCGGCATCGTCGCCGCCGAGCGCGAGGTGACTGCACAGGGTCTGCCGAACACGGCGATGGCGCTGCGGCGGCTGAAGGCGCTCGGCTTCTCCGATCAGCGGCTGGCGGCGCTGGCCGGGCTGGCGGAAACCGAGGTGGCGGCGATGCGCGCGCGGCTCGGCGTGCAGCCCGTGTACAAGCGTATCGACACCTGCGCCGCCGAGTTCGCCTCAGCCACGCCCTACATGTATTCGACCTATGAGGGCGGCTTCGGCACCCCGGAATGCGAGGCGGCGCCGACCGAGCGTACCAAGATCATCATCCTCGGCGGCGGGCCGAACCGCATCGGCCAGGGCATCGAGTTCGACTATTGCTGCGTCCATGCCGCCTATGCGCTGCGCGATGCCGGGTTTGAGACGATCATGGTCAACTGCAACCCGGAAACCGTCAGCACCGACTATGACACCTCCGACCGGCTGTATTTCGAGCCGCTGACCGCCGAGGACGTGATCGCCCTGGTGCGCCGCGAGCAGGCGCGCGGCAGCGTGCTCGGCTGCATCGTGCAATATGGCGGGCAGACGCCGCTGAAACTGTCGCAGGCGCTGCATCGCGCCGGCATCCCGGTGCTCGGCACCTCGGCTGACGCCATCGACATCGCCGAGGACCGCGAGCGCTTCCAGCATCTGCTGCGCCGGCTGGCGCTGCTGCAGCCGCAGAACGGCATCGCCCGTTCCGCCGAGCAGGCCGAGGCGATCACCGAGCAGATCGGCTTTCCGGTCGTCATCCGCCCGAGCTACGTGCTCGGCGGCCGGGCGATGGAGATTGTCTATGACCGCACCGGCCTGCACCGCTACATGCGCGAGGCGGTGCGCGTCTCGGGCGATACGCCGGTGCTCATCGACCGCTACCTGTCGGATGCGATCGAGGTCGATGTGGACTGCATCTGCGACGGCGAGCGGGTCTATGTCGCCGGCGTGATGGAGCATATCGAGGAGGCCGGCATCCATTCCGGCGACAGCGCCTGCGCCCTGCCGCCCTATACGCTGTCGCCGGCGACGGTGACCGAGCTGAAGGCGCAGACCGAGGCCCTGGCCAAGGCGCTGAATGTCGTCGGGCTGATGAACGTGCAATACGCCATCAAGGACGATGCGGTTTATGTGCTGGAGGTCAATCCGCGCGCCTCGCGCACCGTGCCGTTCGTCGCCAAGGCGACCGGCGTGCCGGTGGCCAAGATCGGCGCCCGCGTCATGGCCGGCGCCAGGCTGAGCGAGTTCCGCCTCGACGATCAGGCCATCGCGCCGCATGTCGCGGTCAAGGAGGCGGTGTTTCCGTTCAACCGCTTCCCTGACGTGGACACCATCCTCGGCCCGGAGATGAAATCGACCGGCGAGGTGATGGGGCTCGATTCGAGCTTCGAGCGGGCGTTTGCCAAGAGCCAGCTTGGCGCCGGGGTGCGGCTGCCGGATGCCGGCGGGGTGTTCCTCTCGGTGCGCGACGCCGACAAGGCCGCCGCGGTCGGGGTTGCCCGGCGGCTGGTCGATCTCGGCTTTTCGATCCGCGCCACCCGCGGCACCGCGGCGCGGCTGCGCGAGGCGGGGTTGCCGGTAACGGTGGTCAACAAGGTGCTGGAGGGCCGGCCGCATTGCGTCGATGCCATCCGCTCGGGCGAGGTGCAACTGGTCATCAACACCGCCTCCGGCGCGCAGGCGGTGACCGACAGTTTCGACATTCGCCGCAGCGCCCTGACCCACGGGGTGCCGCATTACACCACCATTGCCGGCGCCCGTGCGGCGGCGCACGCCATCGCCGCGATGCGGACGGGCGCTCTTGAAGTCGCGCCGCTGCAGGCGTATTTTCGCGGTTCGTTCTGACCGCCGTCGCGACTGGGCGACAGGCGCGGCCACCGACCCGGCAGGGTTGGCCGTCCTGTAATCCCGGCCGCGGCGGTCGCGTTTCGGCTCCGTTTTCCACTCCGGCCTGCCCCGAGGATACCGCCGTGCAGAAGTTTCCGATGACCGGCCCTGGCCTGATACGGCTTGAGGATGAACTGCGAACGCTGAAATCGGTCGAGCGGCCGGCGGTGATCCGCGCCATCGCCGAGGCGCGGACGCATGGCGATCTGTCGGAGAACGCCGAATACCACGCCGCGCGCGAGCGCCAGAGCTTCATCGAGGGGCGGATTGCCGAGCTGGAGGAAATCGTCTCCGCGGCGGAGGTCATCGACCCGGCGACGATCACCGGCGATCAGATAAAGTTCGGCGCCCATGTCCGCCTCATCGATGAGGAGACGGAGAAGGAGGCGACCTATCAGATCGTCGGCGTGCATGAGGCCGACATCAAGGCGCAGCGCCTGTCGATCTCCTCGCCGCTGGCCAAGGCATTGATCGGCAAGAAGGTCGGCGACACCATCTCGGTCCCCGCGCCGGGCGGCGACCGGAGCTATGAGATCCTCGATCTGCGCTTCGGCTGAGCGGCGGTGATCACGCTCGCCGACGTACGCGCGGCGGCGGCGCGCATCGCCGGCAGCGTATTGCGCACCCCGTCGGTGCCGAGCGACGCCATCTCACGCGCCACCGGCGCCGTGGTGACGCTCAAGCTCGACAATCTGCAAGCCACCGGCGCCTTCAAGGAGCGCGGCGCCGCCAACCGGCTGGCCCTGCTCAGCCCCGCCGAGCGTGAGGCCGGCGTCGTCGCCATGTCGGCCGGCAACCATGCGCAAGCGGTGGCGCGGCATGCGATGTTGCGCGGCATCAGCGCCGTCATCGTCATGCCGACGACGACGCCGCTGACCAAGGTGACGCGCACCGCCGGCTGGGGCGCGCGGGTGGTGCTGCACGGCGAGACGCTGGCGGCGGCGGCCGAGCACGCCCACGCCATCGCCGAGGCCGAAGGAAGGGTGTTCATCCATCCCTATGACGATCCCGCCGTGATGGCCGGCCAGGGCACGGTGGCGCTGGAATTGCTGGAGGATGCGCCGGAGCTGGAAACGCTGGTCATTCCGGTCGGCGGCGGCGGGCTGATCGGCGGCTGTGCGGTGGCGGCCAAGGCGCTGAAACCGGGGATCGAGGTGATCGGCGTCGAGGTCGCCGCCTATGCCGGGCTGGCGCAGCTTCTCGCCGGTCAGCCGGTCGAGGTCGGCGGGCCGACCATCGCCGAGGGCATCGCCGTGCGCGACATCGGCGCCGGCCCGCTGGCGCTGATCCGCGAGCATGTCGCCGACGTGGTGGTGGTGCCGGAACGCGCCGTCGAGGAGGCCATCGCCTTGCTCGCCGAGGGCGTCAAGCTGGTCGCCGAGGGCGCCGGCGCCGCCGGGGTCGCGGCGCTGCTGGCGTTCCCCGAACGCTTCGCCGGGCGGCGCGTCGGCATCCCGGTGTGCGGCGGCAACATCGACGCCCGTATCCTCGCCAACGTCCTGTTGCGCAACCTGCTGCGCGACGGCCGGCTGCGCCGGCTGGTGCTGGAAATCCCCGACCGGCCCGGCGTGCTCGCCGACATCTCCGGGCGCATCGGCAACGCCGGCGGCAACATCATCGAGGTGTCGCACCACCGGCTGTTCGCCTCGCCGAGCGTGCAGGCGGCGGAGCTGGAAGTGATGTTCGAAGCGCGGGATGCGGAACATGGCGCTGAAATCGTTCGGTCGTTGCAACTATCCTACACCGTCCGCCGCGCCTGAGACCTCGGCGAAGCGGCAGAAAAGCGACACTACCGTTCGCGGGTGTGGCGCCCACGGCACAATCCAGCGCAACGAAACATGGTCACTCGCTCTTCGCTGGCACGCGGCGTGCCAGGTCGGCTAGATGGGGATCACGTAATCTTGAGGTCCGTTCCGAGATGGTCAAGAACTGGCAGCCGGGCCCAGATGCCGGATCAGACGATGCGCCGGGCAACGTGGTGGTGCTGCATCCGCGGGTGACGCCGCGCCTCACCGCCCTGCTGGCGCGATGGCTGGAAGCCGGGCTGCGCATGGGGCTGTGCGATGCCTCCGCCTTCTATCCCAACCGCAGCGACCGCCAGCGCGACTACGTGCTGGTCTGGGTGCGCGAGAACCCCGACCCGGCCTATATGGTGCGCAGCCAGGGGGCGCAGTGGATCGTCACCGACGCGGTGCGCGAACACGAGCTGGCGCGGCTGCCGAGTTTTGCCGAGGCGCTGCACTTCATCCGTCCGGTGCTGCCGCTGGAGGTCGCCGCCTGATCCAGCCGCCGGGGTGCGGCGTTCAGTCGCCGTGTGGCTCGGCCGAGATGATGACCTGGGCGAAGGCGTAGGGGTATTCGTCGGTCATCGTCAGGTGGATGCGCGGCGCATGGTGCGGCGGCGTGAGTGCGGCGAGGCGCGCCGCGGCGCCGCCGGCGAGCTGAAAGCCCGGCTGCCCGCCGGGCAGGTTGACGACGCCGAGATCGGCCAGGAAGACGCCGCGGGCAAAGCCGGTGCCAAGCGCCTTGGCACAGGCCTCCTTGGCGGCGAAGCGTTTGGCATAGGTGCCGGCGCGGGCGGTGCCGCCGCGCCGATCGGCGCGGCTGCGTTCGATGTCGGTGAACACGCGCGCCAGGAAGCGCTCGCCGAATCGCGCCATCGCCCGCTCGATGCGGCGAATGTCGCAGAGGTCGGAGCCGATGCCCAAAATCACCGGCCGGTCATCCGCGCGCCCGCTCCACCTGATGCACGCCGTTGGAGGCGCGCAGGCCGGCGATCACGGTTGCCAGATGGCGCACGTCGCGCACCTCGACATCGACCAGCAATTCAAAGAAATCCGCCTGGCGGTTGACGACGCGCAGGTTGGCCACGGCGCCCTCGTGCTTGGTGACGGCGTTGGCGACGGTGGCCAGCGTGCCGGCTTCGTTATGCGCGATGATGCTGATGCGCCCGGTATGCCCCTCGCCGCGGCCGGCCGCGGTGAACGCCGCCGGCTCCCAATCGACGTCGATGAAACGCTCCGGCGTGGCGGCGAAACTCTCCAGCGTCGGGCAGTCGCGGGTGTGAATGGTCACGCCCTTGCCGGTGGTGACGATGCCGACGATGCGGTCGCCGGGCAGCGGGTGGCAACAGCCGGCGAAATGGATCGCCATGCCCGGCACGAGGCCGCTGATCGGCAGGTCGGCGCCCAATCGCCCCGCCGGCCGCCCGGCGGTGCGCGGCGCCATCGCCGGCAGCAGCCGCGGCGCCCGCGGCGCCTGCCGCAGTTCGGGATAGGCCGCGGTGACCACCTCACGCGCGCCAAGATTGCCGTTGCCAACCGCCAGATAGAGGTCGCCAAGACTCGCCTGCTTGAGCGATTTCAGCGCCGTCTCAAGCACTTTTTCCGAGCCATCGACGCCTTCCTGACGGAACGCCTTGGCCAGCGCGGCGCGGCCGGCGTCGAGATATTGCTGGCGCTGCTGCTGCTGGACATAGCGGCGGATGCGCGCGCGCGCCTTGCCGGTGACGACGAAGCGTTCCCATTGCGGGCTGGGGGTGCCGGCGCGCGAGGTGAGAATCTCCACCTGATCGCCGTTCTGCAGCTCGTGGCGCAGCGGCATCAGCCGGCCGTTGATCTTGGCGCCGACACAGGTATCGCCGACCTGGGAATGCACCGCATAGGCGAAATCGACCGGCGTTGCGCCGCGCGGCAACTGGATCAACTGCCCCTTCGGGGTGAAGCAGAACACCTGGTCCTGATAGAGTTCCAGCCGGGTGTTTTCGAGAAACTCGTCGGGCGTCGAGTTTTCCAGGATCTCCAGCAAATCCTGCACCCAGCGGAAGCGCTGCACCTCGGCCCCGGCGGCGGCGTCGTGCTGCTTGTAGAGCCAGTGCGCGGCGACACCGGCATCGGCGATCTCGTGCATCTCCTGGGTGCGGATCTGCACCTCGATCTTCTGGTTGCGCGGCTCGCGCAGGGTGACGCCGGTGTGCAGGCTCTGATAGCCGTTGCTCTTGGGCGTCGAGATATAGTCCTTGAACCGCCCGGCGATCACCGGATAGGCGGCATGCACGGCGCCGAGTGCGGCGTAGCAGGCCTCGCGCGTCGGCACCACGATGCGGAACGCCATGATGTCGGAGAGCTGCTCGAACTGCACGTTGCGGCGCTGCATCTTCTCCCAGATCGAGTAGGGCGATTTCTCCCGCCCGTTGACCTCGACCACGGCGACGCCGCCCTCGCGGCAGATGCGCGCCAGCTCTCCGCGCACCTCCTCGATGACATCGGCGCCCTGGCCGCGCAGGAAGTTGAGCCGCGCCTGGATGGTGTCGGAGGCTTCCGGCTCCAGTTGCGCGAAGGCCAGCGTCTGCAGCTCGTTCTTCACCGCCTCCATGCCGATGCGCTCGGCCAGCGGCGCGTAGATGTCCATGGTCTCGCGCGCGATGCGCTGCCGCCGGTCGGTCTGGGTGACGAAATGCAGCGTGCGCATGTTGTGCAGCCGGTCGGCGAGCTTGACCAGCAGCACGCGGATGTCGCGGCTCATCGCCAGCACCAGCTTGCGGAAGTTTTCCGCCTGCTTGGTGCGGTCCGATTGCAGTTCGAGTCGCGTCAGCTTGGTGACGCCATCGACCAGCAGGGCGATTTGATGGCCGAAGCGCGCATCGATCTCGCGCAGGCTGACGCTGGTGTCCTCGATGGTGTCGTGCAGCAGCGCGGTGGCGATGCTGGCGGTGTCCAGCCGGTAGCCGGCGAGGATGTCGGCGACCGCCAGCGGATGCGAGATATACGGATCGCCGTTGTCGCGCTTCTGCGGCCGATGCGCCTCCTGGGCGACGACGAAGGCCTGTTCGATCAAGGCGATGTCGGCGCGCGGGTCATAGGCGCGGACCTTGGCCAGCAGCGCCGCGGCGCCGGACGGCAGGCCGGCGGACGCGCCGCCGCCGACGCCATCCGGCGTGCGGCAGAGCGCGGCGCCCTGGCCGGCCACGAAACCTCTACCGGCGATTGCGGCCGGCGAGCTCGGCCTCGATTTCGGCGGCCATATCCTCGGGCGAGATTTCCTCGCTCTCGACCGGCAGCATCTGCGCCTCCTCCTCGGCCGACACGTCCTGCAGGCCGAAAATATTCTGATCGGTCGGGATCAGGTCGAGCACCTCCTCGTCCGCCGGCTCGGGTTCCGGGGCGCGCGACAGCGACTTGATGAGGTCCTGTTCGAGCTTGGCGACCGTCACCGTCTCCTCGGCGATCTCGCGCAGCGCGACGACCGGATTCTTGTCGTCGTCGCGGTCGATGGTCAGTTCCTCGCCGCGGCTGAGGTTGCGGGCACGCTGGGCGGCCAACAGCACCAGTTCAAAGCGGTTGGGGATTTTCTGGACGCAATCCTCGACGGTAACGCGCGCCATGCGGCTGAGGCTCCACTCGATGTTCTGGGTGACCGGTGAACATAGGCACCACCCCCCGCCCCGGCAAGGGTGATGCCGCAACACAGCATGGCGTCACAGCCGGGCGATCTGCTGCGGCGGCAGGGCGGCGAGCAGCTCGCCGACGCTGCGTCCGAGCCGCGGATGCCGCCAATGCGGCGCAACATCGGCCAGCGGCACCAGTACGAAGGCGCGCAGATGGGCGCGCGGATGCGGCAGCACCAGGTCCGGCGCATCGCACAGCGCCCCGTTGCAGTCGATCAGGTCGAGGTCGAGGGTGCGGGCGGCGTTGGCGGCGCCGCGGCGTCGCCCGCCGGCCGCCTCCAGCGCCAGCAGCCGGGCGAGCAGCCGCGCCGGATCGGCGGTGCCCTCCAGACGCACCACGCCGTTGACATAGGGCGGCTGACCGGAGGGCGGGACCGGCGCCGTCGCGTACCAGGACGACACGGCGGCGAGCCGCAGCCCGGGCAGGCCGCGCAGCGCCTCGGCGGCGGCGCGGCAGGCAACCAGTGCCTGCGCGCCGGCGGCGCCGGGCAGGTTGCCGCCGATGGCGACCAGGATCATCCGGCGGCGCCTTTACAATCGCTCATGCCTGTTTCACTCCTTGGCAAGCCGCTCCGCGCATGATCGGCGAGGCCCGAATTGCCGGGCTGGCGCGCTCGGCCTGTTTGAAGGGTAACGCATCATGCATTTTCTGCCCAATGAGCGCACCGCACTGTTCATCGACGGAGCCAATTTGTATTCGGCCTCGCGAAATCTCGGCTTCGACGTGGATTATCGCAGTCTTTTGGAGTATTTTCGGCAAAAATCGCACATCATTCGCGCCTATTATTACTCTGCCGTGCTGGAAACCGAGGAATACTCGCCGCTCAAGCCGCTCACTGACTGGCTGGCCTATAACGGTTATAATCTCGTTACCAAGCCGGCCAAGGAGTTCACCGATGCCACCGGCCGCCGCCGGATCAAGGGCAACATGGATATCGAGCTGGCGATCGACATGCTCGAACTGTCCGACCGGCTCGACCATGCGGTGCTGTTCAGCGGCGATTCGGATTTCCGCCGGCTGGTCGAGGCGGTGCAGCGGCGCGGCGTGCGCGTTTCGGTGGTGTCGTCCATCCGCACCAGTCCGCCGATGATCGCCGACGAGTTGCGCCGGCAGGCCGACCAGTTTCTCGAACTGGCGGAAATCGCCCCCGAGTTCACCCGCCGGCAGATGGAGCCGCGCCCGCACCGCCCGGCGGCGCCGCGGCAAACCCCGGCCGAACCCTTCGCCGACCCGCACGACGCCTGATGCAGCGCGCCCTCGATCCGGTCATCGACCAGCCGGGCCATGACTGCCCGCTCTGCCCGCGGCTGGTCGCCTATCGCCACGCCAACCGCGCCGAGCAGCCCGCCTGGCACAACGGCCCGGTGCCGAGTTTCGGGCCGACGACGGCGCGGCTGCTGGTGGTCGGGCTGGCGCCGGGGGTGAAGGGGGCCAACCGCACCGGCCGGCCGTTCACCGGCGACCATGCCGGCATGCTGCTGTACGAGACGCTGCTGCGCTTCGGCATGGCCACCGGCAGCTACCGCGCCGCGCCGCAGGACGGGCTGACCCTGGCCGATTGCCGGATCGCCAATGCGGTGCGCTGCGTGCCGCCGGCCAATCTGCCGGAGCCGAAGGAAGTGACCACCTGCAACCCGTTCCTGCGCCGCGAGATGCAGGGCATGCCAAACCTGCGGGCGGTGCTGGCGCTGGGGGTGCTGGCGCATGCGGCTACGCTGAAAGCGTGCGGCATTCCGCCGACGCGCATCCGCTTCAGCCACGGCGCCATCCATGTCCTGCCGGATGGGCTGCTGCTCGCCGACAGCTACCATGTGTCGCGCTACAACACCAACACCCGACGTCTGACCGAGGACATGTTCCAGGCCGTCATCTTCGCCCTGCTGGCACGTTTGAACGGCGCAGAGTAGGGACCGCTTGCGGCGGCGCGACAACGGGGCACATCACAACGATGATCCAAGAAAGCGAGATCGAGGCCGGCATCATCCGCCTCGCCGGCGCCCGCGGCGCGGACGCCTCCATCTGCCCGAGCGATGTGGCGCGCGCGCTGGCGACGGAGTGGCGTTGCCTGCTCGGGCCGGTGCGCCGGGTCGCGGCGCGGCTGGCGGCGGAGGGGCAGATCGACGTGTTGCGCAAGGGCAAGCCGATCGACCCGGCGGCGCTGCGCGGCGTCGTCCGCCTGCGCATCCGCCGCGCGGGGCAGGCATGAAGCGCCTCGCGCCGCTGCTGCTGGCGCTGTTGCTGCCGGCCTGCTCCGGGGACGGCGCGGCCGGGATTGCGGTGCCGCCGCCGCTCGACATGGCGCATCTGACGCGCCCCGCCACGCCCAACACGGCGCTCGCCGCCCCGGCCGGCTTCACCCCGCAGCCGGACATCGTCACCCAGCCCTATGGCGTGCCGGCGGACGCGCTGTACGCCGCGATCCGTCGCGTCGCGCAGGCCCAGCCGCGGACCTATCTGCTGGCCGCCTATGACGACCGCAGGCAGGTGCATTACGTCGCCCGCAGCGCGGTGTTCAATTTTCCCGACCTGATTGCGGTGCAGGTGCAGCCGGATACGACGCTGATCATCTATTCGCGCAGCGTGTACGGACAGTCGGATTTCGGCGTCAACCGCAAGCGCGTTGCCGCCTGGTTGACGGCGCTCGATGCCGCGCTGCGGCAGCGGTGAAAGGACAGCGTGGCATGCGCGGAGTTCTCCCCTTCCTGCACGATGCCTGGCGGCTGGCGCGGCCGTATTTCTCCGCCAGTTCGGAGGAACGCTGGTCGGCGCGGCTGCTGCTCGCCGTCACCGTCGGGCTGCGGCTGCTGATGGTCGGCATCAACGTCATCTACAGCTACTGGAACAACGCCTGGTTCAACTCGCTGCAGGCGCGTGACTGGAAGAGCTTCATTGATCTGCTGTTCTTCTACAAGCGCACCGAGCACGGCATTCTGCCCGGCTTTTGCCTGTTCGCCACGGTGTTCATCGTCATCGCGGTGACCCGGGTTTATCTGGTGCAGTTGCTGCAGATCCGCTGGCGGCGCTGGATGACCGGGCGCTTCATCGAACACTGGATGACCGATCGCGCCTATTATCGCATCAGCCTGATCCGCACCGCCGGCGACGGCAGCAGCTATGCCGACAACCCCGACCAGCGCATCGCCGAGGATTTGCGCGACTTCATCGGCGACGCCGTCAGCGGCACCCAGGGGATTCTGTTCCTCGGCGTCGATCTGCTGTCCAACATCGTCTCGCTGGTCTCCTTCATCACCATCCTGTGGAGCCTGTCGGGTCCGTTCGCGGTGTTCGGCTGGTCCATTCCGGGCTACATGGTGTGGATCGCGCTGGTCTATGCGATCATCGGCACATGGCTGACGCATCTGGTCGGCCGCAAGCTGGTGCCGCTCAATTTCCGCAAGCAGAAGGTCGAGGCGGATTTCCGCTTTGCGCTGGTGCGGGTGCGGGAAAACACCGAAGGCATCGCCCTCTATGGCGGCGAGGCGGAGGAGAAGCGCACCCTGCTGGAGCGCTTCGCGGCGCTGGCGGCGAACTGGCGCGAGCTGATGACGCGCTACAAATATCTCATCGCGCTGACCTCGGGCTATGGCCAGATCGCCGACGTGTTCCCCTATGTCATCGCCGCGCCGCCCTACTTCGCCGGCAAGGTGCAGCTCGGCGCGCTGACCCAGACCGCCAATGCGTTCGGCCAGGTGCAGGGGGCGATGTCGTGGTTCGTCGATACCTACAGCACCATTGCCACCTGGCGCGCCACCGTCGAGCGTCTGACCTCGTTCTATCGCGCCATCGAGGCGGCGCGGGCGCACGCCTTCGACGGCGTCAAGACGGAGACCGAGGCCGGCCGCGGCTTCGCCCTGCACGGCGCCACCATCGCCCTGCCGGACGGGCAGAAGCTGCTCGACAAGGCCGATCTGAAACTGCGCCCCGGCTCGCCGATTCTCATCACCGGCCGCTCGGGCGCCGGCAAATCAACGCTGTTCCGCGCCTTCGCCGGCATCTGGCCGTTCGGCAGCGGCGGCGTGCAGCGCGCCGCAGGAACGTCGCTGTTCCTGCCGCAGCGCACCTACATCCCGCTCGGCACGCTGCGCCACGCGGTGGCCTATCCGTCCGACGTCGCGAGCATCACCGATGCGCAGGTGCGCGAGGCGTTGCAGGAGGCCGGTCTGAGCAATCTGGAGCCGCGGCTCGACGAGGAAGACAACTGGTCGATGCGGCTGTCCGGCGGCGAGCAGCAGCGCCTCGCCCTCGCCCGCGCGCTGCTGGCCAAACCCGATTGGCTGTTCCTCGACGAGGCGACGGCGAGTCTCGACCCGGAGGGCGAGAAGGCGCTGTACGAGACGCTGCGGCGGCTTCTGCCGAACACCACCATCGTCTCCATCGCCCATCACGGCGCCGCCGCGGCCTATCACGACCGGCATTTTGTCGTGCAGCGCGAGCCGGGCGCCGTCGGGCAGGTGGTGGAGGTGACGAAACAGGCGGCGGATTAGCGCTGCCGCCGGCGCCGCGCCGCCAGCAGACCCGCCACGGCGCTGCCAAGCAGCGCCAGCGACACCGGCTCGGCCACCGGCGCCGCCTCGGTCCCCGACAGGGCCAGGGCGATGCTGGTATTGCTTCCGCCAACGTAACCCGCCGACCAGGATGTGCCGCCGTCGTAGGTCGTCGCCCCCCCGGCGGCGACCGGACCATCGTACAGATAGACAAACCCCCCGGTCCCGGCGACCGCCTGGATGGCGAAGAAATACGTCCCAGGCGCGAGGGTGGCACTGATGCCGAGGCTGATCTCGGTGATGCTTGTGGTGACGGCGGTGGTGGTGGCCACGCTGGAGGAGCCGGAATACAGCGCCCCGCCGGTGGGCAGGTTCGACTGCGCGGCATAGAGCGCCCAGTTGAAATCCCCGATCGTCGCATTGGGGCCGAACAGGGCATCGACGCTTGCGCCGGCGAGGCTCGCCGTGCCGGCAACGGTGAACTGCTGGGCGGCAAATATGGTATCGCCCGGAAAGTGCAGGGCGGCGCAGGCATCTTCCCAGCGGCAATCGGCAGTGGTGATCGAGGTCGTCAGATTGTCATACAGCACCGCCGCCCGCCCGGACGTGGACAGCAACCCCAGCACTGCCACCGACAGCAACCAAGCCCGATTCGCCCGACCCATGCCGCTTCCCCGCCTGTCCCGAAGCGCCGCCCGGCGCATAAGGACGATACAGAAACATAAACCCTGGTCAATGCGCATCTGAATCCTCTGCGCATCCAGGGACGCCGGCCGGCGCCTGACAATCGCGGCGCGGGACGGTAGCCTGCCGCGGTACGACACGGAGCGGCGCCATGGCACACGGACTGCGCAAGGGCCTGACCAGCTACGGCGATGCCGGGTTTTCGCTGTTCCTGCGCCGCGCCTTCATCAAGGCGATGGGCTTCACCGACGATGCGCTCGATCGGCCGATCGTCGGCATCACCGACACGGCGAGCGACTTCAACCCCTGCCACGGCAACGTGCCCGACCTGATCGCCGCGGCGAAGCGCGGCGTGATGCTGGCGGGCGGGCTGCCGATGGCCTTCCCGACCATCTCCATCCACGAAAGCTTCGCCTACCCAACCAGCATGTTCCTGCGCAATCTGATGGCGCTGGACACCGAGGAGATGATCCGTGCCCAGCCGATGGACAGCGTTCTGCTGATCGGCGGCTGCGACAAGACCCTGCCGGCGCAGATGATGGGGGCGGCCAGCGCCGACGTCCCCGCCATCGTGCTGCCGACCGGGCCGATGCTGGTCGGCCACTACAAGGGCGAGGTTCTCGGCGCCTGCACCGATTGCCGCCGGCTGTGGGCGCAGCACCGCGCCGGCACGCTCGACGCCGCCGAGATGGATACGATCAGCGGCCGTCTGGCGCCGACCAAGGGCACCTGCATGGTCATGGGCACCGCCAGCACCATCGCCTGCATGACCGAGGCGATCGGGCTTGCGCTGCCCGGCGCCGGTACCGCGCCGGCGACCCATGCCGACCGGGTGCGGCTGGCCGAAGCCTCCGGCGCCGCCGCGGTCCGGTTGGCGCGGGAGGGGACGACGCCGCGCGACATCCTCACCCCGGCCGCCTTTCGTAACGCGCTGACGGTGCTGCAGGCGATCGGCGGCTCGACCAATGCGCTGATCCATTTCACCGCGATTGCCGGCCGGCTCGGCATCGACATCGACCTTGACGCGTTCGACCGGCTGGGGCGCGAGGTGCCGGTGCTGCTCGATCTCAAACCGACCGGCAGCCATTACATGGAGCATTTCCACTGGGCCGGCGGCGTGCCCCGGCTACTGGCCGAACTGGCGCCGCGGCTCGACACCAGCCAGCGCAGCATCGCCGGCGGCACGCTGGCCGACATCATCGCCGGTGCCGAAATGGTGCCGGGGCAGGACGTGATTCGGGGGCGGGATGCGCCGATCCATGTCGGCGGCGGGCTGGCGGTGCTGCATGGCAGCCTTGCGCCCGGCGGGGCGCTGCTGAAACGCTCGGCGGCGACGCCGCGGCTGTTGCAGCATGAGGGCCGGGCGGTGGTGTTCGACGGCCTCGCCGACCTCGCCGCACGCATCGACGACCCGACGCTGGAGGTCGCCGCCGACGACGTGCTGGTGCTGCGCAATGCCGGGCCCAAGGGCGCGCCGGGCATGCCGGAGGCCGGCTACCTGCCGATCCCGCGCAAACTGGCAGAGGCCGGCGTCAAGGACATGGTGCGGCTGTCGGATGCGCGGATGAGCGGCACCGCCTTCGGCACCATCGTCTTGCACGCGATGCCGGAGGCGGCGATCGGCGGGCCGCTGGGGTTGGTCGAAACCGGCGACCGCATCCGCCTGGATGCTGAGGCGAGGCGCATCGACCTGCTGGTCCCGCCGGAGGAGATGGCGCGCCGCCGCGCCCTGTGGACACCGCCGCCGCCGCCCGAGGGCGGCGGCCGCGGCTATCTGCGGCTGTTCCTGGAGCAGGTGCTCCAGGCCGACCAGGGCTGCGATTTCGCGTTTTGCCGCCCTGGCCGGTAGGGTCGGTAGCTCAGGCGACGATCAGCCCATCCTCGGCCGAGACGCTGTTGGTGATGCTGGCGAGTTCGCGGAAGAACACCGCACCGCGCGAGGTGCGGCGGACCAGCACGCGGCGGCGGTCTTCGCGGTCTTCTTCGCGCGACACCAGATCGAACTGTACCAGCCGGTCCATGATCCGGGTGACGCCCGGTCGCGAGATGTGCAGCAGCTCGGCAAGGCTGCTGACCGTGTGGGTGGCCTCGTCCATATACACCGTCAGAAACGCGGTGAGCTGGCGGGCGGTGAGGTCGCGCCCGTCGCGGCGGACCAGCGCCAGCAAGGTGCCGTGCAGCACCACCATGCGCGGCTCGGACGCCGCGGCGAGCGTCGCCTGCGGCAAATCGAGCGCGGCGGACTGGGTCGGTTCATCCACCACAGTCTTGATCGAGCGACTGACGGCGAGGGCTGTCTTGTGCATCATTGGACCGTGTCCGATTTCGTTTCGTGGGCTATATCGCAGATAAAGCCTAAGCGGACATAAACGATGTTCATACTCTTGTTTTGTCAAAAAATGTCCGGATCGTCTGTTGTTCAACCGTAGCAATATGACTCTTTCTGACAAATAACGCATGCGTCACGATCTGCGGACGATCACGGCGACCGGGCCGTCGCCGTCCGGCCCCTGATGCTCGGCGCCGCCGGAGACGAGCTGCTGTCAGGCTCTTCCTGGCCGACTGCGCCGGAGATGGCAACGCCGGCCGCGGGCCGATAGGCTGTTGCGGCAAAACAGGGAGACGGGACATGCGCATCCTGCTGGTCGGCGCCGGCGGCACGCTCGGGCGGGCGGTGGCGGCGGAACTTGGCTCACGCCACGAGATCATCGCTGCCGGGCGCAACGCCGCGCTGACGCTCGATATCACCGACCCGGCCAGCATCGCCGCGGCCCTGGCCGGATGCGGGGAGCTGGACGCGGTCGCCTGCGCCGCCGGGCACGTCAATTTCCGTCCGCTCGACGCCATCACGCCGGCCGCCATCGGCGAGTCGGTCTATACGCTCGGCCTCGCCGACAAGCTGATGGGTCAGGTCAACCTGACGCTGGCGGCGCGCGACGTGCTGCGGGAGGGCGGCTCGATCACCCTGATCAGCGGCATTCTTGCCGACTCGCCGATCGCCGCCGGCTCCTCGGCGAGCATGGTCAACGGCGCCCTCGAGGCGTTCGTCCGCGCCGCGGCCATCGAACTGCCGCGCGGCCTGCGGATCAATTGCGTCAGCCCGGGCGTGCTGAGCGAATCGATGGCGGATTACGGCCCGTTCTTCCGCGGCTTCCGCCCGGTGGCGGCGGCCGACGCGGCCCTGGCCTACAGCCGCAGCATCGAGGGGCGGCAGACCGGGCAGGTCTATCGGGTGGGGTAGCGCCAGCTACTCGGCGGCCATCCGCAGCGCCGGCGCCGGCTGCTCCAGCAGGGCGAGCAGGCGGGCGCGTTCGGCCGTGGCTTCGCGCGTCGCCTTCTCCTTGACATGCCCGAAGCCGCGGATGCGCTCCGGCAGGCCGGCGAGCGCCACCGCGGCGGCCAGCGTTGCCGGCGACAGGCGATCGAGCATGGTGGCGACATCGCCCTCATACTCGCCGATCAACCGCCGCTCGGCCCGCCGCTCCTCGGTGCGGCCGAACGGGTCGAGCCGCGTGCCGCGCAGCAGTTTCAGCGGTGCCAGCAGGCGGAACGCGCTCAGCACCCAGGGGCCATAGGCCCGCTTCTGCAGCCGCCCGGTGCGCGGGTCGCGTCGCGCCAGCAGCGGCGGGGCGAGATGCACCTCGATCCGCTCCGCCCCCTCGAACTGCGCCGCCAGCGCGCTCTGGAAGGCGGCGCCGCGGTAGAGTCGCGCCACCTCGTATTCGTCCTTGTAGGCCAGCAGCTTGGCATAGCCGCGCGCGACCGCCTCGGTGAGCGCGGTGGAGCCGGAGAACATGCGGCCCTCCACCTCGCGCACCCGATCGACCAGCGCCCGATAGCGCCGGGCGTAGCGCCGGCTCTGATAGGCGGTCAGATGCGCCATGCGTTCGGCGACGATCTCGTCGAGCGTGCGCGGCGTCGTGCGCGGCTCGGCGACGCCCGCGGCGGCGGCAACGCGCGGCAGGTCAGTGGCGGCCAGCCGCCCCCAGGCGAACGCGGCAAGGTTGGCCTCCACCGCGGTCCCGTTCAGTCGGATGGCATCCAGCAGACTGTCGCGCGCCAGCGGGATCAGCCCCTTCTGCCAGGCGAAGCCGAGCAGAAAAATATTGGCGCCCTGCGCATCGCCGAGCAGGCCGGCGGCCAGCGCGGTGGCATCCAGCTGATCGACATTGGCCGCGCCGGCCGCCTCCACCACGCTGCGCCGCAGCCGTGCCGCCGGCAGACGATAGCTGCCATCGAGCACGAAATCGGCGGTGCTCGTCTCATGCGTGTTCAGCACCACCCGCGACGCGCCCTGGCGCAGCGTGGCCAGCGCCTCGTGCCCGGCCGAGCCGACAAGGTCGCAGCCGAGCAGCACGTCCGCCCGCCCCTGCCCGACATGCAGCCCGTGCAGCGCCTCGGCCTCGGCGGCGATGCGGATGTTGCTCCACACGCTGCCGCCCTTCTGCGCCATGCCGGTGATGTCGAGCACGCTGACCTGCCGCCCCTCGCTGTGCGCCGCCATGCCGAGCAGCGCGCCGATGGTGACGATGCCGGTGCCGCCGATGCCGGTGACCAACATGCTCCACGGCGCCGCCAGCGGCGGCAGCACCGGCTCGGGCAGCGAGGCATCGTCGGGGGTGACGCGGGCGCGGCGGCGCAGCGTGCCGCCATGCACGGTGACGAAACTCGGGCAGAAGCCCTCGACGCAGGAGAAATCCTTGTTGCAGGTCGATTGGTCGATCTGCCGCTTGGTGCCGAGCGGGGTTTCCAGCGGCGTCACCGACAGGCAGTTGGAGGTCTGCGAGCAATCGCCGCAACCCTCGCAGACATCGGCGTTGATGAAGGCGCGCTTCGGCGGATCGGGATAGGTGCCGCGCTTGCGCCGCCGCCGCTTCTCCGAGGCGCAGGTCTGGTCATAGACGATGACGGTGCAGCCCGGCGTGTCGCGGAACGCGCGCTCGACCTCGGCCAGCGCGCTGCGGTGATGCAGCGTGACGCCAGCGGCGAAATCAGTGACGCCGGCATGTTTCTCCGGCTCGTCGGTGACGACGGCGATCTTGACCACGCCTTCGGCGGCGAGCTGGCGAGTGATCTGCGGCACCGTCGCCGGCCCGTCCACCGGCTGCCCGCCGGTCATCGCCACGGCGTCGTTGAACAGCAGCTTGTAGGTGATGTTGACGCCGGCGGCGACGGCCGCGCGGATCGCCATGTAGCCCGAATGATAGTAGGTGCCGTCACCGAGATTGGCGAAGACGTGGGTTTCCTCGGTGAACGGCGCCTGACCGATCCAGGCGACGCCCTCGCCGCCCATCTGGCTGTAGAACTCGGTCGAGCGGTCCATGAAGCGCGCCATGTAATGGCAGCCGATGCCGGCCATCGCGCGGCTGCCGTCGATGACTTTGGTGGAAGTGCTGTGCGGACAGCCGGAGCAGAAATACGGCTTGCGCACCGCCGCGACCTCGCTGCGCGCCAGCCGCGCCGTCTGCGCGTCGAGATCGGCGCGGCGCGCCGCCAGTGCCTCGGTCTGCGGCAGCCGGCCGGCAAGGGCGCGGGCGATGTCGTCGGACGACAGCTCGCCGCCGGCATGCAGCAGCACCGCGCCGGCCTCGTCGCGCCGGCCAAGCACCCGCGGCCGCTCGGCCATGTCGTAGAGGATGTCGCGCACCTGCTGCTCGACGAACGCCGATTTCTCCTCGACGACGATGATTTCCCGCAGGCCGGCGGCGAAGCCGCGGATGGTCGCCGGATCGACCGGCCAGGTCAGCGCCAGTTTCAGCAGCCGCACCGGCGCGCCGCCGAGATCGGCCAGCGCCTGGCGGGTGTCGTGATAGGTCTTGCCATAGGTGATGATGCCGAGCGCCGGATCGGCCGGATCGAGCATGACGCGGTCGAGCCGGTTGGCGCGGGCATAGTCCTGCGCCGCCGGCAGGCCGAGCGCATGGATGCGCGCCTCCATCTGCATCGGCAGGTCGCCGGTGCGGATATGCACCGGCGGCGGCACAACGCCCGGCAGCAGGCTGCTGAACCCGGCAAGGTCGAATTCGGTCGAGGCCGAGCTGTCGACCACGTCGGCCACGGTCTTGAAGCCGACATAGCGCCCGGACCAGCGCGACATCGCCCAGCCGTGCAGGCCGAGGCTGAGAATGTCGCCGATATCGGCCGGCGCCAGCACCGGGATCAGCGCCGCGGCGAAGGCCGGCTCGCTCTGATGCGGCACCGTCGAGGATTTGCAGGCATGGTCGTCGCCAGCCACCAGCAGCACGCCGCCGCTCGGCGAGGTGCCGGCGAAATTGGCGTGCTTGAACACGTCGCCGCTGCGATCGACGCCCGGCCCCTTGCCGTACCACAGCGCGAACACGCCGTCATAGCGCGCGCCCGGCAGCAGCGCCGCCTGCTGCGTGCCCCAGATCGCCGTCGCCGCCAGATCCTCGTTGACCCCCGGCTGAAAATGGATGTGGCTGGCCTCCAGCGGCGTGCTGGCGTGCCAGAGTTGAATGTCGAGGCCGCCGAGCGGCGAGCCGCGATAGCCGGAAACAAAGCCGGCGGTGTTGCGCCCGGCCGCGACATCCAGCGCCCGCTGCAGCAACGGCAGCCGCACCAGCGCCTGCGTGCCGGTCAGGAACACGCGCGCGACCTCAATCCGGTATTTGTCGTCAAGCGAGACCGCAGAGTGTTTCATCCACGCGCCCTCATCGGCTTTGGTCAAACCATAGGCAGCGTGCGGGAGAGGTTGAAGGCCCGCGCGAAAATCGCATGATCACGTCGCGCCGGACCATCGCCTGCGCCAGCGCCCGAGGGCGCCGCGCCGGGTCGCGCAATATTCTTTCGTCATGCTGCACCGCGGCAAGAATGCCCCGCCGACTCAGCCGGCAGCAAAGCTGAGCGCCACCCCGCACGCCGCCGCCGCCGGCACCCTCAGCCGCCCATCGGCGAGCGTCATCGCGATGCCGCCGGCGCGCAGCACGTCGGCAGTGTGGTCGAGCGCGGCGACGCGCAGCCGCAGACCGGTCATCGCCGCCGCCCGGCCGTCCGGCGGCACTTCGCCGAGCACATCAATATTGGCCAGACCGGCCAGCAGCCGCACGCCACCGGCGATCGGCACCACCGCCGCCGGGCCGAACATGCGCCGCCACAGCGCCGCGATGATCTCCGGCTGCTGGGCGGCAATCTCCACCCCGGCGATACCGAGCACCCCGTTCGGGTGCCGGCGCCAGCGATCCTGCCACACCGCGGCGCGGGTCAGATGCTGGCAGAAAAACAGCCGCCCGGCCGGCGTCGTCGGCGGCGGCAGGCGGACGATGCGGAACGCCGCATCGGTCGGCCCGGCCGGCGTCGCCACCGGGCGCGAGAAACCGAGCGGCGGCAGCGCCGGCACCCCCACCGCGGTCAGCGCCGCATGCAGCGCCGTCGCGTCATCGGTGGCGAACACCACGGCATTCAACCCTGTCGGCCAATCCTTCACATCCGTGTGATCAGGCTCGCCGTCGGGGACGCCCCACAGCTCCAGGTAATCCGGCCCGAACATAGCCAAATGGTTGATCGAGCCGAGCGTATGTCGCCCCTGCGGGGTGAGCGCGAAGCCGAGCCGATGAAAAGCCGCCGCCACCGCCGCCATCTGGTCGTGCACGTTGATCACGACATGATCAATCACTGGCACTGGCAGCACCGTCGTCGCATCCGCCTGGTTCATTCTGCCCCCTCGGCTTGCCTGGAGTTCATTTGTAAATGGGCCGCAGCGGACTACATCGAAGCGTGACGGTGCGGTGTTCGCCGCCCGTCCGCCTTTCGAGGCGTTCCCTTACCTGAACTGGGCGGCGCCCGCCGTGGTGCCGCCCTTCTTTTGTCAGCCCTCGAGCACGCTCCAGCGCGCCGCGTCATGACCGGGCGCATAGCGCAGATTGCTGATTGCGGGGTCGCGGTTGACCAGCAGTCGGGAATAGAGCGGGTGGCGCATGCTGCGCACCTCGTGCTCGACCTCCATCAGCGGCGCGCCGGTGTCGAGGTCGATGAGCGCCTGGAAGCGGTACTGATGCTGGTCGCTCTCCTCCGAGACCAGACCGCGCGCCAGCAGCCGCTCATGCGGGCCGGAGAAATCGGCCAGCGAAATCTGCACATGGTGCCCGTCATAGGCGCCGAGCGGCGTCGCCGTCTCGCGATAGATCAGCGTCGTATCCGCCCCCGCGCCGATGCGCACCGTGTCCCCCGCATGCCGCGCCGGGGCGGCGAGGATGTCGCGGTAGAAGCGGGCGATCGGCCCGGCGCTGCCGGGCGGCGCGTCGAACGCGACATAGACGATGCCGAGCGCCAGCGGCCCGAACGCCGGGGCGGGCGCATGGCAGCGCAGCCGGTTGCCCCAGGGACAGGTGACATCGACCGTGTCGCCGCGATCCTCGACCGCGAATCTGCTGCCGGCGAGCGCGTGGCGCACCCGGCTTAGCCGCTGCCGCAGCGCGTCGAGATCGGGCAGCACCAGCCCGACGACGCCGCGCACCACCTGCGCCGGTCCGGTCGGCAGATGAAACTGCGACGTGCCGACATTGATCCACATGTTGCTGGTGCCGGTCATTAAATACGGGTCGCGGGTCAGCCCCAGCCCGCTGACGTAGAACAGCGTCGCCAGCGACTGGTCCGGCACGCGCACGTTGACGTGGCCGAACTCGACGATATTGCCGACATCCTCGGCGGTGCGGTCGAAGCGCGCCGGCGCCTGCTGCGGCTGGTCCATGTTGCCTCCTCAGCGGTCGGTCCACACCGGGGCACGCTTCTCCAGGAAGGCGTCGATCCCCTCGGCGGCGTCGCGCGCCTGCATGTTGCGCGTCATCGTCTCGGCGGCATAGGCGTAGGCGGCGTCGAGGTCCATCTCCGCCTGGCGGTAGAACGCCGCCTTGCCGATGGCCAGCGTCAGGCTGCTGCTGGCGGCGAGCTGCCCGGCCAGGGCGGCGACCGCCGCATCGAGCTCCGCCTCCGCCACCACCCGGTTGACCAGCCCGATCTCGTGCGCCCGCGCCGCATCGACCATGTCCCCGGTCAGCAGCATCTCCATCGCCGCCTTGCGGCCGACCGCCCGCGACAGCGCCACCATCGGCGTCGAGCAGAACAGGCCGATGCGCACCCCCGGCGTGGCGAAGCGCGCGGTCTCGGCCGCGACCGCCAGATCGCAGCTCGCCACCAACTGACAGCCGGCGGCGGTGGCGATGCCGTGGACGCGCGCGATCACCGGCTTGGGCAGGCGCACGATGCGCGTCATCAGCGCCGAGCACTGCGCGAACAGCGCGGCGGTGAAGGCACGCCCGGGGTTCTGCCGCATCTCCCGCAGATCGTGCCCGGCGCAGAATGCCGGGCCGGCGCCGCCGATCACCACCACGCGCACCGCCGGATCGTCGGCGATGCCATCGAGCGCGCCGGTCATCGCCGCCATCAGCCCCACCGACAGCGCGTTGCGCGCCGCCGGCCGGTTCATCGTCAGCCAGGCGACGCCGTCGGTATCATGGCGCAACATTTCGGCTGGGACCTGCACGGTCATGGCATTCCTCCGCGGCGTGATCGGGCAGCAAACGGCGCATCCTGCGGCGGACGCTTGTGCCCGGCGTCGCCGCTGGCGAAGATACGGCAGGGACCGGAGAAAACGCCGATGCAGTCGCATCTTTTCGGGCGCATGCCAGACGGTACATCTGTGCATGCCTATACACTGCGCGATTCCACCGGTGTCAGCGCGACCATCCTGCAATACGGCGCCCGGTTGGCGGCGCTGGAGGTGCCGGTGGCGGCGGGGGTGCGTAACGTCACCCTCGGGCATGACCGGCTGGAGCCGTATCTCGCCGATGCCGCGCATCTCGGCGCCATCGCCGGACGCTATGCCAACCGCATCGCCGGCGGCCGCTTCAGCCTCGACGGGCGGGAGCACCGGCTGTCGGTCAACAACGGCGGCAACACGCTGCATGGCGGGGTGGACGGTTTCGCCGCGCGGATCTGGCAGGCCGAGCCGGACGGGCCGGACCTGCTGCTGTCACTGGTCAGCCCGGATGGCGACCAGGGGTTTCCCGGACGGCTGGAGGTGCGCGTCCGCTACCGGCTGAACGGCGGCGCGCTCAGCATCGATTACGAGGCGACGACGGACGCGCCGACCGTGCTCAACCTGACCAACCACGCCTATTTCAACCTCGCCGGCGCCGGCACGGTGATGGACCATGCCATCGCCATCGCCGCCGACCGCATGCTGCCGGTCGATGCGGCGCTGATCCCGACCGGGGCGGTGGTGCCGGTCGCCGGCACGCCGTTTGATCTGCGCGAGGAGGTGCGCATCGGCGCGCGGATCGGCGTCGATGACGCGCAACTGCGCCTCGGCGGCGGCTTCGACCATTGCTTCGTGCTGGCCGATGCGCCGCGCACCACGCCGCGCCCGGCGGCGCGCGTCAGCGCCGAGGGAATCGTCATGGAGGTGCTGACCACGGAGCCGGCGGTGCAATTCTACAGCGGCAATTTCCTGGGCGGCGAGCCGTTCGCCTGGCGCACCGGACTTTGCCTCGAAACTCAGCATTTCCCGGACAGCCCGAACCAGCCGGCGTTTCCCTCGACGGTGCTGCGGCCGGGGGTCTTGTTTTGGTCGCGCACGGTCTATCGTTTCGTTGCCACGTAGCGCACGAACCGGCCGAGGCATCCCGGCGTTGGCGCAACGTGTCGGGTTTTCAGGACCGCGCACTGGTGCCGGGCAGTGGCACGCTTTACGCTCAGAGGAAATAATTCCGCGACTCAAGCCTGACGCCGCATACGCTTCATCGTTCCCGCCACCTCTCGATAACGGTTTGCGCCGCGCGTAACCGGGCGCCTCCCGGCGCCGCGATAAAAGGACTTGCATATGGATCAAATCTCGCCACCCGATCTTGCCGTGCGCATGCTGCGCGAGGTGATCGTGTCGCTGGTGCGGCGTGACGGGCCGGCCCTCTCGGCGCACCAACTGGCCGTCTATCTGACCTGTTACCTGAAAGATCAGGCGCATACGGTGCGCGGCCTCGCCGCCGATCTCAACGTCTCCAAATCGGTCATCACCCGCTCGCTCGACAAGCTCGGCGAGCTGGACCTGACCCGCCGCGTCCCCGACCAAGCCGACCGGCGCAGCGTGCTGGTGGAGCGCACCGACGCCGGCTGGCGGCTGCTCGATGATTTGCGCGGCATTGTCGCCGGCGTCGCCGATGCCCGGCGGGAGGCGCAATAAGGCCGACAATTAGCGCCCCGGCGGATTGATTTTCGCCCCGGGCACCGGCATAGAAGCAGTTAAGGTCCAAGCCTGGAGACCGGGAGGGAAGCGTATGAAAAAGCTGTTGATCGCGTCCGTGGTGGCATCCGTCGCATCGCTCGGACTGGGAACCGGCGCGAGGGCGCAGGAGCCGAAGATCCCCATCATCGTCAAGGACACCACCTCGTTCTACTGGCAGATCGTGCTCGCCGGCGCGCGCAAGGCCGGCAAGGATCTGCACGTCAATGTGCCGGAACTCGGCGCCCAGTCGGAGAGTGACATCAACGGCCAGATCTCCATCCTGGAGAATGCCGTCTCCGAGCATCCGGCGGCGATCGTGATTTCGCCGACCCAGTTCAAGGCACTCGGCAAGCCGATCGACGAGGCGGCCAAGAAGGTCAAGATCATCGGCATCGATTCCGCCGCCGACAGCAAGGCGTTCACCTCGTTCCTGACCACCGACAACGTCAAGGGCGGCGAAGTTGCCGCCGATGCGCTCGGCGCGGCGATCACCGCGACCTATGGCAAGGCCGAGGGCGAGGTGGCGATCATCAACTCGCTGCCCGGCGTCGGTTCGCTCGATCAGCGCGTCGCCGGCTTCAAGAAGGAGATCGCGGCGAAGTTTCCCGGTCTCAAGCTGGTCGCCGACAAGGTGGCCGACGGACAGGCGACCACCGGTCTCAACATCATGACCGACCTGATCACCGCCAATCCGAAGCTGCGCGGCGTGTTCGCCGACAACCTGATCATGGGCCAGGGCGCCGGCCAGGCGGTCGCCGAGAACAAGGCGCAGGACAAGGTCAAGCTGGTCGCCTTCGACAGCGACGACAAGCTGGTCGGTCTGCTCAAGCAGGGCGTGATCTACGCCCTGGTGGTGCAGGATCCGTACCGCATGGGCTATGACGGCATCAAGACGGCACTCGCCGCCTCCAAGGGCGAGGCGGTGCCGGCCACCGTCGATACCGGGGTGACCGCGATCACCAAGGCAACCATGAACTCGCCGCGGGCGCAGGAGTTGCTGAACCCGAAGCTGAAGTAAGGTCGCGATGGCGACTGGCATGATGGACCGCCCTGCAGCGCAGGGCGGTCCGGCCGAGTCATCTGTGTTGCTGGACCTGCGTGGCCTCGACAAGCGGTTCACCGGCACGCATGCGCTGAAAACGGTGACGCTGGCGTTCGAGCGCGGCGAAATCCACGCCATCGTCGGCGAAAACGGCGCCGGCAAATCGACGCTGATCAAGCTGCTGACCGGCGTGCATCTGAAATCCGCCGGTGAAATGCGCTGGGAAGGTCGGGTCATCGAGCTGACCGGGCCGCAGGATGCGCTCGCCCTCGGCATCAACGCGGTGCATCAGGAAGTCGTGTTGTGTCCGCATCTGACGGTCGCGGCGAATCTGTTTCTTGGCGATGAGCGCACCCGCTTCGGCCTGCTCAAGGGACGCGATATGCTGCGCGAGGCGCGGCGGGCACTCGCCGATCTCGGCTTCTCGGTGCCGGCCGAGGTGGTGCTGTCGTCGCTGACCATCGGCCAGCAGCAGCTCGTCGCCACCGCCCGCGCGGCGATCCGTGGCGTGCGTTTCCTCATCTTCGACGAACCCACCGCCTATCTGACCCGCCAGGAAGCGGCGCAGTTGTTTGCGCTGATCCGCCGGCTGAAGGCCGAGGGCGTCACCATCGTCTATATCAGCCACCGGCTGGAGGAAGTGTTCGAACTGGCCGACCGCGCCTCGATCCTGCGCGACGGCAGCCTGATCTCCACCCACCGGATCGGCGAAATCGACGAACAGGGCCTGATCCGCGGCATGAGCAACCGCTCGATCGAGCAGATCTACCACAAGGAGACGGTGCCGCACGGGGCGCGGCTGCTCGATGTGCATGGTCTGAGCGGGCCGGGCTTTGCCGAGGTGTCGATGACCGTCGATCGCGGCCAGATCGTCGGGCTGTATGGGCTGATCGGGGCCGGGCGTAGCGAATTCGTCCAGACGCTGTTCGGCCGCCACCGCGCCACCGCCGGCAGCGTCGCCTGGCAGGGCAAGCCGGTTGACATCCGCCATGAGAAACAGGCGATCGGGCTCGGCATGGCGCTGGTGCCGGAAAGCCGGCGCGATCAGGGCCTGTGCCTCAATCTCGGCGTCGGCCTCAACATCAACCTGACCGTGTACGAACGGCTGACCCGCGGCGTCACCATCAGCCGCAGCGCCGAAGCCGCGGCGGCGGAAAAGCAGATCGCCGATCTGCGCATCGTCACCGCCTCGCGCGCCACCCCGGCGGCGTCGCTGTCGGGCGGCAACCAGCAGAAGATCGTCGTCGGCAAATGGCTCAACCACGGCGCCGAACTGTTCATCTTCGACGAGCCGACGGTCGGCGTCGATGTCGGCACCAAGCAGGAGATCTACCGCCTGTTCGGGCAATTGCTGCGCAACGGCGCCGGCATCATCCTGATCTCGTCCTATCTGCCGGAAGTGTACGAACTCTCCGACACGCTGCATGTGTTCCGCCGCGGCCGGCTGGCCGCCAGCCACGCCTTCAAGAGCGCCTCGATGGAGGCGATTCTGACCCAGGCGATCGGCGTGTGACCGCGAAGCGCCGCCTGTCCCGCCCCCCAGAAGGAAACCGCGCGTGAGCGACAGCGCCGCCAAATCCAAGCCGCAGGCCCGTCTCAACCTGCTGCTCAGCCTGACGCTGCTCGGTCTGCTGTTGCTGATGTGGGCGGCGCTGTCGGTCAGCACCGACACGTTCATGACCGAAAACAACCTGACCAATCTGATGCGCCAGGCGTCGATCTGGGCGGTTATTGCCATCGGTCAGACCTTCGTCATCATCACCGCCGGCATCGACCTGTCGGTCGGCACCGTGCTCGGCTTCGCCGGCGTCATCATCTCGCTGCTGCTGCAAGCGCATGTGCCGGTGTCGGTGGCCATTGTGCTGACGCTGCTGGTTGGCGTCGCCATCGGCATGTTCCACGCCTTCGGCGTCATCAGGCTCGGTCTGCCGCCGTTCATCATGACGCTGGCGACGCTGACGGCGCTGCGCGGCATCGGGCTGCTGATGACCAACGGCAGCTCGATCTCGATCGACAATGACAGCTTCACCGGGTTTTCGCGCGGCGCGCTGATCGGCATTCCCAACCTGTTCTGGATGGTGATCGTCGTCGCCGTGCCGTCGTTCGTGTTCCTGCATCTGTCGCGCTGGGGCCGCTATTTGTTCGCCATCGGCAGCAACCGCGAGGCGGCGCGGCTGTCGGGCGTCAGCGTCAACGCCATGCTCTATGTCGCCTATACGCTGTCGTCCACCTTCGCCGCCTTCGCCGGCATCCTCACCACCTCGCGCATCGGCATCGGCAACGCCACCACCGGCCAGGGCTGGGAGCTGCAGTCCATCGCCTCCTCGGTGATCGGCGGCACCAGCCTGTTCGGCGCCGTCGGCAGCATCCATGGCCCGCTGCTCGGCAGCATTCTGCTGACAACCATCAACAACGGTGCCAATCTGCTGAACGTCAATCCGTTCTGGCAGCTTATCATCACCGGGGGCCTGATCATCGTGATCGTCTATTTCGACCAGTTGCGCCGCCGCGGCCGGTAGCGGGTGGCGATCGACCGCGTCGCGGTCGCGGTCGCCGCCGCCGGCATCGCAAGTTTCCTCAATCTCTACACGCCGCAGGCAATCCTGCCGTCGCTCGCCGCCGCCTTCGGGGTGGCGCCGGCCGAGACCGGGCAGGCGATCACCGCCTCGCTGTTCGCCATTGCCCTGGTGGCGCCGTTCGCCGGCGCCATCTCCGACCTGCTCGGGCGCAAACGGCTGATCGTCGCCGCCTGCGGTCTGTTGATCGTGCCGACGCTGTTCGTCGCCAGCGCCGGCAGCTTCGCCACGCTGCTGGTCTGGCGCTTCATCCAGGGCCTGTTACTGCCATTCGTGTTCACCGTCACCGTCGCCTATATCGGCGATGAGTGCGACGGGCCGCGCGCCATCCGCGTCGCCGGCACCTATTCGGCCGGCTGCGTCACCGGCGGCTTCGCCGGCCGCTTCATCACCGGCATCGCCGCCGATCTCGGCGGCTGGCGTTTCGGTTTCGCCAGCATCGCCGTTGTCACCGCGGCGCTGACGCTGCTGATCGGGGTGATGCTGCCGCGCGAGCGGCGTTTCCGCCCGATCGCCAGCAGTTTCGCCGCCGCCATCGGCACCACCTGGCGCGGCTGGCGCGAGCACGCGGCGAACCGCCGGCTGTGGGGCACCTGCGGCGTCGGCGCCGCCATGCTGTTCAGCGTCGTCGCCACCTTCACCTTCATCAATCTGCGCCTCGCCGCGCCGCCGTTTTCGCTGTCCCCGGCCGGCACCGGCGCGGTCTTCGCCGTCTATCTCGTCGGCGCGGTAACCACGCAGCTTGGCACGCGGCTCGCCGTGCGCATCGGCCGACGGCGTGTTGCGCTGATCGGTGCGGCGGTCGCCATCGTCGGCGAGATGCTGACGCTGGCGCCGTCGCTGCCGGCGGTGATCATCGGGCTGATGGTGGCTGGCGCCGGATTGTTCGTCATCCAGGCGCTGGCGCTCGGCTTCATCGGGGTTGCCGTGGCGCGCGCCCGGTCGAGCGCGGTCGGGCTGTACGTGTCGGTCTATTACATCGGCGGCGCGCTCGGCGCGGTGTTGCCGGCCGCGGCCTGGCACCGCGCCGGCTGGCCTGGCTGCGTCGCCGTCATCATCGTCGTCATTCTCGGCATGTCCGCCGGCGCCGCCGCCACCTTCCGCCGTCCCGCCTGAGCGGCGCGGCGCCGCCGCTAAAGCCCGTCGGCCAGCCGCCGCATGCTGCGGGCGAACGCCGCCGCGATCTGCGGTCCGCGCAGATGCGCGCCGTGCCGTACCACCCAGGCGCCGCCGACCATGACATGACGCACCGGCGTCGCGTTGCCGCTGAACACCCAGGCATCCAGCAGCGCCACACCCTGCCGCCCGAGCAGCGCCGGATGTTCAGGGTCCAGCACCAGCAGATCGGCAAGCTGCCCGACGGCGATGCTGCCGCTGGCGCGCCCGAGCGCCTGCGCACCGCCCGCCGCCGCCCGCCGCAGCAGCCCGGCCGCCACCGAAGCGCCCGGCACCGTCTCGCTGACATTGCGCGCCCGCCGCTCCAGCCGGCGGACATATTCCAGCCAGCGCAACTCCTCGATCGGACTGGCCGAGACGTTGCTGTCGGTGCCGATGCCGAACCGGCCGCCGTGGTCGAGCCAGTGGCGCAGCGGGAAAATCCCGTCGCCGAGATTGGCCTCGGTGGTCTGGCACAACCCGGCCACGGCGCCGCTGGCGGCCAGCCGCGCCAGTTCCGCCCCGGTCAGGTGCGTCGCATGCACCGCGCACCAGCGCGGCCCGACCGCGGCGTGATCGAGCAGCCATTCAACCGGCCGCGCCCCGCTCCAGGCGAGGCAGTCGGCAACCTCGCGCTCCTGCTCGGCAAGGTGGATGTGCAGCGGCGTCGCCGGCGCCAGCGCATCGGCCAGTGCCACGGCAAAGCGCAGTTCCTCCGGCCCCACCGCGCGCAGCGAGTGCGGCGCCACGCCGACCGGCAACAGCCGCGCCATGTCGGTGCAGAGCCGCGCATAGGCATCGCGGTCGAGCACGAAGCGGCGCTGCCCGTCGGTCGGCGGCGCGCCGCCGAAGCCGCCCTGCCGGTACAGCACCGGCAGCAGCCGCAGCCCGACACCCGCCGCCTCCGCCGCCGCGGCGATGCGCAACGCCAGTTCCGCCGGATCGGCGTAGGGCGATCCGTCCGGCGCATTATGCAGGTAATGGAACTCGCCAACCGAGGTGTAGCCGTGCAGCAATCCCTCGGCATAGCTTTGCGCGGCGATGGCCTGCACATCCTCCGGCCCGAGGGCGGCGAGAAAGCGATACATGACCTCCCGCCAGCGCCAGAACGTGTCGCCCTGCGGCCCCGCGCGTTCGGCAAGCCCGGCCATCGCGCGCTGGAAACTGTGGCTGTGCAGATTGGCGATGCCCGGCACGACGAGGCCGGGGAGATGCTCGACGGCACCATCCGGCTCGGCATTGCGGCCGAGCGCGGCGATGCTGCCGTCCGGCCCGATGTCGATGCGCACCCGCGCCACCACCTCGTCGCCGAGCAGCGCCGCATCGGCGAGATAGGACGTGGCGCCCCCGACCACGGCATCGAGCGGACACATGCGGCGATCTCTCCGGCGATCCGCTCACACTGTGCGGAGCGACCGCTCAGGTGGCAAGGTCCGCCGCCATCACCGCCATACCGGCGGTCAGCCCGCCATCCACCACCAGATTGGCGCCGTTGACGAACGCCGCCTCGCGGCTGGCGAGGAAACAGATGGCGGCGGCGATGTCCTGCGGCGTGCCGACGCGGCCCACCGGATACCAGCGCGCCAGCTTGTCGAAGATCGCCGGATCGCGCGCCTGTCGCTGCTGCCAGGTGATGTTGGCGGTGCGCACCGAACCGGGACTGACCATGTTGGTGCGCACCCCGCGCGGCCCGGCTTCCGTCGCCAGCGACCGGGTCAGGCTGAGCAGCCCCGCCTTGGCCGCGCTGTAGGCGGGATTGCCGAGATGCAGCAGGGCGTTGACCGAGCCGACATTGACCATGGCGCCGCCGCGCGCGGCCAGCAGCGGCAGCGCGGCGCGGGCGCACAGGAAGGCGCCGCGCAAGGTCACCGCGAATTCACGGTCCCAGTCCTCCGGCGTGGTCTCGGCCAGCGTGTCGCGCAGCGTGAAGGCGGCGTTGTTGACCAGCACGTCGAGGCCGCCGAAGCGCCGCTGCGCCAGCGCCAGCGCCGCGGCGATGTCGTCCGCCGCGGTGACCGAGCCGATGCTCGCCGCCGCCCGATCGCCGATCGCGGCGACGGCGCGCGCCGCCGCATCCGCGTCCTCATCCATCACCACCACCGCCGCGCCCTCGGCGGCCAGCCGCGCCGCCGTCGCGGCGCCGATCCCGCCGCCGCCGCCGGTGACCAGCGCCACCTGATCGCTGAACCGCATAGCCTTGCCCCCGCCCCGTCTGCCGCGAGATAACACAGCGCCGCTGCATCGAGGACAGGATGATCGACCCGGACAAGCTCGCCGCATGGCGCCGCCGCTTCACCAACGACCGGCCGCACCAGACCGAGGACGATAATTTCCGCAAGGCGGCGGCGCTCGGCTTCAAGGATGCCGGACGCCGCGCCCTGCCCTATTCCGGCATCGCGACGCTGATCAGCGCGCCGTATCGGCCGGAGGCGCCGGAGCTGGCGGATTTCGGCGGGCTGGAGGTGGCGCTGATCGGCGTGCCGATGGATCTGGCGGTCACCAACCGCGCCGGCGCGCGCCTCGGCCCGCGGGCGATCCGCAATGTCGAGCGCATCGGCCCGTTCCACCACGCGCTGAAACTGGCGCCGATGGCCGAACTGAAGGTCGCCGATGTCGGCGACGTGCCGTTCCGCAGCCGCTTCAACCTGGAACAGAGCCTGGAGGATATCGAGGCCTTCATCACCCGCGTCGTCGCCGCCGGCGTGCGCCCGCTGTCGGCCGGCGGCGACCATTCGATCAGCTACCCGATCCTGCGCGCGGTCGGCCGCGATCGGCCGGTCGGCATGGTGCATATCGACGCGCATTGCGACACCAGCGGCGTCTATGACGGCAGCCGCTTCCACCATGGCGGCCCGTTCCGGCAGGCGGTGCTGGACGGGGTGCTCGACCCGTCCCGCACCATCCAGATCGGCATTCGCGGCGGCGGTGAATATCTGTGGGAGTTCTCCCACGCCACCGGCATGACGGTGATCCACGCCGAAGAAGTCGATGCGCTCGGCATCGCGCAGGTGATCGCCCGGGCCCGTCAGGTGGTCGGCAGCGAGCCGTTCTATCTGTCGTTCGATGTGGACGGCATCGACCCGGCCTTCACCCCCGGCACCGGCACGCCCGAGGTCGGCGGCCTGACCCCGCGCGAGGCGCAGCGCCTGGTGCGCGGCCTCGCCGGCCTCGCCATCGTCGGCGGCGACGTGGTCGAGGTGGCGCCGCAATACGATGCGACCACGGTGACGGCGCAAATCGGCGCGCAGATGATGTTCGAGATTCTGGCGCTGCTGGCGCTGGCGCCGCGCTGAGCGCCGATCAGCCGCCGGCGCGCGGTGCGCCCGCCTGGACCATGTCCTGCGGGCGCACCCAGCGGTCGAAATCCTCCGGCCGCACCAGACCGAGTTTTTCCGCCGCCGCGCGCAGGGTGATGTTCTCGGCCAGCGCCGTCTTGGCGATGCGCACGGCGCGGTCATAGCCGATATGCGGGTTGAGCGCCGTCACCAGCATCAGCGAGCGGGCCAGCAAATCGGCGATCCGGCCCCGGTCCGGCTCCAGCTTATCGACCATGTTGGCGGCAAAACTCTCCGCCGCATCGGCCAGCAGGCCGGCCGAGGTCAGCACATTGTGGATGATCAGCGGCTTGAACACGTTGAGTTCGAGAAAGCTCTGAGCGCCGCCGATGGTGACGGCGACGTGGTTGCCCATCACCTGCGCGCAGACCATGGTCAGCGCCTCGCTCTGCGTCGGGTTGGTCTTGCCGGGCATGATCGACGAGGAAAGACCGTCGGCCGGAATCACCAGTTCGCCAATGCCGGCGCGCGGGCCGGAGCCGAGCAGGCGGATGTCGTTGCCGAGCTTGTGCAACGACACGGCAACGGTGTTGAGCACGCCGGACAACTCGACGAAAACGTCGTGCGCGCCGATGCCCTCGAACTTGTTGGGGTTGGGGGTGAACGCCAGCCCGGTCAGCGCGGCGAGGCGGGCGCAGAACACGACATCGAAATCGCCATGCCGATTCAGCCCGGTGCCGACCGCGGTGCCGCCTTGCGGCACGCTGAGCAGGCGCGGCAGCGTGCCCGCCAGCCGGTCGCGGCCCAGCTCGACCTGCCGCGCCCAGGCGGCAAACTCCTGACCGAGCGTCACCGGGACCGCATCCATCATATGCGTGCGGCCGATCTTCACCACATCGTCCCAGTCGCCGGCGCGGCGTGCCAGCGCGGCATGCAGCACCGCCAGCGCCGGCAGCAGCCGCCGCGTCACCGTCTCGGCGGCGGCGATGTGCATGACGGTGGGAAAGGAATCGTTGGACGACTGGCCAAGATTGACGTGATCGTTGGGATGCACCGGCAGGCGGCTGCCGCGGCTGTGGCCCAGCATCTCGTTGGCCCGGTTGGCGATCACCTCGTTGGCGTTCATGTTGGTCTGGGTGCCGGAGCCGGTTTGCCATACCGGCAGCGGAAACTCGGCGTCGTGCGCATTGGCGGCGATTTCGGCGGCGGCGGCGATGATCGGCGCGGCAAGCGTGGCGGCAAGCTCGCCCAGCTCGCGGTTGGCCTCGGCCGCCGCCTGTTTCTGCAGACCAGTGGCGCGGATCAGCGACGGCGGGAAACGCTCGGTGCCGATACGAAACAGCCGCCGGGCACGCTCGGTCTGCGGCCCCCAATAGCGATCATCGTCGATGTCGATGCTGCCGAGGCTGTCGGTTTCGGTGCGGGTCATGGCCTGGTCTCCGCCTGCAGCCGGGCACAGGCCCAGGACGCCGCCTCGGCGACCACCGGGTCGGGGTCGCGCGTCAGCGCCTCGGCATGAGGTAACAACGCAGGGTCGCGGGCGTTGCCGATGGCGATCAGCACATTGCGCACGAGCCGGTTGCGGCCGATGCGCTTGATCGGCGATCCGGCGAAGCGGCGGCGAAACCCGGCATCGTCGAGCGCCGCCAGGCTCGCCAGATCCGGCGGCGCCGCCGCGGCGGCAAGCTTGGCGTGCCGCGTCGCCTGGGCAAAGCGGTTCCACGGACAGACGGCGAGGCAGTCGTCGCAGCCATAGATGCGGTTGCCCATCTTCGCGCGCAATTCGTGCGGGATTGGGCCGGCATGCTCGATGGTGAGGTAGGAAATGCAGCGCGTCGCGTCGAGCCGGTAGGGCGCCGGAAACGCCTCGGTCGGGCATGCCGCCATGCAGCGCGAGCAGGTGCCACAGCGATCCGCGTGCGACGCGTCGGGCGGCAGGTCGAGCGTGGTGTAGATTTCACCCAGGAACAGCCACGACCCGTGGGCGCGCGAGACGAGATTGGTGTGTTTGCCCTGCCAGCCGAGGCCAGCCTGGGCGGCCAGCGGCTTTTCCATCACCGGCGCGGTATCGACGAACACCTTCACCGCGCCGCCGCAGCGCGCGACGATGAACTGGGCGAGATGTTTGAGCTTGCCTTTCAGCACGTCGTGATAGTCGCGGTGGCGGGCATAGACGGAGATGTTGCCGTGCGTCGGCTGCCGCAGGGTGGCCAGCGGATCGGACGCCGGGGCATAGGACAGGCCGAGGCAGATCACGCTGCGGGCATCGGGCCACAAGGCCTGCGGATGGCTGCGCTGCTCGGCGCGCTCGGCGAGCCACGCCATCTCGCCATGCTGCCCGGCGGCAAGGAAGGCGCGCAGCCGCGCCCGCACCTGCGGGCCGAGCTCGGCGGCGGCGAAGCCGACCGCATCGAAGCCGAGCGCGAGGGCGGCGGTGCGGATGCGGGCGGTGGCTGGCCCGGTCATGACACTCCTCGTGGCGCTTGAAAAACCCAAGCCGAACGGTTATCCGAGCCAATGAGCGGGGTCGCCGACTCGGCACGCACGGGTGCCGTACTCTACGTCTTCGCCGATGACCACGGCCCGCCGCATGTCCATGCCCGGCATCGCGGCGACGCGTGGACCGCCAGGATCAGGTTTTCCTTCGTGGTGCCGGCCGTTTCATTGGTCAGCGTCACGCCGCTGCGGCACGCACCGTTGCCGCGGGTCGTCAGCGGGCTGCTGGCAGACGTGCGGGATGACCTCACGGCGTGTCGCCGCGCATGGTGGACCATCCGGCGAAATACCTGTCTGGCGAACGCATGGGTGCTGAAGCCGCCGCCGACTCTCACGGTACCGAATCGTCGGACGGCGCGGTGCGTGCAGATCGACGCGGCGGATTTCGAGCCGGGCAGCCTTCTTCTGCATCTCACCTTCAAGGACCGGACCAAGCTGGCCATCGAGGCCGGAAGCGGGCAGGAAACATGACAATGCAAAGCATTTCCGAGACAGACATCGACCGCGCCGTGGCTGCAGGCCGCGCGGCAGCCGACAGCGAGTTCCGGACGCGCAGCGTGCGTTACCTCGCCGATCGGGACATGGTCGAGATCGTCACCACGCGCGGCGCCGGCCTGCTCGTTCCGCGCCGCTGGATCGGCGCCCTTGCCGGCGTCGCGCCGCAGCATCTCGCCGGGCTGGACGTATGGCCGGACGGATCGGCGATCGAGATTGCGGCGCTCGACATCCAGATCAGCGTGCACGGGCTGCTGACAGAGCTGTTGCCGGCCTTGCTGCCGGCCGGCGCCCTGGCCGGACTGTTCGCCAGCCGCGGCGGCCAATCTACGTCGCCCGCCAAGAAAGCGACGGCGCGCGCAAATGGCCGCAAGGGAGGCCGGCCGCCCAAGCCGACCACGCCAGAAGCGGCATGAACCGGCGCCGTTTCTGGACCGCGGCGGTAGATCGTTGCCTAACCCCGTCCCCGATACGTCGGCACCCCCTGTTCCGGCACCCATACGCCGGCCGGGGCCGCGCCGGTCTGCCAGAATACGTCGATCGGCATGCCGCCGCGCGGATACCAGTAGCCGCCGATGCGCAGCCATAGCGGGTCCAGCACCTCGACCAGCCGGCGCGCCACCTCCATCGTGCAGCCCTCATGGAAGGCGCCGTGATTGCGGAAGCTGTTAAGGAACAGTTTCAGCGACTTGCTCTCGACCAGCCAGGCGGCGGGGACATAGTCGATGACCAGATGGGCGAAATCCGGCTGGCCGGTCAGCGGGCACAGCGAGGTGAACTCGGGGCAGGTGAAGCGCACCAGATACTGCGCGTCGGCGCGCGGATTGGGCACGCGCTCCAAGACCGCCTCCTGCGGACCCGCCGGGATGCGGGCCGAGCGGCCGAGTTGGGTCAGGCCGTCATATTCGCTCATCGGTCGTCTCCGGCGCTCCAGGCGGCGCGCGTCGCGGCGCTGAATTCGGCCAGCCGGCCGGCCCCGATCGCCTCGCGGATGCCGCGCATCAGGTCCTGATAATACTGCACATTATGCCAGGTCAGCAGCATCGGCCCGAGCATTTCGGCGCAGCGGAACAGATGGTGCAGATAGGCGCGGCTGTGGCGGGTGCACAGCGGACAGCCGCAGGCGGGATCGAGCGGCCGGTCCTCGTCGGCAAACCGCGCGTTGCGCAGGTTGAACACGCCGGCCCGGGTGTAGGCGCGCGCGGTGCGGCCGGCGCGCGTCGGCATGACGCAGTCGAACATGTCGATGCCGCGCGCCACCGCGCCGAGAATATCGTCGGGCGTGCCGACGCCCATCAAATAGCGCGGCGCCGACTCGGGCAGCCGCGGCACCACGCCCTCCAGCACCGCCAACATCGCCGCCTGCCCCTCGCCCACCGCCAACCCGCCGACCGCGTAGCCGTCGAAGCCGATAGCCGCCAGCGCCGCGGCCGAGCGGGCGCGCAGTTCAGGGAACACGCCGCCCTGGTTGATGCCGAACAGCCCGTAGCCGTGGCGCGGCACAAACGCCTCGCGGCAGCGCGCCGCCCAGCGCATCGACAGCTCCATGCTGGTGCGCGCCTGCGCCTCGGTCGCCGGGAACGGCGTACATTCGTCGAACGCCATGGTGATGGTGGCGTCCAGCCGGTGCTGGATGTCCACCGAGCGCTGCGGGGTCAGCCGGTGCGCCGAGCCGTCGATATGCGAGCGGAAGGTGACGCCGTCGGCATCCATGCTGCGCAGCGCCGCCAGCGACATCACCTGAAAGCCGCCGGAATCGGTCAGGATCGGGCCGGGCCAGTCCATCATCCGGTGCAGCCCGCCAAGCTTCTCCACCCGCTCGGCGCCGGGGCGCAGCATCAGATGGTAGGTGTTGCCGAGCACCAGCCGGGCGCCGGTGGCGCGCACCGCATCGGCGGTCATCGCCTTGACCGTGCCGGCGGTGCCGACCGGCATGAACACCGGCGTCGGCACATCGCCATGCGCGGTGCGCAGAGTGCCGAGGCGGGCGGCGCCGTCCTGCGCCTGGCGGGTCCAGTGCAGCGTCATGCGCGGTGCAACAGGCTGGCGTCGCCGTACGAATAGAATCGGTAACCGGCGGCGATGGCGTGGGCGTAGGCATCGCGCATCCGCTGCACCCCGGCGAAGGCGCAGACCAGCATGAACAAGGTCGAGCGCGGCAGATGGAAATTGGTCAGCAGCAAATCGGCGCTGCGAAACGCATGGCCGGGACGGATGAAAATGTCGGTCTCGCCGGCGAACGGGGCGATGCAGCGCGGCGCCACCGCGGCGGCTTCCAACAGGCGCAGGCTGGTGGTGCCGACGGCGACGATGCGCCCGGCGGCTTCGTTGATCGCCGCCGCCGCGGCGGCGGTGATGATGCCGCGCTCGGCATGCAGCCGGTGGGCGTCGATCGCCGCCTCGCGCAGCGGCAGGAAGGTGCCGGCGCCGACATGCAGCGTCACCGTCACCCGCCGCACGCAACGCGCATCGAGTGCCGCCAGCAGCGCGGGGGTGAAATGCAGCCCGGCGGTGGGTGCGGCGACGGCGCCGGCATGGGCGGCGAACACCGTCTGATAATCCGCCGCGTCGTCGGCAGTCGGGCCGTGCGGCCGGGCGATGTAGGGCGGCAGCGCCAGCGCCCCGGCGCGGTGCAGCGCGGCGGCGAAGTCGGCACCGTCGAGGTTGAAGGCCAGCACCACCCCGCCATCCGCGGCACGGGCGCGAATCTCGGCGGTGAGGTCGCCGGCGAAGCGCAGCATGTCGCCGACATGCAGCCGCCGCGCGTTGCGCGCCAGCGCGTGCCATGTGCCATCGCCGAGCGGCCGGTCAAGCGTGATGCCGATGCGCGCCGCGCCGCGCCACGCCGCAAGCTGCGCCGGAATGACGCGGGTGTCGTTGGCCACCAGCACATCGCCGGCGTGCAGCAGCTCGGGCAGGTCGCCGACGACGCGGTCGCCCAGCGTGTCCGCCACATGCAGCAGCCGCGCCGTGTCGCGCGGTCGCGCCGGGTGCTGCGCGATCGAGCCGGGCGGCAGGACAAAATCGAAATCCGCGGGGCGCAGCGTGTCAGTCCGCGAGATAGGTGGAAATCTCGATCAGGTTGCCGTCCGGGTCGCGACAGTAGATCGAGATCATCAGCCCGAGCGCGCCGATGCGCTCGACCGGGCCAAGCTCAACCGCCACGCCGCAGCGCCGCAGATGGCCGACCACCTCGTCCGGCCCGACGGCGGTGACGAAACACAAATCCGCCGTCCCGGCCAGCGGCAAGGCCGCGGTGGACCAGTCGGCGACATCGGCGCCGACCGGCCGCAGGTTCAGCTTCTGACCGCCGAACTTGAGGCAGGTGCGAAGCTGGCGGCCGAACTCCTCGCGCTCCATGCCGAGCACACGCTGATACCACGACGCGGTGATCTCCGGGTCGCGGCAGTTCAGCGTCAGATGGTCGAGCCGATCGACGGCGAAGCGCATCTCAGCCCAGCCCGTCGTAGAAATCGTTGCCCTTGTCGTCGATGACGATGAAGGCCGGGAAGTTTTCGACCCGGATGCGCCACACCGCCTCCATGCCGAGCTCGGGATATTCCAGCGGTTCGACCTTGCGGATGCAATCCTGCGCCAGCCGCGCCGCCGGGCCGCCGACGCTGCCGAGATAGAACCCGCCATATTGCTTGCACGCATCGCGCACCGCGCGCGAGCGGTTGCCCTTCGCCAGCATGACGAAGGATCCGCCCGCCGCCTGGAACTCCGCGACATAGCTGTCCATGCGCCCGGCGGTGGTCGGGCCGAAACTGCCGGTCGCCATGCCGGCCGGCGTCTTGGCCGGCCCGGCGTAATAGACCGGGTGATCCTTGAGATAGTCGGGCAGCCCGCCGCCGGCATCCAGCCGCTGTTTCAGCCTGGCGTGCGCGATGTCGCGCGCGACAACCATGGTGCCGCTCAGCGACAGGCGGGTTTTCACCGGATATTGCGACAGCAGGCGGCGGATGTCGGCCATCGGCCGGTCGAGATCGACGGCGACGACCTCGCCGCCGAGAGCGTCGTCAGTCGTCTCGGGCAGATATTTCGACGGATCGGTTTCGAGCTGTTCGAGGAACACGCCCTGCGGCGTGATCTTCGCCTTGATCTGGCGGTCGGCGCTGCACGACACGCCGATGCCGACCGGCAGGCTGGCGCCGTGGCGCGGCAGGCGGATCACCCGCACGTCGTGGCAGAAATACTTGCCGCCGAACTGCGCGCCGATGCCGATATGGCGCGTCATCTCCAGCACCCGCGCTTCCATCTCCAGATCGCGGATGGCGTGTCCGGCGGTGCTGCCGGTGGTCGGCAGCGCATCGAGATAGCGGGTCGAGGCCAGCTTCACCGTCTTGAGCGTCGCCTCGGCGCTGGTGCCGCCGATGACGATGGCGAGATGGTATGGCGGGCAGGCCGAGGTGCCGAGCGTCTTTGCCTTGGCCTCAAGAAACGCCATCAGCTTGTCCGGCGAGAGCAGCGCACGGGTTTCCTGGAACAGGAAGGTCTTGTTGGCCGAGCCACCACCCTTGGCGACGAACATCAGATGGAACTCGTCGGCATGGCCCATGCCGGGTGCGGCGGCGATGTCGAACTGCACCGGCAGGTTGTTGCCGGTGTTGACCTCCTCGAACATCGACAGCGGCGCCATCTGCGAATAGCGCAGATTGGTCTCCGTGTAGGTGCGATGCACGCCGTACGACAGCGCCTCCTCCTCATCGCCATCGACCCAGACATGCTGGCCTTTTTTGCCGAAGACGATGGCGGTGCCGGTGTCCTGACACATCGGCAGCACATGGCCGGCGGCGATGTTGGCGTTTTTCAGCAGATCGAGCGCCACGAAACGGTCATTGGCCGACGCCTCGGGGTCGTCGAGAATGGCGCGCAACTGTGCCAGATGGCCGGGGCGCAGCAGATGCGACACATCGGCGAAGGCGCGGAACGCCAGATCCGACAGTGCCGACGGGTCGATTTTCAGGATGCTGCGGCCGTCGCAGGTCAGCGCGCAGACGCCGCCGATCTCCAGCTTGCGCCACGGCGTCGGGTCCGGCCCCAGCGGGAACATCGGCGCATAGTGAAACCCGGAGGGGCGCGGCAGCGGGGCGTTCATCGTCGGTCTCACTCCTTCGGCGAGGTGCGGCGGCGAAAAGCGTCCAGGCTGACCACCTGCGGCTTTTCCTCGGCCGGCGGCTCCCCGGGCGGCGTTGCCTCGGGTGGCGCGGCCGGTTCCGGCGGGGCGGCCGGCACCTCGACGGTGCCGCCGGCCTGGTGGAACTGCAGCCCGAAGCTGACCTCGGGGTCGGCGAAGCCGGTGATCGCCACGAATGGAATATAGATCGTCGTCGGCACGCCGCCGAACGACAGACCGACGCTGAAGGCGTCGTCCTCGACCTTCAGATCCCAGAACTGGTGCTGCAGCACGATGGTCATCTCTTGCGGATATTGCGCGCGCACCCGCTTGGGGATCACCGTCGCCGGATTGTCGGTGCGGAAGGTGATGTAGAAATGGTGCCCGCCCGGCAGCCCGTGTTCGGCGGCATAGGACAGCGCCCGCAGCATCACTTGGCGCAGCGCCGTCTCGGTCCAGTCGTCATAGGGCAGCAGGCTTGCGGGCCGCTCGCCTTGCGTCTCGTCCATTGCTCGTCTCGCGGCTTACCCGCCCCCCTTAGCGCCGTCCGGCGCCGCCGCAAAGTCCGCCGCCTGCATCCAGGGCGGCGCCAGGGCGGCGATCCGCGCCGCCACCGGGCATTGCGCCGCATGCGCGCCGGGCAGGTAGCCGAGGCTCATCAGGAACTCGCCGACGATCTCGCCGCCGGTGAACAGGAAAGTGGCGCGGAACAGCCTGGTCCACGCCGCCTTGTCGCGCGGATGATGCGCGTCGAGCCACGCCGCGAAGCCGCCATGGCTGCGGCGCAGCGCCTGCACCCGGCGGGCGTTCTCGATCACCGCGGCGACCTTCAGCCGGTTACGGATGATCGCCGGGTCGGCAAGCAGCGACGCCGGGTCGGCCGCGGCGACATGATCGACAGCAAAGCCTTGGAACGCCGCGCGCATGCCGGCGCGGCGCTTGAGCACGATCTCCCACGACAAGCCCGCCTGCATGATCTCGAGGCACAGCCGCTCGAACAGCACCGTCTCGTCGCGCTGCGGGAAGCCGTATTCGCTGTCGTGATAGGCGCCGTGCACCGGATGCCCCGGCGCCACCTGACAATAAAGGCTCATTGGCGATCGGTCCGGAGCAGGAGAAGTGGGGGGCTTCTGTTGCCCGGTGCCCCCCGAACCGCGCTTATCGCTTATGCAGCGACAGCGAGCGCCATGTTGTCGTTGGCACTTGTAGAACAGCCCGATAACGGCGGTACAATGCCGGGCAAAAGGACCGTCTTTACCGCGCGTGTCGAACCTGTGTCGCCCCCATCGCCCCGACAACCAGGGAGGAATGGTGGAGGCGCCGGGCACTGCCCCCGGGTCCACAACGCTTATTCCACGAGCCGTTTATCACCATAGCCGGCAAGCCGGCGGCTCTCAGATAGCGCCATCGCCGCCGCCCTTCAAGAGCCGGGTGCCGCAGAGCCTGGCGCGGCGGGGTGGGCTGCGTCCGCTCAGCCAAGCCGCTCGCCGCTGAAGACGGGGGGGGGGAATCAGTGGCCGACATCAAACTGACACGCGATGGCGCCGTGGTCGGCGTGGGTGCCGGCTGACCTTGCGGCGGTTCCGCGCTATGCTCGCCGCATGCTCACTGACCTGCCCAACGTGCTGACGTTGTCGCGTATCGCCGCCATTCCGCTGCTGGTGGCGCTGGTCGCGGTCGGCCGGCCGGGCGCCGACCTCGCCGCCTGCATCATTTTCGCCGCAGCCGCGATCACCGATTATTTCGACGGCCGGCTCGCCCGCGACCGCCGCCAGACCTCCGATCTCGGCCGCATGCTCGACCCGATCGCCGACAAGCTGCTGGTCGGCGCGGTGCTGATGATGCTGGTCGGCACCGGCCGGCTCAGCACCGCGGGCCTGTATCCCGCCGTTGTCATCATGCTGCGCGAAATCCTGGTCAGCGGCCTGCGCGAATATCTTGCCGGCATGCGCGTCGGCCTGCCGGTGACGCGGCTGGCCAAGTGGAAGACCGGCGTACAGATGGGCGCCCTCGGCACCCTGCTGGCCGGCAATGACGGCGCCGCGCTGCTGCATCTGCCGTGGCTCCCGGCCTCGATCATCGGCGAGGCGATGCTGTGGGCGGCGGCGCTGCTGACGCTGCTGACCGGGTGGGATTATCTGATGGCCGGGCTGCGCCACGCCTCGGCCGTGCCGCCGCCGCCGCCGCCGCACGCGGCGCAGGAAGGCGGGGTCCGCCCAGGGTGAACTGCCTCGCCCTGGTCGGCTGGTCGGGCAGCGGCAAGACGACGCTGCTCACCGCGCTGCTGCCGCTGCTGGCGGCGCGCGGGCTGACCGTCTCGACCATCAAGCACGCGCATGACGGCTTCGATCTCGACCGGCCGGGCAAGGACAGCTTCCGCCACCGCGCCGCTGGCGCGCGCGAGGTGCTGGTGACGAGCGGGCGCCGCTGGGCGCTGCTGCATGAGGTGGCGGGCGACGAACCCGATCTGCCGGCCCTGCTCGCCCGGCTGGCGCCGGTCGATCTGGTGCTGATCGAGGGGTTCAAGGCGGCCCCCGGCGCCAAGCTGGAAATCCACCGCCCGGCGCTCGGCAAGCCGCCGCTGTGGCCCGGCCGCGCCGACATCCTGGCCGTCGCCAGCGATGCCGCCCTGCCCGGCTGCCAACATTTGCGGCTGCCGCTCGATGATCCCGAGGCGATCAGCGATTGGCTGCTCAAAATATGGGCGGATGGCAGCTTGCGGCAACCGGCCGCTTGAGATGATGCCGTCGTGCGGGCACATTCGCGCGCGCCGCCGGCCCGACAGGCCCGGACCGGCGCACCATCTGGGGAAAAGATTCATGCGGCGTTCCGCCCTGCTCGGCCTGATTGTCCTGCTCGGGGGATGCCAGTTTGCCGGCAATCCGCTGAGCGGCTTCGGCGGCTTCCTGTACGACACCCATGCGTTTCAATCCAACCCCAACCTGCCGCCGGGCAGCGACGAGACGATGCAGCGGGTCGAGGGGCATGACATCGACGTGGCGCCGCTGCAGCCCGAGCCGGGCGATGTCTGGCCGGGACCGATCAAGCCGATCCCGACAATGGAGCAGCTGCAGCGGGAGAACAATCTACAGGAGCAGTTGCCGCCGCCGAACGTGCCGAACACCACCCCGCCGGCGCTGTTCCCCAATGAGCCGACGGTGCCGCAGGCCTCCACCACACCGAACGACCCGACGGTCGGCGGCGTCGGCGGCAGCGGCGTGCGCAGCATCACCGGACCGGGCGGGCAGCAGACCATCATGGTGCCGAACGGCAACGGCACCAGCACGCTGATCGGCCCCGACGGCAGCATCCAGACAGTGCCGACGCCGAAATGAGCCAGCCGGTCCGCATCCTCTATTTCGCTTGGCTGCGCGAGCGCGTCGGCACCGCCGAGGAGGCGCTGGCGCTGCCGGAGGGGGTGGGCACCGTCGCCGCGCTGATCGACTGGCTGCGCGCCCGCGGCCCCGGCTTCGCCGCCGCCTTTGCCCCCGGCGGCAGCGTGCGCTGCGCCGTCAACCAGGATTTCGCCACGCCGCAAACCACGCTCGCGCCGGGCGACGAGATCGCCTTTTTCCCGCCGGTGACGGGTGGCTGAGATGGCGACGGTGCGGGTGCAGGCGGAGCCGTTCGATGTCGGCGCGGCAATGGCGGCACTCGGCGCCGGGCGCAACGATATTGGCGGCATCGGCTGCTTCGTCGGCACGGTGCGCGACACCGCCGGCGGGCGGAAGATCACGGCGATGACGCTGGAGCACTATCCCGGCATGACCGAGCGCGCCATGGCAGCCATCGCCGCCGAGGCCGAGGCGCGGTTCGACCTGCTCGGCTGCACCCTGATCCATCGCATCGGCACGCTGCAGCCCGGCGCGGCGATCGTGCTGGTGCTGGCCGCGGCACCGCACCGCGCGGCGGCGCTGGCGGCGACCGGCTTCCTGATCGACTGGCTGAAGACCCGCGCGCCGTTCTGGAAGAAGGAAAGCTTCGCCGACGGCGCCGCCGAATGGGTCGCCGCCCACGATGCCGACGCCGCCGCCGCCGCCCGCTGGCAGCACGGCTGAACCGCCGCCCCTGCCCGGCTCCTAAGCGCGCACCAGTTCCGCCGCCGCCGACGCTCCCGCCAGGGCATAGACGCCCCGGTCCCCCGGCACCGGGGCAAACCGATCGGTGACGCCGAGCACCGTCTCGGCGCCGCCGAGATACAGCCGCCCGTCCGGCGCCAGTTGCCGGGCAATCGCCTCCAGCGCCCGCGCCTTGGTCGGCGGGTCGAAATAGATCAGCACGTTGCGGCAGAAGATGAGGTCGAACCGGCCGAGCGGACGCAGATCGCCGAGCAAATTGGCCTCCTGGAAGCGCACCATGCCGCGCAGCGCCTCGGCCAGCCGCCACATCTCGCCTTCCTTGCGGAAATGCTTGAGCAGCATCGCCACCGGCAGGCCGCGCTGCACCTCGAACTGCGAGTAAAGACCCTCGCGCGCCCGCGCCAGCACCTCGCGCGCCAGATCGGTGCCGACGATCTCGACCTCCCGCCCGGCCAGCAGCGGGCGCAGATCGTGCAGGATCATCGCCAGCGAATAGGCCTCCTGCCCGGTGCTCGCCGCCGCCGACCACAGGCGCAGCTTCGCCCCCGCCGGCCGCGCCGCGTGCAGCGCCGGCAGCGCCTGCGTGCGGACATGGGTGAACGGCGTGGTATCGCGAAAGAAGCTGCTTTCGTTGGTGGTCATCGCCTCCACCACGGCGCGCGTCAGCGCCGGCCGGCCGCCGCCCTTGAGCAGCAGCGCCAGGGCGTCGAGATCGCGCAGCGCCTCGGCACGCAGGATCGGCGCCAGCCGTGTTTCCAGCAGGTAGAGCTTGTCCGGCCCGATGGCGAGGCCGGAGCCGGCGCGCAGCACCTCGGCGAACACGGCGAACCCCTGCGGCGTCATGCCCGCCCCCCGATCAGCAGCCGCGCCGCGCCGGCCAGATCGCCGAGCGGCAGCACGGCGCGGCACAGCCCCGCCTGGGCGATCGCCCCCGGCATGCCCCAGACGACGCTGCTCGCCTCGTCCTGCGCCAGCGCCGCACCGCCGGCGGCGACCACGGCACGGGTGCCGAGCAGCCCGTCCTGCCCCATGCCGGTCAGCATCACCACCAGCACCCGGCCGGCGCAGGCGGCGGCGGCGCTGCGCAGCATCGGATCGACGGCGGGGCGGCAGAAGTTTTCCGCCGGCGTATCGGCCAGCGTGGCGCGCAGCGTGGCGCCGTCACGCTCGATCAGCAGATGCCGCTCGCCGGGCGCCAGATAGAGCCGGCCGGGCAGCAGCGCCTCGCCGTGCCGCGCCTCGGCGCAGGGCATCGCGCCGAGCCGGTCGAGATGCTCGGCCAGCAGCCTGGTGAAGGTCGCCGGCATATGCTGCGTCACCACCACCGGCACGCGCAGCGCCGGGCCGAGCGCCTGCACCAGGGCGAACAGCGCCTGTGGCCCGCCGGTCGAGCTGCCGACCGCCAGCAGGTTGGGCGGCAGCAGCGGCGCCGGGCGCGGCGGCGGCAGCTTCGGCGCCACCGGCGCGATGCCGCGCCGCTGCCGCGCCAGCCCCAGCACTTTGGCCAGCAATTCGGCGCGGAAACTGTCGTCGCCGATGGCGGCGACGGTCGGTTTGGGGATGTAGTCGGCGGCGCCGAGGCGCAGCGCGCGCAGCGCGATGTCGGCGCCGCGCGTGGTCAGCGTGCTCGACATGATGACGCGCAGGCCGGGATCGGCCTTCAGCAGCAGCGGCAGCGCCGCCATGCCGTCGAGCTCCGGCATTTCGATGTCGAGCACCGCGACGTCGATCTTCTGCCGCGCCACCTCTTGCACCGCCTCGCGGCCGTTGGCGGCGCGGGCGACGACGCGCACCTGCCCGTCGCGCTCCAGCATGCGCGTCACCGCGCCACGGATGACGGCGGAATCATCGCACACCAGCACCCGCGCGACACCACTCACGCGATGCCGACCTCGGCCAGCTTGCCGAGCAGGATCGCTTCGTCGAACGGCTTCATGATGAACTCCTGGGCGCCGAGGGTGATCGCCTCGCTGATCCGGTCGAGGTCGTTCTCGGTGGTGCAGAACACCACCGTCGGCCGATCCGGCCCGAACTCGGCGCGCAGCGCCTTGAGGAACTCGATGCCGTTCATCACCGGCATGTTCCAGTCGAGCAGCACGCAATCGGGCAGCGCCGCGCGGCAGGCGGCCAGCGCCGCGGCGCCGTCGCCGACCTCGGTGACGGTGAAGCCCTGCCCTTCCAGGATGCGGCGCGCCACTTTGCGCACCACCTTGCTGTCATCGACGACCAGCAGCCGTGCCATGTCAGCCCGCGCCGCCCAGCGCCAGCAGCCGCGCCACGTCGAGCACCACCAGCAGCCGGCCGTCCAGCCGGTAGATGCCGGCGCTGTGCGCCGCCCATTCCGCCGGCAGGGTCGGCGGCACCGGCTCGAACGCCGCGGCGCGCAGCGTCATCACCTCGCTCACCTGATCGACCAGCAGCGCGTACAGCTCGCCGCCCTGCTCGGTGACGACCGACATCCGCCGGGTGCCCTCCGGCGCCGGCGGCAGGCGCAGGCGGCGGCGCAGGTCGATGGCGGTGACGATGCGGCCGCGCAGGTTGAGGCTGCCGGCGACCTCGGCCGGGGCCAGCGGAATGCGGGCGATGGTCTGCTCGCCGAGCACGTCGCGCACCGCCAGCACCGGGATGCCGCAGAGCTGGCTGGCCAGCAGCAGCGTCACCAGCATCTGCTCGGCATCGCCGTCGGCGCCGGCGCCGGCGAGCGCGCTGATCGGGCGGTCGAGAACATCGAGGCTCATCGTCGCGGCTCCTTCACGCGGTGGCGTGCGACAGGCACTGGCGCAGGCTGGCAAGCAGGGCGTCGCGATCGGATTTGGCGACGTAATCGGTGAAGCCGGCCTGCCGCCCCGCCTCCACCTCCTCGGCGCCGGCGCGGGCGGACAGTGCGATCACCGGCAGATGCGCCCAGGCGCCGCCCTCGCGCAGCCGGCGGACCAGCGCGATGCCGTCCATCTCCGGCATGGCGATGTCGGAGACGATGGCGTCGATGCGGTGGCCGGCATCGCGCAGGCGCAGCGCCTCGGCGGCGCCGGCGGCGCCGATCGCGTCGAACCCGGCGGCGACCAGCACCGGCAGCAGTAGACCGCGGAAGAACTCGGAATCATCGACCAGCAGCACCCGCGGCCCCTGCCCGGTCGCGGCGGCGAACCAGTCGCCATGCGCCTCGCGCAGCCAGTGCGCGGTGTCGATGACATCGGTGGCGCGCCCGGCGATGACGGCGCTGCCGAGCAGCCCCGGCCGCGCCCCGGACAGTTCGACGCGCAGCACCTCATCGGCAACGTCGAGAATCTCATCGACCACCAGCCCCATGCAGCGGTCGCGGCCGAGCGACTGCTCGGTGTCGGCGAACACCAGCACCGCCTGTTCCGCCCGCTCGGTATCGACGGCGCCGGTCAGCGGCACCAGCGGCATCAGCCGGCCGCGATACTGCGTCACCGGCCGGCCGCCCGACATCTCGATCCGCTCGGCCGGAATATGCTCGATGCGGGCGACGAGATTGAGCGGCACCGCAAGCTTCCCGTCGCCGCCGGCCCGGAACAGCAGCAGCGCGGTGCGCCGCTGCGCCGCCGGCAGCAGCGCGGCGGTCTCGCGCCGCTCGCCCGGCCGCACTTCGGCGCCGACCAACCCGCTGGCCCGGGCGATGCCGTTCGGATCGAGGATCATGATCACCGAACCATCACCGAGGATGGTGTTGCCGCTGAACATGGTGACGTGACGCAGCACCGGCGCCACCGGCTTGACGACGATCTCCTCGGTATCGAACACCGCATCGACGATGATGCCGAGCCGTGCGGTGCCGACCTGGACCACCACGACATAATGCGCGGCCGGCGGCGCCTCGGTGGCATCCATGTCGAGTAGCCGGCGCAGGCTGACCAGCGGCATCAGCCGCTCGCGCAGGCGCAGGACCGGCGTGCCCTCGATGTGGTCGATGCGCGCATCGGAGCTGGCCTCGGCGCCGCTGCCGGCATGCACGAGTTCGACCACGGCAAGCTGCGGAATGGCGAAGCGTTCGTCGCCGGCCTGCACGATCAGCGCCGAGGCGATGGCCAGGGTCAGCGGGATCTTGATGGAAAAGCCGCTGCCGTGGCCGGGATGGTTGTCGAGATCGATGGTGCCGCCGATGCGCTCGATATTGGTTTTGACCACATCCATCCCGACCCCGCGTCCGCTGACCGCGGTGACCTCGGCGGCGGTGGAGAAGCCAGGGCGGAAGATGAAGCGCAGCACCTGCGCCTCCGCCATGGCGGCGAGTTCCGCCTCGCTGGCGAGGCCGCGCGCCAGTGCCTTGGTGCGAATCTTGTCCACCGGCAGACCGCGCCCGTCATCCTCGATCTGAATGACGACGTGCCCGCCTTCGTGAAACGCGCGCAGCGTGATGCGTCCGCTCTCCGGCTTGCCCGCCGCCCGCCGCTCGGCGGCGGCTTCCAGCCCGTGATCGGCGGCGTTGCGCACCATGTGGGTGAGCGGGTCCTTGATCAACTCGAGCACCTGACGGTCGAGTTCGGTCTCCGCGCCGTGCATCACTAGGTCGATCTTCTTGTCCAGCTCGTGCGCCAGATCGCGCACCAGCCGCGGCAGCTTGTTCCACGCCCCGCCGATCGGCTGCATGCGTGTCTTCATCACCCCTTCCTGCAGGTCCGAGGTGATCTGCGACAGCCGCTGCAGCGGCACCGACAACGCGCTCTCGCCCTGGCCGCGGACGAGTTGCAGGAGCTGATTGCGGGTCAGCACCAACTCGCCAACCAGGGTCATCAGGTCTTCCAGCACATCGACGGCGACGCGGATCGTCTGCGTGGTGGCGGCGGGTTCGCCCGCCGCCGGCTCGGCGGGCGGCGCGGCTTCGGCCGGCTCGGCGCTGGCCGGCCGGGGTGCGGCGGGCGCCCTGCCCTCGGCCGCCGCGGCCAGTGCCGCGATCACCGGCGCATCGTCGCCGGCCGGTTCGCTGCCGGTGGCGGCAATGCCGCTGACAATCGCCTTGATCCGGTCAATCGCGGCGAGCACGGCGCTGACCACCGAGGGCGTCACCGCAAGCTGCCGGTCGCGCAGCCGCACCAGCACATGCTCGGCGGCATGCGCCACGCCTTCCAGCCGCGCCAGACCGAGGAAGCCGCAGGTGCCCTTGACCGTATGGACATGACGGAAGATCAGCGACAGCGTCTCGGCGTCGTCCGGGGTGCGTTCGAGCCGCACCAGCGCGAGATCGAGATCAGCCAGGCTCTCGCCGGTCTCGGTCAGAAAATCCGCCAGCAGATCGTCCATCCCACCCCCGCCCCGCGGCGATGCGGGAGGCGCGATGCTGGCGCCAGGATGCGAAGGAAGGCTTAACCGGCGGAGAAATCAGCGAACCGCGCGTGGCGCTGCATCGGCCTGTCCGTCACGCCGCCGGCGCCTGCGCCATGGCGCAGGCGCCGGCGGCCAGCTATAATGTGAAGCGCGCGATAGATGCCGTACAGTAAAATAATGATAATCGCAATCATTTGGCTATGCATGACCTGCCGCCGGACGCTCCGCCGGCGGAGCGCAGAGGACCGGCGTGATGCCCAGCCTTGCTGACGAAGCGTTGGACGCGGTTGGTGTCGGCGGCTGGGAGTTCGATATTCGCACCAAGCGTCTGAGCTGCACCGCGGCGGCCTTGCGCCTTCACGAAATCGCCGCCGCCGATCTGCCATATCCGTCGCGCGCGCTGCGCTTCTATCCGCCGGAAGACCGCAGGGCGATCGGCGCCGCGGTCGCCGCGGCGATCCGCAGCGGTGCGGCGTGGGATCTCGAACTCACGCTGATCACCGGCGCCGGCCGGAAAGTCCGCGTGCGCAGCCGCGGCCGGGCGATCCGCGCGGCGGGCCGCACGGTGCGGCTGATCGGCCTGCTGGAAGCTGTCACCGCGCCGCAGGGTCCGCCGCACAGCGCGTCGAGTCTGTCGATCCTGGCACGGCAATCGTTGAATGCCGTGGCGGTGTTGGACAGCGACGGCAGGATCGCCTGGGTCAATGACTCGTTCACCCGCCTGACCGGCTACACCAGCGACCAGATGCATGGGCAGCGGGCCAACGAATTGCTGAACGGTCCAGAAACCGACACGACGACACTGGAGCAGATGCGCCAGGGCATCCGCGCCGGCACCGGCTATCAGGTCGAGATCGTGCAGTACGGCCGCGACGCCAGACGCCTGGAGTTGCAGCTGCAGTGCATGCCGCTGCGCGACGGTGCCGGCACCGTCAGCGGGTTCGTCACCGTCGCCCGCGACATTACGCAGGAACGCGCGGCGGAGCAGCGGGCGCGCCGCGAAGCCGCCGAGCGTGCCCGTGCCGAAGCCCTGCTGCGCGACGTGATCGATGCGGTGCCTGATCCGATCGTCGCCTTCGATGCCGACGAGCGGCTGGTGCTGTGGAACCGGGCGGCAACCGTGATGTTCGCGCCACCCGTGGTGAGCCGGCTCCAGCATGGCGTGTCATTGCACGACAGTTTCGCCATGGCGGCGCAAGCCGGCCTCGCCGAGGACCGCGGCGCCACCGCCGAGGAACGGCGGGACTGGGTGGCCCGGCGGGTTGCCGCCTACCAGTCGCAGGGCACGGCGGTTGATGTCCGGTTCAGCGACGGACGGCACATGCTGTTGCGGACCCGCCGGTCCATCGGCGGCAACATGGTCGGCGTCTATACCGACACCACCGCGGTTCAGCAGGCGCGGGAATTGCTGCTGGATATCCTCGACGCCGTTCCCACCGCGATTTCCGCCTATGGTACGGACGAGCGGCTGCTGCTGGCCAACAGCGCCCATCACGAGATGATGCCGGAAATCTCGGCGGTGATGACGCCGGGACGGCCGTTGCAGGAGGTGCTGCGATTCGCCGCCGAACACGGCCTGGTGGCCGATGCCGGACCGACGGCGCAAGACCGCGCGGCGTGGGTTGCGCGGCGCCTCGCTCAGCACCGCGCCCCCGGCGGCAGCCAGCCGCGCATCACCGCGCTGCCGAACGGACATTTCGCGCTGGCGCGCGGGCGAACCTCGAACAACGGCAACCGGGTTCTGGTGCGTACCGACGTGACCGAACTCAAGCAGACCGAAGCGCTTTTGCGCCAGCAGGCCGAACGCGACACCCTCACCGGGCTGGCCAACCGGGCGCCGTTCCTCGCCGCGCTGAACCATGCGCTGCAGCAGAGCGTGACCGATGCCGGCAGCGGCGGCGCGCTGCTGCTGATCGACATCGACTATCTCAAGCAGACCAACGACACGTTCGGCCACGACGTGGGCGACGCGCTGCTCAGCGAGATCGGGCGACGGCTGCTGCGACTGGTGCGGGGCGGGGAGCTGTCGGCACGGCTGGGCGGCGATGAATTCGCCGTGCTGCTCCGCGGCCCTGCCGATCCGACCGAATGGACGCAGCGGCTGGCGACGGTCTTCGCGACACTTGGCAGCCGCGCCGAACTGAGCGGGCGGCAGATGCTGCCGAGCATCTCGCTCGGCGGGACGCATTTCCCGGCTGACGGCGACGATGCCACGGTATTGCTGAAGAACGCCGACATGGCGCTGTATGAGGCCAAACGCAACGGTCGCGGCCGGTCGTCGATGTTCCGCCCCGACATGACGGCGGCCTTCGCCCGCCGCACCAGAATCGCCGAAGCGCTGCGCGCCGCCTTGCAGATCGGCGCAATCGAAGTGGCATTGCAGCCGCAGCGCCGGCTGCGCGGCGGTCATGCCGGGTTCGAGGCGCTGGCGCGCTGGCATGACGGCAAGGAATGGATCCCGCCTGACGAATTCATCCCGGTGGCCGAGGAAACCGGATTGATCATCCCGCTCGGCAACGCGGTGATGCACACCGCGCTGGCGCGGATGCGGCAGTTGCTGGACATGGGGCTGGACCCCGGCCATGTCGCCGTCAACGTCACCGGCCCGCAGCTTCTCGATCCCGGTTTCATGGAGCAGACGCTCAGCACCCTGGCCAAATATCGGCTCGACCCGACCATCCTGGTCCTCGAACTGACCGAGACAATCCTGCTCGGCCGCGCGGCAGAGCGGATCGAGGCGGTGCTGCGGGCGTTCAGCCTGCTGGGGATGACATTGGCGCTGGATGATTTCGGCACCGGCTATGCCTCACTGGCGCATCTGTCGATGCTGCCGATCGGCCAGCTCAAGGTGGACCGCTCATTCGTCGCCGGCATCGGCAAGGGCGGGGCAAGCGAGGTGATCACCCGCACGGTGATCAGTCTGGCGCGCAATCTGGGGATGGTGTCGGTCGCCGAAGGCATCGAGACCACCGCGCAACTGGCCTTCCTGGAGCAGGCGCATTGCGATGTCGGCCAGGGCTATCTGTTCGCCATGCCGTTGAACACGCTGCACGACGCGGCGGCCTATCTGTGGGCGGCGACAGCGGAGCAGGCGCCGGAGGAAACCCGCCACGCCGTGTGGAGGGGGGTTTAGCGCCAGGATTAACCGGCCACGACCGGCGCAGCCGGTGGCGCCGTTAGCCGCGCGCAACCAGGCAGGCGGCCACCGCCTCGGCCGCGCGGATGCCATCGACCCCGGCGGAGAGGATGCCGCCGGCATAGCCGCAGCCCTCGCCGGCGGGAAACAATCCCGGCGTGTTGAGGCTCTGCAGGGCGTCGTCGCGTGCGATGCGGACCGGGCTGGAGGTGCGCGTCTCCACCCCGGTCAGCACCGCGTCCGGCAGGTCGAAGCCGCGCAGTTGTTGCGCGAAGCCGGGCAGCGCGGCGCGAATCGCCGCCGTCACGAAGCCGGGCAGACAGGCGGCAAGGTCGGTCGGCACCACGCCCGGCTTATAGGAGGGAGCGACATCGCCGAGCGCGCGGCTGGCCCGCCCGGCCATGAAATCCTCCAGCCGCTGCGCCGGTGCGGCGTAGGTGCCGCCGCCCGCAGCAAAGGCCGCCGCCTCCCAGCGGCGTTGCAGGGCGATGCCGGCCAGCGGATCGCCGGGATAGTCCCGCTCGGGCGTCATCGCCACGACCAGGGCGGCGTTGGCGTTGCGCTCGGCGCGGGAATACTGGCTCATCCCATTGGTGACGACGCGCCCCGGCTCGGACGCCGCGGCAACGACGGTGCCGCCGGGGCACATGCAGAAGCTGTACACGTCGCGCCCGGCGGCGTCGTGGCTGACCAGCCGGTATTCCGCCGCGCCCAGCGCCGCCGGGCGCTGTGCCGTGGCGAAGCGGGCGCGGTCGATGAGGCCCTGCGGATGCTCGATGCGCACGCCGATGGAAAACGGCTTGGCCGCCATCGCCACGCCGCGGGCGGCGAGCAGCGCGAACAGGTCGCGCGCCGAGTGTCCCGGCGCCAGCACCACCGCCGGGGCGGCAATGGTCTCGCCATCGCTCAGCGCCACGCCGCGCACCCGCCGGTCGGCGTCGAGCAGCAGGTCGGTCACCTCCGCGCCGAAACGGTACTCGCCGCCGAGAGCCTCGACCGAGGCCCGCATCGCCTCGACCATCGCGACGAGGCGGAAGGTGCCGATATGGGGATGCGCGTCGTAGAGTATTTCCTCCGGCGCCCCGGCGGCAACGAATTCGCTGAGCACCTTTCGCCAGCGGAACGCCGGGTCCTTGACCGTGGAATAGAGCTTGCCGTCGGAGAAGGTGCCGGCACCGCCCTCGCCGAACTGCACGTTGCTGCCGGGGTTGAGCACGCCGTGCCGCCACAGCGCCCAGGTGTCCCTGGTCCGCTCGCGCACCACCTTGCCGCGTTCGAGCAGGATCGGCCGGAATCCCATCTGCGCCAGGACCAGGGTGGCGAACAGGCCGCACGGGCCGGCGCCGATCACCAGCGGGCGCGGCGCCCCGCGCGGCGCGCGGCCGGGCAGGCGATAGGCGCAGGCCGGCGCGCGCGCCACCCTGGCGCGGCCGAGCAGCGCGGTTTCGTTGTGGACATCGACATCGAGCGTGTAAACGACGGCGATCTGCGGTGCATGGCGGGCATCGAAGCCGCGCCGGTAGATGGTGACATCGCGCAGTTGCGTCTCGGCCACGCCGAGGCGTTCGATCACCGCGGCGCGCAGCGCCTCGGGCGGGTGATCCAGCGGCAGTTTGATTTCGGTGATCCGCAGCATGCGCCTGATATAGGCGATCGTGCCGGGCGATGTCATGGCGGCGGCGGCGGCGGCGGCTTGCGCGACAGCAGCGCGACCACCTGCGCCGCCGCCGGCGACAGGGTGCGTTGCGCCGAGACGAACAGCCCGATCTGCAGCCGGCGCAGCCGCGGCGATGCCAGCGGCACCCACACCAGCGCGCCGGCGGCGATCTCGTGCTGCAAGCCGATCCAGGTGAGGCAGGCGATGGCCAGGCCGCTGCGCAGGATGCGGCGCTGAAACTCGATCGCGTTGGAGGTGAACAGCGCGCGCGCCCGGCTGCGGAAGGCGGCGAATACGTCATCGGCATCCGGCGCCGCGGGCAGCGCGTAAGGGGTTGGCGCAGAGATGCACCCCGCCATGCCACGGCCGCAGCGTTACCCGATCCGGGCCGCGCGAGCGGTCTCGGGGACGCACCCGCCCGGGCGCGGCGATCAGTGGTGAGGTTTGTGGCGTAGGGTTGAAACACACAGCAGGCCCCCGCGACTGCGGGCGGCCTGCTGATTGGTCAGCGTCAAATGACGCAAATCCGGTTTACACCGGCTATACAGCCCAGCAGATTTTTACCAAATGTGGAGAAATCGCCTCCTGCCGCAGTTGCGAAACCATCACCGGCCATTACGCGAGGGCGGGATCATCTTCGTAACCTCCAAAACTATACAAGACCCTGGGCATTCGCCGTGGCGGGTTCAAGGGGCACGGACGACATCGTCCCGGCCGCCGGCGGGATTCCCGCCGGCGGCGCGATTGACATGGCAGGCCGTGTGGATACGCTAAGTATTTAACAGCCGGGCGGGCGCTGGTGCCGCTGCCGGCGGCGAGACGCAAGGAGCGATCAGCGATCGGTGCCGAACATAGCGTGACCAGCGTTGCCCCCGCCGCCCTGCTGGAGATCGATGGGCTGCGCCTGTCCTTCGGCGGCGTCACGGCGCTCGACGGCGTCAGCTTTGCCGTCCGGCCGGGCCTCATCACCGGGCTGATCGGACCCAACGGGGCCGGCAAGACGACGCTGTTCAACGCCGTCTCCGGCATGATCCGCCCGCATGCCGGGCGGGTGCGCTTCGACGGCCACGACATCACCGGCCTGCCGCCCGAGCGCATCACCAAGGCCGGCCTGATCCGCAGCTTTCAGATCGCCCGCGGCCTGCCGACGCTGACGGTGATCGAGAACCTGATGCTGTACGGCGCCGAGCAGCCGGGCGAGGCGCTGTGGCAGGCGCTCACCCGGACGCCGGCGATGCGCCGGCGCGAGGCGCTGCTGCGCGAGCAGGCGTGGCAGATGCTGCAGCGACTGGAACTCCAGCCGGTCGCCGACAACCTCGCCAGCGACCTGTCCGGCGGGCAGAAGAAGCTGATCGAACTCGGCCGCGTGCTGATGCGCCGTCCGCGCATGATCCTGCTCGACGAACCCGCCGCCGGGGTCAACCCCAGTCTCGCCCGGCTGCTCGGCGGGCATATCCGCAGTTGCCGCGACGACGGCATCAGCTTCCTCGTCGTCGAGCACAACATGGCGCTGATCGGCGACATCTGCGACGAGGTGGTGGTGATGGCCGAGGGACGCTGCCTCATGCAGGGGTCGTTCGCCGAGGTGCGCAACGACCATCGGGTGCAGACCGCCTATATGGGCCGCGCCGCATGACCGCGCTGGAGGTCGAGCGGGTGGTGGCCGGCTACGGCGCCCATGACGAAATCCTCAAGGGCGTCAACCTGCACGTCGATGGCGGTGAGATCGTCGTCATCATCGGCCCCAACGGCGCCGGCAAATCGACGCTGCTGCGCAGCATCGCCGGGCTGCTGCGGCCGCGCAGCGGGCAGATCCGCTTCGCTGGCGAGCCGATCGGCGGACTGGCGCCGCGCGCCGTCTCGCGCCGCGGCATCGCCTATGTGCCGCAGGAGGGCAATGTCTTTGCCAGTCTGAGCCTGCAGGACAATCTGGAGGTCTCCGGCTGGCTCGACCGGGCCCATTGGCGCGCCCGCGCGGCGGAGAATATCCGCCGCTTCCCCTGGCTCGGCGCCCGTCGGCACCTCGCCGCGCGCAGCCTGTCGGGCGGCCAGCGGCAGACGCTCGCCATGGCCATGGGGCTGATGGTACACCCTTCGCTGTTGCTGCTGGACGAGCCGTCGGCGGGGCTGTCGCCGAAGGCCGCGGGGGAGTTGTTCGACGCCATCGCGGCCATCAACGCCGAGGGCATGACCATCCTGATGGTCGAACAGAACGCCCTGGAGGCGCTGCGCATCGCCGGCCGCGCCTATGTGCTGGTGGACGGCGGCAACGCGCGCGATGGCGCGGCGGCGCAGCTTGCCGCCGACCCGCAGGTGCGCCGGTTGTTTCTGGGAGCCTGACGATCCACGCCGCGCCGCCGCGGCATCGCGCCACCGACGAAAGGAACCGATGATGAGCAAGACCTGGAACGCGAACCGGCGCAGCGTGCTCGGGATCGCCGCCGCGCTGGCCGGCGCCGGCGCCCTGCCCGGCCGCCTCGCCGCCCAGGACAGCGGGCCGATCCGCTTCGGCGCGCTGGTGCCGCTGAGCGGCGCCGGCGGCGCCTGGGGGCCGTCGATCAACACCAGCCAGCGGCTGGTCATCGACGAGGTCAACGCCGCCGGCGGCGTGCTCGGGCGCAAGATCGAGCTGATCACCGAGGACAGCCAGACCAACCCCGAGAACGCGGTGCGCGCCGCCCATAAGCTGATCGATGCCGATCAGGTGGTGACCATCATGGGCACCTGGGCCTCGGCGGTGTGCAGCGCGGTGGCGCCGCTGTGCTGGCAGGCGCACGTCATGCTGATCATCATCGGCGCCGCCGACAGCATCACCGAGTTGCCGCACCAGGGCTACATCATCCGCACCCAGCCGAACACGCATCTGCAGGCCGAGCAATTCGCCCGCTTCGCCAGCCTCGAAGCCGCCAGGCACCTGTATATCATGATGCCGCAGACCCCGTTCACCGCCAGCAACTTCGCCGCCGTGAGCACGCTCTGTGCGACCAGCGGGATCAAGGTCAGCACGGCGATCTACGACGCCAAAAAGACCAGCTTCCGCTCCGAGGTCGATGCGATGATGCGCGCCGCCCCGGACATGGTGATGGCCGGCGGCTACCAGCCGGATACCATCGTGCTGGCGAAAGACATCTACCGCGCCAACTACCGCGGCAAGGTGATCGGCTACGCCTACGCGGTCAACGAACAGTTCGTCGCCGGCGTCGGCAAGGCGGTGGCCGAGGGCATCTTCGCCGTCGAGCCGGTGCCGGATGCCGGCTCGACGGCCTATGCCCGGCTGGCCGCCCGGCTGGGGCGCGCGCATCTCGATACCTATGCCTGCCAGGGCTATGACGAGGCCAATCTCGCGGTGCTCGCCATCGCCGCGGCGCGGCAGGCCAGCGGCACCGCCATCCGCGACTATGTGCGGCGCATCGGCGATCCCGACGGGGTCAAGGTGGACAATGCGGTGGACGGCATGAAGGCGCTGGCCGACGGCAAGACGATCAACTATCTCGGCGCCTCGGGGCCGTGCAAGTTCACCCCGCTCGGCGATGTGGTGTCGAGCAATTTCCGGGTCACCGTGGTCAAGGACGGCGCCTTCGTCCTGTCGCGCGCGCTCTGACCGCTTGCCCGCGAGCCTCACCGAGCTGTTGCAGCTCGTCCTCAACGGCTTCATGGCCGGCAGCGTGCTGGCGCTGCCGGCGATCGGGCTGACCACGATCTTCGCCATCCGGCGCTATTTGAACTTCTCCATCGCCGGGCACATGTCGATCGGCGCCTATGCCGGCTATGTCGCCAACGTGTCGCTGGGCTGGTCGAGTTCGGCGGCGCTGGTGGTGGCGTTCCTGGTTGCCGGGGTGTTTGGCATCGTCACCGACCGGCTGGCGCTGCGCCCGGTGCTGCGCTTCGGCCTCACCCTGGTCGCGGTGGCCTCGATCGCGCTGAACCTGGTGCTGGAGAATCTGGTCCGCTTCTGCTTCGGCAACGACATCCGCAGCTATGACATCGCGGTGGCGCGCGACTGGTCGCTGGGGCCGCTGCGGATCGGGCCGCAGAGTTTCGCCGCGCTGCTGATCGCCGCGGCGATCATGCTGGTGCTGTTCCTGTTCCTGGCGCTGACCCCGCTCGGCAAGGCGATGCGCGCCGTCGGCGACAATCCGGTGCTGGCCGACATCAAGGGCATCGACCCCGAGCGGATCGGCAGCATCGCCACCTTCACCGCGATGGGGCTGTGCGGCGTCGGCGGGATGCTGCTCGGGCTGGCCACCTCGCTCGACCCCGAGCTGGGCTTTCACGTGCTGCTCTCGGTGTTCGCCGCCGCCGTGGTCGGCGGCCTGGGCAGCATTCCCGGCGCGGTTGTCGGGGCAATGTTCATCGGCGTGTTCGAGGAATTGTCGCTGCTCGCGGTGCAGCCGTCATACCGCTCGGTGATGGGCTTCGTCGCCATCCTGCTGATGCTGCTGCTGCGCCCGCAGGGCATCCTCGGCAGCGGGCGGAGTTGACCGGATGCTCAGCTATGTCGTCGCCATGCTCACCCTGGCCGCCATCTACGCCACCATGGCGCTGGGGCTGAATGTGATGTGGGGCATGGCGGGGATGGTGAATTTCGGCGTCGCCGGATTCTTCGCCATCGGCGCCTATGCCGCGGCGCTCGGCGAAACACGCCTCGGCCTGCCGATCGCCGGCGGCATGCTGGCCGGCGCGGCGCTGACCGCGGCGGTCGCCGGCCTCGCCTGTCTGGGGCTGCGCCGCCTGCGCGACGACTATTTCGCCATCGTCACCCTGGGCATCGCCGAAGTGGTGCGTACCGTCGCCGACAACGAGATCTGGCTGACCCACGGCAGCGACGGGGTCAGCAACATCCCGCAGCCGCTGCGCGGCCTGTTCGCGGCGCATTACGACCTGTTCTATCTGGCTTTGTGCGTGGTGCTGACGGCGGCAAGCTATGCCGTGGCCGAAGCCGCCCGCGCGGCGCCGTTCGGCCGGGTGCTGCGGGCGCTGCGCGATGATCCGCAGGTCGCCGCGGTCGCCGGCAAGAACGTGGTCTGGTTCCAGGTGCGCGCCTTTGCCCTCGGCGGCGCGATGATCGGGCTGGCCGGGGCGATGTACGGTCAGTTCACCCAGTACATCACCCCGGACATTTTCGTGCCGTTGCTGACCATCTACATTTTTCTTGCCGTCACCCTCGGCGGCAAGGGCAGCAACACCGGCACCCTGCTCGGCACGGTGATCGTCGTGCTGGTGCTCGAATCAACCCGCTTCGCCGCCGGCATCCTGCCCGGCATCGGCGCGGTGCAGATCGCCGCCGGGCGCGGCATGCTGATCGGCGTCTGCTTCCTCGCCATCCTGCAGCTGCGCCCCGGCGGCATGCTGGCCGAGCCGGTGCTGCGCGTGCGCCGGGCCGCCCCGCCGCAGGCATCGCGCAGCGGCGGCGGCGATCAGGCGTCCGCCGCCAGCGACACCTGATCGGCCGGCGTGGCGTTGCGGTTGACGAAGAAGTCGAACACCCGGCGGCGGAACAACGCGTTATGCACCCCGGCCAGCCGGTCGGCGGCATCGGCGTCGCGGCTCTCGATCGCGGCATGAATGTCGGCATGGTCGCGGATCAGCGCCTCGATGTGCATCTCCGGGGTGATCCCCTGCGGCGCGACATGGATCACCGTCAGCCGCGCCAGCCGCAGCCCCTGGTCGAGCAGCGCCTCGTAGAGCTGCACAAGATGGGCGTTGCCGCTGGCCGCGGCGATGGCCGAATGGAAGGCGCGGTTGTACGCCGGGGTCAGCACCGGGTCCTGGCGCGCCGCCTGCGCGAACGCCGCCATGCGCGCGCGGATCGCCGCCAGATCGGCGGTGCTGCGGCGCAGCGCCGCCCAGCGATGGGTGGCGCGCTGGGCCAGCCCCAGCGCCTCGAAATACTCGGCGAGCTTGCCGGCCGAGATGTCGGCCACCCGCGCGCCGCGGTTGGGCAGCAGGTCCACCAGCTTCTCCGACGCCAGCCGCACCAGCGCCTCGCGCAGCGGCGTGCGCGACAGCCGCAAGGAGCGCACCAGCGGCGCCTCATCGAGCGGCGCCCCCGGCTCCAGCGTCAGATCGAGAATCCGCCCGCGCAGCACCTGATAGGCCATCTCCCGTCCGGTGCCGCGCTTGGTCGCGGAGCGCATCTGCGGCATGGCCGACCCGTCGTTGTTCATCGTTGACTCCCTGGCCCCCCGGCAGCATCGTAAATACACGTAATATACACGTCGCCAGCCACGAAAGGACCGCGATGGACGCGCAGCCGGCCCGCCATCCGCACCCCTTATACCGGATCGGCGTCGATATCGGCGGCACCTTCACCGATGTCGTGGTGGTGGAGGAGCACAGCGGCGTGGTGCAGGTGGTCAAGGTGCCGACCACCCCCGCCGACCCGTCGCAGGGCTTCCTCGACGGTCTGGCGGCTGCGTTCGCGCGCTTCGCCATCACCCCGCAGCAGGTGGTGTTTGCCGTCCACGGCACCACCATCGCCACCAACACCATCATCGAGGGCCAGGGCGCCGCGGCCGGGCTGATCACCAGTGCGGGTTTCTCCGATGTGCTGGAGATCGCCTATCAGACCCGCCCGTCGCTCTATGACATCTTCTACGACAAGCCCCGCCCGCTGGTGCCGCGCTGGCGCTGCATCGGCGTGCCGGAGCGCATCGCCGCCGATGGCGCGGTGCTGACGCCGCTCGATGAGGCGGCGGTGGCCGCCGCCGCCTGCCGGCTGCGCGACCAGGGGGCGGAGGCGATTGCGGTGGCGTTCCTGCATGCCTATCGCGACCCCACCCACGAACGCCGCGCCGCCGCCGTCATCGCCGCCGCCGTGCCCGGACTGCCGGTGGTGTTATCGAGCGACGTGTGCCCGGAATACCGCGAATACCCGCGCACCAGCACCACCGTCGTTAACGCCGTGCTGGTGCCCAAAGTCGGGCCGTACATCGCCCGGCTGGAGCAGCGGCTGGCGGCTCTCGGGCTGGGCAGCGGGCTGCATCTGATGACCTCCAGCGGCGGCATCATTGCCGCCGCGACGGCCAGGGCACTGCCGGTGCATCTGGTCGAATCCGGCCCGGCGGCGGGGGTGATCGGCGCCGCCTTCGTCGCCGGCCGGCTAGCGCGGCCCGACCTCGGCGCGCGCATCCTGGCGCTCGACATCGGCGGCACCACCGCCAAGGTGGCGCTGGTGGACAATGGCGTGCCGGCGCTGGCCGACTCCTTCGAGGTCGGCGCCGCCGCCCGCCCGACCACCACCAATGGCCGCGGCCAGGGCTATCCGGTGAAGACCCCGGTGATCAGCCTCGTCGAGATCGGCGCCGGCGGCGGCTCGATCGCCCGCATCGACCCCGGCGGCGCGCTGACCATCGGCCCGGACAGCGCCGGGGCGGTGCCCGGCCCCGCCTGCTACGGCAAGGGTGGCGAGCGGCCGACGCTGACCGACGCCAATCTGGTGCTGGGGCGGCTCGACCCGGCATTTTTCCTCGGCGGCGCGCTGCCGCTCGACCCCGCGCGCGCCGACGCCGCGATCGACCGCGCGGTGGCACGCCCGCTCGGCCTCAGCGTCGTCGCCGCCGCCCAGGCCATCGTCGAAATCGCCAATGCCCGGATGATCGCGGCGCTGGAGTTCATCTCGGTCCAGCGCGGCATCGACCCGCGCGACTATGCGCTGGTGCCCTCGGGCGGCGCCGGGCCGCTGCATGCCGTCGCGGTCGCCGCCGCACTCGGCCTCGCCACCGTCATCGTGCCGCCGACCCCTGGCCTGAACTCGGCGCTCGGCCTGCTGGCGAGTGATGTCAAGCATGACTTGGTGCGCACCCTCTATCGCCGCACCGGCGATCTGTCGCCGGCGGCGCTGTGGTCGGCGCTCGATGAGATGGCGGCGTCCGGCCTGCGCCTGCTGGCCGACAACGGCGTGCCGCCGGAGCGCCGTGAGCTGCGCCTGGAGGCCGAATTGTGCTATGTCGGCCAGAGCTATCCGCTGACGCTGCCGGTGCCGGCGGAGCGTGATGGGGTGCTGGCGGCGCTGGATGCGGCGTTCCGCGCCAGCCACCGGCAGAAATACGGCTTCGCCAGCCCGACCGAGCCGACGCTGATCGCCAATCTCCGGGTCAGCGCGATCGGCCGCGTCGATCGGCCGGCGCCGGCCGCCGGCCGCCCCGGCAGCGGCGCCGCGGCGGCGCTGAAGGGCTGGCGAAATGTCTGTTTCGACCAGCCCACCGACACCCCGGTCTATGACCGCGCGCGCCTGGGCACCGGGGACCGCATCGCCGGTCCGGCGATCATCGAGCAGATGGACACCACCACCGTCCTGCCCGCCGGCGCCACCGCGACGGTGGATGCGAGCGGCAGCATCGTCATCGACCTCCGCCGCTGAAGGAAGCCCCGATGCCCGACACCGCGCCGGCCCTGGATCCGGTGACCTTCGAGGTGCTGCGCAACGCCGTGCTCAACGCCACCGAGGAAATGGCGCTGACCGTGCGCCGCGCCGCCTATTCCACCAACATCAAGACGCGCGCCGATTTCTCCTGTGCGTTCTTCGACACCAAACTGCGCTGCATCGCCCAGTCCTTCGCCCAGCCGTCGCATCTGGTGGCGATGGCGACCATCACGCCCAACGCCGTGCGCGAATATGGCGAGGCCCGCTTCGGTCCGGGCGACGCCATCCTGGTCAACGACCCGCATCGCGGATCGAGCCATCTGAACGACATCACCTGCATCGCCCCGGTGCATCTGGACGGCCAGTGCATCGGCTATCTCGCCAACATGGCGCACCACGTCGATGTCGGCGGCGCCTCGCCGGCGAGTCTCGGGCTGAACCGCGAGCTGTTCCAGGAAGGCATCATCATCCCGCCGACCCGCATCGCCACTGGCGGCAGCATCGACGACAACCTGCTGGGCTTGCTGCTGGCCAATGTGCGGGCGCCGCGCGAGACCAACGGCGATCTGCGTGCCCAGCTCTCGGCCAATTTCGTCGGCGCCGCGCGCCTCTCCGGCCTTGCCCGCCGCTACGGCGCGGCGACACTGGCGCAGTTTTTCGACGCGCTGATCGCCCACACCGAACGCTGGACCGCGCGCGACCTGGCGGCGCTGCCGAACGGCAGTTGGACGGCGGAGACGTTCCGCGACGATGACGGTTTCAGCGACCAGCCGGTGCGGCTGCGGGCGCGCGTCACCATCGCCGACGGCCGCATCAGCCTCGACCTGACCGGCAGCGCGCCGCAACTCGCCTCGCCGCTCAACTGCACCCGCACCATGGCGGCGTGCGCGCTGGCCTTCGTCGCCCGCTGCCTCGTGTCGCCCGACATCTCGATCAACAGCGGCTTTCTGGCGCGGATCGCGGTGATCGGGCCGGACGGTCTGTGCTGCACCGCACAGCGCCCGGCCCCGGTGGTCGGCGGCTGGGAGATGGCGCAGAAGCTCACCGAGCTGATCTGGCTGGCGCTGCACCCCGCCCTGCCCGATCGCGTGCCGGCCTCGGGCAAGGCGCTGATCGTCAATCTCGGCTTCGGCGGCGAAGACCCGCGGCGCGGCGGGTACTATTGCTACATGGAGACCATCGCCGGCGGCGGCGGCGCCCGGCCCGACCGTGACGGCCCGACCGCGGTGCAGACCAATCTGCACAACACCGAAAACGCGCCGATCGAGGAAGTCGAGATGAACTACCCGATCCGCATCGTCCGCTACGGGCTGATCGAGGGCAGCGGCGGCCGCGGGCGGTTCCGCGGCGGCCTCGGGGTGCGGCGGGATTTCGAGTTTCCCGACGCGGCGTGCAGCTTCACCATCTTTTCCGACGGCCGCCGCTTCGCCCCCTGGGGCCTCGACGGCGGCGGCCCCGGCGCCTGCGCGCGCTATGTCCTGGACCCCGATGGCGCGGCCCGCGAACTGCCGTCGAAGGTCACCGTGATGGTGCCCAAGGGCGGCCGGGTCAGCGTGCAGACCCCCGGCGGCGGCGGCTTTGGCGATCCGGCGCGGCGCGACCCGGCCGCCGCCGCGGACGATGCGCGCAACCGCTACCTGTAACCCGCCCCGCTGCCTGCGCCGCAGCGCCGAGCAGCGGGTACCGGTCACCTCAGCGGCGGCGCGTCAGTGCAGACTGCGCTTGACGAAGCGGCCGGCCTGCATGATCGCCGGGATGCGCGCGCCCTGATCTTCCAGCAGGCTCCAATTGGTCAGCGGATTGCCGTCGATCACCAGCAGGTCGGCATCGGCGCCGGGTTCGATGATGCCCGCCCGGCCATCCAGCCGGCACAGCTCCGCGGCGACCACGGTTGCCGCGCGCAGCACCTCGATCGCCGGCAGCACGCGCCCGCGCAGCGCGAATTCACCCGACTGGTGCTGGTGCATCGGGCCGAGCAGATCGGTGCCGAAGGCCATGCGCAGGCCGGCCTGCTGCATGGTGGCGAGCGATTCCAGCCCGGCGCGGCGCACCGTCTCGATCTTGGCAACGCTGGCCGGGCCGAGGCCGAGCGAGGCCCCCTCGATGGCGAGGCGTTCGTAGGTGATCAGCGTCGGCACCGCGAACGCCGCCGCCGCCGCCGCCCGCTGCGCCGTGGCCGAGCGGATCATGTTGCAGTGTTCCAGCGAATGCACCCCGCATTCCAGCGCCCGGCTGATCGCCGCATCGGTGTAGAGATGCGCCGAGACATAGGTGCCGAGATTCTCCGCCTCCTCGACCGCCGCCGTCAGCTCGGCGCGGGAGAATTGCAGCATGTGGATCGGATCGGCGGGCGAGGCGATGCCGCCATTGGCCATCACCTTGATGAAATCGGCGCCGGCGCGCAGCTCCTCGCGCGCCGCCAGCCGCACCGCCTCCACCCCGTCGCACAGCCGCCCCATGGCGCCGACGCGGTGCGCCAAGGGCGCGCGGTCGTCGGCGCGCTGGCGCATGTCGCAATGGCCACCGGTCTGGCTCAGCGCCTTGCCGGAAATGATCAGCCGCGGCCCGACGACGGCGCCGCTCGTCTGCGCCTCGACCAGCCCGCGATCGGCGCCTCCGACATCGCGCACCGTGGTAAAGCCGCGCATCAGCATCGCTGTCATGATCTGCCCGGCGCGCAGCGCGGCGAGCGAGGAGGGCTGCGCCGCATTGGCGGCAAGATCGGCCATCGCCGCCACCACATGCACATGCGCGTCGATCAGGCCGGGCATCAGCACCCGCCCGCCGAGGTCGATCCGCTCGGCCCCGTGGCTGGCGATCGGCCGCTCGGAGACCTCGCGGATGGTGGTGCCTTCGACCAGCACCTCGATGCCGCCGCGCGGCCCGTCGGTGCGGGGATCGAGCACCTGTGCGTTGGTGAACAAATACTGCGTCATGGTGTCGCATCCTCCGCCGTAGCGCCGAACGGGTCATCGACGGAGCGGCTCGGCCGGGTGAACCAGCGCGCGCCCTGCTCCGTCATGCAGACGATATCTTCCAGCCGCACGCCGAATTCGCCGTACAGGCAGATCGTCGGCTCAATCGAGAAGCACATGCCGGGCATGATCGGCGTGCGGTTGCCGCGCACCATGAAGGCCTCCTCATGAACGTCGAGGCCGATGCCGTGGCCGGTGCGGTGCGGCAGACCCGGCGTCGCGTAGTCCGGGCCGAAGCCGGCCGCGGCGATCACCCCGCGCGCCGCCGCATCCACCGCCTCGCACGGCGCCCCGGCCACCGCGGCGGCGAACCCGGCCAGTTGCGCCCGCTGCTCCAGCTCCCAGATGTCGCGCTGGCGCGGCGTCGGCGTGCCGAACACGTAGCTGCGGGTGATGTCCGACCGATAGCCCTCGACGAAGCAGCCGGTATCGATCAGCACCATGTCGCCCTCGGCCAGCGTCTGCGGATAGGGCACGCCATGCGGATAGGCGGTGGCCTCGCCGAACTGCACCGCGCGCGAGGCCGGCAGACCGCCGAGCCGGCGATGCGCCGCGTCGAGGAAGCCCTGCACCTCGGTCGTCGTCATGCCCGGCGCGAGGCAGCGCGCGGCCGCCTTGTGGACGGTCATGGTGATGTCCATGGCCACCTGCATCAGCGCGATTTCGGCGACGGATTTGACCTGGCGGCAGGCGGCGGTGATGGCGGCGGCGTTGACGAAGCCGAAGCTGTTGCCGGCGCGGCGCAGGCCATCGACGGTGTAGAACGGCGTCGCCGGGTCGATGGCGATGGTGCCGCTGGCATGGCCGAGGCTGCGCACCGTGTCGATCACCAGCGCGGTCGGGTCGTCGTGTTCTTCCCATACCCGGATGTCGTCGCCGAGGCGCAACAAGGTACGCGTCTTCGGCGCCTCGAACGCCGGACTGAGATAGACGATGTCCCCCACCGCGGGAATCAGCGCGCCGTGCAGCCGCTCGGTCAGCGTCAGCGGGATGCCGGTGAAATAGCGCAGGTTGGTCGAGGTATCGAGATAAAGCGCATCGATGCCCTGCGCGCGCAGCAGCCGTTGCGCCTTGTCCACCCGCTGCGCCAGTTCGCCGGCGGTGATCGGCACGACGGCACCGGTCATCGGCGTCATGCGCTCGAGTTCGGCCGCGAAGGTCGAGCCACCGACGCCAAGCACCATCCGTCCCGCCTCCGCCGCCCCTGCCGCCGGGACGGTAGGCGCAGCCTCCACCCCCTGCCAAGCCCCCTGGCGCAGGATTGCGGGGGTAGGCCGGCGCGTGGCTGCGTGGCATGATCGTTGCCAGCCATGATCGCCGCGCCTGAACCTCAGATGGAGCAAGCCCGCCGCATGCCGACCGACACCGCCCTGCCGGAGCCTTTCGCCCGCCTGCAGCGCGGGCTGGTGGCGACACTGGTGATCATCGGTGCGGCGATCATCGGCGTACCGCTGCTGCTGACCCTCTATCTCAGCGTGTTCGACGAGAGCATCATCGTCTTTCCGCCGCACGGCTACACGCTGCACTGGTACGGGCGGATCCTGCCGGAGTTCGGCGGGGCGCTGCGCACCAGCCTGGAAACGGCGCTCGCCGCCGTCGCCATCAGTCTGCTGGCCGGGGTGCCGGCGGGCATCGGCTTGGCGCGGCATCGCTTCCGCGGCCGCGGCACGGCGGCGATGCTGCTGCTGGCGCCGCTGACCGTGCCGGGCATCGCCATCGGCCTGGGCATCTACGTCTTCGCGGTGATGATCGAGGAGCGGACGGGCACGGCGCTGAGCGGCTCGGTCGGGCTGATGGTCGCCGCGCATGTGCTGATTACCCTGCCCTGGGTGGTGCGGCTGTGTCTCGCCGCCCTGGCCAACCACGATCCGGCGGCCGAGGAGGCGGCGGCGAGCCTGGGCGCGCCGCCATGGCGGGTGATCTGGCGCGTCACGCTGCCCGCCATGCGCGGCGGCATCATCGCCGGGGCGCTGTTCGCCTTCATCGTCTCGTTCGAGAATCTGGAGATGACGCTGTTCCTGACCGCGCCCGGCGTCACCACGCTGCCGATCTCGGTGCTGCAATACCTGCAATACCATATCGACCCGCTGGTGGCGGCGGTGGCGGTGGTGCAGGTGGCGCTGGTCGGCGGGGCGCTGCTGCTGCTCGACCGGCTGGTGCCGGTGGCGCGGGTGGCGGCATGAGCCGGCTGGTGCTCGACCGGCTGGGCCGGATGTACGGCCGCGCCGCGGCGGTCGCCGATGTCAGCCTGGAGATCGACGACGGTGAGTTGCTGGTGCTGCTCGGCCCGTCCGGCTGCGGCAAGACCACGACCCTGCGCATGGTCGCCGGCTTCGTCGCCGCCAGTTCGGGCGACATCCGACTCGATGGCAGCAGCATCCTGGCGCTGCCGCCGTACCGGCGCGACATGGGGCTGGTGTTCCAGAGCTACGCGCTGTTTCCGCATCTGTCGGTGGCGCGCAACGTCGCCTTCGGGCTGGAAATGCGCGGCATGCGCGGCCCGGCGCTCGCCGCACGGGTGGCGGAAATGCTGCGTCTGGCGCGGCTGGAGCCGTTCGCCGAGCGGCTGCCGCGCCAGTTGTCGGGCGGCCAGCAGCAGCGCGTGGCGCTGGCCCGCGCCCTCGCCATCCGCCCGCGCGTGCTGCTGCTCGATGAGCCGCTGTCCAATCTCGATGCGGCGCTGCGCGGCGAGGTCGGCCGCGACATCCGCCTGTTGCAGCGCGAAAGCGGGCTGACCACGATCATGGTGACGCACGACCAGGACGAGGCGATGGCGATGGCCGACCGGCTGGTGGTGATGCGTGACGGACGGGTGCAGCAGGTCGGCACGCAGCAGGATTTGTATGAGCGCCCGGCCACCCCGTTCGTCGCCGGCTTCATCGGCCGCAGCACCATGCTGCCCGGCACGCGCGCCGAGGGTGGGGTGTTCATCGCCGATGGCGCCGCGCTGCGCCTCGCCGGACGCTATGGCGGCAACGGCGCCGGCACCCTGGCGCTGCGCCCGGAGCGGCTGAGCCTCGCCGCCGCCGACGCCGCCGGGCCGGGCAGCGTCGCCGGCAGCGTCGAACTGGCCAGCTATCTGGGCGCCGTGCGCGAGCATGTCGTGCGCATCGGCCCGACGCTGCGCATCGTCGTGCGCGACAGCACGGCGCAGGGCGGCGGCTTGCTCTCCGCCGGCACGCGCGTCACCGTCCGCTGGGATCAGGGCGCGGAGCGGCTGTTCGATGCCGCCGATGCGCCGCAGCCGAGCCTCAACCCTGAACCAACCGACCCGAGGATGACCGCCGATGACTGACCTCGCGCCCTTGCCGCTGACCCGCCGCGCCGTGCTCGCCGGCGCCGCCGCCCTGCCGCTCGCCGCACGGCGGGCCGCCGCGGCCGAGCAGCAAATGGTCGTCGCCACCTGGGGCGGTGACTACGCCAACCTGCTGCACGACAACGTCGATGTGCCGCTGATGGCGCCGCAGCAGATCGCCGTGGTGCAGGATGTCGGCGACGAAGACCCGCGGGTGGCCAAGCTCTATGCGCAACGCCGGCTGCCGCGCGGCGCCGACGATGTCGTCTGTTTGCAGGAAGTGCGCGCGCACGAGGTCGGCGCCGCCGGGCTGCTGGAGACGATCGACGCGGCGAAGGTGCCGAACCTCGTGCATGTGCTGCCCAATCTCGGCGCCCCGACCTACGCCCCGCATATCTGGAGTCCGCAAATCCTGGTCTACAACCCCGACAAGGTGAAGCAGCCGCCGACGCGCTTTGCCGATCTGCTCGATCCGCAATACAAGGGCCGGGTGGGCGTCGGCGACGGCAATTATTTCTACGTGATGATGGCCGCCGCGCTCGCCGCCACCGGCGATCTGAACAAGGTCGATGCCGAGGCGACCAAGGCGCTGGCGCTGCGGCTGAATGCCAACGGGCTGCGGCTCTATCCGTCCACCGATTCGATTGGCGCGGGGATCAAATCGGGCGAGATCGATGTCGGCGTGATGTGGCTGGCGCGCACCATCATGTGGCAGAACGCCGGTATTCCAGTACAGGCGTCGTTCGCGGCCGAAGGCTCGGTGCTGTATATTTCCGGCATGGTGGTACCGAAGAACGCGCCGAACAAGCCGGCCGCCTTCGCCTATATCAATGCCATGCTGGAACCCTCGGCGCAGACGCGGTTCGCCGAACGCATGGGCTATCTGCCGACGGTGAATAATTGCCCGCTGACCGGCAAGGTGGCCGAGCAATTGGCACTGCCCAAGCCGGCGCCGGTGCTCGCCGTGCCGGATTACGGCATCACCGGCACGCTGCAGCCGCAGATTGCCGAATGGTGGAAAAAGAACATGCAGCGCGCCTGAGATGGCCGCCGCCGCCCTGCTGTCGCCGGCCCTGTTCGTCGTGCTGCTGATGCTGGGCGCGCCGCTGGCGCTGCTGCTGCGCTTCAGTCTCGACCGCTACGACCCGACGGAATTGATGATCGAGACGCTGACCGGCGCCAACTATCTGCGCTTTTTCGCCGACCCGTTCTATGTCGGCGTGCTGCGCACCACGCTCGGCGTCGCCGTGGCGGCGACCGCGCTGTGCCTGCTGTTCGGCCTGCCGATCGCCTATCGGCTGGCGCGCATGACCAGCCGGTGGAAGACCGCGTGCATGCTGGCCATCGTGCTGCCGCTGTTCGTCGGCAGCACCGTGCGCATGGTCGGCTGGCTGATCCTGTTCGCCCATGGCGGCATGATCGACGGCGCGCTGCGCCGGCTGACCGGCGGCGGGCTGGAGCTGATGTACACGCCGTTCGCGGTGATCAGCGGCATCGTCTCGATCAATCTGCCGTTCGTCATCCTGACGCTGCAGAGCACCATCGAGACCATCGACCCGCGCCTGGAGGAGGCGGCAGAGAGCCTCGGCGCGCCGCCGGGGCGCGGCTTCTGGCGGGTGGTGTGGCCGCTGACGCTGCCCGGCACCGCGACCGCCGGGATATTGTGCTTCATTCTGGCGATGAACGCCTATGCCACGCCCTATCTGCTCGGTGGACCGCGCTTTCAGATGATGGCGCCGCTGCTGTACTGGGAGTTCAGCACCAATAACAACTGGCCGTTCGCCGCGGCACTGGGGCTGATCCTGATGGCGACGACGCTGATTTTGACCGCGTGCAGCTCGCTGCTGATCCCGCGCCGCTACCGGGTGGCCTGACAAAGACGCGCGAGGTCAGCCCGGACCGAGGAAATCATCCGCCACCCGACGCCGACCGCCTGCTAGGCTGATTGCATCGGCCGAGGACGTGGGTGTGCCCGAAACGGAACGGCGAATCCCTGGCGAGCCGGGCGTGGCCAATGGTCCCGCCGCGGCAGACGAACGGACCGGCCGCGGCCTGACCGCAGGCCGCTCCACCTGATGGCGGCACGCGTCACCCCGCGGACGCAGACCGCCCCGCTGGGTGGTCTCGTCGATATCGCGAGGCGTGAGCGCGTCTCGGGCTGGGCGCAGGATCCGGCGGCGCCGAATGTGCCTGTCAGCCTGCTGATCACCACCGATGACACGTTGCTGGTCCGCGTGCTGGCCGATCGCCTGCGCGCCGATCTGCGCGCCGCCGGCATCGGCGCCGGCCGGCATGCCTTCGATGTCGAGCTGGAGGGGCTTTCGCCGCTGTCGCGCCACGTCATCGCGGTGCGGCGCGAAAGCGACGGCGTGCATCTGCAAGGCTCACCGGTCATTCTCGCCGAGGGCGCGTGGTCGAAAACCTTGGTTGACGACGACAGCCGCCTGCTGTTCGACAACGCCGCCGATTACCAGCGGCGCTATCCCGGTTCGTCGGCACGACCCGCCTTGTTCTGCGCCCCCCGCATTACCGGCGGCTACCGGCTCGAAGCCATCCGCCAGCGCCTCGGCGAACGCGCCGGCACCCGCACGCCGCGCCGCATGCTGCGGTTGAAAGGTCATATCGACTGCCTGTCACCCAGCCTGATCGCCGGCTGGGCGCAAACCCCCGAGCACCCGGAGGCGCCGGTTTGCCTCGATATTTTTGTCGGTGACGTGCTGATCGCCTGCACCTTGGCCAACCGCTACCGCGCCGATCTCGAATCGGCCGGACTCGGGAGTGGCCGTCATGCCTTTCGGGTGCGCTTGCCGAGCGCTCTCAGCGATGAGCAGCGCCGCGCGGTCAAGATCCGCCGCCCGCTCGATGGTGCCCTGTTGGCGGCGTGAGCGCCGCCCCCGCCGGTGCGGCTGAGAGCAGCGCAACACCGGCATCGGGCGGCGCGGGATGGACGCGGGCTAAGCAGACTCTCGTTGATCGGACCACGATAGCTCCCTCTCCCCTTGGGGGAGAGGGCTGGGGTGAGGGTTCGCGAAGGTGCCGAGTGCTGCGTGGCTGGCCCCCTCCCCCGACCCCCTCCCACAAGCGGAGGGGGCTCTCTCGGTGCGCCAAGCCTTCCGTGTTCCAGCCAACGAATCTCTGCTTACGCGGCGGCGCGCGCCGCCAATCCCTCGGTGGCGAACAGCATGCCGAAGCGTGGCAGCGTTTGCGTCGCAGCGCCGGGCAGGTGCAGCGTCGCCGGGGTTTCGGCGAGGTTGAACACGGCGCGCACCGTTTCGGACCCGGCCACCCGGTCGAAGCCGACCAGCGGCGCCGGCAGCGGCAGCGGGATCAGCCGGCCGTGGCGCAGCGCCGCGCTGTCACGCCGCCACGCCAGGAAGTGCCGCCACTCGGCCAACGGACCGTGTCCGCCCTGCGCATCGACCGCCAGCGCATGATGCTCGGCCGGCACCGGCAGCCACGGCGTGCCGGTGGAGAACCCGGCCGCCGGCGCCGCCTTGGTCCACGGCAGCGGCGTGCGGCTGCCGTCTCGGCCGCGAAACTCCGGCCAGTAGGCGATGCCGAACGGATCGCGCAGATCGGCCTCGGCCAGCGCCGCCTCGGTCAGCCCGAGTTCTTCCCCCTGGTAGATGGAAACGCTGCCGCGCAGACTGAGCAGCAGCGCCATCAGCAGGCGGACGAAATCCGCATCGTGCCCGGCCGCCGCGCCGCGCGGGTGCCAACGGGTGGCGGCGCGCTCGACATCATGGTTGGAAAAGCTCCAGCACGGCCAGCCGCCTTCGGCGGCGGACTCGGCGATCAGCGCGGTGACCGCGGCGTGGTCGAAGCCGCCGCGCAGCGGGCCGAGCGTGTAGGCCATATGCAGATGGCGCTGATCGCGCGTGTAGCGCCGCACCCGGTCCAAGGCGCCGGGCTGGCTGGAAATCTCGCCGAGCGAGGTGCTGCCGGGAAAGCGGTCGAGCAGACCGCGGATGCGCGCCAGCACCGCATCAGTGTCGGGGTGCAGCATGTCGTGCAGATGGCGCTGGCGGGCGAACAGCTTGGCCGGCACCGCCCCCGGCGGGCGCGGCAAAGCCGGGTTGGCCCGCAGCGTCGGGTCGTGCAGCATGAAATCGACCGCATCGAGGCGAAAACCATCGACGCCGCGGTCGAGCCAGCAGGCGCCGCCCTCCAGCACCGCATCGACCACGGCGGGATTGTGCAAATTGAGCGCCGGCTGCGACGGCAGGAAATGGTGCAGGTAGTATTGCCGCCGCCGCGGCTCCCAGCGCCACGCGGCGCCGCCGAACACCGACAGCCAGTTGTTCGGCGGCGTGCCGTCCTCGGCCGCGTCGGCCCAGACATACCAGTCGGCCCGGCGGTCGCCGCGCACGCTGTCGCGGAACCACGCATGGCGGTCGGATGTGTGACTCCACACTTGGTCGATCAGCACGCGCAGCCCGAGCGCATGGGCGCGCGCCACCAGACGGTCGAAATCATCGAGGCTGCCGAAGATCGGATCGACGGCCAAGTGATCGGCGACATCATAGCCGAAATCGGCCTGCGGTGAGACGAAGAACGGGCAGAGCCAGATCGCATCTACACCCAGTTCGGCAATGTAATCGAGCCTGGCGGTGATGCCCGGCAGGTCGCCGATGCCATCACCATTGCTGTCGAAAAAGCTGCGCGGATAGATTTGGTAGATCACCGCGCCGCGCCACCACGGCTGTTGCTGGATCATTCGGCCACCTCTCACGGCAGCGTGTACGCAATCGCGGTGACGTGATCAACCGGAACTTGAGCTTGATTTTCAGAAACGCTGCCGCAGCGCCGCCCGAGTTCGGCTCGCTATGGCCGCTCATTCCGCCGCGCTGCGCAGCGCCGCCCCCGCCGCCAGCGGGCAGAGCGGCAGGGCGGCGGCCAGCATCGCCGCCAGGAACAGCAGATGCGGTCGCGGCGACAGGCCGGACGCCGCCGCCTCCGCCGCGCCGACGCCGAAGATCAGCACCGGGGTTGCCAGCGGCAGCACCAGCAGCGGCAGCAGCACGCCGCCACGCCGCGCCCCCAGCACCACCGCGGCCCCCACCGTGCCGAGCAAGGACAGCAGCAGCGTCGCCGGCAGCAGCGCCGCCAGCAGCGCCGGCAGCGCCTCCGGGGCGATGCGCAGCATCACCGCGGTCGGCGCCGCCGCCAGCAGCAACGGCAGCCCGGTCACCAGCCAGTGACCGCCCGCCTTGACCAGCGCCAGCAGCGGCGCCGGCAGGCCGAACAGCAGCAACTGATCGAGCGAGCCATCCTCCAGCTCGGCGCCGAACAGCCGGTCGAGCGGCAGGATGGCGGCGAGCAGCGCGCAGACGAACACCACCCCCGGCGCCACCCGGCCCAGCGTCTCCGGCGCCGGGCCGATGGCCAGCGGAAACAGCGACGCCGCCAGCACGAAAAACAGCAGCGCCGCCAGCGTGTCGCTGCCGTGGCGCAGGGCGAGGCGCAGTTCGCGGCGCAGCAGTGCAGTCATCCGCCGAGCACCAGCTCCGCCGCCGCCGCCAGCGGCAGCGGCAGATGCGTCGCCGCCACCACCACGCCGCCGGCCGCCCGATGGCCGGCCAGCATGACGCCGAAGCGCGCCACCGACGCCGCATCCAGCCCCAGCGTCGGCTCATCGAGCAGCCAGATCGGCGCCGGGCGCAGCAGCAGCCGGGCCAGCGCCAGCCGCCGCCGCTGCCCCGCCGAGAGCAGCCGCGCCGGCAGCTCGGCCAGCGCCGCCAGCCCCACCGCCGCCAGCGCCGCCGCTGTGCCGCCGCCCCACGGCCGCAGATTCTCCGCCGCCGTCAGCCCCGGCTTGATCGCATCCTGATGCCCGAGATAGGCCACCCGCGCCGCATGCGCCGGCAGGTCAGCCAGCGCATCCTTGCCCTGCCAGCGCACCCGCCCGGCCTCCACCCGGCCCAGGCCGGCGAGCAGGCGCAGCAGCGTGCTCTTGCCCGCCCCGTTCGGCCCGGTCAGCAACAGCGCGCCGCCCGCCGGCAGCGCAAAGCTCAATCCGGCGAACACCAGACGTTCGCCACGGATCGTCGCCAACCCCTCGACCTCCAGCACGCGCCTGCCCTCGTGTTGCACCGCACCGTGCCGGTGTGGTTTAAGCCCCGTCAGCCGGTAACAAACACCGCCTGCCCGCCGCAGGAAAGTGGCGCGGCCTGAGGAAGGTCATCCCGCATGAAAACAATCGGGCAGGACAGCCTGAAGACCAGCCGCACGCTCTCGGTGGGGGGACGCGACTACGTCTATTTCTCGCTGCCCGAGGCGGCGCGCACGCTTGGCGATCTGAGCCGCCTGCCGGTCAGCCTGAAGGTGCTGCTGGAAAACGTACTGCGCTTCGAGGACGGCGCCACCTATCGCGTCGCCGATGCGCAGGCGATTGCCGACTGGGTCAACACCGCCGGCTCGACCGCGGAAGTGCCGTTCCGCCCGGCGCGCATTCTGATGCAGGATTTCACCGGGGTTCCCGCCGTCGTCGATCTCGCCGCCATGCGCGACGGCATCACCGCGCTCGGCGGCGACCCGGCGCGGGTCAATCCGCTGGTGCCGGTCGATCTGGTGATCGACCATTCGGTCATGGTCGATGCCTTCGGCACCGCCGATTCGCTGCGCCAGAACGTCGAGGTCGAGTTCGAGCGCAACGGCGAGCGCTACACCTTCCTGCGCTGGGGTCAGGAAGCGTTCGACGGGTTCCGCGTGGTGCCGCCCGGCACCGGCATCTGCCATCAGGTGAACCTGGAATATCTCGCCCAGACGGTGTGGACCGCCGAGCTGAACGGCACCACCTACGCCTATCCCGATACGCTGTTCGGCACCGACAGCCACACCACGATGGTCAACGGCCTCGGCGTGCTCGGCTGGGGCGTCGGCGGCATCGAGGCGGAGGCGGCGATGCTCGGCCAGCCGATCGCCATGCTGATCCCCGATGTCATCGGCTTCCGCCTCGTCGGCAAGCTGCCCGAAGGGGCGACGGCCACCGACCTCGTGCTGACCGTCACCCAGATGCTGCGGCGCAAGGGCGTGGTCGGCAAATTCGTCGAGTTCTTCGGGCCGGGGCTGGACGATCTGCCGCTCGCCGACCGCGCCACCATCGCCAACATGGCGCCCGAATACGGCGCCACCTGCGGCTTCTTCCCGGTCGATCACGCGACGCTCGACTATTTGCGGCTGTCCGGGCGCGATCTGCAGCGCATCGCGCTGATCGAGGCCTATTGCCGGGCGCAGGGCATGTGGCGCGACAGCACGACGCCCGACCCGGTGTTCACCGACACGCTGGAACTCGATCTCTCGACGGTGCAGCCGAGCCTTGCCGGGCCGAAGCGCCCGCAGGACCGGGTGCTGCTGCGCGACGCCTCGGCGGCGTTCGCCGGCGAGCTGACCAAAAGCCTCGGCGTCGCCTCCGAGGATACCGGCACGCGCGCCAAGGTCGCCGGCAAGAACTACGAAATCGGCCACGGCGACGTGGTGATCGCGGCGATCACCAGTTGCACCAACACGTCCAACCCGTCGGTCCTGGTCGCCGCCGGCCTCGTCGCGCGCAAGGCCCGCGCGCTCGGTCTGACGCCGAAGCCGTGGGTGAAAACCTCGCTGGCGCCCGGCTCGCAGGTGGTGACGGAGTATTTGACCAGGGCCGGACTGCAGGCCGATCTCGACGCCATCGGTTTCAACACCGTCGGCTACGGCTGCACCACCTGCATCGGCAATTCCGGCCCGCTCGACGAGGCGATTGCCGAAACCATCGAGGACAACAAGATGGTTGCCGTCTCGGTGCTGTCCGGCAACCGCAATTTCGAGGGCCGGGTGCATCCGAACGTGCGCGCCAACTACCTCGCCTCGCCGCCGCTGGTGGTCGCCTACGCGCTGCTCGGCACGATGACCGCGGACATCGCCACCGCCCCGCTCGGCACCGGCCGCGACGGCAAGCCGGTCTATCTGCGCAACATCTGGCCGACCAACAAGGAGATTGCCGAGGTGGTCGGCGCCAGCCTGTCGCGGGCGCAGTTCCTCGACCGCTACGGCGAGGTGTTCAAGGGGCCGGAGCAGTGGCAGGCGCTCGCCGTCGCCAGCGACGCCAAGACCTATGCGTGGTCCGACAGCTCGACCTATGTGCGCAACCCGCCGTATTTCGACGGGATCACCATGGAGCCGGCGCCGCGCAGCGACATCCGCGGCGCCCGCATCCTCGGCGTGCTCGGCGACAGCATCACCACCGATCACATCAGCCCCGCCGGCAACATCCGCAAATCCAGCCCGGCCGGCGAATACCTGTTGCAACACCAGATCCGGCCGGCCGATTTCAACAGCTACGGCGCCCGCCGCGGCAACCATGAAGTGATGATGCGCGGCACCTTCGCCAACATCCGCATCCGCAACGAGATGGTGCCCGGCGTCGAAGGCGGGGTGACCCGGCACCAGCCGTCCGGCGAGCAGATGCCGATCTACGACGCGGCGATGCGCTACCAGCGCGAGGGCGTGCCGCTGGTGGTCATCGGCGGCAAGGAATACGGCACCGGCTCGTCGCGCGACTGGGCGGCCAAGGGCACCAAGCTGCTCGGCGTCGCCGCCGTCATCGTCGAGAGTTTCGAGCGTATCCACCGCTCCAACCTGGTCGGCATGGGCGTGCTGCCGCTGACCTTCAAGGACGGCATGGACCGCCGCACGCTGCGGCTGACCGGGGCCGAGGTGCTGGACATCATCGGGCTGGACGATCTCAGCCCGCGCATGGACCTCACGTTGGTCATCCATCGCCCGGACGGCAGCAGCGACACGGTGCCGGTGCTGTGCCGCGTCGATACGCTCGACGAGGTCGCCTATTACCGGCACGGCGGCATCCTGCATTACGTGCTGCGCGGCATGGCCAAGGCGGCCTGAACGGGCGGCCACAGCGGCGCGGCGGGACGCGGGTGCGGCGCGGCCAACCGACCACCGCGCTGTCTGGCCTGCCGCGCGGCATCCTGCCGCTGGTCGCCGTCGATCTGCGCCGCGTCAGCGTGCTGGAGGGGGTGCGCGCGGCGCTGGCCACCGCCGTCATCGTCGCGCTGAACGAGTGGCTGCGCTGGCCGCCGCTCAGCATCGCCGCGCTGGCGGCGCTGCTGACCTGCCTGTGCGACCCCGGCGGGCCGGTGCGGCGGCGGTTGCCGCCGATTCTGACTTTCGGCCTGCTCGGCGCGCTCGTCAGCGTCGGTTTCGGCGTGTTGCGCAACGCGCCGCTGCCGCTGGTGGTGCCGCTCGCCGCCGCCGGGGTGTTCTGCACCCTGTTCGCCCGCGCCTTCGGCCAGGCCGGGCAGCAGATCGGCAATCTGCTGACCGTCGTGCTGGTGCTGGCGCTGACCCGCCACATCAGCACCGCGCATGACGCCGCCGCCATCGGCCTCGCCTTCTGGGGCGGCAGCCTGTGGGCGGCACTGCTGACGCTGGTGATCTGGCGCGTCCACCCGTTCCTGCCGGCGCGCCGCGCCGTTGCCGACGCCTTCCGCGCGCTGGCCGATCTGGCCGGCGACCTGCACGATGTGCTGCGCCACGAGCCGACCAACGAGGCGCGCTGGGACGCGCATGCGCGCCAGCAGCGCCGCCGCGTCCGCGAGACCATCGAGCGGGCGCGCGAGGCGCTGCTGGCGACGGTGCGCGCGCGCGGCCCGGTGAGCAGCCGGGCGGCGCAGACCTGGCTGCGGCTGGAGGCCGCCGAGCAGATTTTCGGCGCGCTGATCGGCCTTTCCGAACAGCTCGCCAGCAGCCGCCGCTGCGATGCCGCCGCCGAGCGGTTGCTGCGCCTGCTGCGTCCGCTGCTGCTGCTGCTGGCGCACGGCATCGAGCGCGACTTCATCGCCCGGCTGCCGCGGCTGGAACGCGCCGCCGCCGCCATCGCCGCCACCGGCGACAACGCGCCCGAACTGCGCGCCACCGCCGAGGCGCTGGCCGACCGGCTGCGCCTCGCCGCGGTGCTCGCCACCCCCGAGGGCTGGCAGCCCGGCACGCCGCCGGAAACCGCCCTGCGCGAGGTCTGGCGCGGCGCCGGCGGCCGGCTGCGGGCCAGTCTCGACTGGCAGTCGGAAGTGCTGCGCCATGCCCTGCGCGGCGCCGCGGCGGCGCTGCTGGCGTTCACCGTCACGCTCGGCTGGCCGACCAGCTATGGCCACTGGCTGACCATCATGCTGGTGATGACGATGCAGCCCTATGTCGCGGTGACCTTCGCGCGGGCGCTGGAGCGCATCGCCGGCACGCTGCTCGGCGGCGTCATCGCGGCGGCGCTGGCCGCGGTCTGCACCACCTCAATCAGCATCGCGCTGGCGCTGTTCCCGCTGGCGATCATCGCCTTCGCGGTGCGGCCGGCCAGTTTCGGCCTGTTCATCACCTGCCTGACGCCGCTGATCGTGCTGCTGTCGGAACTCGGCCGGCCGGGCGAGAGCGAGCTGACCATCGCGGCGATGCGGGCGCTGTATGTGGTGATCGGCTCGGGGCTGGCGGTCGGCGCGGTGCTGCTGCTGTGGCCGAGCTGGGAGCCGGGGCGGCTGGGACGCGAGATGGCGGCAGCGATCGTCGCCCATGGCCGCTTTGCCGCGGCCGAGATCGCCGTGCTGCTCGGCGATGCCGGCGAGGAGGCGGCCGGCCGCGCCCGCCGCGCCGCCGGCATCGCCAGCAACAATCTGGAAGCCTCGCTGCACCGCATGCTGATCGAACCGCGGGCGCAGGATGCGCGGCTGACCGCGGCGCTGACGATCGACGCCGCCCTGCGCCGCATCGCCGGCCGCATCTCCACGCTGCATCTCGATCCCGGTCCGCGCCGCGACCTCGCCGCGTGGCGCGCCTGGGCGGCGTGGAGCGAGGCGGCGTCGAGCAACCTCGCCGCCGGCGCCAAGGTTCCGCCGCGCCCGGCGCTGCCGGCCGGCGATGCGCTCTGCGAATCGCTGCTGCGCATCGCCCGGCAGATCGACGTCACCGCCGGCGCCCTGCAGCGGCTGTCGCCCTGACCGCTGGACCGCAAGCTCAGGGCTGGGTCGCCACGACCTCGTCGGACAGCGTCACCTGCGCCCGCAGGTCGCGGCGGATGCGCTCCAGCTCCGCCGCCATGCGGCGCCGCTCATCCCCCGCGCACAGCGCCGCGCGGGTGCGCACCAGCAGCTCCGCCCGGTGGGTCAGCGTCGCGCCCTCCAGCCGCCAGGTGCCGCGATAGCCGACGCTGTCGGTGTCGATGCGCACATCCTGCGGCAGCCGCCGCAGCCGCCGCCCGGCGGGCAGCGTCAGCACCACCTCCTCGGTCTGGCGGCCGGAATGGCACGGCACCGGGTCGTTCTCGGTCACCCCCTGGGCGCCGCCGGGCGCCAGCAGCACCTCGCCCGGCCGCGCCAGCAGCCGCAGCCCGAGCGGCAGCGCGAAACTGTCGCCGGTCAGCAGGTCGGGCCGCGCCGCCAGGGTGAAACTGCCGGACATGGCGTAATCGGCGCCCGGCGTCTCCGGCGCGGCGAAGCTGAACCGGCCATAGCCGTCGCTGCCGAGCGCCCGCAACTGCACCGCCGCCGCCGCCGCCCCGGTGGTCTCGACCCAGGCGGCATCGCGCCGCAGATCGGTGGCGAACGGCCCGCTCGCGCTGGTCTGCGTGGTGCCGGTGATGCTGCCGTCCTCATGCAGCACCGCGGCGGTGTGAAGTTCCATCGCCGCCGCCCCCGGCGCCAGCAGCGGGATCTGCCGCAGCACCCCGCCATCCGGCCGGGCATGCACCGCCGGCTTGCCATATGCGCTGAACGCCAGCGTTCCGAACGGCGCCATCGCCGCCGTGCTGTCCACATAGAGATCGAACTCGGGCAGGTAGGTGATGGCGTGGTTGAGCGCGGCGAAGGTCGGCGGGTCGCCCAGCGCATAGGTGTTGCCGAGATTGAGCATCACCATCTCGGCCGGAATGCCGCGCGCCGCCAGCAGCGCGTGCAGCAGCACCACATGGTCCTTGCAGTCGCCCCAGCCATTGGCCAGCACCGTCGCGGCGTCGTGCGGCTCCAGCGCGCCGTCGCCGAGATAGAGCGCCAGATAGCGGATATGCGCACTGACCCACTCATAGAGCCGCCGCGCCTGCTCGCGCCGGTCGGCGGCGCCGCCGACGATGCGCCCGGCCAGCGCCTGCAGCTGTGGCGTAACGCGCGCATGCGGCAGCGCCAGCGCCGCATAGTCGCGCCCGAACGCGGCGTAGTCGCGTTCGGAGGAGACGAACAGCCGCGGCAGCCGGTCGTACGGGCCGAGCGCCGAGGCCGGCTCGTCGGCGACCGGGATGGCGGCATGCCAGGTGCGCAGGATGGCGCCGCCATCGGCCTCGGTCGCCTGCGTCAGCTCATGCGCCTCGCTGTGCAGCTGCAGCGACTGCGGCGCCCGCACTCGCAGCGTGTAGTCGAGCAGCGGCACGCCGCGCGACAGATAGACGCTGATCAGGAACTGATGCGGCAGCGGCGGGCGATGGACGATCCGCCGCACCGCATAGACCAGCGTGTCGCCGCCTTCGAGCTCGGGGAACACCAGCACCCGTTCGCGCAGGTCGGTGATCAGCGCGCGGTCGGCGGTGCCGGGCGCCAACTGGTCGCGGATCGCCGCCGGCGCCACCGGCAGCACCCGCCCATCCGCTTTGCGCGTGTACGCCTCCAGCACCACGAGGGTTTCCAGCGACGGGGCGTAGTCAATCACCTGCTGCCCGTCGCGCCGCGCCGCCGCGTCGTTCTCCGGGCGCATCTCGGTGCGGTAATCATTGACATAGCTGCCGTCTTCGTGGACGTCGAAACTGTTGACCGCGGAGAGGATGGTCAGCGGCGCGGCGGCGCGCGCCGCCAGGGCGTAGAACGCCAGGATCAGCGCCGCCACCATCGCCAGAATCAGGGAAATACCGCGCATCCGCGTCACTCACGACAAATTGAGCAGGGTGAGTGTGAACCGGCGGTCGCGTCACAGTGAAGCGAAAAACGTCTCCGAAAAGAGACTTTGGGCGGGGTGTGGCTCAGCCGCCGGTCAGGCTCATGTGGCGCGCAACGGCGGGTCGCTGCTGGCGACGATCAATGACGAAATCATGGCCGCGCGGCTTGCGCGCGATGGCGGCGACGATGGCGGCATCGAGCGCCGCGTCGCTCGAGCCGTCGCGCAGCACCCGGCGGAAATCCGCCGCGTCGTCCTGCCCCAGACACATATAGAGGGTGCCGGTGCAGGTCAGCCGCACCCGGTTGCAGCTTTCGCAGAAATTATGCGTCATCGGGGTGATGAAACCGATCCGCGTGCCGGTCTCGCGCACCGCGTAGTAGCGCGCCGGGCCGCCGGTGCGGTAGCTCGTCTCGTCGAGCGTCCAGCGCCGCTTCAGCCGGCTGCGCACCAGCGACAGCGGCAGATATTGTTCGGTGCGGTCGCCGTCGATGTCACCCATCGGCATGGTCTCGATCAGGCAGAGGTCGAAGCCGTGCGCGCCGCACCACGCCAGCATGGCGTCGAGTTCATCCTCGTTGACGCCCTTCAGCGCCACCGCGTTGATCTTGACGGCCAGACCGGCGGCCTTGGCGGCGAAGATGCCGTCCAGCGTCTTGTCGATTTTGCCCCAGCGGGTAACCGCGGTGAAGGTCGCCGGGTCGAGCGTGTCGAGACTGACATTGACCCGCCGCACCCCCGCCGCGTGCAGCGCGTCGGCGTAGCGGACGAGCTGGCTGCCGTTGCTGGTCAGCGTCAATTCGTCCAGACCGCCGCCGCCCAGCCGGGCGCCGAGGCTGTCGAACAGCGCCATCACCCCGCGCCGCACCAGCGGCTCGCCGCCGGTGATGCGGATTTTCGTCGTGCCGAGCCGGATGAAGGCGGCGCACATCCGGTCGGTTTCTTCGAGCGACAGGATCTCCGCCTTCGGCAGGAAGGTCATGTCCTCGGCCATGCAATAGACGCAGCGCAAATCGCAACGATCTGTCACCGACACGCGCAGATAGGTTATGGCGCGGCCGAACGGGTCGATCATGATGCGGGATGCTCCAGGCCAGAGGCCGCTATGTCGGGCCTCGGCCGCCGCCCCGCAAGCCCGCGTCCGGCGCCGGGCTCAGGGCGCCGGGCTCAGGGCACCAGCGGCACCAGCGCCACCAGCCGGGCGTTGATCAGCACCTTGCCGGCATGCTCGAAATTGACCGTGACCCGGCTGCCGACGACCGACTGCACCTGGCCGTCGCCCCAATCCGGCTGCTGCGGGTGGCGCACCCACTGGCCAGGTTCCAGCAGAGCCGGGCCACGCTCCATGATGCCTCCTCGACTTCGGCCGCGGCGCAGCGTAATCCGGCGCCGCGTGCGCGGGGGAACTATCTGCTATGCCCGGATTGCGGGATTTGACGCTGGCGGAACTTCTCGCCACCCGTCTGTGCCACGATCTCAGCGGCCCGGCCAGCGGGCTGCTGGCGGCGCTTGGTGAGGCCGACGCCGATCCTGGGGCGCTCGATCTGGCGCGCGAATCGGCGGCGGTGCTGCGCAGCCGCATGCTGCTGCTGCGCGCCGCCTGGGGCGCGCCGGCGCCGCTGGAGGGCAGCGCGTTGCGCGACCTCGCCGCCGGACTGCCGGGCGGCCACCGGCTGCACCTTGCCCTGCACGACACGCTGACCAAGGCGACGCTGCCCGGCCCGGTGGCGCGGCTGGTCGTCAACGCCATGCTGCTCGCCGCCGAAAGCCTGCCGGCCGGCGGCACCATCGCCATCGCCGGTGCGCCCGACGGCAGCCTTGTGGTGCAGCCCGAGGGCCGCGGCGCCGCGTGGCCGCCGGGGCTTGGCGCGCTGCTGGCCAATCCCGATGCCGCCTGGGCGGCGCTCGGCGATGAGCGGCCACAGACGCTGCTGCCGGCGCTGCTGGCGCTGCTGGCGCAGGCGGCGGGGGTGACGGTGCGGCTGCTGCTGGCCGGCACGGCGGAGGCGGTGCCGCCGTTGCTGATCGACCTGCACCGCGCCTGAGCCCGGCGGCGACGGGGGTTGGCGACCGGGCGCGGCGGCTCTATGCCGGGCGGCATGACCGAGACCCGCTTCTGGCTGATCCGCCACGCCATCGTGGAGGAGAACGCCCGCACCAAGATTTACGGCACCATGGATGTCGAATTGTGCCCGCACAGCCTGGCCGCGCAGGTGCCGATGTATCAGGCGCTGGCCCGCCGCCTGCCGCGCCCGGCGCGCTGGCTGGCCAGCCCGCTGTCACGCACCCAGCGCACCGCCGCGGCGATCTTCGCCGCCGGCTATCCCGAACAGGCGCTGACCATCGAACCGGAGCTGATCGAACTGGCGTTCGGTGACTGGCAGGGCTTGCCGCATGACGAAATCACGCCGCTGCTGCGGCAGAAAGCCCATGCCTTCTGGCTGCTCTCCGGCGAGGAACGTCCGCCGGGCGGCGAGAGCATGGCCGACGGCATCGCCCGACTCGGCGGCGCGCTGGAGCGGCTGGCGCGGCAGCATGCCGGCCATGACGTGATCGCGGTCAGCCATGGCGGGGCGATCCGCGCCGCCGTCGCCCACGCGCTGCGCATCTCCGCCGACACGGCGCTGCACCTGTCGGTGGAGAACATCTCGCTGACCCGGCTCGACCGCACCCCGCTCGGCTGGCGGGTGGTGTGTGTCAATGAGCTGCCGGGGGTCTGATCTGGGCTAGGCGACCGGCAGCCACAGCGTCACCACCGTCCCGCGTCCCGGCCGGCTGGAAATGTCGAGCAGGCCGCCGGCCCGCTCGGCATAGCCGCGTGCCATCGACAGGCCGAGGCCGGTGCCCTCGCCGCGCGGCTTGGTGGTGAAGAACGCCTCGCCGGCGCGCGCCAGCGTGTCCTGGTCCATGCCGTGGCCGGTATCGGCGACCTCGAGCCGCAGCCACGGCCCGACCGGTCCCGCCCGTCGCCCCGCCGGCAGCGTCGGCGGCGTCGCCGCGACGGCGGCGCCGAGCACGATCTCGCCGCCATCCGGCATGGCGTCGCGGGCATTGATCACGAGGTTGATCATCACCGTCTCGAACTCGGCCTTGACCGCGCGCAGCCGCGGCAGCGCCCCGCCGGGCAGCGCCACGCGCAATTCATGCAGCACGCCGAGCGAATGGGACAGCAGCACCGCCACCTCGCGCAGCGCCTCGCCGACCGCGAACTCGCTGGCGGCGTCGTCGCGGCGCGCATAATCGAGCATGCGGTGGATCAGGGCGCTGCCGCGATCGACCACTTGCATGATCATGGTGGCGGCGCCGTGCACCTCGTGCGGCGCCGGCGCGGGGCGCTCCAACACCTCCGCCGCGCTCAGCACCGCCTGCAACAGGTTGTTGAAATCATGCGCCACCCCGGCGGCAAGCTGGCCGAGCGCGGCGGTTTTTTCGACCTGGCGCAGCCGCCCCTCCAGCGCCGCACGCTCGGCGCTTGCCCGGCGCGCCGCCTCGGAGGCGGCGGCGGTCTCGCGCAGCCGCGCCTGCTCGATCGCCGCGGTGCGCCGCACGCCGACCGTCAGCACGCCGAGCAGCACCATCGCCGCAGCCGCACCGAGCGCGGGAAACGCCATCATCCGCCCCCAGCGCGCCCACAGCAGCCGCGCATCGCCCTGTTCGAGCAGCACCAGCGGCCATGCGCCGACGCGCACCAGCGCGGTCATCCGCGGCCCGCCGAGCAGCGGCCCGTCCTCGATCATCTCCGGCGTATCGACGACGGCGTGATCGAACGGCGGCAGGGTCTGGCTGGCGGCGACGGTAATCGGCCGCGGGTAGCGCGCCAGCAGCACCCCATCGCTGCGCGCCAGCATCAGGCCGGTGGCCGGACTCGGCGCCACCTCGGCGAAGTAGCGCTCAAACAGTGCCGGCGGGAAACCGGCGACCACCGCCCCGCCATCGGCGCGGCCATCGGCGGTCAGCCGCGGCGCCGAGAGATGCACCTGCGGCCGGCCATCGACGCGACTGAACACCGGCGCGGCGACGAAGGCGGCGCGCCGCGCCGTGTCGGCGGGAAACGCGGCGATGAAGTCGCGATCATGCAGATCAATCCACAGCGGCTGGACCTGCGCCTCACCGGCGACGGCGATATGCCCGTCGGGCGAACTCAGGCCGAGCGCATCGACGGTGCCGGACGCCGTCATCAGCTCGCGGACAAAGGCGAGCACGTCCGGGCGGCTGCGGATCTGGTCCCAGTCGAGATGCCTGACGCGGGCGTCGATGGCGGCCAGCATCACCTGCTGGGTCTCCAATATGTGCTGCGTATGGCCGTCGAGCAGACGCAGGGTGCGCAGCATGTCGGCGCGGAACTCGCCGCGCAGCTCGGCCAGCGACCACCACGCCGCCGCCAGCAGCCCGATCAGCGGCAACGCGAAGACGATGGCCCACAGCCGGCCGGCGCCGGATGACACGCGAGGCGCCGGTACCGCCGTGTTGGCGCTGACCGATCGCTGCAACGGCATCCCCCTTCCCGGCACCAGCGCCGGATTTGGGTGTCCTTAGCACCGTAACACGAAACGATCACGTCTAATGTGCAGCTTCCGCCGCGCCGCCAAAAAAGTGGCCCGGCGCTGGGCCGGGCCGGCAGGCACGGATGGCCGCCAAGGCGGGCGTTCCCGGTGAAACGCCAGGGGGGAAGCCGGCCATGTGCGCGATCTGGTATCGGTGCGCCGCAAGACAAGCGCGGCCGACCATGCCGGGTTCGCCGCCAGAGGGTCACGATCGCGCGGCCGGCGGTGGCTCCGGCGGATTCCTGTCGTTTTCGATCCAAAAATCCGGCCGCGCGGCGATTTTTGTGACATCCGCGGCAGACGATCGTGAATAAGTCGTTTCATTTTGAGTTTATAGTTGCCTAATTTCGGGATGATTCTTTAAAAACGCCTTCAAGAACAGAACTAGTGAAGGATTACAGTATAATGACAAATCTTACTGTTATTGGAGTCGGTGGGTCAACAGTATCAGTTTCGGTCGGATCTTCCCAGAACGCCTCAATCGCCGCTCAACTACTTGGTGTGATCAGCGATCAGGTCCGACAAGGCAATCTGACGCCCTACGCATATGACGGCATCGGGCCGCTCGGCGCGCCGACCTCTCCGGGCTATCTGATCGTCACCGGCCCCGGCGCCGCGGCGCTGCCGGCGTCCACCACCGCCGTTGTCGATGTCGCCGGCGGGCCGCTGCTGCTGCTCGGCGGCACCACGGCGTCGCAGGTCGTGGTCAGCGACGCGGCGCTGACCTATGTCGCCAACAGCGGCGTCGGCACCGTGGTCGCCAGCGGCGGCGGCAGCACGCTGCTCACCGCGCCGACCGGCAGCGGCGATCATCTGTTCCTGACCGATGGCGGTCATAACCGCATCTTCGCCGGCTCTGGCAACGACACCATCGGCGCCGGTGCCGGCGACAACCTGATCCTGCTCGGCACCGGCAACGATCTCGTCGATGTCACCGGACATGACCGCATCCTGGCCGGCAGCGGGCACGACACGGTGCTGGTTGCGCGCGGTACGGCGGTGGTGCTCGGCGGCAGCGGCACGCTGCTGTTCGCCAATGCCGGCGGCAGTTCGACCGTGCTCGGCGGTGACGGTGCCGTCACCGCCAGCGGCGGCGCCGGCGGCGGCGTCTATCGCGGCGGCAGCGACGGCCACAACCTGCTGATCGGCGGGCTGCGGGCAACCACGCTGTTCGGCGGCGGCGGCGGCGACACGCTGATCTCGGCCGGTTTTGGCAATGACAGCCTGGTCGCCGGGCGCGGCGCCGAGACGCTGATCGCCGGGGCCGGCCGCGACACGCTGGTCGGCGGCAGCGGGCGCGACCTGCTGACCGGCGGCTTTGGCGCCGACACCTTCATCGCCGGCAGCGGCGGCGGCACGATGATCGGCGGCGCCGCCGGCAACCACTTCGTCTTTCTCGAAGACGGCAGCGCCGGCCATTTCACCATCACCGACTTCACCGTCGGCAGCGACCGGATCGTGCTGCAAGGCGCCGACCAGCGGCAGCTCGACGCGGCGCTCGACAGCCAGAAAACCCACGGCGGCAGCGTCACCATCAGGCTGGAGGACCACACCACCGTCACCCTGCTCAACGTCGCAAGGCTCGACCGTTCGTCCCTGGTCTAGGCAGACTCTCGTTGACCGGACCACGCAAGCTCCCTCTCCCCTTGGGGGAGAGGGCTGGGGTGAGGGGTCGCGCACGTGCCGAGACCTGCGTGGCTGGCCCCCTCCCCCAACCCAATCCCACAAGGGGAGGGCTCTCTCGGTGCGCCAAGCCGTCCGTGTCCCAGCCAACGCATCTCTGCTCAGGCGGCGGCGGCCGGGCGGGGCGGCGACCTGCGGCTATCGCCGCAGGTCGGCCAGGGTGGCGCGGCTGGTGATCTGCTCGGGGTCGGTGCGCAGTTCGATCACCGCCGGCCGGCCGCTCGCCACCGCGCGGCGGAAGGCGGGGACGAAGTCGTCGGTCGTCTCCACCACCTCGCCATGGCCGCCGAAGGCCGCGATATAGCGGGCGAAATCCGGGTTGGTCAGGTCGGTGGCGCTGACCCGACCGGGATAGGCGCGCTCCTGATACATTCGGATGGTGCCGTACATGTTGTTGTTGAACACCAGCACGATCGGCGCCGCGCCGTGGTGGAACGCGGTCGCCAGATCCTGCCCGGTCATCAGGAACCCGCCATCGCCGACGCAGGCCACCACCTGCCGCCCGGGAAACGCCAGCGCCGCGCCGACCGCGGCCGGCACCGCATAGCCCATCGCGCCGTTGGTCGGCCCGACGAACTCCTGGCCCGCCCGCACATGCATGAAGCGGGTTACCCAAGTGGCGAAATTGCCGGCGTCGCAGGTCACCACCGCATCCGCCGCCAGCATGCCCTCCAGCGCCCGCAGGCAGGCCGCCACGTTCACCCGCCCCGGATATTCCGGCACCGCATAGGCGGCGAGCCGCAGCGCGCGCAATTCGCGCGTCCACCCCGCCCATGCCACCGCCACCGGCGGCAGCGTCGCCAGCGCGCCGGCGAAGGCCTCGAGATCGCAGGCGATGCCGAGCGCCGGGCGGAACACCCGGCCAATCTCCGCCGCCTCGGGATGCACATGCACGATCGGCGTCGTCCCCGCCGCGTCGAACAGCGTATAGCCCTGCGTCACCGCCTCGCCGAGCCGGGTGCCGAAGGCCAGCACGAGATCGGCGCGCCGCGCCGCCGCCACCAGCGCCGGGTCGGCGCCGACGCCGAGATCGCCGGCATAGGTTTCGAGGGTGCCGTCGTAGAGCGACTGGCGGCGGAAGGCGACGGTGGTTGGAATGTCGTTGGCGCCCAGAAACCCGGCGAGATGCTGCCGCGCCGCGGCGCTCCAGCCGCCGCCGAGGATGGCGAGCGGCCGGCGGCTCGCCGCCAGCATCGCCCGCAGCCGCGTCAGCGCCGCCGGATCGGGATGCGGGCGGGCCAGCACCAGCGGCGCCAGATCGGCCACCGCGACGCGATGCTTCTGCATCTCCTCCGACAGCGCGATCACCACCGGACCCGGCCGCCCGCTGGTCGCCACATCGACCGCGTGGGCAACCAGTTCCGGGATGCGCGCGGCGTCGTCGATCTGCGTCACCCATTTGGCCAGCGGCTGAAACATCCGCCGGTAATCGACCTCCTGGAAACTCTCACGGTCGGTCTCGGCGAACGGGATCTGGCCGACGAACAGCAGCATCGGCGTGCTGTCCTGCTGCGCCACATGCACGCCGATCGCGGCATGGCAGGCGCCGGGGCCGCGGGTGACGAAGGCCGCCGCCGGCCGCCCGGTCAGCTTGCCGCAGACCTCCGCCATATGCGCCGCCCCGGCCTCGAAGCGGCAGGTATAGAGTCGGATCTGCTCGCGCACGGCATAAAGTCCGTCGAGCACGTCGAGATAGCTCTCGCCCGGCACGGCGAAGGCATGGCTGATGCCCTGGGCGATCAGCGCATCGGCCAGGATATGGCCGCCGAGCCGCGCCGTCATGCCGCGCGCCTTGCGGCGAACAGCGCCACGTCGAGCATGAAGCTGCCATCAGCCTCGATGGCGAAATGGCGCTGCACCTCGACGCTCATCGCCGCCTGCACGGCGCGGATCGCCGCCACCATCGCCGGCGGCGTGCGCATGCGCGCGGTCCACGTCGGAAAATCCATCCGCAGGCGAAAATGGCTGACCGCGCCGACATCGAAGCCGGCGCGCGCCAGCGCATCCTGCCATTCGGCGCCGCTGCGGTCGCGCACATGCGAGGTGTCGCGCAGCACTTCGACCGATTGCAGATAGGTGTCGAGCACCGCCCGACCGGGCGAGACGGCATCGACGAAGCCGGCCGGCGCGCCCGGCTTGAGCACCCGCGCCGCCTCGCGCAGCCCGGCCTCGAAATCGCGCCAGTGATGCGCCGAGAAGCGGCTCAGCACCAGGTCGAACGCGGCATCGTCGAACGGCAGCCGTTCGGCCGGTCCCTGCCGGGTCGAAACATTGCCGAGGCCGCGCTGCACCGCCGTCTCGGCGACCACCGCCAGCATCTCCTCGGACAGGTCATAGGCGACGATGTGCCCGACGCGCGGCGCCACCGCATAGGCGACGTGACCGCCGCCGCAGCCGAGATCGAGCGCCTGCGCCTGCCCGTCGGCCAGCGCCGCCAGCGCGGCAAGGTCGGCGCCCCGCGCATGCACCGGGCTGGTCAGGTAGGCGCGCGCCTGGGCGCCGAAGCGATCGACCACCAGGGCTTCCTGGGTGCGGGCCGCCATCGTCGGGTGCTCCATCAGCCTTTGGCCGCCGCATCGACCTCGCGGAACGCCTCGGCGGCGGTGCGGAAGGCGTCGAAGCCGGCCGGGATGCCGCAATAGGCGCAGACCTGAACCAGAACTTCCTTGATCTCGTCGCGGCTCACGCCGTTGCCGAGCGCCGCCTTGACATGCAGCTTCAGCTCATGCGGCTTGCCGAGGGCGGCGAGCATGGCGATGTTGAGCATCGAGCGCGTCGGCCGCGGCAGGCCGGGGCGGGTCCACACCGTGCCCCAGGCGATCTCCGTCGTCGCCTGCTGGAACGCCGCCATGAAATCATCGGCCGCCGCCAGCGAGCGTTCGACATACTCCGCTCCGAGCACCTCCTTGCGCACCGCCAGCCCGCGGCGGAACAGCTCGCTCTGGTATTCCGGTCGGTCGGGAGTGTCGGCCATGAAGCGTCTCCGCACGGGTTGCCCGGCGACCCTAGACCGGCGCCGCGCCGCTGGGTAGGTGCGCCGGCCCTGGTTGGGCGCGGTGGACACGCATTGGTGCGTTTCGTAGTCTGCCGGCCTCGCCGCGCCGCGGCCGGGTCTGGCCAAGTCGGCCGCAGGCAACCGGGCAGATTTGCATGACCGATACCATGCCCTCGCGCGGGCCGGACTATCGCGGCCACATCGACGTCTTCGGCTTCCACGACGGCGCCGGTGGGTTGTTCTTCATCGGCTGGGTGTCCGATGACATCGCCGCCGCGCTGCCCGACGCCGATCTGGTGCTCGGCTTCGAGAAGCAGGATCTCGACGGTCGCGGCGTCGCGGTGTTCTACCCGCGCTCCGACCTGCCGCCGCACAGCACCGGCATGGTGCTGTTCGTCGCCGCCGGCAAACGGCCGGCCGGCGAGTTTTTTTCCATCGCCACCCGCGCCCATCGCGGCAAGCTCGCGGTGACGCCGACGCAGCAGGTGGCCGAATGCGGCGCCGCGGCGCTCGCCGAGGCGCTGGCGCCGGTGCTGGCGCAGGCCTCCGCCGCGCTGCCCGCCGCGGTGCATGCGGCGTTGTTTCCGCCGCCGCCGATCGAACCCTATGACGGCGCCAACACCATGGCGGCGCTGGCCGGGCGGGTGATGCTGGAGATCGACCACGCCGTGCTCTGCCCGCCGGATGGCGTCGCCATCATCGGCTGGCTGCTGGCGGCGCCGGGCGCGCTCACCGGCGTCGCGCTGCGCAGCGGCCGGCGCGCCCTGCCGCTCGATCCGGCGCGCTTCGTCCGGCTGCCGCGGCCGGGCGTGATCGAGGCGATCGGCGGCGCCCATGGTTTCGGGCCGGACGAGGCCCGCTGCGGCTTCATCGCCTTCGCCGCCGAGGGCTACGACCCGGCGCTGCCGGCGGCGCTGGAAGTCACCACCGAGACCGGCCAGACCGGGCTGCGCCCGCTGCCGCCGCCGCTGCTGCGCGGGCTGCCCGCCATCCGGCTGCTGCTGACCGAGTGCGACATGCAGTTCGCCGATGTCGCGCCCGCCTTCGACGACGTTCTCGGCCCCGCCATCGCGCGCCTCGCCGCCGCCCGGCTGCGCGCCCCTGGCGCCGCCGCGCGCGCCGATTTCGGCCCGCCGCCGGCCGCCCCCTCGGCCAGCATCGTGGTGCCGCTCTATGGCGGTCTCGACCATCTGGAGCTGCAGCTTGCCCTGCTCGCCGATGATCCGGCGATGCACGGGGTCGAGCTGCTGTTGGTGCTGGACGACCCGCCGCGGCGGCGCGATCTGGAAAATCTCGCCGACAGCCTGTGGGCGCGTTTCCGCCTGCCGTTCAGCCTGCTGTTCAACGCGCGCAATCTTGGCTTCGCGCCGGCCTGCGGCGTCGGGCTGGCGGCGGCGCGCGGACCGCATGTCTGCTTTCTCAACTCCGACGTGTTCCCGCTGGCGCCGGGCTGGCTGCCGGCGCTGGCCGCCCGGCTCGACGCCGATCCGACGCTCGGCATCGTCGCCCCGCTGCTGCTGCACGACGATGGCACGGTGCAGCATCAGGGCATGCGCTTCCGCCGCCAGCCACGGCACGGCAACTGGCATTTCTCCGAACATGTCGGTCATGGGCTGTACCCCGCCGAGGGCGGCGGGCTGGCGCCGGCCATCGCCGTCACCGGCGCCTGCATCGTCATGCCAACCGATCTCGCGCGCCGGCTTGGCGGCTTCGATCCGGCCTATGTCATCGGCGATTTCGAGGACAGCGACCTTTGTTTGCGCGCCGCCGCCGCCGGGTTCGCCAGCGCGGTCGATGGCGACGTGCGGCTGTGCCATCTCGGGCGCCAGTCGCAGGCGGCGGCGGCGGAGCGCTGGCGGATGAATCTGACCCTGTATAACGCCTGGGTGCATCAGCAGCGCTGGGCCGCCACGCTCGATGAAGGAGACCCGGCATGAAGGTGCTGGTCGCCTGTCAGGGCCATCCGCGGCTGGCGCCCGGCGGCGCCGAGAGCGCGGCGTATCACCTGTTCGAGGCGCTGGCGGCGCGGCCGGACTGCAGCGCCCGCTTCCTCGGCTGCGGCCCGGCGCCGGCGGCCGAGCGTGCCCGCATCACCCAGCCGTTCGGCCCGCATGACTATGTCTATCACGCACAGGACATGCACTGGTTCCACCTCGCCAACCGCGACCCGCTGTTCCCCGCGGCGCTCGACCGGCTGCTGCGGGCCGAGGCGCCGGACGTGGTGCATCTGCATGGTCTCGGCCGGCTCGGCGTGGAGGCGCCAATGCTCATCCGGCGCGCTCTGCCGCAGGCGCGCATCGTGCTGACGCTGCACGAATACCTGCCGATCTGCGCCAATCACGGCCAGATGGTGACGCGCCCGGAGCGGCGGCTGTGTGCCGCCGCCAGCCCGGCCGCCTGCGTCGCCTGCTTTCCGCAGCACAGCGAAGCGGATTTCGTGCTGCGCGAGCGCTACATCAAACTGTTCCTGCGCCATATCGACGCCGCCATCGCGCCGAGCGCATTCCTGCGCGACCGCTACATCGCCTGGGGTCTCGACCCGGCCCGGCTCAGCGTGCTGGACAATGTCGGCCGCGCCGCGCCGGCCGAACCGCTGCCCCCGGTCGGGCAGGCCGCCGACGGGGTGCTGCGCGTCGGCTATTTCGGCCAGCTCGCGCCGACCAAGGGCCTCGGCGTGCTGATCGAGGCGGCGCGGCTGCTGGCCGGACAGGCTTCGCTGCGCATCACCCTGCACGGCGACAGCAGGGCGCTGCCGGCCGAAATGGAACAGGAAAGCCGCCGCCTGCTCGCCGCCGCGCCGGCCAATGTGCATCAACACGGCCGCTACGCCGCCGGCGAACTCGACGCCCTGATGGCGGCAACCGATGTCGTCGTGGTGCCGTCGATCTGGTGGGAGAACGCGCCGATGGTGATCGACGAGGCGCTGGCGCGCGGCCGGCCGGTGATCGCCTCGACGATCGGCGGCATCGCCGAGCGGCTGCGCGACGGCATCGACGGGGTGCTGCTGCCGCCCGGCGACGCGGCGGCGCTGGCGCGGACGCTGGCACGCTTCGCCGCCCTGCCCCACCACCTCAGCGAGCTTGCCGGCGGACTACGCCAGCCGACCCCGCCGGCGGCGGCGGCCGAGCGTCATCTCGCGCTCTACCGCGCGCTGGCCGGATGAGCCAACTCGGCGCCCTGCTCGCCCGCGGCAAGGCGGCGCGTGCGGCGGGCGACGATGCGGCGGCGCTGGCGGCGTTCACCGCCGCGGTGCTGGCCGATCCCGCCCACCACGACGCGCGGGCGGAGGCCGCCGCCAGCCTGCTGGCGCTCGGCCGCAGCACCGCGGCGCAGACCATGTTCGCCGCCATTCTGGCCGAGGCGCCGTGGCACGTCGCCGCCCTGGCCGGCCGGGCGCAGGCGGCGCGGCAGCGCGGCGACCGGGCGGCAGCGCTGCGCTGGACGGAGTGCGCCCTGCACGTCGCCCCCGAGCATCTCGGGCTGCGACTGGGGGCGGCCTATGACCGGCTGGCGCTCGGCCGGCTGGCCGCCGCCGAGGCCGACTTCGCCGCGGTGGCGGCGGCGGCGCCGGGGGATGCGCGCGGCTGGCTCGGCCTCGGCCATGTCGCCCGCCACGCCGGCGACCGTGCGGCGGCGCTGGCGCGGTTTCGCGACGCCCTCGCCGCCGCCCCCGCGGATGTCCAGGCGCGGCTCGAAGTCGCCGCCGAACTGGCCGAGGCGGACGACACCGCGGCGGCGGCTGAACTGGTCGGTGTGGTGCTGGCGGTGCAGCCCGACAACCTCCAGGCACGCCTGCAGCTCGGCCATCTCGCCCGCCAGGCCAGCGACCATGCGGCCGCGCTCGCCGCCTTCCAGCGCGCCGAGACCGATCATCCGGGGCATCCGGCGCCACGCATCGCGGCGGCGGAGACGCTGCTTGCGCTCGGCCGGCCGGCCGAGGCCGAGCAGCGGCTGCAGGCGGTGCTGGCCGAGTGGCCGAACGACATGTCGGCGCTGCTGGCACAATCGGAAATCGCTTGGCTGGCGCAGGACCTGGAGCGCTGTCTGGCGCTGGCGCTGACCGCCATGGCAGCGCATCCGGCGGAGCCGGCGCCGGTGCTGCAGGCGACGCGGGCGCTGATGGATCTCGGCCGCACCGGCGAGGCCCTGGCGTTGCTGCGGCCGGCCGGCGAAAGACTCGCTTGGCCGCCGGCGCTGCGCACCCGCGAGGGCGAAATCCTCCGCCGCGACGGGCACTGGGCGGCGGCGGCGGCGACGCTGGCAGCGGCCGGCGATGATTACGGCGCCTGGGCGCAACGGGTGCTGCTGCACCTGACCATCCACCAACTCGACGCGGCGGCGGCACTGCTCGCCACGGCGCCGGCGCGCACGCCGTTTCAGCGCGCCTATGCGGCGCATCTGCGCGGTCAGGTGGCGGAAGCACGCTGGGATTTCGCCGCCGCGGCGGCCGGCTATGGCGCGGCGATGACCGAAGACCCCTCGCTCGGCTGGCCGCATGCCGAGCTGGCCCGGGTCAGGCTGCTTCAGCTCGACCTGCACGGCTGCGCGCATCATCAGGCACGGGCGCTGGAACTGGACGGCGCGGCGCACCGGCTGCGCGGCCAGCGGATGCGGGTGACCAGCACCCATCTCGGCCAGATCTGGGACGAAATCCGCGCCGATGCCCGACTGGTGGCGCGGCTGCGCCCGCTGCTGGCGCTGCCGCCGGACGAACGGGTGGCGGCGCTGCGCGACGTGCTGCGCGCCGAGCCGGACACCACGGCGCCGTCGCTGCTGCTGCTGGTGGCGCTGCGCCAGGCGGGGATGCTCGGCATGCCGGCCGCGGACGCGGCTGCCGCGGTGCCGCGGGTGATCGTCCAGTTCTGGGACGCGGCGACGCCGCCCGACGATGTCGCGGCGCTGATGGCGAGCTGGCCGCGGCTGCATCCTGACTGGGAGTATCGGCGCTTTGATCTGGCGGCGGCCGGCGCGTGGCTGCGCGACCATGCGGCAGCAGAGGTGCAGCGGGCCTATCGGCGGGCGCCGCGGGCGGCGCAGCAGGCGGATATTTTCCGTCTCGCCTGGCTCGCCCGCGAGGGCGGCGTGTGGGCCGATGCCGATGACCGCTGCCTCGCCCCGGTCACCGCGTTGGTCGCCCCCGGCGTGCGGCTGGCCGGCTGGCAAGAGAGTTTCGGCAGCATCGGCAACAACCTGCTGGCCGCGGCGCCGGGCCATCCGGCGATCCTCGGGGCGCTGGCGCTGGCGGTGGCGGCGGTCAATGCCGGCGATGAGGACATCCCGTGGCTGGCCACCGGGCCGGGGGCGCTGACGCGGGCGCTGGCGCAGGCGATTGCCGCCGATGCCGGGGTGCTCGACGGGCTGCTGCTGCTGGAGCGCGGCGCGGCGGCGCAGCTCGCCTCGTTCCACCACTTTGCCGCCTACAAACGGACGAAGCAGCACTGGCTGCGCGCCGCCTTCACCGAGGGCTGAGACGCTCACTTTCCCGTCACCGCACGGCATCGCGCAGCGGTTGACGGCTGGCGGCGCGATATAGGGTCTGCTCGCCGCCCAGGACCCTGCATGACCAGCCGCCCGCCGCACCCCCCGTCCGTCTCGCCGCCGCCTGCCGGCGCGCGCCCGGCCGGGCGCCGATGGGCGGCGGCGCTGCTGGTCGGGCTGGCCCTGCTGCTCGCCCCCGCCGCACGCGCCGAGGTGCCGGCGGCGCGGCTGCACACGCTGGCGCGCGGCGTCAATCTGACCAACTGGTTCCGCTTCCCGCCGCGCACCGACGATGCGGCGCTGCGCGGCTACATCGACGACGGCGAGCTGGCGCAGCTTCACCGCGCCGGGTTCAGCTTCGTCCGCCTCGCGGTGCAGCCGGAGCTGATGCTCGATCATGCCGGCCGGCCGGAGGCGCGCCGGCTCGCCATCCTGGTCGCTGCCATCGCGCGCATCGAGCGTCAGGGCCTCGGCGTCATGGTCGGCTGGCATCCGCAGACCTGGCACCTGGAGCAGTCGCTGGCCGAGCAGCAGCAGTTGCAGGATTTGTGGGGCGCGCTGGCCGAACGCCTGCGCCCGCTCGATCCGGCGATGACCTTCCCCGAGGTGATGAACGAACCGATCTACGACCATCAGGAACCGGCCTGGGAGGCGCTGCAGCTGAAGGTGCTGGCACGCATCCGCGCCGCGCTGCCGCGCGCGACGGTGATCCTGACCGGCATCCACTGGGACGCCATCGACGGGCTGGTGCAACTGCATCCGGTGGCCGATGACAACGTGGTCTATTCCTTCCACACCTACGACCCGCCGACGCTGACCACGCTCGGCGGCTTCGATGCCGCGTTCGACCACCTGGCGCTTTCCCGCCTGCCCTATCCGGTGCGCGGCAAGGACGATTGCCGCCTCGCCGAGGACAGCACGACGCAGCGCCGCACCATCGAGGCGATCCGTTTCTACTGCTCCGAACACTGGGACGCCGCTCGGCTGCGCGGGCTGGTCGCTCAGGCGGCCGACTGGGGGCGGCGCAACCAGGTTCCGGTGATCGCCGGCGAGTTCGGCGCCAGCAAGGATTTGCCGGCGGCGACGCGGCTCGCCTGGATCGGCGACATGCGCCGCGCCTTCGAGGCCGAGGGCATCATCGGCTGGGCCTTGTGGGGCTACGACGACAGCATGGGGTTCAACATCCATCCGCATGGCGGCACGCCGCCACTCGACCCGGCGCTGCTGCGCGCCCTCGGATTATCCGGGCGTGAGTAGTGGCGCGTGAGTAGCGGCGTGCGGCTGCTCGGCCTCGATTTCGCCGATCTCGACGTGGCGGCCGCCGCCCGCGCCATCGCCGCGCGGCCGGCGGCGGCGCAGTTCGCCTACGTGGTGACGCCGAACGCCGACCATCTGGTGCGGCTGCGGCGCACCCCGGCGTTGCTGCCGCTGTATCACGCGGCGGCGTTCTGCCTGCTCGACAGCCGGGTGGTGCGCGGCGCCGCGCGGGCGCTGGGGCTGGCGGCGCCACCGGTCGCCACCGGCAGCGACCTGACGGCGACGCTGCTGCGCCAGCATCTGGCACCCGGCGAGCGCATCACCATCATCGGCCTGCGGCCGCAGCATCTGCCGCGACTGGTGGCGGCATGCGGGCTGGCGCCGCCGGCGCATTACGATCCGCCGATGGGCTTCGACGGCACCGCCGAGGGCATCCGCCGCGCCGTCGATTTCGTCCTGGCGCATCCGGCGCGCTTGGTCTTTCTCGCCGTCGGCTCGCCGCGGCAGGAGCGTCTCGCCGCCGCCATCGCCGCCACCGGGCAGGCGACGGGCACCGGATTGTGCATTGGTGCCAGTCTCGACTTCCTTGCCGGGGTCGAGCGCCGGGCGCCGCGCTGGGCGCAGCGCCTCGGGCTGGAATGGCTGCACCGGCTGGCGGAAAATCCGCGCCGGCTGGGACGGCGCTATATCATCGACAATCCGCCGATCTTCGCCCTGCTGCTGCGCGAACGGCTGGCGCATCGGGGGTGACGGCTTGCCGCGCCGCAGCGCCGTATCCATACTTGGGCGATGACCAACCGGCTGATGCTGACCCTGAACGGAGAGCCGCGCGAGCTGCCATCCCCCCTCACGGTGGCCGGCCTGCTGGCGGCCATCGGGCTCGACACCCGCAAGGTCGCGGTCGAGCGCAACGAGGAAATCGTCCCCCGTTCGGCCTATCACGCCACGCATCTGGCCAGCGGCGACGCGCTGGAGATCGTGCATTTCATCGGAGGCGGCTGAGCCATGGACGCAACCCCGACGCTGATCGACGACGACACCTGGACCGTCGCCGGCCGCGTGTTTCGCTCCCGCCTCGTCGTCGGCACCGGCAAATACCGCGATCTGCCTGAAACCGCCGCGGCGATCGAGGCGAGCGGCGCCGAGATCGTCACCGTCGCCGTGCGCCGGGTCAATCTGTCGGACGCCTCGGCGCCGATGCTGCAGGATTACGTCGATCCGAAGCGCTACACCTATCTGCCCAACACCGCCGGCTGCCACACGGCGAAAGACGCGGTGCGCACGCTGCGCCTCGCCCGCGAGGCCGGCGGCTGGAACCTGGTCAAGCTCGAAGTGCTCGGCCCGCCGCCGCATCTCTACCCCGACATGGCGGCGACGTTCGAGGCCGCGGCGGCGCTGATCGCCGACGGGTTCGAGGTGATGGTGTATTGCGCCGACGACCCGGTGGCGGCGAAGCGGCTGGAGCAGATGGGCTGCGTCGCCGTCATGCCGCTCGGCGCGCCGATCGGCTCGGGCCTGGGCATTCAGAATCCGGCCATGCTGGCCATGCTGATCGAGCAGGCGCGGGTGCCGGTGCTGGTCGATGCCGGCGTCGGCACCGCCTCGGACGCCGCCATCGCGATGGAACTTGGCTGCGACGCGGTACTGCTGAACTCCGCCATCGCGCATGCGCGCGAGCCGGTGCGGATGGCCCGCGCGATGCGGCTGGCGGTGGAGGCCGGGCGGCTCGCCCATCGCGCCGGGCGGATGCCCCGGCGGATGGGCGCCGATCCGTCCAGCCCGCTGGCCGGGCTGATCCGTTAGGCCGCCTTGGCGGTCTGCGCGGCTTTCTGGTTCAGCTCGCTGTTGGCCACTTCATTGAGCAGCGCGTCGGCCTTCTTTTCCTCGGCCAGCGTCTGTTCCAGCAGCTTGGCCGGCTCGTTCATTCCGCAAGCCTTCAACCACGCGATCAGCGTGCAGTAGCGCGCCATTTCGTAATGTTCGACCGCCTGGGCATTGGCGGCGAGCGCCGCATCGAGCACCGCGCCCTTTTCGAATTCGCTGACGAATTCCTCGCCTTCCTCGATGATGCCGTTGATCGCCTCACAGGTCTGACCACGGGCGCGCTTGCCGAGATGCTCGAACACCTGCTGCAGCCGCTCAACCTGATGCTCGGTTTCCTCGCGATGGTGCATGAAGCCCTGCTTCAGCTTCTCGCTGGTCGCCGCCTTGGCCATTTTGGCAGCGCCTTCAGGATCTGGCGTTCGGCATAATAGATGTCCTGAAGCATGCTCAACGTCGCGTCGTTCATCGTCTTCATCTGGCATTTTCCTTCGCGTCGATAGGGTCGCCCACGCGGTACAGGCGGGCGTCCTCCTCGAACGGGCGCGGCACCGCGCCGGTTGCGCGACAGCCCGGAGAATCCGATGAAGTCCGCCGGTCAGGCGGCCCGATTCAGCGATACTACCCCGGCGCCCAGGAGATGCGCGCGAAGATCGAGCCGTTCGCGCAAGGCGGTCAGCGCCGGCTCTCCCTCCGTCATGCGCGGCGCATACCACGCGGCCGGCGCCCCTGACGCGGCCGGCGGAGCCTCCGAATCGTTGTCGAACAGCGCGCGGTTGCCGTCGTCCAGATAGGTTTCCGCGGGCAATCCCTCGGCCAGCACCACGTCGTGCCCGCCCAGTTCGATATGTACATAGGCGACGCTGTGGCCACCCAGATCGCGGGCGATGGTGGTGCCGTTGAGCAGCAGCTTCGCCGGCACCAGTTGCCCGTCGAGAAACAGGCTGTGGTCGGGCGAGACGCACAGGTCGCGCGCCGGCAGGCCGGGGGCGATAGCGTCGCGGGTGATGCGGATGGGCGCGACCTCCGCCCAGATGGCGTCGGCCAGCGGATCGCGCAGGTAGCGCCGTCGCCCGATCCAGCGCACCGCGCGCAAGCGCCCGGCACGGGTGCGAACAAGATCGCCGATCGCCAGTGTCTCCACCGCCGCCTCGCCTGCCGCCGTGGCAATGCGCGTTCCCTGGGCAAAGCACGGCACATTGGTGGAAAAGCTTGCCGTCAGTTGGCCGCTGGCACTACCCATGTTGTAATAGAGCGTGCCATTGCTATTGACGATTTGAAAATTGCTGCCGTTGGCCAGATTGACTTGAAAATAATACTGGTAATAATTCCCAGTTTGGCTATTAAACCCGTCGTTTAGGCCGTCGAGCACGTTTGGCCCGGCTGGGTATTCTTCAAAGTTTGAAAATGAGATGCCAGTGATCGACACGCCGTTGACGTTGCCGGAGGCTGCGGTGATCAGATAGCCACCGTCGGTTTGCTGCGTCGTGCCCACCGTCACCGTGATCGAGCCGCTGAACGGAGAGGTGAGGGTATATGTCGCCGTATAGCTCATGTCTGCTCGGCCGCTCCCTGTTCATCGGACCCGTATTTGGCGGCGCAGTTTAAGTCGCGGATGCCTTACAACTCCTTAATGGGCGTGGCAGGTCGGAGAAACCGTCACTTGCGTCGCGGTTACGCCCACCCCCAAGCTTCGCCACCGCGCCAAAAGGATCGATCCGTGCTGGCCGCCCTGCTCGCCCCCGCGCTCGCCCGCCGCGGCCTCGCCTATGGCTGGGCGATGGTGGCCGTTACCTTTCTCGTCATGCTGTCCACGGCGGCGGCCATGGGCATGTCCGGCGTGCTGCTCCGGCCCCTGGAAGCGGAGTTCGGCTGGTCGGCCTCGGCCATTTCCGGGCCGATGGCGCTGCGCCTTGTGCTGTACGGCGCAATCGGGCCGTTCGCCGCGGCGCTGATACAGCGATACGGCGTGCGCAACGTGGTGGCGGTGGCGATGCTGCTGATTGTCGCCGCCATCCTGGCGGCGACGCGGATGACGGCGCTGTGGCAGCTTTGGCTCACCTGGGGCCTGCTGCTCGGCCTCGGCACCGGGCTGACCGCCATGGTGCTCGGCGCCATGGTCGCCAATCGCTGGTTCGTCGCCCGTCGTGGCCTGGTGATGGGCGTGCTGACGGCCAGCAGCGCCACCGGCTCGCTCGCTTTCCTGCCGGTGGCGGCGTGGCTGGCCGCACATGACGGCTGGCGCGTGGCCCTGCTGCCGGCCGCCGCCGCGTGCGCCGTCGCCGGCCTGCTGATGCTGCTGTTCGGCCGGGATCATCCGGGTGAGCTTGGCCAGCCGGCATATGGCGAAGACGTCGTCGCGGCCCCGCCGGCGCCGACCCAGGGGGCCGCCCGGCTCGCCGTGACGGTGCTGACGCAAGCCGCGCGAACGCGCGCTTTCTGGCTCCTGTTCTTCACCTTCTTCGTCTGTGGCCTGTCCACCAACGGGCTGATCGGCACCCATTTCATTCCGATGTGCCAGGATTTCGGCATGGCCGAGGTGGCCGCGGCCGGCGTGCTGGCGATAATGGGGGCGTTCGATTTCGTCGGCACCATCGGCTCCGGCTGGCTGTCCGACCGCATCGACGCGCGCAAATTGCTGTTTGTCTATTACGGCTTGCGCGGCCTGTCGCTGCTGGCGCTGCCGTTCTCCACCTTCTCGGTGTACGGGCTGACCATCTTCGCGGTGTTCTATGGCTTGGATTGGATCGCCACCGTGCCGCCGACGGTGCGGCTGTGCGCCCAGCGTTTCGGGCGGGAGCGGGCGGCGCTGGTGTTCGGCTGGGTGTTCACCGCGCACCAGCTCGGCGCCGCGGTGGCGGCGATGGGCGGCGGCCTGTCGCGCGACCTGCTGGCGAGCTACGTGCCGGCTTTCGTCATCTCGGGCGCGCTGTGCCTGCTGGCGGCGATTGCGGCGCTGGCCATCCGCCCGCCGGACAGCCCGACGCAGCAGACGGCGCCGGTCGATGGCGTGGCGGCGGCGGCCTGAGCCGTGCTCGCCTGGATCGCTCTGCTGATCGGGGTGGCGGCGGTCGCCGGCCTGCTCGGCTTCGCCGGCATCGCCGCCGCGCTGGCGCCGCTGGCACAGACGGTGTTTCTGGTCGCGCTGCTGCTGCTGATCGTGTCGATCGCGGTGGCGGCGCTGCGGCGCGGCTGACGCCTACTCGACGACCTCCAGCCGCAGCAGGGCGCTGCCCAGCGCCTTGCCGGTCTGATCGAGCCGCAGCGTGCGCGTCGCGCCGCCGCCCAGCGCCTTCTGCATCACCACGTTGAGCGAGTCGATGTTGTCGAGCCGGTACACGCTGACCGCGCCGCGCACATGATCGCCATACAGCGCCTTGACCCGCTCCGGGGTGACGCTGCGCAGCAGCGCCGCATAGTCGCCCGGCTGGCGGGCGATGACGCCGACATTGACCACATCGCCCTTGTCGCCCGAACGGACATAGGCGATGTCACGCAGCAGCCGCGCCATGCTCATACCTCCGTCATCGTCACGGTCTGCGGAATCAGCGCCCGCGGCACCAGCGTCGGCCACGCGGCGATCACCGGCCGCGGCTTCAGCGGCGCGCCGAACGAGGTGCCGCCCGGCCCCATGATCCACAGATTGGCACACGCCCGGCGCACCTTCTCGGCCTGCTCGCGGCTGCGCGTCAGCACCGCGACGCGCAGCCCGACCTCGTTCATCTCGTGCTGCGGCGCCGGCGCCGCCGGGCCGTGCAGCATGTCGATGCCGATGAAATCGAATTGCATCTCGTCGGCCACCAGACCAAGCCGCTCGAAACGCTGCAGCAGCGTCTCGCGCGCCTTGCGGGCGCGGCCGAGCGCGTCCGGCCAGGGGACGAACAGCATGCCCTCGCCGATCCAGCCGTCGTCGTAGCCGATCAGCAGCTTCCAGGTATCGGGCCGCGGCCGTCCGCTCATGCCGCTCAGCCGCACCCGGTCCGGCCCGCTTTCGCTCAGCCGCAGGGTGGTGAAATCGGCGATGCCGTCGGGCATGATGTAGCTGGCCGGATCGGCGATCTCGTAGAGCAGGTGTTCCTTGACGGTGAACGCATCGACGCGCCCGCCGGTGTTCGCCAGCTTGGTGATCTCCGCCGTGCCGTCGCGGTGGAACTCCGCCAGCGGGAAGCCGACGCGGCCCATGTCGGGCATGTCGGCGAAGCGCGACGACATGCCGCCGCTGGCGCCGGCGGCGCATTCCAGCACATGCCCGACGGTGATCGCGGCGCCGATGCGGTCGGCGTGCGCGGCGTCGTGGCGCCAGCCGAATTCATGCATGATGGCGCCGACATAGGGCGCGCTGTCAGAGACGCGGCCGGTGATGACGATGTCGGCGCCGTCGGCCAGCGCCGCGATGATGCCGCTGCAATCGGCATAGACGCTGGCCGAGACCACCGCGTTGCGATGATGGGCGAAATCCTCGGCGCCGGTCTCCAGATGCGTCAGCCGGATGCCGGCGCCGACAAACTCGTCGATGCGATCGACGACGTTGTCGCCATCGACGGCGGCGATGCGCAGCCCGCGCAGGCCGCGCGCGCGCGCCGCGGCGGCGATGCGTTCGGCGGCGGCGCGCGGATTGACCCCGCCGCCGTTGGAAATCAGCCGCGTGCCGCGCGCCTTGGCCAGCGCCATCATGTCGATCATCATGGTCACCGCGTCGGGCACGTAGCCGGCAGTCTTGTCCTTGCGGCGCTGGCGTTCGAGCAGGGCCATGGTCAGCTCGGCGAGGAAGTCGAAGCACAGATAATCGAGGCCGCCGCGGTCGAGCAGCTCCATCGCCGGGTCGGGCGCATCGCCCCAGAAGCCGGAACCGGACCCGAGCCTGACCACATCCTTCATCACTCTGCCTTGCTCCCTTCGGCGATCACGCCGGCCGCCGCCAGCCCTGTCACCTCGGCATCGCTCATGCCGAGCACCTCGCGCAGCACCGCGCGCGTGTGCTGCCCGAGCAGCGGCGGCGCGGTCGGCACCCCCGGCGGCGTGGCGTCGAGCCGCAGCGGCGAGGCGATCAGCGCCACCTCGCCAATTGTCGGGTGCGCCACCCGCTGCACCAGCCCGCGGGCGGCGATCTCGGGGGCGGCGAACACCTCCGGCACGCTGCGCACCACCGCCGTCGGCACGCCGGCGGCGCGCAGCGCCGCCACCCAGTGCGCCACCGGATGCTGGGCAAAGATGCCGGCCAGCAGCGGCTCCAGCACGTCGCGATGGATCTGCCGCCCGCCGTTGCGGATGAAGCGCGGGTCCTCGGCCAGATCGGGCCGCTGCAGCACGTCGCGGCAGAGGATGCGGAACTGCCGGTCATTGCCGCAGCCGAGCACGAAATCGCCGTCGGCGGCGGCGAAGCTGCGATACGGCACCACCGTCGGATGGGCATTGCCATAGCGCCGCGGCACGGTGCCGGCGTTGAGATGGGCGCTGCCGATATTGGCCAGCAGGGCGACCGCGCCGTCGAGCAGGGCGATGTCGATGAACTGCCCCTCGCCGCTGCGCGCCCGCGCCAGCAGCGCCGCCAGAATCGCCTGCGCCGCGTTCATGCCGGAGACGATGTCGGTGATGGCGATGCCGTGCTTCATCGGATCGCCCTCGGCGGTGCCGGTAATCGACATCAGCCCGCTTTCCGCCTGCACCACCGCGTCATAGCCCGGTTCGGCGGCGCGCGGCCCGCGCCGGCCATAGCCGGACAGAGCGCACCAGATCAGCCGCGGATTGAGCGCGTGCAGCGTCTCCCAGCCGAGGCCGAACCGCTCCATCGTGCCGAGCCGCATGTTTTCCACCAGCACGTCGGCCCGTTCGGCCAGGGCGCGGATGATCGCCTGTCCCTCCGCCGCCTTGAGATCGACGGCGATGCTGCGCTTGTTGCGGTTGGCGGCGAGGTAGTAGGTCGCTTCGCCGCCCGTCTCCGGTGGACGCCAGCCGCGCGTGTCGTCGCCCTCGGTCGGGTGCTCGATCTTCCACACATCGGCGCCGAGATCGCCAAGCTGCATGGTACACCACGGACCGGCCAGCACGCGGGTCAGGTCGAGCACCTTGATGTCGTCGAGTGGCCGCATGGATCCCCTCCTCTACCGGCGCCAGACGCCGGCGAGCATCAGGTCGGCATGCTGGCCGGCGATCTCGACCGCGGTGGCGCGGCCACCCTCCTTGTACCAGCGCGCGAGCCAATAGAGAATTGCCAGCACCATGCGCGTCGCGGCGGCGACATCGACGTCGCGGAACTCCCCGGCGGCGATGCCCTCGGTGATCAGCGTGCGCACCGCGCGCACATAGCGCCGGCGCAGCGCGGCAATCGCCTCCTGCTGCGCCGCGTCGCCGCTCTGCGCGAACCGCGCCATCGCCACCCGGAAATGCGGCGTTTGCGCCTCGAAAAACGCCGCCTGGGAGACGATGAACCGGCGCAGCCGGGCGCCGGCGCCGGCCGCCTCGGTCAGCTCGCGGCCGACATGGTCGAGCAGCGCGGTCAGCGAGGAGATGACGATCTGGGCCAGCAGATCTTCCTTGGAGGCGAAATAGTGGTAGATCGCGCCTTTCGAGACCCGCGCCGCCTCGCAGATCTGGCGCAGGCTCACCGGGTCGTAGCCGTGTTCGGCAAACAGCCGCGCCCCGGCATCGAGAATACGCTCGCGCACCAGCAGGTCGGCGGCGGCGGCCTGCCGCATGTCAGCCGGCAAGGCGGCACAGCGCCGGGTCGAGCGGGCGGAACGCCTGCTCCGGCGGCACCGCGGCGAGCAGCGAAAAATAGTCCCACGGCCCGCGCGACTCGGCCGGCGACTTCACCGCCTCGACATACATCGTCCGCATCACCAGGCCATCCTTCCTGATCCACGCCCCCTTGCTCATGAAATCGTCGATCGGCAGCCGGCGCATGGCGGCGGCGACGGCATCGGCATCGAGCGTGCCGGCGGCGCCCGCCGCCTTGAGGTAATGCAGCACGCCGCCATAGGTGCCGGCCTGCACCATGCTCGGCGGCCGGCCGTCATTCTCGGCGGCGAAGCGCACGCCGAAAGCGTGCATTGCCGGATCGATGCCCCAGTCATAGGCGGTGGTGACGACCAGCCCCTGAGCGGCGGCAAGGCCCATGCCGTGAACGTCGGTGTTGAAGGTCAGCAGCCCGGCAAGCGCGGTGCCGCCGCGCGTCAGCCCGAACTCGACCGCCTGCTTGACGGCGTTGACCAGATCGCCGCCGCCGACCGCCAGCGCCACCACTTTGGCACCCGACGACTGCGCCTGCAGCAGATAGGAGGAGAACTCGGTCGAGCCGATCGGCGCCTTGACGCCGCCGAGCACCTTGCCGCCGGCCGCCTCCACCAGTGTCGTCGTATCGCGCTCGACCGAATGGCCGAAGGCGTAATCGGCGGTGATGAAATACCAGGTGGTGCCGCCGCGGCGGACCAGCGTGTTCGCCGTGCCGGCGGCCAGCGCGTAGGTGTCGTAGGTCCAATGGAACCCGTACGGCGAGCACGCCTTGCCGGTCAGGTCGGAGGTGGCGGGACCGGTGGCGAGGAAAATCCGCTGCTTGCGCCGGCACACTTCCTGAATCGCCAGACCCGCCGAGGAGGCGCCGCCATCGACGATGACATCGACGCCGTCGCGGTCGATCCAGTCGGCGACGAGGCCGGTGGCGAGATCGGGCTTGTTGTGGTGATCCGCCACCAGGATGCGCCCGCCGCCGCCGAAATCGGCCAGCGCCATGCGCGCCGCGATCACCGACCCCTTGCCGCCGAGATCGGCATAGGCGCCGCTCATGTCGTTGATGACGCCGATCACCGGCGCGCGCGCGGCGCGCAGGGGACGCGGTGCGGCGAGCGCCAGCAGCGGCGCGGCCAGCAGGCTCCGGCGGTCGATCATGATGTTTCCCCCGTTCAATTGCTTGCCAGCATCGCCCGCGCGATGATGGTGCGTTGGATCTGCGACGTGCCGCCGCCGATCGTGCATTGCATGCCCTCGCGGAAATACCGCTCCATGTCGGCCTCGGGCAGCATCGAGTGGCCGCCGAGGATCTGCATGCCGTTGCGCGACACGTCCTGCAGCGCCTCGGAGGCGAACAGCTTGGCCATCGCCACTTCACGCTCGCAGGCGGCGCCCGAGGCGACGGCATCGGCGGCGCGATAGACCAGCAGCCGCGCCGCATCGACGCGCGTCTGCATATCGGCCAGCATGTGGCGGATCACCTGAAACTCGCTGATCGCCCGGTCGAACTGCTGGCGTTCACGGGCATAGCGCAGCGCCGTATCGACCACCGTCTGGGCGTTGCCGACATAGGCGGCGGAGATGGCGACGCGCTCCAGGCGCAGATTTGAGGTGATGATCTCCCAGCCCTGGCCGGCGGCGCCGAGCCGGTTGGCTTCTGGCACGCGCGCATCGTCGATGAAGATCTCCGTCGTCCCGGTGGCGCGGCGCGACAGCGTCGGCAGCTTGCGGATGTCCAGGCCCGGCGTGTCGTTGGGCACCAGCAGCACCGACAGGCCCTTGTGCTTGGCGGCATCCGGGTCGCTGCGCACCAGCATGGCGATGGTGACATCGCGCGCCGCGGCGCCGCTGCACCAGAGTTTCTGGCCGCGGATGACATACGCACCCTCGCTCAGTCGCGCCCGCGTGCGGGTCGCCGCGGCGTCCGAGCCGGCCGATGGCTCGGAGATGGAAATCGAGAACCGCCGCTGCCCCGCCATGAACGGTTCCAGATAGGTGGCGCACTGTTCGGCGTTGCCGAAATGGACAATGTTCATCGCGGTGAACGTCGGCACGACCACGGCGGCGGCGAAATCGAAGCCGTATTTGCCCAGCCCCTCGCACATCAGCGCATAGTCGAGCACCGAGCCGCCGCTGCCGCCGTATTCCTCGGGGATCAGCAGGCGCAGAAACCCGGCCTCGGCCAGCTTGGCGTAGCCCTCGTACGGGTAGCTGCGCTCGATGTCGCAGCGGCGGATGTATTCGACGGTGATCCGCTCATCCATGAAGCGGCTGACGCTGTCGCGCCAAAGCTCCTGATCGGGGCTGAGGAAGTTCATCGCGTCTCTCCGCTGTGCAGGCGCTGCCGGCGGATCAGCAGGCTGAAATCGCAGCGCATCACCGTCTCCGCGCGCTGGTTGTGGACCTGAAGGTCGAGCGTGGCGACGCCGTGGCGGGCGCCGCGCTCGCGCAGCGCGGTGATCTCGGCGGTCGAATGGATGGTGTCGCCGATGAAGCTCGGCTTCAGGAAGCGCAGCCGCTCGACGCCGTAGAACGCCTCCACCACCCCGGAATCGAACGGCAGCAGCGCATTGCCGATGCTGAAGATGAGGCTGCCCTGGACCAGCCGCTGGCCGTACAGCGTGTCCTTGGCGAACTCGGCATTGGCGTGCAGTTCCAGCCAGTTGCCGGTCAGCATGCAGAAATTGACGACATCGGTCTCGGTCAGCGTGCGGCCGGCCGAGACGCTGCGCTGACCGATCGCCAGCGCGCCATATTCCTGACGGATCAAGACGCCCTCCTGCGCCGGCCAAAAACCGACCGCCCGGTATGCTGCGCCCGACAACGCCGCGCGTCAAGCATGGCCGGCCCCTGTCGCCGCCCGGCTGCACCTTGCCGCCGTGTGTGCGATACTGGATGCCATGGACAGCAGACTGTTGGCCGACGTGACCTCGGCGATTTCCTACGATCGGTTCAGTTTCTATTTGTGGAGTGTCGTCTTCTACGAACTGTGCCTGGCAGTGCTGATCCTGCCGCTGCTGCTCGCCATCGGCACGCTCGGCCAGAGCTGGGCACGGGTGCTGGCGGTGGCCAGCGTGCTGTCGGCGGGCGTGGCGCTGTGGTCCAACCTGGACCGGGTGGCCGCCGGCTATGGCCGCGCCTATAGCCGGCTGGAGGGCGCGCGCACCCAATTCCTCAAGGACCAGGATGAAACCACCCTGGCCGCCGCACTCAAAGCATCGGGCGCGGCGCGGGTGCGGTTCGGCTTCCGGCTGCCGGGCGCCGCCCCGCCCTAATCCCGCACCGCCCCGATCAGAAACTCCCGGTTGCCCTCCGGTCCGGTGATCGGGCTTTCCACTACCCCCAGCACCCGCCACCCCGGCAGTCCCGCCCACCATGCCGCCACCCTCGCGCACACCGCCGCATGCACCGCCGGGTCGCGCACCACCCCGCCCTTGCCGACCGCGTCCGGTCCCGCCTCGAATTGCGGTTTGATCAGCGCCACCGCCCAGGCCCCCGGCGCGCACAGCGCCAGCGGCGCCGGCAGCAGCGTCGCAAGCCCGATGAAACTCGCATCGCAGACCAAGGCGCCGACCGCCGCGCCGATCGCCGCCGCCGTCAGGTGCCGCGCATTGACCCGCTCATGCACCACCACCCGCGCGTCGCTGCGCAGCTTCCACGCCAGTTGCCCGTGCCCGACATCCACCGCATGCACCCGCGCCGCTCCATGCGTCAGCAGCACATCGGTAAACCCGCCGGTCGAGGCGCCCACGTCCAGACACAGGCGCCCGGCCGGCGACAGCGCGAAATGGCGCAGCGCGTGATCGAGCTTGAGGCCGCCGCGCGATACCCAGGGATGATCCTGCCCGCGCACCGAAAGCGCCGCCCCCGGCGGCACCGCCTGCCCGGCCTTCTCGACCCGGCGGGTGCCGGCATAGACCTTGCCGGCGAGGATCAGCGCCTGCGCCCGGGTCCGGCTCTCGGCCAGACCCAGTTCGACCAGAAGCTGATCGGCCCGCGGCCGCGCCGCCACCGGATCAGGCCAGCGCGGCGGCGTCCGCCTGACCAAGCGCGGCCAGCACCGCGCGCACGATATGGCCGGCATCCAGCCCCGCCGCCGCGATCTGCCGCGCCGGACTGTCATGGTCGATGAAGCGGTCGGGAAGCACCATCGGCCGCAGCTTCAGCCCGCCGTCGAGCAGCCCGCGCCACGCCAGATGCTGCATCACCGCGGCACCAAACCCGCCGGCGCTGCCATCTTCGATCGTCACCAGCACCGCATGGTGGCGCGCCAGTTGCTCGATCAGCGCGGTGTCGAGCGGCTTGGCGAAGCGGGCATCGGCAACCGTCGCCGGCAGGCCGCGCGCCGCCAGTTCCTCCGCCGCCTTCAGCGCGTCGGCGAGCCGCGGCCCGAGCGACAGGATCGCCACCGCGCCGCCCTCGCGCAGCACCCGGCCGCGGCCGATCGGCAGCACCTCGCCGCGCGCCGGCAGCGCCAGCCCGCGCCCCTCGCCGCGCGGATAGCGCAGCGCGCTCGGCCGGTCGTCGATGGCGGCGGCGGTGGCCACCATGTGCATCAGCTCCTGCTCATCGCTCGGCGCCATCAGCACCATGCCCGGCAGGCAGCCGAGAAACGCCAGATCGAAACTGCCGGCATGGGTCGCCCCGTCGGCGCCGACCAGCCCGGCCCGGTCGATGGCGAAGCGCACCGGCAGCGACTGGATCGCCACGTCATGCACCACTTGGTCATAGGCGCGCTGCAGGAACGTCGAATAGATCGCGCAAAACGGCTTCAACCCCTCGGTCGCCATGCCGGCGGCGAAGGTCACCGCGTGCTGCTCGGCGATGCCGACATCGAAGCAGCGGGTCGGAAAGCGCCGCGCGAAGCGGTCGAGCCCGGTGCCCGACGGCATCGCTGCGGTGATCGCGACGATTGCCGGATCGTCCGCCGCCTCGGCGATCAGTGCATCGGCGAACACGCTGGTATAGGTCGGCGGGCCGGGCGGCGCCTTGGCCTGCTCGCCGGTGACGACGTTGAAGCGGGCGACGGCGTGCAACTTGTCGGCGCTGGCCTCGGCCGGGCCGTAGCCCTTGCCCTTCTGGGTGATGACATGCAGCAGGATCGGCCCGCTCTCCTCGGCCTCGCGCACGTTGCGCAGCACCGGCAGCAGATGGTCGAGATTATGGCCGTCGATCGGCCCGAGGTAATAGAACCCGAGTTCCTCGAACAGCGTGCCGCCGGTCAGGATGCCGCGGGCGAACTCGTCGGCGCGGCGCGCGGTGCGCTCGATGGCGCGCGGGAAGCGCCGCGCCATGCGCGCGGCCAGCTCGCGCAGCGAGAGGAATTTGTGCGACGACAGCAGCCGCGACAGATAGGCGCTCATCGCACCGACCGGTGGCGCGATCGACATGTCGTTGTCGTTGAGCACGACGATCAGCCGCGAGCGCAGCGCGCCGGCGTTGTTCATCGCCTCATAGGCCATGCCGGCGCTCATCGCCCCGTCGCCGATCACCGCAACGACATGGCGGTCCTCGCCCTTGAGGTCGCGCGCCACGGCCATGCCGAGGCCGGCGGAAATCGAGGTCGAGGAATGCGCCGCGCCGAACGGGTCATAGGCGCTCTCCGCCCGCCGGGTGAAGCCGGACAATCCGCCGCCCTGGCGCAGGGTGCGGATACGCTCGCGCCGCCCGGTGAGGATTTTGTGCGGATAGGCCTGATGCCCGACATCCCAGATCAGCCGGTCGCGCGGCGTCTCGAACACCGCATGCAGCGCCACGGTCAGCTCGACCACGCCGAGCGAGGCGCCGAGATGGCCGCCGGTGACGGAGACGGCGTCGATGGTCTCGGCGCGCAGCTCATCGGCCACCTGGCGCAACTGCTCGGCGGAAAAGTTGCGCAGGTCGGCCGGATAGAACACGCGGTCGAGCAGCGGCGTCCGGGGACGCGGCGAGGCGATCGGCGCGGTCATCGGCGGCTACCCGGCCGACCGCAACGCCAGCGATCCGTCGCTGCCGGCGACGATCGCCTGCACCCGGGTCTCGGCCTCGGCCAGCTTGGCCTCGCAATGGCGCCGCAGCAGCGAGCCGCGCTCATAGGCAGCGATGGCGTCATCGAGCCGCAACTGTCCGCCCTCCATACCCTTCACGATCCGCTCCAGCTCGGCCAAGGCATCCTCGAACTTCATTGCACTGACATCGGCGGCAGGCGACGGCACGGACGCGGGCATCGGTCACTCCTCTGCTCCCCAACCTTAACGCCGGATATGGGGGCGGATCGCAAGGCGGCGAGGCAAGGTGGCAAGCGGTGCGTCCCTGTGTCAATCCAGCAACAGGGAGCGGACATGCACCGCGGCGGATGCCGCCAGCGCGTCGAGGTCGTAGCCGCCTTCCAGCACCGAAACCAGCCGGCCGCCGCAATGGCGGGTTGCCAGCCCGCACAGCGCCGTGGTGATCCAGGCAAAATCCGCCGTCTCCAGCCGCAACTGCGCCAGCGGGTCGGCGCGGTGCGCATCGAAGCCGGCGGAGACGATCAGCAGCCCCGGGGCAAAGGCGTCGAGTGCCGGCAGGAGGTGATCGCCCCAGGCGGCACGAAACGCCGCGCTGCCGCTGCCGGGCGCCAGCGGCACATTCAGCACGTTGCCATCGACGCCGCGCTCGCTGGCCGCGCCGGTGCCCGGATAGCACGGCGACTGATGCGTCGAGGCATAGAACATGTCGGCATCGTGCTGCACCGCGTCCTGGGTGCCGTTGCCGTGATGCACGTCGAAATCGACGATGGCGACGCGCCGCACGCGCCAGTGTGCCTGGGCATGGCGGGCGGCGATGGCGGCGTTGGAGAACAGGCAGAACCCCATCGCCTGCTGCCGCTCGGCATGGTGGCCGGGCGGCCGCACGGCGACGAAGGCGCGCCGCGCCCAGCCCTCCATCACCGCATCGACGCCATGCACCGCCCCGCCGGCGGCCCGCAGCGCGGCCGGGATGCTGCCGGGGCTGACCACGGTGTCGGCATCGAGGCTCATCACCTCGCCATCCGGCGGTGACAGCCCGAGCAGCAGATCGACCTGCTGCTCGGAATGCACGCGCAGCAACTGCGCACGCGTCGCCAGCGGCGCGTCCTCGCGCAGCAGCGACTGGAACTCCAGGGATTCGAGCGCACCCAGCACCCGGCGCAGCCGGTCGGCGCATTCCGGGTGGAACGGGCCGGTATCGTGCTCCAGACAGGCCGGATGGGTGATCAGGGCAACACTCATGTCGCCGGCTCCTCGCGTCGGCGGATCAGAAAGCTGAACGTTCCCGCCTCCTCCGAGCAGGCGAGCAGCGCGTGCCCGGTCTCCTTGCAGTACGACTGGAAATCCGCCACCGCCGCGCGGTCGGTGGCAAGCACCCGCAGCCGCGCGCCGCCGCTCATGCCGCGCAGCGCCCGGTTGGCGCGCAGCACCGGCAGCGGGCAGCTCATGCCTTTGACGTCGAGAATCGTCTCGCTCATGGCGCCAGAGTGCGGCGGCGGCGGCGGCGACGCAACGGCTGCGTGCGCCGGCCGCCCGGCTAAGCCGACTCTCGCCGATCGGACCACGCAAGCTCCCTCTCCCCTTGGGGGAGAGGGCTGGGGTGAGGGGTCGCGCAAGGGCCGGGTCCTGCGCGGCTGGCGCCATCCCCCAACCCAATCGCACACCGGGAGGGTGCTCCCGGTGCGCCAAGCCATCCGTGTTCCAGCCAACGAATCTCTGCTTATGGGGCGGCCTATGCGACCACCTCCACCAGCACCAGTTCGGCATCCTCCGTCGCGGTGATCTCCAGCGCCGTCTCGCCGGTGATCGCGGCGCCGTCGCGTTCGCTCACGGCGACGCCGTTGACCGTCACCGCGCCGGTCGCCGGCACCAGATAGGCGGCGCGGCCGGGCCGCAGCGTCTGATGCACCGTCTGGCCGCGGCGCAGCGTGCCGGCCAGCACCGCCGCGTCGGCATGCAGCGACAGCGCCGTCCCGTCCGCCCCCGGCCGCCCGTCGGCCAGCGGCGTCAGCGTGCCCTCGACCTCGCGCGGGAAGGCGCGGGCGCCCCAGCCGGGCGTCACGCCCTGCCGGTCCGGCATGATCCAGATCTGGAAGATGCGCGTCGGCGTCGGCTCCAGATTGTATTCCGCATGCACGATGCCGGTGCCGGCATGCATCACCTGCACGTCGCCGGCCTCGGTGCGGCCCTTGTTGCCCAGGCTGTCCTGGTGGGTGATGGCGCCCTGCCGGACATAGGTGATGATCTCCATGTCGCGGTGCGGATGCGGGTCGAACCCGGTGCCGGGGGCGATCTCGTCGTCGTTCCACACCCGCAGCCGGCCGACCCCCATGCGCCGGTCGTCGTGGTAGGAGCCGAAGCTGAAATGGTGCCGGGCGTTCAGCCAGTCGTTGCGGAACCGGCCGAGCCGGTCGAAGGGTTGCACGTCGATCATCGTTGCCGCTCTCCCGATCATTCGATATCGAATGGTTGACGCACAGCTAGGCAGCCGGCGGCGGTGCTGCAAGCGCCGGGCGGTCCTGCGCCGCGTGCATGCCAAGCCGGCGCAGCAGATCGCCGAGCAGCGCCAGCTCGGCGGCATCCAGGCCGCCCATGGCGCGGGCGATATCGGCGGCGTGGCGCGGGAACAGCGCGCGGATCAGCACCTCGCCGCTCTCGGTCAGCTCGACCCGCACCAGTCGCCGGTCGGCGGGGTCGCGCACCCGCCGCACCAGCCGGCGGTGTTCCAGCTTATCGACCACGTCGGTCATGTTGCCGGCGCTGGTCAACACCTTGCGGCCCAGCTCGCGCTGGGTCAGCGGCCCTTTGTGCAGGATCGCCTCCAGCACGCCGAACTGGGTCATCGTCAGCAGGCTGGCGGCCAGCAGCGGATCGACCGCGGCGGTGACGCTGCGGGTCGCCCGCAACAGCTTGACGTAGCTGCGCAGCGCCTGCCCGGCCGCCGCCTCAGCCGCCTCAGCCGCGGCCATGTCCATGATCGGCTCAGCGGTTGAACATCACCGGCAGACGCGCCCGCTCCAGAATATGCCGCGTCACGCCGCCCAGGATGAGCTGACGCAGCCGGCTGTGCGAATAGGCGCCCATCGCCATCAGATCGGCGCCGAACTCCCCGGCGGCGCGCAGCAGGCCGGCGCCGACCTCGCGATCGACCGGGCGGAACGTCGTCACCTCGGCGTCGATGTCGTGCAGCGCCAGATACTCCACCAGGTCGCGCCCGGCCGGGCCGCGCCGCTGGTAGTCGTCGGAGGTCAGGATGCGCACCGCCTCGGCGCGCTGCATCCACGGGATCGCCGACATCACCGCGGCGGCCGATTCGGCGGTGCCGTTCCAGCCGATGCAGATGCGCCGCCCGATGGTCGCCGGCGCCTCGTGCGGCGCGATCAGCACCGGCCGCCCGCTGTCGAACAACACCGCATGCAGCGCGTCCGACGACGACACCTCCTCGGTGCCCTCGGGATGCGGCACCACGGTCAGGTCGGCCAGCCGCGCCTGCTGGGCGACCAGATCCTCCTCGCGCCCGGTCACCGAGGCGAAGCTTGCGGTCGGCACGCGCTCATGCGGCGCCGGCTCGCCGACGCGCATCTGCTGGGAGGCGACGAACTCCTCGAACATGGTGCGCACCGCCTGCGCCCGCGACTGGCTCTCGCGCTCGGTCGCGGTCATCATCTCCTCGATCATCGCCCCCGACAGCCCCTCGCCGGCCAGTGGCGCCACGTCGCGGCTATCGACGCGGACATGCAGCGCCAGCACATGCGCATTCCACACCCGCGCGATGGCAAGCCCGGTCGCCAGGGCGGCGCGCCCGGCCTGGGTGCCGGTCAACGGCAGCAGCAGCTTGCGGATGGCCATACAGCACTCCCTATCCTCCTGGACGGAGGCGAGTTTAGCACGTAACGGCGGCGGGCGGGATCACGGATAAATCCGCTGCATCGTCCAGCCGCCGGCGTCGCGCGTGAACACCTGGCGGTCGTGCAGGCGAAACGCCGCATCCTGCCAGAACTCGAAGCTCTGCGGCAGCAGCCGCAGGCCGGACCATTGCGGCGGGCGGGGAATGTCGTCGTCGGGAAAGCGCGCCTCCATCTCGGCCAGCCGGCCCTCCAGCGTCGCCCGGTCGGGCAGCGGGCGGGATTGCAGCGAGGCCCAGGCGCCGAGCCGCGACAGCCGCGGCCGGCTGGCGAAATAGGCGTCGGACTCGGCTGCCGAGACGGCTTCGACCGGGCCTTCGATGCGCACCTGCCGGCGCCGCGACTTCCAGTGAAACAGCAGCGCCGCCTGCCGGTTGGCAGCCAGCTCGGCGCCCTTGCGGCTGTCCTGGTTGGTGTAGAAGACGAAGCCGCGCGAATCATGCGCCTTCAACAGCACCATCCGCGCCGAGGGCACGCCGTCCGCCGTCGCGGTTGCCAGCGTCATGGCGTTGTGGTCGTTCGGCTCGCTGATGGCGGCTTCGGCCAGCCACAGGTCGAACAGGGCGAACGGGTCGGTCTCAGACATCGGCAGGGCCTCCAGGGCGGACAGCAGCTTCCCGCCAGCCGTCCCACCCGCGGATCGCCGATGCAACCCCCCTCCCCCGGCTTCGTTTTGCCCAGACACGCTATGAAGGAGCCTACACTCATGGCCGGTCACGCACACACGCATGGCGGCGGCAAGCAGGGTTTCGCCTCGATGGATGCGACCAAGCAGCGTGCCATCGCCTCCAAGGGCGGCAGCGCGGTGCCGCCGGAAAAGCGCCCCTTCGCCCGCAACGCCGAACTCGCCGCCGCGGCCGGCCGCAAGGGCGGCAAGGCATCGCACGGCGCCAAGCACCGCCTCGCGCAATAGCCGCGCCCAACCGGCGCGGCACGGTCAGCCGGCCGGCACGCCCTTGCTGGTCGAATACTCGAAATGCAGCGCCGTGCCGGGGCGGGCGATCGGGTGGATGGCATGCGCCGCCATCGCCGCTTCGGAAAACCCCTGCAGGATCAGCTTGAGCTTGCCGGGATAGCTGGCAACATCGCCAATGGCGAAGACGCCGGGCAGGCTGGTCTCACAGCTCGCCGGCGTCACCGTGACATGGTGGCGCTCCAGCGCCAGCCCCCAGCCGGCGAGCGGGCCGAGATCGGTCGAGAGACCGAAGAACGGCAACAGCAGGTCGGCCGGCAGGTGGCGCGTGGCGCCATCGAGATCGGCCACCTCGACCGCCGACAGCGTGCCGGCGGCGCCGTGCAGCGCATGCAGGTGATAGGGGATGACCAACTCGACCTCGCCGCGCGCCGCGGCAGCGTCGAGTTGCGCCGCGGTGTCGGGTGCGGCGCGAAAGCGCGGGCGGCGATGCACCACGGCGATGCTGGCGGCGATGCCGCGCAGCGCCAGCGCCCAATCGACCGCCGAATCACCGCCGCCGGCGATCACCACCCGCTTGCCGCGCACCTCCTCGCGCCGGCGGACGAAATACTGCACCCCGCCGCCCGCCTCATAGGCCGGCAGCCCATCGAGCGGCGGCCGGTTCGGCCCGAAGGCGCCGGCGCCGGCGGCGATGATCACGGCGCGCGCCCGCACCGTGTCGCCCTGATCGGTGCCGAGGGTGAAATCCCCCGCCGCCCCGCTCAGCCGCTCGACCCGCCGGCCGAGCAGCCGGGTGGCGGCGAACGGCGCGATCTGGCGTTCGAGCTGCGCCACCAACTCTCCGGCCTCGATCGCCGGCAGCGCCGGGATGTCGTAGATCGGCTTCTCGGGATAGAGCGCCGTGCATTGCCCGCCGACCTCGGCCAGCGCGTCGATCAGCACGGCGGAGAGTTTCAGCATGCCGCACTCGAACACGGCAAACAGCCCGCACGGACCGGCGCCAATGATCGCCACATCGGCGCTCACCACCGGGCGGGCAAGGGACGCAGCGGCCGGGGACGAAGTGGTCTGGGGATCGGTCATGCAGGCAAGCGTATCGGCATGCCCGCCGCCGGGGAAGCCGTCAGCCCCATTTGCATTCCGCCCCGCAATGTCCGCTCCCCGGACGCCGGCGTGCAGTGCGGGCCGATCGACGAGGACGGCACCCATTCCACCCACCCGCGCGTGGTCTTCGAAGTCCTCTCCGATTCGACCCGCTACTTCGACCTGCTGCGCCAGCTCGACGACTACAAAACGATCCCCGGCCTCGCCCACATCATCCTGGTCAACCCCGACGCCGCCGAAGTGATCCACTGGACGCGACCGGCAGGCGACGCATGGCAGCGCGCCGACCTGTTCGGCCGCGACGCCGTGCTCCACCTCGACGATCCCGCGCTCACCCTCCCCCTCGCCGATCTCTACGACGGCCTGACCCCGCGCCCACGCCCACACCTCGTGCCGGACGACGAACCGGCCGGCGGCGGTGGGCGGGTTTGATTGTTGCTAATGGGTGGGAAGCGGACATAGACTAAATTCGACCATTGAAGACTGGCTTGCGCCCAATCCTGGCCGTTCAGCCGGGGGTAGAGTTTCTCTGAAGCGGTCGTTCGTGGGTGCAACGGAACTGGCTGGGTCGCGTGGGAAGGCATCGGCCTGCTTTTAGCTGGAGCGACTATTCTAACTGTCTCATAAGGTGCATCCTGCGTGTAGCTCGCTGGCAGCATGGACAGCGCGGCAGGGTTCTTTCGATAGCGCGCGCGATTGTGACCCGGACAGATGTGATCGAGGTCGGGACATGACGTTCAGGCCGGATCGGGGGATCCACGGGGTCGATAATGGTCGGGAAGGCGATGCTTTTGGATGAGAAGGGTATCGCGTGGTCCTGAGGGGGGAATCGCTCTGCTTTCGGAGATCAGGAATCCGTAGGCGGCGATGCACAGCGTGGCGTGATGGTGAAAGCCACGCCACCCTCGTCCCTCGTAGTGGCCAAGCCCGAGTTCCTGTTTGAGGTCCTGGTAGTCCCGCTCGATCCGCCACCGCAGCTTGGTGGTGTTCACCAGGGCACGACGGCTGATGTTCGCGGGCAAGGTAGACAGAAAGTATTTCGTCGGCTCGGGTTCGCCGGCGGGCCATTCGATCAGGCACCATTCCTCGGGGCGGGGCGTGGAACGGTGATAATCGCGATGCGCGGGACGCACGCGCACCGCCGCGAAGCGCGAAGCGAGTTTGGTGTTGGTCCCTTCACGCCAAGTGACGCGCCGCCACGCCTTTTTGGGAAGGTCGAGCGCCAGTTGCCTGGCCGAGACCGGCTGATGCGCCGTGTCACGACGGATCGTGGACGTCGGACGACCGCGCCCGCTCCATGGCTTCGGTGGCAGCGGTTCCACCCCGGGCGGCCACAGGCTGGTGGTGGACTGGATGCCGACGGCATAGGCAAGGCCGATCCCGGTGATGCCATCACGGAAGTCGGTGTCGTTGCCGTATCCCGCGTCGGCCAATACGACTGCGGCGTCGATCCCGGCCTCGCGGGCGGCACGCAGTTGGTCAAGCGCGATCTGCGGCTTGGTCTGGAACACGACGTCGCCGGGCACGCCCGCCTGGGCGCGTCGGTCGGGGTCATCGACCCACTCATG
>JAJZES010000014.1 GCA_021845985.1 Pseudomonadota bacterium | reverse complement strand
CTCGCGCGGCTATGCTGCGCACGGGTGGTCGGGGTCCACATAGGGCGTCGGCTTCCAGCAAGGCTTCGAACACCTGCCTGGAATCACACCTTGCCCGGCCATCCAACCCCCGTCGCGAACCGTTCCGCCTTGATTCCGAAATGGCCTCTCAGTGGTATCGCGCGATGCTGACCGCAATCGCATCCCGGCTGAACGTGGCGGCGGTGCCGGTCGTGCTGCAGGTCGGCGACACCATGCCGGATTTCGTGCTGCCCGACGTGGCTGACGGGGCGGCAGGCGAGATGGTCAGCTCCGCCGAGCTGCGTGCGCGTGGTCCTCTGGTCGTGTGCTTCGTGCGTGGCGGCTGGTGCCCGTTCTGCACCACGACGCTCTCCGCGCTGGACCTGATCGTGCCGCGCGTCGAGGCCGCCGGCGGCACCCTGCTGGCATTGACGCCGGATACGCACGGACACGGCGCCGAACTACGCGAACGACTCGGACTGCGATTCACGCTGCTGTCGGACGTGGATTGTGGCGTCGCGCTTCAGTTCGGCGCGGCCTATCGCGTCCCGCAGGCGTATCACGACGCGTTGCTCCACTTCGGCATCGACCTACGCAGCCGCCTCGGCGACGGCCCCGGCCTGCTGCCGATGCCAGCGACGTTCGTGTGCGATCGTGACGGTACTATCGGATTCGCATATATCAGCGGTGACATCACCGAACGCGCGGAGCCCGCCGTAATCTCCGAATTCGTCGCAGCGATAGCCATCTCCTGAAACGACGTTGCCGTCGAGCGCACTGCCCGACTGGGTCAGGGGAATCGCACTTGGAATGACCTTGACGGGCGGTTCGGGGCTTAAGCACAAATTGGCCGGCGGATTGGTCAGGATTGCCGTCGTCCAGTCCTGCCTGACCTGAGAAGCGGCCTGCTGCGCCGCCTTGCGGTATCCTCCCCTCAAGGGTAGGGTCCGGCGATGCACCACGATGTCCACGCCTCGCACCCGGCCATCATCAAACGGCTGAAGAATGCCGAAGGACACCTGCGCAGCATCGTCACCATGCTGGCGGACGGGCGAAGCTGCCTGGAGATCGCCCAGCAGCTTCAGGCGGTCGAGAAGGCGGTCGAGTCCGCCAAGAAGACACTGATTCACGACCACCTCGACAATTGCCTGGAACGCGCCGTCGGCACCGGGACGCGGGCCGCGCGAGGGCCGATCGAGGAGTTCAAGGCAATCACCAAATACCTCTGAGCCACTGGAGCAAGACGAAGGAGCGAAACGATGGCTGACTTGTCAGCACTTCTGCTTGTCGCGGCCGTCGCGACTGTTGGTGTGTTGCACACCATCGTTCCCGATCATTGGGTTCCGATCACGCTGCTCGCCCGCCAGCGGGGCTGGTCGCGCAAGGAGACGGCCGGCGTAGCGTTCCAGGCCGGCGTCGGACATGTCGGCACGACGCTGGTGCTGGGGGTGATCGTCTGGCTCGCCGGCGTCGCCGTGGCCGACAGCTTCGGCCGCGTCATCGACACGGTGGCGAGCCTCGCACTGGTCACGTTCGGCGCCTGGATCGCGATCTCCTCTTTGCACGAGATGCGGCGGGGCCATCGGCACTGCCATGGCGGAGGCCACACTCACGGCCATGGCTTCTGGTTCTTCGGCGGTCGCCATGCGCATGGTGCTGATGATGCCATTCATGGTCCAGAGCAGCAGCGTTTCGACACAGGGCATGGCGCGCTGCTGGTGTCGATTTTCGAGAATGGCGTCCCGCCGCGCTTTCGGGTCTCTGGAGCGGACGCGGATTTCGTCAGGCTGGAGACGATCCGTCCTGACGCCACACGACAGAGCTTCGAATTCGTCAATCGCGGCGGCTATTGGGAATCGCTGGAGGAAATTGCCGAACCCCATGGCTTCAAGGTCACTGTCACGCTCGATCATCAAGGCCACACGCACAGCTATTCGACGCAGTTCGTAGAACACGCGCACGGCGACCATGAGGCTGCCCACGGGCATGACCATCCGCATGCAATGGCGCCGGCGAACGATCCGCTTTATGCGCCGCTGCGCGGCGAACTGCTGACGCGCGTGCGCCATGTCCACCCGCACCGCCATGGCAACACAACCATTCATCTGCATTGGCACGATCATGATACGTTGGACGCACATGAGATTGATGCCGGCACCATAGCTGCACCGCCTGTGCACCGGCATAAACACAAGACATCGGCGCGCACCGCGCTGCTGCTGATCCTTGGCTCCTCCCCCATGGTGGAAGGCATTCCCGCGTTCTTCGCCGCCGGACGCTACGGGCCGTGGCTCATCATCCTGATGGCACTGGTGTTTGCTGCGAGCACGATCGCGACCTATGTGCTGCTTTGTGTACTCTCGACAGCCGGATTGCAGCGGGTGCGCCTGGGTGCGTTCGAACGCTATGGCGAGGTGATCAGCGGTGGCTTCATCATGGTGATCGGCGCAGCGTTCTGGATTTGGCCGGTGCTGTGAGCTGCCACGCAACCGCTGCTGGCGACGCAGGATCGCCTGCGGGCACGGCACCGTCGCGGAGCGCCGGATCATCGAGGCGCTGGCGCCGGTCTGCCTCTGCCCCGGTGGAGCAGGTTGACGCTGGCGGGCGACGACGGCCGGGTTGATTCGGCCGGCTGAGTGGTCTTCTGCTATGATGGCGTCGCGGCTGTCGTGCGAGGTCGCCTCGATCCTCCGATGCGCGCGGATGGCCCCGGTGGCGCCGGCATGGCCCCTGACGCTGCAGCGCTGATCGCGATTGCCGCCAGTGCCTGCGATCGCCGCCCCGTACCCACCATTCCGTTTGGCTGCCAGGCGGGTGGAAACAACAATGAGAGCACCATGCCCCGCAAGGAATTACATCGTTCGCATCGAACAGGGTGGCTGCGCGCCGCGGTCCTGGGTGCCAATGACGGCATCCTTTCAACCGGCAGTCTGCTGCTGGGCGTTGCCTCCTCACACGCCAGCCATTCGGACATCCTGGTCGCCGGCGTCGCAGGTCTCGTCGCCGGTGCCATGGGCATGGCTGCCGGCGAATACGTTTCGGTGAGTTCTCAGGCCGACACCGAAAAGGCCGATCTCGCTCTGGAGCGCCATGGGCTTGAGACAGACATCGAATACGAGCGCGAGGAGCTTGCCGCGATCTACGTCGAGCGTGGCCTGAGTGTTGAACTTGCCAAAGAGGTCGTGACGCAGCTCATGGCCCATGATGCCTTGGGCGCACATGCCCGGGACGAAATCGGGATCAGCGACATGCAGGCCGCCAGACCGCTGCAAGCCGCCACGGCATCAGGGGCGAGCTTCACCATCGGCGCCCTCTTGCCACTCGCGGGCGCTGTTTTCGTGACCGGGCCGGCCCTGATTCCCGTCGTCGCCGGGTCCTCTCTGGCATTCCTCGCGTTGCTTGGAGCGTTGGCGGCGCACGCTGGCGGCGCGGGCATGATCAAAGGTGCCTCGCGTGTGCTGTTCTGGGGCGCCCTTGCCATGGGCATGACGGCAGGTGTCGGCGCGCTGGTCGCCACGCCTCTGTAACACGGCCAAGGATTGGCCACCGTATTCGCGTGCCACCAACAGTCACGCGGTCAGGCGGCGGTTCACCTCATCAAGTGAGCCAGGGCAGCAGCACAATCTTGCCACCGAGGCCACCCGCATCGATGCGCGTATGGACATCGCGCGCCGCCCTCAGCGGAAGGCGGTCTATGACGACAGGATGGATGGCGCCGTCACGCAGCAGGCCGAACAATGTGGCCATATCCGCCTTGAACTCCTCCGGGTGCGCCAATCGGCGCCCGGTGATGTTGAACCACGCGGCGTGCCGGCCGCCGAACAACCAGCTCAGCGCGTCCCACAGCCTGAGGCGGGCCAGGCCGAGCCCGGCGGCGAGCAGCCCCTCGCCGCCTGCCGCCATCGTCTGCGAGCCGTAGCCCACCAGCATCCCGCCGGGAGCCAGACACGCGTACGAGCGCGCGAAATGTGCGCCGCCGATGGCATCGAAAGCCGCATCAACTCCAGCGCCGCCGTTTCGCCCCGTGGTGAGTTGACGCACCGTCGCGACAAAATCACCGGCGCTGCCCGACGCCCCGATCACCAGAATTGTGGCCTTTGGTAGCAGGTGGCACACGCGGGTCAGCATTTGGAACGCCGTGAGATCGGCGAGCGGGATGCACACCGCTTCGGCCGGATCGAGGCCATCGGCAAGCGGGACCAGGAACCGCGCGGGACGGATCGCGTACTGCGCGTAACCGCCGACCACGCAAAGATCGGCGACCAGTGCGCCGTCGCGCGGCACAGTCACGCCGGGTCCGCTCTTCTCGATGACGCCAACCAACTCGTAGCCGGGGGTGAATGGCAACGGCCCCTTGTAATCCGGATAACGGCCGCGACGGATGAAGCTATCGGTGAAGCCGGTACCGGCGGCGAGCACCTTGATGCGGACTGCGCCAGGGCCAGGGTCCGGGATGCTTGGCTGTTCAGCCAATTCCAGGACCTCGGGACCGCCGAAACGGGAGATACGAATGTTTTGCCAGGGCATGGTTAGACCAAAAGGTGATCTGGCCTCTCATCACACGGGGAGAGACGATCCTGCCAGTTAAGCGACAGTCACACCAAACCGAACAGCCTCGGAACTTACCCATGGGTGCCAGGGCTGGTCGTAGATGGCTGCCTCGCAGTTCGGCGGCCTGATCATCGAGGTCGCGCCGGAGGGCGGCTTATCCGAATATGGTCGGCCATGCCTGCGGACAAGGCCGCAAGCTGCGGCAGCCGAACCAGGCGGCAGCGCCGCACGTTAAACCCGACCAGACCGATCCGCATGGTTTCCGACCCTGTCCGCGCCGCTTGAGAATCAGCGTCCCTGCGACGGCCAGGCCCGACCGAGCTGACAGCTTCGGCAAGCGTGCGGCGATTGAATGTGACGACGACAGGTGACGTATTGCTCAGCGGCGTGACGTTGACGCTGGCCGGTGCCGCTAAGTTTCCGTGGTTTCCAGTTCCAGACCGACCTTTCGCGAAGATCGTTCCCTGGGTTCCAGGAGCGCGTAGCCGATACTGGCGAGATGCGAATTGACCAGCTTGAGGTCGCGCAGCATCACCAGCACCGCACTGCTCTTGCCCAATGCGTCGTTGTTGCCACCGCCCAGCCGGGCGAGGTGATCGCGCGATGCGGCGCGCTCGGCGTCGTTCAACGCGCGCTTGGCATCGACGAGTTCGCGCGCTGAACGCGTGTCCTCGGTCATCAAGGTCGAAAGTGCAAGCCTCAGATTCGCGGTGACCCGAGAATGAATCCGCAGGATCGCATCCCGGTCGAGATCGCTCGCCAGCGCGTCCTGCTTCGCCGCCGCCTGCACGATCCGATGCTCCAGGATATCCCCCGCGTGGCCAACATTGACGGCAAACTCGATGATGTCGGACAGGCGGATGGCGTCACGTTCGGTGAGGTCGGTCCGCTCGAGCCGCGCCAGGTACGCCTTGACCGCCTCGTGCAAGGTATCGAGTTCGCGCCCCAGGCGACTTGCTTGCTCCGCGATCGCCTTGTCCTGTCGTGCGATGGCTGCGGGGATCAGCCGCAACAAGGCATCGGCAAAATCGCCCATGCGGAGAATCTCACGTGCCGCGTTGGCCAACGCCAGGTAGGGTGTCTCCAGCGCGGCGGGATCAAGAAACAAGGGCCGAATGACGTCGGCCTGGCGCTTTTGTTTTTCAGGGAACAGGCGGGTCAGAAGCACGCCGGTTGGACCGAGGGCGCCAACACACGCAATTGCCAGCACCACATTGAACGCAAGGTGGAAACTGGTGATTGCCGATGCGGCATCAGGGCTCCGTTGCCAGAAGAATTCCGCGATTGGACGGGCAAACGGCAGCGCCACGACGCAGCCCAAGGCCCGGAACAGCAGGTTTCCGACGGGCACGCGCCGGTTTGCCGGATTGCTTGCGTCGGTCTCCAGCACCGGCGGCAGCGCACCTCCGAGGTTGGCGCCCAGGACCAGGGCGATTGCCGCCATTGGCGTGATGACATTTCCCGCCGCGAGGCCGGTCAGCAGCAGCATCACCGCGACACTCGAATGAGCCGCGAAGGTCAGTGCCGCCGCGAGAAGAACGTCGAGAATTGGGTCGCCGGTAAAAGCGGCCAGGACAGAACCGAGAACCGGCGCGTTGCTGACCGGTTGGATCGTCTCCACGAGGCCATGCAAAGCCAACAGCATCAGCCCCAGTCCGATGCCGACCCGGCCGAGGTCGCGGGGCCGCCCTTTCGGGCTGCGCTTGAACGCCACATACCCCGCCAACAGCAACAATGGCGCAACCCAGGAGACGTCGAAGGACAGCGCCTTGACGATCAGGGCCGTGCCGACATTCGCACCCAGCATCACGGCGAGCGCCGGGATCAGACCCACTGCGCCGCGCGCGGCAAAAGACGTCACCATCATTGCCGTGGCCGTGCTGCTTTGCAGCAGCATGGTCACGCTGGTCCCGGCGAGCAGGGCCACCAGCCGGTTGCGGAGCGCCTGGCCCAGCACCCGACGAAGATTGGAGCCGAAGGCCCGCTCGATGCCGCTTTGCACCATCCGCATGCCCCAAAGGAGCAATACGACATGCCCGGCGAGCGCCAGGAGGACGAAACTTGCGTTCATCGCAAGGGTTCCTCCTGTTGGCTGGACCGAAGGCTCCGCGGGGTCCGGTCAGCCGATCTGGAAGGTGTCGCCGTCCTGCCAGTTTTCATACTGTCACGACGGCAATCCGCCCCTACTGCCCAAGCGCGATCTGGACGACTTTGACCGCGACCAGGACCACCGCCGCGATAAGATAGCCACGCAGAATGACCATCCACAGCCGCTTCGCACGGCTTATCTGCGCCGGTGGCAGCAGCTCCAGTGGCGGCATGCGCCAGCCGGCCCGCACCGCCTGCAGCGCACCGCGGTCGGCCGGCAAGACGTCAGCTCCGGCATCGCGCCGGCGCAGCACGCTGAACCCCGCGAAGCCGACGATGCCAAGCAGCGAACCACCGCCCAGAATGCCGATGATCGTTTCGCCCGACATGTCCGGGAACAGCGTCGCCGCGGTCAGGATGATCGACAGCATGACCAACGCCCAGATCACCGCCCCGGTGAACAGGTTCAACCAGCGCCCGTTCACCCAAGGGCCGAGCACCGCACGGTCATTGCAGAGCAGCAGCAGGAACACCGTCGCGGAGGGCAGCAACACGCCGGCCAGCGTCTGCACCGCGTTGGTCAGCAGCCCCAGCAGCGCGTCATTGCCGAACAGCACCAGCACCGCCGCGACCGCGATCAGCCCGGCATAGACGATGTAGAATCCGATCGCGTCGGTGGGCTTGCGGTGCAGCGAGTGGCGCAGCGCGAGCACATCGCCGATGGCGTAGGCGGTCGAGAGCGACACCGCCGACGCGCCGATGATGCTGGCATCGAGCAGGGCGAGCGCGAACATCACCCCGGCGGCACGCCCGGCACTGGCTTGCAGCCCGACCGCCACCGCGCCGGCATCGGTGAACTTGCCGAAGCCTGCTGTGCCGGCGAACGCCGCCGCGGTGAACGCCATCATGGCGACGGCGCCGATCACCACGACGACGATGCCCAGCACCAGGTCAGCCTTTTCGTAGGCCATGAATCGCGGCGTGATGCGCTTGTCGATCACGTAGCTCTGTTGAAAGAACAACTGCCAGGGCGCGACGGTGGTACCAACGATGGCGATCACCAGCAGCATGACGTCCGACAGCTTTGCCTCGGTCGGGAAGCGCGGCACCAGGAAGTCACGGCCGACCTCGGCCAGCGGCGGATGCACCATCATGAACACCGGCACCAGCAGGAGGCTGAAGAAGCACAGCGCCAGCGAGAATCGCTCGAAGCGGCGGAAGCTGCCGGTGCTGGCGGCGGCGATAATGATGCCGGCGGCGACGATGATGCCCCAGATTTTCGGCACACCGAGAAAGCCGAGCGCGAAGTTGATGCCGATGAACTCAGTGACGATGGTCAGCCCATTGAGGATGAACAGGTCGATGACGCTGAACGCGCCCCAGAACTTGCCGAACCGCTCGAGGATCAGCCGCGCATGGCCGACGCCGGTGACGGCGCCGAGCCGCAGCACCATCTCCTGATTGACGTAGAGCACCGGGACCAGCAGCAACAACGTCCACAGCAGCGCGGTACCGTAGTTCTGTCCAGCCTGGGTGTAGGTGCCGAAGGCGCCGGCGTCGTTGTCGCCGATCATGACGATCAGGCCGGGGCCGACAATGGCCATCAGGGTGGACAGTTTTGCTTTCCAACCGGCGCGGCGACCGTTGTCGCCGAGGCGGATGGTGCCGAGCGCACCCAGGATATCGCCGACATGGGCGGCGTCGAGAACTGCGGCGCGCGGCGCCTCATTGAGCGTAGTGTCCGACATTGATCCGTCTCCGCAGGCGAGGTCTTTGACGTTGGCGGTGGGCGCGCCTTGGGCGCGGTTGACGTCAGCCTATCGGAGGCAGGGGAGGATCATCGGTGTCAGAGACCCACCGGCAGGTCAGCCGACCATCGGCACCGACCGTCCAGCGCGCGACAATGGGGCGACGCCGCAGCGTCGGCGTATCGCCTTGGAACATCATGGGCACCGCATGTGCCCGCAGCAGACCAATGGTGAGAAAGGCAGCCATGGCCCTCTCCTTCGGTTCAAGTGGTGGCTTGAACCCGGGAGGGCCTGGCCGCTAACCCAGGCGCCTCGGCGCGATGGGCAGGACGGTTTCAGGCACGACCCGGGCGACGATCCAACCCAACCGGACGATCACGGCAGACGGAAAGCGTCTACTGTGGCCTTCCGTGGGTTGGCTGATAGATCGCGGGTTCATGAGATCCCTTGCTGGGTTGACGGGTCGGCCGAAGCCGGAGTGACGCCGGTGGCGAGCACAAATCTCGCGCCAAACCACGGTTCGTGGCATATACCCATACCCAGTATGAGGTCAAGGACAGTGCCGGCGGCCGAGGGCGAAAAACTTTCCGAAAGAGCCAAGCTGCAGAAGCGACTTAGCCGCATCCGCGGCCAGGTGGAGGCGATGCGGCGGGCGTTGGACACGGACGCAAGCTGCGCAAAGCTCCTGCAGCAGGCGACCGCCTGCCGCGGCGCGCTGGATGGCTTTATCGCCGAAGTGATCGAGGACCACATCCGCGATCGGGTTGTGCGCGCGTCAGACCATGCCGCCGCGACGGCAGCGGCCGAGGAACTGATCGAAATCGTCCATTCCTATCTGACCTGAGGCGCCGCCAGCCCGGAGGCTGTCGCGGTCTTCGGGGGGGCGCTTTGCGGCCGCTCGCGGCCCAGCCTGGCGACCGGCGCCACGCGTCTCTGCGGTTCCGCCGCTCAAATGAGGCCTGACCCTAATCCATGCCGAAAATATAGCGGGCATAGGCCAGCCCGCTGAGTTCGGTGAAATTGCCGGCATGCAGGAAATCGGCGCGCGCGCCGAGATGCAGGCCGGGCGCGATGCGGTAGTCGAGCACCGCATGGGCGTTGCCGGCGAACCCGGACTCGCCCATCGAGGGAAACATCGTCTGCACCCCGGCGACCGCGGTGGTCGGGTCGGCCTGCATCGCCACCAGCCGCGACTGCAGCGCCGGGTCGATGGGGAAATAGGGCGCAGCGTTCTGGTGATAGCTCTGCAGCCCCGGCGCCGCCCCGACCTCATAGGAAAAGTCGGGATCGACCTGCTCCTTGTAGATCACCGGTAGCAGCGCCGCGTAATAGGCCTGCGGGCTGAAATAGCCGCCCTGGCCGAAGGTGAAGTAGTCGGTGTTTTTGGCATAGGCGAAATACACCAGATCGACGCCGACGCGCAGGTCCTGGCTGTCGGTGTGCCACAGCTTGACGCTGCCGCCGGCGCCGCCCTCGGTTTCCGTGTTGCTCACGACATGGGTGCCGGTAAGCTGGTGCCAGCCGCCGCCGATATAAAGGTCGGCCGGTCCGGCCGATCCCTCCAGATTGGCGTGGCCACCGCTGCGCACCACACCGCCCCAGGCCTGACCGGTGCGCGGATCGACGGCGCCGGCATAGGACAGCACGCTGTCGGTCACCGAACGCCGGTCGGCGGTCAGCCGCAGCCGCATCGTCTCCGAGAGTTTCGGCGCCCATTCCAGCCCGCCGACGACCGTCTGCTCGCGAAAGCCGAGCGGCGTGGTGCCAACATCGGCCGAAAGATCACCGACCGCATAGGCGACATCGAGCGCGTTGCCGGCGGCGTTCTGGTCGGTCGGGCCGGGCCCGCTCAGCACCGGGGCGCTGGCCCCGGCCGGGTGGCTCAGCCCGAAAACCCCGGTGCCGAAGCGTTGCGCATTGGTGACATAGCCGCCGAGCGTGCCGCCGCCGAGAATGGTCGGCGTCACCGCCAGCTTGAGCGTGCCGGTGCCGCCCGGTGCGAACGTCGCCACCAGCGGCAGGGTCAGCTCGTCCAGCCGATCCAGGCCGCTGTCACCCGAGCGGCTGCGAAAGCCGACGCCCGCCTGCACGCTCGGCGCCGTCTGCTGGCGCAATGTCGCGATCGAGCTGTCGATCTCCGTCGTCATGGCATCGCCGGGCGGCGAGCCGGCCTCGGCCTGCTGCTGGCCGGAGGTGCGGAACGGGTTGTCGCCGCCCTGATCGGCGGCAAGCGCGCCGAAACTGACGCGCGACTCGGGCGCGGTGTCGGCGGCCAGCCCATCGGCCAGCCCGGCGCTGTGTGCGTGACTGCCGAGTTGCTGCTGACGCAGGCTGCGCGCCCGTTCCAGGTCCTGCAGCGCCCGCCCGTCGCGACCGCGCGCGCGGTCGAGATCGGCGGCCATGATCCAGGTCTGCGGGTCGTCGGGCAGCAGGTGCTCGGCCTCCTGAACCAGTGTATCGGCGGTGGCGCGGTCGTTGGCGGCGAGTGCGGCGGCCACCGCCTGCCGCCGCGCCTGGGCGTTCTGCGGGTCGCGCCGCAGCACCGCCTGCGCGATGGCCAGCGCCTCGCGCGGGTTGCGCGCGCTCTGATAGAGCCGCGACAGCGCCAGATTGAGGTCCGCACTGTCCGGCGCGGCAGCGAGCACCGGGGCCAGCCGGTCATAGGCATCGGCCTGGCGTCCGAGCTTGTTCAGCCGGTCGGAGTCGCGCACCGCCAGCCCGGCCTGCAGCTGCGTCAGGCTCTGCCGCTGCGCCTCGCTCAGTGCGGCGCCGTCGAGGCCGGCCAGCATGGCCTGCGCCGCCGCGGTCTCGCCGCCGCCGAGCAGCGCCCCGGCATAGCGCAGCCGCGCCGCCGCCCCCTGCCCCGGCGTCGCCGCCGCCGCCGTGGCGACTGCCTCGCGCGCCGCGGCGTGTTCGCCCATCGCCGCCAGCGCCTCGGCCAGCAAGGCGCCGCGGGCGCCGACCGGGTCGGGCGACGCGGCCAGCGCCAGCAGCCGGGTGCGGGCGGCGAGCGGGGGCAGCAGCCGCGCCGCGGCGATGTCGCGTTTGAGCGTCGCCGTCGCGGCGAGGGCGCGCATCTCCGGCGTGCGCGCCGCCGGCGGCAGACGCGCGATCAGCGCCGCGGCGCCGTCCGCGTCGCCGCTCTCCTGGGCGAAGATGGCACCGGCGCGCAGCGCATCGACCGATGGCGCGGCACCGATCGCCGCCTGCATCGTCGCCCGCGCCGCGTCTGGCTGCCCCTGATGCAGCAGCAGCCGTGCCAGATCGAGGCGCAGCCACGGGCTTTGTGGATCGGCGGCGATGGCGGCGCGATACAGCGCGAGCTTGGCCGCCGGATCGCGCTCCGCCTCCGCCTGCGTCCGCAACGCCTGACCGCGCGCCTGCTCGGCGGCGCGCGGGCTGGCGGGCGGCGCCTCGGTCGCCGCCAGCGCCGAGCGCCAGCGGTCCTGATGCTCCGGGTCGAGCGTCATGGCGCGGGCCAGCAGCACCTTAGCCGCCGCCATGTCACGCTGGCGCAGCCGCACCAGCCCCATGCCGCCGATCGCATCGGCGTCCTGCGGGTCGGCGTCGATCGCCTGCTGGAACAGACCCGCCGCCTGGTCGAGCCGCGCACCCTCCAGCGCCGCGAAGCCGGCGGTGCGGGCGGCGGTTCCCGGATCGACCGCGGCAACCGGGTGCTGCGCCCGATCGAGCCGCGCGGTGACCTGCGCATCGCCCGGATGGGCGGTGAGGAAAGCGGCGAACAGGTCGGCCTGTCCCGGCTGATCCGGCAGCCACAGCAGCGCCTGCCGCCACGACGCGGTGGCGGCGGCGGCGACCGCCGGGTTTTGCGCCAATACCGTCAGCCGGGCGATGCCGTCCTGGCGGGTGGCGTCGCGATAGGTCAGCACCTGGGCATAGGCCAGTTGCGCTCGCGCATCCTGCGGCGTCTGCCGCACCACCGCGGCCAGCCCGTCGCGCGCCGACTGCCAGCCGATCTCGGTGCCGGCGAGGGTCTGGTAATATTCGACGGCCAGCGCCGCCGGCGGGGACGTGCTCTTGAACAGGCGATTATACGCCGCCACCGCTTCCGCCGCCTTGCCCGCCGCCGCCAGCCGCCGCGCCTCGGCCAGCGCCGCGTCGGAAATCGGCCCGATCCGCACCGCCTGATCGAGCGCGGCGAGCCGCGGGTCGGCCGGGGCGCGCTGACGCAGCTTGGCAAGCGCCGCCTCGGCCTCCTGTGTATGGCCGGCATCGGCCGCCATCTGCGCCGCCAGCGCCAGCACGTCGGGATCGTCGGGGGCGAGGATTTCCGCCCGCTGCAGGCTGCGCTCGGCCAGATCGATGCGTTGCTGGCCACGCCAATAGCTCGCCTGCTGCAGCAGAACGGCGAGCGCGCCGGCGTCCGGTGCCACCTGCTGGGCGGCGGCGGGGCCAACCGCCAGCCCGGCCAGCGCGGCGCCGCACAGCAGCATACGGCGCATGGTCAATGCCCCCCCACCCCATCCTGGCGCAGCCGCCGTTCGGCGCGCCGGCGCATCGCGGCATAGAGTGCCGCGCCGAGCAGCAGCGCCCCGGCCAGCGTCACCGCGATGGCGCCGGCCGGCTGATCACGCAGATACCAGCCCGCCCACATCCACAGCGGCAGATGCCCGGTGGTGTACGTCGGCGTCACCCGGAAACTCACCACCCGCCCACGCGCCAGCAGCGCCAGATCGCCCTGGATCAGCTTTGCCTGCGCCGGATCGCTGAGGCTGGCCACGGCGGCGTCGATCGGCGCCGGCGCGCCGGAGAGGATCGCCACCACCGAGCGCCGCGCGGCGAGCGGGCTTTCGGCGCCGAGCAGCACTGCGCGCTGATCCGACGCGGCCGCGCTCAGCGTCGTCGCCGCGCGCGCCCGCTCGCGGTCCAGCGTGTCGTCGAACAGCCGGCGCACCGGGTCGAGCGGATCGGACACCGACAGCACCAGCCGCGCCCCGTCCAACTGCACCACCGAACGGGCGAGCAACGGCGCCGCGCCGGCGAGATGGCCAAGCGTGCCGAGCACCAGCAGGTCGCGGTCGGCATAGGCCGATGCCGTCTCCGGCCGCGTCACCGCCAGACGCAGCGCCGGATAGCCGGTGATGGCGCCGAACCGGCCGAGCAGATCGAGATAGGCGCCGATCTCCTCGGCCCCGGCGCGGTCGGACAGCACCACCGCCGTCTCCGCCAGATCGGCCAGCCGGGTGAACGGGAACCCCGAGTTCACGAACAACTGGAGATTGGGCAGCTCGGTGAAATGGTGGCCGCGCGACAGGTCGAGCGTGCTGTCGGGATCGACCGACATGCGCAGATCCTGCGGAACCCCGACGCAATCGCCGCGATGCAGCGGGCGGGCGTCGAAGAACAGCGACAGGTCGTTGTCGCCATACACGTCATAGACCGGCACGCCGACCCGGTTGACCGGCAGCAGCCCGCCCAGCGCCAGCACGCGGCCGAACCAATCCTTGCGCGTCTGACCGTTGGCGAGCGAGAGCGTGTCGAGATATTGCCCGTTGATGCCGACATCGAGCCGCGACGGCGCAAGGTCGATGATCGGCGCGACCGGGGCGCGATATTTCAGGTCGAGCAGGAACGGCCGGTTGCGCCAGGAATAGAAATCCGGCGCGGTGCGGAACGGCACATGCAGCGCGCCGGTGTAGCCGGTGCTCTGCAGCGCCGCCGCATCGACCAGTTCGCCGAGCCGCACCTTGCGGTCGGTGGCGATCCAGTTGGGCGCGTCATAGGGCCGCCGCGCCGGCACCTCGGGCGGCTGCACCACGGCGAGATCGGCCGCGAGCGTGCGGCTGCCCACCGCCAGCATGGTCGCCGCCCCCACCACCTCCTCGGCGTTGCGCCCGCCGATCACCAGCAGCGTTGCCAGCGCATCGTTCGGGTTGGCGACCAGGGCGATGGTCGGGCCGTTGAACGGCGGCAGACCGGGCACCTCGCCGACGGCAAAGATCACCGCGTTGCCCTGCTGCGGCGCCGCGGTCAGCACCGGAAAGCCGGCGCCGCGATAGGACGTCTGCGCCCCGAACCAGGAGGCGACGATGCCGGCGGCGCGCAGCATGTCGGTATCCGGCCGCTCCGGCAGGATGACCGGCAGCGACAGTTTTTCCTTCTGGAACCCGTCGAAGAACGGCTGCGGCAGGCGCGCCAGATCACGCTGCGGCGGCAGCCGGACAACCGTCAGCGTCAGCGTCGAAGCATCATAGACGGTGGCCCAGAGCAGGGCGCTGAGCTGGTCGTTACAGTCGCGGGTATAGCGGCCGGCGAAGTGGAAATTGAGCCGGTTGTCGTCCTGGAAGAACACCGGGTTGACCGCCAAGTCGAGGTGGAAATTGGGCTGGCCGCGGATGACCGGGATGGTGCCGACATATTGCTCGTTCAGCGTCACGGTGACGTTGCTGAACTCGGGGATCAGCGCCGGCGACATCGCGCCGGTCAGCGAAAGCTGCGCCGCCGTCACCACCTCGTCGGAGCGGATGCCGAAGCCGACGCCGGCGAGTTCGCTGGTGCCGCGCAGCGCCAGCGGGCCGCCGGCGCCGAGATCGCGCAGCGTATAGACGATGTGGCGCGTCGCGGCATCCTCGGCCGGCGCGGCGGCGGGAGCAGGCAACGGATCGGGCGCGGCAACCGGCGCGGCGGCAACCGGCGCGGCAGCAATTGGGGCCGGGGCGGGCGGCGGCGGCACATCGAGGCCGGGATCGGCCAGCGCCGCCGGGGCGGCCTGCGGCATCACCCGCACTGTCATGCCCAGCGGGCGCGGCGCGCTGCGCGGCGGCGGCAGCGTCTGGCCGAATGCCGCGGCGGCACCGATGAGCAGCAGCAGCACCGCCAGCGCCCCCGCCCAGCGCCCCGTGTGACGCGGCGCCGCAGCACCGCGGCCGGCACCGGCACGCGGCCGGCCGGTGCGGTCGGGCGGGCGGAACAGGCCGCGGATCGACACCAGCACCGTCCACAGGCTGCGCAGCGGGTGATCGAGCGTGTAGTCGCCCCAGTCGGTCCAGGCATCGGCGCGACTGAACACGGCGCGCACCACGGCGGCCTCCTCGGCCAGCGTGGTCGGCTGCCACTGCACCTGCAGCGTCGCGCCGGTGACACGCTGGATGCGCGCCGGCAGGCTCAGTACCTCCTGCCCCAGCGTCAGGTCGATCGACACCGGCGCGCCGTCGCTCTGGCTCAGCGGTTCGGCGGCGACGATGCCGGCGCCGCCCTGCGACAGGTCGTGCGTCACCGCGGCGATGCAGCGGCCGTCCGGCAGACGCACCAGCACCGGCAGTCTGGCCGGGATGCGCGCATTGACGCGCACCTGCCGCGTCTCACGCCCGACCGCCAGCGCCGCCATGACGATCAGCAGCGACAGCGTCGCCCAGACGCAGTTCAGCGCGTAGGCCTGGAAGGTCAGCGAGGCGGTGTCGTTCAGCATCATGCCGGCGACGCCGCGGCCGATGCCGGCGAGCAGGAAGGCGGCGAGAAACAGGTTGGGATAGACCGCGCGCAGATCGAAAAACCCGTTCTCCAGCAGCCCGCCTTTGGCGGTGACGTTGAACTTGCCGCGCCGCGGCGACAGCAGAGTGACGATGGTGAGGCGAACCAGGAACAGCGCCAGCACGGTCTCGTAAATCTCGCTCCAGAAGGAGTGCCGCCAGTTGCGCTGCAGCCGCGCATTGGTGGCGATCGAATGGAACATGTGCGGCAGCGCGTAGGCGGTGATCGCCAGCGGCGAGGCGGCGATGACGTTCTGGCCGAGCAGCAGGAAGGCCAGCGGCGAAGTCAGAAACACCAGCCGCGGCAGCGCGAACAGGAAATGCCCGGTCGCCTGCAGATAGCAGATGCGCTGTCCCCAGTTCAGCCCAGGCCCGAACAGCGGATTGTCGGTGCGCAGGATCTGCAGCATGCCGCGCGCCCAGCGCATGCGCTGCCCGATATGCAGCGCCAGACGCTCGGTGGCCAGCCCGGCGGCAAGCGGCATGCGCAGGAAGGCGCTGTCCCAGCCGGCGCGGTGCAGTTTCAGCATGGTGTGGGCGTCCTCCGTCACCGTCTCGACGGCGAAGCCGCCGATGGTGGCCAGAGCGGCGCGGCGGATGACGGCGCAGGAGCCGCAGAAAAACGCCGCGTTCCAGAAATCGTTGCCGTCCTGCACGAGGCCGTAGAACATGTTGCCCTCGGCGGGCACCCGCATGCCGGCGGCCAGATTGCGCTGAAACGGATCGGGCGAATAGAAATGGTGCGGCGTCTGCACCATGGCGATGTTCGGCCGCGCCACCGGCCAGCCGAGGGTGAACTGCAGAAAGCCGCGCGTCGGGATGTGGTCGCAGTCGAACACGACGATATACTCGCCACTCGTCAGCTTCATCGCCGCGTTCAGATTGCCGGCCTTGGCGTGCTTGTTGTCGGCGCGGATGAGATAGCCGCAGCCGACCTGCGCGGCGAACTGGCGGAAAGCGTCGCGGCGGCCATCGTCGAGGATGTAAACGCGCATCTTCTCGGCCGGCCAGTCCATCGCCATCGCCCCGAGCACGGTGGCGCGGACCAGCGACAGCGGCTCGTTATAGGACGGGATATAGACATCGACGGTCGGCCAGTCCGCCGGGTCGGCCGGCAGCGGCATCGGCTTGCGTTCCAGCGGCCAAGTCGTCTGCACGTAGCCGAGCACCAGCACGACAACCGCATAGACTTCCGCCAGCACGAGGCCGCCGCCGAGCAGCAGTTCTAGCGATGAATTGAAGGTCAGTGTTTCGGTGGCGCGCCAGAAAATATAGCGGGTGGAAACGGCGAGCGAGAGCGCGATCAGCAGCAGGGTGACGAAGCGGCCGGCGAAGCGGTTGACCACCAGGAAGATGACGATGGTGCCAAGAGCGAACAGTGCCTGATCGCGCGGCGCCAGCGGCACGCTGGCAACGGCAAGGATGACAAGCACGCCAATCAGGGCGGCCAGTGCGTTGAACAACAGCGGCAGTGCTGCGCGCATGTTCAGCGCGCGCCCGACGCGGCATATATCAATTGCCAAATTGTGTACATACGAAACCGCACCGCATGCCGTCTTGCGCAGACTCAACTTGTCTGCCGACAGTCCTAACAATCATTTGATGGGTGGATAACGCAAGTTGATTCTGCGCTGATTTTAGCATGGCCGGCAATCGGTGGCCGGGCCCTGCCCCGCCGCCGGCGCCGCGGCGTCGGCCGGTCGCCGCCGGACGCCTTCGGTCGGGCGGCGTCTGCCCCGCAAGCCGTCACCTCCCGCACGGCGCCGGGAGACGACGGCGGGGGCGTGACGGTGCGTGCGGAAGCGGCGGCGGATCAGTCGGTGTTCAGCCCGGCATCGTTTGCCGCGTTCAGCGCGATGGCGGTCCAGTCCTGATCGCCGCGGCCCTGTGCCACCGCGGTCAGGAAACGGTCGCGCAGGACGGAGGCGAACGGCATCGGCACGCTGCGCTCCTGCCCGGCGGCCAGCGCGAGGCCGATATCCTTGGCCCCCAGCGTCAGCCGAAAGCCGGGCGGGCTGAACGCACGATCGAGGATGAAACCACCGTAATTGGCATAGATCGGGCAGGCGAAGATCGTCTTGCTCATCATGTCGTGCCATAGCCGCGCGTCAGCGCCGCTTTTCTCCAGCAGCGCGAATGCCTCGCCCATCGCCTCGGTGGCCGCGGCGATCATGAAATTGCCGGCGATCTTGCCGACCGCGGCGGCCTCCGGCGCCTCGCCGATGTCGAAAATGCCCTGGCTCGCCGCCTCCAGCAGCGGCCGCACCCGCGCCTTGGCCGCCGCCGCGCCGGACTGCAGGATCCACAGTTTGCCGGTCGCCGCGGCGCTGGGCCGGCCGAACACCGGGGCGGCGACGAGCTGGCTGCGCCCGGCGAGCCGGCGCACCAGCGCGGTACTGTGGGTGCCCATGACGATATGCACGCCGTCGGCCCCGAGCCGGTCGAGGAAACCGCCCGCGCCCTCCGCCACCGCCTCCAGCGCGGCGTCGTTGGCGACCATGGTGATGACAATGCCGCCGGGCGCCACCGCCTCGGCCGGCGTCGCCGCAGGGCGGGCGCCGCGGGCCACCAGTGGCGCCGCGGCGGCGGCGGTGCGGTTGTACACCGTGACCGTGTGCCCGTGGTTCAGCAGCGACCCGGCAATGCCGCTGCCCATGCCGCCCAGCCCGATTACCGCCACTGTTTCGGCCATTGTGTGCTCCCCTGGTGCTCGCCCGCAGTCAATCGTCAGGCGCTCCGGCCGCGTCAAGTCGGCGGGGGCTTCCCGGCCGCGACACTTGCGCCTAGGGTGCATAACAGCCGCGTGTATCCTGCGCGGCCCAAATACTGCGGGGAAATAGCGATGATGAGACGGACCCTGTTCGCCGGCGCGGCGGCGATGGCGGCAGTGCTCGCGATGGCCGCGGCACCGGCGCATGCGCAGATCAAGATCGCTTCGGCCGGCCCGATGACCGGCGAGTACGCGACATTCGGCAAGCAGCTCAAGGACGGCGCCGAACAGGCCGTCGCCGATATCAATGCCAAGGGCGGCGTGCTCGGGCAGAAGCTGGTGCTGGAAATCGGCGACGACGCCTGCGACGCCAAGCAGGCCGTCTCGGTGGCCAACAAGTTCGCCAGCGAGGGGGTCAAGTTCGTCGCCGGGCATTTCTGCTCCTCGACCTCGATCCCGGCGAGCAAGGTCTATACCGAGGAAGGCATCCTGGAGATCACGCCGGCCTCGACCAACCCGAAATTCACCGACGAGGGCGCGTGGAACCTGTTCCGCACCTGCGGGCGTGACGACCAGCAGGGCGCGGTTGCCGGCAAGACCATCGCCACCGAGTTCAAGGACCGCAAGGTGGCGATCCTGCACGACAACAGCACCTACGGCAAAGGCATCGCCGACCAGACCAAACTGGCGATGAATGCCGCCGGCAAGAAAGAGGAGATGTACCAGGCCTATGTGCCCGGCGAGCACGACTATACGGCGCTGGTCAGCCGGCTGAAGGAAGCCGGCATCAACCTCATTTACGTCGGCGGCTACCATTCCGAGATTGGGCTGATTGCCCGCCAGGCCAAGGAGCAGGGCCTGCAGGCCACTTTCCTCGGGCCTGATTCGCTGGTGACCAAGGAGTTCTGGCAGGTTGCCGGACCGGCCGGCGAGGGTCTGATGATGACCTTCCCGTCCGACCCGCGCACCCGGCCGACCGCCGCCGCCGTGGTGAAGGAGTTCAAGGACAAGGGCATCGATCCGGAAGGCTACGTGCTCTACACCTACGCCGCCATTCAGTTGTGGGCCGAAGCCGCCGAGAAGGCCAAGTCCACCGACGCCAAAAAGGTGGCGGAGGAAATCCACAGCGGCGGCCCGTGGCCGACAGTGCTGGGCGACCTGTCCTACGACAAGAAGGGCGACGTCACCAAAGCCGACTATGTCTGGTACATCTGGCACGACGGCAACTACAGCCAGATGTAACACCGGCTTTCGGAAGTTTCGACCAAGCGCCATTCCCGGTCCGCGGCCGGGAATGGCGTTTGCCGCATTCGGCCGCCGCTGCCGCGCGTCAGCGACGCAGCAGGTGGGTTATTTGACCGACATCGGCCGGCGCACCGGGTGATAGCTGCGGCCGAAATAGACCAGACCGTCATCCACCGAGCCGTGCCGGATCGCCAGCACGCTGGCGAAAATGACGCTGTGGGTGCCGATTTCCGTCACCTGCGCCACCCGGCAATCGAACGACACCACCGCGCCGTGCAGCGCCGGCGCGCCGGTGTCCAGCGTGTACCAGTCGCCATGCACGAAGCGCCCCGCGGTATCCGGCTCGCCGCCGGCAAACACTGCGGAAATCTCCTGCTGATCGGCGGCCAGCGTGTTGATGCACAGCACGCCGTTGTCGAGCAGCGCCGGATGGCTGTCGTTCTGACGGTTGACACAGACCAGCAGCGTCGGCGGGTCGTCGGTGACGCTGCACACCGCCGAGGCGGTGAAGCCGTGGCGACCGGCCGGCCCGTCCGTCGTCACCACGCTCACCGCGGCGCCGAACCGCGCCATCGCCTCGCGATACCCCTGCCGCGTCACCACGCCGCCCTCCGCGCAAACCCCGGCATGTAATAAGGCGTGCCATCGCTGTTCCGGCAAGCCATGTGTCATCGGCGCGGCGCCGATCCTGGACGCCGCATGGTGCAAACGGCGCGACCCGGCCGAGCCGCCTTGTCGAGGCGGGCGGTGCCGGGCCATAGTTTGCTCAACCAACGGGGGAACGACGTGGACGCCGGCACACGAAGCCTCAACGGCCTGAGCTGGCTGACGTTCCTGATTGCCGCGATGCAGGCCGGATTCGGCCCGTTCGTCGCCGTGCGACTGACCGAGGCGGGCTGGACGGACGCGTCGATCGGCCTCGTGCTGAGCGCCTCCACCGTCGCCGCGATGGTCGCACAGGTGCCGTCCGGCGCGGTGATCGACCGGCTCGGCTCGAACCGGCGCCTCGCCGCCGCCGCCATCGTCGCCAGCGTCGCGGCGCTGCTGCTGCTGGTGGCGGCGCCGCTGTTTGGGCTGGTGCTGGCGGCCGAGATCGTGCAGGGCGGCGCCGGCGTCGGCCTCGCCATCGCCATCGCGGCGATCACCCTGTCGGTGGCGCGGCAGGACCGGCTGGGCGAGCGGCTCGGCCGCAATGTGCGCTATGGCGCGATGGGGGCGGCGCTCGGCGCCGGGCTGTTCGGACTGGTCGGCTCGCTGGTCGCCGGGCGCGCGGTGTTCCTGCTCGCCGCCGCCTGTGGCCCGCCGGCGCTGCTGGCGCTGCGGGCGATCGGGCCGGAGGATCTGGCCCAGGCCAAGCTGCGCACCGGGCACCACACCGCGCCGCCGCCGCATCGGCGGCGCGGCCGGCCGGTGCCGGCGCTGCGACTGCTGCGCGACCGGCGGCTGCTGGCGCTGCTCGGCGTTGCCGCGCTGTTCCAGCTCGGCAACGCCAGCCTGTTGCCGCTCGCCGCCGGCAGCTTCGCTCGCCAGACCGGGCGGCATGCCGACCTGATCACCGCCGCCGCGGTGACGGTGCCGCAACTGCTCACCGCGCTGCTGTCGCCGCGGGTCGGCCTGTGGGCGCAGACGCATGGGCGGCGGATCGTGCTGATGCTCGGCCTCGTCGCGCTGCCGCTGCGCGGTCTGGCGTTCGCCGCCAGCCCGTCGGTGGCCATCACCTTCGCCGCCCAGACGCTGGACGGCGTCAGCGCCGCCAGTTTCGGCGTGCTGCTGCCGCTGATCGTCGCCGACATCACCCATCGCGGCGGCCGGTTCAATCTGGCGCTCGGCATGACCGGGCTGGCCGGCGGCCTCGGCGCCACGCTGAGCACGGCGCTGGCCGGACGCATCGCCGATATGGCCGGGCTGCCGGCCGCCTTCCTCGCGCTCGCCGCTGTCGGCTGCGGCGCCGTCCTGACCGTCTGGGTCTTCCTGCCGGAAACCGCCCATCTGCCGGTCGCCCACCAGGAGCACCACGCATGAGCCTCGAAGTTCAGGTCGGCACGCCGCATCTGGCGATCCATCAGGGCGACACGGTATGGCTTGCCGAGCCGGACGGACAGGTCAATGCCCATACCGAACGCGGCCTGCTGTTTCGCGATACGCGGCTGTTCAGCGCCTGGCTGCTGTATGCCAACGATCAGCCCTGGGAGCTGCTCAATGGCGCCGTCACCACCCATTATGGCATGCAGGCGTTCCTCGCCAGCCCGCCAATCCCGAGCCAGGATGGCGACATTCCGTCCCGCGGCCTCGGGCTGACGCTCAGCCGCTGGCTCGACGGCGGCATCCACGAGGACCTCGACCTGACCAATTACACCGGGCGGCGGGTGCGCTTCGACCTGGAGCTGATGATGCGGTCGGATTTCGCCGATCTGTTCGAGATCAAGTCCGGCCGCATCGTCCGCCGCGGCCATGTCACCACCGTCTGGTCGGACGCGGAGCAGCGCCTGCGCTGCGACTACCGCAACGCCGATTTCCACCGCGGCGTGACGCTGACCGCCAAGGCGGCAAGCTCGGCGGTGTTTGCCAATGGCCGGCTGACCTTCCCGATTGATCTCGGCCCCGGCGAAACCTGGCACGCCTGCCTGCTCAACGACCTGCATGACGGCGACGAGACGCTGGCGGCGCCGGTGCTGTGCGAGCACGCCAATGCCGCCTCCGAGGTGGCGCAGCGGCTGGCCGACTGGCGACGCGACACGCTGAAGCTGCAGACGCCGAACGAGGAGTTCTATCGCACCTTCCATCAGGCGGTGGACGACATGGCGGCGCTGCGCATGCCGGTCGATCAGAAAGGCGGCAGCGATCTGATGCCGGCGGCCGGGCTGCCGTGGTTCGCCGCCCTGTTCGGTCGCGACAGCCTGATCGCGGCGATCCAGACCGCGCCGCTGACCACGGCGTTTGCCACCGGCGCGCTCGACGTGCTCGGCCGCTGGCAGGCGCGCGAGCGCGACGACGCGCGCGACGCCGAGCCGGGCAAGATCCTGCACGAACTGCGCCGCGGCGAGCTGGCGCATTTCAAGCTGGTGCCGCACACGCCCTATTTCGGCACGGCGGACGCGACGCCGCTCTATCTGATCACCCTGCACACGGCGTGGCGCTGGAACGGCAAGCGGGCGCTGCTGGAGCGGCATCTGGAGACCGCCGAGCGCTGCCTGTCCTGGATCGACGACTGGGGCGACCGCGACGGCGACGGGTTCCAGGAATACGAGACCCGCGCCGGCGTCCACGGTTATGAAAACATGGCGTGGAAAGATGCCGGCGACGCGGTGCTGTACCCGGACGGCACGCATGTCCGCGGGCCGAAGGCACTGTGCGAGCTGCAGGGCTACGTGTTCGACGCCTGGACGCGGATGGCCGAGGTGTTCGATGCGCTCGACAGGCCGGAACGCGCAGCGGCCATGCGCGACAAGGCGGCGGCGCTGTTCGCGCGCTTCAACGCGGCGTTCTGGGACGAGGCCTGGGGCGGCTATGCCTATGCCCTGGACGGCGACAAGCAGCGGGTGCTGACCAGCGTGTCCAATGTCGGGCATTTGCTGTGGTCGGGCATCGTGCCGCCGGACCGGGCGCGGCGCGTCGTCGATCGGCTGCTGGCGCCGGACATGTTCAGCGGCTGGGGCATCCGCACGCTGTCGTCGTCGCACGCCGCCTACAACCCCTATTCCTATCAGAACGGCTCGGTCTGGCCGCACGACAACGGGCTGATCGCGGTGGGGATGAAGCGGGCGGGGTTTGCCGCCGAGGCGGCCCGGGTGGCGCGCGCGGTGAGCGGCGCGGCGGCGTTCTTTGCGCTGCATCAGATGCCGGAACTGTATGCCGGCCTGCCGCGCGACGCGGCGCCGTTCCCGGTGCAGGTGCCGGGGGCGAACGTGCCGCAGGCCTGGGCGGCGGGATCGGCGTTTTCGTTCCTTGCCGCCATGCTCGGGCTTGATCCCGACGCACCGCGCGGGGTGCTGCGGCTCGACCCGACGCTGCCGCAGTGGCTGCCGGAACTGCGGCTGAACGACCTTTGCGTCAACGGCGAGCGGTTCGACCTGCATTTCCGCCGGGTCGGCGATACGACGGTGACCGAGGTGCTGCGCGGCAATCCCGATGCGGTGGTGCTGGCGGGCGGGTGACCGGCGCGCACCCGGCCCGGCCATCCGGCAGGACAGCAAGGACAGCAAGGACAGCAAGGACAGCAAGGACAGCAAGGACAGCAAGGACAGCGGCATGCCTGATCGACTCGCCATCAAGCGGCTGACGGCCAGCGACTGCACGCTTTTCAAGGGCGTGTTTCGGACCATTGGCGCGGGCCATCAGAAAAGCATCAACCTGAATGCCGACGTGCTGACCGGTCGGCTCTACCCATCCCTCGCCCCGGTCGCGGCGATGACCAACAACGCCAACCGGACCGTCTCGCCGCTCGATCTGGCAAAGGCCAGGCTCAACGCCGAACGCACCGGTGAAGACGGCGAAGGGCTGGTCAATGGCTATCTGGCGGCGCGGACTGAGGCGGGCGAGATCACCGGCTTTTCCTGGGTCTCTGCGGCCAACGCAATTGCGCCATACGACTTCCAAACAGTGGACCTCACCGGCGAACGCACGCTGATCGACGTGAAGAGTACCCGGGGACCATTTGGCAATGTTGTCCACATCTCGCTGTCCGAGATCATCGAGGCGTCCGGGTCAACGCCATACCAGATCTACCGTGTGTTCGACCTGAACGAGGACGGCGGGAGACTGCGCGTGTCAGCCGACATCCGCCCATTGGCGCAGCAACTGAAGGTCATTCACCAGGCCTGCATGCCCGACGGAGTTCGCGTCGATGGATTCTCCGTTGCAACATCAGCCATGACATGGGGGCCTGAAATATACGTCGAACGGCCGGAAGAGTAAGCCTCAGCCGACCAAGGCAGGGGCAAGCCGTGCGGCGGAAGCGATCAGCCCATCGTGTATGAGTTCGGCGAGTCGCGCCGCCAGCAGCGGCGGCACGGCATTGCCAATCTGCCGAAAGGCCGCGTTCATCGCTCCTTCAAAGAGAAACCCATCAGGAAATGATTGCAGCCGCGCCGCCTCGCGCACCGAAATCGTGCGGGCCTGCCTGGCGTCCCAGTGAATATGTGAATAGGTGTCTTTGCCGATGTGGGCCATCAGCGTGCGGACCGGATAGTCCGGCCGCAGCTTCCACCACCGGTTGGGAAACTTGGACACGTCGTACGGCGGCACGATGCTGGCACTGAGTCTCTCAAAGGCCTTGGTGCCTTCTGGGATTCCCTGCTTCCTCGCCTCAAGCTGGGCAATCCGCAACGCAGTCGCGTGGGCCTCGGGGTATTCGGCGCCCGGCCGCATTTCGGCAAAGACAAGGTGGTCACGGGGCAAATAGCGAATCACATGATCGCTGACGCCGCCTTTGGACTCGAAGCCCCTCCATGTCCGCATTGCCGCCTGATACCGGGTGACACCATGGCCGGAGCGATAGCCCGCCAGTTTGGTGAAGCGGCGCGCGCCGCGCTTGACGCTGGTTCCCAGAATCGGCGGCAAATCGCCGATCGCTTCTTTCGCGGTCACTGGCCCTGGCAGGCTCTCATCTCCCAGGTCCGGCTGCTGGTAGCCGGCCCCGCCAAGAAGATCGACATAGCGCAGTGCAACGGCCCTGGTCCCCGCATAGCCGGATGGCAAGACCATGTGATGTATCGCGCGCGGAAGCTCCGGTCTGACATGCAGTTCACGCCGGAAGGCGACAAGAAATACCCTGTCGCGCATTTGTGGAACCCCATGAAAAGCACTGTTGATCAGGCTGTAGCGGGCGGCGTAGCCGAGATCATCGAGCGCCTCGACCATTTCCTCGACGACGTTGTGACCGCCGTAATGGAGAATGTCGGGTACGTTCTCCATCAGCAGCGCCAGCGGCCTGAAAGACCGCACATAGGCCAGATAGCGGAGGAACAGGTTGCCGCGTGGGTCTACCTTGTAGGCTTCGGGGTGATCAGCAACTTCTCGTAACTTAGCTCGGCCGACACGGGCGTACGCCTGACAGGGCGGCCCGCCGACGATTACATCGACCGCGTCGGCGATCGGTCCAAGGCCGAGTTCTTCGGCCAGTTCGTCCGGCTCAACACGGGTCATGTCACGCGGCCGGGCATGCAGAGCCGTCAGCTCGCGACAGCCGCCGTGAAAGTTCATCGCGTGGGTCAGCGCTGGCAGGGTCTCGATTTCCAGCGCGCCGACAATGTCGAACCCTGCCTTATGGAACCCGAGAGAGATGCCGCCGGCGCCGGAGAACAAATCCAGCATCCGCGGCTTGCCGCCGCTCGCCAGCCTGGCAAGCCTGCGTGTCAGTGCGGGGTCGGCAACCGCGCGCCTTGTCGAGCTGTCCATACCGGTCCCCCTGGCACGCCTGATCGCCGGCCGCCAGCCCGGCGGCATGCTATCAACCGTCGGGCCGGCGCGGAATCCCTCACCGCCGTTCCGCCGCGGACGTGCCAAGGAACCGGTGCAGCCGCGGGCCGAGAGTCCGATCCGAGATCTCACATTCCCACAGGATCAGCACCGACCAGCCGCCCGCCTCGAGCGCGGCAAGGTTGCCGCGGTCCCTGGCCACGGTTGCGGCAAACTTGGCCGCCCAAAAGTCAGCGCGTGTGCACGGCCTCGCGGCCCGCAGGCAACCCGGATGACGGTGCCAGAAGCAGCCGCGAATCTCGATCACCTTACGGTGGCGGGGCAAGACGAGATCGGGGCAGCCGGGCAGCGCGGCAACATGAAGGCGATAGCGGTACCCCATCCGATGCACCAGACGCCGCACCAGCAGCTCCGGCCCGGTGTGCTTGCCGCGAATTGCCGCCATGTTCCGCCGCCGGGCTGCGCTGACATCGGCGAAATCCGGGCGGGATCGCGACTGCGGCGTTCGGGTCATTGGTGGCGCCCCCCGGCACCGGCCGGCCGGGACGCCGCCGCCGGTTGCCCCGCCACGCGGCAATTCGCCGCGACCACCAGCAGCATCGCCGCAACGACCAGGAACGCCGTGCTCAGGCCGGCCCAACGGGCAATGCCGCCGATCAGCGCCGGGCCGGCCAGAATGCCGGCATAGCCGAGCGTGGTGACGCCGGCGACGGCGAGGTTCGGGGCCATCACGCGCTGCCGCCCCAGCCCCGAATAGAGCACCGGCACGATGTTCGCGGCACCGGCGCCGACCAGCAGAAATCCGCCCAGCGCCGCCGGCGCCGACGGCACCGCGACCGCCAGCGTCAGGCCGCACGCGGCACAGCCGGCGCCGCCCAGCAGCACCCGCCGCCCGCCCAGCGCCTGCACCAGCCGGTCGCCGCCGAGCCGCCCGGCGGTCATCGCCGCGGCAAACAGCGCATAGCCGACCCCGGCCTGCGCAGCCGGCACGCTGCGCAGCGTTGTCAGAAACACCGCACTCCAGTCGAGCATGGCGCCCTCGGCGAGGAAGGCGATGAAACACAGTGCGCCGATCAGCAGCACGATGCCGCGGGGCAGCGCCAGGGACGGCGCCCCGCCCGCCCCGCCGGTTGGCAGCAGATGCCGCCCGGCCACGGCCAGCAGCAGCAGGATCACCACGCCAACCGCCAAGGTGGCGGCCAGCGGCGTCGCCCCCGCCCACAGCAGCAGCCCGACGCCACCCGACCCGGCGATGCCGCCGACGCTGAACATGCCGTGAAAGCCCGACATCAGCGCCCGCCCATCAGCGCGCTCGACGATCACCGCCTGGACGTTGATGGCGATGTCGATGGCGCCGACCGCGGCGCCGAACGCCAGCAGCGACGCTGCCAGTGTCGGCAGGCTGGCGGTAACGGCGAGCAGCGGCAGGATGGCGCAGATGGCGACCCCGGCGACGGTGATGACGCGCCGGCAGCCAAAGCGCGCCGCCAGCGCGCCCGACAGCGGCATGGTCACCAGCGAGCCGATGCCGAGACACAGCAGCAGCAGCCCCAGCAGGCCCGCATCGGCACCGACGCGCTGCCCCGCATAGGGCACCAGCGGCGCCCAGGCGGCGGTGCCGATCCCGGCGACGAAAAAGGCGATACGGGTGGCAACGCGGGTCGCTCGGCTCATCGCGCGGTTGTGGACGCGATGGCAGCGGCGCGGCAATGCGCCGCCGCCCCGCAGGACGCGCTCCGGCGGTCAAAACTCCCGCAGCAGCGGCAGCAGCGACAGCACCAGCAGCCCCGCCATCACCCTGTTGAACGTCCGCAGCGCCCGCTCGCTGCGCAGCAGGCGCGCCGCGCCCACCCCGGTCATCGTCCAAAACGCCAGCGCCGGCAGCGTGACCAGCACGAACAACACCGCCAGCAGCAGCGATTGCACCACCATCCAGCGCGTCGTGGTGTAGGTGGCGACGGCGCCGAGGGCGATGATCCATGCCTTCGGGTTGACCCATTGGAACAGCGCCGCCTGGGCGAAGGTGAACGGCCGCGCCCGCGACCCGGCCGCGGCGACCGCCGGCCGCGCCGTGGCGATGCGGCCGGCGAGCCACAGCAGATAGGCGACGCCAATCCATTTCAACGCCCCATGCAGCATCGGCGCGGCGCGCATCAGGTCGCCGGCGCCGAGCGCCACCGCCACCAGCATGGCGGGAAAGCCGACGGTCACGCCGGCCATGTGCGGCAGCGTGCGGGCAAAGCCGAAATTGGCGCCGGATGCCGCCACCATCGCGTTGTTCGGCCCCGGCGTCGCCGACATGGCGACGGCGAAGGTGGCGGCCGACAGCAGCCAGGCGAGGGTGCCGGCGGTCATCCGGTCATCGCTGCGGCGCCACCACGGCGAACGTCGCCCCCTGCGGATCACGCCCCTGCACGATCCAGCTTCCTCCGGGCACCTGATGTGGCTCAAGCAGCACCTGCCCGCCGGCCTCCCTGATCCGCGCCACCGTCGCGTCGGCGGCTTCGACATTGATATAATAGCGCCAGCACGGACGCTGCGCCGGATCCTGATGCGTCATCATGCCGCCGACGGTCATGCCATCAATGGCAAAAAGCTGATAGACGCCCATCGCGCCGAGGTCGATCGCCTCCGATTTGGTCCAGCCGAACAGCCCGGCATAGAAGGCGAAGGCCGCCTGCTGGTCGGCGGCAAGCAATTCGTGCCAGCCGATGCGCCCGGGCGTGGCGCCGGCGGGCGGCATCCCGGCTCCGGCATCGGCGCCGCGGAACAGCACGAAGGCGGCGCCCTGCGGATCGGCCACCATCGCGAAACGGCCGACGCAGGGAATGTCGGCGGGTGGGCTGTGGACGACGCCGCCCTGCGCCGCGACCTGCGCCGCGGCGGCATCGACATCGTCGGCCCAGATATAGCCGAACCATGCCGGCCGCATGCCGCCGGCCCGCGCCGCCGGCGGCATCTCCATCATGCCGGCCATCTGCACCTCGCCGGCGCTGACCAGCATGTAGCGCCGATCGGGCATGCCGGAGTCGCGCAGGCGCCAGCCGATGACGGCGTCATAGAAGGCCATCGCCCCGTCAAGGTCGCTGGTCATCAGCTCGCACCAGACGATTTTCCCCTGGATTCCCGACATTTTCTGTCCTCAGGCGGAATGCGCCTTGCCCTTTGGGAAGTTGATATCAACATAATACGACAATGTCAAAACTCTCCTTCGCCACCACCCTGCTGGTCCGCGACACCTGCCTCTGTCTGCATGCCCAGCGTGCCGCACGGGCGCTGGCGCGGCGCTTCGATACGGCGCTGCGGCCGCTCGGGCTGACCAGCGGGCAGTTTTCGCTGCTGATGTCGCTCAACCGGCCGGAACCGCCGCCGATGGGGGCGGTCGCGGCGCTGCTGGCGATGGACCGCACCACGCTGACCGCGGCGCTGAAACCGCTGCGGCGGCGCGGGCTGGTGCAGGTGGCGGCGGACCAAGCCGACCGGCGCAGCCGTCGGCTGGCGCTGACCGCGGCGGGGGTGACGCTGCTGACCGCGGCGGTGCCGGTCTGGCAGGCGACGCATGATGCGGTCGAACACGAGCTCGGCGACGCCGATGCGCTGCGCGCAGGGCTGCGCCGGCTTGCCTGATCCGGCTTTCCTGATCGGGTCGGGCCGTTCCATAGTGCCGGCATGGACCTCGACTTCAGCGACGAAGACATCACCCGCTACTCCCGCCACATCCTGCTCGGCGAGGTCGGCGGCACCGGGCAGGCGCGGCTGCGGGCGGCGCGGGTGCTGGTGGTCGGCGCCGGCGGTCTGGGCAGCCCGCTGCTGCTTTACCTCGCCGCGGCCGGCATCGGCACCATCGGCGTGGTCGATGACGACCATGTCGAGCTGTCCAATCTGCAGCGGCAGATCGCCCACCGCACCGCCGATCTCGGCCGCGCCAAGGCCGACAGCGCCGCCGACGCCGCCCGCGCCATCAACCCCGGCATCAGCCTCGTCACCCACCCCACCCGGCTCGACCCCGACAACGCGCTGGCGCTGGTCTCGGCCTATGACATCGTCTGCGACGGCACCGACAATTTCGCCACCCGGTTCCTGCTGTCGGATGCCTGCGTGCTGGCCCGCCGGACACTGGTGTCCGCCGCGGTGCTGCGCTTCGAGGGTCAGCTCGCCACCTTCAAGCCGCATGCCGCCGGCGATCTGCCCTGTTACCGCTGCCTTTACCCCGAACCGCCGCCGGCCGGGCTGGTGCAGAGCTGCGGCGAGGCCGGCGTGCTCGGCGCCGTCACCGGCGTCATGGGCACGCTGCAGGCGACCGAAGTGCTGAAGGAAGTGCTCGGCATCGGCGACACGCTGGCCGGGCGGCTGCTGATCTGGGACGCGCTGGCGATGCGCTTCCGCACCATCCGGCTGCGCCGCGATCCGGCCTGTCCGGCCTGCGGCGCGGCGGCGACGCTGCACGACCTGTCGCACCACCGTCTGGCCGCGCCGGCGCCCGCCTGTGCCGTTTGAGCCGCTCGGCATCCTGCTGCTCTCGGCCGGGCATGAGCGGGCGCATTATGCCTTCGTGCTCGCCGCCGGTGCTGCGGCGATGGGACGCCCGGTGGTGCTGTTCGCCACCAACCAGGGCTGCCGCGCGCTGCTGGCCGACTGGACGACGATGGACGATGCCGGACGCGACGCGGCGGTGCAGGCACAGGGCGTCGGCGGCCTGGCCGAGTTGCGCGCGGCGGCGGCCGAGTTCGGCGTCCGGCTGATCGCCTGCGAGGCCGGATTGCGCATGGCCGGGCTGGGCATCGCAGGGCTGCTTGAGGGCGTCGAGGTTGCCGGGGTGGTGACATTCCTGGATGCGCTGCGCGGGGGGCAGATTGTTTCGCTGTGACGGCCCGGCGGGGCTTGACCCGGCGCCGCTTGCCTGGGCAGGCAGCCCCGCATGATCGTCCTGCGCGCCTTGCTGCTGCTGCTGCTGCTGCTGCTCCTGGTCACGCCCGCCCTGGCCCAGAACGACGCCGCGCCGACAGCCGGCGCGCCACAGGGCGGCGTGCTGACGCTGCCCAGAGCGACGCCGCCGGGCGCACTGCCGCCACCACCACCGCCGCCGCGCGCCGCGCCGGTGGCGCCGGTGCAGCAGGTCGGCCCGCACGCCGCTAAGCCGAAGCCCAGGCCAACGCCGGTGGTGCAGGCACCGGCCAACCCGCACGCCGAACGCCCCGCCGACCCGCCGCCGCCGGCCAAGCCGTCGGCGCCCTCCCCGGCCGCGGTCGCCGCCGCCGCCGACAAGGGCAGCATCACCGGCCTGCCGCTGCCGCGCTGGGTGGCGTTGCGCGCCGAGGAGGTCAATCTGCGCGTCGGCCCCGGCACCCGCTTCCCGATCGAGTGGCAATATCATCGCCGCGACCTGCCGGTGGAGATCCTGCGCGAGGTCGAGGTCTGGCGCCTCATCGTCGATCAGGACGGAATCAAGGGGTGGGTGCATCAGGCGACGCTGGTTGGCCATCGCAGCTTCGTGGTCAAGGATGCGGCGGCGACGCTGCGCCGCGCGCCGGCAGACGATGCGGCGGCGGTGGCGCTGCTCAAGCCGGGCGTGGTCGGGCGGCTGCGCAGTTGCGCCGCGGCGGCGGCGTGGTGCGAGGTGCAGGTCGGCGACTATCGCGGCTATCTGCGGCGCACCGCGTTCTTCGGCACGTTTGACGGCGAGGCGGTGAACTGAGCCGCCATCGCCGTGTACCAGCGCCGCAGGGCGACCAGCGACCAGATCGCCTCGACCCCACCGAACGGCCAGGCGCCCTGCAGGAACCCGTACACCGAGCCGAGGGCGCAGGCACCGGCGAAGGCGAGGATGAACCACCGGCTGCGCGCCTCGCAGGCATAGCAGACGAGCATGGCGGAGACGGCGAACAGGCCGAACAAGGTGAGCGGGGTCATTGGCGACAGGTGCGCATGAGCGCGCCGGTCGCCAAGTGCGGACAGCACCGCCACGCGCTTCGGTTGCCTCCCTGTGAACCTTCTGCCATGTTTCGCGACAAGAAGCGCCCGAGTCCGACGAACGCTCCCCGTTCGCAGGGTCCTCGCGTCGTCAGATCGAAATAGTTCGGGAGTGGTCTGGATGTCCTTGGCCTTGATCGCCATCCTGGCATGCGGCGTGGTGGCGCTGCTGTACGGGCTGGTCACAGCGCGTCAGGTGCTTGCCGCCGATGCCGGCAACGCGCGGATGCAGGAAATTTCCGCTGCGGTGCAGGTCGGCGCCCGCGCCTACCTCAACCGGCAATACAGCACCATTGCCATTGTCGGCGCCGTCATCTTCGTGCTGCTGTCGCTGCTGCTCGGCCTGCATGTCGGCATCGGCTTCGTGCTAGGTGCGCTGCTGTCCGCCGCCGCCGGCTATGTCGGCATGAACGTCTCGGTGCGCGCCAACGTCCGCACCGCCCAGGCGTCGCGCCAGGGCCTCGCCGCCGGCCTCGACATCGCCTTCAAATCGGGCGCCATCACCGGGCTGCTGGTGGTCGGCCTCGGCCTGATCGGCGTCACCGCCTATTTCTGGATTCTGCGCAGCGCCTACCCGACCGATCTGCGCCGGGTCATGGAAGCGATGGTGGCGCTGTCGTTCGGCGCCTCGCTGATCTCGATCTTCGCCCGCCTCGGCGGCGGCATCTTCACCAAGGGCGCCGATGTCGGCGCCGATCTGGTGGGCAAGGTCGAGGCCGGCATCCCTGAGGACGACCCCCGCAACCCGGCGGTGATCGCCGACAATGTCGGCGACAATGTCGGCGACTGCGCCGGCATGGCCGCCGATCTGTTCGAGACCTACGCCGTCACCATCGTCGCCACCATGCTGCTGGCCAGCCTGTTCTTCAACGCCGACTGGGTCGGACGGATGATGACGCTGCCGCTCGGCATCGGCGCGGTGTGCATCCTGACCTCGGTGCTCGGCACCTATTTCGTCAAGCTCGGGCGCGACAACAGCATCATGGGCGCGCTCTACAAGGGGCTGATCGTCACCGGCGGCGCCTCGATCATCGCCATCGCCATCGTGGTGATGCTGACCTGCGGTCTCAGCACGCGGATCCCACTGGTCGCCGGCGGCAGCATCACCGGCGTCGCGCTGTTCATCTGCGCGCTGATCGGGCTTGGCGTCACCGGGCTGCTGGTGTGGATCACCGAATATTACACTTCCACCGAATACCGCCCGGTGCGCAGCATCGCCCAGGCCTCGACCACCGGCCACGGCACCAACGTCATCCAGGGTCTCGCCGTATCCATGGAGGCGACGGCGCTGCCGGTGCTGGTGATCTGCCTCGGCATCGTGCTGTCGTTCCTCACCGCCGGGCTGTTCGGCATCGCCCTTGCCGCGACGACGATGCTGGCGCTGGCCGGCATGATCGTGGCGCTCGATGCCTATGGTCCGGTCACCGACAATGCCGGCGGCATCGCCGAGATGGCCGAGCTGGAGCCGGAGGTCCGCCGCGTCACCGACGCGCTGGACGCCGTCGGCAACACCACCAAGGCGGTCACCAAGGGCTATGCGATCGGCTCTGCCGGCCTCGCATCGCTGGTGCTGTTCGCCGCCTATACCGAGGACCTCAAGCACTACTTCCCCAATCTCGATGTGAAGTTCGTGCTGCAGGACCCGTTCGTCGTCATCGGTCTGTTCATCGGCGGCATGCTGCCGTACCTGTTCGGCGCGATGGGGATGACCGCGGTGGGCCGCGCCGCCGCCTCGGTCGTGGTCGAGGTGCGGCGCCAGTTCCGCGAAATCCCCGGCATCATGGAGGGCACGGCGAAGCCCGATTACGGCCGCGCCGTCGATCTGCTGACCCGCTCGGCGATCAAGGAAATGATCGTGCCGAGTTTGCTGCCGGTGCTGGCGCCGTTCGTGCTGTTCTTCGTCATCGCCGCCATCGCCGGACGGTCGGCGGCGTTCAGCGCGCTCGGCGCCATGCTGCTCGGCACCATCGTCACCGGGCTGTTCGTCGCCATCTCGATGACCTCCGGCGGCGGCGCCTGGGACAACGCCAAGAAGTATATCGAGGAGGGCCATTTCGGCGGCAAAGGCTCCGACGCGCACAAGGCGGCGGTGACCGGCGATACCGTTGGCGACCCGTACAAGGACACCGCCGGCCCGGCGGTCAACCCGATGATCAAGATCACCAACATCGTGGCGCTGCTGCTGCTGGCGATTCTGGCGAGCTTCGGGTGAACGGCGGCCGCCCCCTTCCGCCATGCGGGAGGGGGCTGCACGGCCCCGCACGCGAGGCGTGCGGCGCGGACTCTGCGGCGTGACCGTCGCCATCGGCATCGCCCTGGCGCTTGGCGCCTGGGCCGCGATGGCGAGCTGGAATGGTCTGACCGGTTTCGGCGTGGCGGCGGTGCTGCGCCTGTTGCCGGTGCTGGCGGCGCTGCATCTGGCGCAACTGCTGCTCGCCGGCATCGCTTGGCGCGCCTTGCTGGCGACGCCGCGGCCACCCGCGGCGATGCTATGGCGCCTGCGCATCGTCCGCGAGGGGATCGATTCGCTGCTGCCGGTGGCGCAGATGGGTGGCGAGGTGGTCGGCGCCCGCCTGCTCGCCCGCCGCATTCCCGCCGCCGCGGCGGCGGCCAGCGTCATCGTCGATCTCGCCGTCGAATTGCTGACCCAGATCGCCTTTCTTGGCGCCGGACTGCTGGCGCTGATCTGGCTCTCCGGCCAAGCACCGCAGGCGCGCTGGCTCGTCGTTGCCGGCGCGGCGCTGGCCGGGCTGGCCGGCCTGCTGCTCGCCCCGCGGCTCGGCGCCCTGCGCGGCATCGAGGCGCTGTTGCGCGGCATCGCCCGCCGCACCCCCGCCCTTGCCGGCGCCTCGCTCGACGGGCTGCACGATGCCGCCCTGGCGACGTGGCACCGCCGCCGCGGCCTCGCCGCCGGCATTGCCCTGCATATCCCCGCCTGGGCGCTCGGCAGCATCGAGAGCTGGCTGGTGCTGCGCGGTCTCGGCCATCCGGTGGGCGCGCTGCAGGCGGTCGTCGTCGAAAGCCTCGGCATGGCCGGCCGCAGCGCCGGCTTTGCCATCCCCGCCGCGATCGGCGTGCAGGAGGGCGGCTTCGTCCTCGCCGCCGCCGCGGTCGGCATCGCCGCCGGCCCGGCGCTGGCGCTGTCGCTGGTCAAGCGGCTGCGTGAGGTGCTGGTCGGCCTGCTCGGACTCGGGCTGTGGCGGCTGGAGGCGGCACGATGACCCTGGTGGCGGCTCTCTGCGCGCTTCTCGCCCTCGCCGGCATGGCGGCGGTGCTGGCCGGCGCGCTGGCCGTCCGCCGCTTCACCGCCTGGCCGGCGCCGCCGCCGCGCCGGCGACCGCCGGTCAGCATCCTGCGCCCGCTCTGCGGCGCCGAGACGGGGTTGGATGCGGCGCTCGACAGCCTCGCCGCGCAGGCCTACCCGGACTTGCAGATCGTACTCGGCGTCCACGCCACCGCCGATCCCGCCTACGCCGCCGCCTGCCGCTTCGCCGCCCGCCATCCGACGCACGACATCGCCATCGTCGCCGATCCAACCCTGCACGGCAGCAACCGCAAGATCAGCAACCTGATCAACATGCTGCCGCTGGCGCGCCATGCGACGCTGGTGTTCTCCGACAGCGACGTGCATGCCCCGCCCGACTATCTCGACCGCATCGCCGCGACACTAGAGGTGCCCGGCACCGGGCTGGTGACGACCGCGTGCATCGGCCGGCCGGTGCGCCCGACATTCGCCGCGCTGCTGGCGGCGGCGCATCTGCGCCATTGCTTCCTGCCCGGTGCGCTGTTGGCGCGATGGGCGGGGCGGCAGGACTGCCTCGGCACGACGATGGCGCTGCGGCGGGACACGCTGGCCGAGGTCGGCGGCCTGCCCGCCCTGGTCGATCATGTGGCCGACGACAATGTGCTTGGGCAGCTCGTCGCCGCGCTCGGCCTGCGCGTCGCCCTGGCGCCGACGATCACCGCGGTCACGGTCGGCGAGTCGACGCTGGCCGAGCTGTGGCACCACGAACTGCGCTGGGGGCGCACGATCCGCGCGCTGGTGCCGCTCACCTTTGCCGGTTCGGTGGCACAGTTCCCGCTGTTCTGGGCATTGCTCGCCTGTCTCGCCGCCCCCCGAGTGCCGGAGTTCCCGGCGCTGGCCGCCGCGGCCCTCGGCGTGCGCGTCGTGGCCGCCCGCAGCATCGACGCCATGCTGGCGCTGCGCTTCAGCCTGCCGCGACAGCGCGGCCTGTTGCGCGTGCTGCCGGCGCGCGATGTGCTGTCGGTGATCATCGTGATCGCCAGTTTTCTCGGCAGCCGTGTCGTCTGGCGTGGCACCGTCCAGCGCGTCTGCGGCTTCCGCGCGACGGCGACCGGGAGCCGCCGGCTGTCGCGCGCGCCGCGGGCGACGAGCGCCGGGCCGGCCGAGATGGCCTGAGCCGGCGGCAACGGCGCCTCTCGTCAGCCGCCCTGCTTGGGTGCAGACTCCGCCGCATCATTTGCCGGACCCGCCGCCCGTGACCGATCCCCTGTTGCAGCCCTACACGCTAAAGCACCTCACCCTGCGCAACCGGGTGATGAGCACCAGCCATGAGCCGGCCTATTCCGAGGACGGCATGCCGAAGGACCGCTACCGCCTCTATCACGTCGAAAAGGCGCGCGGCGGCACCGCGCTGACGATGACCGCCGGCTCCGCCGTGGTCTCCCGCGACAGCCCGCCCGCGTTCGGCAATCTGCTGGCGTGGCAGGATGAAATCGTGCCCTGGCTCGGCCGGCTCACCGATGAATGCCATGCGCTGGGCAGCGCGGTGATGATCCAGTTGACCCATCTCGGCCGCCGCACCGGATGGAACAAAGCCGACTGGCTGCCGGTGCTCGCCCCCTCGCCGGTGCGCGAGCCGGCGCATCGCGCATTTCCGAAAATCATCGAGGACTGGGACATCGCCCGCATCATCGCCGACTATGCCGCGGCGGCGCAGCGGATGGCGGCGGCGGGCCTCGACGGGCTGGAGATCGAAGCCTACGGGCATCTGCCGGACCAGTTCTGGTCGCCGGCCACCAACCAGCGCGACGACGCCTATGGCGGCTCACTCGACAACCGCATGCGCTTCTCGCTCGCGGTGATGCGCGCCATCCGCGCTGCCGTCGGGCCGCGCTTCCTGCTCGGCATCCGCATGGTCGCCGACGAGGACTGGCAGGGCGGCCTGTCACGCGCCGAGGGTATCGAGATCGCCCAACGTTTCAAGGCATCGGGGCTGATCGACTTCCTCAACATCATCCGCGGCCATATCGACACCGACAGCGCGCTGGCCGACGTGATCCCGATTGCCGGCATGCGCAGCGCGCCGCATCTGGATTTCGCCGGCGAGGTCCGCGCCGCCACCGCCTTCCCGGTATTTCATGCCGCGCGCATCAGCGACGTCGCCACCGCGCGCCACGCCATCGCGGCCGGCAAGCTCGACATGGTGGGCATGACGCGGGCGCTGCTCGCCGACCCGCATATCGTGCGCAAGGTCGAGCGCGGCGCCGAGGCCGACATCCGCCCCTGCGTCGGCGCCACCTATTGCCTCGACCGCATCTATGACGGGCACGAGGCGCTGTGCATCCACAACCCCGCCACCGGGCGCGAGGCGACGATGCCGCATGTCATCACCCGCAGCGCCGGCCCGGCGCGCCGCGTGGTGGTGGTCGGCGCCGGCCCGGCCGGGCTGGAGACGGCGCGCGTCGCCGCCGAGCGCGGCCATGCGGTGACGCTGTTCGAGGCGACCGAGCAGGCCGGCGGCCAGATCCGTCTCGCCACCCGCGCGCCGCGCCGCCGCGACCTCATCGGCATCGTCGAATGGCGCATGGCGCAGCTTGCCCGGCTCGGCGTCGTGCCGCGGTTTTCCACCTACGCCCAGGCCGAGGACGTGTTCGCGGCCGCCCCGGACATCGTCGTCATCGCCACCGGCGGCGTGCCGAACACGCAGATTCTGGAAGCCGGCAACGACCTCGTGGTCTCCACCTGGGACGTGCTGTCGGGGCAGGCGACGCCGGCCGAGCGGGTGCTGGTGTTCGACGACAACGGCAACCATCCGGCGATGCAGGCGGCCGAGATGCTGGCCGCCTCCGGCAGCGCGGTGGAGATCGTCTCGCCGGAGCGCTTCTTCGCCCCGGAGATGGGCGGCCTCAACCACGCGCTCTATGCCCGTGCCTTTCATCGGCTCGGCGTGCGCGTCACCATCAACACCCGCCTGGTCGCGGTGCGGCGCGAGGGCAATGCGCTGGTCGCCGTGCTCGGCAGCGATTACGGCAGCGCCCGCAGCGAGCGCAGCGTCGATCGCGTCGTCGTCGAACACGGCACGCTGCCGGCCGACGAACTGTACCATGCGCTGCGCCCGCACGCGGTCAATCTTGGCGCCGTCGATTACGCGGCGCTGATCGCCGGCCGGCCGCAGCACCGCGCCGACAACCCAGAGGGCCGCTTTGCCCTGTTCCGCATCGGCGACGCCGTCGCCAGCCGCAACATCCACGCCGCCATCTATGATGGGCTGCGCTACGCCAAGGATTTCTGAGCGCGCTGCGCTGCGTCGGAACCTGTCGCCGCAGCGTGGCTGCTGTTCGACAGCGCCACGTCATCGCGCGATGGGATCATTCGAGCCGCGGCTCGATCCAGCGCGCCCAGGCCATCTGGTTATGCGCGGCGCCCTCGGCCATCGTCGTCTGCAGCTCGACCTCGGCGGCGCCGGACAGCCCCTCCGGCAGCATCACCGTCAGGGTGTCGCTGCCGCGCGCGGCGACCGTGGCGCTGCCCTCGGCCAGCACCCCCTCGCCCGGTCGGCGGAGCACGGCGCGGAACGTCACCGGACAGGACGGCGCGTGGCCGGCATGGGTGATGCCGCTGACCAGCCGCGTCTGACCGGCCAGGGTCAGCGGAAAGACCACGCATGCCGCCGGTCCGCCGGCCGGATTGGGATGCAACTGGCAGCTTGCCCCGTCAAACAGGAAAAACGCCCAGCCGAACTGCGCCACGTCGCGCGCCGAGAACGGCGCCAGCCCCGGTTCGGCGCGCAGCAGTGGCAGCCGCGGCGGCGCCGGCGGCAGCGCGGTCAGCGGCGTGCGGCGCTCGAACACCTCCAGCAGCCCGACCGTGCGGCGGGAAAACTCCGCCTCCGGGAAACAGGCGCCGACCACCGCCAGACCGCCCGGCCCGAGCTGTTCGTACGGCCGCACCATCGCCACGTCGACATAGCGCAGCCACGCCGCCAGCGGGTTGCTGAACACCTCGCGCTCGCTGCCGGCGGCGTCGCACAGCACCATATCGGCATGACTCCAGCCGGCCCGCGCCAGCGCGTCAGCCACCCCGAGCGCCGGCACCACGCGGTCGGCATCCAGCACCTCATCGGTCAGCCGCACCGCCCAGTCGGCCTGAAACCGGCCGGAGGCGGCGAGCCGGGTCGGGCTGTGCCAGAGCGCCGCCGGCACCACCCGGATGCGCCGCCACGCCGTGGTGTTGAGCGTCAGCAGCCGCAGATTGTCGGCCAGCGGCTCGACGGCGAGGATCAGCGCGCGCGGATGGCGCAGCGCCAGATCGACCGCCTCGTAGCCGGCATAGGCGCCGATCACCAGGATGCGCTGCGGCGTCGCCCGCATCTCGACGGCGAGCTTGTGTTCGCGGAACACGCCCGCCAGCGCGGTGATGTCGGGCGTGCCGCAGCGGAACCAGAGCGGCGCCCGCAGCTCCGGCAGGCAGGCGGTCAGCAACCCGCTGTGCCGCCCGGCGAGCCAGCCGAGCAGCTCGAAATACGCCGTCCGCAGCGCCGCGTCGTCGGGCGCGGCGAGCATCTCGGCCTCCAGCTCCGCCTTGCGCAGCAATTCGTCCCGCACGACCGCCGCTGGCCGGATCGGCGGCTGCGGCGTATCGTCGAAATCGGCGATGCCGAGGGCGAACGGCTCGGGTTGGTTCATGGCGCGGCGAGTCTCCTTCGGCCGCCAGCATCCGGCATTTTGCCCGCTTTGGCGAGGGAACAGCGATGACGCAGACGGAGCCGGCGGAGCATTGGCGCGAGCACGGGGTGCGGGTGGTGCGCGGCGACGCGCTCGACCCGAATACGGCGCAGACCCCCGGCATGTTCCGCCAGGCGGCGATCAGTGCGGCGCGCACCGGGGCGCAGAAACTTTGGGCCGGCACGGTGCGCATCGATCCCGACGCGCGCACCGGCGCGCATCACCACGGGGCGCTGGAGAGCGTGATCTACGTCGTCAGCGGGCGCGCCCGGATGCGCTGGGGCGAGCGCCTGGAATATGTCGCCGAGGCCGGGCCGGGCGATTTCATCTTCGTGCCGCCCTATGTGCCGCATCAGGAGATCAACGCCTCGCCCGAGTCGCCGCTGGAATGCGTCCTGGTGCGCAGCGATAATGAGGCGGTGGTTGTCAACCTGGACATTTCTCCTGCCGAATCGCCCGACGCGGTAGCCTGGGTGGACCCGATCCATCGGATAACCCGGAAATAACGCCGAAACCGATAGCGATTTTACGACAAACTGTTGCGTGACAGTAGCGCTGCGTCGCGGAATCGTTATATGTAGGGATTGTGCATATTGGGGGGGGTCCCGTGTCGCTGACCCAGCAATCGCGTCTCGCCGGCATCCTGAGGGATACCATCGTCAGCCTCGTCCGGCGCGAGGGTCCAGACCTCACCGCCAGACAACTTGGGGTTCTGCTGATCTGCTATCTGGAAGACGGCCCGCACACGGTGCGCGGCCTGGCCTCGCAGCTTGCGGTGGCCAAGCCGGCGATCACCCGTGCGCTCGACCGGCTGGAGGAGTTCCAGTTCGCCCGCCGCCTGCAGGACCCGCGCGACCGCCGCAGCATCGTCGTCGCCCGCACGCCGGAAGGCGAGGCGTTCATGGAACAGTTACGCTCGCTGCTCGATGAGGCCAGCCGGATGGGCGGCAAGACCGTGACCCCGGCCCGCGGCGCCGCGCCGCACTACGCCGCAGGCTGATCCACCGCCACCGCCACCGCCGCCGCGGTCACGCGGCGGCGGCGCAGGAGTGTGGACGTCCGGCGACGCGGACGAGCGCATCGCCATCAGTCCAGCGCCATCCCGCCTCCGCGGCAGGCAAACCAGTACCCCCTGCGTCACCGCCACGCTCAAGCGCTGTGTTGTGCTAGTGGTCCGATGCCAGCGGGCGCTTCAGCCCGTTGGCTCAATCGGCCCACAAAATCAAGCTAGTGCTCTGACACATGCGGTGCCTTCTGATTGAGTCAGAGCACTGGCGGCGGGACAGTGCAATGGCTGGCGCCGCTGCCAGATCTGATCTGGCGAGCGGCGCCACACCCCCCGGCGATTACATCCGCGTTACCATCCTCCCATCACAATGAGGTGTCGAGGACATAGCGCAGCCGCGACGGTCGCTCAGCCGAGCAGCGCCGCGGCGTTGCGCACGGTGATCCAGACGCCCCACAGGATCGGGATGCCGACCACCGACCAAGCGAGCAGCGCCGTCCCGTCGAAGCGGCCGGCATCAATGCCGAAACTGCCGTGGGCATGGGCGTCGCCCGTCCGCTCGCGCGCCTGCAGCGCCGCCACCTCGGCCTGCGACATGAACCAGCGCGGCGCCAGCGGGCGCACCAGCAGATTGGCGGTCAGCCCGATCACCAGGAAGCCGGCGAGGTAGTACATCGTCCGGTCATAGACCAGCGCCCGCGGCACGCCGGCGGCGATCTGCGCCTCGCGGATATAGGTGATGATCACCGGGCCGACGACCCCGGCGGTGGACCACGCGGTCAGCAGCCGGCCGTGAATGGCGCCGACGAACTGGGTGCCGAAGATGTCCGACAGATAGGCCGGGACGGTGGCGAAGCCGCCGCCGTACATCGACAGGATGACACACATCAGGCCGACGAACAGCACCCGGCTGCCGGCATGAGCGGACCACGGTGCCGCAGCATAGAGCAAGATGCCGAGGACGAAGAACGTGTAAAACGTGTTTTTGCGGCCGAGCCGGTCGGACAGGCTGGCCCAGAAGAACCGGCCCCCGATGTTGAACAGCGACAGCAGCCCGGCGAACCCGGCGGCGATGGCGGCGACGGCGCGATGGCCGTTGTCGTCGAGGGCGGTGAAGCCGACCTCTGGCCGACCGATCAGTGCGCCGCCGAAAATCTCCTGCAGCATCGGCGAGGCCATCGCGATGACGCCGATGCCGGCGGTCACGTTCATACACAAGACGACCCAGATCAGCCAGAATTGCGGCGTGCGATGGGCATTGCGCAGATGCACGTGGCCGGGCGCCACCATCCGCCGCGCCGTCGCCACCGGCGCGGTCCAGCCCACCGGCAGCCAGCCTGCCGGTGGCACGCGATAGCCGAAGGCGCCGCCAAGCATGAAGACGAGATAGACCACGCCGAGCACCGCCAGTGTCTGCCACACCCCGACCTGATCGGCCGAACGGAAGCGCACCATCAGCAGATTGGCCAGCGGCGCGCCGATCATCGCGCCGCCGCCGAAACCCATGATCGCCATGCCGGTGGCCATGCCGCGGCGATCGGGAAACCATTTGATCAGCGTCGAGACCGGCGAGATGTAGCCAAGCCCGAGGCCGACGCCGCCGAGCACGCCGATGCCGAGCAGAAACAGCCAGAGCTGATGGATATAGACCGCGAGCGCGCCGAGCAGCAGCCCACCCGACCAGCACAGGGCGGCAACCACACCGGCCCGGCGCGGCCCCGCCCGCTCCAGCCAGCCGCCCCACAGCGCGGCGGAAATGCCGAGCACCAGGATGCCGAGCTCGAACACCATCGTCACGTCCGACACGCGCCAGTCGCAGGTCCGCGTGGTCAGCGCCGACATCAGCGTCAGGCCCGCGCAGGCCACCGGCTTCTGCACGCCGAGGGCGCGCGACAGCGGCAGCCAGAACACGCTGAGGCCATAGACCATGCCGATGCACAGATGGATGGCGAGCGCCGCCGGCGGCACCAGCCAGCGATTGAACCCCGCCGCGGCAATGATCCGCTCGCGGTCGAGAAATCCCGCGCGGCTGACGGGTATGGCGGATGTGCTCATGGTTCCCCCCGGAAATGCCGGTCTCGGCGCGGCGTGATTTATTGCATTGATAGATTCGAAATCGTGTAGCGCGCAATACGCGCCGCGTCAGGGCGATGCACCGGCTTGCAATTGAACGCACAGATTCGCCCGACAGGCTCCCTGGCCGTCGATCGGGGGCCAAGAATGTCAAAAATGTTACGTACGTAGCAAGAATGAATTTTTGCGGATACTCCGCTCGGCAGGCCACACAATTAGGCCAGCACCCTGATTCAGATGACTCTTTCTGTCCCGGTCAGGGCGCTAACCGAACAGCTTGCCCGGCGGCGGTGCGGTGCGGCTGTATTCGAAGCTGGTATAAGCCCCGCCCTGATAGCGTTCGATCACCGGATTGCCGCTGACCTTGCCGCGCACCGCGTCGGCGTAGGCGTCGGCGCTGTCCTGCGGCTGCCAGCCGATCAGCGCCCGCGCGTCGCGCCGCCAGAAGCTCCGGCTGTTGTTGGAGGCGCCCCAGATGACGCAGCAGCCGGTCCGCTCGGCGAGCGTGGCCCGCTCGCACAGCCGGCACAGATCGCCATAGGACAGCCAGGTCGAAAGCATCCGCTCCTCGGTCGGCTCGGGAAAGCAGGAGCCGATGCGCACCAGCACGCTCTCCACGCCGTGCTTGTACCAGTAGAGCCGGCCCATGCCCTCGGCATAGGCCTTCGACAGCCCGTAATAGCCGTCCGGCATGAACTGGCAGTCGTCATCGAGCGCCTCGCCGCGCTCATGAAAACCGATGCTGTGGTTGGAACTGGCGAACAGAACCCGCGCGCCCTCGCGCCGCGCCGCCTCATAGATATGGTAAAGGCCGCGGATATTGGGGCCGATCACCTCCTCGAACGGCCGCTCGACCGAAACGCCGCCGAAATGCAGGATCATGCCGCAGCCTTCGGCCAGCCGCAGCATGGCAACCCCATCCTCCAGATCGGCGCGGGTAAAGCTGCTGCGCGGCGGCAGTGGGTCGGGAAAGGGCGCGATGTCGGTCAGCCGCAGCGTCCAGCCGAGGCCGGCGAGATAGGCGGCGATCCGGCGGCCGAGCACACCGGAGGCGCCGGTCAGCAACACGGGGCGGGCGGGCGTCGTGGTCATTGGCGTCTCCTCAAATGTCGGCGAACCGCCCGACCGGCGCACCGGCGAGCGGGGCACGCAGCCGGAACAGACCGCCCATATGCGGGTGGCGCACCAAGGTCGCGGCGTCGCGCCCGTCGCGCAAGGAGGTGAGGTAGATCCAGTCGCCGGCGAAGGCCGGCATGGTCGGCCCCGGCACCGGCAGCGCCACTTTGCCGAGCAGCGCGCCGGTCGGCGCGAAACGGTTGAGGCAGGCGGCCGAGTTGCCGGCCGACCAATAGCAGCCCTCGGCATCGGTGGCGCCGCCGTCCGGCCGTCCCTCCTCATTGCTCAGCGTGGCAAGCCGGCGGCGGTTGGCGAGCGCGCCGGTGGCGGGGTCGAAGTCGAACGTCTCGATGTAGCCGGGGCGCGTATCGGCGTGCCACATGGTCCGCCCGTCCGGCGACCAGGCGAGGCCATTGGAATTGATGTAGCCCTCCGCCTTGCGCTCGGCACGCCCGTCCGGGGTGATCCGCCACAGGCTCGCCAGCGGCTGCTTGTCGGTGTTCTCATCCATGCCGCCGACCCAGAAACAGCCATCCGGCCCGACCTTGCCGTCATTCAGCCGGACATGGCCGGGCTGGTCGATCGGCCCGGCGAGCGGCGTCACCGCCCCGCTGATCCGGTCGAACAGCACGACGCGGTCGCGCAGCGCCACCACCAGCCGGCCCGAACGGCACAGGCCGAAGCTCGGCACGATGTCGGGCAGCGACCATCCCTGGCGCGCCCCGTCGGCGGGGGCATAGGCGTGGATGCGTCCGGCCGGGATGTCGGTGAACAGCACGCTGGCGGTCGCCGCATCCCAGGTGCAGCTCTCGCCGGTGGCGCAGCGCGCGTCCCAGATCAGTTCGACGGCCTCGGTCATCCCTTGGCCTCCGGCAAGGCGATGCCCGACAGCGCCTGATAGACGCGGATGACAAAGGCGTCGTCGCTGGCGCCGTGGCCGGCGGCGGCGGCGGCGAGGAACAGTTGATGCGCCGCGGCGGCGAGCGGCAGCGGGAAGGTCAGGCTGCGCGCCTGATCGAGCACGATGCCCAGATCCTTGACGAAGATGTTGACCGCCGATTTCGGCGTGTCGTCGCCGGCCAGGATGTGCGGCACGCGATCCTGGAACATCCACGAATTGCCGGCCGAGGTGGTGATGACGTCAAACAGCGTCTGTGGATCGGCGCCGGCGCGGATGCCGAGCGCCATCGCCTCCGCCGCCGCGGCGATATGCACGCCGGCGAGCAGTTGGTTGACCATTTTCACCGTGCTGCCGGCGCCGGCGGCATCGCCGAGCCGCCACAGCTTGGCGGAAATCGCCTCCAGCACCGGCTGGACCTTGGCAAAGGCGGCCTCCGGCCCGGACGCCATCACCGTCATCCGCCCGGCCCGCGCGGCGGTAGCGCCGCCGGAGACCGGGGCATCGAGCAGCAGCAGCTCCCGCTCGGCAAGCTGTGCCGACAGGGAGCGGGCGGCCTCCGGGGCGATGGTGGTGCAGCACAACACCACCGCACCGGGCGCGAGCCGGGCGACACAGCCGTCGGCGCCGAACAACACCGCCTCCGCCTGCGCCGCGTTGACGACGAAGACGATAACCGCCTCCAACCCTTGCGGCAGGTCGGCGGCACGCGCCACCGCCCGCCCGCCGGCCGCCGTCAGTTCGGCGCGGGCCGCCTCGCGAATGTCGCAACCGGCGACGGCATAGCCGTGGCGCAGCAGATTCAGCGCCGCCCCCATTCCCATCGAGCCAAGCCCGATCACGCCCACGTCCATGTCCCCGTCCCCCCTGCGGCCGACGCTCAGCTCGTCGGCGCGTGTCCACCCAGCTTTTCCACCATCGACAGGTGTTGTTCCAGCCGCGGCAGAACCGAGGCCGCGAACGCCTTGACATCGGGGTCGGTGCCCTGCTGCGCCTCGGTGCGGTACAGCGTCACCGCCTGCTGATGCAGCATCGCCTGATCGTTCAGATAGGCCTTGTCGAAGGCGCTGCCGTGCAGGCTGATCAGGCCGGAGACCATTTGCGTCTGCACCTCGTTCGGCGCCGTCGGCGGGGTGAGCTTCTTGGCCTGCGCCAGCGTCGTCAGCTTGTCATTGACCCAGCCTTGATCCTTGATCATCGTCGCGGCAAGGCTGCGGACGCTGGACCGGCGCGCCTGCTTCTGCGCCATCTCGCTCGACTGCACCGTGGCCAGACCAGAGCGCGTCGCCTGGTCGATGAAGTAGGTATCCGCGGTGGACAGCGTCGGGTTCATCTGCGCCTGAGCCGCCGCCTCGGTTTTGGCCAGACCGTTATCGGCCATCGTCTCGGTGCGCGCACAGGCGGCGAGCGGCAGCAGCGCCAGGATACTGGCGCGGGTCATCCAGATGGCTCGTCGGGTCATGGCAATCTCTCCGGGTCGCCCGCGCCGGAATGGCGCGGTCGCGGCGGCAACGCGGCGAAGCAACGATCGTTCATCCGGCGCGTTCAACGGCCGACGCGAAACCGTTCCACCGCCGCCACAAGTGCGCGGCGGACGCCCGGCTCCAGCGCCGAATGCCCGGCATCGGGCACCACCGTCAGCCGCGCCGAGGGCCATGCCGCGGCGAGATCGAAGGCGGTGCGTGGCGGGCAGATCACGTCATAGCGGCCCTGGACGATTTCCGCCGGGACATGGGCGATGCTCGGCATGGCGCCGAGCAGCCCGCCCTCGCTGTCCTGATCGGGCAGGAACAGGTCATGGGCAAAATAATGCGCCTCGATGCGGGCAAGACCGAGGGCGGTGCGGTCCTGCGCGAAGCTGGTGACGGTATCGGGGCTGGGCAGCAGGGTACTGCACGAGCCTTCATAGACCGACCAGGCGCGGGCGGCGGGCATGTGGACGGCCGGATCGGGGTGGGTCAGCCGGCGCAGATAGCCGCCGAGCAGGTCGCCGCGCTCGGCCTGCGGCAGAAAGGCGGCGAAGGCGCCCTGGGCGTCGGGGAACATGGTGCCGAGACCGTGCAGGAACCACTCCACCTCCTCGCGCCGGCCGAGGAACACGCCGCGCAGCACGCAGCCGGTGACGCGGTGCGGATAGGCCTGAGCATAGGCCAGCGCCAGCGTGGACCCCCACGAGCCGCCGAACAGCAGCCAGCGTTCGATGCCGAGATGGCGCCGCAGCGTCTCGATGTCGCGCACCAGATGCTGGGTGGTGTTGGCCTCCAGGCTGCCGAGCGGGCGGGAGCGACCGGCGCCGCGCTGATCGAAGATGACGACGCGCCAGAACGACGGATCGAAGAACCGCCGATGCACCGCCCCGGCCCCGGCGCCGGGGCCGCCATGCAGGAACAGGGCGGCGCTGCCGCGCGGGTTGCCGACCTGCTCCCAATACATGACGTGGCCGTCGGTGAGCGGCAGGTAGCCGGTCTCGAACGGTCCGATCTCGGGGAACAAGTCGCCGCGTGGCATGATCGCGCTATATACCGTGCGATCGGGTCATGGGAACAGCGTCACCTTCGGATAGCGCAGCCTGACCGGCAGGCCGACCCTGCGCTCTCCTTACGGTTGCGAACCGTGCGGCGCCATCAGCGACTTCGCCAGCATGCAATGTGCGCCCTTGTGCTGATTGACAAGCTGGGTGACGTGCAGATCGCCGGCGATGCTGACCAGTGCATAGGCCTGTTCGCGGGTGATGCCGGCCTGCGCCGCCGCCAGCGCGATCATCCGGCGCAGCGCCGCCTCGGCGGCGCGGTCGAGATCGGGGTCGAAGCCATGAGTGATCCAGTGCGTCGCCGTCTCCGCCAGCGGCGCGTCGAGCCTGAGATCGCGGCGCACGACGAAGCGGAACGTGCCGGCAAGTGCGGTCTCGATGGCGGTGAGATTGACCTCGCCGTCGCCCTGCGCGCCATGCCCGTCGCCGCAGGAGAAGTTTCCGCCCGGCACGAACACCGGCAGATAGAGCGTGCTGCCGGCGCCGAGATGGCGGTTGTCGATATTGCCGCCGAAGGCGCGCGGGATCACCGAGGTCTGCCGCCGCCACTCCGGCGGCGGCGCCAGCCCCATGACGCCGAAGAACGGCGCGAGCGCCAGTTCCAGCCCCCACGGCAGCCGCGCCACCCGGCGCGCCCGGTCGAGCGTGATGGTCATTGCGTGGGCGACCGGGAAGTCGTCCGGCAGGGTGCCGAGCAGCGGCAGGTTCTTGTTGAACCCCCAGTCCTGCCGCAGCGCCACGTCGAGGACGTGGACCTCCAGCACGTCGCCCGGCATGGCCCCCGCCACCGCCACCGGCCCGGTCAGGATATGCGGCCCTGGCGCCGGGGTCAGCGCCGCATGGATCGCGTACAGCTCGAACGGCACATGGAACCCGGCCGGCGGCAGGTCTTCCGCCGCGCCGGAGACGGTCTCAATGGTCACGGTGGCGCCATCGGCCACCGTCAGCACCGGCGGCTGCGCGGCGTCGAAAAACCCCCAATGGCAGGTTTCCGCGGACGCCTTGAGGAAATGTGTGCTCATCGCGCAACGCTACGCCGCGCCGCGCAATGCCGGCAAGCCGCTTGCCACCCCGGCTCGGGTTGATTTAACGCCGGCACGGCAGCACTCTTGCCATGATCGGGCGCACACCGCCTGAGCGCATGATGACGGCAGGATGACCACACCGCGATGAAGCATGGGCGATGAAGCATTGGCGGCTGGAAGATGTGGCGTGGAGCGCGTTCGACCGCACTTTGGTTGATCCGGCGGTGATCCCGCTGGTCAAGGCGGCGGCGATGGTCGAGCGCAACGGCAGCGACTATGCCGTCTATCTCAACGGCGTGTTCCGCGACGACCCGGATTTCTGCGCCGCCGCCGATGCCTGGGCGCTGGAGGAAGTGCAGCACGGCGACGCGCTCGGTACCTGGGCGATGCTGGCCGACCCCGACTGGGATTACGACGCGGCCTTTGCCCGCTACCGCGCCGGCTACCGCATCAACCTCGACGCCGATGCCTCCATCCGCGGCTCGCGCACCGGCGAGCTGATCGCCCGCTGCATGGTCGAGACCGGCACGTCGAGCTACTACAGCGCCCTCGGAGAGGCGACGCAGGAGCCGGTGCTGCGGCTCATCTGCCGGCAGATCGCCGCCGACGAGTTCCGCCATTTCAAGCTGTTCTACGACCATATGCGGCGCTATCTGGGGCGCGAGAACCTGTCCTTCCTGCGCCGCCTGCGCGTCGCCGCCGGACGCGTCACCGAAAGCGAGGACGACGAGCTGGCCTTCGCCTTTCATTGCGGCAACGAGTCGGCAGAGATCGGCTACGACCATCGGCGCTGCCTCGCCGCCTACATGTCCGGGGCGATCGGCTTCTACCGCTTCCACCATGTCGAGCGCGGCATGGGCATGATCTTCAAGGCGGTCGGACTGCCGCCGCGCGGACGGCTCTCCGAGCTGTCGGCGAGGCTGGCGTGGCAGATGCTGCAGCGCCGCCGCCGGCGCCTCGTCGGCCCCGCCGCATTGCTCGCCGAGGCGGCCTGATGGTCGCCGGACGCTACCTCGTCACCGGCGGCGCCGGCTTCGTCGGCAGCCACGTCGTTGCCGCCCTGCTCGACCGCGGCGACGAGGTGGTGGTGCTGGACAGCCTGTCCACCGGCCATCGCGCCGCGGTGCTGCCGGGGGCGCGGCTGGTCGTCGGCGATCTCGCCGATGATGAACTGGTCGAGGAAACGCTGGCCGGGCAGCCGTGGGACGCGGTGCTGCATTTCGCCGCGCTGTCGCTGGTCGGCGAGAGCATGGCCGACCCGTTCCGCTATATCGGCGTCAATGTCGGCACCGGCGTCCGGCTGATCGCCGCCTGCGCCCGGCACGGGGTGCGGCGCTTCGTGCTGTCCTCCACCGCCGCGCTGTTCGGCGGCGGCCACAGCGCGCCGATCGACGAGGACGCCGCCTGCGACCCCGGCTCGCCCTATGGCGAGAGCAAGGCGATGCTGGAGCGGGCGCTGGTCTGGGCCGACCGTGTCTATGGGCTGCGCAGCGCCTGCCTGCGCTACTTCAACGCCGCCGGTGCCGATCCGGCGGGACGGCTCGGCGAGGATCATACCCCCGAGACGCATCTGATCCCGCTGGTGATCGACGCGGCACTCGGCCGGCGCGCCGGGCTGACCGTGTTCGGCGACGACTATCCGACGCCGGACGGCACCTGCATCCGCGACTACGTCCACGTCAGCGACCTCGCCGCCGCCCATCTGGCGGCGCTGACGCTGTTGGACCGTCGCAGCCTGCGCTACAATCTCGGCAATGGCCGTGGCAGTTCGGTGCGCGAGGTGATCGCTTCGGTCGAGCGTGTTTCCGGCCGCAAGGTGCCGCACCACATCGCCGGCCGCCGGTCGGGCGATCCACCGTCGCTGGTCGCCGCCTCCGGGCGGATCATCGCCGAGGCCGGCTGGCGCCCGCGCCACACCGCGCTCGACGACATCGTCCGCACCGCGCTTGACTGGCGCGCGGCGCATCCGCAGGGCTATCGCTCGTCCCCCTCCGCGTAAGGCGCTCCCCCTCCATGCTCTCCTGCGCCATCGGTATCGACACCGGCGGAACCTATACCGACGCCGTCGTCATCGACCTCGCGGCACGCCGGGTGCGCGCCCGCGCCAAGGCGTTGACCACGCGCGGCGACCTCGCCGTCGGCATCGGCGAGGCGCTCGGCGCCGTGCTGGCGGACGGCGCGGCGGCTGAGGTGGCCTATGTCGCGCTGTCCACCACGCTCGCCACCAACGCCATCGTCGAGGGCCACGGCGAGCCGATCGGCGTGATCCTGCTCGGCTTCGATGCGGCGATGGCCGAACGCACCGGCATCGCCCGCGCCATTCCGGACGCCCGCCTGCTGAACGCGGCGGGCGGCCATGACTATGCCGGGGACGCGGTCGCGCCGCTCGATGAAGCGGCGGTCGCCGCCTTCCTGCGCGACACCGCCGGAACCGTCGCCGCCTATGCCGTCGCCGCACAATATTCGGTGCGCAACCCGACGCACGAGACGCGCGTGCGCGAACTGGCGGCGGCGCTGACCGGTCATCCGGTGACGCTGTCCTGCGAGCTGGCGCACGGGCTGGACGCGCCGCGCCGGGCGCTGACGGCGGCGCTCAATGCGCGCATCATCGGGCGCATCACCCGGCTGATCGCCGCGGTGCAGGCCGGCATGGCGCGGCACGGCATCGCCGCGCCGCTGCACATCGTCAAGGGCGACGGCACCCTGGCCAGTGCGGCGGAGATCGCCGCCCGCCCGATCGAGACCATCCTTTCCGGCCCGGCGGCCAGCACCATCGGCGCGCGCTTCCTCTCCGGCCTCGACGACCTGGTGGTCGCCGATGTCGGCGGCACCACCACCGATATCGGCGTGCTGGAGGGCGGCTGGCCGCGTCTGGACCGCAGCGGCGCGCTGGTCGGCGGGCATCGGACGATGGTGCAGGCGATCGACATGCGCACCTTCGGCCTCGGCGGCGACAGCGAAGTGGCGATGCAGGACGGCGGCCGGCTCGGCCTGCGGACCAACCGCATCTGGCCGCTGGCGCTGCTCGGCGCCCGCTTCCCCGCGGTGGTCACGGCGATGCAGGCGATGCTGGCCGACCCGGAGGGCGAACCCAATGCCGGGCGCTTTGCGCTGCGCCTGCCCGGCGAGGCCGGCGAACTGCCGGCGCGCGAGGCCGAGCTGTTGGGGCGGATCGGCAGCGCGCCGGTGGCGCTCGGACGGGTGCTGCGCGGGCCGCTGGCGCGCCGCGCGCTCGACCGGCTGGTGGCGCGCGGCAAGGTGGCGCTGGCCGGCTTCACCCCGAGCGATGCGGCGCATGTGCTGGAGCGTCAGGGCCAATGGTCGCGTCCGGCGGCGCTGCTCGGGGCGCTGCTGCTGGCGCGCGGCACCCGCATGCTGGCCGAGGGCGACCGCGAGGCGCAGGCGCGCGCCATCGCCGCCGAGGTGTTCGACGCGATGGTGACGGCATCGGCCCATGCGCTGCTGGACAGCCTCGCCGACGCGCCGCTGGAGGGCGCGGTGGCGGCGGCGGTGGCGAGCGGACGCGGGCGCGTCGGCGGCCTCGCGGTAACGGCGGCGCCGATCGCCCCGGTGGTCGCGGTTGGCGGCCCGGCGCCGGTGTTCTACCCCGAACTCGGCCGCCGCCTCGGCTGCCGCATCGTGCTGCCCGAGCATGGCGACGTGGCCAACGCGGTCGGCGCCGCGGTGGCAGTGGCCAAGGCGCGGGCGGTGGTGGACATCTCCTCGGCCGGCATGGGCGATTATCGCGTCCACCACGCTGCCGGCGCGCCGATCGCGGTGCGCGGCGCCGCCGAGGCGCTGGATCTGGCATGCCGCCTCGCCCGCGAGGCCGCCGGGCGCGGCGGCGGCGTGGTCGCGCTGCATGTCGAGCGGATCGACCTGCCGGACGTGCCGGGCGATGCCGGGCTGATCGCCGCCACCGTTTTCGCCGAGGGGGTAAGCAGCGTCGGAACTTGAAATGTTGTCAGACTCGGCACCGATATGTGATAATTCCCCCGTGATGCCGAATGATAATACTGCGCAATCATTGGATTATGGCCTCGGTTTGCTGCTGCGCCGCGCCCAAGCGGCGGTTGCAGGCGATTTCACGCAGCGTTTTGCTGCGGATAATATCCGAGCCGCACAATATACGCTGTTGCGACTGCTGCGCGACCGGCCGGGACTGGCACCTACCCGGGTTGGCGCGGCGCTCGGCGTGCGGCGGACCAATTTCGTGCCGCTGTTCGACGGGCTGGAACGCCGCGGCCTCGCCGAACGGCGGCGGGTGCCGGGCGATCGGCGGGCGATGGCGCTGTTTCTGAGCGATGCGGGAGAAGCATTGCTGCTCCGGCTCGAAGCAGTGGCGGCGGCGCATGAGGCGGAGTTCACCGCGCGACTCGGCAGCAGCGCCGCCCGCACGGCGCTGATCGACCTGCTGGGCCGGCTGGAACGCGACGCCGAGGCAGGCGCCTGATCGGCGGCACTCAGCCGCCCGCTGCGCCCGCGGTGTTGACATACAGCGCATAGAGCCCGTGGCTCGCCGCCATGAACAGGCGATTGCGATTGCGCCCGCCGAAACAGACATTGGCGCAGCGTTCCGGCAGCGCGATGTGGCCGATCGGCGTGCCGGCGGACGTGAACACCCGCACCCCGTCGAGCGCGGCGCTGCCCATGCCCCAGCCGCACCACAGATTGCCGTCCACATCGACGCGGAACCCGTCCGGCGTGCCGCCCGGTCCGGCGTCGATCAGCACCCGCGAGCGGCCGAGGCGGTTGCCGTCGATCACCTCAAATTCGACGATCTGCCGCGGCTCGGCGCGCGAGGCGACGATGTAGAGGCGGGATTCGTCGGGCGCGAAGGCGAGGCCGTTCGGCCCCGCAATGTCCTCGGCAACGCGGCGCGGCGCCATGCTGTGCGGGTCGAGCCGATAGACGCCGTGCGGCAGTTCCTGCGGCGCGCGGTGGCCCTCGTAATCGCTGAGAATGCCGAACGGCGGGTCGGTGAACCAGACGGCGCCGTCGCGCGCCACCACCACGTCGTTGGGCGAGTTGAGCCGCTTGCCGTCGAAACTGTCGCACAGCACGGTGATGCTGCCGTCATATTCGGTGCGGGTGACGCGACGGGCGCCGTGTTCGCAGGTGATCAGCCGGCCCTGGCGGTCGCGGGTGTTGCCGTTGGCGAATTGCGACGGGGCGCGGAACGGGCTGACCACGCCGCTCGCCTCGTCCCAGCGCAGGATGCGGTTGTTGGGCAGGTCGCTCCACAGCAGATAGCGGCCGTCGCCGAACCACACCGGCCCCTCCGCCCAGCGGCAGCCATCGGCGAGTTTTTCCACCGACGCATGGAACAGCCGGTATTTCAGGAATGCCGGATCGAGCACATGGACCCGTGGGTCAGGGTACTGGTCGTTGATGGCCCAGGTCATCGCCGTCCTCCGCCCATTTGGCGCCAGCGTGCCCGAGTGCGGGCCGGCTGGAAAGCCTATGGCAGGCGCGGCGGCATCATGCCGGGGCTGACATAAAGCGGCCCCGGCCAGGCCGGCTGCGGCGGATCGGCCGAGGCCGGTGCATCGGCGTCGCATTGCATCAGGATGTCGCAGGACCAGCGCCAGCCGGGGCTGCGGCCGGTCAGCGCGCCGGCCGAATCGTGGGCGCAGGTGCAGACCTGATTGGTCATGCACATCTGCACGCCGTCGCGCGCGGCGGTGCAGAGCGGCGGGTCGGCGGCAAGCCACAAGGTCGCCGCGAGCAGGATACCTGTCATGCGACCAGTCTGCCGGCAGCCGATGACGAAACCATGAAGCCAGCCTGCGATGACGGGTTGATCGCCCGCCGGCCATCGGCTATCTGGCGCCGCACCAGCATGTGCCCAGGTAGCTCAGTTGGTAGAGCATGCGACTGAAAATCGCAGTGTCGGTGGTTCGATTCCGCCCCTGGGCACCATCCCCTCCCTTCCCGCCGCATCTCATTGCCGCCGATCCTACGCTGCGGTACTCCTAACTTACTCAAATAGACTGCTCCGGCTGCTCCAGATCGCACTCTGGCGTAGGCACGGATAGTCCCTCGCGCTCCCGGTATCGAGCGAGGCGTGATGGTATTTTTGATGGTATCCGCCCCCCCTGATGGTATCGTGTCCCCGAGGGGGGCAAACGCCATGCCGCTCACCGACGCCAAATGCCGCTCCCAGCCACCACAGGCGAAGCTCCACAAACTGGTTGACGGTGGCGGCTTGCAGTTATGGGTACAGCCCAGTGGCGCTCGGCTTTGGCGGTTTGCCTACCGGTTCGCGGGCAAACAGAAGCTGCTTGCCCTGGGGATCTACCCCTCCGTCTCCCTCGCCAAGGCGCGCCAGGCCCGCGAGGACGCCAAGAGCCTCCTGGCCGACGGCAACGACCCGGCTGCCGAGAAGCAACGTCAGGCGCAGGCCCGAACCGACGCGCCGACGTTCCGTCGCATTGCTGAAGAATACGTGGCGAAGCTGAGGCGTGAAGATCGCTCGGAGGCGACGCTCGCCAAGACGGAGTGGCTGCTCAGCTTCGCAAACGCCGAGTTCGGCGACCTGCCGATCCGTGAGATTGCGGCTCCCGCCGTCCTGAAAGTGTTGCAGGCCCTCGAAGCCAGGGAGCGCTACGAATCGGCACGGAGGCTCCGATCGACGATTGGAAGCGTCTTCAGATATGCGATCGCCACCGCTCGTGCCGAGAACGACCCGACCTATGCCCTGCGCGGCGCCCTGACGCAGGCAAAATCGACGCCCCGGGCAGCGATCACCGACGCCGAGAAGTTTGGCGCCCTGCTACGCGCGATCGATGCGTATGATGGTCAGCCCGGCACGCGGATCGCGCTGCGCCTGCTTGCGCTCCTCTTTCCGCGGACTGGGGAACTGCGGCTGGCCCAATGGTCTGAGTTTGATTTTGAGCGCGGCGTATGGACGATCCCCGCATCACGAATGAAGATGCGCCGGTCGCACCGCGTGCCACTGCCACATCAAGCGTGTGAACTCCTGCAAGCGCTCCGCTTACTATCAACGGGAAATTTGCTGTTTCCGGGCGTTCGTTCGCAATCCCGCCCGATTTCTGACGGCACCTTGAATGCCGCTCTCAGGCGCCTCGGCTACGCAAAGGACGAAGTGACGGGCCACGGCTTCCGGGCGACGGCATCCAGCATGCTCAATGAATCCGGCAAGTGGCATCCCGACGCGATCGAACGTCAACTGGCGCATGTTGAAGCCAACGACGTGCGAGCCGCTTACGCCCGCGGTGAGCACTGGGACGAACGCGTATCGATGATGCAGTGGTGGGCCGACCAGCTTGACCGGCTGGCGAACGAATCGGTTGCTCGACTTCCAGTTAGCCAGCGCGTGGCGCGTGGCGACATGGCCGGCGCCTGAAGCGTAGAAGCCTATGTGGGGCTTGCCTCTGACGCACGAGAGGTTGGAGCAGAGGGCTCTCGGCCGTATGTCGCAGCAAAGACGGTGTCCGCCCGCCATCGCTTGAATTCCGGATTGTCGCTGAACTGTTTGAATAGTTCTGTATCGTCCTTCATCAGGCCGATGATGACACTGCCGAGGGCTTTGTCGTGCTCGATCCGGGCGTTCTGCTTGTCGGAATTCTGCATGGCGTTTTGATAAGCAGCGTTGGCGGCGACCTTGCTCGGGATGTCGGTCGCGATGAGCTGCCGAATACGGTCCGCATCCTGCCAAGTGATATTGCCGAAAAGATCGTTGAAGCTTTGGATGATGTTGGATAACCGATCCAGCTCGGGGTCAGCCTTTCGACCGCCGCCGTCAGTCGGAACCGGGTCTATCTCCACATTCGCATCCGCCAGCTGCACGCGCTGCGCGGCCTGCTTTTCGACGCGGTAGCTGTCCATGTCGATGGCCTCGAGAATACCTTTCGACAGGTCTTCATCCCGCGGCGCAGGCAACTTGGGCAGCAAGAAGTTCAGGAAGATAGAAAGCTTCTCCCATCCGGCATTGCTGTACGGCAGGACCGCAGCAATGAAGGCGTAAGTCCTGGCAAAGTACTTCGCTTTCCCCTTGAAGTCAACCTGCCCATCTTCATCGAGCTCGGACACATACACCGCGACGCAGTTGTCCAGGATTGGGTCTAGCCGCTCGCGCCCGGCGCCGGATAGATACAAGTCCACAAGGTGGTCGAGCTGCGCTTGCCCATAGACCTGATAAGAGTCCAAGGTGGCTTTCAAATCGTGGAGGCGATTGGGGTCCGTCTCATCGCTCAGAGTCCATTTGGAAACGGTTTCTCAACGAGCCCGGCGTCGTAGCAGCAGCACGCTTGAGGCGGCGTAGAGGAAGGCCTCGACGGACTCGATTGTGGCTTCGAAGTCCTTGGCCAGCCGTCTGTTTCGGTTGATCCAGGCGAAGAAGCGTTCGACGACCCAGCGCCGG
>JAJZES010000037.1 GCA_021845985.1 Pseudomonadota bacterium | reverse complement strand
GCCGCCCACGCGCGCCATCCCGCGCGACAGCATCCTGCGCGACCGGCCACGCGCCGCCCGCGCCCCGCCGCAAACCCTCCGCCGCTTCACCCGGCCGCCGTTTCCCGCGTGACGCCGCGGCGCCGACCCGCGCCCAATTTCAATGCTTAATTAAAACATTACCCGCCGACGCGCCGGCGGCCGGTCGCGCTGCCGGCGTTTCCCTCCGGCCTTGCCCCTGGCGTCGCGGTATGCAACCACGCGGGGCCAAGCGAGAATGGTGATGCCGCCGATGCCAGACACCGACCACCCCAGACCGCCCATTGCCGGCACGCTCATGCACGGCAAGCGCGGGGTCATCATGGGGGTCGCCAACGACCGCTCGCTCGCCTGGGGCATCGCCGCCGCCTGCGCCGCACAAGGCGCCGAACTCGCCTTCACCTATCAGGGTGACGCGCTGGAAAAGCGGGTCCGCCCGCTCGCCGCCTCGGTCGGCGCCGATCTGCTCGCCCCCTGCGATGTCGCCGACGATGCCAGCATCGACGCCGCCTTCGCCACCATCGCCGCGCGCTGGGAGCGGATCGACTTCCTGGTCCACGCCATCGGCTTCGCCGACAAGCAGTTTCTGCGCGGCCTCTATCTCGACACGCCGCGCGCGGCGTTTCTGCAGGCGCTGGACATTTCCTGCTACAGTTTCACCGCCGTCGCCCGCCGCGCCGTCGCCATGATGAACCCCGGCGGCGCGCTGCTGACGCTGACCTATCTCGGCGCCGAACGGGTGGTGCCGCACTACAACGTCATGGGGGTGGCCAAGGCGGCGCTGGAGGCCTCGGTGCGCTACCTCGCCACCGATCTCGGGCCGCGCAACATCCGCGTCAACGCGATCAGCGCCGGGCCGATCCGCACCCTCGCCGCCGCCGGCGGCATCGGCGATTTCCGTTACATCCTGCGCTGGAACCAATACAACGCGCCGCTCGGCCGCAACGTCACCATCGAGGATGTCGGCGGCGCCGGGGTCTATCTGCTGTCCGATCTGGCCGCCGGCGTCACCGGGGAGGTGCATCACGTCGATAGCGGCTATCACGTCGTCGGCATGAAGAACCCGGACGCGCCGGACATTTCCGTCGTCGATTGACCGCATGTCGCACAACAGTTTCGGCCATTTGTTCCGCGTCACTACCTGGGGCGAGAGCCACGGCCCGGCGCTCGGCTGCGTCGTCGATGGCTGCCCGCCGCGTCTGCCGCTCAGCGCGGCCGACATCCAGCCCTGGCTCGACCGCCGCCGCCCCGGCCAGTCGAGGTTCACCACCCAGCGCGCCGAGCCGGACACGGTGCGCATCCTGTCGGGCACCTTCGAGGGGCTGACCACCGGCACGCCGATCGCGCTGATGATCGACAACGTCGATCAGCGGTCGAAGGATTACGGCAGCATCGCCGACCGTTTCCGCCCCGGCCATGCCGACCTGACCTATCAGCAGAAATACGGCATCCGCGACCATCGCGGCGGCGGCCGGTCGTCGGCGCGGGAGACGGCGGCGCGCGTCGCCGCCGGGGCGGTGGCGCGAATCGTGCTCGGTGCCGGCGTGACCATCCGCGGCGCGCTGGTGCAGATGGGACCGCACCGCATCGACCGCGCCCGCTGGGACTGGGCGGAGGTTGCCCGCAACCCGTTCTGCTGCCCCGACGCCGCCGCCGCCGCTGCGTGGGAGGATTATCTCGCCGCGGTGCGCAAACGCGGCTCGTCCTGCGGCGCGGTGATCGAACTGGTGGCGGAGGGGGTGCCCCCCGGCCTCGGCGCACCGATCTACGGCAAGCTCGACGCCGACCTCGCCGCGGCGCTGATGGGCATCAATGCGGTCAAGGGGGTGGAGATCGGCGACGGTTTCGCCACCGCCGCGCTGTCGGGCGAGGACAACGCCGATGAGATGCGCATGGGCAATGACGGCGCCATCCGGTTCGCCTCCAACCACGCCGGCGGCATTCTCGGCGGCATCGCCACCGGGCAGCCGGTGGTGGCGCGCTTCGCCGTCAAGCCGACCAGCTCGATTCTCACGCCGCGCCAATCGGTCGATCGCTTCGGCCACGATGTCGAGGTCAGCACGACCGGTCGCCACGACCCCTGCGTCGGCATCCGCGCCGTGCCGGTGGGCGAGGCGATGATGGCCCTGGTGCTGGCCGACCATCTGCTGCGCCACCGTGGGCAGCTCGGCGGCGCTGCATTAGCTGCGAATTAATTCGTCCCCCTGGTGCATCCGCTCGCCAGCCCGGCCCGTATGTGCGATCAGCACGCAGCAGCGTGACCGTGGAGTGCGCGACGGTGAGCGATGGACGATGACATAGCGGCGTTCGTCGAACTGGCCGGGCGCCGCCGCTGGGCCGCGCGCATGGCCGAATTGCGCCGCACCGCGGGCGCCCATTCCGGCCGCGCCCGCCAGCAGCGCCATGCGCTGGAACTCTCGCTCGACCGGCTGCGCCGCGGCGGCGCGCCGGAGGGTGCGGCCGAACGCCGGCTGCGCGACCTCGCCGCCGACACCGCCGCCATTGCCGCGGCGCTGCCGCCGTCCGGCCTTGCCCGGCTGCGCGACCGCCTCGCCGCGGCGCTGGACGGGGACGCGACGCTGGTGCCGCTGTTCCATCTGGTGCGCACCGCCGCGCTGCAGCGCGAGCGCGGCTTCGCCGTCGATTTCGCCGGTCTGGCCGACGCCGCCCCGTTCGACCTGCTGCTGCGCCGCGACGGCATCGAGGCCGAAGTCGCCTGCGAGGTGGTCTCCGCCGAAGACGGGCGGGAGCTGCATCGCGGCGCCTGGGTGCGGCTGATGGATCGCGTCGATCCCGATCTGCAGACCTGGCTCGCCGCCCATCCCGGCCGCTACCTGCTGAAACTGACGCTGCCACAGGGGCTGCGCAGCGAGGCCGGGGATGGCGCGGTGCTGCCGGCCCTGCACGCCCGCATCCGCGCCATGCTCGCCGCCCAGCGCCGCGCCGATTACGATGAGGCGGCGGTGCTGCGGCTCGATCCGCTGATGCTGGCCGGCGCGCAGGCGGACGAGCTGGGGCTGATGTCCTCGCTGCGGCGGGAGTTCGGCCATGAGGCGCATCTCGCCGTCACCGCCGCCGGCGGCGGCGTGTTCGTCATGGCGGCGCGGGCCGGGCGGGAGAACGAGGTCGCCGTCGCCATCCGCCGCCGCATGGCCGCCGTCGCCCCCGCCCGCCTGACCGGCACGCGGCCCGGCATCCTGGCGATGTTCGTCGAGGACACCGATCGCGCCGAGTGGCGCCATCTGCGCGAGCGGCTGGAGCTGGAGGGCGAGGCGCGGCAGTTCCTCACCCACCCGGAGGCGCGGCCGGTGGTCGCGGTGACCTGCACCAGCCGCTTCGAGCTGCTCGGCGCCGCGGCGCCGGACGCAGCGCCGGAGGGTGAGCTGCGCTTCCGCAACCCGGCGCATCCGGCGGCGCGCATGGCGGCGCTGGCCCCCTCGGTGCTGTCCTCGCCCTGACCGCGGAGCGGCGCGGCATCCCGGCGGACCTCCAGGGAGTGAGCCAGCCCCGTCGTCGAGGCTGGCCCCTCCTTACCTCGGACGCCGGATGATCTTGACCCTGACGGTCACGATCACCATGATCCAAGGCAGGAGTTCACGATGGTTGTGCATCGCGTCCTCCGCTGGATGCGCCCATCCGAGCCGTGGGCGTGTCGGCGCCGGCGGGGGGAATGCCCGCCGGCGCCCTCGTATGGACCTTTGCCCAGCGCTCTGCCAGCCGGCTTCAGCCGAGTCGCTGCTCCAGCAAATGGCGCTGGATTTTGCCGCTGGTGCTGCGCGGCAGCTCATCGGCGGCGACGAACACCACCAGTTTCGGCAGCTTGTAGCCGGCGATCCGGCCGCGGCAGGCGGCGATGATGTCGGTCTCGGTCAGTGTCTCGGACTCACGCACCACGAAGGCCACCGGCACCTCGCCCCAGGTCGCATCCGGCCGGCGCACCACCACCGCATCGGCCACCCCCGGCAGCGCCAGGATCACCCGCTCGACCTCGGCCGGGTAGATGTTCTCGCCGCCGGACTTGATGAGGTATTTGCGGCGATCGACGAAATCCAGCGTGCCGTCCGGGTTGCGCACGAACACGTCGCCCATGTGAAACCAGCCGCCGCGGAACTCCTCGCGGTTGACCGCCTCCGCCGCCCAGTAGCCGCTGAACAGCGTCGGGCCGCGCAGCGTCATCTCGCCGGGCGTGCCGTCCGGCACCTCGCGGTCCGCGGTATCGACGAGGCGGATCTCGCACAGCGTGTTCTGCTGCTTGGACAGCCGCTCGGGCACCACGCCGGGCGGCACCAGGGCGCGACTCGCTGGCGGCATGCCGGTCTCGGTCGAGCCGAACGTGTTGCCATAGGGCGCGCCGAGCAGCCCGGTCAGTTCCGCCAGCAGCGGGCGCGGCACCAGATCGGCCATCACGCCGACGATCTTCACCCCGCGCGGCACCACGCCCCCGGCGCGCAGCGCGGCGATCATCCGATCGACGACGCCCGGCACCACCGTCAGATGGCCGATCCGCTCGCGCCCGACCAGATCGGCCAGCGCCGCCGCGTCGAACCCGTCCATGACGATGACCTTGCCGCCATGCATCAGGGCGGCCAGCGACTCGTCGGTGGCCCCCATGTGGAACAGCGGCGTCCAGGCGATGAAACTGTCGTCGCGCCCGCAGCCCCAGTCCGCCACCGCCACCATGCCGCGCGCCACCATGGCGCGGTTGCTGATCAGCGCGCCTTTCGGCAGGCCGGTGGTGCCGCTGGTGTAGAGAATGGCCAGCCCGTCTTCCGGCACGGTCCGATCCGCCGGACGACCCGCCGCCGCCGCCGCCAGCAGCGCCTCATAATCCTCCCCGAGCCGCAGCACGCGCGGCACGCCGTGGGCGATCCGCGCCAGCGCCGGCGCATGCCGCGCCGAGACGATGGCCAGCACCGGGGCGACCAGCCGGATGCAGTGCAGCAGTTCGTCATCGGCCTGACGCCAGTTCTGACAGGCCAGGATGACCCCGAGCTTGGAGGCGGCGAGCAGCAGCTCGACATACTCGGCGCGATTCTCCGACAGCAGCGCGACCCGGTCGCCGCGCCCGACCCCGAGTCCGGCCAGCGCCTGCGCGACGCGGTCGCTGCGCGCATCCAGTTCGGCATAGCTCTGCGTCCGCCCCTCCGCCACCAGCGCCGGCGCCGCCGGCCGCAGCACCGCCTGGGTATGGAACATCCCGGCCACGCTGAGGCCCGATGCGGCGCGGATCAGGGCGGCGGCGTCGCGCGCTTCGGTCATCTCATTCCCCTGTGCCGAGATAGCTTGCCACCACGCGCGGATCGGCGGCCAGCGCCGCGCTCGGCCCTTGCAGCACCACTTCGCCCATCTCCAGCACGCAGGCATGATCGGCCAGCGCCAGCGCGGCGCGGGCATTCTGCTCGACCAGCAGAATGGCGATGCCGTCGGCGCGCAGCCGCGCCAGCACGGCGAAAATGTCGCGCACGATGCGCGGCGCCAGCCCGAGACTCGGCTCGTCCAGCAGCAACAGCCGGGGCCGCGCCATCAGCGCCCGGCCGAGCGCCAGCATCTGCCGCTCGCCGCCCGAGAGCGTCGCCGTGCGCTGCCGCTGCCGCTCCTCCAGCCGCGGGAAGGTCGCGAACACCTCGGCCAGCGACTGCGCCGCGCTGGCGCGATGGCGGTAGGCGCCGAGCAGCAGGTTGTCGCGCACGCTCATCTCGGTGAACAGCGCCCGCGTCTCGGGCACCAGCACGGCGCCGGCGGCGACCATCGCCTCGGTGCTGCCCGCCTCTGCGCCGGCGAAGCGGATGCGCCCGGTGCGCGGCAGCAGCCCCATGATCGCCGCCATCAGCGTCGATTTGCCGGCGCCGTTCGGCCCGACGATGGCCACCACCTGATGCGCCGCGACGCTGAGCGAGATGCCGTGCAGCACCTCGACCCGGCCATGGCCGGCGGCGAGGTTGTCAACGCTGAGCAGGGCCTCGCTCACGCCACCCCGCCGAGATAGGCGTCGCGCACGGCGGGATCGGCGCGCACCTGCGCGGGCGGCCCGGCGGCGATGGTCTGGCCGAAATCCATCACCACCACCCGATCGGCAAGCCGCATGACGAACCCCATATCGTGCTCGACCAGCAGCACCGCCATGCCCGAAGCCCGCAACTGGCGCAGCAGGTCGGCCAGACGCTCCTTCTCCAGATGGCGCAGCCCGGCCGCCGGCTCGTCGAGCAGCAGCAGGCGCGGGGTGAGACACAGGGCGCGGGCGATCTCGACGATGCGCTGCTGACCGAGCGGCAGGTCGCCGGCCGGGGTGTCGAGCCGGTCGGCCAGCCCGACCCGCGCCGCCGCCGCCTCGGCCGCCGCGCGCAGCCGCGCCTCCTCCGCCCGGTCGAGCCGCAGCAGGGCGCGCAGCATGCCGGCGCGGCCGGCGAGATGGGCGCCGAGGGCGATGTTGTCGCGCACCGTCTCGCCCTGCAGCAGTCGGACATGCTGGAAGGTGCGGGCGAGGCCGAGGGCGGCGCGGCGGCGCGCCGGCAGGGCGCCGAGCACGCGGCCGAACAGGCGCACGCTGCCCGCGCTCGGCGGCAGCACGCCGCTGGCGATGTTGAACAGCGTGCTTTTGCCGGCGCCGTTGGGGCCGATCAGGGCGACGATCTCGCCGGCATGGACGGCGAGGCTGACATCCTGGTTGGCGGCCAGACCGCCGAACCGGCGGCTGATCCGGTCGAGCAGCAGAACCGGCTCGCCGCCGGCGGCGGCGATCGGCTGAACCGGCGGCGGCGGCGGCGGCGCGGCCGGGCGCGGCGCCGCCGCCCTGCCCTGCGGCAGCAGCGACAGCACCCCCCTCGGCGCATGGTGCAGCATGACGATGACCAGCAGGCTGAACGCCATCGCCTCATAGCTGCCGGGGGCACCGGTCAGCCGCGGCACCCAGTCGGTCAGCGCGTCGCGCAGCACGACGACGAGCACCGCGCCGAGCAGCGCGCCGGCCAGCCGGTCGGCGCCGCCGAGGATGATCATGAACAGATACTCGATGCTGGCGGTCAGGCCGAACGGCGTCGGGCTGATGAAACGCTGCACATGGGCAAACAGAAACCCGGCGGCGGCGGCATACAGCGCCGCCAGCACGAACACGCCGCGCGCCAGCCGCACCGTATCGACGCCCATGCTCTCGGCCATCAGCCGCGCCCCGTTGAGCGCGCGCAGCGCCCGGCCGCTGCGGCTGTCGAGCAGGTTCTGCGCCCCCCACAGGCCGAGCGCCACCACCGCCCAGACCACCGCGAGGCCGGCGCGCGGCCCCGGCGCGAACGGCAGCGCGGCGATGCCGCCGATGCCGTTGAAGCCGTGCAGCCACGGCAGCGTGCCGAACAGGCTGTAGAAGCTCAGCCCCCAGGCGACCGAACACAGCGCCAGGAAATGCCCCGACAGGCGGGCGGTGATGAAGCCGAGCAGCCACGCCACGACGCCGGCGGCGGCGAGGCCGGCGAGCAGCCCGGTGAACGGCCGCCCGTCGAGCAGGGCGGCGGCATAGGCGGCGATGCCGACGAAACTCGCCTGACCGAACGAGGTCTGGCCGGAAATGCCGGTGAGCAGCACCAGACCGGTGGCGACGATCGCCGCCAGCCCGACATAGGCGGCCAGCGTGACATAAAACGGCGGCAGCAGCGGCGGCAGGATCAGCGCGGCGGCGAGCGCCAGCACGGCCGGACGGATCACGTCTCCTCCCCCGCCCGCCGGCCGCGCCAGGACAGCAGCAGCAGCACCGGCACCAGCAGCGCATAGACGATCACGTCGCGATAGGCGCTGGCCCAGAAACTGCCGAGCGACTCGAGCACGCCGACCAGCACCGCGCCGGCCGCCGCCGCCGGATAGGAGACGAGGCCGCCGACGATGGCGGCGACGAAGCCCTTCAGCCCGATCGCGAAGCCGGTGTCGTAGCCGATCGGCGTCAGCGCGGCGATCAGCACCCCGGACAGCGCGGCGACGAAGGCGGCGAGCGCGAAGGCAAGGCCACCGGAGCGGGCGGCGTCGATGCCGACCAGCCGCGCCCCGAGCCGGTCGGAGGCGGCGGCGCGCAGCGCCTTGCCCTCGATGGTGGCGCCGAAGAACCAGCGCAGCAGCGCCACCAGCGCCGCGCACAGCCCGACAACGGCGAGCGACTGGCCGGACAGGGTCAGCGGGCCGACGGCGAACGCCGCCTCGGTGAGCGGCGCGGTGGCGGCGCCGTCCGGGCCGAACAGCACCATACCGGCTCCCTCCAGCACGAAATGCAGCGCCATCGCCAGGATCAGCAGGGTCAGCATGGTGGCGCCGGCGGCGCGGCGGAACACCAGCCGCCAGAGCAGCGGGCCGAACGGGGTGATGATCGCCAGCCCCAGCGGCATCGCGTACCACGCCGCGGCGCGCGGCCCGAACAGCGTCGCCAGGGTGACCAGGGCCGGCACCGGCAGCCAGCGCAGCGCCCGCCACCGGCTGCCGGCCAGCAGATCGGCCAGCACCGCCAGCACCGCCAGCGCATCGAGCAGCCACAGCGTGCCGGGCACCGACCCGGCCTCAAGCTGCGCCACGGTCAGCGCGGCGAGCGCCAGCAGATCGCCCTGCGGCACGAAAATGACCCGGGTGACCGAAAACACGATCAGCAGCCCGACCGCCAGCAGCAGATAGATCGCCCCGGTGGTCAGCCCATCCTGCAACAGTGTCAGTAGGACGAACAGGTTCATGCGGACGGGACGGCAGGCGGTCTCAGTGGATCGCCGTCCATTCCCCGTGCCTGACCTCGACCAGAACCGCGGCGCGGGCGTCCTGTCCGTTATGGTCGGTGGCGCTCATGTTATAGATGCCGCTGACGCCGACCAGTTCGTGGGTGTGCTCCATCGCGTCGCGCAGCGCCATGCGGAAGGCGTCGGTGCCCGGCGGCGCCACTTTCAGCGCCGCGGGGATGGCGTTGGCCAGCAGCAGCATGGCGTCGTAGCTGTAGCCGGCGAACGGGTTGACGCTGGCCGGCCCGAACTTCTTGGTGTAGGCGGCCATCAATTCGCTGGCCACCGGCTTGATCGGATTGCCGTCCGGCAACTGGTCGTACACCGCCACCGGCGAGGTATCGGCGATGACGCCATCGACCGGCGCGCCGCCGACGCGGATGAACGCCGGCGAGACGATGCCGTGGTTGCCGTAGATGCCGCCGCGATAGCCGAGGCGGCGCAGCGCCACCACCGGCAGCACCGCCGGCGTCGCCGAATTGCCCATCATCACCGCGTCGGGATGCAGCGCGATCAGCCGCAGCGCCTGCGCCTGCACCGTGGTATCGGCGCGGGCGTAGCGCTCATCGGCGACCAGCGCGATGCCGCCGGCAGCAGCGGCGGTGACGGTCGCGGCATGCACCTGATCGCCCCAGCCGTCGGAAAAGCCGATGAAGCCGACGGTCTTCACGCCCGCCGCCTGCATGTGGCGGAACACCGCGGCGACCATCAGCGACAGCGGCTGCGCCACCGCGAAGCTGTAGGGGAACTTCTCCGGCACCGGCACCAGCGGCGCCATCGCGATCATCGGCACATGCGCGTCGTTGGCCAGCGGCTGCACCGCGACATCGGATGAGTAGAGCGACGGCCCGATGATGGCATCGACATGGTCTTCGGCGATCAGCTTCTGGGCGATGGTGTAGGCGGTCTGCGCATCGGTGGCATCGTCGCGGACGATGTATTCGATCTTCTGGCCGGCGACCTCGGCCGGCAGGAAGTCGAAGGCGCCCTTGTAGCCGACGCCCATCGCCGCGCCCGGCCCGCTGATGCTGAGGATGGCGCCGATGCGGATCTGCGCCTGGGCGCCGGCGGCGGCGAGGCTGGCAACCACCGCAACGGCGGCGAAGAGGCTCGGACGCATGGCTGTGATCCTCGGAGCGGGCAACGCGAGTTGAAGGCGCGATCCTTCAGGTGTCAAGGTTCTCGGCAGCGCCGCCGCCCTCCTCGACGGCGGCGCGCGCCAGCCGGCGGGCGGTGCGCAGCAGGAAGGCGCGGTCGGCCTCGGCGCAGGCACGATAGAGCCGCAGCATCGCCATCTCGGTCGCCGTCTCCGGCGCCTCGCCGTCGCGCCGGCCGACATTGCCGTCGAGCAGGAACTGCACCGAGACGCCGAGCGCGCCGGCGATGCGGACGAGATTGCCGCGCACCTGGCCGGCACGATCGGTCTCCCATTGGGCGACGGCGCTGCGCGACACGCCGACGGCATCGGCGAGGTCGGCCTGGGTCATGCCGCGGGCGCGGCGCGAGTCGCGGATGCGCTCCCCGACCCCGGCAGCAACGTCGCCCGATGATGCAAGCAGGCCGATTGGATGCGTCATTGACCCGTCATACGCGGGTTTGTTGCCAACGTTCAAGTTATCTTTAGTGACTTTTTTGGCCTCAGGCGTATTGACCGCGCGCGTTATAATCTCTAACTTTTTGTCAGTGCAACAGACAAGGGCGGAGATCATGCAGGCCGGACCGGGATGGACGGCGGCGCGCGACGCGCAAGTGCGGCGGCTGCGCCGCGAGGGGGCGCGGTGGGCGGAGATTGGCGCGGCGCTCGGTGTTAGCCCAGATGTCGCGCGCGAGCGCGGCCGGCGATTAGGCGCCGAGTCGCCGCCGGCGCCCGCTTCGCCGCCGGCCGACGACCCGCACCGCCCGCCGCTGCCGCCCGGCGATCCGCGGAGCTGGGGGCTGCTGACCGCCGAAACCTCGCTCGCCGGGCTGCCCTGGCCCGGCTGGACCTAGGCCGCCGCATCGCCTGAACCGCGCCCCTGGCGGCGTTGCGCAACGCCGCCAGGGGCGCGGGCCGCCACCTACATTATTGTACAGGAGAGCCCCGCCGATGCCGTCCCCCGCTCCGGCCGAGATCATCGCGCGCCTGGAAGATGCCGGCCGCACCCTGCTGGCGCTGCCCGATGGCGGCCATTCGACGCGCCTGCGCAGCACCGTCTGGGAGGTACTGCGCGAGCCGATGGAGGCCCCCGCCGCCGCCACCCGCCTGCGCCCGCCGGTGCCGGACGGCCCGCTTGTGTCGCGGATGGACGAGGCGCTGGGCTGGATCGCGCTGATCCCCCACGACCGCTACGTGCTGCGGCGCATCGTCGGGGCGCGGGCGCTGGTGCATCCGCTGACGCTCCGGCATATGTTTCCGTGGCGCCGCCTGGGCACCGCGCTGGGCGCCGACCACAAGGCGGTGCAGCGCTGGCACGCCCAGGGCATCGCCATCATTGCGGCGGGGCTGAGCGGCAAGGATTGGGTCAGGCCCGGTAACGGCCGGCAGGTTGGTCTGCATGCGACCGGGGGCGGCGGGGTCGGGGCGGCGGCGACGAAATGAACGGACCCCTAACAAACCGCTTTACCCCCCCTGACGCTGCTGATATAAGTGCATATGCGGTCGGGTCGGCAAGGAACCTAGGTGCGATGATAAGAGCAGCAATTTTCGTGGCGGCCGGCGGCGTGACGCTGATGGCCGCACAGTCGGCTTCGGCCGGGACTTTCACCCTGAGTTCGGGGCCCGTCACGCTGACGTGCGGCGGCGGCATATGCTCGGGGAGTTTTTCTACGGGTACGGGCGGCGGGCTGTTCCCGCAAATCATCGATATCCCGTATTTCGGTGTCGCCAACGGTGCTCCCTCCGGGGAAGTGCTGACCTCGGTGAGCATCGAGATCATCCCGACGGCGACGCTGACCAGCGGCAACGTGTCAAATCTAGGAACGTCCGGGACAATCACGGCGGCGTCGCTCGAAGTGGCCAACGCAATGTCGATATCCGACTTTGCCGGCAACAGCCAGCTCTCCCTTAACGGCACCGGCATCGGCTACCACGTCGGCGGCAGCATCACCGTGAACTCCATCACGGACAACATCGACCCGAACTCGTTGCCCATCGGCCCTGGCCAATCGGGGCTTGCGGTAGGAACCCCTCAGTCGTTCACGGGATTTGGGCCGATCGGGTATTCTACCGTGTCGGCTCTCTCGGCCTGGACGGGCAGTGGGTTCGACCCGCTTACTGTCAATGCAAGTCCATCGTACACCGCCCTTGTGACGGGTGGAAGCACTGTCGATGGCGGTGGGTCGGTCGTCAGCGATTACGTGGTCAATATGGCCTACAATTACACCGCCGCACCGCCGCCGTCGGTGCCGGAGCCTGCCGAGGCGCTGGTGCTGGCCTCCGGTCTCGTCGGGCTGGTCGCCATGCGGCGCCGCCGCGGCTGAGCCGCTGGTCTGCCCGATCGCAGCAATTGCAGCCCCAGGGGTCAGTCCCCTGGGGTTTTTTCTGTTGAGGCAGACTCCCGGCCGCCGGCCGGACGGCAGCGCCCGGCCTGGCCGGCGGGTGCTGGCTGCTAAGCAGACTCTCGTTGATCGGACCACGAAAGCTCCCTCTCCCGTTGTCGGCTTGCGCTGCTTCGCAGCCCAAGCCGACAACGGGAGGCGGCGCTCGGTGCGCCAAGTCATCCGTGTCCCAGCCAACGAATCTCTGCTTAGCCGTCCGGATCGCCCGGCGCCGCCTGCGGCAGCCACAGCCGCACCAGCGTCCCCTGCCCCGGCGCGCTCTCCACCGCCAGCGCCCCACCCGATTGCTCGGCGAAGCCGCGCGCCAGGGCCAGCCCGAGTCCGGTGCCCTTGCCCGCCGCCTTGGTGGTGAAGAACGGTTCCGTCGCCCGCGCCAGCACCTCGGGCGGCATCCCGGTGCCGGTATCGGCCAGCGACAGACACACATAGCCGCCCGGCGCCAGACCGCGCGGTCCCGCCACGCCGAGCGCCACCCACTCCGCCGCCGCCGACACGCCCAGCCGCCCGCCCTGCGGCATCGCGTCGCGCGCGTTGCCGGCAAGGTTCAGCAGCACCGTCTCCAGTTGCGCCCGGTCGGCCCACACCTCCGGCAGCCCGGCCGGTGCCGTCATATCGAGATCGACCGGGCCCGCGCCGGCGCCGCCGGTCAGCGAGGCCGCCAGCAACTCGCGCAGTTCCTCAAACAGCGGCGCCACCGCGAACGCCGCCGGCGCCTGCGGCGGACGCGCCAGCCCCAGCAGCCGCCCGGTCACCGCGCCGCCCTGCCGCCCGGCGTTGCGCAGTATCTTCGCCAGCCGGCGCACCGACTCGGGATTCTCGGCGCGATGATCGAGCAGATTCGCCGCCGCCTCGACCGTCTGCAGCACATTGGCGAAATCATGCGCGACGCCGCTCACCAGCCGCCCCAGCGCCTGCATCCGCGCGCCATGCGCCGCCCGCGCCTGCGCCTCCTGGCGCACCGCCACTTCCTCGGCGACGCGCTGCTCCAACTGTCCGGCAAAGCTCCGCAGCCGGGCTAGCGCATCGGCCCGCGCCACCGCCGCGGCATGCAGCGCCGCCGCCACCGCATCGGTCTCCGGCAGCCCTGTCGGGCGCAGTTGCAGCGCCGCCGCGTCCATCTGATCGGACCGCTGCGCCATTGCCTGCAGCCGCGCGATCGGCCCCACGATGCTGCGCGCCACCGCCGCCGCCAGTAACAGCCCACCGACCAACAGCGCCCCACCCGCCGCCAGCGCCAGCAGCGCCGCCGTCAACAGCGGCCGGTTCAGATCTGCGAACGGGATGGCAATCACCACGCGCCAGTCAACCCCCGGCACCGTGGCATACACGCCGAGGACCGGCACACCCTCCAGCGACACCACCTGCAACGTGCCCTCGCGCTGCACCTGCATCTGCGCCAGCAGCCCAGGCACCACCTCGTGGCCGACGAAATCGGCCGGCCCAGGCCAGCGCGTGAAGAGCACGCCGCGCGAATCGATGACACCGAGCCGCCAGCCGGCCGGCGGATGCTGCCGTTGCGCCGTCTCCAACAACGTCGCAACGCCCGGATTGAGGAACAGGTCCCACACCACCTTGCCGTCATGGCGCACCGGCACGCCGATGCTGAACCCGCCGCGACGGGTCAGCGCATCGATGAAATAGCCCGAGACTTCCGGCACCGCCGCGGCGAACACCCGATGTACCGAATCCGGCACGCTGCGCGCCGGCAGCGTCCGGTCATGCGGGACATCCTCGCCATACGCCACCAGCGGGCGACCATCGGCCCCGGCGAGGCCCAGCACCGCGCCCGGCGGCTGCATGCCAAGGAACGCATGCGCCTGCCCGGCAAAACCGTCGAGGTCGTCGCGCTGCAGATGCGGCGACAGCGCCAGCGTCTGCAACGAGGCGATTTCGGATTGCAACAGTCGGGAGATGTCTTCGGCAAAGCCGCGGGCGCTGGCCAGCGCATGCTCGGCCGCCGCCCGGCACGCCGCGCGATAGTCGAGGTAATCGGTCGTCAGCGTCACCGCCAGCAGCGGCAGCACACACAGCGCCACCAGGACATTGAGCCGCGCCCGCAACGACAGCCGCTGCGTCGGCCGCGCGCCTGCGCTGCCCGGGTCTGCCAAGGCCTCGGTCCCTCCACTGCGGCGGCAGCGTTGCGGCGCCGGGCGGCGCCGTCAAGCCGCCGCCCCCGGGGCCGCGCCGGCAGATGCCGCGCATCACCGAAATAGTGCGTCCGGCCGATGCGCGGCGGCCGGACGCACTATATGCTGCGCACTGCTTCGGGGGAGAGATCGATGGAACGAGTTCCGCGTATCGGGTTGCGCCTGGGCCGGGTTGCCGCGGCCCTCGGTCTGGCAGCGCTGCTGTCGGTTCCGGCGGCGGCGCAGGAAATGATGATCAATCAGGCCGAACTGGTGCACAGCCTGTTGCCGAGCGTGGTCAACATCACCGCCCGCGCGGAAATCGGCCTGCCGACCAACCAGATGTCGGCTGCCGCGACGCAGCAGCAGTTTGAAATCCGCGTCAATGCCGGCTCCGGCTTCATCGTCGAGCCGGACGGCACGATCGCCACCAACTGGCATGTCGTTGACGGGGCGTTCGAAATCTTCGTGACCTTCTCCGACGGATCGCGCGCCCGCGCGCAGGTGGTCAACGCCGCCCGCATCGTCGATATCGCCATGCTCAAGGTCGATGTCGGCCATCCGCTGCCGGCGGTGCACTGGGGCGACAGCAACAAGGTGCAGATCGGCGACCCGGTGCTGGCGATCGGCAATCCGCTCGGCGTCGGTCTGTCGGTCACCGGCGGCATCATCAGCGCGCTCAACCGCAACATCAGTGACACGCCTTACGACGATTTCATCCAGACCGATGCTGCAATCAATCACGGCAACTCGGGCGGCCCGCTGTTCGACCTCAAGGGTGAGGTGATCGGCGTCAACACCGCGCTGATCTCCACCACCTCGGCCTCGGCCGGCCTCGGCTTCGCCATTCCGGCCAATGATGCGCACGCCATCATCGACCGGCTGATGCATTACGGCTGGCTGCGACCCGGCTGGCTCGGCGTCAAGATCCAGCAGGTGTCGCCGGACATGGCGACGGCGCTGAGCATGGTGCAGCCGGCCGGCAGCATCGTCGCCTGGGTGGTCAAGGGCGGCCCGGCCGAGGCGGCGGGCATGCATATCGGCGACGTGATCCTGCGCTTCGGCGACTCGGTGCCGAGCGACGACCGCGCCTTGCTGCGCGAAATCGCCTCCAGCCCGCCCGGACTGGAAACCACCTTCACCGTGCGCCGCGACGGCAAGACTTTCGACCTGCCGGTGAAGCTCGCCGAATGGCCGAAGATGCAGTGGGAGCTGCGCGACGCGCCGACCAAGGTGGCCGAGCCGCACTGGAACATCCCGCCGGATCTGGGTCTGCAGGTGGCGCCCGCGCCGGCCGATATGTGGAGCAAATACGCGGTTCCGGCGGATACCAAGGCGGTCATCGTCACCGGCATCGCCCGCGACGCCGAGGTGGCGCGGCGCGGCATCGCCGCCGGCGATCTGATCCTGCGCGTTGCCGATCAGGATGTCGGTACAGCGGCCGAATTGCAGCAGGCGATCGACACGGCGCGCAAGGGCAGCACCACCTTCGCCATGTTCCTGGTGCTGCCCAAGACCCAGGCCGACAAGCCGTCGCAGTTTCCCGGCCCGAAATGGATCGCGGTGCGGGTGCGGGACAGCTAGAAACCGATGACTGCCATGCGCCGGCTTGGCCTGTGCGTGGCATGCACGGCCGTTGCGCGCCGGCTGCGCGGGACCGGATCGTTTGGGAGACCGTCGATCCGGTCTGCGCTTTTGCAGTGCCGGCGGCACCCGGCGCGAGCCGCCGGCAGCCGCAGCGCAACAAAAGCGCCAAATCGCATCCAGGCCGCATTCCGGCGCGTAACATCAGCACTGCAAACCAGACAATACGACATCAAGTGGCCGCCGACCCCGCCGAAAGGCCAGGGAGGGCAGGACTTGAAAGCCGGAGCGTTCGTTCGAACCTATGCATCATCTAGTTCCAGTGGAGAATGCGACCATGAAGTTCCTTCCCCTCGCTGCCAGCACTGCAGCGCTGCTGCTGCTCTCCGTGGCGTCGTACGCGCAGGATTCGAGCGGCCTGAAGCCCTGCGCAACGTCGCAGCAGGCGGCCCGTGGCAACGACAGCGGCGCCCCGCCGGCCTCGCAGCTCGCCGCCCGTGGCAATGACAGCGGCGCCCCGCCGGCCTCGCAGCTCGCCGCCCGTGGCAACGACAGCGGCGCTCCGCCGGCCTCGCAGCTCGCCGCCCGTGGCAACGACAGCGGCGCCCCGCCGGCCTCGCAGCTCGCCGCCCGTGGCAATGACAGCGGCGCCCCGCCGGCCTCGCAGCTCGCCGCCCGTGGCAACGACAGCGGTGCGGCCCCGAGCGCTCAGCTCGCCGCCCGTGGCAACGACAGCGGCGCGGCCCCGAGCGCTCAGCTCGCCGCCCGTGGCAACGACAGC
>JAJZES010000022.1 GCA_021845985.1 Pseudomonadota bacterium | reverse complement strand
GGTCGCTGCCGGCGATTCGAGATACCAGTCCCGATCATAGAGATGCGATTCCTGCGTGCTGAGAAATAACTTGTTCGATACGATCATTCCCGGCCGGTTGCATACCCATTTGTATTTCGCCAGACCCGCGCCCCACGGCGTAATATAAAAATCGGCGGAATCACACCAAACGATGCTCATGGCTACGGTCTTGCCGATGGTCGAGACGATTTTGACCGCAGCGGTCGTTGCGAAATGAGACGACAGGGCATCCAGTACGTGGTGTTCCGCTTCGGCGGTCGGGCTTCGGTCGCCGCTTTCGCCGAGACTTGCATAACTCGATCCCGAGCGCGTCGTGTTATGTCCATCCACGACGACGACGATATTCTTGAGGTGACGCGACAATCCCTCAACGGCTGAAATGAAAAACCCGGCGAGATCGACCAGAGTTCTGTTTTCAACCCGCAGGCCAAGGACGACGATGCGAAAGCCCGCAGCGCGATATTGGTCAATTCGTGTCAACTCGGGCTGCAGATCGGCGACCCCTCTGGCATAACCGATAATGCGCTGTCGAAGATCGCGGCTGATATAATCCGACGTGATATGAAGATAGCAGATTCTTTCCGAGTAAAGCATCTCTGGAAGCTCAAACAGCGTCGCGGCGAACCTTGAGGTTGTTTCGGAGATTTCCGGGAACAAATCATCCAATCGACCATAAATCTCCGATTTCTGCGCATTGACAACGTAAACCCGCGGCGGTGGGCTTGCCCGCAGCGCGTCGAGCGTACGATGCAGACCGGTCAGTTCATTCCATAAGTGATGGCCAATATGGGAATAGTAGTAGAAAAGGGCATATTCCCGACTTCCCACTGAGAAATACTCACGAATCAAATCCGCATTTTTTGCCACCTGCTCAAACATGGCACGTTCGGGAGGTCGGCGCATGGCGGCTTCCAGACGCCGGCGCTGTTCTGTCGTCGAATAAATCGTAAGCTCCTGGTCCGGTATGAAAATCGCGTGAATTGTCGTGTTCCAGTCGGAAACGATCAGAAAAAACACCTGCCCGGTCTCGCGACGAATAAACCGGTGGGCGAATGTCAGCGTCAGCCCATTGGTATGCAAAGCAACGCCACATGTAGAAACCGCACTGAACCCTGACACCGCAATCGTCAATGAGCCGGAATCAAGCGCGGCCGATTGAACAGCACCAAGGTCCAAATCCAATATCTCGCGGAATGTTTCCGCCCTGGTGTCTCCCCGCACGAGCGACGCCGCATTCTCCTCTGCAAGGACGACGCAATGAGCGGCCCGATGCAGGACGGGGTACAACGCCTGGGCAAGCTGCTCCCTGGCGCATGGCGCAATGGCAAGAAAATCGCTCGAAAGACGAAGCGATGCGGCGCCATCACGGCAGACGACATCGTTCCAGATCGCCGATAAATCGGCCAGACTCAATTCCACCAATTGCCTGCGGAATTTGGCCGGCAGAGAGTCGAATGAGGGAGCAATGAACTCAAGTGTTTTGGAATAATAATGCACCGCCTTTATGCCGTTTCTGTGTTGCAGATGAAGAAACGATAAGTCTTCGGTTCCCGGAAAAAACTCCACCGCCTGCCATTCGCCGCTGCCCCGCGTCACCGACCGGCCGTGCATCCGCAGATCGCGCCGCGAGCCATCCGGGAATATGACCCAGGTTCCGCCGTCATCGATCTCGATCGGGTACCGCATGGCTCGGCCACTTACCTCCGTCGCGACTTTACCGAATGACGCCCCACCGGCGGGTCGTCGGCGCAGACCGGTCAAGCACCGGATGCTCCGGCCCGCCAAGGGTAGCGATTCGCCGGCGGGTCTGGAACGCCGAACTTCGGCGGCTGTCGGACCGCAAAAACCCACTTGCCCAGGCGGGGGGTTTCATGTTCTTGTTCTGTTCGTGACCCTCGAAACCCCCGTGCCCCCGGCCGAACGCCTCGCCCGCATCATCGATGATGTGTGCAAGGCCGCCGCGGCACGCGCGCCGCGCGGGTTTCTCGCCATCCCGGTGCTGCTGCTGCTGTGGGCGCGGCTGAAACGGATGTCCTTGCGCATCACCCGCCTCGCCGCCCGCGCCGCCGCCGGCACGTTGCCCACCACCCCGCGCGCCTCTCCCCGCCAGCCGCTCGCCCGCCGGCCGCCGGCCACCCCGCCGCGCCGCCTGCCCAGGCGCACCGGCTGGCTGTGCCAGCCGGTGCCGGCGGCCTGCGCCTACGCCTCGCAATTGCAGCATTTGCTGAGCGAGCCGGACATGGTTGCCCTGCTCGACGCCGCCCCCGGCATCGACCGGCTGCTGCGCCCGTTCTGCCGAATGCTGGGCGTCACCCGGCCAAAACTGCCGCCGCGGCCAACCCGGCGCCCCGCCCGGCCCGCTTCCGCCCGCCCGCCGCCGCCCCCGGCGGCAACAGCGTCGGCAACACCATCGCCGGCGCCGGCGCCGGCGCCGCCCACCGGCCGGCCGCGCCCGGCGCGCCCCCCGCCGGCATCGCCGCAGCGCAGCGCCTGGCCGCAAGCCGCGTGGTCCCGCGCTGCCTCCCCACGCAAGATGACCTGATCGCCCTGCCGGCGCCCGCCGGCGGGTTGGGTTGGCGGCGCGCCTGTGATATGCGCCGCCGCGGTGTCCGGCCGGGCGGCGACGTGCGCCACCGGCGCCGGATGCCGCGGCAAAGCATTGGGCGGCGCACGACATGTCAGAGACCCTGCACGGCGGACTGATCTCGCTCGCCGACCACGGCCCGATCGGCACCGAAGACGACACCGCGACCATCCTGGCGGCCTGCGACGCCTGCGCCGCCACCGGGCAGCGTTTCCTGTTGTTCCCGCCGATCCAGGGCGGCGTCTATCGCGCCCCCGGCTTCCTCGCCGCGCCGAAAGTGATCTTCGTCGGCGACGGCGTCCGGCTCGACGTGCCGCTCGGCCTGCGCAAACACATCATCCCGCGCAACGCCCCCGCGCCGCCGCCGCCGCCGCGTCAGGTCATCCCCGCGGTGCATCTGCGCCGCCTGCGCGCCGCGCTGCGCGACGGCGCGGCCAACGTGGTGCTCACCGGCGACTCGATGGCGGTCGCCATGCCGGCCGGGCAGACGCCGAGCAATTCCATCTGGGTCAAGCTGATCGCCCGCCTCACCGCCGACAATCCGGGCCGCGCCATCACCTTTCACAACCGCGCCGTCGGCGGCACCACCTGGGACGAACTCGACGCCATCTCGCGCGGCGCGCCGACCTGGTACACCGACCGCAGCCGCCCGTGGCTCGACTATATCCGCGACCTCGCCCCCGATCTGCTGTTCATCCATCTGACCGACAATGACGGGTTGCGGTTCAACCCGGCCGCGATGCTGTCCGTGCTCGGCAAGATCGCCGCCTGGACGCCGGCGCCGGACGTGGTGCTGATGACCAATTACCCCTTCGCCCTCGCGAGCCAGCCGACACGGGAGCGGGTCATCGCCGATCAGAACGGCTCGGACTATGCCGCCATGTTCATGCGCTCCTACGCGCTGCGCCACGGCCTCGGGCTGGTCGATTTCGCCCGCCGCGGCGCCCTGGTGCGCGACGGCTTCGACCCGCTGGCGCTGCCGCTGATGAACGACCGCGCCATCGCCCCGGCCGAGCCGATCGGCCCGGTGGAGGTGGCGCTGCCGTTCCGCTGGCCGCACGCGTGCTACGATTTCGGCTTCACCTTCAGCATTGTCGCGGACGCCGCCGGCTGGGCGCAGCTCGGCGACGAGCTGCGCATCACCCTCGGCAACCCCGAGGTGGCGGACAACCGCGGCAACGTGCTGCGCGTCGGCCTCGACCGGCCGAGCGGGCGGCTGTGGTACCGCGTCGATACCACCGCGCGCGACCTCGGCGGCGCCGCCGACCGGGTCGGTGTGGCGCGCACGCTGACCGACTACAATGCCGGGTTCGGCGCGCTGGTGTTTTTCATCAAGGGCACGCAGCTTTTCCTCGGCAGCAGCGAGCTGGTGATCTTCGCCGGCCATGTCGAACGCTTCGGCGGCGCGTTCCACCCCGAGGTGAGCTGTGCCGCCGGGGCGGTGCCGAAGGGCGCCTTCCAGTTCCTCTATTTCAACCGCTATCCGGTGGTCATGTCCGGCCGCCCGGTGGCCGGCGCGCTCTACATGCCGGCGCTGACCGACCATGAGATGTTCAGCGTGCGCGGCCATCCGCAATTGCCATGGAGCGGCGACGGCGTCGGCCATGCCACCACGCTGGCGGCGGAAATGGTGCATGAACCGGTGCTGGCGGCGCAGGATTTCTGTGCCGTCGATCCCGCCTGAACCGCCCGCCGGTGCAAGGAGCCTGCATGTCGTCCTGTCCGCTCGAATTCGTCGATGGCGCGTTCCGGGCGCGCCTGCCCTCCGGCGCGCTGCTGCCGCTGCGCAAGGGCGGGGAGATGGTGCGGGAGTTTCTCGGCGGCTGGTCGCCGGGTCGGCTCTATGCCGGTGCCGGCACCACCCGCTGTCTGGCGCTGCGCCATGAGGACGGGCGCGATGCGGTGTGGTATCTCGACGCCGAGCTGAACTTCCAAACCAACGATTTCGCCCGCCTGCCGCCCGCCACGGCGGCGGCGCTGGCCGGCGTCGCCCGCGCCGATCTGGCGGTGCTGTGGGACCGGCTGCTGTGCCGCCCGACCGCCGCGCTCGACACGGCAGAGCCCGACCTCGCACTCGACCCGCTGACCCGCGCCCTGGCCACCGAAGCGGCGGCGCTGCCGGCGCCGCCTTTGGTCGCCGTGGTGCTCGACGGCTCAGCCCAGGGGATGGTCGATCTCGGCGGCGCGGCGCGGACCATCCGCTTTGCCCGCGCCCAGGCGACGCTCGGCGCGGACTACGTGGACCTCGCCGCCGCCGCGCTGAACGACGGGGTGCTGCGCCTCGCCTCCCCGTTCTCCGGCGAGACGCTCGCCACCGATGCCGCGGTGCTGCTGAAATTCGGCGTCTATGCCTATCGTTTCCATGACCCGGCGGCCGATCTGGTGTTTTATGCGGTGGCCGGGGCGTGGCGCACCCAACTGCTCGCCCTCTATGTCCCGGCCTGCGGCGTCGTGCTCTACGCCCGCCCGCTGGATCGCCAGTGGCTCGATGAGTGGCTCGGCCAGCCACTGCCGGCCGCCTTCGCCGGGCATCTGCTGCGCCATGCCGAAGCGCTGCACGCCTATCTCGCCGCCCCGGCGCGGCGCTTGGCGCTGATCTATCATCAGGAGCATCTCGGCCATCATCTGTGGAACGAGCTGACCGGGCTGGCGGCAATGCTGCAGCGCGTGCCGGCCGAGCGCATCCCGGCGGTGTTCATGCTCGACGCCGCGGCGAGCGAGATGTGGGGCCGGCTCGATGTGCTGTTCCCGGTGCTGCAGGGGCGGGTCGAGCGGGGGGTGCGCAACGGCGCCCAGCTCACCGAGCGCGCCTACCGCGACGCACTGACCCTGCTGCGCCCGTGCACGACCTTCGTGTCACGCGCGCTGGCCGCGCGGATCATCGCGGTCAATGAGGCCGAGGCGGCGGGCGCGGCCGAGACCTATGCCGGGCTGCGCGCCGAGGGCTACCGCATCGTCATGCTCGGGCTGCGCGTCGAGAACCGCACCATCGTCGATCAGGAGGATTTCTTCCGCGCGCTGATCGGCTTCCTGCACGCGCGGGTGCCGCGGCTGGCGGTGGTCATCGACGGCCACAACGCGGCCCCGGGTGCGGCGATCTACCGCAGCCATGGCGAGCCGCGCGCCAGCCGCCCGCCGGCGCAGGTCGAGCGCGAGATGCTGGCCGGGCTGCGCGCGGCGTTCGCCGAAACGCCGGGGGTGCGCATCCTCGACACCATCGGCGCACCGATCGGCGCCAGCCTGTTCTGGTGCAACCGCGCGGCATTTTTCGTCACCCCCTGGGGCGCCGGTCTGGCCAAGTATCGCTGGATCTGCAACCGCCCCGGCGTCGTCACCGCCGGCCCCACCTTCCTCCGCCGCTCCGGGCAGGACACCGTGCATCTCTATGATTCGCCGAGCTTCATGGAGGCGCCGACGGCGCTGCTGCTGACCGGCCCCGACGACGCCGAGGATGCCCCCGAGGCGCCGATGCTGGTCGGCCTGCCGACGCCCGACCGGCAGAATTACCGGCTGTCGTTCCCCGCCGCCTTCGCCCTGGCGGCACGTCTGCTCGACGCCGCCGCCGGCTGAACCGCCTCAGCCGAGCAGCCTTGCGGCCACAGCAAGGTCGGCGGGGGCATTGACGTTGAAGAACGGGTCGGCGCCCGCCGGCTCGAAGGCGGCGACGGCGAGGCCGTGCGGGGCGGCGAAGTCGGCCACCGCGCGCACCCCGGCATCGAGCGCCTCGGCCAGCGCCTCGGCCAGCGCCACCGGCCACAGCGCGATCACCGGATGCAGCCGCCCCTGCGACGCCGCGCAGACGATGGCACCGCCCTGCCCGGCCTTCGCCTGGCGCAGCCGCGCCACCAGATCGGCCGGCAGCAGCGGCGTGTCGGTCGGCACCGAGAGCAGCATCGTCGCCCCCGGATGCGCCCGCCGCGCCCAGCGCATGCCGGCCAGAATGCCGGCCAGCGGCCCCGGATTGCCGGGCAGCGGATCGGCCAGCACCGGCACGCCGAAGCCGGCGAAGCGCGCCGGGTCGCCATTGGCGTTCAGCGCCACGGCGCCGACCTGCGGGCGCACCCGGTCCAGCACATGATCGAGCAGCGGCCGCCGGCGCAGCCGCTGCAGCGCCTTGTCGCCGCCGCCCATGCGCCGCGCCAGCCCGCCGGCCAGGATCACCGCGACCGGCCGCTCATCCTGGCGCATCGCCCCTCCTTCGCCCCGCCGCATCAGATGGCGCGGCGGCCGATCAGGCCCAAGACGGAGAGTGGAAAACCACGCCGCGCACGCCATCTAGGGCGGATCGAGACAACGGGGGGCGGCGGATGGCGACGGCAACGCTCGGTGGCGGCTGCTATTGGTGCCTGGAGGCGGTGTTCGTGGAACTGCGCGGGGTGGACGCGGTGGTCTCGGGATTCGCCGGGGGCCATGTCGCGAACCCGACCTACGAGCAGGTCTGCGGCGGACGCACCGGACATGCCGAGGTGGTGCAGGTGACGTTCGATCCGGCGGAGATCAGCTATGACGATCTGCTGCGGGTGTTCTTCGCCATGCACGACCCGACGACGCGCGACCGGCAGGGCAACGACATCGGCCCGCAATACCGCAGCGCCATCTTCACCCATGATGCGGCGCAGCATGAGGCGGCCCTGCGCGTGCGCGACGAGGTTGCCGCGGCCGGCATCTGGCCCGCCGCCATCGTCACCGAGATCGCCCCGCTCGACCGCTTCTATCCGGCCGACGCCGAGCATCAGGACTATTTCGCCCGCAATCCGTGGAGCGGCTATTGCCAGGCGGTGATCGCGCCGAAAGTGGCGAAGTTCCGCAAGCAGCACGCCGACCGGCTGCGCCGGCCGCGCGCCGCCTGAGGCCGCCGGCCTAATCCATCGCCTCCGAACGCGGCCCGCGCAGCATCGACAGGAACTCCCGCCGCGTCGTCGGATCGTCGCGGAAGGCGCCGAGCATGCGGCTGGTCACCATCGACACGCCCGGCTTGTGCACCCCGCGGGTGGTCATGCACTGATGGCTGGCCTCGATCACCACCGCGACGCCGCGCGGCTGCAGCACGTCGTTCAGCGTATTGGCGATCTGCGCCGTCAGCTTCTCCTGGATCTGCAGCCGCTTCGAATACGCCTCGATCACGCGGGCCAGCTTGCTGATACCGACGACGCGCCGGTGTGGCAGATAGGCGACATGCGCCCGGCCGACGATCGGCACCATGTGATGCTCGCAGTAGCTTTCCAGCCGGATGTCGCGCAGCAGCACCATCTCGTCATAGCCGTCGGTCTCGGAAAAGGTGCGCTCCAGCAAGGCCACCGGATCGACGTGGTAGCCGGCGAAAAACTCCTCATAGGAGCGCACCACGCGCGCCGGCGTGTCGCGCAGCCCTTCCCGCTCGGGGTCGTCGCAGGCCCAGCGCAGCAAGGTGCGCACCGCCGCCTCGGCTTCCTCGCGGCTGGGGCGCGCCGGCGTGCGCTGCACGTCCGCCGGGGCGGATCTGGGGGTGACGATGTTCACAGCGTCTGCGTCCTCAGCTTTGCGTCTGTCACGCAGATGAGCGCAGACGCGCCGCGCGCAAGGCGCGACCGCAATGCGCCTAATGCAGCCGCCGCTCCTCGGCGGGGCTGTCGAGACTGAACGCGGGGATGGCGACGTCGAACATCTCGCCCGACCCCGGCTCCAGCATATGGTAAACGCCCTGCATGAAGCCGGATGGCGTGTCGAGCGGGGTGCCGGAGGTGTATTCGAAGGTTTCCCCCGGCTCCAGCACCGGCTGCTGCCCGACCACCCCGGCGCCCTGCACCCGCTGCGTCCGGCCGCGCGCATCGGTGATCAGCCAGGTGCGGCGCATCAATTGCACCGTCTCGCGCCCCTGGTTCTCGATGCGGATGCGATAGGCCCAGACGAACTTGCCCTCGTCCGGCACCGACTGGTCGGCGAGGTAGAAGCTGCGCACGGTGACGCAGATGCCGCGCGTGGTTGTGGCATAGTCCTCGGACGCCATGGCGCTACACCTCGCACCGTCGGGCGGCGCTGTCCAGGGGCAATGGCTCAGGCCGCCGCCAGCGCCGCCGCCAGATCGGCGATCAGGTCGTCGGCATCCTCAAGCCCGACGGACAGGCGAATTACCCCATCGCCGATGCCGAGGCGGGCGCGTTCTGCGCCGCCGATGCGCATATGCGTCGTCGTTGCCGGATGGGTGATCAGCGATTTGGTGTCGCCGAGATTGTTGGAGACGCGGATCAGCCGCAGCGCATTCATCAGCCGAAACGCCGCCGGCTTGCCGCCCGCCGCCGCGAACGAGACCAGCGTGCCGCCGTCCGACATCTGAGCCATGGCCAGCGCATGCTGTGGGTGGTCGCTGCGGGCCGGATACCAGACGCGCTCGATCTGCCGCTGGGTGGCGAGGAAATCGGCGACCCGCGCGGCATTGCGGCAGCCGGCGGCGACGCGCAGCGCCAGCGTCTCCATCCCCTTGAGCAGCAGCCAGGCGTTGAACGGCGACAGCGCCGGGCCGGTGTTGCGGATGAACGGCTGCAGCGTGGTGTCGATCCACGCGCGCCGGCCGAGCACCGCGCCGCCGAGCACCCGGCCCTGGCCGTCGATGTGCTTGGTGCAGGAATACACCACGATATCCGCGCCGTAGCGCAGCGGCTGCTGCAGCAGCGGGGTGGCAAAGACGTTATCGACCACCACCAGCGCTCCGGCGTCATGCGCCAGGGCGCAGACGGCCTGCAGGTCGATCACCTCCAGCATCGGGTTCGACGGCGTCTCCAGCAGCACCATTTGCGCCGGCCGGGCGAGGGCGGTGCGCCACTGGCCGAGATCGCCGCCATCGACGAACTCGGTGGTGATGCCGTAGCGCGGCAGCAGGGTCGAGACGATCCAGTGGCAGGAGCCGAACAAGGCGCGCGCCGCCACCACCCGGTCGCCCGACCGCAGATGGCTCAGCATCGCCGCATGCACCGCCGCCATGCCGCTGGCGGTCATCCGGCAGGCCTCGGCGCCTTCGAGCAACGCCAGGCGCTGCTCCAGCATGGTCACGGTGGGGTTGCCGAAGCGGGAATACTGGTAGTGCTGCTCGGTTCCGGCAAACGTCGCCTCGGCCTGCTCGGCGCTGTCGTAAACAAAGCCGGAGGTCAGAAACAGCGCCTCGGAGGTTTCGCCATGCGGCGTGCGCTCGGTGCCGCCATGCACCAACAGGGTGGCGGGACGATAGGACGTGGTGGGAGCGGTCATGCGCTGCATCCTCGGTATGCCATGACCGACCGTGGATGCCGCGGCATGCGGGCATCGCGCCGCTGCCGCAGGCCTCTTTAGCGCGCTTGTTTCACCTCGCCGCAATCCGGCCGGACAAATCACGAGGGGCGGCAGCGCCGCCGGGGACGACGCTATGGCCGGGCGGTTGCGCCGTCAACCTTGGTTTCCTATAAAGCGGGCTGCGCGGGTGTAGTTCAATGGTAGAACGGCAGCTTCCCAAGCTGCATACGAGGGTTCGATTCCCTTCACCCGCTCCATGATCCGGCGCCGCCGGGCGCTGAGCGCGAGCGGGACCGGTCAGGCGGCGAACCGGCGGCTTGTTGATCTGCCGCAAGGTGCCGCGGCGGGCGGCGTATGATGCTGCCGATGCCGGCAGCGACCTGCCCGGGGGAGTTTTCCGCATGCACACAGCCAGTGGATCGACTCTCGCTGCGACCGGCAGCGGCTGATTGGCATGCGCTTTTTGTCGCCCCATTGGGAGGGCCATCTGGTCGGGCGCATCGGCTGGCTGCGGGCCGCGGTGCTGGGCGCCAATGACGGGATCGTCTCCACCGCCAGCCTGATCGTCGGGGTGGCGGCAGCCGCCGCCAAGCCCGGCGACATTCTGGTCGCCGGCGTCGCCGGGCTGGTTGCCGGGGCGATGTCGATGGCCGCGGGGGAATATGTCTCGGTCAGTTCGCAGGCCGATACCGAGCAGGCCGACCTCGCCCGCGAGCGACAGGAGCAGCGCGACAACCCCGATTTCGAGCTGGCCGAACTGGCGGAGATTTATGTCCGCCGCGGGCTCGACCAGGGCCTCGCCGACCAGGTCGCCCGCCAGTTGATGGCCAAAGACCCGCTGGGTGCGCATGCGCGCGATGAAATCGGCATTTCCGAGATGACCACGGCGCGCCCGGTGCAGGCGGCACTGACCTCGGCTGGCACCTTCGCGATTGGCGCCGCCCTGCCGTTGCTGGCCGCCGTGGTGACGCCGAGGGCGTGGCTGATTGCCGTCGTGTCGGGCGCCTCGCTGTGCTTTCTGGCGGTGCTGGGCGCGGTCGGCGCCCAGGCCGGCGGCGCCAGGCTGTTGCCGGCAACGACGCGGGTGACGTTTTGGGGGGCGCTGGCGATGGCGCTGACCGCCGGCATCGGGGCGATTTTTGGCACCGCGGGGCTGTAGGTGTTGGTGATTGATTGAGCGGCGGTTGCGGGGTCTGCCGCTTGGCCTCGGGCAGATCGGCCGGCCCCGCCGGGGGCGGGCCGCGGTTTCAGCGCTCTGCCGCTGCGCCTCTTCCATTCCGCCGGTCATCGTGGGCTGACACATCGCCGCTTCGATCGCGGCGATGACGCCATGCTTGCCGCCGCAATCGCCGCAGGTCGGCACCATGCCCGCGGTACCCTCGGCGCTCACGCCCGCAGCAGCGACACGACGATCTCGACCACGATCAGCACCAGGATGGCAATCTCCAGCAATTCGGCGCGCGCACCGGCGGCCTCGTCGTGCAGCGCGGTGTAGGTTTCGCGGATGATGGCAAGCTTGCGGTCCACCGCGGCGGTGACGTTGGGCACCCTGAACAGGTCCATGGCGGCGGCGTACACCCGCGCCAGATAGACATCCTCGGTCACCTGCAAGGCATTATCGACCCGCTCGGCAAGCTCGCTGACCTCGGCAACCAGACTGTGCAGGCCGCGGGCGAGGCGCGCATAGCGGCGGGCGGCGAGAAAATTGGTGTGCCGCCGCGCCGCTGCCGCCATGTCGCGCATGCGCGGCAGTTCAGCATCGAGCATCTCGTCATAGGTGCGCATCTCCAGCAACTGCGCATTGGCCATTTCCAGCACGTCGGCGACGTCCGTCTCTTGCTGCGGCTCATAGATGAAGGCACGGTCCCAGGTGATCGCCACCAGATCGTCTGGATAGTAGGAGAAGCGGTGGCGCAGCAGATCGCGCCGCGCGCCTTCGGACAGCGGCCGCTCCTCGCCGGCGAGCAGCGGGACCAGATCGACGCGCTGCTGCAAGGCCTCGGCCGTCACCGGCTCGTCGAACGCGTCCACCACCGCCAGCAGGTAATCCTCCCGCAGCGGCACCGCGGTCGGGTGGTCGAGCGCGTCGCCGAGCAGGTCGCGCAGCTTCGCCAGCACCCGGTCCCAGACATCGGCTGGCGCGGCGGGGCCGACGGCATGGTCGGTCAGATTGACGAGCCGGGTGAAGTGACTCCAGGACAGGTCCCGCGCCGGCAGGCGCAGCGACAGCGCGGCGATGCCGAAATCATACAGCCGCACGCCGATTGCCGCATCCATGCGTGCGCCGCCGATGTCGAGCGCCACGCTTGCGAACTCCAGAGTCAGCGGCGCCACGCCGAAGGCAACCGCCTTTGCCGGCGTGCGGACCAGGCGGCTGCGCGCGCCGGCACCCTCCGGGCGGCGCGCCGACAGCGTCTCGGCGCGCTTGAGGTCGATCTCGTTGGCGAAATCGAACAGGCGCAGCGCCACCACCTGCCCCGACCGAACGATGAGTTCCCTCCCGGACATCCCCGGCCCCTCCTGCCGCCGCCAAAGCCGGTATGGGCGAACACGCCCGCGCACGCCAGACACGTCGCCCGATCGGCGGACCGGGGATCGCGGCGGAGGATCAGTGCTCGCGCGCCACGCAAGATGCCCTGGGACTCCGTCGCGAAGCCGGCGGCACAGACCAGGAACTTGAACCGGCGTTCGTATTCCATCGCTGTCCCGGCCGGTGGCCCGCCGCCGCCATGGCGGAAAGCCCGTCCGACGTTTGTGTCAGTTCGATGTCAACGCGATGCCGCGTGCCAACCCGATGGCCATCTTCTATAGAGGCACCGCCATCATCCCGCACCGCGGCAGAATGAGGATGCGATGAAGCACGTCGCCTTTGGCGGCCGACTGGTCATGGTCGGCTGCGGCAGCATCGGCCAGGGGGTGCTGCCGCTGCTGCTCCGCCACATCGACATCGCGCCGGAGCGGATCACCATCCTGACCGCCGACCAACGGGGGGCCTCGGTCGCGGCCGAAGCCGGCATCCGCTGCATCGTCACGCCGCTGCAGCGCGGCAATTACCAGCCGGTGCTGCGGCCGCTGCTCGGGCCGGGGGACTTCCTGCTCAACCTGTCGGTCGATGTGTCCTCGGTCGCGCTGATCACGCTGGCGCGCGAGCAGGGCGCGCTCTACCTCGACACCTGCACCGAACCCTGGGCGGGCGGCTACACCGACCCGGCGCTCAGCCCGTCACAGCGCTCCAACTACGCGTTGCGCGAGAGCGCGCTGGCGCTGCGCGGCGGACCCGGCCCGACCGCAGTGCTGACGCACGGCGCCAATCCGGGCCTCGTCTCACATTTCGTCAAGGCGGCGCTGCTGCGTGTCGCGCACGACACCGGGGCGCCGGCGACGCCGCCGGCGACGCGCGCGGACTGGGCGCTGCTGGCCGAGCGGCTCGGCGTCAAGGCGATCCATATCGCCGAGCGCGACACGCAGGTCGCCAACCGGCCGAAGGCGCCGGGCGAGTTCGTCAACACTTGGTCGATCGACGGCTTCGTCGGCGAAGGCTGCCAGCCGGCCGAGCTCGGCTGGGGCACGCATGAGCGCGCGCTGCCGGCGGACGGGCGGCGGCACGATTTCGGCTGCGACGCGGCGATCTACCTGCTGCGTCCGGGCGCCGCCACGAAGGTGCGCACCTGGACACCGCTCGCCGGGCCGATCCACGGCTTCCTGATCACCCATAACGAATCGATCTCGATCGCCGACTACTACACGGTGCGGCAGAACGGCGCCGTGCGTTACCGGCCGACGGTGCATTACGCCTATCACCCGTGCGACGATGCGGTGCTGTCGGTGCACGAACTCGCCGGCGGCACCTGGACGCCGCAGCCTCGCCAGCGCCTGCTGATGGACGAGATCACCGACGGCACCGACGAACTCGGCGTGCTGCTGCTGGGTCACGCCAAGGGCGCGTTCTGGTACGGGTCGCGGCTGTCGATCGCCGAGGCGCGGCGCCTCGTGCCGCACAACAACGCCACCAGCCTGCAAGTGACCGCCGTCGTGCTCGCCGGCGTGGTCTGGGCGATGGCGCACCCCGATCGCGGCGTGGTCGAGGCCGACGAGCTGGATCACGCCTGGATCCTGGAGATCTGCCGGCCCTATCTGGGCGAGCTGGTCGGCGCCTATTCCGGCTGGACGCCGCTGATCGGCCGCGGCCGGCTGTTCCCCGAAGATATCGATCCCACCGACCCGTGGCAATTTCGCAACGTGCGGGTGGGATGACACCGCCCCCGCCGATGATCGCCAGCGACGCCGCGAAGATGATGGACCGTGTGATCCCGGCCCCGCTCAGCCACCCATCCAGGCCAGCCGAGGATCGCACCGCCGCAGGCCAGCGCCCGGCGGAGGCCGCGCCGTCTGCGACACCGGCGTCGGGCATGGTCTATGCGATCGGCGATATTCATGGCATGGACGATCTGCTGGGCCGCCTGCTGGCGGCGATTGCCGCCGACAGGACGGACAAGACGACGCCGTACACCGTCGTGTTCCTCGGTGATGCGGTCAACCGCGGGCCACAGACGCGGCAGGTGCTGCAACGGCTGATCGCCGGTCCGACCGACGCCGCGAGCCGGTGGATCGTGCTGCGCGGCAATCACGAGCAGGCCATGCTTGATGTGTTGACCGGGGGCGATGAGGACGGCTTCCGCCGCTGGCTGAGACGCGGCGGCCGGCGCACGCTGGCATCCTATGGCGCAACCGAGAAGGATATGGCGCCGGCGCGCGCCCGCGCGCTGATCGGCGCGGAGCACCTGGACTTCCTGGCGTCGCTGCCGCTGACCCATGTCGCCGGCGATCACCTGTTCGTCCATGCCGGGGTGGCGCCGGGGGTGTCCCTGGCCGAGCAGTCGCCGGCCACGCTGATGAACATCCGCGGCGCCTTCCTGAGGAAGTGGCACCGGCTGCCGTACACCGTGGTTCACGGGCATACCCCGACCAGCGGGGCGCCACTGCTCGGACCCGGCCGGATTGGCATCGACTCGGGCGCCTGCGTGACCGGGATCCTGACCGCCATTGCCATCGATACGGCAACCCGCCAGCATTGGTTTCTGCGCGTGTTGGACCCGGACATGTCGCCATGAAGCCGCCCGTTGCCGGCGCATCGCCGCCGCCGCCGAGACCAGCAAAGCGTGATTCCCCGCGCCAACCGGCCGGGGAGGCTGATCCCCTGCACAAGCCCGGCGCCAGGATGAAAGCGCAGAAATCTGCGGCGACGCGCCTCGCCGATGGCCGCGAGGTCGAATTGAAGTTCCTGGTCACCGAGGCCGCGCTGAAGACCGTGCAGCAATCGGCACTGTTCGGCAGTCCCACCCGCCGCACGGCACAGCGGCTGCGATCCGTCTATTTCGATACGGCGCAGGCCGATTTGTGGCGCCACCGGACGTTCCTGCGCGTGCGCAGCCAGCGTGGTGGGCGGCTGCTGGCGTTGAAGGCTGACGGTGACGATCCCACCAACCCCTTCCTGCGCCACGAGATCGAGGTGCCGTCACCGTCGGCGGAGGCCAATCCGGCCTTGCTGGGCGAGGCGGTCGCGGCGGAAATCGAACGCGTCACCGAGGGCCGGCCGCTGCTGCCGCGGTTCACCACCGATATCCGGCGTACGCTGCATCGGGTCACTGCGGGCGGAAGCGAGATCGAACTGGCGTTCGATAGGGGATCGATCACCGCCGGAGACGCCCGAGCCCCGGTGCGGGAGATCGAGCTGGAATTGAAATCGGGCGACGCCGCCGATCTGTTCGCCCTGGGCCTGGCGCTCGCCGAGGTGGCACCGGTGCGCCTCTGCGTGATGAGCAAGGCCGCGCGCGGGATGCTGTTGAGCACCGGTGGCGGCGCGGCCGAGATGCGGGCAGACTCGCCGATTTCGGCGGATCACTCGGTGGATGAGATCATCGGCGCGACGATCGGTGCCTGCATCCGCCAGTTCATCAGCAACTGGCCGGCCTTCGAAACCTCCACCGGACCCGAGCCGGTGCACCAGATGCGGGTTTCGATGCGCCGGTTGCGCGCTGCGCTGGCGCTGTTCCAGCGGGAATTTTCGTGCGCCACGTTCGGCGTGCTGCGCGGCGATGCGAAGCGGATCGCATCGGCGATGGGCGAAGCGCGGAACTGGGACGTGTTCGCCGAGCTGGTGCGGAGCGGACCCGCAGCGTCCTTTCACGGCGAACGCGGCCTGGAGACAGTGCTGGCGGCGTGCGAGGCCCATCGCGCCGCCGGCTACGACGCGGTGGACGCGCTGCTCAAGCAGGTTGGCACGACCCAGTTCGTGCTCTCCGCGCTCGCCTTCGTCGCCCGCCGCGGCTGGCGCAACACGGTGCCGGGGGCCGACCTGCCACGCCTGTCCTCGCCCGCAGCCGGGTTCGCGGCGCTCAGCGTCGATCGGCTGCACCACCGGCTGCGCAAGCGCGGCCGGCACATCCTCGAAATGCCTGCCGGCGAGCGCCACGAACTGCGCGTGGCGCTGAAGCGACTGCGCTATGCCACCGATTTTTTCGGCAATTTGTTTCCGAACGCCTCCGCCGTCCGCGCCTATGCCCGGGCTGCGGCAAAGCTTCAGGACGTGCTCGGCGTGTTCAACGACATGGTGATGGTCAGCGAACTGGTGCAGCGCCTGCAGCTGGGCGGAGACCTGCACGCGGTCCGTGCCGCCGGTCTGGTGATCGGCTGGTACGGCCGCGCCGGCCAGGCCGACAACCGCGAACTGCGCGATGCCTGGGACGGATTCCGCAAGGCCAAGCCGTTCTGGCGCGAAGCCTTGCGGGAGGCTCCGGCGCGCTGACCCGCGCGAGCCATCCGGCTACAACGTAGCGAAGCCCGCCCCTTATGGGCGCGGGCTGAGTGCGAGTGAGATGGTTGCGGGGACAGGATTTGAACCTGTGACCTTCAGGTTATGAGCCTGACGAGCTACCGGGCTGCTCCACCCCGCGG
>JAJZES010000023.1 GCA_021845985.1 Pseudomonadota bacterium | reverse complement strand
CGCAATCGCCGCCTCGAACTTCGCCCATTGGGCGTCCGTCAGAACGCGCATCGTCGCTCCCAAAACCTTGCCAACCCGCACCAGAATAGCCCGACCACGCCATTCCTGCAAATGCGAACGGGGCCTACGCTAATTCCCTACTCCCACTCGATCGTGCCCGGCGGTTTGCTGGTGATGTCGTAGGTGACGCGGTTGATGCCGCGTACTTCGTTGACGATGCGGCCGGCGACGCGGGCGAGGAAGGATGCCTCGAACGGATAGACATCCGCCGTCATGCCATCGGTGCTGGTCACGGCGCGCAAGGCGCAGGCGAGGTCGTAGCTGCGGCCGTCGCCCATGACGCCGACGCTGCGCACCGGCAGCAGCACGGCGAACGCTTGCCAGATTTCGTCATAGAGGCCGGCGGCGCGGATTTCCTCCAGGTAGATCGTATCGACGCGGCGCAGCAGAGCGAGGCGTTGCGACGTCACCTCGCCGGGGATGCGGATGGCGAGGCCGGGGCCGGGGAAGGGGTGGCGGCCGACCATCTCGGCCGGGATGCCGAGTTCGCGGCCGAGGGCGCGCACCTCGTCCTTGAACAATTCGCGCAGCGGCTCGACCAGACGCATGCGCATCCGTTCCGGCAGGCCGCCGACATTGTGGTGCGATTTGATGACCGCGCTGGGGCCGCCGAGCGGTGAGACGCTTTCGATCACGTCGGGATAGAGCGTGCCCTGGGCCAGGAAATCGGCGCCGCCGAGCTTTGCCGCCTCTTGCTCGAAGACATCGACGAACAGGCGGCCGATGGTTTTACGCTTGGTTTCCGGGTCGGTGACGCCTGCCAGTTCGCCGAGGAACAGGTCGGCGGCATCGCGATGGACGAGGCGAATGTTGAAGCGGTCGCGGAAGGTGCGGACCACCTGCTCCGCCTCGCCGGCGCGCAGCAGGCCGTGATCGACGAAGATGCAGGTGAGCTGATCGCCGATCGCTGCATGGATCAACACCGCGGCAACCGCGGAATCGACGCCGCCGGACAGGCCGCAGATCACCCGGCCGTCGCCGACTTGTTCGCGGATGCGGGCGATCTCGGCGGTGCGAAAGCCGGCCATCGTCCAGGTGCCGGCCAGTCCGGCGACGCCGTGGGTGAAATTGCGCAGGAGTTGCGCGCCGTGCGGCGTGTGCATCACTTCGGGATGGAATTGCAGCCCGTAGAAGCGGCGGCGGTCGTCGGCGATGGCGGCGAAGGGGGCACCCTCGCTGACCGCAACGGCGCGGAAGCCGGCGGGCAGGGCGGTGACGCGGTCGCCGTGGCTCATCCACACCTGCTCATGCGCGCCGGGCGACCAGATGTCGCGGAACAGCGGGCAGGGGTCGATGACCGCGACCGTGGCGCGGCCGAATTCGCGCTGATCGGAGGCTTCGACGGCGCCGCCGAGTTGGACGCACATGGTTTGCTGGCCGTAGCAGATGCCGAGCACCGGGACCCCGGTCTCGAACACTTCCGCCGGCGCGCGGGGGCTGTCGGGTTCGGTGACGCTGGCGGGGCCGCCCGAGAGGATGATGGCGGCGGGGGCGAAGGCGCGGATGCGGGCCGGATCGGCGGAGAACGGCCAGATTTCGCAATAGACACCGCTTTCGCGGACGCGCCGGGCGATGAGCTGCGTCACCTGACTGCCGAAATCGAGGATCAGGACGCGGTCGGTTTCGGGCGGGGCGGCCGGCGCAGGGGGAGTCATGGCGCGGATTCCTGACGGGAAGGTGGGGCGCTTGCACCACTTTGGCGCGGGTTGGGCAAGCGGGGTGGTCAGGGGCCGCCCGGTTCGTGCGAGGCGATCCGTTCAAGCTCGGCGCGGGCGCCGTGGCGGATGTGCAGCACCGTCACGATTTCGGTGCGTTCGTCGATCGTATAGATGATCCTGTAGCGATGCCGTCGGCGGCCATACAGCACTTGGCGGAGGCGGTCGTCCTCGGCAACCGGGGAGCCTCGGGCCGGGTGTTTGTCAAGGCTGAGGATCGTCTTTTCCAATCCATTGAACCAGGCGGCGGCCTGCGTGGTGTTTTGTGCGTCGATGGTCTGGTAGATGCGTTCGAGGTTCCGGGCCGCCCGGCCGGTCAGGTCAACGCGGTATGCCATAGTCGGCTCGGATGGCACCGAGCACGGCTTGCGCGGAGCGGGTGCGGGCGTTCTCCATATCGTCAAGCCCCTGCCGGATGCCCTCGGCCGCACTGGCGTCTGCTGCGAGGTCCAGCAATCGTTGGTAGGCGTCCGCGTCTTGCACCACCGCCGCCGCACGACCGTTGACCGTCAGGATCACCGGGCGCCCCGTGTCCTTCAGATGCCGCATGATCTCTGCCGAGTGGTTGCGAAACGTGGTCATCGGCTGGATGTCCTTGGTGATGTCCATTGCCACGCGCCCCGCACAAAGAGTACCTGATGCGGTAATATCAGCCTGTGTCGCTTCGGCAAGGCACGTTCTTTGTGGCTCGGCCGTCGCGTGAGACGATGCCGGGCGTGCCGGCGCATTGGCATGCATGGTGGCGGGGCATGTGGCGGATCAGGCGCCGGGTAAGGGCTGCCTGCCGAGGCGGCGGCCAGTAACTGCCGATCCGGCGTCCTGGAAATGGAAAGGAGTCTGGCCGATGTCTGCGCCTTCGCCGTCTGACCGTTTCGCGCCCTATGTCGCGATCCTTGGCCGCGGCCCTGGCCGGTCGCGGGCGTTGACGCGCGATGAAGCGCGCGCGGCGTTCGCCATGGTGCTGGCCGGCGAGGCCGATCCGCACCAGATCGGCGCCTTCCTGATGCTGCTGCGCTATCGCGGCGAGGATGCCGACGAGGTGGCGGGGCTGGTGGAGGCGGCGCGCGCGGCATCCGGGCTGGCAGGTGTGGCGTTGCCGGGCGCGCTGGATTGGCCGAGCTATGGCGCCGGGCGGACGCGCAAGGTGCCGTGGTTTTTGTTGTCGGCGCTGGCCCTGGCGCGGGCTGGGGTGCCGGTGTTGATGCACGGTACCAACACGTTTTCGGCCGGCATGAGTGTTGCGGCGGCGTTGACGGCGCTGGGGCTGCGGCCGGCGGAGGGTTTGCGCGATGCCGAACGGATGTTGGCGGCGGAGCGGTTTGCCTATCTGCCGTTGCGCGTGCTGTCGCCCGCTCTGGATCGGCTGATCGGGTTGCGCGGATTGTTCGGGCTGCGCTCGCCGGTCAATACGGTGGTGCGGCTGCTCGACCCGGCGCGGGCGGCGGCGGGGGTCGATGGGGTGTTCCATCCGGCCTATGTCGCGGTGCATCTGGGGGCGGCCGAGCGGCTGGACCGGCCGCGTCTGCTGGTGCTGAAGGGCGGCGGTGGCGAGGCCGAGCGCAACCCGGCCAAGCCGGCGACGGCGCATCTGTGGCAGCGCGATGCGGGTGTCGCGGAGATGATGCTGCCGGCATGGCCGGGCGCCGGCGCGGCGGCGGCCGAGGCGGTCGATCCCGCCGCCGTCTGGCACGGCGCCGCGGCGCCGCCGCACGTCATGGCGACGATCTGTGCCACGATCGCGCTCGGGTGGCTCGCGGTCGGGCGCGCCGCCACGCCCGCGGCGGCGGACGCGGCAGCGCAGGACATCTGGGCGGCGCGCCGCCGGTAAGCGTCCTGTAAGCTGGTCGGCTCATAGTTTCGAGCATTCCATGCGCCTGCTTGTGATTGAAGATGAACGCGATCTGGCGGCCCTGATCCGGGAAGCGCTGGTGCGCGCCGGGTTTGCTGTGGATGTGGCGCCCGACCTGGCCGACGCCGACGACTATCTGGCGGTCGCCACCTATGACGCGCTGATCCTGGACCGTGCGCTGCCCGATGGCGACGGACTCGTCCTGCTGCGCCGGCTGCGCGCCGGCGGGTCGGCGGTGCCGGTGCTGGTGCTGACCGCCCGCGACGCGCTGGAGGACCGGGTGACCGGCCTGGACTCCGGGGCCGATGACTATCTGGTCAAGCCGTTCCATCTGCCGGAGTTGGTGGCCCGGCTGCGGGCATTGCTGCGCCGGCCGAACGCCGCCCTGGGTGTCGCGCTGAGCCTCGGCCCTCTCGTGCTCGACACTGCGACCCGGCAGGTTCGGGTGGATGGCGCGCCGGTCGAGTTCTCGGTGCGCGAGACGGCGATGCTGGAGATGCTGCTGCGGCGGCAGGGCGTCGTGGTGGCGCGCGAAACACTCGAACAGGGGCTGTACAGCTTCGATTCGCATCTCGGCTCGAACGCGCTTGAAGTGCTGGTGCATCGGCTCCGCCGCAGGCTGGCGGAGGTGGCTCCGGCACTGAGCGTCCATACGGTGCGCGGCGTCGGCTACCTGCTGGCCGGACACGCATGAAGCTGCCGGCCAACTGGCGCGGTTCGCTGGTGCTGCGGCTCGGCTGGCGGCTGGCGGCGGTGATGCTGGCGGGGATGCTGCTGGCTGCCGTCGCGGTGGCATGGCGGGTCATCGCCACCGTCGAGGAACTCGACGATTCCGCCCTGCAGGATCAGGTGCGGCTGATCGCGCAGCATCTGCCGATCCGGCCGGACGCGCCGGTTGTACTGCCCGAGGCGATCGTCGCGCCGTTTCGGGCATCGGACGGGGACAACGTGTTCATGGTCTATGCCGGCGCGCGGCTGGCCGCCACCTCCGACCCTGCCGCCGCCACGGCGCTGGCGCCGCTGCTGCGCCATCCGCCGCGCCCCGGCCTGTTCCGCATCCCGGCGATGGCCGGGCATGAGCACGGCCTGGTCGGACTGGTCGCCCCGGCCGGTGCGTGGAGCGTCGTGGTGCTTCAGGGGCGGGAGCAGACATCGGTGCTGCTCGACAGCCTGATCGGCAATTTCCTCGCCGGCTCGGTGTGGCTGCTGCTGCCGCTCGGTGTTGCCACCATCTTCGTCGGCGTGTTGACCCTGCGCCAGGGGTTGCAACCCTTGCGGCAGGTATCGGCGGCGGCGGCGCTGGTCGGGCCGGGCCGGCCGGGGGCGCGCCTGCCGCGACAGGCGCTGCCGCGCGAACTGGCGCCGCTGGTCGATGCGGTCAACGACGCGCTGACCCGGCTGGAACAGGCGCTGATCGCGGAGCGACGCTTCATGGCGGACGCCGCCCACGCGCTGCGCACCCCGCTCGCCGTGCTGACGGCACGGCTCGACATACTGGGAGACGAGCCGGAGGTCGCGGCGCTGCGTCGGGACGCCGACCGGATGGGCCGGCTGGTCGGACAAATGCTGCGCATGGCGCGGCTGGATGGGCTGCCGCTCGACGTGACGGAGGACGTTGATCTGCGCGGCGTGGCGGTCGAGGCGATCAGCGGACTGGTGCCGCTGGCGCTGCGCCGCGGCGTCGAGCTTGGCCTGCGGGCGCATCCGGGGTTGCCGCCGGTGCGCGGCAATCAGGCGGCGCTGGTGCTCGCCGTCACCAACCTGATCGAGAACGCGCTGGCCCATGCCCCGGCCGCGAGCAGGGTCGAGGTCGTTGTCCGAGCGCCGGCGACGATCGTCGTGCGCGACCGCGGGCCGGGCGTGCCGCCGGATCAGCGGGCGCGCATCTTCGAGCGGTTCGAGCGCGGCCCGACGCCGCACGAGGGCGGCGCCGGGCTAGGGCTGGCGATCGTGGCGGGAATTGCCGCGGCGCATCACGGCAGTGTGCATGTGGCCGGACGGGCCGGCGGAGGGGCCGCGTTCATGCTGGTGATCGGGCAGGACGGCCTTGCGCCCGGTTATCATGGCGGTGACGAGGTTCTCGCCGTGCAGCAGGCTGGTGATGAGGACGCCGGCGAGGTGGCAGGCGATCAGCCCGAGCAGCAGGCCGGTGGAGGCGCTGTGCAGGTGGCTGACCCACGCCACGCCGAAGAAGCGGTCGGTTTCCGACAGCCAGCCGCTTCCGGTAACGACCAGCAGCGTGGCTAGCAGCGCCACCACCATGACGCCGCCGGCCGGATTGTGACCGATGTAGCGGCGGCCATGGCCATGGCGGAGCGCCGTGAGATAGGCGAGCACCGCCGCCGGGCCGACGACGAAATCGGCGAACCGCGCATGACGTGTGCCGACGATGCCCCAGGCGAGCCGCACCAGCACGAGCGCCAGCACGGCATAGCCCAGGGGTTCGTGCAGCCATTTCACGTCGGGCGACAGGAAGGCGGCGGCGACCAGCGCCACCACCCCCCAGTGAACGACGCGCACCAGCGCGTCCCACACCGGGATCCCCGTCCTGTCGCGGGCCATGCGGCGGCTGCCCCTATTCGGCGTTGACGATCGCGCCGGTCTGGCCGTCGAGTTCCAGCTCGAACCGCTTGCCGGCATTGTCGAGACCCTTGGCCTCGTAACAGCCGTTGTGGGTGGAGAGACTGCGGATCTGGGTATAGCCGCGGTCCTGCAGCAGCTTCGTCATGGCGGCCCTGGACATCATCGATCCTGCGGCGGACGGGCAGGATTCTTCGGCGGCGGCGGGGTGAACGCCGGCGCCGAGGGCGAGGGCGGCAGCGAGAAAACAAGCGGTGGCGCGCATCGAACGGTCTCCGTGTCAGAACGGCGCGACACTGGCGGGCGCGACTTACGCCCACCTTACCGGATCGACGTTGAGGGCCGCGGCGTTCTCACCTAACGTCACGCTGCGGGGACGGGGCCGGAGGCGCAATGGGCAGATACACGGACGATCCGGCGGCGATCCGCGCGCTGGTGCGCGACCGGGAGGTGCATCGCGACGTCTATCTCGACCCCGACATCTTCGCGATCGAGATGCGCAGGCTGTGGGCGAAGACCTGGGTGTTTGTCGGCCATACCAGCCAGATACCTGAGCCGGGCGATTTCTATACCTGCTCGATCGGCGCCGAGCCGGTGATGATGGTGCGGCAGACCGATGGCAGCGTGCGCGTGCTGCGCAACCGCTGCGCCCATAAGGGGGCCAAGCTGGTCGGGGTGACGTCCGGCAAGGTTGGCCGGTTTTTCCGCTGCCCCTATCATGCCTGGAGCTATCGCATCGATGGCAGCCTCGCCGCTGTGCCGCTGCGCGACGGCTATGCCGGCAGCGGGTTCGATGGGTGCGACGCGGCGCGCGGCCTGTCGCCGGTGCAGGCGCACGACTATCGCGGCTTCGTCTTCGCCCGGCTGTCGGCGGAGGGGCCAGGGTTTGCCGAGTATTTCGGCGCGTCGCTGTCCTCGATCGACTACATGGTCGATCGCTCGCCGGCCGGCGAGATGGTCATTGCCGGCGGCGTGCTGCGCTATCTGCATGACAGCAACTGGAAGATGTTCGTCGAGAACCTCAACGACACGATGCATCCGATGGCGGCGCATGCCTCCTCGGCCGGCACGGCGAAGCAGCTCTGGGCGGATCAGCCAAAGGACACGCCGAAGCCGATGGCGATCGAGCAACTGGTGCCGTTCGCCGAAGGCTACGAATTTTTCGACAAAATGGGTGTGCGCGTGTTCGACAACGGGCATTCCTACTCGGGTGTGCATTTCTCCATCCATTCCGCCTATGCCGCGGTGCCCGAGTATGAGGCGGCGATGGTTGCGGCGCATGGCGCGGAGCGGGCCAAGGACGTGCTTGGCACGGTGCGGCACAACACGGTCTATTACCCGAGCCTGACCATCAAGGGCGCCATTCAGACCATTCGCGTGATCCGGCCGATCGCCGTCGATCGTACGCTGATCGAAAGCTGGTCGTTCCGGCTGACCGGGGCGCCACCGGCGATCTTCCGGCGCAACGTCACCTATAACCGGCTGATCAACTCGCCGCTGTCGGTGGTCGGACACGACGATCAGGCCTGCTACCGAATGGTGCAGGAGGGGCTGGCCGGCGGCGGCAATGAATGGGTCAGCCTGCACCGCGATTTCGCGGCCGGTGAGGGCGGCGACATGACCGTCAACGGGACCAGCGAGATTTCCATGCGCAACCAGTTCCGCGCCTGGGTGAACATGATGGCGCCGGAGGCGGCATGAACGAGGCGGAGATCGCGCGCTTCCTCTATCGCGAGGCGCGGCTGCTCGACGACAAGCGGTGGGAGGAATGGTTCGCGCTGCTCAGCGAGGACGCGCTCTACTGGGTGCCGCTCAGCCGCGGGCAGAGCGACGGCGAGGAGCACACCTCGCTCGCCTATGAGGATCGGCTGCTGCTGCGCCTGCGCATCGAGCGGCTGCGGCGCGATCCGCCGTCGCAGCAACCGCCGAGCTTTTCCCAGCATGTCTTGCAGGCGCCGGAGGCGGCGCAGGTCGGCGACGGGGCCTGGCGCGCGCGCACGCCGTTCAGCTACGCCGAGGCCAAGGGCGATGCCATGCTGATACTGTATGGCGTGGCGACGCATGATCTGATCGCGGCCGGCGGCGGCCTGCTGATCCGCCGCAAGCGCGTCGATCTGCTCAATTGCGACGCGGCGCTGCCCTCGGTGCAGTTGTTTCTGTGAGCCGCGGCTACGACGACATTGTCGCGGCGGTACCGGTGACGGTGCCGTATGTGCGGCGTTCGGAGCATGGCGCGGACTGGTTCCTGGCGCGGGCGCTGGCGGCGCTGGTGGCGCAGAGCGGGCTGCGCAAGTTGGTGATCGACGGGCTGTGCGCGTCGAGTTTCACGCTCGGGCCGGATACCGCGGTTGCCTTGACGCAGCATGTCGGGCTGTCGCCGCGCTATCTCGAATGGTTGCCGATGGGCGGCGCCTGCGGCGTCGTGGCGCTGCGGCGGGCGGCGCGGGCGGTGCAGGCGGGGGATGCCGATGTCGTCGCCTGCATTGCCGGCGATACCGCCAACGACGGCAGCTTCCGCGACCTGCTTGCCGGCTTCAGCAGCTTTTCCCGCGCGGCCGTCTATCCCTACGGCGCCGGCGGGGCCAATGCCAGTTTCGCCCTGATCACCGACGCCTATATGCACCGCTACGGGGCGACGCGGCAGGATTTCGGCCGTCTGTGCGTGGCGCAGCGGGACAATGCGCGGCGCAATCCGCTGGCGCTGCTGCGCGGCGCGCTGACGCTTGAACAGTATCTTGCGGCGCGGCCGATCGCCGAGCCGCTGCATCTGTTTGACTGCGTCATGCCCTGTGCCGGCGCCGACGGGTTCCTGGTGATGCAGCGCGGGCGGGCCGAGGCGCTCGGGCTGCGCCATGTGCGGCTGCTCGGCGCGATCGAGCGGCACCATGCGTTCCCCGACGATCCGGTGCAGTTGCGCGGCGGCTGGGCGATGGACCGCGAGGCGCTGTGGGCGCAGGCCGGGCTTGCCCCCGGCGATATGGATGTGGTGCAGACCTATGACGATTACCCAGTGATCGCGCTGATGCAGCTCGAGGATCTGGGGTTCTGCGCGAAGGGGGAGGCGGTGGCGTTCGCACGCGCGCATGATTTCACCGTGGACGGCGACCTGCCGATGAACACCGGCGGCGGCCAGCTCTCGATGGGGCAGGCCGGGGCGGCGGGCGGCTATCTCGGTCTGGTCGAGGCGCTGCGGCAACTGACCGGGACGGCCGAGGGACGCCAGGTGGCCGGCGCGCGACATGCGCTGGTCAGCGGCTTCGGCATGATCAATTACGATCGCGGCCTGTGCTCGGCCGCCTGCGTGCTGGGGCAATGAAGGCCGCGGCGGCGGCGGGGCTGTTCGCGGTGCAGCGGTGCCGCGTCTGCGGCCATGTGCAATATCCGCCGCGCGCCTGCTGCGCCGCCTGTCTCGCCGACGATCCGGCATGGGAGGCGGCGGCGGTGCGGCCGGGCACGGTGCTGGCGCGGACGGTGCTGCATCACAGCCATGAGGAGATGTTTCGCGCGCGGCTGCCGCTGGCGCTGGCGCTGGTGCGGCTGGCGGAGGGGCCGGTGGTGCTGTGCTTCGCACCGGATCGGCCGGCGATCGGGAATGCGGTGCAGGTGCGCGCGGCGCTCGATGCGACCGGGCATGCCGTGCTGGAGGCGCGATGAGCCGCGCGCTGGTGACCGGCGGCAGCAGCGGCATCGGGCTGGCGATCTGCCGCATGCTGCTGGCGGCGGGGCGCGATGTGATTTCGCTCGATCAACGGCCGTCGCCGCTGGCCGATGCGCGGCTGCGCAGCATCGTCGTCGATCTGTCCGACGAGGCGGCGACGGCGGCGGCGGCGCGGGCGGCGGGATCGGTGGCGACGCTGGTGCATAATGCCGGGGCGATGCGTCCGGCGCTGCTGGCCGAGGTGACGACGCAGGATGTGGCGGTGCTGTCACGGCTGCATGTGTCGGCGGCGCTGCTCCTGGCGCAGGCATCGCTGCCGGCGATGCGGGCGGCGGGGTTCGGGCGGATCGTGCTGATTTCGTCGCGCGCGGCGCTCGGGCTGCCGACCCGCAGCGCCTATGCGGCGACCAAGGCGGCGCTGATCGGGCTGGTTCGCACCTGGGCGCTGGAACTGGGACCGGAGGGGATCACGGTGAACGCGGTGGCGCCTGGACCGATCGAGACGGAGATGTTCCACGAGGTGCTGCCGGAGGGGGACGCACGCATCGCCGGCCTGCTGCGCGGCATCCCGGTGCGGCGGCTGGGGCGGCCGGAGGACGTGGCGCGGGCGGTGATGTTCCTGGCCGATCCGGCCAGCGGCTTCATCACCGGGCAGACGTTGTTCGTCTGTGGCGGCACCAGCGTCGGCAGTCTGGCGCTGTAGGATGGCGGCGCTGCGCGAGCGCATGGTGTTCGATGCCGAACGCGGCGAATACCGCGACGGGACCATCCGCTACATGATGATCCGGCCGGACGCGCTGATGGGCCTGTTTGCCGAGTTGCCGCCGGATGCGGCGGCGGCGGCGCTGGCGGCGCTCGGCCGCTCGGTGCGCCGCTTCGGCGGCCGGTCGGCGGCGACCTATCGCGACTCGGCGCCGGACGGGCTGCTGGAGGTGATCGCGGCGACGGCGCCACAGCTCGGCTGGGGGGTGTGGACGCTGCGGCGCGAGGGCGAGGGGCTGACGCTCGATGTGCAGAACAGCCCGTTCGCCGCCGGGGCGGGTGCGCAGCCGGCGCCAGTGTGCGCGGCGATTGGCGGGATGATGGCGGCGGTCGGCGGAATGGTGCTGAGCGGCGAGGCGGTGGCGGTGGAAACCGACTGTGCGGCGAGCGGGGCGGCGTGCTGCCGGTTTGCCGTCAGCCGCGCAGCCCCGCCTGCCGCAGCAGGGGCAGCACCTCGCCGATGAAATACGGCAACTCGTTCTTATAGTTGACGAACGAGAGGGCGACGCCGGCGAAGCCGACCTCGGCGATGCGGATCAGGTCGTCGGCGATGGCGCGGGGCGTGCCGATCAGCGGGTAGGTGCCGGCGCCGCCGACGAAGCGCTTGCGGTGCAGCCGGTAGGCGATCGGGTCATGCGAGAAGGAGAATTTCTCCTTGGTCGCCATGTAGTGGTCGGCGCAGGCGCTGTCTTCCATGGCGACCGCGTAATGCTCGTAGTAGTCCTCGGCCTCGCTTTGGCTCGGGCGGCAGACGACGTGGCAGGTGGTGTGGACGCCGACCTGTCGTCCGGTGGCGGCGGCGCGCTGCGCCATGTCGGCGATCTGGGCGCGGCCGGAGTCGAAATCGACGAAGGTGGTGAACAGGAAGTCGGCGGCCTGGGCGGCGAAGTCGCGCCCGGCGGGGGAGAAGCCGGCATTGAGGGTGACCGGGCGGGGCCGCTGCAGCGGCTTGGGCAGGCCGGAGACCTGACGCAGATCATAAAAGCGGCCGTGATGGTCGAAGGGTGCCTCCTCGGCGCAGAGGCGGGACAGGATTTCGAACCACTCGAGTCCCTGTTCATAGCGGGCGTCGGTCAGGTTGACGCCGAACATGGCGAACTCGTCGGGGTTCCAGCCGCAGACGATATTGAGGCCGGCGCGGCCATTGCTGGCGTGGTCGATGGTGGCCAGCGCCTTGGCGGCGAAGACGGGATGCACCATCGGCACATGCACCGTGGCGAACAGCGCCATGTGGCGGGTGACACCGGCCAAGGCGGCGGCGAAGGTCAGTGTCTCATAGGACCATTCGCGGCTGTTGGTCAGGCCGCCATAGCCTTTCCAGCGGGCGATCGGCAGGAAGAACTCGAACCCGGCGCGGTCGGCCAGTTGCGCGACATCGACGATGTCGGGCCACAGCGCCGGCCAGCGTTCGGCAACCCGGGTCAGGGCCAGCCCGCCATCGGCGTTGGCGGAAAAAATCCCGAGTTTGAGCCGATTCGGCCCGTGCATGGGATGCGGCAACCCAGACATCACCTTTTCCGTACGATGCTTGGATCACCGATAAAACACAAACAGCGATACTGCGATCGCTGTTTGTGCAAAACCCATCTCACCGCGGCCTGTTACCGCGCAGCGTGGCAAGCCGCCGGGCGATCAGCCGCGACGGCGGCGGCTTGCTGCGACACCGGCAATGCCCGCGGTCATCAGCAGGATCGTTGCCGGCTCCGGGACCGCAAACAAGGCGGCCAATGCCTGCGCACCATTCGTCGCCTTGGTGTTGGTCTTACCGAGCCAGTCCGGCGTGTCGCCAAACACGGCGGACTGCAGGCCTGCCGCGACCAATTGGAACGTGTCTGAACTGGTGAGGCCTGGAACACCGGGCTTGCTCATCAGGCGGGTGGCGCTGCCGCCGCCATTGCCGAGCAGAAAGCTGGCAAAGCCAGAGGAGGAGACGGCTACCGCCGCCGGCAGTACACCGATGCTGGTCGAGCCGATCTTCGTCACGCCGTTGAAGGCCAACAGCTTAACGCCGCTGTAGGCGGTGGCCGACGTGTTGGTGATGATCAGTTTCGGATTCGGGGTTGCAAAAAACCCAGAGACCTCGCCGATACGTTGGGCCATCGCGCCGCCGGACGCCACACTCGCCACGATTGCCGTCGCCAACCCAATCTTGGTGGTCATAAGCCCTGAACTCCTTACCTCGGGCACGGCCAGCACCGGAACCGCCACGCTCAATTCGTTACGCCAGTTTTAACGCATTCCGATTCCCATTACAAGCATCAAACTGTTTGTGCGCTGAGTGGACAGGTCGGTTGGGCCATCCATTGGTGCCCACCCGTCAGGTGACCGGCCGGCCGCCGGCATGCGCTGCCTCGCCCGGGGCCGGGACGGGTGGCGCTCAGCGCGGCCGCAGCACCGCCGCGGTGATGGCACGCTCAAGCGTTTCCGACGAGAACGGTTTGGCGAGATGGCCGATGCCGTGTTCGCGCAGCATCTCCATCTGCGTCGGGTGACCGGTGCACAGCACCGCCGCCATGCCGTGCGCCACCGCACGGTTGGCGAGTTCGAGCCCGCTGCCGCCGGGCAGGATGAGGTCGGCGACCAGCACGTCCAGCGCCACTTGCGTCAACAGCCCGGCCGCCTGCGCATAGGTTGCCGCCAGCGAGACGACGTGCCCCGACGCGGCGAGCAAATCGTTGAGGGTGTCACGTACTCCGGCGTCGTCCTCCACCACAAGAACCCGCATGCGGCCGTGCCCCCAAGGAATATGGAGGAACGTTAGCATAGAAACAAACGGCTGTCATCGAAGCTTATGCTCACGTTTTCCGCAACAAAAATGTTTTTGCTTCACGATTTGATGCGCCAGCAACAGATCATGCGGCGGCAGCGATGCTGGCGGGTTGTCGGCGCAGCACTGCGTTGATTGCGTCAAGCAATTCGACATAGCGGAACGGCTTGAGCAGAACCGGCACCGGGCGCGGCAGGTCGCGGGTGGCGGTGCCGGCGTAGCCGGTGATGAGCAGGATCGGCAGGGCGGAACGATAGGCCATCGCAGCGGCGGCGACATCGAAGCCGGACAGCGGCTCGCCGAGCACCACATCGGTGATCAGCAGGTCGAGCGGCGCCCCTCCGCCGAGTACGTCGAGCGCCGCTGCGGCGCCGGCGCAGGCGACGACCTCGGCGCCTTCGAGCACCAGCAACGCCTCGACGGCATCGCGCACATCCTGATCATCCTCGACGAGAAGAATGGTCAGACCGCTGAGCGCGGAACCAGGGGGCGGAACTGCGGCCATTGACGGGTCCTCGAGTCGGTTGGGCGACTATGCCGTAGGCGGAATCTAAGCGTGCAGGGACGACCAATACGTTTATATGTGAAGCGCTGATGCTCAACTTCCCGTGTGCGAAATAATGCGTGTCGGTGTAATATCGGTAGTGGTTCTGATGCTGGCCGGGTGCGCCGCCGGCATGGTGCGGGAGCGGCGCTATGCCGGGCCGCTGGCCGGGTGCGGCCTCGGCGGCACCTCGACGCTGACCACCCTTCCGGGCCGCGCCGGCACCGCCGGCAGCTTTGCCTTCGCCCCCGGTGACGGCAGCCTGATTCTGCGCGGCACGATGGCCGGCGATGGCCGGTTGGACGGCACGCTGAACACGCAACCGGCGGGCAAGCCGCCGCATTTGCTGCGCCTCGCCGGACAGGCGGCCCAGACGACGGCCGAATTGGTCTATATGACGCCCTCCTGCAAGGCGACGGGGACGCTGCATCGCATCATGCCGACGCTGATGCCGTGACGGGCCAGCCGGCGGCGAGGGCGGCGACCAGGGCCGGTTCGGTGAACGGAATGCGCAGCCACCGCTCGCGCGCCAGCAGCGGCAGGCCGTCCGGCCAGGGTAGCGGCGTGAGGTAAATGACGCGCACCGCGGCGCAGGCGGCGAGACATTCGCGGGCAAAACCCATGCCGGAACGCGCAGGCGGGCATCCAGGGCCGAGCAGCAGCACATCCGGCATGCCGCGGGCACCGATCTGCGTCCGCGCGTCGGCGGCATCGGCGGCGCTGAGCACGCGGTATTCCGCCTCGGCAAGCGCCGCGAGAAGCGCGAGGAGGCGCAAATCATTGCTGTGAATTAATAGAATCTGTGGCGGCACGACAGGGTCGGAGGGAGGCGAAGGTCGCAGTCTGGGCAAGGCGCTGCCATCGACGGCAGCAGGGTCCAAGGTCTCCATCCTGCACCGGTTAGGATCACCACCGCATTTCCCGGTGAACCTGCCGTGACGTCGCCGGTTTTGGACCTGTGGCAAACGATTTCACGATTAAATGACGCTGCGCGTGCCGGGTAGCGAAACGTGCGGCGGAAATCATGGCATCGAAAGGGTGACGCGGGCGACGCCGCGATCGAGCATGCCGAGGACGCGGGCGGCGCCGCGGCTGAGATCAATGATCCGGGTGCGGGTGCCCGGCCGGTCGGTGATGACCACGACGACGCTGCGGTCGGATCCCTCAAGCGCCACGCGGATGCGGCTGCCGAGCGGCAGGGTGGCATGGGCGGCGGTGAGCGCGTCCTGCTCATAACGGCTGCCGGAGGCGGTGCGCTGCCCCTGCCAGCGCGGCCCACCATACCAGGAGGCGATGCCGTTCTGGTGCCAGGCGGCGGAATCGTCGAGGAAGGCCACCGGGTGCACGGCGACCGGAACAGTGGTCGACCGGCGCCGGGCCAGATGCTGGCCATGCTTGGAAGCGGATTTCAGCCTTGCATGCGGGGCGACGGTTTTGCGCGGCGGTTCGCTGGCATGCGCGACCGGAGCGAGCAACGGGGCGGCGAGCAGCAGCGAGGCGAGCACGCCAGGGACCATCCGTCGGGCCGACGAGATCATGGCAACCTCTCCTTTTTCTGATGGGCCGCCGCGCGGCAGGCGCACGGCGGCAGCGGCAACCGGCGGAAACCGGCGCGCGTGACTGAAACGGCTTCGCAACAGCCACGCCGCGAAGCGGGCCGGGATCGGAGCAGTCCGGGATCAAACACGAGGCGATCCGAGCAAGTCTTGCCGCCCAGGTCAACCCCTGATCGCATAGCGATGTCATAGGGGGCGGCAAAATCGCACCGACTCCGGCACATCCGCCGGCACATTCCTGCCACATTTCGACTTGATTGGCGATATCACAGATACTTGCGAGCTATACTTGAGCGCGTCAAAGGCCGTTGCTGTTGGCCGGGAGGCTGCATTGTGCGGCGCGGGATTGCCAGGAAAAAAATCTGCCAAGCGGAAAAAATGCCTTGCCCGGATGCCCCGGTTTGCGCTAATCCTTACGGCATGATCGGCGGCGTGTGCGGGACGGCACAGCCGCCGATTTTCGTATCCGGGACATCGTATGAAGCTGTCGCAGTGGGCCAGGCTGGTGCTGGAGCCACGCGGCCAGGCGCCGGCGCGGCATCATCGGGCGCTGCTGGCCGTGCTCGCCGGCAAGGGCGACCGGGTGCTGGTGTCGATGCCGCCGGGCAGCGCCAAAAGCACCTATGCCAGCGTGATCTTTCCCGCCTGGGTGTTGCTGCGGCGGCCGACGGTGCGGATCATCGCGGCGTGTCACACCGAGGGGCTGGCGACGCATTTCGGCCGTCAGGTGCGCGCGCTGGTGGCCGAGCACGGCGGCGAGGTGGCGGGGGCGCGGCTGGCGCGCGACGAGCGGGCGGCGGCACGCTTCGCCACCGAGGCGGGCGGGGGATATTTCGGCGTCGGCGTGCGCGGGCCACTGGCCGGGCGGCGGGCCGACCTGATCGTTATCGACGATCCGATCAAATCCTGGGCGGAGGCGGAAAGTGCGGTGTCGCGCGAGGCGCTGTGGGACTGGTTCCGCGCCGACCTGACGACGCGGCTGGCGCCGCACGGGCGCATCGTGCTGGTGATGACCCGCTGGCACGAGGACGATCTGGCCGGGCGGGTGCTGGCCGGCGGCGATGAGCCGTGGCGGCGGCTGGTGCTGCCGGCGCTGGCCGGGCCGGACGATCCGCTCCGCCGCGAGGAGGGCGCGCCGCTGTGGCCGGCGGCGGAGAGCCGCAGCGCGCTGCTGCGCCGGCGCACTGTGCTGGGGCCGCGGGCGTGGTCGGCCCTGTATCAGCAGGCGCCGCGCTCGGACGCCGAGGCGCTGTTCCAGGTCGGGCGGATCGGCGTGTTCGAGGAGGCGCCGCCGTGCCGGCCGGTGGTGCGGGCCTGGGATTTGGCGGCAACGGCGTCGGGCGAGGCGCGCGACCCGGACTGGACGGCGGGGGTCAAGCTCGGCCGTGGTGAGGGTGGCGTGGTGGTGGTGCTCGACGTGGTGCGGCTGCGCGCCGGGCCGGGGGCGGTGGCGGATGCCATCGTGCAGACGGCGAAGCTCGACGGGCACGAGGTCGCGGTCGGGCTGCCGCAGGATCCGGGGCAGGCGGGCAAGCAGCAGGTGGCGTTCCTGACCGGGCGGCTGGCCGGGTTCCGGGTGCTCGCTGGTCCCGAGACCGGGGCCAAGCTGACGCGCGCCGGGCCGGCGGCGGCGCTGGTGGCGGCGGGGGAGATTGCCGTCGTCCGCGGCGGCTGGAACCGGCTGTTCCTCGACGAGCTGCGGGAGTTTCCCGGCGGCCGCAAGGACGATCAGGTGGATGCGCTGTCGCGGGCGCTGGCGATGCTGGCGGAGTCGCCGGCGCGGCGGCTGGCGGTGGCGTTCATCGGCCGGTGAGGGTGGGGCGGAGCAGGGAGACACCATGTTCGACACGATCAGCGCGCTTGTTCCGCGCGACGGCGGATACCCCGCGCGCACGCGCCGGCTCGATCTGCTGACGCGGGTGCTGGAAGGGCGGCTCTATGACGTGCTGCCCTACGCGTTTCATGACGAGCGCACGGCGGGCGGGGAGTATATCCCGCTGCGCCAGCGCAAGCCGAGCGTGCGCTATCCGCTGGCGCGCATCATCGTCGATGACAGTCTGTCACTCGTCTTCGGCGAGGGACATTTCCCGACGCTCGATTGCGACGATGCGGCGACGCGCGCGACGCTGGCCGACATTGCGCAGGAGAGCGGGTTGAACCGGGTCATGCTCGACGCGGCGCTGCGCGGCAGCGTCGGCAGTGTGGCGATTCTGCTGCGGGTGCTGGCCGGGCGGGTGTTCTTCCAGGTGCTGCCGTCGCTCTATCTGACGCCGGTGTGGCAGACCGCGGCGCCCGACACGCTGGCGCAGGTGACGGAATGCTACAAGGTGCCGGGCGCCGCGCTTGTCGCGCGTGGCTATGCGATGGTCGATCCGGCCGGCACCTACTGGTTTCAGCGCGTGTGGGATGTCGAGCGTGAGATCTGGTTCGTCCCGGTGCCGGTGGGCGGCGCGCCGCCGCATGCCGAAGATGCGGCGCGCAGCATCACCCACGGGCTGGGCTTCGTGCCGCTGGTCTGGGTGCGCAACCTGCCGGGCGGCGATGATGTCGATGGCGCCTGCACGTTTCGCCCGGCCGTGGAGACCTCGATCGAGATCGACTACCAGTTGTCGCAGGCCGGGCGGGGATTGAAATATTCGTCCGACCCGCTGCTGATGATCCGCGAGCCGGCGGCGACCGACGCCGAGATCGTGCGCGGCGCCGGCAACGCCCTGGTGGTCACCGAGAAGGGCGACGCGCGGCTGCTGGAGATCGGCGGAACCGCGGCGGCGGCGGTGATCGACTATGTGCGGTTCCTGCGCGAACTGGCGCTGGAGGGCGTGCACGGCAACCGCGCCAGTGCCGACCGGCTGAGCGCGCCGCAGAGCGGACGCGCGCTGGAGATGATGAATCAGGGCCTGATATGGCTGGCCGATAATCTGCGCGTCAGTTACGGCGCGGCGATGCTGCGGCTGGCACGGATGGTGGTGCTGGCTTCGGCGCGGTTCGGGCTGACGGTGCGCGGGGCGGCGGTGGCGCCGATGGATGCGGGCGCGCGGATCACCCTGCGCTGGCCGCCGTGGTACCCGCCGGACGCCGCCGAGCGGGCGCAGGATGCGGCGACGTTGCAGACGCTGACCACGGCCAGGCTGATGTCGCGGGAGACGGCGGTGAAGGTGGTGGCGGAGACGTTCGACATCGCCGATGTGCCGGCGGAGCTGGCGCGGCTGGACAGCGAGGATTTTGCGCGGAAGGGAGCGGCATGAGCGACGAGACCGACGACGCGGCGAAGGTGGTGGCGCTGGAGGCGCGGCTGGTGGAGGTGGAGACGGCGGCGGCGGCGCAGGTGCTGCGTGCCGAGCTGCGCGCGGCGGCGGTGCGCGCCGGGATGGTCGATCTCGATGGCATCCGGCTGATCGACACTGCGGCGCTGGCGCTGAATGCGGCGGGCGAGCTGGAAGGCGGGGCGGCGTTGATGCGCGAGCTGCGCACCCGCAAGCCGTGGCTGTTCGGTGGCGCATCGTCGTCCTCGACCGCGACGCCGCCGCCGCCGGCGGTGGCGCGCGGCAAGCTGGCGACCGAGATGACCGCCGAGGAATGGCAGGCGGCGCGGGCCGAGCTGTTGCGGCGGCGATAGGCAGCCGCGGCGCGGCAGCGCGGGGCGCGCCGAAAGCCGCAGGATCGCGCCCGACTGACGACGAGCAGAACGCGGGTTTCACCAGCCGGACGGCGATCCTCGCCGCCCGGCGACTTCGCATGAGGATCATCAATGGGCATCCAGAACTTTCCGGCGGCGCTGCAGCCGATCATTCAGCAGGGTTTCCTGGAGCGCGAGTTCCAGGCGGCGCTGTCGAGTCGGCTCGGCTACCGCGCGGTCGCCGATCGTGAGGAGTTCGCTGTCGGCATCGGCGAGACGCTGACCAAGACGCGGGCCGGGCTGAAACCTTCGGTGACGACGCCGCTGGCCCCGGCGACCAACACCAACCTCGATAATGGGCTGGTGCCGGCGAGCTTCGGCGTCGAGCAGTACACGCTGACGCTGAATTTCTATGCCGCCACCGCCGACCTCAACATGGTGACCAGCCGCGTCGGCATCGCCAGTCAGTTCCTGCTCAATGCCGCGGTCAACGGCGAGCAGGCGGCACGCAGCCTCGACGAGCTGGCGCGCAACGCGCTGTTTGCCGCCTATTTTGGCGGCAACACGCGGGTCCGCACGGCGCTCGGCAGCGCCGCGCCGACGCTCGCGGTGGATGACGTGCGCGGCTTTCAGAGCGCGTTCGTCAACGGCGTGCCGACCGCAGTGAGTGCCGCCAACCCGCTGGCGGTGATGGTCGGCGCCAACTCCTATCTGCTGGTGGGGGTTGCCGTCGATGGCAGCAATGCGACGACCACGCCGGGCGGCAGTTCGGGCACGCTGACTTTCTCCACTGACGTCAGCACGACCGATGGCGCGCAGAATGCGACGGTGACGGCGGCGACGGCGAGCGCCATCCTGCGGCCGAACGCGCGGACCAACACGACGCAGATCGTCGCCGGCGATCAGCTCGACATCGCCACGCTGCTGAACGCGGTGGCGACGCTGCGGCAGAACGCGGTGCCGGAGATCGACGGTGCATACAACTGCTATCTCGACCCGCAGAGTGCGCGGCAGTTGTTCAATGACCAGGCGTTCCAGCGGCTGTTTCAGGGCGCCACCAGCGCCAACGCGGTGTACAAACGCGGGCTGGTCAACGACTTCCTCGGCCTGCGCTTCGTGCCGACCACCGAGGCGTATGTGACGACGCATCCGACGATCAGCGGCGCGCTGGTGCGCCGGCCGATCGTGTGCGGGCAGGGTGCGCTGATCGAGGGTGACTTCGCCGGCATGGACACGGCCGATGTCGCCCCGAAGGACGCCATCGTCTCGATCGTCGATAACGTGGCGATGGTGACGCGCGAGCCGATCGACCGGCTGCAGCAGATCATCGCGCAGAGCTGGTACTGGATCGGCGGCTTCTGTGCGCCGAGCGACACCACCACCAGCCCGACGACGATCCCGACCGCGACCAATGCGGCGTTCAAGCGGGCGGTGATGGTCGAGCATATCGGCTGACGCGAACCGCCCTCGTACCGGTGCTTGTCCCGGCCCTCTCCCGCGCGCGGGAGGGGGCGAAGGAGGTCAGCTTATGGCGTTCACCACGGCGCAAGCGGCCGACATCCGCCGCTTCTGCGGCTATCCCGCCTATGGCGCAGGCCCGGCGGGATTTCAGGGCTGGCGGTTCTTCACCGCCTACGGGCTGCTGGAGTTCCGCATCAACAATCTCAGCAGCGACGAGGAAAACGTGGTGAGCAATTACCTCGTCACGCTGAACCAGCTTGAGACGGCGGTGACGGATGCCGGTGGCCAGCTCGGCACCGCGCAGGCCAGCGTGTGGACGCGCAATCCGGCCGAGCTGCGCGAGCGCATGGCGCTGTTCGATAGCTGGCGGCGGCGGCTGTGCGGGTTTCTCGGGTTGCCCGCCGGGCCGGCGCTGGGCGACGGCACGCTGCGCGTGGTGGTGTGATGCTGCCGGGGCAGGCGGTGCCGGACCTGATCCGGCAGGGGCTTGGTCAGGCCGGGCGCGGCGTCGGCGACTGGTGCGACCTGTATCGGCCACGCGGCGCCGAGGCGCCGCTGGTCAGCGCCAACCGGGTGCTGCGGCTGCCGGCGGCGTTCGTCTCGACCCGCGATCCGACCGCGCCGGTGCCGTATGGCGACGCGCTGTGGCTGGGGATTTTCGACGCCGGCTATGCCCGTGCGGGGGATTACCTGGCCGGCGGCGAGGGGGTGTTTTTCGTCGCCAGCACGCCGCGCCTGGGGCCGGTGTTGTGCGTCAGGACCAACCGGACGCTGACCCTGGCGCGGCCGGCGGGACCGGGCGTGGCCGGGCTGGCGCGTTATGGCGGGGTGCAGGCGGCGCAACTGCTGCCGCTGATGACCGGTTGGCCGGCAAGCGTGCTGGGGTCGCGGCGCGATGGTGGGCGCGGCGCGCTGCCGGGCGATGCGCCGGGGCTGCCGGGCGGGGCCGGCGGCTGGGAGATGCTGCTGCCGCAGGCGGTCGGCGTGGTGCTGCGGCCCGGCGACCTGGCGACCGACGATCTCGGACGAACGGCGGTGCTGTCGAGCGCCGAGCTGACGGCGCTGGGGTGGCGGCTCTTTGCACGGCAGGCGGGAAGCTGATGGCGGATCAGGCGGACGTGGAGGCGGCGCTGGCGGCGATCGTCGGCGGGGCGCTGTATCCGGGCGGGCTGGAGGCCGGTTGCGTGGTGCCGGGGGCGGTGTGTCGCGTCTATCGCGGCTGGCCGGTGCCGGCGGCACTCGACGCCGACCTGGCGGCGGGGCTGGTCAATGTCAGCGTCGCTGCGGTGGCCGGATCGCAGGTGGTGACGACACGCTATCCCGATGCGTGGCGGGTGATGGCGCCGGTGGCGGTGACGCTGGGTGCCGCGGTGGCCGGTGGCGTGGCGCGCTTTGCCGGCGCGGCGACGCCGGGGCAGGTGGCGGCGCTGCTGGTCGATGGGCGCGCGGCGGTGCATCGGACGGTGCCGGGCGACACGCCGCAGAGCGTGGCGGCGGCGCTGGCGGCGGCGTTGCTGGAGGTCGGCATCGCCGCCGCGGCGGCGGGTGCCGCGGTGACGGTGCGCGGCGCCCGCAGCATGGTCGCCCGCATCACCGCCGACCAGCCGGCGCAGCGCGAAACACGTCGCCAGCGGCAGGGCTTTGCCGTGACCTGCTGGTGCGCCACCCCGGCAATGCGCGATGCGGTGGGCAGCGCGGTCGATGCCGCGCTGTCGGCGATCGACTTCATCGGGCTGCCCGATGGCAGCAGCGGGCGGCTGCTGTTCGTCGCCTCGGTGACCAGCGACCGATGGGAGGATGCGGCGCTGTACCGGCGCGAGCTGAGCTACAGCGTCGATTATGCGACGACGATCACGGCGATGCTGCCATGCCTGACCATCGGCGGCACGCAGATCGCCGCACAGGGCGCAGCAATTGCCGACCTGCTCGGCTGATACAAGGGGATTCCATGACCGTGCATCTTGTCGTGGTGCGGGCGTTCGGCCCGTACGGACGTGGCGAGACGATCAGAGATCCGGCCGCCATCGCGCGCGTGCTGACCGGGGAACATGCGCATGCCGTCGTGCGCGTGATGCGGGAGGGCTGAACCATGCCGATCGTCCAGCAAGGCAGCATCAACACCACTGCGCTGGTGGTGCCCGATCTCTATGTGCAGATCGTGCCGCCGCAAAATCTGGTGCTGAACGGGGTGCCGACCGATATCGTCGGTGTCGTCGGCAGTGCAAGCTGGGGGCCGGTGGGCCAGCCGGTGATCGTCGGCAGCATGTCTGACTATGCGGTGGCGTTCGGGCCGCCGGTGGCGCGGCTGTTCGACATGGGCACTCACGTCGCAACCGCGGTGCAGCAGGGGGCGCAGAACTTCCGCTGCGTGCGGGTGACGGACGGCACCGACACCGCGGCGCAGTTCACCCTGCCCGGCATCGGCTTCGTGTTCACCGCCGCCGCCACTGGATCGTTGGGCAATCAGATCGCGGTGACGCTGGCCAGCGGCGCGCGTGCCGGGACGTGGCGGCTGACTGTCGCGCTGCCCGGGCTGGTGCCGGAAGTGTTCGACAACATCGCCGGCAGCGGCGCGGCCTTCTGGACCGCGCTGGCCAGCGCGGTGAATGCCGGGCAGGGGCCGCAGCGCGGGCCGAGCGCGTTGGTGGTGGCGACTTCGGCGGGGGCGAGCGCGGCGCCGGCGGCATTCGCCTATTCGTTCGCCTCGGGTGTGCCGGGCAGTGACGGTGCCGGTGTGACGGCGGCCGAGCTGGTCGGCGTCGATGTGGTGCCGCGGACGGGGATGTATGCGCTGCGCGGGCAAGGCTGCAGCATCGCGCTGCTGGCCGATGCGTCGGACGTGACGCAGTACACCACGCAGGCGGCGTTCGGCCTGTCGGAAGGCGTCTATATGATCCTGACCGGCCCGCCCGGCGATGCGATCAGCAATGCGGTTGCCGCCAAGCAGTCGGCCGGGCTGGACAGCTACGCCTGCAAGCTGATGTTCGGTGACTGGATCTGGTGGAACGATCCGGTCAATGCGGTGCTGCGGGTGGTCAGCCCGCAGGGCTTCGTCGCCGGCCGGCTGGCCAATCTTTCGCCCGAGCAGAGCAGCCTGAACAAGCCGCTCTATGCCGTGGTGGGCAGCCAGAAATCCGGCACGCCGGGCAGCGGGCAGAGCAGTTCCTATGCCGCGGCGGAACTTGCCACGCTGCTGCAGGCGGGCATCGACGTGATCGCCAATCCGCAGCCGGGCGGCAGTTTCTGGGGCGTGCGCGGCGGCCACAACGCGAGCAGCAATGCGGCGGCGAACGGCGACACCTACACGCGGCTGACCAACTATCTGGCGGCGACGCTGGCCGCCGGCATGGGGCAGTATGTCGGTGAGGTGATCAACGCCGATCTGTTCCGCCGCATCCGCGCCACACAGCTCAGCTTCCTGCAGAACATGCTGAGCCAGGGTCTGCTCGGCAGCACCGACGGCAGCCTGCCGTTCAGCGTCATCTGCGACACGTCGAACAATCCGCCGGGCCGCACCGCGCTCGGCTACGTGCAGAGCGATGCGCAGGTGCAGTACCAGGCGATCAACGAGAAGTTCATCGTCAATATCGAAGGCGGGCAGACGGTGCAGGTGCAGTCGCAGGTGTTGCCGGGCACGCCCGGCGCGCTGGCGGCGTAAGGAGGGGGCAGGATGTCGGGCAACACATTCTCGGTCGGCCGGGACTGCCAGGTGGTGGTTCTGGGACCGTACGGACGGGTCGATCTGTCGCATGTCACGGGGTTCGAGAGCCGGCAGATCACCGCCTCGGTGCGCGTCGATCGGATCGACGGGACGCATCTCGGCGCCGAACTGCCGAAAGGCTGGGACGGGCATTTCGATCTCGAACGCGGCAATTCGGTGGCCGAGGACTTCATCGCCCGGCTGGAGGCGGATTTTTATGCCGGACAGTCGCCGGGAACCGGGACGATGTATCAATACATCGCCGAAAGTGACGGCTCCACCAGTACCTATCAGTTTGACCGGGCCGTGTTCCGGCTGTCGCATGCCGGCGCGTGGCGCGGTGATGCTAGCGTCAGGCAGCGTCTGGAGTTCTTCGCCTCGTCGCGGCGGAGGGTCTGATGCAGACGCCATCGGGCAGCATCGTCGCGGCGGCGCAGGCGGCGCCGGAGACGACGGACGCGCAAGGGCGCCGGCTGGTGCTGCGGCGGCTGAGCGCGCTCGACAAACTGCGGCTCTACAAGGCGGCGGGGCCGGCGCTGACGCAGAACGGCGCCTGGATGGGCGTTGCCGCGCTGGCGGCGAGCGTGGCGGCGATCGACGGCGTGCCGGTGCCGGCCCCGTCGAGCGAGGCGCAGGTCGAGGCGCTGGTGGCGCGGCTGGGTGAGGCGGGGCTGGACGCGGTGTCCGCGGCGCTCGGCCATCGCCAGGCGAGCGCCGCCGAGGTGGCGGCCGCGGCGGGAAACTGAGCCGGCACCCCGACCTGATCGACTGCCTCTATTTGGTTAGGCACGGGGTGCCGTTCGACGTGGCATTCAGCCTGGATGCCGCCGAGCGCCTGGCATGCATCGTGGTGCTTGGCGAACTTGACGGCGGCAGCTTCGATTTCACCGCGATGCGCTGGAGGGAACGGCGATGAGCGAGACCCTGCCGGAGGCGCAGGAAGACACGGTGCTGGCCGATGCGCTGCGCGCCGCCGAGGTGATGCTCGGCCGGCTCGGGCGGGCGGGCGCGGCGCTGGCGCCGCCGGCGGCGCCGGTGCCGCGGGATGGGCCGAGGGTGACGCCGCCAATGCCCGAGGCGGTGCCGGGCGGCGCCGACGCGGCGGCGCTGGCGGCGCTGCCGTTTCATCCGGCGCCAGCCTGGGTTGGCGCAACGTCGCCGCTGGTGGTGGCGCCGGCGAGCCGCGCCGCGGTGCCGGCCTTGCCGCAGTACGGCCGGGCGGCGCCGCCGCCGGCGGTGGTTGCGGCGGCGGCGATGGCGGGGGCGGCGGTGTCGCTGGGTGTATCGCCGCGATCGGCGCCGGTGCAGGTGGCGCCGGATCTGGCCACGCCTGCGCCGGCCTTCATGTTGCCGGTGCTGCTGTCGCCGCTGCGGGCCGCCGCGCCGCCGCCGTTTCTGCCGGGGGAACCGCAACCGCCGATGGCGCCGCCGTTTGAGCCGCGCGCGGCGGCGGCACCGGCCGCGCCGGCGCCGGCCGGCGGGGAGGCGGCAGGCGGAGCCTCCGGCGGGGACGTGTTTCTCGACGGGATGCGGGTCGGGCGCTGGCTCGGCAACCATCTCGCCGCCAGCGTGGCGCGGCCGCAGCGCGGCGCCACCGGCTTTGATCCGCGGCTGACGCCGGCTTTTCCCGGCACGCTGCAGGGACCGTGGGGCTGGGGAGGCTGAGGCATGTCGGACACGCTGCTGCTGGGGCCAGTGACGTTCCACGGCTTCGAGTTGCCGGCACGGATCAGCTTTGGCGGCGCCCAGCGGCTTGCCGTGCATCGGCTGCCGGGCGGCGCACGGGTGATCGATGCGATGGGACCGGACGAGGCGCCGATCGTCTGGTCGGGCGCATTTGCGGGCGCTGACGCGGCCGACCGGGCGCGGCTGCTCGACCTGCTGCGCGCCGGTGGCCTGCCACTGCCGCTGGCCTGGGACGCTTTTGCCTACCTCGTGGTCATCGCCCGGTTCGAGGCGCAGTACGAACACCCGAACTGGGTGCCGTACCGGATCGAATGCATGGTGCTGCTCGACGAGGCGCAGGTGATCGTCGCGGGGGCGGCGACGCTGGCGAGCGTCGTGTTGTCCGACGTGACGCTTGCCGGCGGCATGCTCGACACCGCCGGGGCACAGGCGGCACTCGCGGTGCCGGGCGCGGCGACGCTCGGCACCGGCTCCTATGGCGGCGCGGTGACGGCGGTGGCAGGGGCGCAGGCGACGGCGGCCACGGCGATGGCCGGTGCCGGCGGCGCGCTGCTGGCCGCCACCGATCCGGTGGGCGCGGCGGCGGCGGCAGGGACGCTGGCGCAGACGGCGGACGCCCAGGGCTTTCTCGGACGGGCGGCGGCCAACCTGGCAAACGCGACAAGCTGAGGAGCACATCCGATGCAGACGATCGAGGTTGCCGGTGGCGACCTGTTCCGCGTCGCCGCGCAGTATCTCGGCGATGCGACGCAATGGGTTCGGATCGCCTTGCTCAACGGCATTGCCGATCCGTGGCTCGAGGGGCCGGTGACGCTGCGCCTTCCGGCGGTCGATGCGGCGGCGGGAGGTGGCGTTGCCGCCCAGTAACGCATGGCGGGCGCCACGCCTGCTGGTGCTCGCCGACGGCGTGCCGCTGGCCGGGGTGGAGGCGGCGGAGGTGCTGTCGGGCGGCTATTTTTCCGCCGACATGTTTCGCGTGCGTGCGGCGCTGACCGGCGGCATTGGCGGCTGGGCAGCGACCACCGCCGCTGCGATCGATGTGCAGATCGCGCTGTCGCCGGTCGGCGGCTTCGTCAGTCTGCTGCAGGGGCAAGTGGACACGATCGGCCTCGACCCGGTCGCGGCGGAGCTGACGCTGGAGGGTCGCGACCTGTCGGCACTGCTGATCGAGGCGCGCACGCAGGAGATTTTCGCCAATCAGACCGCCAGCGAGATCGCCACGACGCTGGCCGGGCGGCATGGGCTGGCGGCCGACGTGCAGACCACCAGCACGCCGGTCGGCCGCTTCTGGGAGCTTGAGCATGACAGTCTGACACTGGATGCCGGGACGCGGGCGACGACGGAATGGGATTTGCTGGCGACGCTGGCGGGGTGGGAGGGTTTCGATCTGTGGGTGTCGCAGGGCGCGCTGCATTTCCGCCCGCCGGCGATAGGCATTGCGCCGATGCTGCTGACGCCGGAGGATTTCGTTGCGCTGCGGCTCGATCGGGCGCTGACCTTTGCCGGTGACATCAATGTCACGGTGAAATCCTGGCACAGCCGGCTCGGCAGCATGTGCGTCGCCAGCGCCGGCACGGAGCGCGGCGGTGTCGTGCGGGATTATGTGTTCGTAGTGCCGAACCTGACGCCGGATGCGGCACAGACGCTGGCGCAGCGCAAGCTCGACGAGATCAGCCGGCATGAGCTGCTGCTGCGCGGCGAGATGCCAGGCGAGCTGACGCTGTCGCCGCGGATGATGATCCAGCTCGTCGGTACCAACAGTATTTTCGACCGGGTGTGGCAGGTCGATGCCGTCGATCGGCATTTGTCGATGCGTGACGGATTCACTCAGACGGTGACGGCGCGGGCGAGTTCGACGGGGTAGCGCATGGAACGGTTTCTCAACGCACTGAAAGCGCAGGCGGCGGCGCTCGATGCGGCGCATGGCCGGCCGCGCTTCGGCACGGTGGTCAGTGTCGATCCGGCACGACACGCGGCGCGGGTTTCGCTGCAGCCGGAGGGTGTGCTGACCGGATGGCTGCCGGTGCTCAGCCCCTGGGTCGGGGCGGGATGGGGCATGGCGGTGCCGCCGATGCCGGGGCAGCAGGTGATGGTGCTGCCGCAGGATGGCGAGGGCGAGCATGGCGTCGTTGCCGGCGGCGCATGGAGCGATGCCGCGCCGTCGCCGGGGGCGCCGGTGGGCGAACTGTGGCTGGTGCATCAGTCCGGCAGCTTCATCAAGCTGCAGAACGACGGCACCGTCCGGGTCAACGGCGATCTGCATGTCAACGGCGACGTCTATGACCGGCACGGCAGTCTTGACCGGTTGCGCGGCAATTACAACGCGCATGCGCATGACGACCCGCAGGGCGGCGTCGTCGGAACGACCACCCGGCCCGACCCGGAATAGGAGCGCAGCATGCCCGATCTCTCGCACCAATATGGCGCCGATCTGACCTTGGCCGCCGGCGGCGATGCGGCGATGGCCGACGGCACGCTGCTCGGCCAGCAGCGGGTGTTGCGGCGGTTGCTGACCAATCCGGGCGATTATCTGTGGAACCCGGCCTATGGCGCCGGACTGGGCCAGTTCGTCGGCCAGCCGGTGCGTCCGGCGCGCATCCGTTCGGTGATCCGCAGTCAGATCTTTCAGGAACAGTCGGTGGCGCGCACGCCGGAACCGGTGATCGACGTGGCAAGCGGGACGGACGGCAGCGTCGATGTGTCGATCCGCTACGCCGACGCCGCCACCGGCGCCACCCAGGCGCTGACCTTCTCCGTGGGAGCGGTGTGAACGATGCAACTGCAACTTCGCACTTTCGACACCATCGTCGGTTCCGCCGCCGCCGCCGTGCAGGGGGCGGCGCAGCAGGTGCTCGATCTTGCCGTCGGCTCGGTCCTGCGCGCCGTTCTGGAGGCCAATGCCGGGCTGGCCCTGTGGCTGCAATGGCTCATCCTGCTGGTGCTGCAGACGACGCGGGCGGCGACCAGCCAGGGTGCGGATCTCGATAGCTGGGTGGCAGATTTTTCGCTGACCCGGCTGCCGGCCAGCGCCGCGGCCGGAAATGTCACCTTCGCGCGCTTCGCCGCCGTCGCCGCGGCGTTGGTGCCGGTCGGCACTTTGGTCCGCACCTCGGACGGGGCGCAGAGTTTCGCGGTCAGCGCCGATCCGACCAACGCGGCGTTCAGCGCGACGTTGAACGGCTATCAGCTTGCCGCCGGAACCGCCGCCGTCACTGTGCCGGTGACGGCCAGCGTCGCCGGCAGCGCCGGCAATGTTCAGGCCAATACAATCAGCCTGATCGTCGCCGGGCTGCCCGGTGTCGATACGGTTGGCAATACGACGCCGACCGCGGGCGGGCAGAATGCCGAAAGCGACACGGCGCTGCGGGCGCGCTTCGCCGCCTATATCGACAGCCGCGCGCGGGCGACGACAACCGCGGTCGGGTATGCGGTGAGCAGCGTGCAGCAGGGACTGAGCTACACGGTGCAGGAAAACGTGCCGCAGATGGGCAGCTTCGTGGTCACCGTCGATGATGGCAGCGGCGCGCCGCCGGCGGCGCTGCTGTCGGGGGTGGGCAGCGCGGTGAGCGGCGTGCGCCCGCTCGGGTCGCTGTGGACGGTGGTGGCGCCAACGGTGATCTCGGCCAACGTGGCAATGGCCATCGCAACCGTGGCCGGCGCGGTGCATGCCGACGTGACGCAGCAGGTGGCGGCGGCGGTCAGCGCCTATATCAATGCGCTGCCGCTCGGCACGGCGCTGCCGTGGTCGCGACTGGCGCAGGTGGCGTATGGCGCCTCTGCCCAGGTGTTGAATGTGACAGGCGTGACGCTCAATGGCGGCACGGCGGATATCACGCCGGGACCGGGCGGGGTGGTGATGGCCGGCAGCGTGACGGTGCAGTGAGATGACGGGCGACGCATCCGACATGGCGGCGCGGCTGGCAACATTGCTGCCGCTGCGCTGGTTTCCCGCCCCCGCGCCGCTGTTGTCGGCGGTGCTGGTCGGGCTGGCTGATGGCGCGGCCTGGCTTTATGCGATGCTCGACTATGTCCGGGCGCAGACGCGCATCGCCACCGCGACCGACAGCTTTCTTGATTTGATCGCGCAGGACTTCTTCGCGGCGACGCTGCCGCGCCGGGCGGGCGAGGCCGATGCGGCGTTTCGCAGCCGCATACAGCGTGGCCTGCTGCGTGACCGGGCGACGCGGCCGGCACTGGTCGGGGTTTTGCGCGACCTGACCGGACGGACGCCGCTTGTGTTCGAGCCGGCGGCACCGGGCGATACCGGCGCCTGGGGCATCGCCGCCGGCTATGCCGTCGGCGGTGGCTGGGGCAGCCTGATGCTGCCGTTTCAGAGTTTCGTCACCGCCTATCGACCGGTCGGGACCGGCGTGCCGCTGGTCGCCGGCTATGGCGCAGGCGGCGGCTATGGCGTCGGCGCCATCGAATATGTCTCCGCGGCGATGGTGCAGAGCCAGGTGACGGATGCCGACATCATCGACGCCGTGGCGCAGACCGTGCCGGTGGCGACGATCGCCTGGATGCGCATCGCCGACTGATCGGCGCGCCACGTCACCTGCAACCTTCATACGAGGACATGATGGATCGGATCATCGTCTATCCGGGCGCGATTCCGCTCGACACCGATATGCTCAATACCAACCGCAACACCATGATCGCGCTGCATGCGCTGATCGCGGCGACGCTCGGCACCAGCGCGGCGGTCGATGGGCTGGCGATCGGGCCGACCACCCCGCCGAGCATGAACATCGTGGTATCGCCCGGCAGCATCACCCAGTTCGGGCCGCTTGACAGCAGCGCCTACGGCTCGATCGCCGCCGATGTCAGCGACACGATCGTCAAGATGGGGGTGCTGCTGGGGCAGGTGACGCTCGGCATCGCCGCGCCGCCGACGCCGGGCACGACGATCGCCTATCTGCTGGAGGCGAGCTTCACCGAGAACGATCAGAATCCGGTGGTGCTGCCTTACTACAACGCGGCCAATCCGGCGCAGCCCTATCTCGGGCCGAACAACACGCTGCAGGCGCAAGCGACGCTGCGCCAGCAAACGGTGACGCTGAATCTCAAGGCCGGCGCCGCCGCGCCGAGCGGTACCCAGACGCTGCCGCCGCTCGATCCGGGATGGGTGTCGCTCGGCGCCATCGAGGTCAGTGCCGGGGCGACCGAAATCGACGCGAGCGCGATTTTCCCCCAGGCCAACACGCGCTTCGTGCCGTGGAAGCTGCCTGATCTGCGCCCCGGTTTCGCCAGCGCGCAGAGCTTTACAGCAAGCGGCAGCTTCGTCGTGCCGAATTCGGTGACGCGGCTGAAGGTGACGGTGATCGGTGGCGGCGGAGCCGGCGGCACGCATGCGACGCTGCCGGGCGGCGGCGGCGGGGCGGGCGGGCAGGCGCAGCTCTGGCTCAGCGGGCTGACGGGCGGCACGCCGATCAGCGTGACGGTGGGCGCCGGCGGGCAGCCGAGCAGCGGCAACGGCAACGGCGGCAACGGTCAGCCGAGCAGTTTTGGCGGCTATGTGTCGGCGACCGGCGGGGTTGGCGGCGGCGGCGGATCGGGCACGGCGACGCCGGCGGGGGGCACCGGCGGCACCGGTGTCGGCGGCACGGTCAATCTGGCGGGATCGTTCGGCGGCGATGCGGTGCCGCCGAGCGGACGCGGCGGCAATGGCGGTGGGCCGGGCGCGGGGCGCGGCAGCACCAACAATATCGGCGAAAGCGCGCCGGCCAACAGCGCCGGTGGCGGCGGTGGCGGCGGCGGCCCGGGTTTCGCCGGCGGCGGCGGCGGCGGCGGCCTCGTGCTGGTGGAGTATTGAGCCATGACCACCACCGCGGTTCCCCAGGTGTGGCTGCCGTCCAACGCGCGCACGGTGACGCTGGATGGTCTCATTGCACTGCCGCGCGGCGCGCTGCCGTCCGATCTGCCGCCGCTGGTCTGGCCGGCGAAAGACCCGTCCGACGTGCTGGATTACGCGCTCGATCTGAGTGCGGCGCTGTCCGGCGATCCGGGGGACCGGATCGTCACCGTCGGTGCCACCATCACGCCGAACCTGTCGAGCGCCGATCTGTGGCTCGGCAACATCGTCGCCGATGGCGGCGTGGTGGCGATGTGGCTGTCGGGCGGCCAGGTCGGCACCGTCTATGCGGTGCAGATCACTGTCAGCACGCTGCATGGGCGGATCATCGGGCGCAGCGTGCTGCTGCCGGTGCAGCTCCTCGCCACCGCGGCGCCGCCGACGAACATGCTGACCAACAGTGCCGGAGCGGTGATCACCGATCTCAACGGCAATCCGATTCTGGTCGGAAGCTGAAGCAGACTTCCCCTTTTCCGCGCCGGTCGCGGCGCTTGCGGAGCATGCGATGCCAACTCTCCAGCAACTGCCGCCGGCGGCGGCGGTCAATTCGACCGACGAGATCATGCTCGACCAGAGCGGCACCAGCGTCGTCGCGACGGTCGGCCAACTGCTCCAGGCGCTGCCGGTGGGCCAAGGGCTGGTCTATGCCGGCGGCACGCTGGCGGCCGATACGACGGTGCTGGCGCCGCTCGCCAGCGCCGCGCTGACCGGCACGCCGAGCGCGCCGACGCCGGCGGCGGGCGACGCCTCGACCCGGCTCGCCACCACCGCCTTTGTTGGCGCGGCGGTTGCCGGCAACACGATCACGCTTGCCGGTGACGTATCCGGCAGCGGCACCGGCACCATCGACGTGACGCTCGACAGCGTGGCGACGCCGGGCGTCTATGGGCAGGTCACGGTCAACGCCAAGGGGCTGGTGACGGCGGGCGGCGCGCTGACCGCGGCCGATGTCGATGCCGCGCTGGGCTACCCGCCGCTGGCCGGTAATCAGACGATCACGCTGTCGGGCGATGTCAGCGGCGCCGGCGCGACGGCGATCGTCGCCACGCTGCCGAGCGTGGTTGCTGCCGGCACCTATGAGCGCGTCACCGTCGATGCCAAGGGCCGGGTGCTGGCCGGCGATCTGCTCGTCGCCGCCGATATCGACGCGGTGCTCGGCTATACGCCGCTGGCCGGCAACCAGACGATCACGCTCAGCGGCGACGTGGCGGGCGCGGGGACGACGGCGATCACGGCGACGCTGCCGGCGGTGGTGACGCCGGGGACTTATGAGAAAGTCAGCGTCGATGCCAAGGGCCGGGTGCTGGCCGGTGCCATGCTCTCGGCCGGCGATGTCGGCGCGGCGCTCGGCTACAGCGCCGCCAATGCCGCCGATCTTTCCGCCGACCCGGTGACGGCAAGCGGCGGCAGCGCCGCGCGCACTCTGGCGGCGCGGGCGGCCGATCGGATCAACGTGCTCGACTACGGCGCCGATCCGTCGGGGGTGGCCGACAGCGCACCGGCCTTCGCCGCGGCGATGGCGCAGGTGGTGAGTGGCGGTTGGGGGCAGGTGCGGGTGCCGCGCGGCAGCTATCATCTGGCCAGCGCGGTCAACCAGCCGAGCGGCAAATCGGTCGCGGTGATCTTCGACGACGGCGCCGATCTGACCGGGCCGGGCTATCTTGGCGTCGATCGGGTGGAGGCGACGCAGGGGCCGTTTTCGCAATGGCAGAACTCGGGTGGCTGGTTCGGCTTCGCCCCGGTGCCCGGCGATGCCGCCAATCCCGGCTTTCGCACCGAGTTCGTGTTCAACACGCCGCAGAACAGCAACTCTATGCGGGTCGGCTGGGACCGGCGCTACACCAACACCAACATCTACGGCAAGGTGCATTCCGGCATCGACATTGCCGAGCAGCGCATCCATTCCTGGCCGAACCTGTACGACAACAGCTCCGGCTGGGGGTTGTGGGAGGTCATCAACGGCACCACGCTGGACGAGGACAGCATCGCCCGCGCCGGCCTCTCGTCGTCCTGCGAAATCTCCGAAACCGACGTGGTCAACAACGGCCCGGAGGCCGGATGGACCTGGCGGTCCGGGCTCGGCAACACCGTGCAGGGCATGTCGATCGACCCGTGGGGGCAGAACGGCAGTTACGGCGGCCATCTGCTGTTCAACTACGGCTCGGTTGGTGGCTATGACGGCAATGTCGCCGGCATCAATGAGCGCTGGGTGAACTATCCGGCGGTGTTCAGCGTCGGCAATCCGCCGCCGGTGGCGCAGGCGGCGACGGTGGTGATCAGCCTGACGCTGAACGGCGTCACCGAAGGTCCGACCACGGTGACGCTGAACCCGACCGGGACGGCGGGCGATCTTGCTTCGGCGGCGGTGGCGATCAATGCCGCCGCCATTGCCAATGTGCGCGCGGCGGTGACGGTGTGGGGCGGCGTGGTCAGCCGGCTGGTGATCTTCGCCGCGGCGGCGAGCGATCTTGGCACGCTGACGCTGGGTGGCACGGCGCTGGCACAGCTCGGAATCGGTGCCGGCAGCTATGCCACGCCGCGCGGCTCCTACGCCGTGGTGATCGGCGGCAGCGGCAGTGTCGCGGTCGGCGACAAGCTGGTGCTCAATGGGACCACCATCACCGTCGGCGGTCAGGGTGCCGCCAGCGATGTCGCCGCGGCGATCAATGCGGCGACGCTGCCGGGCATTCACAGCGACACCAACGCCAGTGGCAATCTGGTGATCACGGCGTTCATGCCGCAGAACGCCGGCGGCCTCGTGCTGGCCAACCCGAGTGGGTACAGCACGCTGACCAAACTCGGCATCGGCGCCGGCACGTTTCTGCCGCCGGTGCCGCCCAAAGGGTTTGCCACTGCCTATGGCGAACTGACCACCCCGATCTGTCTGCCGACCGACCAGATCAGCATTTCGGCGACCGACCTTGCCGGCACCGTGCATGGCCCGGTGACGGTGACGCTGAACGGCGGCGACGGCTCGGCGTGGCCGATCCCGGTGGCGACGTCGATCATCGCGGCACTGACCGCGGCGGGCATCTACAGTGCCGATTTCACCGCGCTGTCCAGCGGCTCCGCCGTGGTGGCGGTGCGGGCCGTCGGCGGCGGCGCCAACCAGGGCGTCTATATCCGCAACACCGCGGGCGGCACGCTGACGCTTGCCGACGCCCACGGGGCGCCGCTGGAGACGCTGGGGATCACGCCGGGGACCTACCAGCCCGGCGGCTATTCGCCGGCGGCGCAGAGCGTGTTCATGGCCGCCGAGGACAGCATTGCGCCGCAGGGTCGCGGCATTTTCCTTGGCGGTGCATCGAACGCCAGCGACATCGTCGCCTGGCCGAATGCGCCGCTGGAGGCGCGCGGCAGCTTTCTGCACGGGCTGCGCCTCGATCACGCGACGATCAACGACGGCAATGCGGTGATGATGGCGGCCAATCACGCCATCGCCTGGGGCAGCAAGGCGCAAGGCCAGACGGTGCTCGGCGTCAGCGCCGGCACGCTGGAGGTGAACGGAACGCCGGTGGCGATGGCCTCGGCGGTGCCGGCCGGCATCGCGGGGGCGCTGCTGACGGCGACCGGGACGGTCGGGGCGGCGGCGCTGGTCTCCACCAGTGCCGCGCTGGATGCGGCGTTCGGCTCCGAATACGGCGACACGCTGTATCGCGGCGCCGCCGGGTGGGTGGTGCTGACGCCCGGCAGCACCGGGCAGGCGCTGGTCTGCGGCGGCGCCGGCGCGGCGCCGGGCTGGACCACGGTGATCCCGGCCGGCGCGCATGGGATGGACGGCGAAGTGCTGATGGCATCGGGCACGCTGGGGGTTGCCAGCAGCCTGCCGCTGGGGGCGGGTCTGGCCACCTTGGGCGGCGTGCTTGGGGTGCAGCCGGCCGGCACGGCGGCGCTGGGCGGGGTCATTGCCGGCAGCGGCGTGACGGTCAATGCCGGCGGCACCATCTCGGTGGCGACCGGCCTTGCCGCGATCGGCGCCGACATGCTGCTCGGCAACGCGACCGGCGCCGGCGCGGTGCCCGGCGGGGTGCCGATCTCGGCCAATCTGTCGCTGACCGCCGGGACGCTCGATCTGGCGTCGGCGATCACCGTCGGCACGCCGGCGAGCAAGATTTCGTTCAGCCAGGCACAGGATCTCGGCGGGTACCATCCGGTGGTGCTGACGGCCTCCGGCACCAGCGGCAATGTTCCGTTCGTGCTGGCGCCGGGCGGCGTCGGCTATCTGGCGACGGCGCTGTCCGATGGCAGCGCCGCCAATGGCATTCAACGCGGCCAGTATGCGGTGGACTGGCAGCAATTGCGCAGTGCGGCGACGCAGGTGGCCAGCGGCGGCGGCTCGGTGTTGCTGGGCGGCGAGCACAACACGGCGAGCGGCAATTTCAGCGTCGCCGCCGGATATCAGAGCACTGCCGGCAACAGCTACGCGGTGGCGCTCGGCTATAGCTGCGTTGCCGTCGGCCTGGGCAGCGTGGTGCTGGGTCAGAACGCCTCGGATCGCGGCGGCGCGGCGAAGCTGGTGTTTGCCGGCAACGGCGCACAGGGTCAGCAATTCGCCGCCTCGACGCTTCAGGCGACGAGCATTGCCGCGGCGACGCGAATGACCGCGGACGGGTTGGCGCCGAGTTCGTCCAACTCGCTGCCGCTGTCGTTGAACCACGTCGTCGGCGGCGTTCTGACGGTGACCGGACGCAATGTCTCGACCGGCGATGGTGCGGTGTGGAGTATTCCCGTGCTCGCCCGCAACGTCGCCGGCACGGTTGCGGTGACGTCGCCCGGCACTGCCGCCATCGCCCCGACCGCAGCCGACAGCACGTTGGCCACCGCCACCGTCAGCATCGGCGCAGACAATATCAACAAAGGTCTTGCCGTCACCGTGACGCCGCCGGCCGGCGTGACGATGAGCGCGAGCGCCAGCTTCGTCACTGCGGAGATGTAGGGAATGGTCACGCCGGAGATGGGGGATGCCGAGCGGATCGGCCGGCTGGAGGAACGGGTGGCGGTGGTGCATGCGCTGCTGACGGAAATGCGCGCCGAGCAGCGGGAGATGGCGGAAACCATCTCACGCGCATCAGGCGGCTTTCGCGTGCTGCTGCTACTCGGTGGTGTGGTCGGGCTGCTGCGGGCGGCGGGAACGTGGCTGCTGCACCCAGGTGGAGGAGGCCAATGATGGCGGACCTGTTCGAGCGTGCCTTTGCCATTGTCGTTGGTGAGGAGGGCGGATTTTCCGACGAGCGGGCCGATCCCGGCAACTGGACCGGCGGCGCGGTTGGCTCCGGCGTGCTGCACGGCACCAAGTTCGGCATTTCGGCGGCGGCCTATCCGGCCATCGACATCGCCGCGCTGACCCTGGCCGGGGCGCAGGCGATCTATCGGCGCGATTACTGGGACAAGGTGCAGGCGGGCGCCGTGCCGACGCCGCTGGCGCTGCTGCTGTTCGACGCCGCGGTGAACAACGGCGTCGCCCGTGCGGTGCAGTGGTTGCAGGCGGCGGCGGGGGTGGCGCAGGACGGGGTGATCGGGCCGGAGACGTTGCAGGCGGTGGCGGCGCGCGGCGGCGACGGGGCGGCGTTCTGCGCCGCGTTCCTGGCCGAGCGGATGGTGTTCATGGCGGCGCTGCCGACCTGGCAGGTGTTCGGCCGCGGCTGGGCCCGGCGGCTCTGCGGGCTGCCGTTCCATGCCATGGCGATTGCAGGAGAAGCGTGATGGGAGCACTGATTCCGCTGGCGCTGACACTGGCGCCGGAGATCGGCAAGTGGCTGTTCGGCAGCGCCGGGGCGCAGACGGCGCAGGCGGTGGCGCAGGTGGTGCAGTCGGTGACCGGCACCCCCGATGCGGCGGCGGCGCAGGCGGTGCTGTCGCGCGATCCGGAACTGGCCGGAAGGCTGCGCGTGCAACTGGCGCAGATCGCGGCCGCGCAGGAGGCGGCGGAACGGCAGGCCGGGCTGGACGCGCTGAAGGCACAGCTTGCCGATGTGCAGGGCGCGCGGGCGCAGACGGTGGCGCTGGCGCAGGCCCACAGCGCGGTGCAGTGGGCGCCGGCGATCGTGTCGTTCGTCGTGCTGGTGACCTTCGGCGTGGTGATGTGGGCGGCGCTGACCCGGCAAGTGCCGGCGGGCAGCGAGACCATCCTCAACATGCTGCTCGGCACGCTGGCGGCGATGGCAACCAGCGTCGTCGGCTACTGGGTCGGCAGCAGCGCCGGCAGCACCCGCAAGACCGATCTGCTGTATCGGAGCACCCCCGCCCCGGAGGGGTGAGGCTCAGCCGCCGAACACGACGCGGGCCATGATGCGGCCGGGATAGAGCGTGAACGCGCCGGCGATCACCAGGGCGCCGGCGAACAGCAGCACCATGCCCCGCCGGTGCGCCGCAACGCGGTGGTGATGCGCGGCGTAAAGCGCCAACGGCAGGGTGGCCAGGGTGAGCAGCGACAGCAGGTGGATCAGACTGAACGGGCCGAGCTGGCGGATGGTACTGATCCAGAAGGAGCTGACGGCCACGGCCAGCATCAGCGCCGACCAGGTCCAGCCGAGGACGCGGTGAAACGCCGTGCCCTTCGGTCCGGCAAGCTGCACGACGCCGAGCACGAAGGCGGCCAGCGCCGCCAGCGCGTGCAGCGGGATCGGGGCGGGCGCCGACAGCAGCGGAGTGAGGCTCATGACGGCACTATGGCATGGCCCGGCGCGCCGAACAGCCAGCCCTGGCCGAGCGTTACGCCGGCCTGCTGCATGGCCCAGGCCTGCGGCAGGGTCTCGATCCGGGTGGCGATGACGGTGGCGCCGGTGGCGGCGGCGAGGCGGAGCAGGTGCGTCAGCAGGTCCCGGCCGCGGCCGCCGGAGGTGGCGCCGTGCACCACCGGCCCGGAGAGTTTCATGGCGTCGAAGCGGGCGGCTTGCAGGCAGGCGAGGGTGGCGGCGGTGCCGTCTACCGCGTCGAGTGCGACGGTGATGCCACCCTCGCGCAGCGCGGCGATGGCGGCGGCGACGGCGGCGAGGTCGTCGATGGCCTCGGCGCGGACGATTTCCACCGCCTGCCCGGCGGCGAGGATCACCGCGACCATTGGTTTGTGTTGCAGCGAGCGGGCACAGAGATTGACCGAGACGTGACCCGGCAGGGTCGCCGCGACGTGCAGCACGGCGGCATCGAGGGCCGGTTCGAGGCCGAAGGCGGCGGCGGCGTCGATCACCCGCTGCGCCGGCAACGGCGGCAGGCCGGCGGGCGGGCGCAGGCGCAGCAGCGCCTCGGCATGGTCGGGGATGCGGTCGGCGAGGCGTACCACCGGCTGCATCGCCAGGGCGAAATGGCGACCGGCGAGCAGGCGTTGCAGCTCGGCGCGGGTCAGGCCGGCATGACGTGGCTCGTCCGGGGCGGTGGCGGCGGCCTTCTGGCGCAGCGTGTAGGGGGGAACCTGCATGCGGCGAGGTTAGCGGAAATCGCGCGAGCGCGGCATTTGCCGACGCGCGACCTCGTCGGCACGGGCGAGCGGGGCCGCCAGGCTGGCTGCATCCAGGCGGTGCAGCTCGGCCGAGCGGTCTGCCAGGTGCTCGGCGACGAGATGCACGATGCCCTCCGGCGAGCGCTGGATCAGCCCGCGCACCAGCAGCAGCGAACTGGCCACCAGTGCCCGGCGATACCGCTCGATCAGCGACGGCCAGACGACGATGTTGGTGATGCCGGTCTCGTCCTCGATGGTGGCGAAGACCACGCCCGCGGCGCTGCCGGGACGCTGGCGCACCAGCACGAGACCGGCGACGCGCAGCCGCGCCCCGTCGCGCGCCGCGGCGGCGGCGGCGCAGGTCGCCACTCCCTCGCGCGCCAGGGCATCGCGCAGGAAGCGCAGCGGATGCGCCTTCAGCGACAATCCGGTCGTCTGATAATCGGCAACGACGTGTTCCGGGACGGTCATGTCCGGCAGCGCGCGGGTCGGCGGCGGCAGGGCGAGTGTTGCGAGCAGCGGCAGCGGCGGCGCATCGGCGAGGGCGCGCACCTGCCACAGCGCCGCGCGGCGATCGAGGCCGGTGCTGCGCAGCGCGTCGGCATCCGCGAGCCGCTCCAGCGCGGCGCGCGGCAGGACGCGGACAAGGGCCGGAAAATCCTGCGGTGGGGTGAGCAGGGCGGCCCATTCGGCGCGGAACCCCTCGATCAGCCGCAGGCCGAGGCGCAGCGCCGGCGCGTCGCCCTCCAGCAGGCAATCCCAGCGGCTGGCGTTGACATCGACCCCGCGCACCGCGACGCCGTGCTCGCGCGCATCGCGCACGATCTGCGCCGGGGCATAGAAGCCCATCGGCTGCGCATTCAGCAGCGCGCAGGCGAAGGCCGCCGGGTGGTGGCATTTCAGCCACGCCGAGACATAGACCAGATGGGCGAAGCTGGCGGCGTGGCTTTCCGGGAAGCCGTAGGTGCCGAAGCCCTCGATCTGGCGAAAGCAGCGTTCGGCAAAGTCGCGGGCATAGCCGCGCGCCACCATGCCATCGACCATTTTGGCAAAGAAGCGGTGGATGGTGCCGACATTGCGGAACGTCGCCATGGCGCAGCGCAGCGCATTCGCTTCCTCGGGCGTGAAGCGGGCGGCGTCGATGGCGATGCGCATTGCCTGCTCCTGGAACAGCGGCACGCCGAGGGTGCGGCCGAGCACGCGCGCCAGTTCGTCGGGTGGCCCGTGTTCAGCGGCGGGGGAGGGAAAATGCACCGCCTCCTTGCCCTGACGGCGGCGCAGATAGGGATGCACCATGTCGCCTTGGATCGGGCCGGGGCGGACGATGGCAACCTCGATCACCAGATCGTAGAAGCGGGCCGGCCGCAGGCGCGGCAGCATGTTCATCTGCGCCCGGCTTTCGACCTGAAAGACGCCGATGCTGTCGCCGCGCTGGAGCATGCGCCAGACCGCCGGGTCGTCGCGCGGCACGGCGGCGAGATCGGCCACCGCGATGCCGCGTTCGCCGAGCAGGGCGAAGCATTTGCGGATGCAGCTCAGCATGCCGAGCGCCAGCACATCGACCTTCATGATGCCGAGCGCGTCGATGTCGTCCTTGTCCCATTCGATGAAGCTGCGGCCCGGCATGGCGGCGGGGCCGACCGGCACCGTCTCGGTCAGCCTGCCGCGCGTCAGGATGAAGCCGCCGACATGCTGCGACAGATGGCGCGGCAGGCCGACCAGTTCGCGGGCGAGGCAGAGCGTGCGGCGCAGCGTCGCGTCGTCGGGGTCGAGGCCGATCTCGCGCAGCCGCGCCGGCGGCCATAATTCATCGCCGATGGCCCAGGTCTGCGCCGAGAGGGCGGCGACGGCATCTTCCGCCAGGCCCATGACGCGGCCGATCTCGCGGATCGCCAGTTTCGGGCGGTAATGGACGACGGTGGCGGCGATGGCGGCGCGGTCGCGGCCATAGCGCTGGTAGATATACTGGATCACCTCCTCGCGCCGCTCATGCTCGAAATCAACGTCGATGTCGGGTGGTTCGCGCCGCTCGGCGGAGACGAAACGCTCGAACAGCAGGTCGATCTCGGCCGGATCGACGGCGGTGATGCCGAGCGCGTAGCACACCGCCGAATTGGCCGCCGAGCCGCGGCCCTGGCAGAGGATGCCGCGGCCGCGGGCGAAGCGGACGATGTCGTGGACGGTGAGGAAGTAGCGGGCGTAGCCGAGCCGGGCGATCAGCGCGAGTTCGCGCGCGATGGTCGCCCGGATCGGCGCCGGGACGCCGCCGGGATAGCGCTGCGCCGCGCCGGCCGCGGTGAGGGCGGCGAGGTGGGCATCCGGTGTCGTCCCCGGCGGCACCGGCTCGTCGGGGTATTCATAGGCGAGATCATCGAGGCTGAAGCGGCAGCGTTCGGCGATGGCGAGGCCGCGGGCGAGGGAGGCCGGATGGTCGCGCAACAGGCGGGCCATCTCGGCGGGGGCGCGGAGATGGCGCTCGGCGTTGGGCAACAGGGCGCGGCCGGCCTGGCGGACGGTGGTGCCCAGACGGATCGCCGTCAAGGCGTCGTGCAGCGCCCGGCGGTCGGGCGTGTGATAGAGCGCGTCGGTCACCGCGACCATCGGCACGGCGAGGGCCGCCAGCCTGGCCAGCCGCGCCCGGTCCTCGCCATCCAGACGCGGGGCGGCGGCGAGGTAGAGGTGCCGCGGGAACAGCCGCTCCAGCGCCCACAGCGCGCCGGCGAACTCCTGGTCCGGCTGGTCCGGCGGGATGGCGAGCAGGATCAGTCCGGCCGCGTGATCCTCCAGGTCGGCGCGGTCGAGCAGGCACCCGCCCTTTCCTCCCCGGCCCTTGCCGACGGTCAGCAGCCGCGTCAGGCGGCCCCAGGCGGCGCGGTCGCCCGGGTAGGCGATCAGGTCGGGGGTGCCGTCGCGAAAAGCGAGGCGGGCGCCGGGAAGCAGCCGGAGTCCGGCCTGCTTGGCCGCTTCATGGGCACGCACCACGCCGGCGACGGTGTTGCGGTCGGCGATGCCGAGCGCGGCGATGCCGAGCGCCGCCGCCTCCGCCACCATCTCCTCCGGGCGGCTGGCGCCGCGCAGGAAGGAAAAGGCGGTGAGGGCGGCGAGTTCGGCGTAAGCGGGCATTTATCGAACATAACAGGAACAAAGCCCCGGCTGGCAAGCCAACAATCGCTCCCGGGGATGCGTCAGGCTTGTGCCTGCTCCGGCCCGCACATACCTGCTGGGCCATGCCCGACCTTCCGCCGCCGCCCGGCAACCTGATGCTTGCTCCTCTCGCCCTCGCCGATGGCGCATCCGTCGCCGCAGCCGACCATGCGGCGCGGTTCTGGACCGACCCCGCGCCGGGGCGGCTGCCTCCCGGCAGCCCGGAACACCGCCGCGCCGCCGCGCGCATGTTCCGCGACACCTTCAATCCCTACAAACCCTCCATCATCCAATGGCCGCGCCTCGAACCCGAGGCGCGCGCCCGGCTGATCAGCCTGCCGATCTGGGACATCGCGGTGCAGACCGAGGGCAAGGCCCGGCTGCGCATGCTGGCCTATGCCCATGCCCTGACCGATCCCGACTGGCGTGCCGCGATCGAGCTGAACGGCTGGGAGGAGGGGCGGCACAAGCAGGTGCTGGCCGACCTCGTGGCGGCCTACGGGATCGCCCTGGAACCTGAGCCGGCGTATGTGCCGCCGCGAGATCCCGAATGGGCCTATCTGGTCACCGGGTTTTCCGAATGCGTGGACAGTTTCTTCGCCTTCGGGCTGTTCGAGCTGGCCCGCCGCTCCGGCTATTTCCCGCCGCCGCTGGTCGATACGTTCGAGCCGGTGATCCAGGAGGAAACCCGCCACATCCTGCTGTTCGCCAACTGGCTCGCCGCCCACCGCGCCGCCCTGGCGTGGTGGCGGCGGCCGTGGTTCGAGCTGCGGGTGGCGGCGGTGTGGGTGTTCCTCGGCTGGGAGCGGATCGGCATCGCGCGCGGCATGGACGACGGCAAAAAGCCAAGCGCCGATAATAATTTCACCCTGACCGGCAGCGCCGCGGTCAGCGATGCCGAGGTCAGCGTCGGCACCCTGCTCGGCATCTGCCTTGCCGAGAACGACCGCCGTTTCGCGGGCTATGACCGTCGGCTGCGCCGGCCGACGACCACGCCCGCACTGGCCCGCTTCGCCCGCCGCTTCCTGCGCGGCTGAGGCCGGTCAGGCGGCGCGCCAGGCCCAGCGCAGCTCCGGCGTCAGCGCCCCCGCGTCGAGCAACTGCGAGATCGCGTGCAGCCGGATCATCCGCGGCGAGGTGCGGAACCCCGCATCGTCGAAAGCGATGCCGCGCAGCCCGGCGATCAGCCCGGCGATCGACTGCGCCAGCCCGACCTGCGGCTGATGCGCCGGCGCCAGCGCGCGGAACAGCCCGAAATCGACCCGGTAGGAGCGCCGGTCGGGCGGCGCCGCGGTGTTGATCGACACCTCCGCCCCGTCGATCGCGCCGGCGACCGCCTCGGCCAGTTCGCGCACCTGATGGTTGCGCGCGTCGGAGCCGGCATTGACCACCAGCTTCGCCCCGCCCTGCGCCGGGTCGCGCGTCACCGCCCAGTCGATTGCGCGCGCCATGTCGGCGACATCAATCAGCGGGCGCCACGGCGTGCCGTCCGACAGCACGGTGATCTGCCGGGAGGTGAGCGCGCAGGCGACGAAGTCGTTGAGCACGAGATCGAGCCGCAGCCGGTCGGAAAAGCCGCAGGCGGTGGCGAAGCGCAGGCAGGTGGTGCTCATTGCGCCGAGATCCATCTGCGCCAGCCCTTCCTCGGTCGCCACTTTCGAGCGGGCATAGGCGGTCAGCGGCCCGACCGCATCGGTCTCGCGCCGCGCGCCGCTGTCGGCCGCGCCATAGACGCTGCACGACGAGGCGAAGACGAACCGCTTCACCCCCGCCGCTGCGGCGCAGCCGGCGAGGCGCAGGCTGGCGCCGCGGTTGATCGCGTCGGTTACCTCCGCGAAGCGGTTGCCGATCGGATCGTTGGAAATCGCCGCCAGATGCACCACCGCATCGACGCCGCGCAAATCCTCCGCCGTCACCGCGCGCACGTCGCCGAAGTGCTGCATGTCGAGCCGGGTTTCCGGCGCCGCGCCGGTGGTGGTGACGGCGCTGGCGAACAGCCCGAGGTCGAGCCCGATGAGTTCGGCGTCGCGATGATGCTCGCGCAGATGCGAAACCACGGCGGGGCCGACATAGCCCATGTTGCCGGTGATCAGGATGCGCATGGCGGGGTTCCTCAAGGATGTTGCGATCTGGACAGACGGCGCTGGTGACCGGCGCCGGCAGCGGCATCGGCCGCGCCGTGGCGGCAGCCCTGGCGCAGGCCGGGCTGACGGTGCATCTGCTCGGCCGACGCGCCGGCCGGCTGGAGATGGTGGCGCGGGCGATCGGCCGGCGCGCCCGGGTGCTGCAGGCGGACCTTGCCGACGATGCGGCACCGGCCGAGGTGGCGCGGCGCCTCGGCGGGACGCTCGACGTGCTGGTGCACAGCGCCGGCGCCTATTTGCGCCGGACGGTGGCGGAGCTGACGGCGCCCGAGTGGCGCGATCTCGATCGGATCAATCTGCATGCGCCGATCCTTTTGACCTCGGTTTGTCTTAACCAATTGCGTGCGGCGCGGGGCCAAGTGGTGTTCATCAACTCCACGGCAGCTTTGCCGCCGGCAGGGGCGGGGATGGCGGCTTATGCCGCCGGCAAGGCGGCGCTGCGGGCCGCTGCCGACGCGCTGCGCCAGGAGGTCAATGGCGACGGCGTGCGGGTGCTCAGCCTGTTTCCCGGCCGCACCGAAACGCCGATGCAGGCGGCCATCCTGGCACAGGAAGGGCGGGCAGTGCCCGGCGGCACGCTGATGCAGCCCGAGGACGTGGCGGCGATGGTGCTCGCCGCCCTGTCGCTGCCGGCAACCGCCGAGGTGACCGAGATCGTCATGCGCCCGATGCGCAAGCTGTAGCCGGCACCAGCAATCCGGCGCGGGCCGCCGCCGCCGCCGCCGCGGCGACGGCGGCGAACGGGCGGCCGGCGCGCTCGGCGATGTCGAACAGCGTATGCCGCCCGTCCGACAGGTTCAGCAGCCAGAGCAGCGCCATGCGGTCGAGCTCGTCGCCATAGAGGCCGCGCCGGCCGAGCTGCGGCTCGCCGAACGGCGCGGTGTTGCGCCAGCACGTATCGCCCTCGATCAGCGCGACGATGTCGAGCAGCACGGCGAGCGAATCGGCCAGCGCGGCGGGGCGGACGAACTCGGCATTGTCCGCCGAGGTGTGATACTCGGGGAAGCTGCCGCCGGGGGAGCGCATCAGGCAGCCGACCGGCAGATCGAAGCCGGGCGAGCCATATTGCCGTTCGTCATAGCCGGTCGGCGCGAACGGCATGATGCGGCCGCGCCCGGCCAGCACATGCGCGGCGTAGCGGTCGATCGGCGCATCGCCGCGCCGGCTCTGCTTGTAGGTCGGCGCGGCGGGGTCGCCGAGACAACTGAGCACGAGGCCGTGGCGGATGCGCGCCGGCGCGTCGCGGTTGGCGGCGAGCCAGGCGATGGCGCCGATGGTGCCGGGGGCGAACAGGAAGCGGTAGGTGAAGCGCCGCCGCCGCGCCGCCAGCAGCCGGGCCAGTTCGATCGCCACCGCAATCGCCGCCAGATTGTCGTTGGCCAGCGACGGGTGGCAGGCATGGGCCGAGAACAGCACCTCGCCCGCTTCCTCACCGGGCAGCACGCATTCGCCATAGGTCAGGCTGCCGGGCGCCAGCGTCGTGTCGATGTCAACGCGGTAGGCGTCCTCGGTCAGTGCGTCGCGCTGCCGGTGCGACAGGCAGAAACCCCAGTCGGGCCGGTAATAGGCGGTGCGATAGGGGATCAGCTCCGGCTGTCCGGGCAGGCTGTGCAGATGCCGCTCCAGCTCGGCGCGCCGCACCACGCCGTGCATCGGCGTGCTGTAGCTCAGCAGATGCAGCGTATGGTCGGCGAAATCGACCAGCGTGCGCCCGTCGAGCGTCGCCAGACGGGCGCCGCGGACGCTCCATTCCGGCGGGATGGTCCAGTCGAGCACCGGCGTTCCCGACGCCACCTCGGTCAGCGTCAGCCCGATGCGGGCGTCGATGTAGTGCAGCGTGGCGCGCAGCCCCGCGCCGGTGATGCTGCGGCAGATCGGATACAGCGCCGCAACATGCGAGTGGAGAATTGCGCCGCGATCGGCGACACTGGCGTCGGTCATTGCAGCGGGGCGCCAGGGTGCAGTTCGAGCCGACCGGGATTGCCGGATTGTGGGCCGTGCGGCTGGAACGCTTCTGCGACGCGCGCGGCAGCTTTGCCCGACTGTTCGACCGCGACGCATTCGCCGGCCACGGACTGCCGAACTGCTTCGTGCAGGAAAGCCTGTCGGTGACGCGGTCCGCCGGCACCGTGCGCGGCATGCACTTCCAGCGTCCGCCGCACGCCGAGGTCAAGTTCGTCCGCTGCGTGCGCGGCGCCATCCATGACGTCGTAGCCGATCTTCGCCCGGACAGCCCGAGCTACCTGCGCTGGCAGGGGTTCGATCTGACGCAGGACGGCGATCTCGCGCTGTGCATCCCGCAGGGCTGCGCCCACGGCTTTCAGACGCTGACCGACGATTGCGAGGTGCTGTATCAGATGTCGGCGGCATTCGCGCCGACGCATGCCGACGGCGTGCGTCACGACGATCCGGCGCTCGGTATCGTCTGGCCGCGCGGCATTTCGCTGATCGCCGAGAAGGATCTGGCGTGGCCGACAATCCGACGCTGATCGGATCACAGCCACAGCTTCACGGCATAAAACCCTTCGGCGAGGCCCGACGGCGCCGCCGCCTGCAACCCGCGCACCCGCATCAGCGCGGCGAACGTCTCCGGCACGAACCAGCGGCGTTGCCGCTGGCTGGCGAAATGCGCCATCAGCAGGTCCGTCTTCCGCGACGCCACCTCGGGGTCGAGCGGCACGAACAGGTTCGGATTGCCGAAATCGGGATCGTATTTCGGGATCTCGTAGCCGAGAACGAGATGGTCGCGCCATGTATTGGCGGTCAGTTCGGCCAGCGTGCGGTGGTCCTGGTGGTGGTCCGGGCGGACATGGGTGAAGATCAGGTCGGGCGCGGTCTCGGCCTTGAGCGTCTCGAATTGCTCTTTCAGTCGCAGCGATTCGGCCGGAAAGAAGCCGTCGCGGAAATCATGCACATCAACACGGCTGTCACCGGCGCCGGCGAGAAAGGCGCGGGCGCTCGACTGCGCTTCCGCCGCCCGCTCGTGGCTGGCGGAGAACACCACCCAGCGCACCTGCGATCCCGGATGGCGCGCCAGCAGCGTCAGCAGCGCCCCGCCGGCGCCGATTTCGATGTCGTCGGCATGGGCGCCGAGGCAGAGGATGGCGAGCGGCGCGCCCGCCGGTCGCGCCAGGACGAGGCGCAGCATTCAGACCGTCACCGCGTGACGCAGAGTCATCGTCTCGGCCACCGATCTTGCCGGCGCCGCGCGCCGCCACACTTCCCATGGTGCCGGCCCGCGCGCCAGCAGGCTTTCCAGCGTCTGCAGATCCTTGAACGTGTCGCAGCAGCGCCAGAACCCTTCATAGGGATAGGCGGCGAGCCGGCGTTCGGCGATCAGCCGCTGGAACGGCTCCAGCACCAGTTCCTCGCCGGGGCGCATATAGTCGAAAATCTCCTGGCGGAAGGCGAAGAAGCCGGCGTTGATCCACGCATTCGCCTGTTCGGCGTCGAGCACGTCGGTCACCAGACCGGCCTTGTCGTGGTTGACCATGTGCAGCGAGATGTTCGGCCGCGATACCATGCAGGCGGCGACCGCGCCGGTGTCGATCAGCCGATCGGTGATCGCCGGCAGCGGACAATCGGTCAGCCCGTCGCTGTAATTGGCGAGGAACATCGCCTCGCCCTCAAGGAACGGGCGCACCGCCATCAGCCGTTCGCCGATATTGGCGTCCTGCCCGGTGTCGAGCAAGGTGATGCGCCAGTCGTCCATGTCGCGGTTGAGCAGTTCGAGCCGCGCGCCGCCGCCGGAGAGCACGAAATCGTTGGAGATCCACTCCTGATAGCCGGCGAAGAACTCCTTGATCGTCGCTCCCTTGTAGCCGAGGCAGAGGATGAATTCGGTGTGCCCGAAATGGGCGTAGTATTTCATCAGGTGCCACAGGATCGGCCGGTTGCCGAGCGGCACCATCGGCTTGGGCAGGTCGGCACCGTTGCCGCTGGCCGCCGCGCCGCGCATGCGCAAGCCCTGGCCGCCGCAGAACAGAACAACTTTCATCGTGCGTTCTCCTCGGTCTCGGTCCAGTCGAGCACTGCGGGCTGCGGGATCGGCACGATCAGCCTGGCGCCCCATGCCGCGATCGGCGCCAGTTGGCGGAAAATCTCATCCTTCAGATTCCACGGCAGGATCAGCACGTAATCCGGCTTCTCCGCGGCAATCGCTTCCGGCCGGAGGATCGGAATGCGGGTGCCGGGCAGGAAGCGGCCCCATTTGTAGGGATTGCGATCGACGGTGAACGCCAGCAGGTCGGTGCGGATGCCGCAATAGTTGAGCAGCGTGTTGCCCTTGCCGGGCGCACCGTAGCCGGCGATGCGCTTGCCGGCGCGCTTCAGCCCGATCAGCAGCGTCAGCAGATCGTGCTTCGTCGCCTCCACCCGGCGGGCGAAGGCGGCATAGGTGGCAAGGTCGCGCAGCCCCTCGGCTTCTTCCGCCATACGCTGTCGTGCGACCGCTTGCGTCTCGCGGTGACCGGCCGCACTGCGACAGGCAAAGATGCGCAGCGAGCCGCCATGTGTCCAAAGCTCCTCGACATCGAACACGCGCAGCCCATGCGCGGCGAACAGCGCGTCGATCGAGGCGAGCGAGAAATAGGAGAAATGCTCGTGATAGATGGTGTCGAACTGGTTGCCCGCGATCAGCCGCGCCAGATGCGGAAACTCCAGCGTGATGACACCCTCCGGCTTGAGCAGATGGCGCAGTCCGGCGGTGAAGTCGCGCAGAGCGGGCACCTGTGCCAGCACGTTGTTGCCGATGATGAGATCGGCCTGCCGGCCTTGCGCCACCATGCGCGCGGCGAGCTCGGCGCCGAAGAACGCCACCATCGTCGGCACGCCGATCTTTTCCGCCGCCGCGGCGACGTTGCCGGCCGGTTCGATGCCGAGGCAGGGGATGCCGCGGGCGATCATGTTGCGCAGCAGATAGCCGTCGTTGCTGGCCACCTCGACGACGAAGCTGCCGCCGCCGAGGCCGAACCGCTGTACCGCCATCGCCGTGTAGTCGCGCGCATGCGCCAGCCACGCCTCGGAAAACGAGGAGAAATAGGCGTATTCGGTGAAGATTGCTGCCGGCGAGACATGTTCGCGCAACTGCGCCAGCCAGCAGTTCGGGCAGATGCGCACGTCCAGCGGATAGAATGTCTCCGGCCCCTCCACCTGCTCGGCGGAGAGAAAACTCTCACACGGCGGCGACAGACCAAGATCGACAAACGGCCGCAACGCCCCGCCGCAGCCGCGGCAGAGGAGATTGGGGTTACTTTGCTTGACCGTTGCCAGTGTTACGACAGAACCATCCATGAGTCTTCCGGCTCCATGTGGCATAACTGCCACGCCATGCGTGTCATTATGCCTGGGCAATACTAACGCAACGACGGTGGCCGTGGATTTCAACAGGGCGTGACAGCAAGGTGTAGTTGCACGAATGGTCAGGCGTTCACCCCGACCCGCTCCACCAGCGAGGTCTCCGCCGCCGGCGGGGCGGCCACCCGTTTCAGCCAGGCTTCGCGCCAATAGGGATAGATTTCGCGCGCGCAGAACCACCGCCCGTGCGACCGGTCGCCGCGGCACAGCGGGCCTTCCAGTTCGATGCAGTCGTTCTTGAAGGTCAGCATGCGGCCGGTGGATTCCTCGATGATCCGGCTGATCCGCCGCCGCACCTGGAACTGCTTGCCGCATTCCGTCGCCATCTCGGGGGCGGAGAAATAGAGCCCCTTGTTCATGTTCTTGGCATCGAGCGTGGCGGCGATCTCGGCAGCGCTGCGCACCTCGACCCAGTCGCCGGGCTGGAGGTCGAGCCGCCCCGGCCGCGCCCAGGCGGCGACGTTGACGTGGCGCGGGCGCGGCAGCATGCCGGCCGGCCGCCGCGCCTTGGCCAGCAACTCCCACGCCAGCGCGCGCAGCAGCGTGATCCGCAGCATGGTGCCCCAGCTCACGTTGCCGCTTTGCGCCTCGCGCACATATTGCCGCACGTCCCAGACCGAGAGCGGCGTGCTGGCCCGGCGCATCTCGGTCGCCTGACAGCGGAACAGGCCCGCATCCTGGCGGTTGCGCGCATTGGCTGCGGCCAGCTCGCGCAGCTTGGCCACCGCCGCCTCGCCCGGCGGGCGCGGCGGCAGGGCGTTCGGCGCCATCAGGGCGAGCCAGGATTCCTTCCAATAAAGCCGGCAGGCGGCCTGGCAGCCGCCGTGCCCGGCGCCGTCGCAGCGCTGATTTTCCAGGAACACCACACCCTGCATGCGTCGGCTGCCGACCGGGCAGATGGTGTCGCAAACCTTCTCGACCCGCTTGGCGACGGTGAAGACGCGACCGAAACTGGCCAGCATTTCCGGCATGAACAGCGTGCCCTCCAGCGCACCGCCGCCATCCAGTGTCGCCAGAATGTCCGAAGGCGGGCGCAGGGCGACGCGGTCGCCGGGGTGGAGGCGGTCGGCACTCATCACGCGCAACCTCGTTGATCTCGTGTGCCGGTAAATTACCCGGAGGTATTCGCGGCATGGGATCACGAAGCCGCAAGACCCGATGCCACGCGACATCGTGAATCGCCGTAATGTTATGAAACCCGAGTGGGCGTTATCGCCGGATGATTTGCCGCAACTGGCCTGGCCGAGTCCGGCCCGTGCCGGATGGGACACGGCGCACAGCCCGCCGCACCCTCACCCCCGCCCGCTGGTGCCGCAGGCGGGGGTCGGGAGGGGCGATGGGCAGCAGCGGCCGGCAATGACCCTCGGCTGCGGGCCGCCGGCGATCAGTCCGCCGCGATCAGCCGGTGGCGTCGCCGCTCGATGACAGATGCAGGGCGGCGTTGATGCCGCTGTCGGCGGCGCCCCATTGCTGTGTCTGCACCGCCGACCGGGCGAGGCCGATTTGGCGCAGCGCCGGCCGATCGTGATGCACAACCGGGTTGGGCCGCGCCTCGGTGGCGGTCAGCCATGCTCCCTCGGCCTGATCAAGCGCGGCAATGGCGCCCTGCGCGTCATGCGCCCGCACCGCCTGCTGCGCCTGCAGCAGATAGGTCCGTGTCGCGTCCTGCATCTCCCCAGAATAGGCGCTGCATGCCGGCAACCCGAGCCCGAGGCCCGCCAGCAGCACCGCCACGGCAAATGTTTTCATGTCTGTGCCCTCCTTGGCCCGGCTTCATGTGGCGCTGCACGCTCAGCCCGCAACTGCCAAGGCTGCGGCGCTCTGCGGCGCACGCAAGATCGAGGGGCGGCGGCCACCGAGCGGCGGGCCTGCCGGGCGGCAGCGGCACGCCGGCGCCATCGGATCACGCAAACGTGTTCATCAGGCCGGCCGGCCGCGGCCGCCGGGGGCGGCGACAATCAGCCGCCGGCAGCCAGCTTCGCCGGACCGCCGCTGGCCTGCGTCTTGGCAAGGCTCGGTACCTCGATGTCGATCTCCAGCGTCGAATAGGCATCGCCGCGGTCGAGCTTGACCTGCACCTTCTCGCGCTCCAGCGGGAAGTGCCGGGCGATGACCCCGAGGATCTCCTCCTTCAGCGTCGCCATCAGGTCGGAGCCGCCGGCGATCGACCGCTCATGCGCCAGCAGAATCTGCAGCCGTTCGCGCGCCACCGGCGCCGTCGGGCGTGGCCTCAGGAAGCCGAACAGGTTCATGCGACGCGCCTCCCGAACAGCTTGCTCATCAGGCCCCGCTTTTCCTCGGGGACCATCATCGCCAGCGTCTCGCCCTGCAGCCGCTTGGCGGCATCGAAATAGGCGCGGCCCGGCGCGCTGTCGGGCGAACTCAGCGTGACCGGCGTGCCGATGTTGGAGGCGCGCAGCACCTCCTCGCTCTCGGGGATGATGCCGAGCAGCGGGATCGACAGGATCTCCAGCACATCCTCGACCTTCAGCATTTCGCCGCGCGCGGCGCGCCCCGGATGGTAGCGCGTCAGCAGCAGATGCTTGTCGATGCGTTCGCCCTTTTCCGCCTTGGCGGTCTTGCTGTCGAGCAGGCCGATGATGCGGTCGCTGTCGCGCACCGACGATACCTCGGGGTTGGTGACGACGACGGCGGTGTCGGCGTGGTACATCGCGTGGGTCGCGCCGCGCTCGATGCCGGCCGGGCTGTCACAGATGATGTAGTCGAATTTTTCGCGCAGTTCGGCGATCACCTTGCCGACCCCCTCCTGCGTCAGCGCGTCCTTGTCGCGCGTCTGGCTGGCCGGCAGCAGATGCAGCGTCTCGACCCGCTTGTCGCGGATCAGCGCCTGTGACAGTCGCGCGTCGCCCTGGATGACGTTGATCAGGTCGTACACGACGCGCCGCTCGGCGCCCATCACCAGATCGAGATTGCGCAGGCCGACATCGAAGTCGATCACCACCACCATGCGGCCCGCCTGTGCCAGCGCCGCGCCGAGCGCCGCCGTGGATGTGGTCTTGCCCACCCCCCCCTTGCCGGACGTCACCACCACGACCTTGGCCATACCGTTACTCCCTAAGGGCCGCCTCACCCGGCGCCCGACCTGCGCCGCATCCTGTCACTCGAAGCCCGCGACGACCATCTGTTCACCCGCCAGATAGGCCTGGGCCGGCTTGCCGCGCAGCGCCGGCTCGATGTCATCGGCGGTGCGGTAGAGGCCGTCGATGGCCAGCAACTCGGCCTCCAGCCGGCGGCAGAAGATGCGGGCCGCGGCATTGCCGCCCATGCCGGCGACGGCGCGCCCGCGCAACGTGCCGTAAATGTGGATCGAACCGCCGGCGACGATTTCCGCCCCCGAACCGACACTGCCGACGACGGTGACATCGCCGCCGGTGAACACCACCGACTGCCCCGACCGCACCGGCTGATCGAGCAGCAGCCCGGCCGGCTCCGGCGGCGCCGGATCGGCGGCGGCGATGCCCTCGGCGATGGTGCGCCCGCCGGACAGCAGCGGCGGCAGATCAAGCCCGGTCACCGCCGGCTCGATGCCCTCGATACCGGACAGGCGAATGCCACGCGCCGCCAGCGCCTCCAGCAATCCGGCCACCAGCTCCGGCACCGCGGCCAGCGCGCTGAGATCGGCAACGACGGGCTTGCCGGCGAAATAGGCCGGAGACCGTTGGATTTGCGCATCGAGTCCACCCAGCCAATCGTCGAGCGGCGCCTCCGGCACCAGCACCAGCGCCATGAAGGAGCGGCCGCGGACTCGGACGAAGGGGCGGGGGCGAGAAGCCGTGTTCACCCGGTCGGGCTACAAGCCGCTCTCGCCCCCGTCAACCAAAACCCGCGCTCGATACGATAATGGCGCACCGATCGAGCCGGCGATCCGTTGCGTTGTCCGACTATGGCAGGTTGTCCGGGGCAGCGTCCGCTACTGCCCGACCGGTGCGCAGTTGTGCCGTCCGGCCATGACGCAACCCTGCAGCTTGCCCACCCCGTGCAGAGTGCGGCTGAGCCACAGCCCGCCCAGCACCAGCAGCGCGACCACCACCAGCGCCACCAGCGCGCCGCGGCGCGGGCCGCCACCGTCGTCGCCATCCTCCTCGGTGCTGGTCATTGTTGCCATGCTGTCGTTGACAGCGGCGGAGTCGGGCGGGCAGGTGGCGGCATGCGTGTTCTCCCCTCGCTGGCGTTGCTTGCCGCGCTGACGGTCATGGCGGCCGCGCCGACGATGGCGGCCGAGCGCAGCTTTCGTACCACCGACGGCGTCCGGCTGCACTACACCGACCAGGGCAGCGGGCATACCATCGTGCTGGTGCCCGGCTGGACCATGCCCGGCTGGATTTTTCAGGCGCAGATCGACGACCTGTCGCGCCACTATCGGGTCATCGCGTTCGATCCGCGCGGCCAGGGCGACAGCGAGGCGGCGCCCGACGGCTATGAGCCGGGGCGCCGTGGCGAGGACATCGCCGACCTGCTGCATCTGCTGGGGCCGGAGCGGGTGCTGCTGATCGGCTGGTCGCTCGGCGTGCTCGACGCGCTGGCCTATGTTCACAGCCATGGCGCCGCCGCACTGGCCGGCCTCGTGCTGATCGACAACTCGGTCGGCGAGGACCCGCCGCCGGCGCCGGCGCGGCACCCGTTGCACGGGCCGCGCAACCTGTCGCGGGAGACGCGGATGCGGCTGTTCGTGCGCAGCATGTTCGCCCGCCCGCGCCCGGCCGCCTGGATCGACCGGCTGACCGCTGCCTGCCTGCGCACGCCGGAGACCGCCGCCGCGGCGCTGCTCAACTATCCGGTGCCGCGCAGCTACTGGAAGGACGCGATCTATGCGGTCGATCGACCGGTGCTTTATGTCGTCACGCCGCGATTTGCCGGGCAGGCGACGAACCTTCGGCTGCACGACCCCTATGCCGAAAGCGTGGTGATGGAGGGCGTCGGCCACGCGCTGTTCGTCGATGAGCCGGCGCGGTTCGACGCGCTGGTGGACGGGTTCGCCCGCCGCCGCGTGTGGCAGTGACGGCGCGCCTGCTGCCGCTGTTCCTGGTCTCGGCCGCCTCGCTCGGCCTGGAGATTGCGCTGACGCGGTATTTCGCCGTGGCGAAATGGTCGGAATACGGCTACTGGGTGATCTCCATCGTGCTCGCCGGGTTCGCCCTGTCGGGGGTGGTGATGGCGCTGGCGCGCGACTGGTTCGCCCGGCATGGCGCGGCGCTGCTGAGCTTTCTGCCGGCGGCGCTGATCGTCGCGGCGGCGGCGGGAACGCATTTGACCACGACCAACCCGTTCAACCCGTTGCAATTGCAGAACCCGGCGACGTTTGCGGCGCAGCTCTGGTGCATCGCCGGGTATTATGCGGCGCTGCTGCCGTTCTTCTTCCTCGCCGGCACCTTCGTCTCGCTCTCCTTCGTGCTCAACCCGGCGCGGCTCGGGCTGGTCTATGGCTACGACCTGACCGGGGCCGGGGCGGGGGCGCTGCTGGTGCTGCTGCTGATGCTGCTGGTGCCGCCGTTTCAGCTTGCCGCCTGGCTGCTGCCGGTGCTGGCGCTGGCGGCGATCGGACGGCGCCGGGCGGCGCTGCTCGCGGCGCTCGTGGCGCTGCTCGCCGGGGAGGCGCTGCTGGTCCTCGACGACCGGGCGGCGTTCAACGATTTCAAGGCGATCTACGCCCCGCTGCATGTGCCCGACAGCCGAGTCGCGGCGCGCCTGCTGTCGCCGCGCGGCCTTTATATGCTGCTCGACGATTTCACCGAGCGGGTCGATACCGATGTCTCCAACGACGCGGCGATGCTCGGGCTGCCGGGGCCGCCGACCACGTTCGGCCTGTATCGCGACGGCAACCGCGTCGCCGCCCTGCCGCGTCCGCCGGGGGCGGTGGCGGCCTACGCCCCGGCGACGCTGGCGGCGCTGCCCTATGTGCTGATCCCCCGCGCGCGCGTGCTGCTGATCGGCGCCTCCGGCGGATTTCGCAGCGCCGAGGCGCGGGTGCTCGGCGCCGCCGCGATCACCACGCTGGAACCCGAGCCGGTGCTGCGCGCGGCGGTGGCGCACGGGCTGGGGCCGGCGCCGGCGACCGCCGCGGTCTCGGGCGAAAGCCCGCTGGCGGCGGCGCGGCCGGGCGCCGGCTATGACGTGATCGACATTGCCGCCGATTTCCTCGACAGCGCCGAGGCCAATGCCAGCGCCTTCAGCAGCGAGGCGCTGGCCGCCGACCTGGGTGCGCTGACCCCCGGCGGCATCCTGTCGGTGCCGGTCTCCATTCGCGAGTTCCCGGCCTATGCGCTGCGCCTGCTGGCGACCGCGCGGGCGGCGTTGCTGGCCGCCGGCATCGACGATCCGGCGGCGCATGTGCTGGCCTACCGCTCGGCGTGGAACGTGCGCATCCTGCTCTCCCGCGCGCCGTTCGATGCGGACCGCATCCGCGCGGCGCGGGCGTTCTGCGACGACCGCTCGTTCGATGTCAGTTTCTACCCCGGCATGGACGCGGCGCTGGCGGCGAACATCTACAACGATCTGCCGCCGGTCTCCTTCGACAGCGGCGAGGTGGCCACCGGCGGCACCGCGCGCGATGCCATCGCCGAGGAAGCCGCGGCGGTGCTGGCGGGGGCGCCGACGCCCTCCGCCGCCAGCTTCAACTTGGCGCCGATTACCCTCGACCGGCCGGCATTTTACGCCCTGCTGCGGCTCGATCGGCTGGGCACCGTGCTCAACCGGCTGGAAATGCTGCCGCAGGCCGAGGTCGGTGCGCTGGTCAATCTGGCGGTGCTGGCGCAGGCGGCGGTGATTGCGCTGGTGGTGCTGCTGGTGCCGCTGGCCTGGGGGCGGCGGCTGCGCGCGCCGGGCGGCACGCTGCGCGCGGTGATCTTCTTTGCCGCCCTCGGGCTGGGGTTTCTCGCCATCGAGATCGTGCTGATCGAGCGTGCCAGTTTCTATCTCGACGACCGCACCAGCGGGTTTTCGCTGGTGCTGACGGCGATGCTGGTCTGTTCGGGGGCCGGCAGCATGCTGTCGGCGCGGCTCCCGCCGCGGCTCGGGGTGGCACTCGCCGGCGGCATCGTCGTGCTGTGGTGCGCGGCCATGCTGCTGTGGCTGCAGCCGCTGTTGCTGGCGACGATCGGCTGGCCGTGGGCGCTGCGCGTGGCGCTCGTGCTGCTGCTGGCGGGGCCGGTGTCGGTGGCGCTGGGCATGCCGTTCCCGCTCGGTCTGGCCGGCGTCGGCGGCGCCTTCCTGCCCTGGGCCTGGGCGTTGAACGGTGCCTTTTCGGTGGTGGCGACGCCGCTGGCCAATCTGATCGCGCGGCAGGCCGGGTTTGGCGGGGTTCTCATGCTGGCGCTGCTGCTGTATGGCATCGCCAGTATCGTCGTCCCTGTGCCGAGGAAAGCTGCCGCGTGCCCGGACCTACCCGCCGTTCGCTGATCGCCGCCACTCTTGCCGCGCCCGCCCTGCTGTCGCGCCGTGCCCGCGCCGCCGCCGCCCCCTGGACGCGCCAGGAGTTCGAGCGGGCGATGGCGCAGTCCGGCCGTCATGTCGAGCTGACTGACGCCCAGTTCGCCGCCATCCAGGCGCGCAAGCCGGCGGCGATGAAGCGCATCGAACAGTATTTGAAGGAGCATCTCGGCAGCGCCGACCCCGCCGTGCTGGCGGCGTTCGAGGCGGTGCCGCGCGAGTATTTCCACTACCTGTACGATCAGCACCGCGCCACGCCGGGCGATGCGTATGAGGAAAACCCGAAGCCCTGGGCGCTCGGCTACGGCTCGGCGCTGTCGGATTATCTCGGCCAGGCATACATGTCGCAGGTGTGCCGGCCGCGACCGCAGGACACGACGCTGGAGATCGGCACCGGCAGCGGGTTTCAAAGCGCGCTGCTCAGCCGCATCGTCAGGCGCGCCTATTCGATCGAGATCATCGAGCCGCTGGGCCATGCGGTCGGCAAAATCTTCGCCCCGCTCGGCTACGACAACGTCACCACGCGGGTCGGCGACGGCTATTATGGCTGGCCGGAGGTGGGCGAGGGGTTCGACATCATCATCGTCACCTGCGCCGCGCAATACGCCCCGCCCGACCTGCTCAAGCAGCTCAAGCCGAGCGGGCGGATGGTGATCCCGATCGGGCAGCCGTTCAAGCGCGGCCAAGTGCTCTACGTCTATACCAAGGACGACAACGGCAAGGTGCATTCGCGGCGCGATGTCGGCGTGTTCTTCATTCCGATGACCGGGGCGATGATGAAGACGGCGGCGGCAGCGCCGGCGAACTGACGGGAGCGGCGCCGCCATGCGCTTGCTGTTCCACCTGCCGTTGTCACCCTATTGCCGCAAGATCCGCCTCGCGCTGGCGGAGAAGCGCCTGCCGTTCGAGCTGAAGGCCGAGCGGGTGTGGGAACGCCGCGCCGAGTATCTGGAGATCAACCCGGCGGCGACGGTGCCGACGCTGCTGGAGGAAAACGGGCTGGCGGTGGCCGATTCGGGCGTCATCGGTGAGTATCTGGAGGACGCCTATCCCGACACGCCGCTGCTCGGCCGCACATTTGGCGAGCGGGTCGAGGTGCGGCGGGTGGTGGCGTGGTTCGACGGCAAGTTCGATGCCGAGGTGACGCGCAATCTCAACGGCGAGAAATACATCAAGCGCCTGTCCGGCGGCGGCCACCCGAACGCGGCGGCGCTGCGCGCCGGCTATGCCAATCTGCGCGAGCATCTGGCCTATCTCGGCTGGCTTGCCGAGACGCGCAAGTTTCTCGCCGGGGCAAGCATCTCGCTGGCCGATTTCGCCGCCGCGGCGCATCTCTCGGTGCTGGATTTCCAGGGCGATGTCGATTGGAGCGTCAGCCCGTCGGCGCGGGACTGGTACGCGCGCATCAAGTCGCGGCCGAGCTTCCGCCCGCTGCTGGCCGACCGGGTGCCGGGGTTCACGCCGCCGGCGCATTACGCCGATCTGGATTTTTAGGGTTTCGGGCGAGGCTACCCGGACGCGTCCGTGCCCTCGTAGAGCGGCGACGTATCGACCGAAACTTCGTCGATCGCGGCTTTGCCTGCCTCATCGAAATGTCCGCGGAACTCGCCGATGAACGAATCGGACGTAGTGAACTCGTGCTCGTTCTCAGCGCCGTATTTGAGCACGACATAGACGTTTGCGACGCCGCTGAAGCGGTCCTTGGTCTCAAACAAAATCCCGTTCGGATCGACATGGACGCCGTCGATCGAGGTCTCGGTGGACGAAACGTCGAGATCATCCCAGGATGGACTCTGCCCGAGATCGAAATTGTCCACAGCTTTGACAACCGCCAACGTGCGGGGATCGTTCGGGGCGCCGAAGCGGCCGGGCGCGATCGGGTCGGCAATGTCACGCTCCCTCAATAGTTGAACTCGCCAACCGTGATATTGCGGCGGAACTGCCAGTCCAAGGTTTCACATCAGCCATCAAGGTCTGACCGGATGGACCCTGCGTCGATGCCGAGATCGAACAGCCTGCGCCGGAAGTAGTATCGGAACCCCGCTTGACATCAAAGCAGGACGGCATGGCCGAGGAGCCATCGCCGGCTGTGGGTTCAATCTTACTGTGTCATAAAATCCTTGTACGATTCGGCGACCTATTCGTATGAGTGGAGATTCTCACTCATGGAGGCGGGTCGTGTGTCTCGAATCCCAGGGGCACGGCGGCGCGTCACGGTTCGCCGCCTATGTTGAGGCGATCACGTCGGCGCTGGGTCACGCTGACCGCGGAGCACCGTTCCGATCATATTGCGCAGGGCTGCTGCTGCCGGGCGATCGCAAGAGCGTCGAGCCGATGGCCGCGCGCGTGCAGCCAGGACGTGTGCAGGCAGCGCACCAGTCGCTGCATCACTTCGGCGAGTCTGTCCGTAATTTTGTGTGTGGGGCATAACGAGCGCCAAGGAGGCGTGTTATGCCGAGCAGAGCCAAAAATCTGGACCGTGCGGTAGCCAGGCAGCGGTCGATTCCGAAGGAGTTAGTCGACC
>JAJZES010000025.1 GCA_021845985.1 Pseudomonadota bacterium | reverse complement strand
GCCGTGCCCGGCTCGGCCTCGCCGCGGCCAACCTGCGCGCCGCCCTGCGTCAGGCGGTGGCCGGGCGTGCGGCGCTGGCCGCGCGGGTGCTGCCGCGGCTCAACCCGGCGCCGCTCGCCGGCCGGCTGCGCGAGGCGCGGGCGCGCCTGGAGGGGCTGGCGGCGCGGCTGGAGAGTGCGTCGCACCATGCCGTGCTGGCGCGCGGCTATGCCGCTGTGTTCGGCGCGGCGGGTGAGAAGCTGACCAGCGCCGCGGCGGTGCGGCCGGGGGCGGCGCTGCGCATCACCTTCGCCGATGGCAGCGTGCAGGCGACGGCGGCGCGCGGCGATGCGCGTCAGGCATCGCTGCCGCTCTGAAGCAGCCCGGCGGCGGCGCCCGGCAGGTCGGCCGGCGCCAGCGCCAGCGCGTCCGCCCCGGCCTGTTCCAGCTCCGCCGCACCGCCATAGCCCCACAGCGCGCCGATCGCGCGCACCGCGTTGGCATGGGCGCCGGCGATGTCGAAACTGCGGTCGCCGATCATCACCGTGCGGCGTGGGTCGAGCGCCTCGGCGCGCAGGATGTGGGCGATCAGCTCCGGCTTGTGCGCCAGCCGGCGGTCGTCGATGGCGCCGTAGATGACGCGGAACGGCTGCGTCAGCCGGTGCTGCGCCAGGATCGTCCGCGCCACCGCCTGCGGTTTGGAGGTGGCGACGAACAGCGTCCAGCCGGCATCGGCGAACGCCGCGAGGGTCTCGCGGATGGCCGGATAGACCGCCGCCTCGAACATCCGCCCGGCGTTGTAGTCGGCGCGGTACAGCTCCATCGCGGCGTCGATCTCGGCGGTGCGGCCGAGCGGGGTCAGCAGGCGGGCGAACACGTCGGCCAGCGGCGGACCGACGACCCAGGCCAGATCGGTGCCCGGCGCCACCGGTGCGCCGATCGCCTGCATGGCGTGGCGCATCGCGGCGATGATGCCGGGGCCGGATTCGATCAGCGTGCCGTCGAGGTCGAACAGGGCGGCTTTGTCGGTCATCGGTACACCTCGTTGGGCCAGCGGCGATGCAGCCACAGCCAGAACTCCGGCCGGGCCCGCACCCAGGCTTCCAGCCGGCGGTTGATCGCCTCGGTCAGCGCCAGGATGTCGGCGTCGCGGTCGCCGCTGTCGGGCAGCGGGATCGGCGCCTCGCAGACGATGCGCAGCCGCGCCGGGCCGATGCGCTCGACATGCACCGGCAGCACCGGGCAGCGCAGCCGCAGGGCAAACGCCGCCGCCGCCGGCGCGGTCATCGCGCGGTGCCCGAACAGGCTGGCGGCGATGCCGTTGTTGAGCTTCTGGTCGATCAGCGCGCCGAGCACATGGCCGCGCCGCAGATGGGCGAAGGCGGCACGCGCGCCCTCTGCCCCCTTGGCGAAAAACGGCGTGTCCTGGCCGGCGGCGCGCCGGCGCAGGGCGTTGATCATGCGATCGACCCAGGGATTGGCGATGGCGCGGTACAGGCCGCCGATGCTCAGGCCGAGCTGCGCCGCCGCCGGGGTCAGCAATTCCCAGTTGCCGTAATGGCCGGAGACGATCACCGCCGGGCCGCCGGCGGTGGCGGCGGCGAGATGCTCCGCCCCGGTCAGCTCCCAACCGGGGCCGGCGGCGCTCTGCCGCAGGCGCGGCAGGTTGGCCAGTTCGCCGATGGTGCGGCCGAGATTGTCCCACACCAGCCGCACCACCCGCCGCCGGGCGGCGGCGTCCAGCTCCGGCAGGGCGAGGCGCAGGTTGCGCTCGGCGATGCGCGACACCGGCAGCGCTGGGCCGAGCGTGCGCGCCACCGCGCCGCACAGCGCCGAGGCCGCCACCGGGCCGAGCGCCGCCAGCAGTTTCAGCACCAGCCACAGCGCCGCCGCCGCCACTGCCTCCAGCGCCCGCATCATCCGAGCAGGTGCTCCAGCGCCGCCGCGTCCTGCCAGACGAGGCGCACGCCGACCACGGCGACCGCTCCCGGCGGCAGGCGGGCGGCATCCTTGGGCGTTGTCACCGGCACGGCGCCGAGCCGCGCCGCCTCCTCCAGCAGCGCACCCAGCGTTGCCGGCGCATAGCGGTGATGGTCGGGGAAGGCCCGGCGCCCGGCGACGATGACGCCGTCGCGTTCCAGCATGGCGAAGAATTTTTCCGGCCGGCCGATGCCGGCGAACGCCAGCACGCGGCGGCCGACCAGCCCGGCGATGCCCTCCGCCGCCAGCTCCGCGCGCAGCACCGGCAGGCCGTGCGGCAGGGCGGCGCCGGCGCCGGTGGCGTCGGCGCCGATCAGCAACGCCGCCTGGCAGCGCGCCGCCGCGGCGGCAACCGGCTCGCGCAGCGGCCCCGCCGGCACGACGCGGCCGTTGCCGAAGCCGGCGGCGCCGTCGATGACGAGAAACGAGACATCCTTGATCAGCGTCGGGTTCTGCAGCCCGTCATCCATCACCAGCAGCCGCGCCCCCTCGGCCACCGCCGCGCGGGCGCCGGCGGCGCGGTCGGCGGCGATATAGGTCGGCGCGACGGCGGCGAGCAGCAGCGCCTCGTCGCCGGCCAGCGCCGCATCGTGGCGCGCCGGATCGACCCGCAGCACCCCGCGCACCCGCCCGCCATGGCCGCGGGTGAGGAACGCCACCGGCGCGCCGCGCGCCACCAGCCGCAGGCCCAGATCGAGCGCCAGCGTGGTCTTGCCAGCGCCGCCGACGCTTGCGTTGCCGCAGCACAGCACCCGCGCCGGCGCCCGCCACCCCGGTCGGGCGACGCGCCGCGCCGTCGCCGCGGCATAGGCGGCGGCGAGCGGCGCCAGCAGCGCGGGCGGCGTGCCGCCGTAGCGCCAGAAGTGCGGCGGGTGCATCAGCCGAGCATGCCGGCCAGCCGGCGCGCCACCAGCAGCGGCAGGTCGGCATCGCGGCTCGCCGCCGCCCGCGCCGCCGCCGCCATCGCATGCCGGGCGGCCGGGTCGGCGAGCATGCGATCGACGAAGCCGGCCAGCGCCTCGGCATCGGCGACGCGGGCGAGGCCGCCGGCCGCGGTCAGCGCCGCCACCGGTTCGGCGAAGTTTTCGGCATGCGGGCCGATCGCCACGGCGCAGCCGAGCCGTGCCGGCTCCAGCACGTTCTGCCCGCCATGCGCCACCAGACTGCCACCGACGAAGACGGTTTCGATCGCCGCATAGAACAGGCCAAGTTCGCCGAGCGTGTCGGCGACATACAGGCCGGCGTCCTCCGGCGGCGGCGCACCGCGCGAGCGGCGCGGCGCGGCGATGGCGGCGCCGCGCGCCGGGTGGCGTGGCACGATGACGGTCAGCAGGCGCGGATGCCGCGCGACGATGCGGTCATGCACGGCGCGGGCGATCTCCTCCTCGCCCGGATGGGTGCTGGCGGCGAGCCATACCGGGCGGCCGGCAAAGGCCGCACGCAGCGCCGCCAGCTCGGCGGCCGGCGCCGGCAGCGGCGGGGCGGCGAATTTCAGATTGCCGAGCGGGCCGCCGAGCCGCGCCCCGAGTCCGGCCAGCCGCGCCGCGTCGGCGACGGATTGCGCCTGAACCTCGGCGAAACTGCCGAACAGGGTGCGCGCCAGACCCGGCGCGCGGCGCCAGCGGGCGAAACTGCGCGGCGACAGCCGGGCATTGACCAGCATCGTCGCCAGACCGCGCGCCTGGCAGGCGGCCAGCAGGTTCGGCCAGATTTCGCTCTCGACGAAGGCCGCCGCATCGGGCCGCCAATGGTCGAGGAAGCGCGCCGCCCAGCGCGGCACGTCGAGCGGGGCGAAGCGGTGCAGCACCGTTGGCATGCGTCGCGCCAGAATCTCCGCCGAGGTGACGGTGCCGGTGGTCATCAGCAGCGTCGCCGCCGGCGCGATCGTCGCCAGCGCGTCGAGCACCGGCAGTACCGAGACCGTCTCGCCGACGCTCGCCGCGTGCAGCCAGAGCAGCGTTCCGGGCGGGCGGGCGGTGGCGTCGATGCCGCGCCGCTCGGGCAGCCGCGCGGCGATCTCCTTGCCGCGGCGGGCGCGGCGCGCGAGCCACAGCCGCAATCCGGGGTCGGCCAGCCCGGCGGCGCCGGCATAGAGCGCGGCGATCACGGGCACAGCCGATCGGCCATCTCGGCCGCTTCGGTCAGCGCCGCGGCGATCCGCGGCAGCGCCGCCGCGGCGTCGTGCCGGCCGACCTGGATCGGTGGGCGACAGACGATGACGCCGCGGCCGAACGGCAGCGGTAGCACCATGCGGTCCCAGGTGCCGAGCACGTGGCGGTGCGAGATTTGCGCCGCACAGGGCAGCACGGCGACGCCCGACAGCGCCGCCAGTTGTGCCGCCCCCGCCGCCGCCTGCCGCGCCGGGCCGCGCGGGCCATCGGGGGTGATGACCACCTGATCGCCGGCCGCCAGCACCCGCAGCAATTGCCGCAGCCCGGCGGCGCCGCCGCGGTCCTGTCCGCCGCGCGCCGTCGAGCCGTGGATGGCGGCGACGCCGAAACGGCGCATCAGATCGCCGATCAGCCGTCCGTCGCTGTGCCGGCTGACCAGCACATGCATCCGCTGCGCCCCGCCGGCTGCCGCCATGCGCCACAGCGCCGGCATCAGCAGCAGGCGTTCATGCCAGAACGCGGCGATGGTCGGGCTGCCGGCGAGATGCGGCGCGACATGCTCGCGGCCATGCAGCGTCCAGCGCGTGGTGCGCAGCGCGAGCGCCAGGTAAAGCCCCAGCAGCCCGGCCAGCACGGATTGCGTCGTCTGGTGCCGCAACAGGCGCTTGAACATCGCGCGCCGCGGTAGCATGCGCCCGGACGGCGGACAATCGAGGAGGCAGCATCGCCATGGGATTCGCGACCAGGATGGCGTCGGCAGCGCCCGACGTGATGGCGCCGGACGGCTCGCAGGTGCGGCTGCTGTGCGGCGTCGCCGGCGGCGGCATGGCACTGTTCACCCTGCCGCCCGGAGCGGTGGCGCGGGCGGTGATGCACCGCACGGTGGAGGAGGTCTGGTACGTGGTGGCGGGCAGCGGGCGTATCTGGCGCCGCCATGATGCGCAGGAGGAGGTGACGGCGCTGTCGCCGGGGGTGTCGGTCAGCCTGCCGGTGGGCACGTGGTTTCAGTTTCGCTGCGATGGTGCGGCGGCGCTGGTGGTGGTGGGCGCCACCATGCCGCCCTGGCCGGGGTCGCAGGAGGCGGTGTTGGTGGACGGGGTGTGGTGAGGCCGGGAAGCCTCGGCGCGGCCAGTGCTCTGACTCAATCAGAAGGCACCGCATGTGTCAGAGCACCCGCTTCTTTTTTGGGGGCCGATTCAGCCAACGGACTGAAGTGCCCGTTGGCATCAGACCACTAGTCCTGTGCCTCGCGGGCCAGCAAGACGCGCTTGCGCGCGATGCCCCAGCGATAGCCGGCAAGCCGGCCATCGTGGCGGATCACCCGGTGGCACGGGATGGCCACCGCCAGGGCATTGGCGGCGCAGGCGCCGGCCACCGCGCGCACCGCTGTCGGCGCCCCGATGCGCCCGGCAAGGTCGCTGTAGGTAACCGTGGTGCCGGCGGGAATGTCGCGCAGCGCCTGCCACACGCGCCGCTGAAACGCCGTTCCGCGCACGTCGAGCGGCAGCTCGAGGCCGAGCCGCGGGGCTTCGACGAAGCCGACCACCTGCGCCACTTTGGCCTCGAAATCGGCGTCGCCGCCGATCAGGGTGGCGCGGGTGAAGCGGTCCTGCAGGTCGCGGATCAGCGCCTGCGGATCGTCACCGATCAGAATGGCCGCGACCCCGGTGGCGCTGGCCGCCACCAGAATGGCGCCGAGCGAGCACTGGCCGACGGCGAAGTGCAACACCTCCGCGGCGCCACCGGCGCGATAGCGGCTCGGGGTCATGCCCAGCATGTCGCCGGTCGCGGCATAAAACCGGCCGCTCGAATTGAACCCGGCGGCGTAGATCGCCTGTGTCACCGTGCCCGCCGCCGCCGCGGTCCCGGCGCCGAGCAGGCGGCGGACGCGGGCGGCGCGCCGCGCCGCGGCATAGGCCCGCGGGGTGATGCCGGTGAGGCTTTTGAACAGGCGATGGAAATGCGACGGACTGAGCTCCACCGACTGCGCCAGGGCGGCCAGCGACGGCGGCGTGTCGGCGGCGTCGATCAGGCGGCACGCCTTGGCGATCAGCGTCGCATTTGCCGCGCCCACCGACAGGCCGCACGGGTTGCAGCGCCGGCACGCCCGGCAGCCGGCCGCCTCGGCCTCGGCGGGGCTGGCGTGGAAGCGCACATGCTGCGGATTGGGCAGCCGTGACGGACAGGACGGCCGGCAATAGATCCGCGTCGTCGTCACCGAATACCAGAACTGCCCATCGGCGCTGCCGTCGCGTGCCGCCACGCCCTGCCATCGCGGGTCCTGCAGCACCGCACCCGATGGGTCGATCATCGCCGCCATGTTCGCCTCGTCCGCCTGGTGACCTGTGGCCCTGTCGTTAGGCGAATTGCCGGCCGATGCCGCTCCGTCTCTTGCTGTTAAATCGGCACCGGCCCGGCGCTACCCCTCGATGTCGGCGCGCAGCAGCTCCAGCGTGAGCCACGCCTCCTCCGCCGCCGCCAGCGCTGCCTGGGCCGCCGCCAGCGCCGCGCTGGTGCGGGCGAAGTGCGCCGGATCGCGCCCATAGAGGCCGGGATCGGCCAGCGCCGCGCCGAGCGTCGCCACCTCTGCCTCCAGCGCCGCGATCCGCGCCGGCAACTGCTCCAGGGCGTGACGGTCCTTGTAGGTCATCCGCTTCGCTGGCGCCGCCGCGGGCCGCGCCGAAGCCGGCTTTTTCGCCGCCACTGCCAGTGCCGCCGCCGCCGGGCCGCGCTGCGCCAGCATGTCGGAATAGCCGCCGGCATACTCGATCCATTGCCCGTCGCCCGCGGTGGCGATCACCGATGTCACCACCCGGTCGAGAAAGTCACGGTCATGGCTGACCAGCAGCACGGTGCCGGGATAGTCGGCCAGTTGCTCCTGCAGCAGTTCCAGTGTTTCCAGGTCGAGGTCATTGGTCGGCTCGTCGAGCACCAGCAGGTTTGACTGCGTGGCGAAGGCGCGCGCCAGCACCAGCCGTCCCCGCTCCCCGCCCGAGAGCACGCCCACCGGGGTCTGCGCCTGTTCCGGGGCGAACAGAAAATCCTTCATGTAGCCGATGACATGCCGCCGCTCGCCGGCCACCGTCACGGTGTCGCCGCTGCCGCCGGTCAGCGCCTGCGCCAGGCTCTGCGTCGGATCGAGCGTCGCCCGCCGCTGATCGAGCGTCACCATCGCCAGATTGGTGCCGAGCGTCACCACACCCGCGTCCGGCGCCAGAGTGCCGGTGAGCAGGCCGAGCAGCGTCGATTTGCCCGCCCCGTTGGCGCCGACGATGCCGACCCGGTCGCCGCGCAGGATGCGGGTCGAAAAGTCGCGCACGATCGGCCGGCCGCCATAAGATATCGTGACATCTTCGGCGACCGCGACCAGCCGGCCGGAAAGCTCGGCCGAGGCGGTCTCCAGCCGCAGCTTCATCGGGCCGCGTTGCTGGCGCCGCCGCTCGCGCAGGCCGTGCAGGTCGGCCAGCCGCTTCTGGTTGCGCTTGCGCCGCGCCGTCACGCCATAGCGCAGCCAATCCTCCTCCATGGCGATCTTGCGGCCGAGCTTGTGCCGCTCGGTCTGCTCCTGCGCCAGCACCTCGTCACGCCAGCCCTCGAAGGCGGCGAAGCCGCGGTCCAGCGTCCGGGTGACGCCGCGATCCAGCCATACGGTGGCGCGCGAGATGCGCTCCAGCATGCGCCGGTCGTGGCTGATCAGCACGATGCCGGAGCGCATGCCCGCCAGCTTGCGCTCCAGCCACTCGATGCCGGGCAGATCGAGATGGTTGGTCGGCTCGTCGAGCAGCAGGATGTCCGGCTCGGGGGCCAGCACGCGGGCGATGGCGGCCCGCCGCGCCTCGCCGCCGGACAGCCGCGCCGGGTCCTCCGCGCCGCTCAGACCCAGCTCCGCCAGCAGCGTCGCCGCGCGGTGCCGGTCGATCGCCGCGTCGCCGCCCAGCCCCGCCTCGACATAGGCCAGCGTGGTGGCGAACCCGGACAAATCCGGCTCCTGCGGCAGATAGCGGATGGTGGCGCCGGGCTGGGCGAAGCGGATACCGGCATCGGCCAGCAGTTCGCCGGCGGCGACGCGCAGCAGGGTCGATTTGCCGCTGCCGTTGCGCCCGACGAGGCAGATGCGGTCGCCGGCGCCGACCGCGATGGCGGCGCCGGAGAGCAGCCTCGTGGCGCCGAGGCTGAGAATGATGTCCTGGAGGGCGAGCAACGGCGCGGGCATGGCGGTGCCATAGCACGCTTGACATTCGTTAACGAAGCGCACACAGATGGCGGCGCGCTATTAACGATTGGTACACCGATGCGCCGCATGATCCTGCGCATGATCGCCAGCGGTTCCCTCTCGGCCTTCTCGGCTGGTGCCCTCGGCGGCACCCTGGGCGGCGGCGCGGTCGGCGGGCCGGACGGGTTGCGCCCGCCGGGTGCGGCCGGTGTCGTCCAGCAGGCGCGCACCAAACCGGCGCAGGCGGGGTCGCCCGGCGCCATCGCCAAACCCGCCGCGCCGATGCCCGGACAGGTCTTGCCGCGCGGCTCGCTGCTCGATCTCTCGGTCTGACCCGATATAACTAGGTTGCGGTTGCGGGTTGCCAGGACCGGCCGCCCTTGGCACCATCGGGTATGCCTGAGTTCGTGCGCCAAGTCCCGGACGGCGATACGCACGAGCGGCAGGTCTGCGCGACCTGCGGCTTCGTCGATTATCAGAATCCCCGCATCATCGTCGGGTCGGTGGTGGCTGGCGGCGGGCGCGTGCTGCTGTGCCGCCGCGCCATCGAGCCGCGCCGCGGCTTCTGGACCCTGCCCGCCGGCTATCTCGAACTCGGCGAAACCGCCGAGGAGGGCGCGGCGCGCGAGGCATGGGAGGAAGCCGAGGCGAGCATTGTGCTGAGCGGCATCCTCGCCGTGTACAGCATCAGCCGGATCGGTCAGGTGCAGATTATTTTTCGTGCCGCCTTCGCCGGCGAACCGGCCATCGCCGCCGGACCGGAAAGCGCCGAGGTGGCATTGTTCGCCTGGGACGACATCCCGTGGAGCGAGCTTGCTTTTCCGTCGGTGCACTGGGCGCTGCGGGCGTGGCGGGCGGCGCCGGCGGGTGCGCTCGGCGCGCCCGCCGGCAACCCGTCAGCGGCCGACGACATGACAGGCGGGTTGTGAAGGCGGCGCTGATCATGCTGGTCGGCAGCGCGCTGCTGATGACAGCGTCGCCGCCATCGCCGTTGCCGCCGCCATTGCCGCCGCTGGCCCCGGTGGCGCCGCCGCCGCTGTCCAGCTTCGCCCCGGCGCCGATGCCGGATCAGGACATGCAGACCCCGTCCAGCGGGGCAAGCGGCAACGGCGGGGCGACGGTCTCCCCCGGCCTCAGTCGCCCCGGCTCAGGCCCAACCTATCAGAGCGGCGGCTTTACCCCAGGCTCGACCTATAACAACACCCAGGATAACCGCTTCCGCCCGATGCCGACGATCAATCTCAGCGTGCCGCTGCAATAGCTCCCTGCAGCTCCGCCAGATCGAGCGCGCCCGGCAACATCTGCCGGCCGATGACAAAGGCCGGCGTGCCTTCGACGCCGAGTTGATGGGCGAGGTCGAGATTGGCCTCGATGCGCGCGGTGATCGCCGGGTCGGCCATGTCGTGCTGCAGCGTGTCCCAGTCGAGACCGCTGGCCGTGGCCGCGGCGTGCAGCGTGTCCGGGGTGATCTGCTTGCCGCCCTGCATGATCGCCGACTGCAACTTGGCATAGCCGCCCTGGCGCTGCGCCGCCAGCACCGCGCGGGCGCCGAGCACGCTGTCCGGCCCGAGGATCGGGATGTCCTTGAGCACCACCCGCACCCGCGCGTCCCGCTTGAGCAATTCGGCCATCACCGGCAGCATCCGCCGGCAATAGGGGCAGCGCAGATCGTAGAACTCCACCACCGTCACGTCGCCCTGCGGGTTGCCCTCGACCGGGTCGCCGGCCTGCGCGGTCAGCGCCGGGCCGAGGCGGGCCAACTGGTCGCGGGCGCTGGCGTCGTGCCGCGCCGCCTCGTCGGCCTGCAGCGCGGTGACGGCGTCGCGCAGGATCGACGGGTCCGAGGTCAGCGCCTGGCGCAGGATGGCGACGATCTGGGCGCGTTGCGCCGGGGTGAAGCCGGATGCGGCGGGGTCGCCGGCACGCGCCGGCAGCGTCACCGCCAACGCAAGCAGCAGGGCAAAGGCAAGGCGGATCATCGGTTATGTCTCCCGTTGCGGCGGTTGTCGGCGCTGGCGAACACGTCTATGGCGTCGGCGGGCGCGATCATAGTGCAAGGAACCGGATCACGGTGGGGAACAGCAGGGCAGGGCGTGGCGGCAGGGTGGGGCGCAGGCTGACCCGTGTCGCGCTGGCCGCCGCGGTAGCGCTCACCGCCGGCTGCGGCGGCCCCGGCGGCCCCGGCGGTCAGCCGGTGACGCGGGCGACGAGCTCCGACACCTCCGGGCTGTTCAACGGCCTGATCGGCGGCGGCACCACCGCCGCCTCGGGCAATCCGGGCTATATCAAGGGCTTCATCGGCGGCGTCGTGGCCGACGAGCCGAATGCCGCGCTGGTCGGGCGAGAGGTGCTGTCGGCCGGCGGCACCGCGGCGGATGCGGCGGTGGCGGTCGGCTTCGCGCTGACGGTGACGCTGCCCTCGCGCGCCGGCCTCGGCGGCGGCGGCGCCTGTCTCGCCTATGTGCCGCGCAGCAAGGCCGCCACCGGCAAGAGCGACGCCGACAAGGGCGTGCCGGAGGCAGTGATGTTTCTGTCGCCGGCGCCGGCCTCCGCGGTCGGCGCCGATCGGCCGGCCGGCGTGCCGATGCTGGCGCGCGGCCTGTATGCCCTGCATGCACGGTTCGGCACCCGCCGGTTCGAGTCACTGGTGGCGCCGGCCGAGCAGATGGCGCATGACGGCATCGCCGTCTCGCGCGGCCTGGCGCATGATCTCGGCGTGGTCGCCGCGCCGCTTGCCGCCGATGCCGGCGCCCGCGCGGTGTTCTTCACCCCGGCCGGCGCGCCGGTGGCCGAAGGCGCGCGGCTGGTCCAGCCCGGTCTAGCCGCCACCTTGTCGCAGTTGCGCCGCTCCGGCGTCGGCGATCTCTACCAGGGCGGTCTGGCGCATACGCTGGCCGCCTCGGCGCGCGACATCGGCGCCGGGCTGACGCTCGATGATCTGCGCCGCGCCGTGCCAACCATGGTGCCGCCGCTGACCCTGCCGGCGGCGGGCGGGCTGACCCTGGCCTTTCTGCCGCCGCCGGCCGATGGCGGGCTGGCGACGGCGGCGGCGTTTGCGGCGCTGCCGGGCGGCGTTGCCGCCGCCGGGGCGCGCGGCCTGGCCGCGGCGGCGCGCTGGCGCCAGGGCGGCAGCGATGCCCAGGCGATCCTGGCGAGCACGAACCTGCCAGCCGCGGGACTGCCGGCGCTGCCCGCCTCCAGCACCTTCATCACCCTCGACCCGCAGGGCGGCGTGGTGGTCTGCGCGGTGACGATGAACAACCTGTTCGGCACCGGACGGATCGCCGCCGGCACCGGAATGGTGCTGGCCGCCTCGCCGGCGGCGCTGCCGCCGCCGCTGCTGGCCGCGGTGCTGGCCTATGACGCCCGCCGGCGCAGCTTCCACGCCGCGGTCGGCGGCTCCGGGCAGGACGGCGCGCCGCTGGCCGCGGCGCTGGCGCTGCGCGCCGCGCTCGCCGGCAGCGTCGAGGCGCCGCCGTCGCCCGAGCCGGGGCGGGCCAATGTCATCGAATGTGCCGAGGGGCTGCCGCGCTCGGCGCGCTCTTGCGCCTGGCGTGCCGATCCGCGCGGCTCGGGGCTGGCGCTGGGCAGTTCCGGCTGAGCGCGCCCGTGGCGCAGTTTGGGACGCACAGACAAGAGTTGGGACGGCAGCGTAAGCAGCGGCGGGCCGATCCGCATCGCCGCCGGGGCGCTCGGCCAGGGTCTGCCGCGGCGCCACCCGGCCGCCGCCGCCGCCGACGGCGGCCGAGCTGCCGTATCCGCGCGCCAAGTCGGCGCGGCACCTGCCGCGCCGCCCTGGTCACGGCGCTGTCGCGCGCCGCCTGATTACGCCGGCGCGAACGGGCCGGTCGCGGTCGGCATCCACACCGCCGGCTCGAACGCATAGCCGCTGCCATGCCGCGCGACATGGCCGAAGGCCGGGAAATCGAGATGCATGCCGGCCACCATGACCCGGCCGCTCGCCGCCATGTCGAAGGCGCGGGCGCGGCTGGCGCGGGCCTGTCCGACATCGGTGTCGAACACCAGCCCGGCTTCCGGGCGGGCGAACTGAATGCCCGGCAGATGCACGACATCGCCCCAGATCAGCAGCGCGTCGCTGCCCGATGTCACCATCCATCCGGTATGTCCCGGCGTGTGACCGGGCAGATGCAGCGCGGAGATGCCGGGCAGCGCCTCCGCCCCGTCGGCGACGCTGCGCAGCCGGTCGCGATAGGCGCCGAGCGCGGTCTGTGCCGTCTTGAAGGCATCCTTGGCCCCGTCGGGGGCGCGGGCGGCGTTGTCGGCGCTCAGCCAGAAATCGCTCTCGACGCCGTTGATGATGATTTCCGCCTTGGCGAACGCCGGCTTGCCCGAGGCGTCCAGCAGCCCCATGACGTGATCGACATGGGCGTGGGTGACCAGCACCGCATCGACCGTCTCCGGCGCGACGCCGGCCGCCGCCAGACCGTCGCGGGCATGGCCGAGCACATTGCCATAGGCGCCGCCGCCGCCGGCATCGACCAGCACCGTCCGCCCGGCCATGCGCAGCAGGAAGCAGGACACGGTGATGCGCGGCGGCAGCACCCGGAAGCTGCCGCGCAGCAGCGCCTCGCAGTCATCGCCGGAGACCCCGACGATCAGCCCGGTCGAGGCATCGAACTGGCCGTCATTCAGCGCCGTGACCAGCACGTCGCCGACCTGTCGGTGAAAAACGCCCGGATTGGCATGCGTCATCGCGTGATCTCCCTTGTCATTGTGGTGCCGATGTAGGCTTCAGCCGGAGGAGGGCAAGCGCGCCTTGCCTGGCACGCCGCCGGCGAGGCGGTCGGTCAGCGCCGGCGGCAGCGCCCCGGCGAGCTGCGCCGCGGCAGCCATCCACCACGGAAAGGCGACGCGCCCGCGCCCGGCGGCGATGCCGCGCAGGATGACCGCGGCGGCGCGTTCGGCATCCATCAGGCCGGGCATCGGAAAGCGGTTGCCGGCGGTCATCGGCGTGCGGATGTAGCCGGGGCAGATGCTGGTGATCGCGATGCCCTGCTGGCGCGCCAGGGGTGCGGTGCCGACCGCCCAGGCATCCGCGGCCGCCTTCGACGCGCAATACGATGGCGCACCCGGCGCGGCGACGAAGGCGGCGATCGAGGCGACGACGGCGATGCGCCCGCGCAGCCCGTCCGCCCCCGGCGGCTGCGCCCGCATCGCGGCCAGCGCCGGCAGGGCGGTGTTCAGCATGCCGTCCAGGTTGACGGCGAAAATGGCGCGGGTCTGCGCCGCGGTCTCCGCCGCCGCGCCGAAACTGCCGGCCGAGATGCCGGCATTGGCAATCACCAGATCGAGCCGGCCGCCGCCGGCGATCCAGCCCGCCATGCCGGCGGCGTCGGTCACGTCGATGGCGTATGGCCGCGCCTCGGCGCCGCGCGCGCGGCAGTCGGCGGCGACCGCCTCCAGCCGCGCCGCATCGCGCCCGCCGAGATGCAGCACCACCCCCGGCGCGGCCAGCGCCAGCGCCAGGGCACGGCCGATCCCGCTGGAGGCGCCGGTCAGCAATACGGTGGAACAGCGGAGCATGGCGCAAGGCTACACGCCGCAGCCGGCCGGGCAACCCGTGACGTGCGGTGGCGGCGCGGTCGGCAGCGGAGCGTCATGGGCAGGGCATGGCGTTCAGTGCGGCGAGAGGGTGATCTCATCGAGCCGGCGATAGCGATAGACGATCAGCGAGCCGATCCAGGCGACGATGAAAACAAAGATGATGACGAAGCCGAGACCGTTGAAATTGTCGTTGAGCGCGCCGATGCCGTCCCAGAACCAGCCGGTCAGTGCGAACTGATCGGCGACGAGGCCGAGCGCCTCGATGCCACCGATCAGGAACGCCACCATCACCGAGACCAGGGTGATGGTGAGGTTGTAATAGAGCTTGCGGATCGGCTTGATGAAGGCCCAGTCGTAGGCGCCGAGCATCAGCACGCCGTCGGTGGTGTCGATCAGCGACATGCCGGCGGCGAACAGCGCCGGGAACACCATGATCGACCAGATCGACGTGCCCTGCGCCGCCTGCGTCGCCGAAATGCCGAGCAGGGCAACCTCGGTCGCGGTGTCGAAGCCGAGGCCGAACAGGAAGCCGAGCGGAAACATGTGCCAGCTCGCACGCACCAGACGGAACAGCGGGCGGAACAGTCGTGCCAGCAGGCCGCGGCTGTTGAGCAGGATGTCGAAATCCTCGTCCACATAGCGCCCGCCCCGGCTGACATGGCGGAAGGTGCGCCAGACCGAGCGCAGGATTGCCAAATTGGCAAAGGCGATGATGAACAGGAAACCTGCCGAGACCAGCGTGCTGACCACCGCGCCGACGGTCCTGAACTGGGCGAAGCGGGTCGAGAGCGCGGTGGTGGTGAGGGCGATGGCGGCGGCCGCCAGGATCACCACCGTGGCATGACCGAGGGCGAAGAAGAAGCCGATCCCGACCGGGCGCCGGCCCTCCTGCATCAGCTTGCGGGTGACGTTGTCGATGGCGGCGATGTGGTCGGCATCGACGGCGTGGCGCAGGCCGAAGCCGTAGGCGAGCAGGGCGGTGCCGAGCAGGATCGGCCGTTGGTGGAACAGCGCCAGCGTCCAGCCCCAGGCGGCGAGGTTGCCGAGGATCAGCACGCCGTAGAGACCGATCAGCTTGTGGCGCAGCCGGCCGGCGCGATCGTCGAACATTTGCCCCAGCATGGTCCGCATGGTCCACTCCGCGCCACGATGCACCCCGCACGGCGGCCTTGGTCGGCGCGACGATGGCAGGTCTCCTGGCTCACGGATCGACGCCGCCGGACCTGTCTTCCCGGACCCGGCGCGGGTCCAGTGACCCGCCCTGGCGCTTGCGTGCCAGAGCGGACGGCCCGGCGGCTCACCGCTGACAGTTGCGGGGGCAGCCGCCGACTTGCCCCCGGACCAGACCGGCCCGGCCGGGGCGCACGACGTTCCCTTTTCACCCGCTCGCGCGGGACCATCGACGCCCGACCCTAGGCCCGCAGCCGGCGGCGCGGCAAGCCGTCATCCGCCGCTTGCCGCAGGCGCGCCGATCGGCTGCGATGCGCCGGATGAACACACCGGTCGAGATTGCCGCCCTCAAACAGACCGTCATCGGCCACGCCGCCGCCGCCGACGGCATCGCCGCGATTGCCGGCGAGGCGGCCGAAATCGCCGCGCGCGTCGCCGACGGGGAGGAGGTGGTTCCGGACGTCAGCTTCGCCGCGATCGAGCATGGCGGCGTGCCGGCCGATCTGCCGGCGCTGGTGCGCCGGCGCGGCTGCGTCGTCGTGCGCGGCACCTTTGCGCCGGCGCAGGCCGCCGCCTGGGACGCGGAGATTGCCGACTATCTCGCCGCCAACGGCGCCGATGCGCGCAGCCATGCGCTGCGTCCGGGGCGCTGGGGCAGCGGCGCGCCGCAGATGTATTCGGTCTATTGGTCGCGCCCGCAGGTGCTGGCGCGGCAATCGTCGCGCATGGCGACGCTGCGGCGCTGGCTCAACCGGCTGTGGCACTGGTCCGGGCAGTTCGACCCGGATGGCGACTGCACCTATGCCGACCGCATCCGCCGCCGCCTGCCGGGCGACACGATGCTGGCGCTCGGCCCGCATATCGACGGCGGTGTCGCCGGACGCTGGCTCGATCCGGCGATGCGGGTACCCTATCGGGCGGTGTTCGCCGGCGACCTCGCCGGCTTCGACCCGTTCGCTGCCGCCGGGCGGGTGGCGGCGACCGGCCCCGACCGCAATGCCTGCGCCGCGTTCCGCAGTTGGCAGGGTTGGACGGCGCTGACCGCGCAGGGGCCGGGCGACGGCACCCTGCAGGTGGTGCCGATCGCGCGCGCCATCGCCGCGGTGCTGCTGCGCCCGCTGCTGGCGGATGTGCCGGCGGGGTCGCTGTGCGGGGCGGAGAGCGGCAGTGCATTGCGGCCGGTGGCGGAATGGCACGCCGATCTGCTGCGCGCGCTGGTGCCGATCCCGCGCGTCGCGCCGGGCGACAGCGTGTGGTGGCATCCCGACCTGATCCACGCCGTCGAGGCGCGGCATGACGGCAGCGCGCCGAGCAACGTCATGTATATCCCGGCGGCGCCGGACTGCCCGCGCAACCGCGCGGCGCTGCCGGCGCAATACGCCGCCTTCGTCGCCGGACGCAGCCCGCCGGACTTCCCCGCCGACGATCTGGAGACGCGCTTCACCGGCCGCGCCGGACCCGAGCTGCTGGACGCCGCGGGCCGCCGGCAGATGGGGCTTATGTCAGGTAGCGCGCCGTCAGATGGGCGGTGAAATCGGCCGGATCGAGTGGCTTGCCGGTGGCGGCGCGGAGCAGGTCGTTGAAGCCGAGCAGGCTGCCCCGACCGTGCACCTCGCGGCGCAGCCACGCCACCAGCGGGCGCAGGTCGCCGCGGCCGAGCGCCGCATCGAGATCGGGCAGCACTCGCCGCGCCGCCGCCATCAGTTGCGCCGCCGCCATCGCGCCGAGCGTATAGCTGGGGAAATAACCGACCGCGCCGTCGTACCAGTGGATGTCCTGCAGACAGCCCTGCGCGTCGTCGGGCGGGGTGATGCCGAGCAGCGCGCGCAGGCCGTCATTCCAGGCGCCGGGCAGGTCGGCAACGGCAAGCTCGCCCGCCACCAGCGCCTGTTCCAGCCGGAAGCGCAGGATGATGTGCGCCGGATAGGTCATCTCGTCGGCATCGACGCGGATGCAGCCGCGGCCGACCCGGCGCCACAGTTGGCCGAGATTGGCCGGATGGTACGGTGCCGGGTCGCCGCCGAACCGCTCCAGCAGCAGCGGCGCCAGCCATGACAGATAGGCGTCCGAGCGGCACGCCTGCATCTCGATCAGCAGCGACTGGCTTTCATGCGCCGCCATGCCGGCGGCCTCGCCGACCGGCAGGCGGGCATAGGCGGCGGGCAGGCCGCGCTCATACAGGGCATGGCCGGTCTCGTGCATCACGCCCAACAGGGCGCGGCCGAAATCCTCCGGGTCGTAGCGGGTGGTGATCCGCACATCGGTCGGCGTGCCGCCGCAGAACGGATGCGCCGAGCGATCCAGCCGCGCATGCGCCGGCTCCAGCCCGGCGGCCTCGGCGAGATGGCGGCACAGCGCCTCCTGCGTCGCCTCGGCGAACGGGCCGGCGGGGCGCTGCGGCGCCGGGCGCGCCGCCTGGATCGCCTCGGCGCGCGGCAGGGCGTCGGCCAGGAAGGTCTCGTAGGCGGCGAACACCGGGGCTACGTCGGCGCTACCGATGCCGCGCTGGAACCCGTCCATCAGCGCGTCGTATGGCGACAGGCCGAGCGCCGGGGCGAGGGCGGCGGCCTGTTCGCGGACGAGGCGGATCACCTCGGTCAGTTGCGGGACGACGCGGGCGAAATCGGCGGCGGCGCGCGCCTCCCGCCACACTTTCTCGCAGGCCGAGTTGGCGCGCGCCTGCGCCTCCACCAGATCGGCCGGCATCGCGGTGGCGCGGGTGTGGGCGTGGCGCATCAGGGCGAGGTTGGCGTCCTGCCACGCCTCGCCGCTGCTGCTGGCGGCGGCGAGGTCGGCCGCGGTCTCCGGCGCGGTGAGCAGGGCGTGGGCGAGGCCGGCGAGCACCGCGAGCTGGTCGCCACGCGCCGCGCCGCCGCCGGGCGGCATCATCGTCGCGGCATCCCAGCCGAGCATGGCGGCGGCCTCGTTGACCGTGGCGATGCGGGTGAAGCGGGCGGTGAGCCGGTGATAAGCGGTCATGGGCGCACCACCTTGCGGACATGGAGGACGAAAATCACCAGCAGCACCCCGGCCAGCCCGAACCAGGTCAGCGCATATTGCAGATGATTGTTGGGCGGCTGCGGCAAATGCTGCGCCGGCTCCGGCCAGCCGGCGGCGGGCGGCGGCCCCAGCGCGACCAGGGTGAACGGCGCCACCGCCGGCAGGCCGAGGGCGGCGCCGATCTTCTCCGGGTCGAGCGTGTAGAAGGCCCGCCCCGCCACGTCGTCGGTGGCGGAAAACAGCCCGGCATGCTCGGCGGGGCGGACATAGCCCTCGATCTCGGTATCGCCCGCCGGCAGGTCGAGCGGCGGGTGCTGTCCCGGCACCCAGCCGAGATCGACCAGCAGCGGCGGCGCCCCGCGCCGTTCCAGCGGCACCAGAAACTGCCCGCCGAGCACCGGCCCCTGGGCCATGTCATGCACCTCGGCGCCATACAGCGCCGCCAGATCGCGGCGCAGCCGGCCGCTGGCGCGCACTTTGGCAAACGGCGGCGGCGCGGCCGGCAGCGGCACTGCGGGCGCCTGCTCGGCGGCGGCGATCTGCGCCAGCAGCGCCTGTTTCCAGCGCAGCCGATGCACCTGCCAGGTGCCGAGGCCGAGCAGGATCGCCAGCATGACCACGGTGCTGAGGGTCGGGACGAGCAGGCGCCGGATCACAACCCCATCTCGCTGGAGCGGGTGCGGAACTGCAGCGCCACCATCGCCGCCTTGGCCGGACGCATGATCAGCAGCGCCAGGCCGAGGGTGATCGGCGGCCACAGCACGGCATGCACCCAGAGCGGCGGGGCGAAACGGATCTCGACGCCGATGGCGGCGCCGATGATGACGATGCAGAGAAAAAACATCACCAGCACCGCCGGCCCGTCACCGGTGTCGCTCTCGCGCAGGTCCAGGCCGCACACCGGGCAGGTTTCGCGCACCGTCAGCAGGCCACGATAGAGATTGCCATCGCCGCAGCGGGGGCACCGGCAGCGCAGCGCCACAGAGATCAGCGACGGCGCCGCCGGCATCGCCACCCTGCTATTCGCCGGCGATCGGCCCGGCGCCCCAGAGATAGATGCAGACGAACAGGAACAGCCACACGACATCGACGAAGTGCCAGTACCACGCCGCCGCCTCGAAGCCGAAATGGCGCTGCGGGGTGAACTGCCCGGCGCGGGCGCGGAAGAAGCAGACCAGCAGGAACAGCGTGCCGACGATGACGTGAAAGCCGTGGAACCCGGTGGCCAGGAAGAACGTCGCCGGATAGACGCCGCCGCCGGAGAAGTGGAACGGCGCGTCGGAATACTCCATCGCCTGACAGAACGTGAACGACAGGCCGAGCAGCACCGTCAGCGCCAGCCCGACCACCAGCCCGCGGCGGTTGTTCTCGAGCAGCGAATGATGTGCCCAGGTGATGGTGGTGCCGGACAGCAGCAGCAGCATGGTGTTGAGCAGCGGCAGGTGGAACGGATCGAAGGTGTGGATGCCGGGCGGCGGCCAGATGCCGGCGGTGTCGCCCGCGACATGCTCGGGATACAGGGCGAAGTGGAAGAACGCCCAGAAGAAGGCGACGAAGAACATCACCTCGCTGGTGATGAACAGCATCATCCCGTAGCGCAGCCCGAGCCGGACGACCGGGGAATGCACCCCTGGCGTGCTGCTCTCGCGCAGCACGTCGCGCCACCAGAAGAACATCGTCGCGAGCACCACGGCGAGGCCGATGATGAGGGTGACAAAGCTGCCGTAATGCGCCGCAAAAATGATGCCGAGCACAGTCAGACCGCCGCCGAGCGCGCCGACCAGCGGCCACGGACTCGGATCGACGAGGTGATACGGCTGCTTCAGCCCGGAACTCACGGGAAGCGTGCCGACGGCGTGCGTGTCGCTGCTCATGCCATGCCCATCGCAATAAGTCGCCGCATCATCCCCAAATCCTGCCGCGCATCAAGGGGCGCGCGGCGTCTGCCGACGTGCCCGTTCCCGCGCCAGCGGCGTCGCCGGGTGAGCAAAGAATCGGCATCGCACATGTCGGCGGCCGGCGCCGACGAAACCGCCGGCTGTGGCACGGTCCATGCATCCACCCCACTTCAGGCAGCCGGGGGGCTGTCGCTGTCCGAATCAGCACCAGGAACCGCAAGGACGCACATATGCCATCATTCCGCACCTGGCTGCGTGGCGCGGCGCTCGGCGCCGCGGCGCTCGCCGCCTCTGCCTTGCTGCCCACCCACGCCCGCGCCGACGACACCATCAAGGTCGGCATCCTGCACTCGTTGTCCGGCACCATGGCGATCAGCGAGACGACGTTGAAGGACGTCATGCTGATGCTGATCGACGAGCAGAACAAAAAGGGCGGCCTGCTCGGCAAGAAGCTGGAGGCGGTGGTGGTCGATCCGGCCTCCAACTGGCCGCTGTTCGCCGAGAAGGCGCGGCAGTTGCTGACCGTGGACAAGGTCGCCGCGGTGTTCGGCTGCTGGACCAGCGTGTCGCGCAAATCGGTATTGCCGGTGTTCGAGGAGCTCAACGGCATCCTGTTCTACCCGGTGCAGTATGAGGGCGAGGAGAGCAGCCGCAACGTGTTCTACACCGGCGCGGCGCCGAACCAGCAGGCGATCCCGGCGGTGGATTACCTGATGAGCGAGGAGAAGGTGAAGCGCTGGGTGCTGGCCGGCACCGACTATGTCTATCCGCGCACCACCAACAAGATTCTGGAAGCCTACCTGAAGAGCAAGGGTGTGGCCGACGAAGACATCATGATCAACTACACGCCGTTCGGCCATAGCGACTGGCAGAACATCGTGGCGCAGATCAAGAAATTCGGCTCGTCTGGCAAGAAGACGGCGGTGGTCTCCACCATAAACGGCGACGCCAACGTGCCCTTCTACAAAGAACTCGGCAACCAGGGCATCAAGGCCACCGATATCCCGGTCGTCGCCTTCTCGGTCGGCGAGGAAGAACTGGCCGGTCTCGATACCAAGCCGCTGCTCGGCCATCTCGCCGCGTGGAACTACTTCGAGAGCATCGACACGCCCGCCAACAAGGCGTTCATCGACGAATGGCACGGCTTCACCAAGAAGCCGACGCGCACCACCAACGACCCGATGGAGGCGCACTACATCGGCTTCAACATGTGGGTCAAAGCGGTCGAGAAGGCCGGCACCACCGACCCGAACAAGGTCATCGACGCGATGATCGGCGTCGCCGTGCCGAACCTGACCGGCGGCATCGCGACGATGATGCCGAACCATCACATCACCAAGCCGGTCTATATCGGCGAGGTTCAGGGCGACGGCCAGTTCAACGTCGTCTGGAACACGCCGGGGACCGTCGTGGCGCAGGAATGGTCGCCGTATCTGGAAGGCTCGCGCGATCTGATCGCCGATTGGCGCAAGCCGATGTCCTGCGGCAATTTCAACGTCAAGACCGGCAAGTGCGGCGGCGCCAGCAAGTAGGCTGACGCACCTTCCGCCGCCCCTTTCCGTTGCGGGATGGGGCGGCGGAGGGGTGAACAGGCAGATGCCGGGGATTGGGCGCTGCCCCCTCCCCCGGCCCCTCCCACAAGGGGAGGGGGGAAGAAAGGCCGTTTTCATCGCATGATCCTGCTTCGAATCCTGCTTCTGCTGCTCGCCCTCGCGCCGGCCCTGGCCCGCGCCGAGGACGACCCGTTCGCGGGTCTGGCCGGCAGCTATGATGACATCAGCAACGCCGTGGCCGCCCTTGCCGTCTCCGGCAACGCCCAGGCCGAGCCGGCGATCGCCGCATTGCAGGCCGGTCGCCTGTTCGTCGCCCCGGACAATTCGCTGTGGATCAAGCGCGACGGCGGCGCCGTCAACGCCCGCACCGGTGCCCCGGGCGAGCCGCCGGGCGCGCTGAAGCCGGTGCGCCAGAACAACGCGGTGCGCCGCGCCACCGAGGCGGCGATGGGCAGCCTGACGCTGTTCTCGGCCGATCCGGCGGTGCGCGCCAAGGCCGCCGCGGCGATCTTCGAGCAGCGCGACACCGCCGCCATCCCGGCACTCGACCGGGCGCTGGCCAAGGAAACCAACCCGGCCATCCGCACCGCGATGCAGCAGGCGCGCGCCGCGGCGCTGCTCAGCGGCAACGCGGCGAGCGAGGCCGACCGGCTCGCCGCGGTCGAGGTGCTGCGCGCGCGCGGCGACATGGCGGCGAGCAATCTGCTCGAATCGCTCTCCGGCCAGCCGAAGGCGGTGGCCGCGGCGGCGGCGACGGCGGAGGCGTCGATCGCCCGCATGCAGCAGATGTGGTCGCTGGCGCAGGGCGTGTTCTACGGGCTGTCGCTCGGCTCGGTGCTGCTGCTCGCCGCCGCCGGCCTCGCCATCACTTTCGGCGTCATGGGGGTGATCAACATGGCGCACGGCGAGATGGTGATGCTCGGCGCCTACACCACCTTCGTCGTCCAGCAGGCGATGCAGACCTATCTGCCGTCGCTGTTCGGCGCCAGCCTGATCGTCGCCATCCCGCTCGCCTTCATCGTCTCGGGCGTCGTCGGCATCGCCATCGAACGGCTGCTGATCCGCTTCCTCTACGGCCGGCCGCTGGAGACGCTGCTCGCCACATGGGGCCTGTCGCTGACGCTGCAGCAAGCGGTGCGAAGCATTTTCGGCGCCAGCAACCGCGACGTCTCGACGCCCGGCTGGATGAGCGGCGCGGATCAGTTCGGCGGCATCACCATCACCTATAACCGGCTCTCTATCATCGTCTTCGCCGCCCTGGTGATGGCGGCGCTGATGGCGGTGTTGCGCTACACGCCGCTCGGCCTGCAGATGCGCGCGGTGACGCAGAACCGGCGCATGGCGGCGGCAATGGGCATCCGCACGCCGTGGATCGACGCGCTGACCTTCGGGCTCGGCTCCGGCGTCGCCGGCATGGCGGGCGTGGCGCTGAGCCAGATCGACAATGTCAGCCCCAATCTCGGCCAGGGCTACATCATCGACAGTTTCATGGTGGTGGTGTTCGGCGGCGTCGGCAATCTGTGGGGCACCGTGGTCAGCGCGCTGATGCTCGGCATCGTCAACAAGTTTCTCGAACCGCTGGCCGGCGCGGTGCTGGCAAAGATCCTCGTGCTGGTGCTGCTGATCCTGTTCATCCAGCGCAAGCCGCGCGGCCTGTTCCCGCTCAAGGGACGGGCGGTGGAGGCATGAGCCGGCTGTCGATCTCGGTCACCCTGGCGCTGGTGCTCGGCATCGCGCTGGTGATGGCGGTGCTCAATCTGGCGCTGCCGGAGGGGGCGGCGCTGCATGTGCCGACCTACGCGGTGTCGCTCGCCGGCAAATATCTCTCCTATGCCATGCTGGCGGTGGCGGTCGATCTGGTGTGGGGCTTCGCCGGCATCCTCTCGCTCGGCCACGCCGCGTTCTTCGCCCTCGGCGGCTATGCGATGGGCATGTATCTGATGCGCCAGATCGGCACCCGCGGCGTCTATGGCAACGCGCTGCTGCCCGATTTCATGGTCTTCCTCAACTGGAAGTCGCTGCCCTGGTACTGGCACGGCTTCGACAATGCCGGTTTTGCCATCCTGATGGTGCTGGTGGTGCCCGGATTGCTGGCGCTGGTGTTCGGCTGGCTGGCGTTCCGCAGCCGCGTCACCGGCGTCTATCTGTCGATCATCACCCAAGCGCTGACCTATGCCCTGCTGCTGGCGTTCTTCCGCAACGACATGGGGTTCGGCGGCAATAACGGGCTGACCGACTTCAAGGACATGTTTGCCATCCCGCTGCATGCCGATGCGACGCGCAGCGGGCTGATGGTGGCGACCGCGGTGCTGCTCTGCGCCGAGTTGCTGGTGGCGCGCTATGTCGTCACCTCGCGGTTCGGCAAGGTTCTGATCGCGGTGCGCGACACGGAGAGCCGCACCCGCTTCCTAGGCTATCGGCCGGAAGCCTATAAACTGTTCGTGTTCGTGCTGTCGGCGGTGATGGCCGGCATCGGCGGGGCGCTCTATGTGCCGCAGGTCGGCATCATCAATCCGGGCGAGTTCTCCCCCGCCAACTCGATCGAGGCGGTGATCTGGGTCGCCGTCGGCGGCCGTGGCACGCTGGTCGGCGCGGTGCTCGGCGCCGTGCTGGTCAATTTCGGCAAGACCATTTTGACCGGCGCGCTGCCGGAATTGTGGCTGTTCGCGCTCGGCGCGCTGTTCATCCTGGTGACGCTGCTGCTGCCGGGCGGCATTCTCGGCCTGCTGTCGCGCCGCCGCGCCCGCCCCGCGCCCACCACGCCGGCCACGGAGCCGGCCGAATGAGCCTGCGCGATACGCTGCTTTATGTCGATGGCGTCACCGTCACCTTCGACGGGTTCCGGGCGCTGAATGCGCTGTCGCTGGTGCTGGAGAAGGGCGAAATGCGCGCCGTCATCGGCCCCAATGGGGCGGGCAAGACGACGATGATGGATGTCATCACCGGCAAGACCCGGCCGGACAGCGGGCAGGTGGTGTTCGGCGCCGATACCGACCTGACCCGGCTCGATGAGCCGGACATCGCCGCACTCGGCATCGGCCGCAAGTTCCAGAAACCGACGGTGTTCGAGCCGCATTCGGTGTGGGACAATCTGCTGCTGGCGCTGGCCGGCGACCGCCGCCCGCGGTTCACCCTGTGGGCCCGCGAGACCGCCGAGGAGCGCGACCAGATCAGCGGAATTCTGCAAACCATCCGCCTCGCCGAGCACCGCCACCGCCGCGCCGGCGATCTGTCACATGGCCAGAAGCAATGGCTGGAGATCGGCATGCTGCTGGCGCAAAAGCCGCAATTGCTGCTGGTCGATGAGCCGGTGGCCGGCATGACCGATGCCGAGACCGAGCAGACCGCCGAATTGCTGCGCGAGATCAACCGCACCCGCAGCGTCGTGGTGGTCGAGCACGACATGGCCTTCGTGCGCGCCCTCGGCGTCAAGGTGACGGTGCTGCACGAGGGGTCGGTGCTGTCCGAGGGCAGCATCGACCATGTCAGCGACGACCCGCGCGTGGTCGAAGTCTATCTGGGGCGCTGAGACATGCTGCATGTGCGCGATGTCAGCCTGCATTACGGCGCCGCCATCGCGCTGCGGCGGGTGTCGCTGACCGCCGAGATCGGCGAGGTGACCTGCCTGCTCGGGCGCAACGGCGTCGGCAAGACCAGCCTGCTGCGGGCGGTGACCGGCGCCCACCCGATCAGCGAGGGGGCGATCCTGTGGGACGGCCAGGACGTGTCGCGGTTGGCGCCCTATGAACGGGCGCGGCGCGGCATCGCCTGGGTGCCGCAGGGGCGCGACGTGTTCCCGCTGCTGACGGTGCGGGAGAATCTCGACACCGGCTTCGCCGTGCTGCCGCGCGGCCAGCGGCGGGTGCCGGATGATATTTTCGAGCTGTTCCCGGTGCTGAAAACCATGCTGCGGCGGCGCGGCGGCGACCTCTCGGGCGGCCAGCAGCAGCAGCTTGCCATTGCCCGCGCCCTGGTGATGAAGCCCCGCCTGCTGGTGCTGGACGAGCCGACAGAGGGCATCCAGCCGTCGATCATCAAGGATATCGGCCGGGTCATCACGCTGCTGCGGCAGCGGAGGGAGATGGCCATTCTGCTCGTCGAGCAGTATTTCGACTTCGCGCAGGAACTGGCGCAGCGCATCGCCGTGATGGACCGCGGCGACATCGTGCTGTCCAGCCGGCGCGAGGAACTTGATGAACACGACGTCCGCCGCCGCCTCTCCGTCTGATCTGCAACGCGCGCGCGGGGGTCTGCACGTCGCCGTCAAGCGGCGCGGGGCGGCCAGCGTGCTTGCCGATCTGCGCCAGGACGGCTGCCTGAAGGCGCGCTTCCCGCACGCCCCGGGCTGGTTCGAGGCGGTGACGCTGAACAGCTCCGGAGGGGTGGCCGGCGGCGATCGGCTGGACGCCGACTTCGCGGTCGGCACCGGGGCGGCGGCGACCTTTTCCTCCCAGGCGGCCGAGCGGTTCTATCGCGCGCTTGCGGCCGATCCGCCGGCGCTGGTGCGGACGCGCATCGCGGTGGCCGAAGGCGCGGCGGCGGAGTGGCTGCCACAGGAGGCGATCCTGTTCGACCACGCGGCGCTCGACCGCAGGCTGGAGATCGAGCTTGCCGCCGATTCCTGGTTCCTCGGCCTGGAAACCCTGGTGTTCGGCCGCGCGGCGATGGGCGAGCAGGTGCGCGGGCTGCGGCTTGCCGATACCATCCGGGTGCGGCGGGACGGGCGGCTCATTCTGCACGACCAGATCCGGCTGGCGGGCGACGCGGCGGCGCTGCTGCAGGGCCGCGCGCTGGCGGCGGGCGGCGCGGCGGTGGCGACGCTTGTGCATGTCGCACCCGACGCCGAGGCGCGGCTGGCGGCGTTGCGCGATGCCTGGGCGGCGGCGCCGGCCGAGGCGGCGTGCAGCGCATGGAACGGCATGCTGGTCGGGCGCGTCGTCGCCGGCGATGCGGCGGCGCTGCGCGCGACGCTGCTGGCGGCGCTGTGCGTGCTGCGTGGCGGGCGGGCGGTGCCGCGTGTCTGGCTCATCTGAGCGGACGGTCGCATGTAACAGGCCTGAAGCGTTCGGGGGAGGCGGCAATGAACATTTGCATGGTCGGCTACGGCATGATGGGCGTCTGGCATTCCGAGGCGCTGCGGCGCACCGGCGCGGTGCTGCACACCGTGGTCGGCCGGCGGCAGGAGGCGGCTGAGGCGTTCGCCGCCCGTTTCGGCTACCGCCACGCCAGCACCGATTTCGCCGCGGCGCTGGCCGATCCGGCGATCGACATCGTCATCATCGCCAGCCCGAGCGAGCAGCACGAGGCACAGGCCATCGCCAGCCTGGAGGCGGGCAAGCACACGCTGATCGAAATCCCGATCGCGCTCAGCCTCGCTGGCGCCGAGCGGGTGGTGGCGGCCGGCGAGCGCAGCGGCCGGGTCTATGGCATGTGCCACCCGATGCGCTTCCGCCGCGAACGCGCGGACCTGCGCGCCCGCGTCGCCGCCGGCGAAGAAAACATCCGCCACATCGCCGGGCGGTTTTTCATCAAGCGGCTGGTCAATATCGGCGCCACCGGCTACCAGCGAAGCTGGATCGACAACATCCTATGGCATCATTTCTGCCACTTCGTCGATCTCGGCATGTTTTTGTTCGATTTCGCGCCGATAAGCCGGGTGCAGAGCACGCTTGGTCCGCTGCATCCGGTAACCGGTATTCCAATGGAATGCACCGTGCTGGTGGAAACCGAGGCCGGGCAGACGCTGCTGGTCGATGGCTCGTATCACGCGACCTGGCGCGTCTATGACAAGCTGATCGTCACCGACCGCGAGACCTATGGCTTCGACATCCTGGCCGGCACGCTGCGCACCGAGGCGGGCAGCGTCGCGATCGAGTCCGAGCAGGACAACTGCGCCCGCGTCATCGTCGATTTCCTCGCGGCGGTCGAGCAGCGCCGGCCACCGCTGGCCAGCGGTCCGTCGGTGCTGCCGGCGATGCGGGTGTTGCAGGCGGTGCAGGATGGGTGGGACGCGCAGCACGGGGCGCAGGCTATTCCGGGGCGACCGCTCGGTTAAACCCGGCGGTCAGCGGAACGGCGGCTCGTCGAAACTGCGCAGTTTGCGGCTGTGCAGCGCGCCCAACTGGTCGCGCAGAATATCGAGCGCGGCCAGCCCGATCGCCAGATGTTCGCCGACCGCCCGCTGGTAGAAGGCACTGGCGGCGCCGGGCAGCTTGATCTCGCCGTGCAGCGGCTTGTCGGAGACGCACAGCAGCGTGCCATAGGGCACCCGCAGCCGGTAGCCCTGCGCCGCCAGCGTGCCGCTTTCCATATCGACGGCGATGGCGCGCGATAGGTTGATCCGCCGCCGCTCCTGGCTCCAGCGCAGTTCCCAGTTGCGGTCGTCGTAGGTGACGACGGTGCCGGTGCGCAGGCGGCGCTTCAGCGCCTCGCCCTGTTCGCCGGTGACCTGCGCCGCCGCCTGCTGCAACGCCACCTGCACCTCGGCCAGCGCCGGCACCGGCACTTCCGGCGGCACCAGATCGTCGAGGATCTTGTCGCGGCGCAGATAGCCGTGTGCCAGCACGTAGTCGCCGATGGTCTGGGTCTGCCGCAACCCGCCGCAATGGCCGATCATCAGCCAGCAATGCGGCCGCAGCACGGCGAGGTGGTCGGTGATGTTCTTGGCGTTGGACGGCCCGACGCCGATATTGATGATGCTCACCCCGGCCTGCTCGCCGCCGCGGCAGAGATGATAGGCCGGCATCTGGAAACGGTCCCAGGGCGCGTTCTGCGCCAGCCGCAGCGCCTCGGCCGGGTCGTCGCCGCGCCGCACCACGCCGCCACCGGGCAGCACCAGCCGGTCATACGGCCCGCCCTCGCGGGCCAGTTCGGCCAGCGCCCAGCGCACGAACTGTTCCACATAGCGCTGATAGTTGGTCAGCAGAATCCACGGCTGCACGGCGCGCCAGTCGGTGCCGGTGTAGTGGACGAGGCGACGCAGCGAGTAATCGACGCGCACCGCATCGAACAAGGCCAGCGGCAGCGGTTCGCCATCGGCCTGCGTCCACACCCCGTCGGCGATCTCATCGCCGACGGCAGACAGCATCGGCGTCGGGAAATGCCGCGCCAGTTCGCCGGGCGAGGTGACGCCCTGAAACAACTCGTCACCGCTCTCCAGCACGTAGGGGTAGGGCATTTCCTGCGTGCTGCGTCCGACCGAGAGGACGGCGCCGTATTCGCCGACCAGCGGTTCGAGCTGTTGCAGCAGGTAGCGGCGGAAGGCAGCGGGCTGCGTCACCGTGGTCGCATAAATGCCGGGCACCTGCAGCTTGGCCCAGGCGCGGCGCGGCAGCGGCAGCGGCCCGCTCGGCTGCCACAGCAGGCGCAGTTCCGGATAGCAGAAGCCGGCGCGCTGCGCCGCGCTCGGCGGCGTGCCATCCTGCACGAAGCGCGCCAGCGCCGCGCGCAGGGCGCCTGCCGCCTCGGCATGCAGGGCATCGAGCCGATCGACGGCTTGCGCCGGGGTCAGGGCTGGCATCGGATGTTCGGCCAAGAGGTCCGCCGGGTCTGGTTGAGCGGCGCTATGGATGGCAGCCGTCCGCGCCGCTGTCCATCACCGCGCGAACAGCGCCGACCGGTCGGCGCTGACGCCCATCGTCCACGCGATCCGATTTGACCTGGCGGCGCCGACCCCCTAGAGACAGATCAGCATACGTCGTGTGATGCACCCTCCCGGCGGAGGGGTGGCCGAGCGGCTGAAGGCGACGGTTTGCTAAACCGTTGTACGGAGTAAATCCGTACCGTGGGTTCGAATCCCATCCCCTCCGCCAGTTTTCTTTTGCAAACTCTGATGACTGCCTCGCCAGAGGCGGAAAATCTCCTGTATTCAAAGGGCTTTACGCCAAGCGCCCGAACCTCCCAGACCCGCCCCATCCCTCACGTCGGTCTGAGAATGGCCGCCTGTCTGAAACCGACCGAACCTCACGCGCCGAGATTCGGTGGGATAGGGCGTTGTTTCAGAATGATGTTTTCAAGCGACGCGATTGAGAATTCGCAGTGTTTCCGTCGGGTGGTGAGTGCGACAGGGCGAACGCGAGGTAGGCGTTTGGGAGCGGGGTTGTGGGTGGTGGGGCGTGGTGGCCAGGTCGGGATTGGCTTATCGCCCTGCCCGAATTTCCGGGGGCACCTCAACCGCAGAGGATCTCGTAGTGGGTGTTCTTGCTGCCGCCCACGCCCCTTGCCAGCACCGTCCGTTCCACAAGGTCGTTGATGTCACGTTGCGCCGTGGCGAGTGACACCTTGGCCAGGACCGACCATTTCTTCGCGGTCAATTTCCCCTCGAAGCCATCCAGTACCCGGTTGAGCACCAGGCGCTGGCGCTCGTTGAATGGCTTGTCAGCATGCGTCTGCCAAAACCGCGCTTTGTCGAGCACCTGAGCAACCAGCGTATCGGCGCCATCGATGGCGCGGCCCAGACACTCCAGGAACCAGAGCAGCCACGCCGTGACATCCAAAGTGCCACGCTGCGTGCGCTCCAGGACGTCGTAATAGCCCGCGCGCTGCCGGCGAATCTGGGCGGACAGACTGTAGAACCGTAGTCCCTCGCCCTCGCTCTGCGCCAACGCAAGATCGGCGATCGCGCGTGCGATACGGCCGTTGCCGTCATCGAAAGGGTGAATGGTGACGAACCAGAGGTGGGCCAGCCCGGCGCGCAACAGACCTTCCAGCGGGGGCTTCTGATTGAACCAATCGAAGAACCGCGCCATTTCCGCATCGACGCTCTCTGCCGGCACCGCCTCGAAATGCACCTTCGGCCGACCCGCAGGTCCTGACACCACTTGCATCGGGCCGTCAGCATCGTCACGCCACCTGCCAACCGCGATCTTTGTCACGCCGGAATAGCCGGTGGGAAACAAAGCGGCCTGCCAGCCGAAGAGACGTTCGCGCGTGAGAGGCCGGGTGAAGTTCTGCGTGGCGTCGAGCAGCATATCGACCACCCCTTCGGCCCGCCGGTCCAACTCCGAAGCTGCGGCATCGGGCAGGCCAAGACGCCGGGCGAGCGAGGAGCGAACGCTGTTGCGCGGCAGCATCTCCCCTTCGATCTCTGAACTGGTGATGGCGTCTTCAGTGAGGACAGCAAGATTCGCCTGCTGCTGCAGATCGAACCCCAACATTGCCATGCGGCCCAGCAAGCGGCCTTGCTTCAGACGGGTATCCGAGAGAGCAGCCAGCAATCTGCTGTCGTCCCACTCGAAGTTCGGCCAGTTCGAGCGCTGCCAGATGAACATGATTCACCTCAGATCATGCGGAGAATATCGATGAATTCTCCGCATGAGGCAAGCCGTGCAGTGCATTTTCTCGATCAAACACCTTTCCCAACTGCTCCGTCCACGGCCGCTCCGCCATCGCCGCCAGTTCATTCAACGTCACCGCCGGCGGCCGCCTCTGAATCAACAACTGCTCGAGCACCTCGGGCGACAGATAAGCCAGCAGTACCATTCGGCCGATGAACCGGTCGGAGACTTTGTCAGCCGCTGCAAGGTCGGCAAACGTCGAGGCCGCGCCGCTCGCCAGTTGCTGCCCCCATCTCCAAGCCCGGGCCACGGCGCGCAGGACGTGGGGCTGTTGCCCCCGGCTCTCCACGCGCTGGACGTCGTCCGGCGGCAGGATTTTCGGTCGTCCATTCCGCTTGCGGATATGCAGCGGCCCAACAACCCGGACTGTGCCAGCCGCGGCGCTCATGCGCAGGCCTCCATCGGTCGGGTCGAGAGCAAGTCCTGCATCACCGCCCCCAGCCCCTCATGGCGCAGATCGACGGCAACACCTCCTTCACCCACCGTCACCCGATCAACCAGCAGATGGACAATGCGCATCTGCTCGGCCGGAAACAGCGCCTCCCAGAGTTGGTCGAAGCCCTGCATCGCCGTGATGATCGTCGCCTCTTTGATGTCCGGCCGTGCCTCCTGCACCGCGCGGACCGTGCGGGCGGTGATTTCCGGGGCACGGATCACGCGGCGGATTTCACCAACCACGATCTCCTCCACCAACCCGGCCGGCAAGCGTTGCGGTCCGGCGATCTCGTCGGTCAGTCGGTTGCGGATCAGGTCGGTTGAGACGTAGTAGCGGTATTGCCGCGATCCCTTCTTGGTCGACGTCGGCGTCATTGCTGTCCCGGCTTCCGTGAAGACGATTCCTTTGAGCAACGCCGGTGCCTGGACGCGGGTGTGGCTCGCACGCAGACGCGGGCTCTCCAGCAGGATGCTGTGCACCTTGTCCCAGAGCTCCTGGCAGATGATCGCCTCGTGCTGGCCGTCATGTGCCGTGCCCTTGTGGACCGCGAAGCCGAGATAGAGGCGGTTGTTCAAAATCTTGTAGAGCGTGCCCTTGTCCATCAGGTTGCCACGCTTGCTGCGCACCCCCTCGGCGGCCAGCATCTTGGCCAGGACGGTCGCCGAGCCGATGGCGAGGAAGCGCTCGAACAGCATCCGCACCGTGGCGGCCTCGGCCGGGTTCACGATCAGCCTGCGCTCGACGACATCGTAGCCGAGCGGCACATGGCCACCCATCCAGAGTCCGCGCTTGCGCGAAGCCGCGAATTTGTCGCGGATGCGCTCGCCGATCACCTCGCGCTCGAACTGCGCGAAGCTGAGCAGGATGTTCAGCGTCAGCCGGCCCATCGAGGTGGTGGTGTTGAAGGACTGCGTGACCGACACGAATGTCACCTGGTTGCGGTCGAAAATTTCGACCAGCTTGGCGAAGTCCATCAGCGAGCGGGAGAGGCGGTCGATCTCGTAGACAACGATGACATCGACCAGACCATCCTCGATATCCTGCAGCAGCCGCTTGAGCGCGGGCCGGTCCAACGTGCCGCCGGCCACGCCGCCATCGTCATAGCGATCGCGCATCACCACCCAGCCTTCGGCCTTCTGGCTGGCTACGTAGGCCTCGCAGGCATCGCGTTGGGCGTCGAGGCTGTTGAACTCCATGTCGAGCCCTTCCTCGCTCGACTTGCGGGTGTAGATCGCACAGCGCAGGCGACGTGGCGGGGGCAGCGGAGATGGTGCCTTGCTCAACGGGCTGGCCTCTTGGCTCCACGCAGGCCGAAGAAGCGGTAGCCGTTCCAACTCACCCCGGTGATCGCCTTGGCAATCGCCGAGAGCGATTTGAACTTCCGCCCTTCCCATTCGAAGCCATCGCGCGCCACCGTCACGGTGTGCTCGACGCCGTCCCAGGCCCGCACGAGGCGCGTGCCGATGATCGGGTTGCGCGGGTCGGCGATGATGGCTTTGTGCTCGCCGCGGCCATCGATCTCCTGGGCGAGCATGTCCAGCATTCGCCGGGATTGGCGCGACAGGCCGCCCAGGCTGAGTTCCTGGATGCGGTATCCGAGGCGCAATTCGAGGTAGGAACGGCTGTTGTTGGGCGCGGGCGTGCCGATGATCGCCGCCCATTTCTGTTTGAGCTCAACCACCGACATCCGCTTCAGCGCCACCAGTTGTGCGGTGATGCTCGCATCCTCGGCCACCACTGGCGGTGGTTCGGGCTTGGCGTTCGGCCGTTTTGCAATCGCTGGCATCAGTTCACTCCGTCTCGGTTGCGCAGTTTGCTGCGACCAACACGGCGTCTGAGGGCGAGAATGTCGAATGAACTGTCTCGCAGTTCGGCAGATAAAGACCTGGACTGTTCCGGTAGTCTCCGAACCAGAGACTCCGCCAGAATGCGCGCGATTTCCCCGATGCGCTCATCGGCCGACATGCGAGCAGGCGGCAGGGGATTGGCGCCGGATGTGGCGATGTGCATGGCGAGTTCGCAATCTATGTTGATCAGCGAACGATAGTCGCGAAATGGCATTAATCAAGTGAATTCAATCGCTTATCGAAGTGACGCGGAATCATTCGAATTCGAGAGTATTGTCGCTTTCCACCACACGCACACGCATGACAAGGAAAGGATAACGCGAAATCCTTTCTTTGGGTGGACTGCTACGAAAGGTTCAGTGCCAATTACACGCAGTCACGATTGAGCAGGGCGGGAGCGCCTACCGTGATCATCACAGCAGGTCAGTGAAGGACCGGATTTTCAGAGCGAACCGATGGTTCTGCCGCCAGTCCTCTTTGATCCCATCGGCCTGATGCAGATCAATCGCGCCGGATTTGATCAATCGTACAATGACGTCTTGTGTTCGAATTATCGTCAACGGATTGCCTGCGACGTTGGCTTCTTCGACCGCACGGCGGATTGCACGCGTATCGTCGATTGCGAGTTTGTGGCCTCGATGCAGTGCAACGGCGATCGCCGACCGCTCGCCAGCACCGAGGCGTCCACCAGCACCAAGACGGAGGAAAGTTTCCAATTCCGCTGGGTCATCGACCGTTTGCTGACTGAGATGCCCATGATCCAGGGCAGCTTGATAGCGAAGCTGCTGATCGGGATAACTATCGGCGATTTCCGTGGCGACGTGATCTGTCACTATGAACGGGTCTGGATAGGCTTTGATCAAGTCCATGCGGTCGATCCGCAAAAAATTGATGATGACGGAGGTGTCCGCAACGACGATCGCCGATCCCATTCAGAGCTCCCTCGTCAGTCATTGCGGGCCGCATCGGCCAACTCAATGAGTTCCGCGCTGTCGATGCCGAGTTTCTTCGCCAGTTCCATTAACCGGCCACGGGAAATTTCGTCTTGCCGATATGCTTCAAGCGCCAGGCGTGTCAGTTGGCTTCGCAATTCTTGCTCGTCTTCTTGGCGAGGTGCTTTTTCGTCAAACAGATCGATATATCCGAGAAGCTTGATGTACCGACGTCCGACCTCCTTCTGCTCAATTAAGGTTGCCGTCTCAGCCGCATTGATATGGTTGAGGCTTTTCAACCGCCAGACAGCCGCTTCATAACTGACGCCATAGTGCCGAGCGAGCGTTGCTGCATCCTGATAAGTAATAGCTTGCGATCCGGGCCGCTGGCGAATTTCAGTTTCCATGCCGCGATTGCCGGCAACATCGAAGATGATCTGCGCAGCCCGCGAGGGTAGCCCTTTATCCAACTGCCTCAGCTGGTCCGATACGCCATCTCTGGGCATCAAAAATGACGCAGCAAATGCATTTGCGCGCTTTTCGACCAGCTCGGAAGAATTAGCCTGGCGAGTCGTGGTAACCGGCTGCTCACGATCAAATAGGGAATGCGCATACTCATGGGCATACGAAAAGCGTCGGCGGACAGTCCGATGTTCCACGTTGACCAGAATTGCTAGGCCAACCGACGGGTGATTCAAAAACAGCCCTGAAAGCTCTGCTACAAGGCCTGTTGCCGCCGCCCAGATGCCTTGCTCGCCGATTAGTTCGGCGACGTTGAGGATGGGAGATGATCCCAGCCCAAGCCGACGCCTCTCTTCCTGAGCAACGAGTTCGCCCTGGCGAATTGCGTCAGCGGCCGAGTTCATGCGCGTCGCATAGTTTGGGACCGTCTGTTCAACAGCTTGACCGAGCAATCCCTTGAGAACGGCCCCTTCCCGAAACAGATCGAGGATACGACGCACTTCGCGCTCGGTTACAGAAGAGTTGGCTATCTCCGGTAGTGCGCGATGGAGAACGACGGATAGATCTTCCCCAGCTTCGTTGGGAGAGAGAAAAAACGACGCCGGCTGGCCGTAGAGCGCCGCAAGTTTGGTCGTCTCCAGAGTCGAGACCGCACGGGCCCCCGATTCCATGTTCGTTATGGCGGTCCGGGGCAGGCCCAGGGCGTCCGCCACTGCCTGCTGGCTAAAGCCGCGCCGCTCGCGCGCGGCCCGCAGCCGGACTCCAAGCTGCGCCGCATCAGTCATCGTGGTTCCTTCCTCTCATACAGAATCACTTTGGGTCGGCAGCCCCAGGAGGCGTCGACGACGGCAATCTGACTGACCAGACGGTATGCGTCAAGTTTTTACTTGTATGTGCGATTTTCGGACCTATTATGTGCTGCATGTTGGCGGCGCTTGGTGTCCCGGAGACGAGGGCAACCCGTTAGCCCTCAAATTCCCCATCGGATAAGGACCGCAAAGGCTGGTTGTGATGGCAAACATTCATCGTTTCCTGCGTTCTATCTCCCCTAACGACATGCGTGCGCACCTCCGGCTCAACGGCATGGCCGAGCCGCCAGGAGTGAAGTGGAACGCTGAGCCAGACGAATTTTGCAAATCGTTTTTGACCGCGGGTGAGGACTTCCCTGATCAAGAACGAACCAGGCTTTTCGCGGAAATAGAGCGCATCACAGACATGTCCGACGAAGTCGGCCAAGCTGCGATCCTGGGTCTCCCAGATTGGCAAGAGCGCCTCGGTATGATCGATGGGGCGCATCGTCGAGCCCATTGGCTCTACGTACAGTCGCGGGAAGCCTTCCGGCAGGCCGAGGAGATTCGCTACGCGGAGGAGAACCAAAACGCACAGCGGCTATGGGACGGCTTTGTTGGTCCACTGATGGTCGAGGTGAAGGCTGACAAGGCTTTGGTAGCCGAATTCCGCTCTGAGATCGGTCAGCTACTCGGCGCTGGCCGGGTTTATGTCGAGACTTTTGGACGCATTCGGCGTCGCAAAGGCGAACCTGACCGCGGGATCAAGCAAATCACGATCTACAGTGAAGACGTGCCGGAGGACGAGGTTGTCTTCTCCGATGGCGGAGGGGTGAGCAACCAAGCTCGTAAGCCCGTTCGAGAAACCGCCATCATCTATGAGCCCGAAAGCGGGACAATCGAAGTGGTAGGGCGAGTTTGTAAAATTCGTGAGAATATTGCGGCATTGTTCGCCCGGATCCTACTTGGTGTCGAAATTTCTGGTGAGCGTCTACCGCCCCGGAGGATCGATTTGATGCCACTGTTGTATACCGAACGATTGGCACATGACGAAGCCGACGGTATTGCACGCGTCAAGATGACGATGCTTGCGCTTTCCACCTTCGACGGCAGGCTTAATCAGAGATTCGAGACACCATTTTCGGATCCGGAGACGCTGCATGTTGCTCTGGCAAATGAATATGGCCACCGGAGCCCATTGACGATGCAGGCCCGACCTTGGATGGCTCGAATAGAGGTTCAGTTGGAGCCGGAGCTCGGTCGGAAAAGCGGGAAGAAGATCAACATCGGCCTATGTGTGCCGAACAAGTGCAGTCTACGCGGCAAGACAGAAAATGAGCGCCTGCTGCTGAATAAATACCTGCGGAGATGGGGGCTGCTGCGCGGTGCAGATGCATGAGTCAAAGGCCGAGGATGGTTCGTCTGGCAGGCGAATTGTTGCTCAAACTCGCCGATGCTCTGAACCCGGTCATTCACGGGCAAATTCTCAACGAGACGTATTCTGAAATCGCTGGAGACCTGATCCGGCTTGGCGCCTTGAAACCAGACGGGCCTGTTACTTTCGGCCTGACGAATACCGAATGCGACATAGCGTATTCCGAATTCCAATGGGACAGCACCCGACAAGCATACGGACGATTTGATCCGACAGATGGGTTTGTCGAAGCCGATAGGGGTGGTCGGAACCTGTATCGGTTGGATATGCTTTGGTGGTTGATTTGGATCAGCCAATCTCTGGACTTGGTCAATTCCAGCCGACCCACAGAAGTCGTGCGCGGAATGGCCTGGGATATCGGAGATATCTGGATAAGCAGGCAGCGCAAGGTGCCGATTGTCTTTGCCCGCCGACTGTTTGCATCAGAAGAATCGAAAGATTTGGATAAAGCTCTCCGACAAAGAGCCGGGCGGGGTGGCGGGCTGATCCTCACGAGCACCGACTCCCCGCTTGAAGAACGGATCGGTTCCTACGCGGTAACCCCTATGCGCCGCACACTTACCAACGACGCAGATTTTTTCGCGATTGATCGTCAGCTGTTGATGTCGCCGCTTCTTGACCCCGCACCTGTCACCGCAGGATCAGGCTTTCTTGCGCTTTCTCCGGACGGTCGGAAGCTGGTCATCCATGGTAGCGTGACGCTCACCTTCAAAGCGAACAGCCACATCTGCATTATCAGCAAGCTCGTCGATGGCCACAGGGAAAGCAAGCGCTTCAGCGCGCGTGAGCTCCTCGATTATGCTCCGTCCAGCGCGAAGACTCTGCGCCAAGCGTTTGGCAATCAGCGTTGGGCAGAGCTGGAGCCTTACCTGAAATCAGAGAATGGGCTCTGGGGCTTCGACCCCTAACGTTTTTCTCTCTGTTTTTCTCTCGCTGACCGGGTCGGTTTTCTCTCTGCCCGTCAGCCACGTTCTCCGCAGGCATTCGGCCTAACGCGAAGGAGAACCAGGTGGCTATCAGGCACTTGAACCAGATCGAGCTGGCGGCTCGCTGGAACATTTCGCACCGCACCCTTGAGAGGTGGCGGTGGACGGGTGAAGGCCCGCAATTCATCAAAATCGGCGGCCGGGTGGTCTACCGCCTGGAGGATGTCGAGGCGTTCGAAGCGGACCAGATCCGCAAGAGCACCAGCGGCACGCCCGCCACCAGCGCGGTGGGGGCTGTCTGATGAGCACGTCCAACCACCCCAAGCTCGCCGAACTGCCGCACATGCCGATCGGTGCCGTGATCGCCTTGCCAGCCGAGAGCCTGGCACTGCTCCAGGATGATGCCGACGAGGCGCTGCGCCTCGCCAAATTGACCAAGGACTGGGTCGACGGCGCCATCGCCCGGAAATACGCCGATGCCGCGAATGCCGCCCGGCAGGGCGCGGGCAAAGACACCGGTATCGTCCGCCTGACGGACGGCACCGTCACGATCATCGCCGACGTGCCGAAGAAGACCGAGTGGGATCAGTCCCGCCTGGCAACGCTGGTCGACCGCATCCGCGCCGAAGGCGAGGACCCGGCCGAATACGTCGAGATCAGCTTCAAGGTCTCGGAGCGCAAATACGGCGCCTGGCCCAGCCGCATCCGCTCGGCCTTCGAAGCCGCCCGCACCGTCCGCGTCGGCAAGGCGACCTTCAAGCTAACCCTGAACGCGGAGGTGGCGCCGTGAACATCTTCACCCGCACCAGCAAGCTGGACGCGCTGCGCAAGGGCAATTTCTCCCTGGCGAAGCTGCCGGATACCGTCTCCATCCCGCCGCTTCAGGGGCGTCGCGACGCCGCGGTGAAGCCGATCGAGATGGTGACGCTCGACGACATCGCTTTCGCGCTGCTCGAACTGCAGGAGAAGTCCCGGGCGATCTATCGCGAAACCGATGCCCTGCGCGCGCTCTACGACCTCGCGCGTGAGCACGGCGCTGTTGGCGCCGACGTCGCGATGGACGCCGTCCCGGTTGAGAAGGGAGGCGCGAAATGAGCCTCCCCATCATCTCCGCCGACCAGCGACTTGCCGAACGTCGCGGCGTCAAAGGCTGCATCTTCGGCAAGTCCGGCATCGGCAAGACCAGCCTGCTGTGGACGCTGAACCCGGTCACCACTCTGTTCATGGACCTCGAGGCCGGTGACCTGGCGATCGAGGGCTGGGCCGGCGACAGCATCCGGCCGCGCACATGGCAGGAGTGCCGCGACTTCGCGGTGTTCATCGGTGGGCCCAACCCGGCGCTGCGCGATGATCAGGCCTACAGCCCGGCGCACTTTGCCGCCGTCTGCGAGCGCTTCGACGAGCCCAGCACGCTGGACCGTTACGACACGCTCTTTGTCGACTCCATCACTGTCGCCGGTCGGCTGTGCTTCCAGTGGTGCAAGGGCCAGCCCGAAGCCTTCTCGGACAAGACCGGCCGTCCCGATGTACGCGGTGCCTACGGTCTGCACGGCCGCGAGATGATCGGCTGGTTGACCCACCTCCAGCACACGCGGGCGAAGAACGTCTGGTTCGTCGGGATCCTCGACGAGAAGCTCGATGACTTCAATCGCCGCTTCTTCGCGCCGCAGATCGACGGGTCGAAGACCGGCAACGAGCTGCCCGGCATCGTCGATGAGGTCATCACCATGGCCGAAATGGCCGACGAGGGTGGCAAGCCCTACCGCGCCTTCGTCTGCCAGACGCTGAACCAATGGGGCTTCCCGGCCAAGGACCGCAGCGGCCGTCTCGATCTGGTCGAGGAGCCGCATCTCGGGCGGCTGATGGACAAGATTCGCGGCCCCGCCAAGCCGGTCGCCGAGCGGATGCAGTTCGCCCGTCCTGCCGCAGCCGTCGCCCCCGAACATCCCCATTCGAGCTGAGAGGAGAACCGCCATGTCCGGTTCCTGGAACGATTTCAACAACGCCAAGCAGGTCAGCAACCTGATCCCCAAAGGCACCATCGCCAAGGTTCAGCTCACCATCCGCCCGGGCGGCTATGACGACCCGACGCAGGGCTGGACTGGCGGCTACGCCACGCGCGGCAGCACGGGCGCGGTCTACCTGAGTGGCGAGTTCACCGTGCTCGAAGGGCCCTACGCAAGGCGCAAGATCTTCACCCTGATCGGCCTCTACAGCCCGAAGGGACCGGACTTGGGCAACATGGGCCGCAGCCTGGTGCGCGGCATCCTCAACTCGGCCCGCGGCATCGCCGACAAGGACAATTCACCCCAGGCGCAGGCGGCGCGCCGCATCACCGGTCTGGGCGACCTCGATGGCCTGACATTCCTGGCCAAGATCGATGTCGGCAAGGACGCCAACGGTGAGGACAAGAACGAAATCCGCATCGCGGTGACGCCGGACCACAAGGAATACGCTGGCCACATGGGGCAGGCAGGTGCGCCGGCACCGGCTTCGATCCCGGTCCGCTCGCAGCCGCCGGCGGCCGGGGTGCGCCCCTCGTGGGCGCAGTGAGGCTGACCGGCCATGCTGCTGCGCCCCCGCCAGAAGCTGTTCGTCGAGCGTAGCGTCCGCGCGCTCGATGAACACAGCAACACCCTCGGTGTCGCCCCCACCGGCGCCGGCAAGACGATCATGCTGTCGGCCGCCACCGGCGAGGTGATCGGCAATACCGAAGCCAAGGCCTGTGTCCTGGCGCACCGCGATGAACTGACCGCGCAAAGCCGGACCAAGTTTGGGCGGGTCAACCCGGCGATCAGCACGTCGGTGGTCGATGCCAGCGAAAAATCCTGGTCCGGCCAAGTCACCTTCGCGATGGTGCCGACCTTGGCGCGGCAGTCGAACCTCGACGCGATGCCGGCGCTTGATCTGCTGGTGATCGACGAGGCGCATCACGCCGCCGCCGACAGTTACCGGCGCATCATCGACCGGGCGCTGCAACGCAATCCGTCCTGCCTGATCTACGGCGTCACCGCCACGCCGAACCGGGGCGACAAGAAAGGTCTGCGGCCGGTCTTCTCCAACGTCGCCGACCAGATCCGGATCGGCGAGTTGATCGGCTCTGGCCATTTGGTACCGCCGCGCACCTTCGTCATCGATGTCGGCGTCCAGGACGCGTTGGCGAAGGTGCGCAAGACCGCCGACGATTTCGACATGGCCGAGGTCGACGCCATCATGAACAGGGCACCGGTGACCGACGCCGTGGTTCGCCATTGGCGCGAAAGGCGGGTGATCGGCAGACGGTGGTGTTCTGTTCGACGGTTGATCACGCCCGCAACGTCACCGATGCCCTCAACGCGGCGGGCATTGCCGCCGTGACAGTCATCGGCGAGATGGGGGATGCCGAACGGCGGGCGGCGCTCGCCGCCTACGCCAGCGGCCGGGTCCGGGTGGTCGTCAACGTGGCGGTGTTGACCGAGGGTTGGGACCATCCGCCCACGGCCTGCGTCGTGTTGCTGCGGCCCAGTTCGTTCAAATCGACCATGATCCAGATGGTCGGGCGCGGGCTGCGCACCGTCAGCCCCGAAGAGCATCCGGGCGTCATCAAGACTGACTGCATCGTGCTGGATTTCGGCACATCGACGCTGCTGCACGGATCGCTTGAGCAGGATGTCGACCTGAACGGTCACGAAGGCACCGGCGAGGCACCGACCAAGGATTGTCCGGAGTGCGGTGCCACCGTGCCGCTCGGTGTCACGGAATCCCCGCTCTGCGGCCATATCTGGGAACATGGCGAAGGCGAACCGGCCGCGCCGCTCGGCGACTTTATCATGACCGAGATCGACCTGCTGAAGCGGTCCAGCTTCCGCTGGTGCGATCTGTTCGGCGATGACGCGGCGCTGGTGGCCAGCGGCTTCAACGCCTGGGGCGGCGTCTTCTTCCTCAATGGCCGCTGGCACGGCGTCGGCGGCATGCAGAGGCAAGCCCCACATCTGTTGGCAATCGGCGAGCGCACGGTCTGCCTCGCCGCCGCAGATGACTGGCTGAACGAGAATGAGTCCGACGAGACCGCGCACAAATCCCGCCGATGGCTGAGCCAGCCGCCCACCGAAAAGCAACTCGCGCTCCTGCCCGCCGAGTATCGCCAGGACTTTGGCCTGACCCGCTACCAGGCCTCGGCGCTGCTGGCCTTCCGCTTCAACCGTCCGGCGATCCGCTCGCTGGTGTTCGGCGCGGCCGACACTGCGAGGGCGGCATGAGGGAGCACGACAATGTCGGACCTCGCTGCCGCACGCCTGCGCCTGTGGCATCCGCGTGGGGCGCTGTGTGGCGTCTGCCGGCAACCGACGCGTGGCTTTGGCTGGTCGGATCCGGGGCGCTCGAAACGGCCCCGGCCGCCGGTCTGGTTCTGCTCCATGGCCTGTCAGGGCTTGTGGGCGCGCTTGGCGCGGGAGCGGCTGGGCATGGTTGACCTCACCGAACTCGAAAAGGCGGCGATCCGCGCCGCCATAAAGCCGGTCGCCGAGGTCATGGAGGAGATCGGCTGGGACAAGCGACTGGCCGACCTCAGCGAGCCGCAGGTGCTGACGCTGATCGAAGTCGCCATCGGCGGCTTCCAGACTGCCATGCGGGCCCAAGCCAGCATCACCAGCGAGGAGGTGCCGTTCTGATGCTGGACTTCAACCATCGCCCGAAGATCGGCGATCAGGTCACGGCATTGATCGATGCGGGCCTGGAGGCAGAACGGGCTGCCACACCACCGCGCAGCTATCTCGGCGGCTCGCGCCTCGGCCATCCCTGCGAGCGTGCCCTGCAATTCGAATTCGCCGGTGCTGCGAAGAACGAGGGCACCGACTTCGACGGTCGCACGCTTCGCATCTTCGCCATCGGCCACGCGCTGGAAGACCTCGCCATTCGTTGGCTGCGCGGCGCCGGCTTCGATCTCTACACCCGCAAGGGCAATCAGCCCGACGGCGAGCAGTTTGGCTTCTCCGTCGCACGCGGCCGGGTGCGCGGCCATGTCGACGGCATCATCGCTGGGGGCCCACCCGATCTCGAACTTGCCGTCCCCGCGCTCTGGGAATGCAAGACGATGAACGCCAAGAACTGGCGCGAGACTGCGGCCAAGGGTGTCGTCGTCACCAAGCCGATCTACGCGGCGCAGATCGCGCTTTACCAGGCCTACATGGACGGCGCGGTGCCGGGCATCTCGCGCAATCCGGCGCTGTTCACCGCAATCAACAAGGACACTGCCGAGTTGCACCACGAGTTGGTGCCGTTCGATGGCGACCTGGCGCAGCGGATGAGCGACCGGGCGGTGCGCATTCTCCAAGCCACCGACGCCGGCGAGTTGCTGCCGCGCATCGCCCGCGAGCGCGACTTCCATGAATGCCGCATGTGCCCCTGGACCAATCGCTGCTGGAGCCTGCCAGCATGACCGACAACGTCATCCCTCTGTCGTCCTGGCGTGACTTCAACGACGCGGCACCGCAGTCCGATCCGTTCGATCTCGATCCCGATCGCGCGCAGATCGCCACCTTCCTCGACGTGGTGTTCGGCTATTGCGACGGCTGGATCCCGCTGCGCGGCTTCATCGACAAAGGCCAGGGCCTTGATGGGCGGCCGCACAATGCCTGGATCGAGGCGGATGCCGCCCTGGTCGAGAAGGCGTTCAACTTCGCCGCCTGGGCGGCGCGCGAAGGTGCTGCGTTCTACGTGGTGCCGGGTACCGTCGCCGGCCATGGGCAAGCGAAGGCCGCCGACCTCAAGCAGATGCAGACCATCCTGGTCGATCTCGATGCTGGCGACATCGCCGCCAAGCTCGATCACCTGACCCGTCACCTCGGCGAGCCCACGCTGATCGTCGAGAGCGGCGGTCGGACACCGGACGGCCTCGACAAGCTGCACGTCTGGTGGCGGCTGTCGGAGCCCGCCGAGGGCGAGGACATCGGGCTGCTCTGCCGTCTGCGTGGCGACATCGCGGTGAAGGTTGGCGGCGACACGCATTTCCGGTCGGCACATCAGCCGATCCGGCTGGCAGGTTCGGTCTATCACAAGGGCGGCGTCAAGCGGCTGGTCAACATCCGCCGCCATCAGCCGGACGTCGAGATCAATCTACGCGACTTCGCCGAGGCCGTCGATGCCATGCCGCCGCTGGAAGGTGTCGGCTCCGATCCCGGCCCAGCGACCAGCAAGCCAGCAATCGCTGACATCCTGGTCAATCCCGTCCGCGAGGGTGGCGAAGACGGCTGGACCCGGTTCCAGGGCGCCAGTGCGGCTATGGGTCACTACATCCGTCTCGCCCACGAGGGCCGCATCAGCCGCGACGACGCATGGGAAGCGATCTGCCAATACAACGCGGCCATGCTGCGGCCGTCCTGGACGCTGGAGCGTCTGGCCGCCGAGGCGCAGCGGCTCTGGCGGCTGCATGAAGAACGCCACGGCCCGCCGCTGGAGCGCCTGTCCAGCCCGCCGATGGCGGCGCTGCCGACCTTCACGCTGGCCGCACTGCTCGACGACGCGAGCCCGATGCCGGACGATCTCATCGCGCCCCGCGTGCTGACGCCAGGCGGCATGTTGGTGCTGGGCGGCGCGCCGAAGGTCGGCAAGAGCGACTTCCTGATCAGCCTGCTGGTCCACATGGCCGCCGGCGTGCCGTTCCTGGGCTTCGCGCCATCCCGGCCGCTGCGCGTGTTCTATCTCCAGGCCGAGATCCAGTACCACTACCTGCGCGAACGGCTGCAGAGCATCCGGCTCGATCCTGCCATTCTCGCCGCGGCCCGCGACAATCTGGTCACCACGCCGAAGGTGCGGATGCTGCTCGACGCCAACGGCGTCGCACTGACCATCGCCGCCATGCGCGCCCATTACGGCCACGCGCAGCCGGACATTCTCTGCCTCGATCCGATCCGCAACCTGTTCGACGGTGGACCCGACGGCGCAGGCGAGAACGACAACACCGCAATGCTGTTCTTCCTGCAATCGCGGGTCGAGGCGTTGCGCGATGCGGTCGCCCCCGATTGCGGCCTGATCCTCTGCCACCACACCCGCAAGATCACCAAGAAGCAGCTGGCCGAGGACCCGTTCATGGCGCTCTCCGGCGCCCGCGCGCTGCGCAGCTTCTACACTTCGGGGCTGATCCTGCACCGGCCGGACGAGGAGCGATCAGAACGTCTGCTGCATTTCGAGTTGCGCAACGGTCCGGCCATCGCGCCGAAGGTGGTCGACAAGGTGCAAGGCCGCTGGATCGAACTCGATCAGCGCAGCGATCGGCTGGTGCGGCGCGAGTTCGGCGAAAGGCTCGATGCCGAGCGGGTGCGCAAGCACGACGTCATCCTGCAGCTCCTCTTTGATGAGGCCGAAGTCGGGCATCTCTACACGGCGCTGCAGTTCGCCGAGAGCTTCGAGAACAAGGCCGGTCTTGGCGGCAAGGACACGATCCGCGAGCGCATCAGCGTGCTGGCCACCAAGGGCCACATCAAGTTCGTCCGCGACGGCGCACCGTTCGGTCTGCTGAGTTCACGGTCGAAGTTCGGATACCTCTGCGTCGAGGGCATGACCTTCCCGACTGATGAAGAGGCGGCAGACCCGGTCACTGGAGAGATCGTCCCTGTTCGCATTCCGGTGCTGCCCAGCACCTACAAATGCCCCCGGAGCGGGGCAGCGCTGCCGGTCGAGAACCCCACCGTCTGGGTCTATCCGGAGGGCGGCGAATGACCCGTCTGCACCATCTGGCACCTTGCGCAGAATTGCGCAGATTCAAGTTGGGGAAGTTGTGGAGCGCCGCCCCAATTACTTTCGCTCCGGCTGGATCGGCTACGTTGGGCCGCGCGCCAGCCAGTTGGGGAGCCCAGTCACAACTACCTTGGCTCTGGCACGCACGGCCACGCCCGAGTGCGCGGATTCCAGTTGTGACAGCGACCGCGGAAATCCGGCTCCACAACTGGATTTTTTCCAACAAAACCAGAGTGTTGAAAGTGGTTTCAAGTTGTGGGGGTGAAACCACCCCTTTCAGGGGAGGAAAGGGCACGCCCTCGTCTACGACGGGGCGACCCTTTCCTCACTTCCTCCTGAAGTCTTCCGCGTGTTCGGTCCGTGCCCCATGCCCGAGGGTCCCATCATGACTGCCGTCGTCGTGCACAAGATCGCCTTCATCGCCCCGCCAGCCCTCGGCACGCTGCTGATGATCGATGGCCAACGCTTCGAGGTGGTCGGGCTCGTTGCCCACCGCCGTCGGGATGGCCAGCAGACCGTGCTGATCAACTGGACCAGCCACTGCGCTCGCTGTGGCCAGCCATTCAGCCAGATCACCAGCATGACGGCGAAGGCGCCCAATCGGCGATGCCCGGCGCACCACGCCCCTGGCGTGCCGGTGACTGCCGGTGGGCGGGAACGCAAGCGGCAGTTCCTCGGCCGCCACGCCCCATCCAGAGCCGCGCGCTGATCTCCACGCACATCTCGACCGAAAAGGACATCCGACCATGAGTGCCTATCAGCTTGCCGGCTTGGTGCCCGAACCGCCGTGCCCGCCTGTCACCATCCCCGAACTGGTGCCTGCCATGCTGGCACTCGATCTCGGCACCACCACAGGCTGGGCGATGCGGCTGTCGGACGGGACGATCGTCAGCGGCACCATATCGTTCCGGCCGGGACGCTATGAGGGCGGCGGCATGCGCTATCTCCGCTTCCGATCCTGGCTGGATGAGTTGCGTCGCCAGGCGCCAACGCTGTCAGCGGTGTATTTCGAGGAGGTCCGCCGTCACGCCGGCACCGACGCCGCGCACATCTATGGCGGCTTCCTCGCCCACCTCTCGGCTTGGTGCGAGCAACGGCAACTGCCCTACCAGGGCGTGCCGGTTGGCATGATCAAGCGCCACGCCACCGGCAAGGGCAACGCCGACAAGCAGGCAATGATCTCGGCGGTCTCGTCACGCGGCTTCCGCATCTCCGACGACAATGAAGCAGATGCCGTCGCCATCCTGCTCTGGGCGATCGAGACCTCCGGAGGTTCGCGATGAAGTGACATCCCTCCGGCTTCGGCGGCACGCGGCGCGATGCCGAGCAAGTCAAGCGTGACGGCTGGCAAGAGCAAGGGCTGCTGGTCATCGCCGAGAACGATCAGCGCCTGACCTGGCCTGAGCGAGAACTGATCCGACAACTCGGCCGCAAGCTCTACGGCGCCCGGCCGGCCAAGGAGGCACGCGATGTCTGACATCCATTGGACGCCCTCGCTGGCCGAGGCCTACATCACTGAGGCAGCCGATGTGCTGTCACGCCTCCCCGAACCGCGGGCGCGCGGCTACATCACCTCCTGGCCGCCGATCGTGCGCGACTTCTGCGAGGCATACGGCTGGCAGGACGCCGTGCTGCGGCGCCCGCCTCCGCCGGCGGCTGCCATCGACCGGATGGACATGGCGCTGCAATGGCTGGCGTGGCTGGAACAGCGCGACAGCCGGATCGTCTGGCTGCGCGCTTGTGGCAAGCCGTGGAAGGCCGTCTGCTGGGAAGTTGGTCTTGCCCGCGCCGCTGCCCATCAGCATTGGATGTTCGCGCTGTGCGTGATCTCCTGGCGGTTGAATGGGAAGGCGGTGTCGCGGCACATGTCTAAGCGGGCGTTGATTGATGCGACGAGGTAAGCGAAGGACAATCTTTCACATCGAATTTCGGCCTAGACCCGTAGACGGTATTGGGGCTGTCCTGTTAGTGTATCCGCTGTTGATGACGCAGGCCGGTCGCGAGCGCGCCCTTGCCCAATACTGCGCCGACTAGAGATAACTTGTGGAGCTGGCCGATGTCGGACACGAACGAACGTAATTTAATCGGCTTGGAAGATGCCAACCTCGACCAGCCCATCTACCGCATCTACGCCTTGGGTCGGTTCACGACTATGCTCGCGGCAAAGCAAGACGCAGTCGTCAATCCAACCAAGTGGGACGATCCGTTCGAGAACTTCTTCCTGGAACGGACCGAGATAATGGACAACGCTACCGGCGGTACCATCCCGCTTCGCAACCTCGCCGTCGACTGGTACGGTCAGTGTTGGTCGTTAAACGCAGACACTGACGCCATGTGGCGAATTTACAGCCCTAATCCGGGGGTGGCGTCAGGTGTAAAGGTGCGAACCACGATCCGGAAGCTTTTTGCCAACCTCAAGGCAACCGGATCCGTAGCACCATATCTTCAGTTTTTTGTTGGTAAGGTCGAGTATTTGGAAGAGTCGGACATACTTGATCTGATGGCTAGGCTCACCTTCACCGACGTGATGATGGGCGGTCAGGGCGATCGGTTCGCGGGGCTGCTCTGCATTAAGCGAACTGCATTCAGATACGAGGCCGAGCTTCGGTTGCTCTTCCAGGACATCGATCCCAAAAGGGGGGCGTCCGGAGCATTTCAGTTCTCGCTCGACGCGAACTCAGTCTTCGAGGAAGTCGTGCTCGACCCTCGCTTGAACGACAATGATGCAGCCGCCTTGACGACTCAATTGCAAAGCGCTGGCTGTGCTCTTCCGATTAGTCGCTCGCCGCTCTACCAGAGCCCGCGCTTTGTGATTCGCCCGTAGTAACAACAGAAACAGAACCCTGAGAAGGAGATAGAAAAGTGTCTGGCAGACACTTTTCGATGAGACAGATTCCAGAGATTTTCGGTAAATTTCCGCTATGATGTGAACACACGCGCCCGCAGGCACACGAGCCTAGCGGGCGTTGTCGTTTCTGGACAATTTCCGTGCCTTGGAAGCCGATGATCCACCGTCCGCCCGGATGGCAGAGGGCGAAGCGGGTGCGCACCGATGCGCTCGACCGTGCCTACGGCACCCAGGCCTGGCGCAAGCTCGCGGCCGCGGTGATCGTCCGCGACCAGGGCATCTGCCATCTCTGCGGCCAGCCGGGTGCCGACACCGCGCATCACCTCGTCGAGAAGCGGCAAGGTGGCGCGGATGATTTTGCGAACCTTCGGGCGGTCCATCGGGGCTGCCACAACCGCGCCCATGGCCGGCGGGGGGTTTAAATCGGCGCCGGGATCGATGGTGCGACCGGCATGGGCTTTTACGTATCCGTGGCCAAAATGAGAAAGGGGGGGTGACGATGCCGGACGGTGCCGCGCCGCGTGACCTGGCGGTGCAATATCGCCCGCTCGACAGCCTCGTCGCCTACGCCCGCAATGCCCGCACCCACTCGGATGCGCAAGTCGCAGAGATCGCAGGCTCCATCCGCGAGTTCGGCTTCACCAACCCGGTGCTGGTGGCAGAGGACGGCACGCTGATCGCCGGCCATGGCCGCGTGCTCGCCGCGCGCAAGCTCGGCATGAGCGAGGTGCCCGCGATCGTGCTGACCGGCCTGTCCGAGACGCAACGGCGCGCCCTGGTGCTGGCTGACAATCGCATCGCCATGAATGCCGGCTGGGATAACGATCTGCTGGCCCTCGAACTGAGTGACCTGCAATCGGCCGGCTTCGATCTCGGCTTGACCGGCTTCACCGGTGCCGAGATTGCCGACCTACTGAAGCCAGCCAGCGATGACGCCGCCCCAGAGGATGACGGCGCCGCCGATGACGTGCCAGAGCCCGTGGCCGATCCGGTGGTGCGGCTGGGCGACCTCTGGCTGCTTGGCGAGCATCGTCTGATCTGCGGCGACAGCACCGATCCGTCCGATGTGGCACGCGTCATGGCGGGTGACGCCGCGGCGCTGTGCTTCACCAGCCCGCCCTATGCCCAGCAGCGCGACTACGCCAGCGGCGGCATCGGCGATTGGGATCGGCTGATGCAGGGCGTGTTCGCCGCGCTCCCGATGGCGGAGGCCGGCCAGGTGCTGGTCAACCTCGGCCTCGTGCATCGCGACGGCGAGTGGCAGCCCTACTGGTCGGGCTGGATCGGCTGGATGCGCGCCCAGGGCTGGAAGCGGTTCGGCTGGTATGTCTGGGATCAGGGGCCTGGTCTGCCGGGCGACTGGAACGGCCGCCTGGCACCGAGCTTCGAGTTCGTTTTCCACTTCTGCCGGACGCCGCGTAAGCCGAACAAGACCGTGGCCTGCAAATGGGCCGGTCACGTCAACGACAGCCATGGCGGCATGCGGGCGAAGGACGGCACAGTGGGCGAATGGACCCATGCCGGACAGGGCGTGCAGGACACCCGCATCCCCGACAATGTCATCCGCGTCACCCGGCACAAAGCGCGCGGCATCGAGACCGAACACCCCGCGGTGTTCCCGGTGAACCTCGCAGCCTTCATCATGGAAGCCTATGCAGAGCCGAATGCAATCTGCTTCGAGCCATTCTCTGGCTCCGGCACCTCGATCATCGCCGGCCAGCGCACCGGGCGGCATGTTCGGGCGATCGAGTTGGCGCCGGTCTATGCCGACGTCACGCTGCGCCGCTGGCAACTGCTCTATCCCGACATCAAGCCGATCCTCGACGGCGATGGCCGCACCTACGACGAAATCGCCGCCGCGCGGCGCCAGACGGAAACCTGATGATGCTGACGGTTGAAGCGTGGCCGGTTGCCCGGCTGATCCCCTATGCGCGCAATCCGCGCCGCAACGACGAGGCGGTGGACCGGATGTGCGCGGCGATCTGGGAGTTTGGCTTCCGCATCCCGGTGGTGGCGCGGTCGGACGGCACGGTGGTCGATGGCCATCTCCGTCTCAAGGCGGCGCAGCGGTTGGGTTTGCCGGACGTGCCGGTGGCGCTGGCCGACGATCTGTCGGAGGCGAAGATCAAGGCATTCCGTCTGCTGGCCAACCGGTCGGCATCCTGGGCTGAATGGGACGATGAACTGCTGGCCCTGGAACTGAAAGATCTGCAGGACGCCGGCTATGACCTCGGCCTGACCGGCTTCGACGCCGGCGAGTTGAAAGGGCTGCTGGAAGATGGCCCGTCCGCAGGCCTCACCGATGAGGATGCAGTGCCTGAGCCTCCGGCCGACCCTGTCACCAAGCCGGGCGATCTCTGGCAGCTGGGCGAGCATCGTTTGCTGTGTGGAGACGCCACCGCCGCCAGCGACATCGATCGCCTGTTGGCCGGTGCGCGGCCGCATTTGCTGGTCTCCGATCCGCCCTACGGGGTCGAGTACGATCCGACCTGGCGGAACGAAGCTGGCGTGTCAGCGACGAAGCGCACCGGCAAGGTGGCCAACGACGATCGTGCCGACTGGCGGGAAGCCTGGGCACTGTTCCCCGGCGACGTCGCCTATGTCTGGCACGCCGCCATCCACGCCACCACGGTGGCGGAGAGCCTGGTGGCCAGCGGGTTCGATATCCACGACCAGATCGTCTGGTCAAAGAGCCGCTTCGCGCTCGGACGCGGCGACTACCAATGGCAGCACGAGCCGTGCTGGTACGCGGTGAAGAAGGGCACCCGCAGCCATTGGCAGGGGGCGCGGGACCAGTCGACGCTGTGGTCGATCGCCCCGGCCGGGGCCAAGGATGCCGCCACACCGCACGGCACACAGAAGCCGGTCGAGGCAATGCGCCGGCCGATCGTCAACAACAGCGAACGCGGCGACCTGATCTACGAGCCGTTTTGCGGGAGCGGCACGACGTTAATCGCTGCGGAGACGGTGGGACGGCGATGCTTCGCCATGGAGTTGGACCCGGCTTATTGCGATGTGATCGTTCGGCGGTGGGAGGGGTTCACTGGGGGCGTCGCGATGCTTCAAGGCGATGGCCGGACGATTGATGCGTTGGCTGGGGAGCGAGACTATTAGGCAGTCGCAAGGGGTGCTCCAGCGGTTATGATGGTTACGACTCCAATCGCCGGATATCAGCCCCATGATCGCAACCATAGACATGAGCCACGTGGCCACCTTGCTGGAGCAGGCAAGGGCGATCGCCGTTGAGTATTACCGTGCCACGGGTAAGCCGCTGGGGATCACCGGCGAGGTCGGGGAGTATGAGGCAGCGCGGTTGCTGGACTTGGAACTTGCGGTGGCCCGCGAAGCTGGCTTTGACGCACTCGACAGGGAAGGCCGGCGGCTCCAGATCAAATCCCAATCCATTCCCCTATCAAAGAAGTTGGTCGGTCAACGGATGGGTTCGATTGATCTCGGCAAACCCTGGGACGCTGTGCTTCTCATCCTGATGGACGAGGTGTTTTCGCCGGTGGCAATCTACGAGGCGGATCGTGCGGCCATCACCGACGCCTTGGAACGTCCCGGCAGCAAAGCAAGAAACGAGCGCGGCGCTCTCGCGATTACCAAATTTCGTTCGATCGGCAGGCAGGTCTGGTCTCGCTGAGAACCAGACCCGCTGCGAAGGGGCTTTTTCAGGAGTTCCGATAAATCCGGCCCCGTCCCTCGATCTTCTCCGACACGATGGTCAGACCCAGCTTCTTCTTGAGCGCCCCTGCGATCGCGCCGCGGATCGTGTGCGGCTGCCAGCCGAATTGGGCGGCGAGTTCTTCGATGCTGGCTCCTTCCGGGCGCTTCAGCATCTCGATCAGTTGCGCTTGCTTGCTGTCGGCGCGGGTCTTGCGCGCAGGGGCGGGTTTCGGGGCCTCTGCGACAGTGCACGCTGCAATGACGTCGGCACCATCGTCGGCGATCGTGGGGGACACGGTGGCTTCCATTTCAGGCTCGATGCCCAGGGCTGCGAAGGCGGCGTCGGTGGCGACAAGGGTCATGCCATGGCCATCGCCGGTCTCTCGCCACATCGGCTCACCGCGCTTCGCATCGACCTCCTCGACCAGCCCCTTGGCGGTGAGGCTGGCGATCACCTTCTCGGCGGCTCCGCCCTTGAGGCGAGAGGGCAAAGGCAGGACGAGCCGATCAGACCGCTGGCAGGCAGCGTTCAAGATCACGAGTTGAGTGTCGGATAATTTGGTCATGGGAGTATCTCCGGGGCTGCTGCGCCCCGAGGATCGGCGGCGCTTCTACCACCCCGAGCCCCGCCGGACGTCCCGGTCGGGGCCGTAGGGAAGTCGGGTGCCTATTCGGCGTGCTCGCCCTCTTTGAAGGCGGCGTCGGTGATGCGCTTCAGCAACTCGGCGTAGTGGCCCAGCGTGCCGACATGGCCCCAGTTGATCTCGTCCGGAGTGCAGTTGAAAAGTTCGTCGCTGAGTGCCTGAAGGCGCTCCAGCATGCCGTCGATCTCCCCCTTCTTGGCGACGAAGGCGAGGAGGGCTTGGCGGTTGTCGGTGGGCTTGCGCATCGTCGGCTCCATTCGTGTTCGTGCCATCATGAAGGCGTGGATTTCGAGCAAAGCCAAGTGATTAAGTGTCTGTATATGCTTAGGTTTTAGCCATCTTGCCGGGCCGCCGCCGGCGTCCTGGGAGTATCGAACATGGCGGGGCGCAAGCCGCTGCCCACCCATCTCAAGCTGGTCAAAGGCACCGCCCGGCCCCACCGACTGAACAAGGACGAGCCTAAGCCCACGGTCACCGTGCCGGAGCCGCCGAGCCATCTGGACGAGCGGGCGCGGGCGAAGTTCGTCGTCATGGCGGAACTGCTGGCCCGGCACGGGGTGATGACCGAGCTCGATACCGGTGCGCTGTCCCGCTACGTCGTGGTGTGGTGCCGCTGGATCGACGCCGAAGCCGAGATCAAGCGGCGTGGGCCGGTGGTGAAGACCGAGGGCGGCAACATCATCCAGAACCCGTTTCTGGCGGTGGCGAACAAATACCTGCTGCAGATGGCGCAGTTGGAGAGCGAATGCGGCATGACGCCGTCCTCGCGCTCGCGCATCCGCATGGCCGAGCCGGCCGAGACAATCGATCCGTTCGAGGAGTTTCTGAACCGTGGCAAAGGCGCGTAAGTCCCAGACCTGTCCGGTCGAGGCTTACGCGCGAGATGTGGTGGGCGGGAAGCTCGTCGCGGGCCAGTTGGTCAAGCACGCCTGCCAGCGCCACATCGACGATCTGGCCAAAGGAAAGTCCCGAGGCTTACTCTGGTATGGCGACGCAGCACAGCACGCCATCGCGTTCTTCGGCCATCTGCGCCATTCGACCGGCGAGTGGGCCAACCACCTGTTCACCTTGCAGCCGTGGCAGGCCTTCGTCATCGGCTCGCTGTTCGGCTGGAAGCGGGCGGATGGACAGCGCCGCTTCCGCACTGCCTATGTCGAAGTGGCGCGCAAGAACGGCAAATCGGCGATGCTGGCTGGCATCTCGCTCTATGCGCTATTGGCCGACGGTGAGCCGGGCTCGCACGTCTATGCCGCGGCCACCACGCGGGACCAGGCGCGCATCGTCTTCGGTGAAGCCGAGCGCATGGTCGACGCCAGCCCGGCCTTGCGGGCGCGGGTGACGCGGACGGTCAACAATCTGGCGGTGCTGACCACGTCGTCGTGGTTCCGGCCGCTCTCGGCTGATGCCTCGAAGATGGACGGCCTCAACGTGCATTTCGCGGCGGTTGATGAGGTGCACGAGCATCCGAACCCGGAGATCATCCAGAAGCTCAACACCGCCACCGGGGCGCGGCGGCAACCGTTGATCTTCGAGATCACCACCGCTGGCCACGACCGCCAGTCGGTGTGCTGGCAGCACCACGAATTCTCGGTCAAGGCGCTGGAGGGCAGCGTGCCGGCCGATGCAGCAGATAGCTGGTTCGCCTACATCGCCACCATCGATCCCGGCGACGATTGGACCAACCCTGGCGTCTGGATCAAGGCCAATCCCAGCCTCGGCGTCACCGTCAAGGTCGAGGACCTGAAGCGCCAGGTCGAGGAAGCGCGAGAGATGCCTGCGCAGCAGAACGCCATTCGGCGACTGCGCCTGAATGAATGGACCGAGCAGGTCACGCGGTGGATCGACATGGGCGTATGGGCGGACGGCGCCGAGGCGTTCGACGAGGACGATCTGATCGGGCGCCCCTGCTATGGCGGCTTGGACCTGGCGCGAGTCAACGACCTGTCCTCGCTTTCGCTGGTGTTCCCGCCCGAGCGGGCTGGCAAGACGGTCAAGGTGATCTGGCGTCATTGGTGCCCGGAGGACGACATCCTCCGCCGCGCCCGCCGCGATCGCGCGCCTTACACGGTGTGGCGCGACCAGGGATGGCTGGCAGCCACGGAAGGCAACACGACGGATTTCCGGTTCATCGAGGCGGAGATTCTGGCACTGGCGACGCGCTTCAACATCATGGAAGTGGCCTACGATCGAACCTTCGCCGGCGAACTCGTCCGCAATCTCCAGGATGAGGGCCTGACGATGGTCGAGTTCGGCCAGGGCTTCATCAGCATGGGGCCGGCGGCGGCCGAATTCATGCGGCTGCTGATTGGCCGGGAGTTGCAGCACGGGGGCAATCCCGTCGCCACCTGGTGCGCCTCGAACGTCACGGTGCGCCGGGATCCCGCTGGCAACGAGAAGCCGGACAAGGAGCGGTCAACCGAACGGATCGACGCGGTGGTCGCCGCGATCATGGCGGTGGGCAGATTGCAGGTCGCCGTGGGCGGCTCGGTTTATGAGGAACGTGGGCTACTGGTGTTCTGATGAAACTCGCCATCGTCATTCTGCATGACCTCATCGGGGTCATCGGCGCCGGCCTCGTTGCCTACGGCGCCTGGCTAGTGTTCCCGCCGGCCGGCTTCATCACCGGCGGCGTGCTGCTCCTGGCCGGCGCGCTGCTGCTGTCCCGAGGTCAGTGATGGCCGGACTGTTCGGAGCCATTGGCCGCGCACTTGCGCCGGAGCGAACCCGTGCCTCGGCGGGCGTGCCCTCCTACGGGATGATCCCGCCGCTGGGTTCGGTGCCCAGCGCTTCGGGGCTGATGATCTCACAGGCGACTGCGATGGCGGTGGCCGCGGTCTACGCCTGTGTCTCGATCCGGGCGAAGGACGTCGCGCGCTGCACGCCGCGGCTATTCGTCCGCAATGATGACGGCAGCCGTGATCAAGTGACCGATCACGTTGTAGCCCAGCTGTTCGTTCGGCCGAACCGGCAGCAGACCTGGTTCGAATTCTGGCAACAGATGATGGTCGGCTATCTGCTACGCGGGAACGCCTACGCCGCCATCCTGCGCGATCGTCGCGGCAACCCCGCGGAGCTTATCCCGATCAATCCTGACGCCGTCATGGTGCTGGAAGCGGCCGACGGCTCGGTCTTCTACAACGTCAACCGGATCGGCCTCTGGCAGATCGCGATGCTGCGCAACCAGCCGGTCGCGATCCCCGAGGAGGATGTGTTCCATCTGCGCGGCATCAGCTTCAACACGCTGGTCGGCACCTCAACAATCGGCCTGGCGCGCGATGCGATTGGGCTCGCCATGGGACTGGAGCAGCAGGCGTCGCGCTGGGTGGGCAACGGTGCCCGTCCATCGGGCGTGCTGAAGGCGAAGACACGTCTCTCGGAAGGTGCTGCCATGCGCCTCAAGCAGCAATGGCAGGCTTTTTCGGGCGGCTTGCAGAATGTCGGCCAGACGGCGGTGCTGGAAGAAGGCGTCGATTGGCAGGCCGTGCAACTGACTTCGGTCGATCTTGAGTTCATCCAGTAGCGCAACCTGCAGATCGCCGAGATCGCCCGCTACTACGACGTGCCGCTCAGCCGCCTCGGCATTGCCGGGAGCAGTTCGAGCAAGATCACGCCGGCCGAGGAGGAGCAGGCCTACGTCAATCACACCGTGATGCCTGACCTGGTGGTGGCTGAGCAGAAATTCGTCCAGGTGTTCGATCTCGACCGCGAAGGGATCGAGGTGGATTTCGACGAGGGACAGTTGCTCCGCGCCGACATCATGACCCGTTACAACGCCGCGCGGCTCGGTGTGCTCACCGGCATCCTAACGCCCAACGAGGTGCGCCGCTCCGAAGGGCTGGCGCCCATGAAGGGGGGCGACCGTCTGATGGTGCCGGCCAACACGGCGGCATTGGGTTCCGACATGACCGGCACTGCACCGGACGCTGCCGGGCGACCGGAAGCGGGCAATGCCCCGGCCCCAGGCGTGCCGACCAACGGCGGCAAGAACGACGATCCCGATCCTCAGCTCGATCCCCAGGGCGAACTCTGAGGTCGGACGACAACGCGCACGGAGACAGTGCAGATGACGATCATGCGGGCGGCCGTACTGGCCGAGTTCACGCCGCTGGCGGATGACGAGGTGGAGGTCATCATCTCCACCTCGACGCTCGCCCGCGACGGCCATGTGCTGGAGCCGATGGGCTGTGACCTGACCAACTATCGCGCCAACCCGGTGGTGCTCTGGCAGCACAATCCCGATCTGCCGGTGGGTCGGGCGACGGACCTCGTGGTGGAAGGCGACCGCATTCGTGCGCGCATTACCTTCGCGCCGTCCGGCATCTCGCCGAAGGCCGATGAGGTGCGCGGCCTGGTCAAGAACGGCATCGTCTCCGGCATTTCGGTTGGCTTCGACGTGCTCGACGGCGAGCCGCTCGATCCGAAGAAGCCGCGTGGCGGCCAGCGCTTCACCAAGTGGGAGCTGCTGGAATGCTCCTTCTGCTCGGTGCCCGTCGATCCCGGAGCCGCCGTGACCGCCCGAGCGCAAACTCAGGAGAACGGCGATATGGCGAATACCCAGACCCGGGCAGGCAAGGTGCTGTCCGCGGCCAATCAGAAGCGGCTGCCGGATGCCGCAGCCCATCACGAGCGTGCCATGATCCATCACAAATCTCTGGGGGAGCAACTGGACGCGATCCGCGCCGTCGCGGCGGATGACGCTGATCCGGATGAGGTGGCCGATCAGCAGGAGGAAGCCGGGGACACGCACCGGGCGCTCGGACGGGCATTGCGCGCGGCACACCGCTGCCTGAAGGCGGCCATCGGCAGTGCCGATGATAGTGGTGATGAGCCGGACAATCCCGACGGCGCACGCAGCCTCGATCTCCGCCGCCGTGAAGCCGATCTCCTCGCCTTGTCGCAGGGCTGAGCCACCTCCGATTTGACCGGCGCGGACAGCACGCCGGTCGATGCCCCCATCCGCCCTTGGGCAAGGCGTCCTGGACCGTCCCGAGACGGCCCGTCCCACAAATGGAGCCCATCCCATGCCGAAGGTCGCAGACCTGATGCAGCAGCGGGCGCGTGCCTTTGACGAGTTCAAGGCGCTCGCTGAACAGCCCTCCCTGACCGAAGCCGAACTGGCGGATTACGACACCCGCAAGCGCGCCGTGACCGATCTCGACGCGCAGATCACCCGTGCCCGCGACATGCAGACGCTGGCGGCGGGCTCCGCCCTGCCGGTGCAGGGCCAGGAGCAGCCGGAGATCAAGGTGCCGGCCACGGTCGAGACCGACCGCTACGTCAAAGAGCGCAGTCTGGTCATCGGTGGTGCCGCCAAAATGATGGCTTATGGCGGCGGGAACCTGTTCAACGCCCGCCAGGCCTCCATCGAGGTCTATGGCGAAAGCCATCCGGTGACGCGCGCCCTGGTGGCATCGTCCGGCCCGGCCGGTGGGTTCATCGTGCCGCCCGATTACGTCAACGACGTGATCGAGCTGCTGCGTCCGATGGCTGTGGTGCGTGGTGCCGGGCCGCGGGTGATCCCGATGCCGCGCGGCACCATGACGCTGCCCGGCCAGGCCAGCCCGGCCACGGCGTCCTACGGCGCGGAAGGCGGTCAGATCGCCGCTTCGCAGCAGAGCCTCAAGCAGATCGTGGCGAGCTTCAAGAAGCTCACAGCACTTGTGCCGGTGTCCAACGACCTGATGCGCTACGCGAGCCCTGCCGTGGACGCCATGGTCCGCGACGATCTGGTCGAGGTGATCGCGCTGCGTGAGGACCTCGCCTTCCTGCTCGGCGACGGCACGGCGGCAGCGCCGATGGGCTTCACCGGCTTTGCCAATGCCTGGGTGCAGTCCCAGGGCGGCACGCCAGGCGTGTGGAGTGCGACGGCCAACTCGGTCGCCGCAGTCAACGGTGCGCCGGGCAGCGTGCTGACTGGCCAGAATGGCGGCAACTTCATCACCTCGAGCGAGACCTACACCGAGCAGACGGTGGTGGCCGAGCTGACCGGCCTGATCAACAAGCTCGACAGCGGCAACGTGCCGGATCGCAAGCGCATCTGGTTCTTCAGCCCGCGCACCTACAACTACCTGTTCAGCCTGCTGAACAGCCTCGGCCTCTATGTCTTCCGCGACGAATTGTCGAAGGGCACGCTCTACGGCTACCCGTTCAAGAAGACCAACCAGATCCCGAACAACATCTGGGACCCGACCGGCACCAACAAGGACTGCTCGTTCATCATCCTGGCCGAGATGAACGAGGCGATGATCCTCGACAGCATGAGCCTGGAATTGGCGGTCTCGCGCGAGGGCACCTACACGGACGCCAACGGCAACACGGTGTCGGCCTTCCAGTATGACCAGACGGTCATCCGCGCCATCGCCGAGCACGATTTCCAGATGCGCCACGACTCTGGCGTGGCCATCGCGCAGTTCGTCCGCTGGGCGCCCGCCCTGCTGTAATCCTGGAGAATTCCCATGACTGACTTGGTTACCCAGCGCAACATCGGCGCGCTGATCGCGCTCGTCCCCGCCATCCCGCCCGAGAGTTCGAGTGGCGGGACCATCAACGGCACGGCCCTCGACCGCTTCGCACACGGTCTGCCCAATAGCTGCGTGCTGCACCAGATGGTCGGCGCGATCAGCGGTGCGCCGACCGCCATCAGCGTGCAGGCCAAGCTGCAGCACTCGCAGGATGACGTGACCTGGAGTGACTTCCAGATCAACGGCACCACGCAGGCGACTGCCGCCATTGGCGCCGCCAACACCGACGCCAGCCTCGGCATCGACCTGACCACCGCCTATCGGTTCATCCGCGCCGAGATGGTGGTGACCTTCACCGGCGGGACCACGCCGGCTGCACTGGTGGCTGCCGATCTGGTCCTGGGCGGCGAACGATCGCTGCCTGCACTCTGATCCGGGGGAGGCGAGCCATGAAGATGGTCGAGTTCACCCGTGACATGCGGCCGCACAAGGCGGGTGAGACGCGGGTGTTTCCGGATGCGGTGGCGGCGAAGCTGATCGCAAGCGGTGACGCCACGCCGTGTGAGAGCGTGTTCGACAAGCCTGTCGAACCGCCCGCCCGCGGCAAGCAGTATCTCAACCGCAGGCGGGGCTGAGATGGGCGTACGTGTCACCACGACCGTCCTTACGCCGGCGACGACCTACGACCTGACGACGCTGGCCAACATCAAGGACGATCTGGCGATCCCGGCAACGGACACGTCGAGCGACGCGACGCTGGCGCGGTTCATCACCGAGCAATCGCAACTCGTCGCGCAATACTGCAACCGGGTGTTCCCGATCGAGACGGTCCAGGACAGCATCCTCCTCGATCGGGACGCCTACCCGTATCAGGTGCCCGGCACACAGATGCTGTTGCAACTGTCGCGCTGGCCGGTGGTGGCTGTGATTTCGGTGGTCGATCAGGTCCTCAACGGCGTGTCCAACACCTTGGTAGTCGGCAGCGACTTTCTGGTCGATGCGGCGCTTGGCTGGCTGACGCGGATCGAGAGTCTGTCCGTAATTTTGTGTGTGGGGCATAACGAGCGCCAAGGAGGCGTGTTATGCCGAGCAGAGCCAAAAATCTGGACCGTGCGGTAGCCAGGCAGCGGTCGATTCCGAAGGAGTTAGTCGACC
>JAJZES010000004.1 GCA_021845985.1 Pseudomonadota bacterium | reverse complement strand
AACGTGGCCGGCTAGCCGCTTGGTTCATCGTTACGTAACGGAGAACAGCCATGCCCAGAGGCCGCCAGGCTGAAGGTCACGCCGCGCTGACCAACGCCGAACGCCAGGCCCGCTACCGCGCCCGGCGCCCGGCGCCTGAACCACCCGCTACGGTCCAAAATCCGGGGGTTGGCGGACGAACAAGCCGGCCAAAGCGTTGGAACGATGCGCTCGCCGCTCGCGTCATGGCCTTGCCGTCACGGTCATCCGTCGCTTACAGTCGTTCGCCCAATGGTGGGTGGGACTGAACTACGCCCCGCACACAAAAATTCGGATACTTCCGCGGCATGTCAGTGATCAGCGCGGTGCCGCCGCGATACCTGACCCGAAACTACGTTAGTTTGCACATTTTCCGCATAGAAATACTGACTTTCCTTGACCCACTGCCACGATTCTGGGATTTTTCCTTTATATCAGGGTCTTAGTGGTGGGCGCAGTAGGACTCGAACCTACGGCCCGCTGATTAAGAGTCAGCTGCTCTACCAACTGAGCTATGCGCCCACCGATCGCGCCGCCGGCTCATAGCAACCCGGGCGCGGCCTGTGAACCCCCCTTTGCGTCATCCTGGCGCAACAGACAGGCTTGCGCCGAACGCAACCCCGTGCTTCGGTCAACGCTTGCGTCGGGGTCCGGCAGACCGGGAGTACAGGGGTTGGCGTACGCGCTGCAACAGATCATCAACGGCATTACCCTCGGCATGATCTATGGCCTGATCGCCGTCGGCTACACCATGGTTTACGGCATCATCGGCATGATCAACTTCGCCCATGGCGATGTTTTCATGGTCGGGGCGTTTCTGTCGCTGATCGGGCTGACCCTGCTCGCCAGCCTCGGCGTCACCTCGGTTCCGCTGGCGCTGGCGCTGGCGTTCGTGGCCGCCGCGGTGATCGCCGGGCTGTATGGCTGGACCGTCGAGCGGGTCGCCTATCGGCCGCTGCGCGGCTCGTTCCGCCTCGCCCCGCTGATCAGCGCCATCGGCATGTCGATCGTGCTGCAGAACTTCGTCCAGGTGTCGCAGGGCGCGCGCGACTATAACCTTGCCTCGATGATCCCCGGCGGCATCCCGCTGATGGATGAGAACGGCTTCGTCGTGCAACTGTCCTGGATGCAGATCCTGATCAGCGTCGCCACGCTGGTCCTGCTCGGCATCTTTACCTGGCTGGTCACCCGCACCCCGCTCGGCCGCGCCATGCGCGCCTGCGAGCAGGATTTGAAAATGGCCAGTCTGCTCGGCATCGACACCGATCTGACGATCAGCCTCACCTTCGTCATCGGGGCGGTGCTGGCCACCGTCGCCGGCATGCTGTTCCTGCTCTATTACGGCTCGATCAACTTCTATATCGGCTTCACCGCCGGGGTGAAGGCGTTCACCGCCGCGGTGCTCGGCGGCATCGGCAGCCTGCCGGGCGCGGTGCTCGGCGGGCTGGCGATCGGGCTGATCGAGAGTTTGTGGTCGGGCTATGCCTCCGTCCCCTACAAGAACGTCGCCGCGTTTTCGGTGCTGGCGATCGTGCTGATCTTCATGCCATCGGGCCTGCTCGGCCGCGCGGACATCGAAAAAGTATGAAACTCGCCTCGGCGCTGCGCGACGCGGCGCTCTCCGCCCTGGTCGCCTTCGGCCTGTTCGTGGCGCTCATCGGGCTGCATCTGGTGCCGACCGATAGCGGCCTGATCCTGGTCGGGCGTCCCTGGGCGCTGGTGCTGATCGTCGCCGCGGTGTTCGTCGGGCGGCTTGCGATGCTGCTGTGGCTGCACGTCCGGCCGGCCGGCACCGCGACGCCGCGGCGGCTGGCCGCCGGCATGACCCGCGCCGGCCGCTATGTCGCGCCGGTGTTTCTGGTGCTGGCCCTCACCCTGCCGCTTTATGGCGGGCGCTACATGCTCGACACCGGCATCCTGGTGCTGACCTATGTGATGCTGGGCTGGGGGCTGACCATCGTTGTCGGCCTCGCCGGCCTGCTCGACCTCGGTTATGTCGCGTTCTACGCCGTCGGCGCCTATTCCTACGCGCTGCTGTCCACCACCTGGCATCTCGGCTTCTGGACGACGCTGCCGGTGGCCGGGCTGCTGGCGGCGCTGTGGGGCATCATGCTCGGCTTCCCGGTGCTGCGGCTGCGCGGCGACTATCTCGCCATCGTCACCCTGGCCTTCGGCGAGATCATCCGCGTCGTGCTGATCAACTGGACCAGCCTGACCAACGGCTCGAACGGCATCACCGACATCCCGCGGCCGACCCTGTTCGGGCTGAAGTTCAACGCCAGCGGCGACCCCGACAGCTTCGCCGGCTTCTTCCATCTCGACTACAGCATCACCCAGCGCTTCGTGTTTCTGTATTACGTCATCCTGGCGCTGGCGCTGCTGACCAACTGGGTGTCGCTGCGGCTGCGTCGGCTGCCGCTCGGCCGGGCCTGGGAAGCGTTGCGGGAAGACGAGATCGCCTGCCGCTCGCTCGGCATCAACGTCACCACGACGAAACTCACCGCCTTCGCCATCGGCGCCATGTTCGGCGGTTTCGCCGGCGCCTTCTTCGCCACCCGTCAGGGCTTCATCAGCCCGGAGAGTTTCAACTTCATGGAAAGCGCGCTGGTGCTGTCCATCGTCGTGCTTGGCGGCCTGGGCAGCCAGCTTGGCGTGGCGCTCGCCGCGCTGGTGATGATCGGCGGCACCGAACTGTTCCGCGATTTTGCTGAGTACCGCATGTTGATCTTTGGTCTGGCGCTGGTGGTGATGATGGTGCTGCGCCCGCGCGGGCTGGTGGCCGGACGCACGCCCTCGATTGCGCTCGGGACGCGGCGCGAGATTGCCGCCGAACTGGTGGCGGAAGGACGGGGCTGAGATGCCGCAGACGACCAAGACGCTGCTCGCCGTCGAGCATCTGACCATGCGCTTTGGCGGCCTGACCGCGGTGAGCGATGTCTCCTTCGCCGCCGCGCGCGGCGAGATCACCGCCGTCATCGGTCCCAACGGCGCCGGCAAGACGACGGTGTTCAACTGCATCACCGGCTTCTACCGGCCGACCTCGGGCAGCATCGCGCTGACCCACGCCAATGGCGCGCCCCACGCGCTGGAGGGCATGCCCGGCCATCGCATCGCCCGCAACGCCAAGGTCGCCCGCACCTTCCAGAACATCCGCCTGTTCGCCGGCATGACGGTGCTGGAAAACCTCATGGTGGCGCAGCACAACATGCTGATGCCCAATGTCATCGACGGGCTGCTGGCGGTGTTCGGGCTGGGCGGGCATCGTGCGGCGCAACGGCTGGCGCTCGACAAGGCGCGCAGTTGGCTCGCCTCGATCGACCTGCTCGACCGCGCCGACGATCCGGCCGGCGCCCTGCCCTATGGCGCGCAGCGGCGGCTCGAAATCGCCCGCGCGATGTGTACCGACCCGGTACTGCTGTGTCTCGACGAACCCGCCGCCGGCCTCAACCCGCGCGAAAGCGACGAGCTGTCGGAGCTGCTGCGCCGCATCCGCGCCGGCGGCTGCTCGCTGCTGCTGATCGAGCATGACATGGGCGTGGTGATGCGCATTTCCGACCACATCGTGGTGCTCGACCACGGCAAGAAAATCAGCGACGGCACCCCGGCCGAGGTGCGCGCCGACCCGCGCGTCATCGCCGCCTATCTCGGCGAGGGCGACGAGGACGAGGAACCGGCGCCGGCCGCGCTGGGGTCCCAGGCGGCATGAGCACGCTGCTCCGCCTCAGCGGCGTCACCGCGTTCTATGGCGCTATCCAGGCGCTCAAGGGCGTCGATCTGGAGGTCAACGAGGGCGAGATCGTCACCCTGATCGGCGCCAACGGCGCCGGCAAATCGACGCTGATGATGACCATTTGCGGCACCCCACGCGCCCGCCACGGCGCCATCGTCTATGATGGCCAGGACATCACCCAACTGCCGACCTATCAGATCATGCGGCGCGGCCTCGCCCAGTCGCCGGAGGGGCGGCGCATCTTTCCGCGCATGACGGTGCATGAAAACCTGCTGATGGGCGCGCACGGCCACGCCAGCGGCATGGTCGGCGAGACCATCGAGCAGGTGTTTGCGCTGTTTCCCCGGCTCAAGGAGCGGCAGGCGCAGCGCGGCGGCACGCTGTCGGGCGGCGAGCAGCAGATGCTGGCAATCGGCCGCGCGCTGATGAGCCGGCCGCGCCTGCTGCTGCTCGATGAGCCGTCGCTCGGCCTCGCGCCGCTGGTGGTGCGGCAGATTTTCGGCGCCATCCGCGATCTCAACCGCAGCACCGGGCTGACCGTCCTGCTGGTCGAGCAGAACGCCTTTCAGGCGCTGCGCCTCGCCCATCGCGGCTATGTGCTGGTCAACGGCGCCATCACCATGGCCGGCGGCGGCGCCGAATTGCTGGCGCGGCCGGAAATCCGCGCCGCCTATCTCGAAGGCGGCCACTGACCGGCGGAGCGGGCGGTCACAGCCGCACCAGCGCCGAGCCCCAGGTCAGCCCGCCGCCCAGCGCCTCCAGCAGCAGCAACTGCCCCGGTCGCAGCTTGCCCTGGCCATGCACCTCGGCCAGGGCCAGCGGGATCGACGCCGCCGAGGTGTTGGCGTGGCGCTCGATGCTGCGCACCACCCGCTCCAGCGGCAGGCCGAGGCGTTTGCGGATGCTCTCGACGATGCGCATGTTGGCCTGGTGCGGCACCAGCCAATCGACCGCGTCGCGCTCCAGCCCGTTGGCCGCCAGCGCCTCATCGACCGCCTCGGACAAGCGGTGCACGGCGTGGCGGAACACCTCCTTGCCGTGCATCACCAGATGCCCGGACCGCTCCGGCTGGCCGACCGCGCCATCGACATAGAGAATGTCGCCGAGCCGGCCATCGGCGTGCAGATGGGTCGAAAGAATGCCGCGGTCGCTGCCCAGCCCAGTGCCCGGCGCGGCGCGCAGGAACACCGCCCCGGCGCCGTCGCCGAACAGCACGCAGGTATTGCGGTCCTGCCAGTTGAGGATGCGCGAATAGACCTCGCTGCCGATCACCAGCACGCCGCGCGCCTGGCCGGTGCGGATCACCGCGTCGGCCATCGACAGCGCATAGATGAAGCCGCTGCATGCCGCCGACAGGTCGAAACCGAAGCCGCCGGCGCCGAGCGCCGCCTGCACCCGCAGCGCGGTGGCCGGAAACGCCTCGTCCGGCGTCGCCGTGGCCAGGATGATGGCATCGACCTCCGCCGCCTCGGCCCCGGCATCGGCCAGCGCCGCCGCCGCCGCCCGCGTCGCCATGAAGGCGCAGCTCTCGTGTTTCTGCGCGATGTGGCGCTGGCCGATGCCGGTGCGCTCGCGGATCCACGCATCCGAAGTCTCGACGGTGCGCGCGAGGTCGTCGTTGCTCACCACCGTCTCGGGCAGATAGCCGCCTATGCCGGCCAGCACCGCGCGCAACACCGCGCGCCCGCCGGGGTCAGCGCGCGGCAGCAAGTCTTGGGCCGTTGGCAGGTCCATCTCCCGATCCCGCGCCTGTCTGCGGAAACACGATGCGCGCCAGGCCCTCGCGCATGCGGTCGTTGAAATGATGCGTCACCATGTCCATCGCCACATCGACGGCATGGGCGAAGCCGGGCGCGTCGGTGCCGCCGTGCGACTTCACCACCACGCCGTTCAGCCCGAGCATGACGGCGCCGTTGTAGCGCCCCGGATCGAGCCATTCGCGCAGCCGGTCCAGCCCCGGCCGCGCCAGCAGATAGCCGAGCCGCGCCGACACCGAGGAGGAGAACACCTGACGCAGCAACACGCCGACCAGTTTGAGCGCGCCCTCGGCGGTTTTCAGCGCGACATTGCCGGTAAAGCCATCGGTGACGATAACGTCGGTGGTGCCGGCGGCGATGTCATGGCCCTCGACGAAGCCGTGGAATTGCGGCGCCAGCCAGCTTACCCGCAGCACCTCGGCGGCCTGGCGCACCCGGTCGTCGCCCTTCAACTCCTCGGCGCCGACATTCAGCAGGCCGATGGTCGGCTGCGGCAGGCCGAGCACGGTGCGCGCGAACACATCGCCCATCACCGCAAACTCGACCAGGTTGCGGCTGTCGCAGGCGACGTTGGCGCCGAGATCGAGCATCACCACGTCGCCGCGCGCCGACGGGCCGATCGCCGCCATCGCCGGCCGGGCGATGCCGGGCAGCGTCTTGATGATGATCTTGGCCAGCGCCAGCAGCGCCCCGGTGTTGCCGGCGGTGACCACACCCGCCGCCTCCTTGCCCGCCACCGCGTCGATCGCCACCCGCATCGAGGCGCCGCGCAGGCGCAGCGCCGCGGTCGGCTTGAGATCGCCGGCGATGGTGTCGGGGGCGTGGCGCAGGGTGCACTGCGCCGCCGCGCGGCGGTGCCGCTTGAGCAGCGGCGCCAGCCGCGCCTCATCGCCGACCAACAGGAAGCGCGCCGCAGGATGGCGTTCCGCGGCGATGGCCAGCCCTTCGACCACGACATCGGGCGCACCATCGCCGCCCATGCCATCCACCGCCAGCGTGTACGCCTCGCTCATCCCCGCGGCCGCCCGCCGAGCGTACGCCGGTTCAGATACGGACGGCCTTCAACGCCTTGCCGACCGGAACCACCTCGCGCCCGTCATAATGGCCGCAATGGCCGCAGACATTGTGGGGGCGCTTGAGTTCGCCGCAGTTCGGGCACTCGGCATGCGCCTCATGCGTCAACGCCTCATGGCTGCGCCGCATGCCCCGCCGCGACGGGGAGGTCTTTCTCTTGGGGACGGCCATCCGATCTATCTCCGGTTCTGCGTGCGGCCCCGGCCGGGTGCGGCCTGGGGTGGGCCTGCCTCTGCCGGGCGGTTGCCGTCACAATATGGCAATAACGAGCGCGCGGGATTAGCAGAGGGCCTGTCCGCCCGCAAGCCGCTCAGCCGCGGTCGCGCCGCGCCAGTACGGCAAAGGGCGACGGCGCCTCCTCCGCCGCCGCCTCGGGCAGGGCGGCGCCGGGCCGGCGCGGATAGGGGTCGAGGGTCAGCGCCACCTGCTCGACCGCCGCCTCGCCAAGGTCGATCGCCCCGGCTTCATAGGGCACTTCGTCGTCGGCTTCGAGGTCGAGCCGCTCCTCGATGGCCTCGGCGGGAACGAAGACGATGCGGAACGACTCGGCGATGGCGGCCTCGAACGGCTCCAGCGTCACCACGCAATCGCGCACCAGCCGTGCACGCAGCTCGCCCGACGCGGCGATCCGCCCGCCCTCCATCCTGCGCAGGTGAAACCGGCAGCCAAGCGACAGCACCGCCGGAATGGCCAGACGCAGCGCCAGGGCGGCGCATTCCGCCGCCGTCGCCGTCACCTCCTGGGCGCTGCCGCCGGGGCTGATGCGGTCGGCGGCAAACGGGCGGTGAAACTCGGCCGCGGTCATGCCAGCGCCGCCGCCGCCGGCAGGAACGCGGCGCTGCCGGTGGCGAACGCCTCAATCGGCTGCGCCGCCAGATGCGCCGCCTGCGCCCGCGCCAGCCGTGCCAGCGCCGCCGCCTGCGGCGCCGCCGCACCGCGCCAGACGTTGCGCGCCAGCGCCGCGGCCAGCGCGGCCGGATCGGCGTCCTCGGCCAGGGCGGCCTCATAGGCGGCGGCGCGGCCGTGGAACGCCTCCCACATCTGCCGCACCTTCTTGCTCACCGACAGGTCGCCGACGCCGAGTTCGCGCAGCGTATGGTCCATGTCATGGAACATGGCATCGAACACCGCCTGCGCCAGCGCCGGTCCCGGCGGCGCGGCTCCGGCCAGCCGGCGCATCAGCAAGAAAGCATGCAGTCCGACGAGGTCGAAACGCCCGTCCAGCGTGTCCGGCGCGGCGAGCGTGGTATAGAGCAGCGGCTCCCGCGCCGCCGCCACCGCGACGCCATACAGCAGGAAACCCGTCCGCTCCTGGCGGGGACGGCGCAGGAAGCCTATCACGTCGCTGTTCTCCTCGGCGTCGGCGGGCCGGTCGGTGGATCAGTTGACAACGCCGCCGCCCGCATGACACGCCACAGGTAGCATCCGTCTCTGCCCGGTCAATCGCCGCCGCCGAAAGGACCCGTTTTGCCCGTGCGTCTCCGCCCGCTCTGCCTGAGTCTGCTGCTTGCCCTGCCGCTTGGCGGCTGCAGCAGCGCGCTGTGGTCCTACCCGCCGCAGGCACGCGGCAGCCAGGTCGATCCCGATGAACTGGTGCAGCTCGTCCCCGGCACCTCGACGCGCCAGGATGTCACCGCGCTGATCGGCTCGCCGACGGTCAAGGCGCCGTTCGACGACAGCACCTGGATCTATGTCTCACAGGTGACGCGCCCGAAGATCGGCGGCACTCAGTACGTACGGTCGCAGAATGTGTTCGAACTCACCTTCGACCCCGCCGGGGTACTGCGGACGATCGTGCACAAGGACAAGGCCGATGCGCTGCCGGTGCAGGTCGTCGCCCGCACCACGCCCTCGCCGGGCAGCGAGGCGACGCTGATGCAGCAATTGCTCGGCAATATCGGCCGCTTCAACCCGACAGGTGAGATCGCGCCGACCGGCCCGGCCTCGACCAACACCCCGGGCAACTACTGAACCGAGGCACGCGCGCAACCCAGGCGGTTGCCCGGCGCCCGTGCTCGCTCTCCCCTCAGGGGAGAGGGCTGGGGTGAGGGGTCGCGCAAGCGCCGAGTCCTGCGCGGCTGGCCCCCTCCCACAAGGGAGGCTCTCGGTGCGCCAAGCCATCCGTATCCCAGCCGACGAAGCTCTGCTTAGCGCCGCCCGACGCGCCGGCGCAGCGCCGCGCCGAGCGAGCCGGCGTCGCGCCGCAGCGCCCGCAGTGCGCCGCCGATACTGTCCGGCGGCTCGACCAGACCGCGCATCACCCGATCATCGAGCAGATCGAGATAAAGCGGGTTGCGCACCGGTGCATGCCCCGCCGGGACATGGTCGGGCGCGCAGTAGATCAGCGTGTTCTGCGCGTAGTACCAGTCCAGCTCGGGCATGCCGTAAATCGCCGGGCGGATGCAATCGACCGGCACATGGCCGTGCCGGGCGAACAGCGCCGCCCACCAGGATTGCCGCCGCTCGTTGACATGGCCCAGCCCGCCCTGCCCCGGAACGGCCGCCGAAAACAGCACCACTGGCGCCGCCGCGGTCAGCAGCGCGACAAACCCCTCCGCCCGCGACGACGGCAGATGTTCGGCATATTCGAGCGACATGGCGAGGTCGAAACGCCGGTCGAGCGGCGCCAGCGTCATCATGTCGGCGGCGCGGAACTGCTCGGGGGCGATCCGCAGCAGGTCGCGCGGCACCGGATTGCCGTCGATGCCGAGCACATCGCCGACGCCGCTTTGCGCCAGGGCGGCGAGCCAGTTGCCGGTGCCGCAGCCGAACGCGACGGCGGAGCGGATGGTAAACAGCGCCAGCAGCCGCGCCGCCATCGCCTCGCCGGCGGCTGACCAGCCGGCCTGCTTGCCGACATAATAGTCACGGTCATAGATGTCGTTACTCTGCACTGGATTTCCCCTGCTGCTGTGGTGATGGCGCTCAGGCGGCGCGGCGCGCCCGGCGGGCGAGCGCCTGGCGCAGCGCCCGCAGATCGCGCCGCAGCGCCTGCACCGCGCCCTTGATGCTGTCCGGCCCGCGCAGCAGCGGCGCCATCACCCGCTCATCGACAAGGTCGAGATAGAGCGGGCAGGTCACCGGCGCATGGCCGGCCGGCACCAGCCGCGGCAGGCAATAGACCAGCACGTTCTGGGCATAATACCATTCCAGTCCGGGCGTGCCCCACAGCGCCGAACGGATGCAATCGACGGCAACATAGCCATGCCGCGCAAACCGCGCCGCCCACCAGGATTGCCGCCGTTCGTTGACATGTCCCGGCCCGCCCTGGCCGGGGATCGCCGCGCCGAACACCACCACCGGCGCCGCCGCCACCAGCATGGCGACAAAGCGCTCGGCATCGGCGGGGGCGACATGCTCGGCCACCTCCAGCGAGCAGGCGATGTCGAAACGCCGATCGAGCGGCGCCAGCAGGTCCAGATCCCACGCCCGCCGCTGTGCCGGCGGCAGACACATCAGCTCCTCCGGGGTATCCGGCCCGACCAGCCCGAGCACGTCGGCGACCCCGTGGCGGACGAACGCCGCGAGCAGATTGCCGGTGCCGCAGCCGATCTCGACCGCCGAGGCGAGCTCGAACAGACACCGCAATTCCGCCACCAGCGCCGCGGCGGAGGCATCCCATCCGGGTTGCCGGTCGATGAAATATCCGCGGTCATAGCCCCATGCCATGCGGTCTGCTCCGTTCCACACCGCGGCAAGGATACCGCAGGCAGCGGCCGAACCGGGGGCGGAACCTTGCAGATAGAGCAGTCGTGAATGCCCGCCACCGGCAAATCGATGCAGAGTGCAGCCGCGTTCCACCTCACCGGATTGCTATGATGGACCAGATGTCGATTGTGGCACGCGCCGACGGCCTGTTTGCGCCGGTTAGCCTCGGCGAGCTGACACTGAGCAACCGCGTCGTGATGAGTCCAATGACCCGCCGGCGCGCCGGGCCGGGCGACACCGCCGGCCATTTGCAGGCGGAATACTATGCCCAGCGTGCCGAGGCCGGATTGCTGATCGCCGAAAGCGCGCAGGTCTCGCCGCAGGGCCGCGACGCGGCGGGCACGCCGGGCATTCACAGCGCCGCGCAGGTCGCCGGCTGGCGCCTGACCACCGATGCCGTGCATGCCCGCGGCGGTCGCATCATGCTGCAGCTCTGGCATGTCGGCCGGGTCGCGCACCCGCTGCTGCGGCCGGACGGGGCGCTGCCGGTCGGCCCCTCGGCCATCGCCGCGCCCGGCATGGCCGAGACGCCCGACGGGCCGCGGCCCTATCCGGTGCCACAGGCGCTCAGCCCCGCCGGCATCGCCGACGTGGTGGCGCAGTTCCGCGCCGCGGCGGCCAACGCGCGCGCCGCCGGCTTCGACGGGATCGAGCTGCATGCCGGCAACGGCTTCCTGCTCGACCAGTTCCTGCGCGCCAGCAGCAACCGCCGCACCGACGCCTATGGCGGCAGCATCGCCAACCGGCTGCGCCTGCTGCTGGAGGTGACCGAGGCGGTGTGCGAGGTCTGGCCGGCGGGCCGTGTCGGGGTGCGCATCTCACCGATCAACCCCTGGGGCGGCATGCAGGACAGCGACCCGGCGGCGTTGTTCGGCGCCGCCGCGGCGGCGCTGTCGGTGCGCAACATCGCCTATCTGCATGTCGCGGAGGCGCGCACAAGGCGGCCGATGTTCGGTTGGTCGCGGCTGCGCGACCGCTTCGGCGGCGCCTATATCGCCAATGGCGGCTTCGACCGCTACTGCGCCGAGGCGGCGCTGAGCTCCGGCCGCGCCGATCTGATCTCGTTCGGCCGCGCCTTTATCGCCAATCCCGATCTGGTGCAGCGGCTGCGACTCGGCGTCGCGCTGCGCCCGGCCGATCCGGCGGTCTATTACGGCGGCGGCGCCGTCGGTTACACCGACTACCCGTCGCTGTCGCTGCAACAGCGGATGATGCGGCCGGCCTATGACTGGCGGCGGGCGGCACTGGCCCGGCTGCACTGGTGGTGAGTGGCGGCCGGCGCGGGCGCCGGTGGTTGGCCTCAGCGTGCCGGGTAACGCGCCGGTCCTGTCGCGGTCGCGGGCTTTCGTTCGCGCCCGTCTCGCGGCAGGATGGCGGCGGAGACGCCGCATGTATATCGAGGCCAGCACCGCGACCGAATGGCTCGCCGCCGCCGCCGCCGCCGCGCGTGATGCGGCGCGCGCGCTCGCCCGCGCGCCGGCCGCGGCGCGCGATGCGGCGCTGCGTCACGCCGCCGTGGCGCTGCGCGACACCGCCGCTGCCATCGTCGCCGCCAATGATGCCGATATCGCCGCCTTCGACGCGGCCGGCGGCAGCGCAGCGTTCCGCGACCGCCTGCGGCTGACTCCCGCCCGCGTCGCCGCGATGGCCGACGGGCTGGAGCAGATCGCCGCCCTGCCCGACCCGCTGGCGCGCACTCTGGCCGACTGGACGCGGCCGAACGGCATGCGCATCCGCCGCGTTGCCGCGCCGATCGGGGTTATCGGCATGATTTACGAAAGCCGGCCGAATGTCGGCGCCGATGCCGCCGGTCTTTGCGTCAAATCCGGCAATGCGGCGATTTTGCGCGGCGGCGGCGACAGCCTGCACTCGGCACAGGCCATCCATGCGGCGATGACGGCGGGGCTGCACGCCGCCGGACTGCCGCAGCAGACCCTGCAGATGCCGCCCGGCGCCGACCGCGCCTATGTCGCCGCCATGCTCGGCGCGGCGGGGCTGATCGACCTGCTGATCCCGCGCGGCGGCAGGAGCCTGGTCGAGCGGGTGCAGGCCGAGGCGCGGGTGCCGGTGCTCGCCCATGCCGAGGGGCTGTGCCACACCTATGTCCACGCCGCGGCCGAGCCGCAGATGGCGCGGCGGATCGTCGCCAACGCCAAGATGCGCCGCACCGGCGTCTGCGGCGCCACCGAAACGCTGCTGATCGACGCCGCGCTGGCGCCGGCGCTGCTGCCGCTGCTGATCGCCGACCTGCGCGCCCTCGGCTGCGATTTCCGCGCCGATGCGCGCGCCCGCGCCCTCTGCCCCGAATTGCCGGCGGCGGCGGCGGCGGATTTCGACACCGAATGGCTGGCGCCGGTGCTCTCGGTCGCCGTGGTCGATGATGTCGATGCGGCGATTGCCCATATCATCCGCCACGGCAGCGAACACACCGACGCCATCGTCACCGAGGACGCCGCCGCCGCCGAGCACTTCCTGCGCAGCCTCGACAGCGCCGTCGGCATGTGGAACGTCTCGACCCAGTTCTGCGACGGCGGTGAGTTCGGCTTCGGCGGCGAAATCGGCATCGCCACCGGGCGGATTCATGCGCGCGGCCCGGTCGGCGTCGAGCAATTGACCAGTTTTCGCTATCTCGTGACCGGTAGCGGACAGGTGCGGCCCTGAGCGCCGCGCCCCGCTGCGCCGACCCGCTGCCGCGCTTTGGCGACCGGCGGCGGATGCGCGTCGGCCTGCTCGGCGGCTCGTTCAACCCGGCGCATGTCGGACATCGCCACATCGCCATGCTGGCGCGGCAGCGGCTGCGGCTCGATCAGGTGTGGCTGCTGGTGTCGCCGGGCAATCCGCTGAAGCCGGCGCGCGGCATGGCGCCGCTGGCGGCGCGGCTGGCCAGCGCGCGGGCGATCGGCGACGGGCGGCGCATCGTCGCCACCGCCATTGAAACGGCACTCGGCACCCGCTTTACGGTGGCGACGCTGGCGGCGCTGCGGCGGCGGTTTCCGCGGGTGCGCTTCGTCTGGCTGATGGGCGCCGATAATCTCGTGCAATTGCCGCGCTGGACCCGCTGGCGGGCGATTGCCGGCAGCAGCCGAATCGCGGTACTGCCGCGTCCGGGCTACAATCACGCGGCACTGGCCGGCCAGGCGGCGCGGCGCCTGCGACAGGCGCGGCAACCGGCGCGGGCCGCACCGGTGCTGGCGCTGACGGCGGCGCCGGCCTGGACGTTTCTGCCGCAAGCTGAGCATACCGCCTCCGCCACCGCGATCCGTGCCGCCGCATCAGGAGTGTCCTTCCATCCCCCGCAAGCCACCCGCCCCACCCTCGCCGCCTGAAGATCCGCCGGCCGGCACCGCCCGTCCGCCCGCCGGTCCGCGCCGGCGCACCCCGGCGCGCGCGCTTACCGCGCCCAAACTGCCGGTGGTGCCCGGCACGCCGCGCAAGAAAGCCGCCGCCGCCGGCCCGCGCGCCGCCCGCGGCGGCAAACGCGACGCCGCCGAGGCGTCCCGGCTGGAGGCGCTGCAGAAAATCATCGTCACCAGCCTGGAGGACGACAAGGCCGAGGCGGTGGTCACCCTCGACCTCGCCGGCCGCGCCTCCTTCGCCGACCGGATGGTGGTGGCGACCGGGCTGGCCGACCGCCAGATCTCGGCGATGGCGACGCATCTGGAGGAAAAACTGTCGGCCGCCGGCCTCAAGCGGGTGCAGGTGGAGGGCGGTACCGGCGCCGACTGGGTGCTGATCGACGCCGGCGACATCGTCGTTCACCTGTTCAAGCCGGAGGCGCGGACGCTCTACGCGCTGGAGAAAATGTGGGGCGCCGACCTCGACGAGGCGGGGCCCGAGACGGCGGTATAGACGCCGGGCGAACCGGCGGCGGCGGCCGCGGGCCTCTGTGGTTTGCCGGCCGGCGCCGATAGACTGCGCCGATGCAAGCCCTGCATCTGCTCGCCATCGGCCGCCTCGGCCGCGCCCCGGAAGCGGCGCTGGTCGGGCGCTACGCCGAACGCCTGTCGCTCAGGCTCACCGAACTCCCCGACGGTACCGGCAGTCCCGCTGAGATCAAGCGCCGCGAGGCCGACGCCATCCTCGCCGCGCTGCCGCCGCGCGCCTTCCTGGTGGCCCTCGATCTCGCCGGCAGCACGCCGGACAGCGCCGGCCTCGCCGCCCTGCTGCTGCGCTGGCAGGACAGCGGCCGGCCGGTCTGCTTCGTCATCGGCGGGGCCGAGGGGCTGGAGGCGCGGGTGATCGGGCGCGCCGATGCGGTGCTCTCGCTCGGCCGGCTGACCTGGCCGCACGCGCTCGTGCGCGTCATGCTGGCCGAACAGCTCTATCGCGCCCGCGCCATCGCCGCCGGACATCCCTATCATCGCGCCGGCCGCCCCTGAGACGCCGGTTGTTCCCAGGCCGGCGAATCTGTACCCCTGCACCGCAGCCCAACCCGGAGTCGCCCCATGCCGCAACCGCCCCGCCCTGTGATGCTGGCGATCCTGGACGGTTTCGGCTGGCGCACCGACCCGGCCGACAACGCCGTGGCGCTGGCAAACAAACCCCGCTTCGACCAGTTGTGGAGCACCTACCCGCACGCCTTCCTGCGCACCTCCGGCCTCGATGTCGGGCTGCCGGACGGGCAGATGGGTAATTCCGAGGTCGGCCACATGAATATCGGCGCCGGCCGGGTGGTGATGCAGGACCTGCCGCGGATCAGCCGGTCGCTGGCCGCCGGTGAACTGCCCAAGCTGCCGGCATTCCAGGAGCTGATCGCCAAATTGCAGCACTCCGGCGGCACCTGCCATCTGATGGGCTTGGTGTCGCCGGGCGGGGTGCATGCGCATCAGGACCATGCCGGGTCGCTCGCCCGCGCCCTCGCCCGCGCCGGTATCCCGGTGACGCTGCATGTCTTCACCGACGGGCGCGACACGGCGCCGCGCGCCGGCGCCGGCTATGTCCACGCGCTGCACGAACAGCTTCCCGCCGGCTGCCGCATCGCCACCGTCTCCGGCCGCTACTACGCGATGGACCGCGACAAGCGCTGGGACCGCGTCGCCCGCGCCTATCTGGCCATCGCCGAGGGCGACGGGCCGCGCTTCGCCGATGCCGAGAGCGCCATCGACGACGCCTATGCGCGCGATGTCACCGACGAATTCATCGTCCCGGCGGCAATCGGCGGCTATCGCGGCATGCAGGACGGCGACGGGCTGCTGTGCTTCAATTTCCGCGCCGACCGGGTGCGCGAACTGCTCGCCGCCTTCGTCGAGCCGGCCTTCGCCGGCTTCCCCCGCCCGCGTCCGCTGCGCCTCGCCGCCGCGGTCGGCATGACGCGCTATTCCGACGAGCTGGCGCCGTTTCTCGGCATGCTGTTCGCGCCGCAGACGATGGCCAATCTGCTGGGCGAGGTGGTCGCCGCCGCCGGCCGCCGCCAGCTCCGCATCGCCGAGACCGAGAAATACGCCCACGTCACCTATTTCCTCAACGGCGGCCACGAGGCGCCCTATGCCGGCGAGGACCGCATCATGGTACCCTCGCCGAAGGTCGCCACCTACGATCTGCAGCCGGAAATGTCGGCGGCCGAGATCGCCGACAAGGCGGCGGCGGCGATCGACGCCGGCACCTATGACCTGATCGTGCTGAACTTCGCCAACCCCGACATGGTCGGCCATACCGGCAATCTCGCCGCGGCGATCCGCGCGGTGGAGACGGTCGATGCCGCGCTCGGCCGCATCGTTGACGCCATCGGCCGCGCCGGCGGCGCCCTGCTGGTCACCGCCGATCACGGCAATTGCGAGATGATGCGCGACCCGGTGACCGGCGGCCCGCATACCGCGCACACCACCAACCCGGTCCCGGTGCTGCTGTTCGGCACCGCGGCGACGGCGCTGCACGATGGCCGGCTCGCCGACCTCGCGCCGACCCTGCTGCGGCTGATGGGCATTGCCCAGCCCGCCGAGATGACCGGCAGGCCGCTCGCCACGCCGTGACGCGCCGCCGCGTCGCGCTGCCGCTGCTGCTGCTGCTGCTGTTGACCGCTGCGGCGCCGGCGCCGCAGCAGCTCCGCGATGCCGAGCACGCCCACGCCGCCGACCTCGCCGCCCAGCGCGCTGCCGAGGCGCGCGCCGCCGCGGCGGCGGATCAGGCGCGCGCGCTGTCGCTGGCCCGCGTCGCCGCCGCCGAACGGCTGCGCGGGGCGGAGGATGCGCTGGCCCAGGCCGCCGCCGAGGTCGCCGCACTCGAACAGCGCCGCCGCGCCGCCGCCGACCGCCGCGCCGCCACCGCCGCGGCGCTGGCGCCGATGCTGCCGATCATCGAGCGGCTGTCGCTCTATCCGGCCGAGACGCTGCTGGCCGCGCCGCTGCCGCCGGAACAGACGGTGCGCGGCGTCATCGTGCTCGGCGCGCTGACCCGCGGCATCGCCGCCGAGGCCGCCCGGCTGCGCGCCGAACAGGACGAGGTGGCGGCGCTGCAGGCGCGGCTCGACACCGCCCTGCCCGCGCTGACCCAGGCGCAGAGCGCGCAGCAGGCGCTGGCCGCCGCGCTCGATGCCGAGATCGCCCACACCGCCGCGGCGCAGCACGACGCCGAGGACGCCGCCGCCGAGGCCGCCCGCCACGCCGCCGAGGACGCCGCCCGCGCCGGATCGCTGCGCGCCGCCATCGCCAGCATCGAGGCCGACCGCCGCGCCGCCGAGGCCGCCGCGCGCGCCGCCGAAGCCGCGGCCCTGCGGCAGCGCCAGGAGGCCGAGGCGGCGCAGGCGCGGGTCCAGCAGGAGGCGCTCGCCCGCCCCTCCGGCCCTGGCGTCGGCGCGCCGCACGGCCAGCTCACCGCGCCGGTCGCCGGCGCCCTGATCGGCGCTTTCGGCGCCGCCTCCGATGCCGGGCCGGCCAGCGGCCTGACCTACGAGACCGGCCCCGGCGCCCGCGTCGTCGCGCCCTGCGGCGGGCGGGTGGTGTTCGCCGGGCCGTTCCGCAGCTTCGGCCTGCTGCTCATCGTCGATTGCGGCGGCGGCTATCATTTCGTGCTCGCCGGCCTCGACCGGCTCGACGCCGAGGTCGGCCGCCACCTCGAACCGGGCGAGCCGGTCGGCGTCATGGCCGGGTGGGACCCGCAGAACCCCGGCGGCGCGCGGCCCCGGCTGTATGTCGAATTACGCAAGGATGGCGAGCCGGTGAACCCCGCACCGTTCTTGCGCGCGCGCTCCTAGCCCGCCACTCTACAGACCGGACCGCGGGTCGCGAGAGGATACCAAGGATGAAACTGCGCACTGGGCTGCTGCTGGGCACGGCGTTCATTGCCGGCGTTGTGGCCGGCCCCGCTCCCGGCCTGCTCGCCCGACATTTCGGGGTCAACGTCTTCTCCGCCGCCTGGGCCGAGGAGAGCGGACATACCGAGACCTACCAGTTGCTCAACCTGTTCGGCGACGTGTTCGAGCGGGTGCGGGCGGAATACGTCGATCCGGTCAGCGACCGCGACCTGATCGAGAACGCGCTGAACGGCATGCTGACCGGGCTTGATCCGCACAGCAACTACATGAACGCCAAGTCCTTCCGCGACATGCAGGTGCAGACGCGCGGCGAGTTCGGCGGCCTCGGCATCGAGGTGACGCAGGATAACGGCATCATCAAGGTGGTCAGCCCGATCGACGACACCCCGGCCAGCCGCGCCGGCATCAAGCCGGGCGACCTGATCCTGGCGCTGGACGGCAAGAGCGTGCAGGGCCTGTCGCTGAACGACGCGGTCGATCGCATGCGCGGCCCGGCCAACAGCAAGATCGTCCTGCTGATCAAGCGCGAAGGCATCGAAAAGCCGCTCGAAGTCAGCCTGATGCGCGAGGTGATCAAGATCCAGGTGATCAAGTCGCATCTGGAGGGCGACATCGGCTATATCCGCATCACCAGCTTCAACGAACAGACCGACAGCGGCCTGCGCAAGGCCTATCAGCAGCTCCGCAGCGAGGCTGGCGACAAGCTGCACGGGCTGGTCATCGACCTGCGCAACAACCCCGGCGGGCTGCTCGATCAGGCGGTGGCGGTGTCGGACGATTTCATCAACGACGGCGAGATCGTCTCCACCCGCGCCCGCCACCCCGAGGACAGCCAGCGCTGGAACGCCAAGGGCGGCGACATCACCAACGGCCTGCCGATGGTGGTGATCATCAACGGCGGCTCCGCCTCGGCCAGCGAGATCGTTGCCGGCGCGCTGCAGGATCATCGCCGCGCCATCATGCTCGGCACCCGCAGCTTCGGCAAAGGCTCGGTGCAGACGGTGATCCCGCTGCCCGGCAACGGCGCCATGCGGCTGACCACGGCGCGCTACTACACCCCCTCCGGCCGCTCCATTCAGGGTCTCGGCATCGCCCCGGATATCGATGTGCGCGAGAGCCGCACCGATGAGCCGCATTTCGGCGCCGACCGCGAGGCCGATCTGAACAAGGCGCTGCGCAACACCGGCGGCGTGCCGCAGACCGAGGCGCCGCCGCCGCGCACCGACCTGCCGGCGATGGCGCATGACGTGCCGAAGCTGCCGCCGGAAAATTGGCCCGCCTTCGACCCGACCAAGCCGGCCACCGACTTCCAGCTGCAGCAGGCGTTGGCCGTCGCCCGGGCGATGGCGCCGACCAAGCACGCTTCACAGTGATGTGATCCGGCGATACGCCTCCGTCTGAACCAGGGCGGAGGGCGATCCGGTGGCGCGCAGGCGGGGACACGGCGGCTGGCGGGTGCTGGCGTGGGGCTGGCTCGGCGTGCTGCTGCTGCTCGGCGGCGGCGCGGCGTGGCTGCAACATCTCGGCCCACTGGCGCCGCCCCGGCCGCCGCTGGCGCAGGCCGCGCCGTTGCCGACGCCGGCCCCGGCCCCGGTGCCGGTGGTGCAGGCCGCGCCTACCGCCGGGCTGGTGGCGGCCGGCACGCAAACCCTCCCCGGCGCCATCGCCGCGCCCGATCCGGCCCTGCTGGAACCCTCCACCACCTTCCCCGGCGGCATGCTGCCGCGGATCGGGCCGGGCGGACGGCTGCCGCTGCGCGCCTACGCCGCCGCCGCGCCGCCGCCCGACGCCCGCCCGCGCATCGCCATCCTGCTCGGCGGCATCGGCATGTCGGAGGCGGACAGCGGCGAGGCCATCCGCACCCTGCCACCGGCGGTGTCGCTCGCCGTCTCGCCCTATGCCTGGCGGCCGGAAAAACTGCTGGAGGATGCCCGCGCCGCCGGGCACGAGATACTGCTCGCCCTGCCGCTGGAGCCGGAACGCTATCCGCTCGACGATCCCGGCAACCATGCGCTGCTCACCGGCAATCTCGCCGCACTCAATCATCAGCGGCTGGAATGGGCGCTGACCCGCTTTGCCGGCTATGTCGGCGCCACCGGGGCGCTGAACGGCATGCGCGGCGAACGCTTCGCCGCCGCCGCCGAGCTGATGGGCAGCGTGCTGCGCGAGCTGGCGGCTCGCGGGCTGTTGTATATCGACCCGCGGCCCGGCGCGCCGCCGCCGCCGATCGCCGTCGGCCGCAGCGTCGATGTGGTGATCGACGAGCCGGCGGTGCGCACCGAGATCGAGACCAATCTCGCCCGGCTGGAACAGGTGGCGCATGACCGCGGCGCGGCGCTCGGGCTGGCCGGGGTGCCGCAGCCGGTGACGCTCGACCGGCTGGCCGCCTGGGCGGCGACGCTGGCGGCGCGCGGCTTCGTGCTGGTGCCGGTGAGCGCGCTGGTGCAGCCTGCGCCGGCTGACGGAGTGGCGCATCAATGACCGACCTGCCCTATCGCCCGAATGTCGGCGCGGCGCTGTTCGACCGGCGCGGCCGGCTGTTCGTCGCCCGCCGCGCCGACCTGCCGAACGCCGAGGGCGCCGCCGGCGGCTGGCAGTTGCCGCAGGGCGGCATCGACGCCGCCGAGGACCCGCGCGCCGCGGTGCTGCGCGAGCTGGCCGAGGAAATCGGCACCGCCGACGCCGAGATCATCGGCGAGCATCCGGCGTGGCTGACCTATGACCTGCCGCCGCGTCTGCTCGGCGTCGCCCTCGGCGGCCGGTTTCGTGGCCAGCGGCAGCGCTGGTTCGCGCTGCGCTTCCACGGCCGCGACGCCGACATCCGCCTCGACCGCGATCCGCACCCGGAGTTCGACGCCTGGCGCTGGGCAAGCCTGGACGAATTGCCGGGCTTGGCGCCGGACTTCAAGCGCCCGATCTATCACATCCTGGCCGCGTCGTTCGCGCGGTTTGCCGGAGAGGTGTGATGCGGACATTGCTTGCGACGCTGCTGCTGTGCGGATCGGTGATCGCCCCGGCGCTGGCTCCGGCGCTGGCCGAGGAAGCGCCGACGCGGATCGGCACGGTGGACACCACCTTCCGCCTGCTCGGGCGCAACGACCGCATCGTCGTCGATCGCTATGACGATCCGCGCGTCGATGGCGTGAGCTGCTATATCAGCCGCGCCGAGACCGGCGGGGTGAAGGGCAGTTTCGGTCTGGCCACCGACCCCAACCGCTTTTCCATCGCCTGCCGCGCCACCGGCCCGGTGACCATCCGCGGCAAGCTGCCCGACAACGAAGTGGTGTTCAACGAGCGGATGAGCGCGCTGTTCAAGGAGGTGCGCATCTCGCGGCTGTATGACGCGCAGAAGCAGGTTCTGGTCTATCTGGTGTGGTCCACGATCAGCCTCGGCGCCGGCGGCAGCGCCTTCAACAGCGTGACGGCGGTGCCGCTGACCAAGTGAGCTTCAGGAGCAAAATGGCCGTGCAACTGCCATCGGACCTGGACGCACAGGTCGCCGCGGTGGCCGATGGGTGTCGTGACGGCCGTGCGGTCGCGGGTCGGTTGCGTAATGGCGCCAATATGTGCGGCGGCACTGCTGCCTTATGCCGCAGCGCACCAACCGATGGAGGCCTCAGAAGACTCACATCACCCGGTGACCGGGGATCGGTTAAACGCTCCAGGCAGGGCGTGGAGGCGATTGCCCTGGCGGATCGCCGCGGAGGCGGAAAATTTGGGGATTGTCAGCCGATCTCTGTTTCTTTTAACTAATCTCGTTACGAAACCTGACGGGGCTGATCGGTCCCTGAGCGCGGGGGGCGGTCATGTCAGGGGTATATAGTGGAACGGCCGGCTCCGCCGGCACGAATGGTACCTCCGGGTCGCCCAACGGCACCGCTGGCGGGGCCGGCGGCTACGCTTTGGCCGACGTCTTGCAGAGGAACTCTTCCACTTCCTCCGGCTATGAAGCCGTGGCGAAAGCGTCCGGCGGCGCCGGCGGCGCCGGCGGCAGCGGCGGCAGCGGCGGCAGCGTCGGTGGCAATGCCGGCGCCGGCGGCGCCGGCGGCAATGCTGTGGCCCATGCGGCTGCCCCCACCAATACGATCGTTGCAAGCCGCGCGACGGCGCTTGGCGGCAATGGCGGCAATGCCGGCAAGCCCGGCACCGGCAGCAGCCGCAACGGCAACGGCAATAACGGCGGCGCCGGGGGCACGGCGGAGGCGCGTTCATTCACCCTAAAATCTGGATACTTTGCTCCAGGTTCTTATGCCTACGCGTTGGGTGGGAAGGGTGGCAGCGGTTATGGCGCGGGCTACTCCGGCGGTGCCGGTGGCCTCGCTATGTCCTCCTCTGCGGGCAGCTATTACAATGCTTTTCCAGCCATTCAGTTGAAGCAATATGGCGGTGCGGGCGGCAATGGCTACGGCGGCGCGAGCGGCGGCGGCGGTGCCAACAGCAATATCACCAATGGTATCAAGTTTCAGGGCGACACAGTAAGGATCGCGGCCGGGCAATTTGCGCGGGGCGGCAATGGTGGCAATGGCGCCGCCGGCGGCCTCGCCGGGAACGCCAATTCTACATTTAGTTTAAGTGGTGCGGCGTATGTTTATGGGCGCAGCTACGCAACCGGCGGCAGCGGCGGCAGCGGCAGCGCCGGCGCCGGCGCCTCGGGCGGGACCGCCTACGCGAATATCCATTTGGGCGCAAAGTACAAACTTCATGCGCAAAGCTCCGCCACCGGTGGCAACGGCGGCGCTTCGTCGGGCACGCTGTCCGGCGGCGTCGGCGGTTTCGCCAGTTCCTACGCCTATTCTGTTGCCCAATCAGTGCAAACTGGCGGATATAGCACTGCCGTTGCCGCTGCGGCGGGCGGTGCGGGCGGCAGCACTGGCTTGGGTGTGGGTGGTGCGGGCGGCGGAGCCAACGCCAAGGCTGTCGCGACAACGAAAGATATTTTTACCCCCGAATACGCGCATGCCCAGGCCACCGGCGGCAATGGTGGCAGCGGCAATCAGGGCGGTGCCGGCGGTGCGGCGGCCAACAGTTCCGCGTACGCCTATGGGGCGTATGTCCACGTCGTCGTGACCCAGACCGGCGGCAGAGGCGGCAACGGCGCCACCGGCGGCACCGGGGCGAGCAGTTCGCTCAGTAACGGCGCCAGCGTCAAGACCGGCTCCGGCGGCTCCAGCAAGTATTATGCGCACCTGTATCAGACGGCGACCGGCGGCGCGGGCGGCTACGGTCGAGCAGGCGGCGGTGGGGCGGGGGGCAGCGGCTATGCCGCACTCGACGACACCGCCAAGGAAATCAGCACGGCCACGCTCAACGCCGTCGATACGGCGACCGGCGGTGTCGGTGGACTCGGCTACGAGGGCGGCAGCGGTGGCGGCGGCGGCGGCGCCACCGCCAGGACGACGTTGGTCGGCACGGGTGCGCTCGCCGCCACGGCCATTGCTACCGGCGGCGCCGGTGGCAATGGCCAAGGCGCCGGCGGCGGCGGCGGTGGCGCCACGGCTGCCGCTGCCGCCCAAAGCACCACCACGCTCCTCCAGAACGTCAGTGCCTACGCCACGGCCGTCGGTGGCGGCAGCGGCACGAGCTACGTATCAACGCCCGGCCCGGCCGGCGGCGCGGCGAGCGCGACGGCGAGCGCGACCGAGAAAGATACCACCAGCGGCAGCGAGCGCGCCTTCGCCCGCGCCTACGCCACCGGCGGCAACGGCAGCAACGGCGGCCTCTCCAACGGCGGCTTCTCCAAAGGCGTCGGTGGCGCCGGCGGCCAAGCCACTGGCAGCACCGCCTTCGCCGCCGGCTTCAACGCCCATGCGGTGGTCACGCAGACCGGCGGCTCCGGCGGCTCGGGGTATGGCGGCTCCTCCGCCGGCCAGGGTGCCGGCTCCACACTGACCAACGCCGCCAGCGGCGCCAGCTATGGCGGCTATCTCACGCTCGCACAAACCGCGATTGCCGGTGCTGGCGGCTATGGCCACACGATCAACGGCGGCGCCGGCGGTACTGCCAGCTCCAGCCTGACCTTCGACGACACCAGCGCCCCGATCGCCGCCAGCATCCTGACCGGCAGCAGCACCGCGACCGGAGGTGCGGGTGGCGGCAGCATCAGCGGCAGCAGCGGCGGGGCGGGAACCGCCACGATCACGCTGCGGGCCGCCAACACCGTTGCCGCCACCGCGGCTGCCTCCGGCGGCAGCGCGAGTCGCGGTGGAACGTCGGGCAATGCGATTGCCACCGCCGCGGCCACCACCACGCTTGGCAGCACTGCGGCCACGGCCACGGCGGATGCAACGGCCAGCGGCACCGGCAGCAACACCGCCACCGCCAGCGCCGCCACCGCCGGCAGCATATCCTCGGTCGAGGTGTCCGACACCGCCGCGGCGACCGGCACCCGCACCTTGTCCACCACCGCCACCGCCGGGATCGACGCCGCACCCGGCGGCTTCACCGGCACGTCATACAGCGCCTATGCCTTCGCCACCGGGCTGCCCGGCGCCACGAACGCGGCCGCAGCGATGTCGCAAGACCCCAACGTCAAGGCCGCGCTCGGCACCGCACAGGCGAGCGTGCTGGGCGACGCCACCGCCGGCGCCTACGCCACCGTCAGCGTATCGAACGATTACACCAGCAGCATCACCTGGACCATCGACAGCCAGGGCCTCACCGGCGATCTCGTCGCCGGCCTGCTCGGCGTGCAATCCTTCGGCGCCGGCTTCAGCCAATTGAGCTTCACCGCGACCGTCGGCGGCGTCACCGAAGCGAGCCAAACCTTCACCACCCTTGCCGCCGCGCAGACATATTTCACCGACAGCGTGGTCAATTTCGGCGCGGTGCCGCAAAGCGCCGCCCTGGCAGTGACGCTGAACCTCGATTTGACGACGAGCACGGCCGGCAACGGCTTCGGTTACGACGTGCTGCTTGGTACTACCAGCACGCCCTGCTATTGCCGTGGCACGCGCATCCTGACCGATCGCGGCGAAGTCGCGGTCGAGACGCTGGCGATCGGCGATCGTCTGGTCACCCACAGCGGCGCGGTGCGGCCGATCAAATGGATCGGCCGGCGGGCCTATGCCGGGCGCTTCGTCGCCGGGCGGCGCGACGTATTGCCGGTGCGCATCCGCGCCGGCGCGCTGGACGATGGCGTGCCACGCCGCGACCTGTGGGTCTCCCCGCTGCATGCGATGTTGCTGGACGGCGTGCTGATCCCCGCCGGATGCCTGGTCAACGATCTGTCGATCACCCAGCCGGAGGAGGTCGAACAGGTGGAATATTTCCACCTGGAACTGGACACCCACGATGTCATCCTCGCCGAGGGCGCGGCCTCGGAAACCTTCGTCGATGACGACAGTCGCGGCATGTTCCACAACGCCGCCGAGTATCGCGCGCTGTATCCCGACGCCCAAGCGCACCCGGCGCTGTTTTGTGCGCCGCGGGTCGAGGATGGCGCGGCGCTGGAGGTGGTGCGCCGACGCCTGGCCGGGCGCGCCGGCCGGCTGCGCGGCCATCTCGACTTCGCCAGCCGGACGGATGTGCGCGGCTGGGCGTGGAACCCGGCGGACCCGGATGCGGCGGTGACGCTGCGGGTGCTGGCCGATGGCGCGATGATCGGCACGATCAACGCCGATCGCTACCGCGGCGACCTCCAGCGCGCCGGAATCGGTGACGGCTGCCACAGCTTCGCCTGGACATTGCCGGAACGTCTGACCCCAGGGCGGCATGTCATGCGGGTGCAGCGTGCGGCGGATGGACAGGATCTGAACGGCTCGCCGTGGACGCTGGAGGCGGAGTCGGATGGCGCAACGCCGCCGCCGCCGGCGCTGCCGGCCGGCGGCGGGTGGCTGGATGCGGTGACGCGCGAGCACATCGCCGGCTGGGCCAGCGATGCAGCGGCACCGCAGACGCCGGTGGCGCTGCTGGTGTTCGACGACGACCAGCCGATCGGCCGGGTGCTGGCCAATCGCTACCGCCCCGACCTCGCCGCCGCCGGCATCGGCCGCGGCTACCACGGTTTCGAGTGGCCGATTCCCGGCGGCCTGTCGCCGCTGGTCCGCCACGTCATCGCGGTGCGGCGTGACTCCGACGGCTCCGAACTGCCCGGCTCGCCGCATGTGATCGAGGCGGCGGACAATTTCGACCCGGCGCTGCAACAGGCGGTCAGCCGCGCCATCGACGCCCTGCAACCGGACGCGACGCAGGACCATGTGCTGTCGTTCATGCTGGCGCAGACCGAGCGGCTGCTGCAGCAGCGCGCCGATGCGCAGGGGCAGCGCGCCGCGCGGCACCGACTGCATCAATTCCGCCGCCGCTGGGGGCATGCCGCCGCGGCGGAGGCGGCGGAGCACACCGCGCCGCGGGCTTTGGTGATCGACCTCGACATGCCGCAGGCGGCGCGCGACGCCGGTTCGCAGGCGATCCTGTCGCACATGGCGGCGCTGCAAAGCCTTGGCTACGCGGTCAGCTTCTCCGCCGCCGAGGCGATGGACGCAGCCGCGTCCGCCGATCTGGCGGCATTGGGCGTCGCGGTCTGCGGGGCACCGTTCTATGCCACGGTGGAGGATGTGCTGCGCCGGCAGGCGGGCTGCTTCGATGTCGTCTATCTGCACCGGGTGCAGATCGCCGCGCGCTATCTGGCGCTGGCGCGGGAGTATTTGCCGCGCGCGCGCCTGCTCTACAGCGTCGCCGACCTGCACCATGTCCGGCTGGCGCGGCAGGCGGTGGCGGAGGATCGGCCGGAACTGGCGGCACTCGGCCAGCGCATGCGGGTGGCGGAAATCACTGCGGCCTGGTCGGCGGATGCGGTGCTGACCCACTCGCCAGTGGAGGCAGCGGTATTGCGCGCGGCGGTGCCGCAGGCGGCAGTGCATGTCGTGCCTTGGGCGGTGGCGCCGCGCCCGGTTGCGGTGCCATTCGCGCAGCGTCGCGGGGTCGCCTTCGTCGGCAGCTACACGCATGCCCCGAACGTCGATGCGGCTCGCTTTCTGGTGGAGTCGGTCATGCCGCTGGTGTGGGCGGAAGACCCGACCATTCCATGCCTGCTCGCCGGCAGCGGGATGGGCGAGGAGATACGGCGGTTGGCCGGGCCGCGCGTCGTTGTTCTCGGGGAAGTTGCCGATCTTGGACGGGAGGTGTTCGACCGGGCGCGACTGACCGCGGCGCCGCTGCGCTTCGGGGCCGGCGTGAAGGGAAAAGTGCTGGACAGTTTCGCCGCCGGCCTGCCCTGCGTGATGAGCGACCTCGCCGCCGAGGGGCTGGACTTGCCGGCTTCCCTCAACGATCTGGTCGGGCGCGACGCGGCGGCGCTGGCGGCGCGGATCGGCCGCCAGCACGCCGACGCTTCGGCCAATGCGGCGGCGTCGCGGCGGGGGGTGGATTTCATCCGCGCCGGCTTCGCCGCGCCGGGGGTGGCAGCGGCGCTGCGCCGCGCCATCGGCGTGTGCCACGATCCGGCCGCACCCGCGCAAGCCCAGGCGGGCTGAAGCAGGGAGCGGTCGGGGCGCGGGCATCGACATGTGGGACAGCGTCGCCCGCCGCGGTTACTCCGAAGGTGCAACGTCCAGCCGGACAATAATCCCGTCCAGTTCCGGCGTCAGGGCGGGATACCGCTGCATGACCAGCGCGTCGTGCCCTGGGACGATGTGCGCCTCCGTCGGCGCCAGATCACGCAGCCGCTGATATCCCTGCACCATGTCGCCGACGTTGAACACCAGTGGCAACGGCCGGCAGGCCTGGAAACTCTCGTAGAAATGGCTGACATCCGAGGCCACCACCACCCAGCCGCGGGCGGTGAAGACCCGCACGAACTGCAGCCCATGTGAATGACCGCCGGTGCGATGAAGGGTGAGTCCGCTGGCGATCTCCGCATCGCCGTCATGGAAGACGACGCGGCCCTCATAGACCCGCCGGACCAGCCCGGTTACCTCATCGACCTCGTAGGGCGCGTTGAAGATGCGGTGGGTCATGTGCCGCCCGGTGGCGAATTCCATCTCCCGGTCCTGCACGTGAAAGCGTGCCTTGGGGAAACGGTCGAAATTGCCGGCGTGATCGTAGTGGAAGTGGGTCAGGATCACGTCGTCCAGGTCGCCCGCCGAGACACCGAGCAACTGCAAGGAATCGATCGGGTCGCGCAGGAATGTGCGATGCCGCTTGCGCGCCATCGCCTCGTTAAAGCCGGTGTCGATCAGAATCGTGCGTGTTTTGCTCCGTGCCAGCCAGACGAAATAGTCGATCGCCATCGGCACGTCATGCGGATCGCCGCCGAGGAAAAACTCGGGCCGCCGGCCGGCTCGGGTCGCATAGCGCAAGGCGAATAACTCATAGACTTCTGGCGATACCATCAGAGCTTCCTCAACCACCGCCTCCGTCACGGAGGCCCAATCTACGCCGCGACCGCGCCAACCGGGCGCGCCGCGATGCGGGCCGGAGCGCCATCACTGCCGCTTATGCTGATCGCACCGACGACGACGTCCACCCGCTTGCCCACCAGCGGCGCGAGGCCCGCGACGTTCTCCGCGATCAGCGTTCCCTGACTGAGCAGGATTTTGTGCACCGGCCAGTCGAAATCCTTGCTTCGCACCGGCAACGCCTGATCGGGCGTCGCGGTATCAACGCCGAGCAGTTTGACGCCGCGGTCAACGAGCCATTGTGCCGCGTCCGGCGTCAGCGCCGGGTTCGCGTAATACTCTTGCGAACCCCACAGCTTGCCCCAGCCGGTGTGCAGAAACACCATCTCGCCAGGGCGAACCGTGGGCTGCATGCGCGCCAGCATCTCGGGTCCGATATCGGCCAGCGGCGCGATCTCCAGGCCCCAGACGACTCCAGGCCCATGCAGATAATCCCACGGGATCTTGTCGATGCCCGGGCCGTCCATGAACAGATGCGACGGCGCATCGATATGCGTGCCGACATGGCAAACCAGTTCGAGCCGGGTCAGATTCAGACGATTGGCCGGCATCGCCGCGATACGCTCGATGCGGGGTTTGGGAAACACGTGCGGCGTCGGCATTGCGCCGTCCAGGCAGTAGCTCAGATCCTGCCATTTGCCTTCACCAACGGCTACACTGCACGCTGGCAAGCTGCGCCAGCCTTTCCAGCCCAGCCGTCCATGCGGAGTGATGTCGCACATTGTCCACCCGCTCTCAAGATTCCGACAACACCTTGCGCGCGATGCGGAATGCCTCGCCCCCGGCGGGAACGCCACAATAGACCGCCGCCTGCAGCAGCACTTCGCGGATCTCCTCCGGCGTACAGCCATTGCGCAACGCGCCGCGGATATGCACCTCAAGCTCGACCGACCGATTGAGCGCGATCAGCATGCCGATATTGACCATGCTGCGGGTCTTCCGCGGCAACCCGTCGCGCGCCCACAGTTTCCCCCAGCAATATTCCGTGGCAAACTCCTGGAACGGTGCGGCGAACGGATCGGCGTTCCTCATCGCCTTATCGACATACGCGTCGCCCAGCACCTCCCGGCGGACTTGCATGCCCGTGTCGAACAGGTTTGACGGCATCCTTCTCTCCATTACGATTGCCGGTTGGAGCGTGATCTGTCGATGCTGAGCGCCGAAGCCTCGGTTCGCCGATCATGCCTTATGGCGCGGCGCCGTAGAGTTTGACGTGCGCCCATTGTTCGATGCAGTGCGCGACGTCCATCATGTCCTGATCGGGGCCGCCGCTGGCCAGCGCGTGGCGCCAGATCTGCCGGGTGGTGTTGCCGCTCCACATCGGCACCTGCATCGCCTCGCCCGCCTCGATGCACAGCGTGATGTCCTTCAGGCTGAGGTCCAGGCTGAAACCGATCGGCCGTCCCGGCAGCACGCATTCCGGCACCTTATGCTGTGTCGCGCTGCTGTTGCCTGTGCTCGCGTTCAGCACGCTCAGCATGGTGCGGGGATCGAGGCCGCCCTTGATCCCGACGCAGAGCGCTTCGCACGTCGCTGCCAAAGCTGTCGCCGACAGCAGGTTGTTGATCAGCTTCATGAGCTGCCCCATGCCGGCTTCGGCGCCGACATAAAACACGTTCTTGCCGATCATCCGCAGCAAATGCTCGGCCTGCACGAACGCCGCCCTGGGGCCCGACACCATGACGGTCAGGCCGCCCCGCGAAGCGCCATGCACCCCACCGCTGACCGGGGCGTCGAGCACGTCGATGTGCCGCGCCGCCAATTTATCGGCGACCTCCCTGGCAACGCGCGGCCCCGTCGTTGACAGGTCGATGAAGGTCTTGACCGCGGCACCTTCAAGCAACCCACCTGGCCCGAATGCGATCGCCTCAACTGCCGCGGGGGTCGGCAGGCTTGCCAGGACGGTCGTGCAGCTCGATGCGAGCTCGGCCGCGGAATCAGCCCAACGTCCGCCGGCATCGACGAAGGCCGACTTGACTTCATTCGCGCGCGTGTCGCAGCCAACCACAGCAACGCCGTGCTCCAGCAGCCTGCGGGCCATCGGCATCCCCATATTGCCGAGGCCGACGAATCCGACTTCACTTTGCATGGCAGCTCCGGGGGTGGGAATTAGTGGCGATCGCGAGTCAGCATCGCCGACAGCGCGAGATGAATGGCGGCGAGATCCCTGGCGCCGCCGGCCCCCTCGCCGGCGCGCGTGAACAGCGCCCGGATCTGATCCTGGGCAAAGGCGTCGTAGCCTGCGTCGTGCATCAACTGCACCGCCAGACGCATGTCCTTCTCGCCGAGATCGATTGAGAAGTCGGGCTTGTAGTTCTCGTCGCGGATCTTGGGAAAGTTGCGGTCCAGCGCGTAGCTTCGCGCCGAACTTTTCGCCATGATCTCATACATCCGCTGTTGCGAGACGCCGAGTGCGGCGGCGGCCAGGAACGCCTGCGAGACGCCGATCATGCCCCAGATCGCAACGAAGTTGTTCAGCAGCTTCGCCGTGGCGCCACTGCCGGACTCGCCGGCATATTCGACCTGCCTGGCGATATCGGTGAGCATCGGACGGATCCGCTCGACCACCGCCGCATCGCCTCCGACCATCATCGTCAGCTCGCCGGTGCGCGCCCGTGACGGGCCACCGCTCACCGGCGCATCGATATAGGCAAGCGCGCGTGCCGCCGCCGCCGCATGCAGCTTTCGCGCGGTCTGCGGGTCGTTGGTGCTGAGATCGACAATGACGAGGCCGGGCTGGCCGCCTGCGATCACCTCGTGGCCGACCGCCGCGGCGACGCCTGGGGTGGGAAGCGACAGCAGCACCAGCCGGCTGTCACGCACCAACGTCGCCAACGAGGCCGCGGCAGCGCCCAACGCCGTGGCACGTTCGAGCGCGGCGGGGTTGGTGTCGTGGACGGTGAGCTGGTGTCCGAGTCCGACCAGCCGGCCCGCCACCGCGAGGCCGATATTGCCGGCGCCAATCAGGCCGAGCGCCAACTGGGTCATTGTTTCACCAGCGGGCAGTCGCTGCTTGCCAATGGCGGCAGCACTTCGTCACCGTTCAGCTTGCGCAGCGGTTTGTAGAAATCCCATTCCCCCTGCATCTCGTCTGGACCTTTGACCTGAAACAGATATCGCTCGCGCGAGACGGAGCCGTCGATGCGCAGTTGGCCATTCCTGGTCATGAAGTCGTTGATCGGGATCGCTCGCATCGCTTTGACCACTTCCCTGCCATCGACGGAATTGGCGGCATCCACCGCCTTGAGGAAATGGGTGACCCCGGTGTTGACGCCGGCATGCACCTGCGTCGGCATGAATTTCATCCTGGCATAAAATGCCTTGCCGAAGGCACGCGTCGCATCGTTCAAATCCCAATAGAACGGCGACACGATAACCAGCCCGCGGGTGATCCGGCTCCCCAGGGAATGGGCGTCGGTGACGTAGAAGAACGGCACCACAATGCGGGCGCCTCCCTCGACGATGCCAAACTCCGCCGCCTGCTTCAGGGCCGTGACCGTGCTCTGCCCGGCGGAAACCAGGCCGATGATCTTTGCTTTGCTGGCCTGGGCCTGCAGCATGTATGATGCGAAATCCGTCGTCGTCAGCGGGAACCGGGCCGAGCCGAGCACCTTGCCACCTGCCGCCCGCACGATGGCCCCGACATCGTTTTCGAAGCTGATGCCGCCGGCATTGTCCACCGTGATAAAAAACCAACTGTCGCCACCGTCACGCACGACGCCGGTGCCGAGCGCCTGCGCGTTGGTATAGCTGCTGAATATCCATTGCATCCCGGTCGGCGAGCAGCTTTTCCCGCTGAGCGAATTTGCCGCCGATGCCGTGGTAATGAATACCTTGTTGTGCCGCTTGGCGACTTCCTGCACGGCGAGGGCTGCCGAGGTGCCGGGACAATCGACGATCATGTCCACCCCCTCCTCATCAAACCACCGCCCGGCGATCGTCGTCGCGATGTCGGGCTTTTCTTGATGATCGGCGGCAATCACCTCGATCTGCTTGCCGCGCAGGCTGCCGCCCCAGGCCTCGACGGCCATCTTCGCCGCCTCCACCGAACCGGGTCCGGAGAAGGCCGCGTATTCGGTGGACAAGTCCGTCAACACGCCGATCTTGATCTTCTCGCGCGTGATCTCGGCCCGCGTCGGCGACGGACGGCACAGCAGCGGCAGCAGTGCGAGGACCATCGAACGTCGCTTCATCAGACTTCTCCCTCGGCATCTGGCGCGTTGCCTGACGTCGCCGGCGGTTTTTATTTGTTCGAATAATATGCGGGGTTATTCAGACCGTCAAGCGATTAACGGCGAACAATTGACCCGCATCAGCGCCCCTGAAACCGTGCCGGGCGCTTCTCGCGGAAGGCGCGGACGCCCTCACGCCGGTCATCGGTCGGCACCAGCCGGTTATAGACTTCGATCTCGAATGCGAGCGCGTCCGACAGCGCCATCTGCAAGCCGCGATGGATCGACTGCTTGCACTGCCGCACCGCGAGCGGCGCGTTGCGCGCGATGGCGCTGGCCATGGCAAGGCCGGCGGCGGCGAGGTCACCCGCCGGGAAGACCGCGTTCACCAGCCCCCATCCCGCCGCCTCGTTGGCGGTGAAGGGCTTGCCGGAGAGCAGCAACTCCTTCGCCCGGCGCTCGCCCATCGCGCGCGCGATCGTCTGCGTGCCGCCGCCGCCCGGCATGATGCCGAGGGTGACTTCCGGCAAGGCGAACCGGGCGCAGTCGGCCGCGTAGAGGAAGTCGCAGGCCGCCGCGACCTCGCAGCCGCCGCCATAGGCAACGCCATTGACCAGCCCGATGACCGGGATCGGGCAATCCAGCAAGGCGCGGAACATCCGCTCGAAGACGACATGCTGGGCCTGCCAGGCCTGATCGGTCATGCCGTTGCGCTCCTTCAGATCGCCGCCGGCGCAGAACGCGCGGTCGCCGGCGCCGGTCAGCAGGATGCAGCGGAGATCACCCGGATCGAGCGCCACGTCTTCCAGCAGACGCATCAGTTCGAGGCCCATTTGCGTATTCAGCGCATTCATCGCCGCCGGGCGGTCGAGCGTCACCTGCGCCACGTGATCGGCCGGGCGGGTGATCCGCAAGGTTTCCAACGCGATCATCGCACCGCCCCCCTGGTCGCGTCCGTCACGGCCATGAGCCAGGGGCCGATGGCGGGCATCGATGCCAGCCCCAGGCCTTGTTCGAACAATTGCCGCGCCTTCCCCACCGGCATCCCGGGCGCCGCGTGCTCCAGGCAATCGACCCATTTCACCGCAAGCTGCTCCGGCGTGATCGGGTCGCGCAGCGAGCCGGGCGGGGCATGCACGGTGCGCGACCGGCTGGTGCCATCACGCAATTCGAGCGTCACCGTCACCGGCGCATTGCCAAGCTCGCCGTCGCCCGGCGGCAGCGTTCCTTCCAGCAGCGTCACGTCGCGCAGGCGTGCCTGGAGTTCGGGCCGCTGCACCGCGGCGTCGGTGAAGCTTTTGAGGTCGATGCGGCGATCGGCGAGGCTGGCGATCACCGCATAGGGGCCGCTGAACAGCGCGTTGAGGCCGGCTTTCGGGAACGGATGGTTGAGCGGCTGGGTGCCCCCCAGCGGCATATCAACGCGCGCGCGCGCCAGATCGGCGAGGGTGAGCGTCTCCTCGCGGGCGAGAAACAGCGTCGCCTCGATCATCTTGTGCAGCATATAGCAGCACGGGTAGCGCTTGCGCTCGAAACCAGGATGCTCCAGCACATAGGGCTGGCCGAGGCGGTGATCGTCGGGCCAGCGATCGGCCGCCCCGCCCGAGTAGGCATGCAGGAAGCCGCGATCGTCGATCGCCTCGGTGGCGGCGACGATGCCCGCCGCCGCGAGCCGCGCCGCCTTCAGCCCGTTGGCGGCGGCGACACCGGCATGCAGCGACTTCACCATGCTGCCGAAATTGCGCCGCAGGCCGGAGGCAAGGCTGGCGGCAATCGACAGCGCCTGCGCCGTCTGGTGCCGATCGAGCCCGCGCAGACGGGCGCAGGCCGCCGCGGCGCCAAACGGCCCGAGGGTTGCGGTGGCGTGAAAGCCAAGATCGTAATGGCGGAAACCCATGACCTCGCCGAGGCGGATCATGACCTCGCTGCCGATCGCCACCGCATCGAGCAACGCCCGCCCCGGCAGCGCATCGCGGCCGGGCAGTGCGAGGCAGGCGGAGAGTGCCGGCACGGTCGGATGACAGACGCTCGCCATGCTGACATCGTCGTAATCCAGCATATGGCCCGCCATGCCAAACAGCAGCGCGGCATCCTCGGGCCGATAGGCGCGCGGCTGCCAAAACGAGGCAATGCCGCGCTCGGCCGGCTCAAGCGCCGCGGCGAGGCGGCGGGCGCCCGGCTCGGCGCCACCGGCGAGGGTGACCGCCAGCGTATCGAGCACGCCATCCAGCGCCAGGGCGCGCACCGCCTCACCGGGATCGGCGCTGGTGACGAAATCGGCGATGCGGGCGGTGGCGCCTTGCATGTCGCGTGTCTCCGTGCGGCGCGCGGTCAATAGGAGCGGGGCATGCCGAGGCCGCGTTCGGCCACCTGCGCCAGGATCAGGTTGTTCGACAGCGGCGCGGTGCGGAACAGCCGCGCCTCCTTCCACTTGCGTTCGACATGATAGGCGCAGGCGAAGCCGAAACCGCCGAAGGTGGTCATGCAGGCCTCAGCCGCTTCCCAGGAAGCTTCGCTCGCCAGATATTTGGCCATGCTGGTTTCGCTCGCGCAGGAGAGCTTGCTGTCGAACAGCCGTGCGGCGCGGTTGCGCATCAACTCGGCCGCCTGCAAATTGATATGCGCTTTGGCGATCGGGAACTGGATGCCCTGGTTCATGCCGATCGGCCGGTCGAACACCACCCGATCGCTCGCATAGCGCGACGATTGCTCGGTGAACCAGGCGCCATCGCCGATCGACTCACTCGCCACCAGCAGCCGTTCAGAGTTCAGCGAGTCGACGAGATAGCTGAATCCCTTGCCCTCCTCGCCGATCAGATCGTCATCGCTGACGTCGAGATTGTCGATGAAGACCTGGTTGGTGTGGTGGTTGAGCATGGTCTTGATCGGCGTTGCCTTCAGCGCGGCACCGGCCTTGGCGATATCGACCAGGAACAGGCTGAGGCCATCGGTCTTCTTCTTGACCTGCTCGAAGGACGTCGTGCGCGTGATCAGCAGGTACATGTGTGACTGCAGGTAGCGCGAGGTCCAGATTTTCTGGCCATTGATCACATAGCCGCCCGGCACTTTCCGTGCAAAAGTCTTGATCTTGAGCGTGTTGGATCCGGCATCGGGTTCGGTCACGCCGAAGGCCTGCAGCCGCAGGCTGCCATCGGCGACGCGCGGCAGATATTTCCGCTTCTGCGCCGCACTGCCATGATTGAGCACCGAGGCCATGGTGTACATTTGTGCGTGGCAGGCGGCGGCATTGCCGCCGGAGCGATTGATCTCCTGCAGGATCAGGCAGGCATCGAGCACCGTGAGGCCTGAGCCACCGTATTCCTCAGGGATCAGTGCGGCGAGCCAGCCGGCCGCTGTCATGGCGGCGACGAATTCCTCGGGATAGGCCTCGCTCGCCTCGCAGCGGGCCCAGTAATCCGGGCCGAAATCGGCACACAGCCGGCGCACCGCGGCGCGGATTTCGTGCTGGGTGGCGGAGTATTCCAGATCCATCGACATCGCTGGTTGGTCTCCTGCTCAGGCGACGACGCCGCGCGCGCGCAGCCGCGCGATGTCCTCGGCGGGGTGGCCGAATGCCGCCAGCACAGCATCGGTATCGGCGCCAAGCGCCGGTGGGGCTGCGGCGGTCGCGGCACGGGCGCCGTTCATCTTGATCGGCAGCGCCACGACCTGATGCGCCGACGCGCCGGTGACCGGCAGCGGCTCCAGCATTGCCGCCGCCCGCACCTGATCATGCGCCAGGGCCTGCGCGATATCGTTCATCTCGCTGCACGGGGCGCCGACCGCGCGCAGCCGACGCACCGCCTCGGCGGTGGTCATCGCCAGTGTAACCGCCTCGATCTCCGCATGCAGCGCCGCGCGGTTGGCGACCCGCGCGGGGTTGCTGGCGAAGCGCTCGTCATGCGCCAGCTCGGGGCGCGCCAACGCCGCGCAGACACGCTCGAACAGCCGGTCATTGCCGGCGGCAATGAAGACATGCGAATCCGCCGAGCGGAACAACTCGTAGGGCGCCGTCATGGCGATGCCGGAGCCGAGCTTGCGCGGCAGTTTGCCGCTGGCGAGATAGCCGGCGATCGGGATGGTCATCCAGGCGATCCCGGTTTCGAGCAGGCTGGTCTCGACCAGACGCCCCAACCCGTCTTTGCCGCGTTGCATCAAGGCGGCCATGATGGCGATCGCCGACCACATGCCGGTGCCGATATCGATCAGCGAGACGCCGACCCGGACCGGGTCGTCGCCATCCTGTCCGGTCACGCTCATCACGCCGGTAAACGCCTGCATCAGCGGGTCATAGCCGGGCAGGCCGCTCAACGGGCCGACGCGGCCGAAGGCGCTGATGGCGCAATAGATCAGCCGGGGGTTGTGTGCCTTCAGATGTTCATAGCCAAAGCCGCGCTGCTCGGCGCTGCCGGGCTTGAGCGAATGGATCACCACATCGGCGCCGGCCACAAGCTCGGCCAGCAGCGCCACCCCGTCGGGGCGGTCGAGGTCGATGCAGAGACTCCGCTTGCCGCGATTGAGCGACAGGAAGGTGGCCGACAGGCCGGCAATCTCCGGCGGGCGCCAGTCGCGGGTGTCGTCGCCGCGGCCCGGCCGCTCGATCTTGACCACCGCAGCGCCCATGTCGCCGAGGATCTGGGTGCAGAACGGGCCGGCCACATTCTGCGTCAGGTCGAGGATGGTGACCCCGTCCAGCGTCGTTTCGAGCATCGGTGCGCGCCTCGGCGTGGTTATTTGTCTGAACAATAACGGCCGAAGCTCAGCACGATCCCTGCCGCGAGCAGACGAACACTGTGATGGGGAACCCGGCAAGGCCGCGAGCGATCGCCGGTCCGGCCGGGCCCGCATGCAATGTCGCTGATGTGCTCATCGTCAGCCCCTCCCTGCCCCTGATGCGCCCGCCCTCTTAATTGTTCGAACATAAACCGCCGGCGGGGCTTGTCAATCACCTGATGCCGGGATGGCTAAGCGCGCTCCCGGATCACGGTGCGGACCGAATACCGGTCGGCCGGGTAGAGATTGTAGGAGATTTCATAAGTGTCGCTGGTGTGCGTGACATAGCGGCGCTTGACAAGCAGGGCCGCGCTCCGCGGCTCGGAACCGAGCAGCGCCGCAATGCCAGGCTCCAGCGTCGCGGCGCGCACGTCTTGCTCCACATAACCGAGCTTCAGCGCGTTGCTGGCCAACACCTGCTCGTAGATCGGGCCGGGTTCCGCGAGCAGCCGGTCGCGATCGGTGACATAGGCTTCCGCCACGAAGATCTCTGACCAGCAGAGCGGGGTGTGGTCGGTTTTGGTCGAGCGAATGCCGGCGAGGCGCAACCAGCGGCGCCCGGGATCGGGCAGCAACTGGCTGCCGTGTGAGCCGGAGACAGTGACGAAACCGTGGTAACGGACGTCGAGCGAGGTCGCGCCGGCAAAGGTCAGCAGCGTTCGCATATCGCGGATGCTGTGGGCATAGTGCGAGATCGGCTCGGCCGACAGCACGACCGATCCGGTTTTCCGTTGGCGACTGATAAGCCCTTGCTCAGTGAGGATTTTCAGCGCTTCGCGGATGCTGTGGCGGCCGACGCCGAAGCGGGCCTGCAGGTCGAACTCGGTGGGGAAGCGGCCGCCGACCGGATAGACGCCGCTGGCGATCTCGCCGGCCAGCACGGTACTGATATTCAACCGGCTGGATCCGGCCGCCGCTCGCGGCTCACCGCCTGCTCCGGGTCGAGGGCTCCGCGCCATGCTTCGGTTCACACCCAGATTGCTGTCCGCCGGTTGCGCGACGACCGCTCTTAACCGGTCAACCGCATCACTGGAAGATAGCTGGGCGGCTCATATCATCCGAACTTAATCGGCGGTTTGATCGGGTTCGTCTGTCAACCCCGGTCGTGCGGCCCGCGCCACCGTTTCTCGATCGCCGGCGCATCCGGCTGGACCCGGCGGCAGATCGTCGAATGGGCGAAATATGCGGTCGAGAAGACTCGAACTTCCACGAGGTTTCCCCCACAAGCACCTCAAGCTTGCGCGTCTACCATTCCGCCACGACCGCATCGTGCGTGCGGCGGCGATATAGCGGATGGCGCCGGCGGGGGCAATCGTCCGTCTGCGCCATCCTGGCCACCCTGAACCCCGACGCAGGCTTGCCGCGGCGCCGACACGGTTCGGGCTGATCGTCCGGGCCACACTGAATTACGCTTGCCCAGGCAAGGCCATCCATGTTCTTGTTCCGTTCGTGACACCCATCGCCGAACAACCCCCGGCCGAACGCCTCGCCCGCATCCTCGACGACCTGTGCAAGGCGGTCGCCGCGCGCGGCCCCGGCGGCTTCCTGCCGATCCCGCTGCTCATGCTGGTCTGGACACGCATACGGCGGGCCTCCATCCGCATCGCCCGCCTCGCCGCCCGCGCCGCCAGCGGCAAACCCCCCATCGTCCTGCGCGCCCCGCGCGCCGCGCCGCAAAACTCCGCGCCGAGAAAGCCCGCAAGCCGCCTGCCGCGGCGCGCCGGCTGGCTGATCGGGCCGGTGCCGGCGGCCGGCGGTTATGCCTCGCAACTGCAGTATCTGCTGACCCAGCCGGACATGGTCGCCCTGCTCGGGGCCGCCCCCGGCATCGACCGGCTGCTGCGCCCGCTCTGCCGCATGCTGGCCGTCGCGCGCCCCAAACTGCCGCCGCGCCCCACCACGCGCCGCCCACCCCCGCGCCAGCCGCTGCCCGCCCCGGCCGCCCCGCCCACGCGCGACATCCCGCGCGACAGCATCCTGCGCGACCGGCCCCGCGCCGCCCGCGCCCCGCCGCAATTCCTCCGCCGCTTCACCCGCCCGTTTTCCGCGTGACGCCGCGGCGCCGACGCGCGCCCTATTTCATTCCGATCATTAAACAAACAACCATCCGGCGATCTTCCGCCGGCGGTCTCCCGTGCTAGCCTGGGTGCAGCCCCGCCAAGGACGCTGCCATGAACCGCTTCTCGGTCGCCCCGCTGCACAGCATGACCCGCTCGCTTGCCGATGTCGCCGCCGGGCGGCTGGCGCCGCAGACCGTCATCACCGGGGTTCGCGCGCTGTCCACCTATTCCGACCGCATCCTGCCGGAGCGTGAAATCTGGCTCGCCGGCGGGCGCATCGCCGCCCTCAAGCCCGCCGGCACTGCCCGGCGCGACTGCGGCGCCGTCTTCCATGACGGCGCCGGCGCCATCCTCGCCCCCGGCCTGATCGACCCGCATATCCATATCGAAAGCAGCATGATGACCGCCTGCGCCTATGCCGAGGCGGCGCTGCTCAACGGCACCACGACGATTTTCTGCGACAGCCACGAGATCGGCAATGTCTGCGACCAGCAGGGCATCGAATGGATGCTGGAGGATGCGCGCGCGGCGCCGCTGAACATTTTCCTGACCGTGCCGAGCACCGTGCCGGCGACCTCCGCCGCCTTCGAGACCGCCGGCGGCGATCTCACCGCGGACAAGATCGGCGCGCTGTTCGATGCCTGGCCGGAGGCCGCCGGGCTGGGCGAAAAAATGGATTTCGTCCAGGTCTGCCAGGGCGACCCGCGCAGCCACGCCATCCTCGCCGCGGCGCTCAAACGCGGCCGGCCGGTCAGCGGCCATATCTACGGCCGCGAGTTCGTCGCCGCCTATGCCGCCAGCGGCGTCACCGACACGCATGAGGCGATCGACCGCGACATCGCCGACGATCTGCTGGAGGCGGGGTTGTGGATCTTCCTGCGCGGCGGCCCGCCGACGACGCCGTGGCACAGCCTGCCGCAGGCCATCCGCACCATCACCGAACTCGGCGCCAGCGCCAAGCGCATCTGCGTCTGCACCGACGACCGCGACGCCGACGACCTGTTCGTGTTCGGCCAGGACTGGGTGGTGCGTCAGGCGATGCGCGCCGGCATGACGCGCGAACAGGCCTGGAGCATGGGTTCGCTGCATCCCGCCACGCGCTATGCGATGGATGGCGAGATGGGCGGCCTCGGCGGCGGCAGGCGCGCCGATCTGGTGCTGCTCGACGACGACCTCGTGCCGCACGCCACCTGGTACGGCGGCGAGCTGGCGGTGCGCGACCGGCGCATCACGCCGCTGCTGGAGGCGCAGCTCGACGGCGCCCGTTACCGCTACCCCGCCGCCGCCTACGCCACCGTGCATCTGCCCGACGCGGTGCGGCTGACCCCCGAACTGCCGCGGACGGCGGTGCGGGTGCATGCGATCCGCACCGCCCTGCCCGGCATCGTGCTGGTCCACGACGTGCTGGAGGTGGCGCCGGAAGCCGACTGGCCGGCGCTGCTCGACCGTCACAATCTCTGCTTCCTCGCCGTCATCGAGCGTCATGGCCGCGCCGGCGGGGCGGTGGCGCACGGGCTGCTGCGCGATTTCGGCCTGACCGACGGCGCCGTCGCCAGCAGCGTCGGCCATGACGCGCACAACATCATCGTCGCCGGCCGCAGCGAGGCCGACATGCAGCACGCCCTGGCCGAGGTCAAACGCCACCGCGGCGGCGTCGCCGTGGTGCGCAACGGCGCCGTGCTGGCCAGCGTGGCGCTGCCGATCGCCGGCCTGCTGTCCGATCAGCGGGCGCCGCAGGTGGCGCAGCAGGCGGCGGCCCTCAAGCAGGCCTGGACGGCGCTCGGCTGCACCCTGCCCTACATGGGGTTCAACCTGATCCCGCTGTCGGTGATCCCGGAAATCCGGCTGACCGACAAGGGGCTGGTGACGGTGCCGCAGATGCAGATCGTGCCGCTGATGGAAGCGGCGTAGGGGGGCGGCGCGGATGACCGGGCGCGACGGCCTCGGCGGGCGGCGGCTGTTGGTCAGCGGCGCCGGATCGGGCATCGGGCGGTCGCTGGTGGCCGGCGCGGCGGCCGAGGGTGCCGCCTGCGTCGCCCTGGTGCGCGACGCCGCTGAGGCGGCGGCGCTGCGCGACATCCTGCCGGCGGAGCGGATCATCATCGCCGAGCTGCGCCGGCTCGATGCCGTGGCGGCGGTGGCGGATGACGCCATCGCCCGGCTCGGCGGCATCGACGGCTTCGTCCATTCGGCCGGCGTGTTCGACCTGCGCGGCGCGCTGGAGACCGATCTGGCGGCGTTTCAGGCGGTGCTGGATGTCAACCTGACCGCCGGCTTCCTGCTGGCGCGGGCGGCGGCGGCGGCGATGGCGGCGGCGGGGCGCGGCGCCATCGTTCTGGTGTCAAGCCAGATCGGCCTGCTCGGCCATGTCCGGGCGGCGGCCTATGCCGCCTCCAAGGCCGGGGTCAACGGGCTGGTGCGCGCCCTGGCGCTGGAGCTGGCACCGGCCGGGGTGCGCGCCAACGCGGTGGCGCCCGGCCCGATCGTCACGCCGATGACGGCGGTGGCGCGGGCCGATCCGGCGCGCGCCGCCGGCATGCTCGGGCGCATCCCGCTCGGCCGCTTCGGCGACCCCGAGGAGGTGGCGGCGGCGATCCGCTTCCTGCTCTCCGATGCCGCGTCGTTCATCACCGGTCAGGTGCTGTGCGTCGATGGCGGCTATACCGCCGGATGAGCGACCTGCCGACGCCCGAGGCGCTGCGCGCCCGGCTGGAGGCGCTGCGCCAAACGCGCGGCTACCTGCTGGCGCATCACGGCCCGCTCGCCGCCGCCGCGCCCGACCTGCACGACGCCTATCAGCGCATGTATACGGCCCTGACGCTGACCGAGCGGCATCTCGATGCGTGGGAAAAGGAGTTCGTCTGGCTGGTGCTGCTGGTGGCGCTGCGCGAGGCGGTGGGGACGCATCATCTGGCGCAGTTCGTCCGCGCCGGCGGCACCGAGGCGCAGGCCGGCGTCGCCATCCGCCTCGCCGGCTACGCCGCCGCCGCCGAGGGGTTTTCGTTCGTCGCCGAGCACTGGCACGGCTGGTTTCCCGGCCTCGATGCGGCGGCCGGCTATGCCGACGGGGTGCGGCTGCTGTGCGGCACGGTTGTCGCGCCGGCGGCGGCGGATCTGGCGCTGGCCGCGGCGCAGGCGGCGCTCGGGCGCGACTGGGGGGTCGCCGCGCATATCCACGCCGCCTACGCCGCCGGCACCGATGAGGACAAGCTGGCGGAGGCGCTGGCGCTGGTCATCTGGCCGGCCGGGGTCAACCGCTTCCTCGGCGCCTGCACGATCTGGCACCGGCTGATCGTCGCCGGCACGGTGACCCCCGGCCCCCGCTACCGCGCCTGGGCCGAGACCACCGGCCAAGGCGCATTCGCGCCGGAGTCGTCGCCGTGAGCGGCGACGGCCCGATCGCCGATGTGGTGGTGGTCGGCGCCGGCTCGGCCGGCTCGGTGCTGGCGGCGCGGCTGTCGGCCGACGGGCGGCGGCGCGTCGTGCTGCTGGAGGCCGGCGGGCGCGACTGGAACCCGCTGCTGCGGGTGCCGCTGATGACCGGGGTGCTGCTGCGCAGCCGCTACGCCAACTGGTTCTACCACACCGAGCCGGAGCCGGGGCTGGCCGGGCGGCGCAGTTTCTGGCCGCGCGGGCGGGTCCTCGGCGGCTCGTCGGCGATCAACGGCATGGTCTGGGCGCGCGGCCGGCCGTCCGACTACGACGCCTGGGCGCAGGCCGGGCTGCCCGGCTGGCAGTGGGAGGAGGCGCTGGCCGCGTTCCGCCGCATCGAGCGGTTTCAGGACGGCGCCTCGGCGATGCACGGCGGCGACGGGCCGCTGCCGATCACCGATGGCGGCGCCGCGCATGCGCTGCTCGATCTGTTTGTGCAGGCCGGCGCCGAGGCCGGGCATCGGCGCAGCGCCGATTTCAACGCCCCGCCGTTCGAGGGCGTCGGCCGCTACCATTTCACCATCGCCGGCGGCCAGCGCTGGTCGGCGGCGCGCGCCTGGCTCGATCCGGCGCGGCGGCTGGCCAATCTGCGCATCGTGCCGCGCGCCCGCGCGCTGCGCCTGCTGATCGAAGGGGGCCGGGTCAGCGGCGTCGCCACCACGCGTGGGGTGTTCCGCGCCGGCGAGGTGGTGCTGTGCGGCGGCACCATCAATTCGCCGCAACTGCTGATGCTGTCCGGCATCGGGCCGGCCGAGGCGCTGACCGCGCACGGCATCGGCGTCGCCGCCGACCTGCCGGGCGTCGGGCGGAATCTGCAGGATCACCTGCTGGTGCGGGTCGAACATGCCTGCACCCAGCCGATCACGCTGCACAACCTGACGCGGCTGGATCGCGCCAGCGTGGCGCTGCTGGCCGCGCTGCTGCTGCGCCGCGGCCCGGCCAGCAGCTTTCCGCTCGCCGCCGGTTTCCTGCTGCGCTCCGATCCGCGTCTGGAGGAACCCGATCTGCAGGGGCATTTCCTGCCCGGCCTGACCACGGCGACGCTGCGCGTGCCGAGCTTCGGCGGGCGTCTCGCCGGGCCGGCGCGCGGCGGCGACGGGCACGGCTTCATGGCCAACGTGACCCAGTTGCGCCCGGAGAGCCGCGGCAGCATCAGCCTGCGCTCGGCCGATCCGCTGGCGGCGCCGGTGATCCGCGCCAACTACCTCGCCGATCCGCGCGACCGCGCGGTGCTGCGGCGCGGCGTGCGGCTGCTGCGCGAGCTGTTCGCCCAGCCGGCCTTCGATGCGGTGCGCGGGGTGGAGCTGCAGCCAGGCGCGGCAATCGCCGACGATGCCGCGCTCGATGCCTGGATCGCGCGCACCGCCGACACCATGTTCCATCCCGTCGGCACCTGCCGCATGGGCACCGAGACCGATCGCGGCGCCGTCGTCGATGCGGCGCTGCGGGTGCACGGCATCGCCGGGCTGCGCGTCGCCGACGCCTCGGTGATGCCGCGCATCACCAGCGGCAACACCAATGCCCCGGCCATCCTGATCGGCCATCGCTGCGCCGATTTCATGGCGGCGACGTAAGCCGTGTCAGGCGGCGAAGCCGACATCCTGCAGGGCGCGGAAGCGGGCATTGGCCTCGGCATGGGCGGCAACGGCCTCGGTGCTGCGCGCCACCCGCAACCGCTGCTCGGGCAGGAAATGACCGAAGCGATCCTCCCCGCGCACCAGCAGCGCGCTCGGCACCGACCGTCCGGTCGGCCGCACCGAGGTCGGGATGTAGCTGATGCCGAAGCCGATCCGCCGGTCGTCGGAGTGGTTGCCGCGCGAGGTGTGCAGCAGGTTGGTATGATGCAGCGAGGCGTGCCCCGCGAGCACCGACACCGGCACGCCCGGCTCGTCGTCATAGCCGCGCACGCCCTGGCCGCGCTTGATCATGTTGTCCGCCGCCGGGGCATCGTGATGCGGCAGCGGGCCGAGATGGTGGCTGCCCGGCAGCACATGCATGCAGCCCGATTGCACCGTCGCATCCGACAGCGCCACCCAGGCGGTGACGTGCAGCGCCGGATCGAGGAAGAAATACGGCCCGTCCTGATGCCACAGCGTATAGGCCGGCGACTGTGCTTCCTTGATCCAGGTGGTCGAGTGATAGACCAGAATGTCCGGACCGATCACGTCGGAAACCAGATCGAGCACCTTCGGATGGTGGACGATGCGATCCGCCCAGTCGAACAGCAGATAGGATTTCGACTTCTCCGGCCAGCCGAGCGGATGCCCGACCTCGGCCTCGAAGGCTTCGAGTTCGCCGCGGAACGCCGCCACCTCCGCCGCCGACAGCACCGGGGTCGCCTCGCAATAGCCGTGATCCTGATAGTGCCGGACCTGAGCGTCAGTGAGCAGCCTGGGCATTTCGGATCCTCCTGTACTATATCTAGGACATTGGCGGCGACGGGTGTCAATCTGGCGCCGCCGCACCGAACGAGGATCGACGATGCGCCACAGCGCCGCGGAATCGCCGCTGCCGCTTTATCACCGGGTCTATCTGCTGCTGCGCCAACGCATCGCCGAGGGCGGCTGGCCGAGCGAGGTGCCGATGCCGGGCGAGCATGAACTGGCCGAGGCGCATGGCGTCTCGCGCATCACCGTGCGGCGGGCGCTGCAGCGGCTGGAGCAGGAGGGGCTGGTGCGGCGGCGGCGCGGCGCCGGCACCTTCGCCAACCCGCCGCAGCGGCCGGCGCGGCGCGACGATCTGCGCGGGCTGATCGAAAACCTGCTGGCGATGGGCCGGCAGACCGATGTGGCGCTGCTCGATTTCGCCTACGTCTCGGCCGCCGCCGAGGTCGCCGCGGCGCTGGAAGTGCCGCCCGGAACGCTGGTGCAGAAATCGGTGCGGCTGCGCTCGGCCGAGGGGGCGCCGTTCAGCCATCTGACCGCCTGGGTGCCCGAGCCGATCGGCCGATTCTATCAGGCGCGCGACATGGCCAAGATCCCGCTGCTGCTGCTGCTCGAACAGGCCGGGGTGCGCGCCGCCAGGGCCGAGCAGGTGATCTCGGCCAAGCTGGCCGACGGCACGGTGGCGCCGCTGCTGCGGGTGGCGCCGGGCAGCGCCCTGCTGTGGGTGCGCCGCCAGGTGCGCGACGAGGCGGGGCGGGTGATCGAGGCGCTGGAGGCGCTGTACCGGCCCGATCTCTATGAGTACCAGATCGCCATGACGCGCGGCTCCGGCATGTGGGATCTGCGCCGCGACCCGTCCGGCGTGGTCATGGACGCAGCCGGATGAGCGACGCCGAGGAACTGGCGGCACTGGAACAGCGTCTCGCCACGGTGCGCGCCCGCCGCGGCTACCTGCTGCCGCATCACGGGCTGCTGGCGCTGGCCTTCCCCGATCTGCTGGCCGGCTACGACGCCGCCTATTCGGCGATGGCGCTGGCCGATCGGGTGCTGTCGCATCACGACCGGGAGTTCGTCTGGCTGGCGGTGCTGGCGGCGACCGACGAGGCGCTGGCGACGCACCATATTGCCAGGCTGCGCGCCGCCGGCGGCAGCGATGCGACGATCGAGGCGGCGTTTGCCGCCTGCGCCGGGGCGCTCGGCGGCAAGGCGCATGATTTCGCCGCGCGCGACTGGTCGGCGCAGCTCGCGCCGTGGAACCCGCGCGCCGCCTATCTGCGCGGCGTGCGGCGGCTGGCGCCGCTGCCGCTGGTGCATCTGGCGCAATGCGCGGTGCATGTCTGCAAGGCACAGTGGCGGGTGCTGGAATGGCAGATTGCCGCCGCCTATGAGGACGGCGTCGCCGAGGACGCGATCGCCGAGGCGCTGACCCTGGCGATGTTCCCCGGCAGCGTGCCGCGCTTCGTCGAGGCCTGCGGCGTATGGCTGCGGATGATCCAGGCCGGCACGCTGGCCGCCTCGCCGCGCTATCGCGCCTGGGCCCGGCTGGCCGGCCAGGGCGGCTACGACGAGTCCGGCGGCGCGGCGATGCAGCGCACCAGCACATCGAGCGACGCCGCCGCGCCGCCGTCCGGCTCGCCGGCCGGCGGCCCGGCGCCATAGCGCAGCGCCAGCCAGTCCAGCCCGAGCGGATTATCCTCGGCCGCCGGCACCCGCCATGCGGCGCCGGCGGCGCCGGTGGCGAAGTGTTTGCGCAGCGTGTCGGTCACCCGCCAGACCAGATCGGCCGCCGGCGGCGGAGCGCCCCGCCCGCCGGTCAGCCGGGCGAGCGGCTGCGGCGCGCCGATCGGCGGGCGGTCGCGCTGCATCAGATAGGCGTTGCGCTGCACCGGCGGCGGCGCCCCGGCGCCGTAGCCCCACAAGCGGATCCATTCGCTGCGGAAGGCGTCGAGGTCGCGGTTGAACCAGACGTCGTGCAGGACCTCCGGCGCGGTCAGCCCCTGGAAGTCGAAATGCGTCCAGCTCGGCGCCGCGCCGGACAGCACCTCGACGATTTTCCAGTTGGCATAATGGTGCACGCCGGGGATGGCGTTGAAGAACGGGTTGTCGATCTGCCGCAACCACGGCTCATAGCCGCGCGCCTCGGCGCCCTCGCCCGGCGTATAGACGATGAACACCACGGCGGCACACGCCGCCAGATGCCGCGACGGCGCTGCTTCAGGCATCGAGAAACTCCGTGATGATGGCGGCGGTGCCGGCATCGCAGCCGGGATCGTCCCAGTCCGGCAGATCGGCGGTGCGCGCGCCGGGCACCAGCGCCGCGACCTCGGGGAAATAGCGGCGCAGCATGTCGGAAGGCGAGCACACCACCAGCACCGGCAGCCGCAGCAGCGCCAGCCGCTCACGCTTGGGGTGACGGAAGGCGGCGCGGTAGGAATGATGGTAGCTGCGCATCGCCTTGAGCACCTCGACGACGAAATCATGCAGCGTGTCGGCGTCCGGCAGCCCGTTCGGCAGGCGGCCGGCGGCGGTGCGGTTATAGTACGGCCAGAACAGGAACTGATCGCGGCAGAAATGCCAGACCTTCAGCAGATGCGTGCCCTCGGCGTCGGGCGCGATCTCGCGCGCGTAGCGGCGCAAAATGTCGCTCTGCTCGTCGGCGGCATACAGCCCCATGCCGTCGATCACCAGCCGCCGCACCCGCTCGGGATGGGCGAGGGCGATCTCCATTGCGATCGAGGCGCCGGTGTGGCTGCCGTAGAGATCAAAGCGCCCCGGCAGAATCTGATCGAGCGCGCACCATGCCGCGGCGGCCAGCGCCGCGATGTCGGGGGGCGCGTCGGGCGGCGTCGAGTCGCCGTTACCGAGCGTGTCCGGCGCGACCACCCGGCGCGTCGGCGCCAGCGCCAGCATCAGCCCTTCCAGTTGCTTGGACGATCCCGGCGACTGATGGATCAGCGCCAGCGGCCGGTCCGACAGGGCGGCGCCGGCGCTGCGGTAATGTACCTGCCCCGCCGGGACATCGACGAAACCGCGCCTGATCTGCTCCGTCGCCATCACCCGGCCTCCTGCATCCGGCCAAGAGTCTGGCCGAGCCAGCGGCCGAAGGACAGCGCCGGCGTGACGCTCATGCCGCCGACGAAGGCGTTGCCCGACAGCGCGGCGCCGCCCATCGCCTCGCCGATCGCGTACAGGCCGCGCACCGGCTGCCCGGCGGTGTCGAGCACCCGCAGCGCGCTATCGACCGCCAGCCCGGCCGGGGTTTTCAGCACGATGCCGTGCATGCGGATGGCGCGGAACGGCGGCTCGGCGATCGGGCATGGCCGGTGCGTGCGGCCCCAGCCATCCGCCGCGTCGGGCGGCGCCGCGTTGTAGGCGGCGATGGTCGCGGCGAGCGCGTCGGCGTCGATGCCGGCGCGGCGCGCCAGATCGGGCAGCGTCGCCGCGGTGGCAAAACCCGGATGTTCGGCCCAGGCGCGCGCCAGTTCGTCCGCCCGCCAGCCCGGCAGCAGCGGCGGCGCGTCGCGCAGCACCGCGGCGTCGAACACCGCCCAGAAGGTCAGGCCGGGCAGGCGCATCAGCGCCCGCTCGCGCGCATCGACGCTGTCGCTGTCCTCGCGCACGAAGCGCCGCCCGTCCGCTCCGACGAACACTTCCCAGGGCGGCCGGGTCTGCGGCGTCAGGCTCGGCAGATGCTCCCACAGCACCCGGCCGGAGCCGGCTTCCTCCTCGATGCCGGCGAAGGTCGGGATGAAATGCGCGCCGCCGCGGATGGCGGCGCCGATCGCCTCGGCCATGGCGATGCCGCTGCCGGTGGCGATCGGCAGCGCAGGAGTATAGAGCGGCGCGCCCCCGGTCAGCCGCGCGAACATCGCCGGATTGCCGCCATAGCCGCCGCTCGCCAGCACCACGCTGCCGGCGCTGACGCGGCGGTCGGCGCCGGTGAGCCGGTCGCGCAGCGCCACACCGGCGACGCCGCCGGCCGCGCCGGGCAGCAGCGCCGTCGCCTCGGTGTTCAGCCACAGCGTCGCGTTCGGCCGCGCCAGCGCCGCCTCCAGCAGCGGCAGCAGCACGCGCAGCACCGAACGCCCGCCGTCGCGGCCCCAATAGGTGCGCGGGGTCCGATAGGCCTCGTGAAAATGCAGGATCGCCGGGCAGGCCGGGTCCATATCGAAACCATGCGCCATCAGCCAGTCGATGGTGCCGCCGGCAAGCGCCGTCGCCTTGGCGAGCAGCGCCGCATCGGCGCTGCCGCGGCTGATCCGCAGGGCGTCAGCGAGATGCGCCGCGGCATCGTCGGCGATGCCGCGGGCGCGCTGCAGCGCGGTGCCGGCGCCGCTCATCTGCGCCGCCGAGATGTGCAGCGTGCCGCCGACGCGCTCCGACTGTTCGACCAGCAGCACCTGCGCCCCGGCCGCCACCGCCTCGATCATCGCCGGGATGCCGGCGGTGCCGGCGCCGACGATGACGATGTCGAAGTGCTGCATGCGGCCTCCTTACCGGACGCGATATTTGCTGTTGGCGCGCCGGCGAATCTCGGCATAGAGTTGTGCCATGATGCAGACAGCTTCACAACCGCGCTCTGCGCCGGACGGGTCTGATAGTTTGGTATCACACCGATATTCGGAGGCGTGACGATGCCGATTTCCCTGCCCCGCCGCTCCCTGTTCGGCGCCGCCGCGGCTGCCGCGCTGCTCCCCGTGGCGACCCGGGCAGCCGCCCGGCTGACCCTGCGCTATGCCAATGCCGGCAACGCGCAGACCTTGTCGAACACCTTCAACGCCAAGCTGTTCGAGATGGTGACGCAGAAGACCGACGGCGCCGTCGCCTTCACCATGTTCGCCGGCACGCTCGGCGGCGAACAGAAGCTGCTGGAGCAGATGGCGCTCGGCGGACTCGACATGTACAACGGCGCCTATACCGGGACGCGCGAATTCGACATTCTCTACAGCCCGTATTTCTTCCGCGACGGCGCCCAGGCCGGACGGGTGATGCAGGGGGCGCTCGGCACCAAGGCGTCGGCCGTACTGCAGAAGCGCTACAATGCGCGCCTGCTCGGCACCGGCCGGCTCGGCTCGTATAATCTGATGCTGAAAGAGCCGATCAAGAGCTTTGCCGATCTCAAGGGCCGCAAGATCCGCACCGCGGCGATCGAAGGCTGTGTCGAGGGGGTGAAGTTCTTCGGCGGCAACCCGACGCCGATCCCGTTCGACCAAATCTATCTGGCGTTGCAGCAGGGCATCGTCGATGGCGTGCTGACCGCGCTCAATCCCGGCGTCTCCGGCAAGTTCTATGAAGTCTGCAAATACGTCGTCGCCGATGATTTCGGCCTCGCGCTCGACAAGGAAGTGATCTCCGAGGCCGCGTGGCATCGCCTCAAACCCGCCGAGCAGGAGGCGCTGCAGCAGGGCTTCACCGCGCTGGAGCCGGCCAATTACTACGATGTCGGGGTCAGCAAGAAGCAGAGCGATCTGGCAAGCTGGGCGCAGGCCAACGGCAAGGACAGCATCATCACGCTCAACTCAGCGACGCTTTACAGCGACCTCGAACCGCTCAACAAACGGCTCGCCGACAGCGTCTTCGGCGACGGTGCCTGGGAGCAGGTGAAGGGGGCATAGGCATGGCGGAGCCGGGTGCAGCCGCCGACCCGGCGGCGGAGCAGACCTTCTTCGCCGATCCGGCGCTCGACCGCGCGGTGGCGATGGTGATGACGCTGGCGGCGGAATTATATGTCACCAAGGACCGGCTGCGGGCGCTGGAAGTGGCGTTGACGCAGCGCGGCGCGATCGAGGCCGACGCGCTCGACCGCTATGTACCGGAGGCCGCCGAACAGGCGCGCATTGACGCCGAACGCACCGCCTATGTGCGCGAACTAATGCTCTGCACGCTTGGCCGGCAAGCCTCGAAGGGCGCGCCGGCCGATCTGCTGCGCCGCTTCGGCTGAGAGGACCATCATGGCCAAGGACCTGCCGGTCGATCGGCGTTTCGACGCCTATCAGGACTTCGTTCTCGCCTGCAAGCTGACCTGGACGCGCGAGCTGTTCCCAGTGCTGCGCGGCCAGTACGACCGCGCGCTCGACCGCCGCCGCGCCGCCGGCGCGGCGCCGCCGCAGCAGGCGGCCGAGGTCGGCGACCTGCTCGCCGACGATCCGCTGGCGCAGTATTTCGGCTGGTTCGAGCGGCATCTGCAGCGGATGAAATACTCCGGCCGGCACGGTCTGGCGCCGCATTTCGCCGCCCATCGCGACGCTCTCGCGGCCGAACTGGCGGCCGGCGGCGACAGCGACCGTCTCGCCCTCGACCCCGATCTGGCGCTGCCCGGCTACTACGTCGCGGTGGACATCCACCAGCACCCCGGCGGCGTGTGGAGCGACGAAGTTGCCGGCTATGTCTATGAACGCGGCGCCCGCACCACCACGCCGCTGCTCAACCGCGACGCCGATCTGCATCATCGCTTCACCCGCGAGGTGCTGGCCCGCGCCGGCGCGGCGCGGCGGCTGGTCGATCTCGGCTGTGGCTTCGGCAAAAGCACGCGGCCGTTCTATGCCGGCGAGCGCGCATTGGAGGTGACCGCGGTGGACCTCGCCGCGCCGTGCCTGACGCTCGCCGCGCGCACCGCGGCCGAGGATCAGGCGCGCAATGTCCACTACCGTCAGGCCGACGCCGCCGCCACCGGACTGGCCGATGCCGACTATGATGTCGTCACCAGCACCATGCTGCTGCACGAAATGCCGCCCGGCCATATCGAACGCACGCTGCACGAGGCATACCGGCTGCTGGCCCCCGGCGGACTGTCGATCCATCTCGATTTCCTCACCGACGCCGATCCGTTCCACCGCTACATTCACGAAGGCCACAGCCGGCGCAACAACGAGCCGTTCATGCCGCCGCTCAACGACATGGACATCGCCGGCGCCCATCGCCGCGCCGGCTTCGACTCCGTCGAGATCGTCCCGTTCGAGGAAATGCCCGGCACACTGGCGCCCGGCTTCGCCGCATGGCGCTTTCCCTGGACGATGATCATCGCCCGCAAATCCGCCTGACACGGGGCACATCATGGTCGATCCGTTCTATGTCCAGCCGGAAGACCATCTGGAGGACATGCAGCCACAGCTCAAACGCGCGCTCGATCTGTCGGACGCGGATTTCGCCCGGCTGTCGCCAGAGGTGCGCAACCTGTTCGCCGCCCGCCGCCGGCTCGGCCATTCCTGGCTCGACGACTATGAAATCGTCGTCGAGATCGTCAGCAATCCGGGCGGCTGCGGCTGCGGCGTGGCGCCGGGTCAGCGCATCGTGCTGAGCATGCGCCACGCGGTGAAGCCCGAATTGTCGGATGCGCCGCTCTGCGTGCATCTGCTGTCGCCGATCCTGGCGGTGTTCTACATGACGTTCGACCGTGCCTCGGAGGGGCTTAATCCGCTGACCCCGATCTGGCGCTTCTACGACTGTCCGCTGAGCGGCGACGACCACGGCGCCAGCAAGGCGCGCTGCCGCGTGTTCATGCGCCGGACCGACACGCATGAGCCGGTCGATGCGCGCATCCTCACCGCTGCGGCGGCGGAGTCGGCACCATGAGCGCGCCCGAGCGGCAGACCGACCTGGTGGCGGAGGTGACCCAGTCCACCCACTGCGCCAATTTCATCCGCGCCGGCCAGAGCTATGTGTTCGACCTGCGCGGCGTGCTCGATCCGGCGCGTTCGACGGCGCCGCTCTGCCTCGGCATCATCGCCCGGCTGCAACCCGCTTTGCTGCTCGCCGCCGACCGCGCCGCCGCCGGGCTGCATCCGATCAGCCCGCACTGGCACAGTTTCGACTGTTTCGACACCGGCATCGACCACGGCGGCACCGGCAAGGTGTTCGTGCGACTGAGCCTGCGCGACCGCCGCGACGGCAGCATCATCGCCGACCCTGCCGCACCCGCCGGCTAGGCGCCGCGGATGAGCGGCCACATGTCGGAGCGGCCGCCGGGCGTGCTCGACCGCATCGTCTATTATCTCGGCGCCGTCGGCATGCTGGCGCTGTTCGGCGTCATTATCTACAGCGTCGGCATGCGCTACATCTTCAACCGGCCGCCGCTGTGGTCGGCGGATGTGCCGAATCTGCTGTTCATCTGGCTGGTGTTCACCGTGGTCGGGCTGACGGCGAAGCTCGGCCCGCAGATCCGCGTGGTGTTCTTCGTCGAGCGGGCGCCGCGCGCGGTGCGCCGGGCGCTGCTGATCTTCGCCCATTGCGCCATCCTGGTCATGCTCGGCGCCTTCATCACCTACAGCGTGCCGATCATCGCGCTGAGTTCCGGGCAGACCATGCTGTCCACCGGCTGGTCGGGGTCGGTCTATTTCTATGCTCTGCCGGTCGGCAGCGTCATCATCGGCTGGTATCAGTTGCGCGCGCTGGTGCTGCTGCTGATCGGCCGCTCCGCCGAACTGGACGACGCCGCACAATGATCCTGATCGTGCTGGTGGTGCTGCTGATCGTCTTCATCCTCAGCGGCATGGAGGTCGCCTGGGCGATCGGGCTGACCGCCTTCATCTGCATCTTCCTGTCGCAGTTCACCGACACGCCGCTGGCCTTCGTCATCTTCGCCCATGAGATGACCGAGGGGATCAACTCGTTCACCCTGCTCAGCGTGCCGCTGTTCATCTTCGCCGGTGAATTGCTGACCTTCAGCGGCGCGACGCGGCGGCTGGTCGATATGGCGTCGGCGCTGGTCGGGCATTTCAACGGCGGGTTGGCCAATGTCGCCGTCACCGCCAATTTCGTCGTCTCCGGCATGACCGGCTCGGCGATGGCCGACGCGGCGGCAACCGGCGTCGTGCTGGTGCCGGAAATGGCGCGGCGCAACTATCCGGTCGCCTATGCCTGCGCCGTCGTCGCCTGCGCCGCCACCGTCGGGCCGCTGGTGCCGCCGTCGCTGCTGTTCATCGTGCTCGGCGCCGCGGTCAATCTCTCGGTCGGCCGGCTGTTCCTCGCCGGCATCCTGCCGGCGTTCATCCTGTTCCTGTCGATGTATGCGCTGACCTGGCAGATTGCCAAGCGGCGCGGTCTGGCGCGCGAGCCGAAGCTGGCCTGGCGTCCGCGCCTCGCCGCGGTGCTGCGCGGCCTGCCGCCGCTCGCCGCCCCGGCCTTCGTCGTCGCCAGCATGGTGCTCGGCATCGCCACCCCGACCGAGGCCGCGGCCATCGCGGTGCTCTATACGCTGCTGCTCGGCGGCCTCGTCTATCGCACGCTCGGGGTGCGCCAGATCATCGACTGCGCCGCGCGCTCGGCGCTGGTGGCAACCGCGGTGATGCTGACGGTGGCGACCTCGCAGATCTTTTCGGCGCTGGTGGTGCAGGAGCAGTTCGGCGCCATGCTCACCGACGGCATGCTGGCGGTGTCGCACCGGCCGTGGGCGCTGCTGATGATGGTCAACCTGATCCTGCTGGTGCTCGGCATGTTCATGGAGCCGCTGCCGATCGTGCTGGTGCTGGCGCCGCTGCTGATGCCGCTGATGCAGAGCGTCGGCGTCGATCCGGTGCATCTCGGCGTGGTGATGGTGCTGAACCTGATGGTCGGGCTGGTGCATCCGCCGGTCGGCATGAACCTGTTCGTCATGTCGGCGATCGGCCGGGTCGAGCTGATGAGCGTGTTCTTCGAGGCGATTCCCTATATCGTGCTGCTGCTGGTGCTGCTGGTGGTGATCACCTACGTGCCGTGGCTCAGCCTGTTTCTGCCCAACCTGGTGATGGGGCGATAGCGGCCGGTCAGCCCATCGCCTGCCGCGCCGCCGTCGCCAGCCGGTCGGCGCGTTCGTTCATCACGTCGCCCGAATGGCCGCGCACCCAGCGCCATTCGACCTGATGCGCCGCCGCCGCCGCCAGCAGCCGGCGCCACAGATCCATGTTGGCCACCGGATCGCCGGCGGCGTTGCGCCAGTTGCGGCGCACCCAGCCGGTATGCCAGCGGGTGATGCCGTTGCGGACATATTCGCTGTCGGTGTGCAGCACCACCCGGCAGGGCCGCTTCAGCGCCTCCAGCGCGGCGCAGGCGGCGGTCAGTTCCATGCGGTTGTTGGTCGTCGCCGTCTCGGCGCCGGACAATTCACGCTCGGTCCCGCCATAGCGCAGCACCGCCGCCCAGCCGCCGGGTCCCGGATTGGGTTTGGCGCCGCCATCGGTCCACACCTCCACCGGCCCCTCCGTCTCAGATGCCATAAGCCCCCGCATCGCCCACGCCGAGATGAAACTCGAGCCGCCGCACGTAGTCCATCGGGTCCTTGCGCACCACCAGCGCCCCCGGCGGCGTATGCACCCAGTCATACAGCCGCGTCAGCGTGAAGCGCAGCGCCGCCCCCTGCGCCAGCACCGGCAGCGCCGCCCGCTCCGCCGCCGACAGCGGCCGGCGCGCCGCATAGCCGCCGAGCAGCGCCCGCGCCTTGCCGACATCGAAGGAGAAATCGGCGCCGAAACACCAGGCGTTGAGGCAGACGGCCAGGTCGTAGGCCAGCAGGTCGGTGGCGGCGAAATAAAAATCGATCAGCCCGGACAGCCGGCGTTCCAGGAAAAACACGTTGTCGGGGAACAGATCGGCATGGATATGCCCGCGCGGCAGCGAGTCCGGCCACCCCGCCAGGATGCGCGCCAGCGCCGCGCGCAGCCGCGCGCCGAGGCCGGGCGACAGCGCCTCCACCGCCGCCGCCGAGTCGAGCGCCCGGTCGAGCAGCTTCGGCCAGCCGGCCGGGCCGAGCGCGTTCGGCCGCACCGGCGCATAATCCGCCCCGGCCAGATGCAGCGCCGCCAGCGCCTCGCCGAGCGGCGCGCAATGCCAGGCCCGCACCTGCCGCGGCCAGACGCCGGGCAGGAAGGTGGTGATCGCCGCCGCCCGGCCGCACAGGCCGCGCAGGCTCGCCCCGTCGCGCCCGGCCACCGGCCGCGGGCAGGAAATGCCGCGCCCGGCGAGATGCTCCATCAGCCCGAGGAACCACGGCAGTTCGGCCGGATCGACGCGCTTTTCATACAGCGTCAGGATGAAATCGCCGGTGTCGGTGCGCAGCGAGTAGTTGGAGTTCTCCACCCCCTCGGCGATGCCGCGGAAGGCGACCAGGGCGCCGAGGTCGTAGGCGGCGAGGAAGGCGCGCAATGCGTCGTCGGTGACTTCGGTATAGACGGCCATGAGGGATCCGCGGCTGCAAGGCGCCAGCTTCCCGCTTGTGCGCGGCGCGTCAATGGCGGGCGGTTGCGCCCACCCTGCCGGGGCACTATCCCCTGCCCCCGCCCGCCACGGAGTTTTCGCATGCGCGCCCGCTGCCTGATCCCGCTCGCCGCGTCGCTGCTCCTGGCCGGCTGCGGCGACACCGCGACGGACAAGTTCGCCCCCGCCTGCCCGCAGCTCTCGCTGCTCAAGGACGCCGCCTCGGTGACGCGGTTTTCCGGCACGACGCAGGATGCGGCGACGCTGGTGCTGGCGGCGCGCATCGCCGCCGTCCCCGCCGCCTGCGCCTCGGCCGGGCCGGGAAAGGTGAAGGCGACGCTGCATGTCGTGGCCGATCTGGCGCGCGGCCCGGCCGCGGTCGGCAACGCTGTCACCATCCCCTATTTCGTCGCCCTGATGGATGGCGAGAAGGTGCTGAACGAGCAGGATTTCGCCATCCATGCGACGTTCCCGGCGAACGCCGACAGCAGCTCGGCGCGCGATGACGATATTGTATTGACCATGCCGGTGACCAAGACGCGCACCGCCGCCGCCTACCACATCTATATCGGTTTCCGGCTGACCCCGGCGGAACTGACCTATAACCGGCGGCAGACCACGCCCTGAACGCGCCGCCCTGGCAGCGCCGCCGGGCTGAACCGGCCAGGGCGGATTGACGCGCCCCGCCCCGCTGTCCTAAACCCGCGCCGCTATGGCGGGCGTAGCTCAGGTGGTAGAGCGCCAGGTTGTGGTCTTGGATGCCGTGGGTTCGAGTCCCATCGCTCGCCCCAAGCGCCTTATTGCGCCACCTGCGCCGCGGCCTCGGCCAGCTCGCGCTGCATCGCCTCGCGCATCAGGTATTTCTGCATCTTGCCGGTAATCGTCATCGGGAACTCGGCGACGAAGCGGACATGGCGCGGCACCTTGTAATGGGCGATCTGGTCGCGGCAGAAGTCGCGTAGCTCCGCCGCGGTCAGCGTCGCGCCCTCGGCGACTTTCACCCAGGCGCAGATTTCCTCGCCGTACACCGGGTCCGGCACGCCGAACACCTGCACATCGACGATCTTCGGATGGGTATAGAGGAACTCCTCGACCTCGCGCGGATAGACGTTTTCGCCGCCGCGGATGACCATGTCCTTGATCCGCCCGACGATGGCGCAATACCCCTCGGCGTCGATCGTCGCCATGTCGCCGGTGTGCATCCACCCCGCCCGGTCGATCGCCTGCGCCGTGCGCTCGGCGTCGTCCCAGTAGCCGAGCATCACCGAATAGCCGCGGGTGCACAGCTCCCCCGGCGTGCCGGCCGGGACGATGCGCCCGTCGCTGTCGATCACCTTGGCTTCCAGATGCGGGTGGATTTTGCCGACGGTGGACACCCGCCGCTCGACCGGCGCATCCAGCCCGGTCTGGAAGCTGACCGGGCTGGTCTCGGTCATGCCATAGGCGATGGTGATGTCGCGCAGATGCATCATCTCCATAGCCCGCCGCATCACCTCGATCGGGCAGGGCGAGCCGGCCATGATGCCGGTGCGCAGCGACGACAGATCGAACTCTGCGAAGGCGGGATGCGCCATCTCGGCAATGAACATGGTCGGCACGCCATACAGCGCGGTGCAGCGTTCCTCGGCCACCGTCTGCAACACCGCGAGCGGGTCGAACCCCTCGCCCGGAAACACCATCGCCGCGCCATGCGTCAGGCAGCCGAGCACCCCCATCACCATGCCGAAGCAGTGATACAGCGGCACCGGGATGCACAGCCGGTCCTGCTCGGTCAGCGCCATGCCCTCGGCGGTGAGGAAGCCGTTGTTGAGGATGTTGTGATGGGTCAGCGTCGCCCCTTTCGGCGCGCCGGTGGTGCCGGAGGTGAACTGAATGTTGATCGGGTCGTCGAATTGCAGCCGCGGCGCGAGCTCGGCCAGCCGCGTCCGCTCCGCTGCTCCACCGCGTACCATCACCTCAGCGAAGGAATAACTGCCCGCCAGCGTGTGCGGCCCGATCTGGATGACGCTGCGCAGCGCCGGCGCCCGCGCGGCCCGCAGCGCCCCTGGCGCGCAGCCGGCCAGCTCGGGCAGCAGGCTGCGCAGCATGCCGGCATAGTCGCTGCTCTTGAACGCGGTTGCCGTGACCAGCGCGGCACAGCCAACCTTGGTCAGCGCGTAGTCAAGCTCGTGCAGCCGGTAGGCCGGGTTGATGTTGACCAGGATCAGCCCGGCGCGGGCGGTGGCGAACTGGGTCAGCACCCATTCGGCGTTGTTGGGCGACCAGATGGCGACGCGGTCGCCCGGCTGCAGCCCGAGCGTCAACAGCCCGGCGGCCAGCGCCTCGGCCTGCCCGGCCAGTTCGCGCCAGCTCAGCCGCACCCCCTGCTGTCGCACGATCAGCGCCGGCCGGTCGGGCCAGCGCGCGGCGGTGCGCTCAAGCTGCTGGCCGACCGTGTCGCCGAGCAGCGGCAGCGCGGCGGTGCCGCTGACATAGCTGATCGCCGACATCGATTGCCTCCACGGGTTTTGCCGTCATGCTAGGCGGATACGCGCTTGCGTGCCATCGTGCGGATGGAGGAGATGCCGCATGCGACCCGCCCTGCCGCTGGTACTGATCAACGCCGCCCACATGCTGACCCATTACAGCCTGCTGATCCTGCCGACGGCGGTGCTCAGCATGGCGCATCCCGGCGGCGGGTTCGGCGCCGCCTATGGCCCGATCCTGCAACTGGCGACCGGGATGTTCCTCTGCTACGGCCTGTTCTCGCTGCCGCAGGGCTGGCTTGCCGCGCGCATCGGGCGGCGGGCGCTGATGGGCATTTTCTTCTTCGGCGCCGCCGCGGCGCTGGCGGCGACCGGTCTGGCGCGCACGCCGCTGACGCTCGCCATCGCCCTGTCGGCGGTCGGCGCCTTCATCGCCATCTATCATCCGGTCGGCACCGCGCTGTTGATCGAGGCATCGCCCGACCGGCCCGGCCGCGCCATCGGCATCAACGGCGTCTGCGGCAATGTCGGCGTGGCGATGGCCCCGGTGGTGACCGCCTTCCTGGCCATTCAGGTCGGCTGGCGCGCCGGCTTCCTGGTGCCGGCGGCGGTGCTGCTGGTGCTCGGCGCGGCGTGGCTGGCGCTGCCGGCGGCGGATGGCGCGGCGCGGCGGGCGGAGGCGGCGTTCCCGCCGATTCCGCGCCATCTGGTGCGCCGCGCCGTGCTCGTGCTGCTGCTGATCGCCGCCGCCTCCGGGCTCGTCTTCAACGCCTTCACCGTGCTGGTGCCCAAGCTGATGCAGGAGCGGCTGGCCGGCAGCCACGGCATGCTGCCGCTGGCCGCGGCGGCGGCGACGCTGGCGACACTGTGCGGCGCGCTGACCCAGTTCACCGTCGGGCGGATGATCGACCGGATGACGCTGCGCCGCGTCTTCCTGCCGATGGCAATGCTGCTGGCGCCCTGCCTGCTGGCGCTGGCCTGGGCGCCCGGCCTGCTCGCCTTGCCGCTGGCCGGGGCGGTGGCGGCGATCGTGTTCGGGCAGGTGACGGTCAACGAGACGATGGCGGCGCGCTACATCTCGCCGGCGATGCGGGTGAAGATCTACTCGCTGCGGTTCTTCGTCGGCTTCCTCGGCGCCGCCGCCGCGCCGCCGCTGGTGGCGACGCTGTATGAGCGCACCGGCTCGCTCGCCGCGTCCCTGCTGGTGCTGGCCGGGGTCTCGCTGGTCACCCTCGGCTGCGCCATGTTCTTCCCCGACCGGCCGGAGGAGCTGCGGCCCGAGTTGTGGCGCAGCGCGGCGCTGCCGGCGGAATAGGACGCATGAGCAGAGCGCATTTCCCCTGCCCGCCGCGCGGCGCCACATGCCGGGCATGAACCGTCGCACCCTCCTTGCCGTGCCGCTGCTGGCGCTTGCCGCCGCGGCGCCGGTCACGCCGCAGGACCAGTCCGATCTGCAACGCATCCAAGACTATCTGAACGGGCTGCACACGCTGAAGGCACGCTTCCTGCAGGTGGCGCCGGACGGGCAGACCGCCGCCGGCATCGCCTGGCTGGAGCGGCCGGGGCGGATGCGCTTTCAGTACGACAAGCCCAATCCGCTGCTGCTGGTCGCCGGGCACGGGCTGTTCGTCTATTACGACCGCGAGTTGCGCCAGATCACCAACATCCCGCTCGGCTCCACCCCGCTCGGCCTGCTGCTGCGCGCCGACATCCGGCTGTCGGGCGACATCACCGTCAGCGACATCAGCCGCGGCCCCGGCATGGTGCAGATCACCACGCACAAGACCGGCAGCCCCGGCGACGGCAGCCTGACGCTGATCTTCGCCGACGCGCCGCTGGCGCTGCGGCAATGGATCGTCACCGACGCGCAGCAGCGCGAGACGCGGGTGACGCTGTATGACGTGCAGCTCGGCGGAACCTTCGATCAGGACATGTTCATCTTCGTCGATCCGAAGGTCGTGCCGGGTGGGGATAAATACTACCAGTAGCCAGCGCGGCGCATTTGCGCATCACCGACGGCAGGCCGGCGGCGTCGAGCGCGTCGAGCGGACAGAGCTCCCCCGCCGCGGTGATGGCAGCCACCGTGGCGGCGAATACCTCAAGCCTGAGCGCGAAATGGGTGAAGACGTGCCGCACCTCGCCGGCGCGGCGCCAGCCGGCTGCCATCGGCGCCGCCGCGGCGGCGTCCCAGGGGGCGGGGCGCCACGCGCTGCCGGGCAGTTCCATCATGCCGCCGAGCAGCCCGCGCGGCGGCCGGCGGCGCAGCAACACCCGGCCGGCCGCATCGGTCAGCCAGAAGGCGGCGCCATAGCGCACCGGCCGCGCCACTTTCGCCGCCCGGCGCGGCAGCGTCGCGGCGGTTCCGGCGCGTCGCCCGGCGCAGCCATCGCGCCACGGACACAGCGCGCAGGCGGGCGCGGTCGGGGTGCAGAGGGTGGCGCCGAGGTCGAACAGCGCCTGGGCGAAATCGCCCGCGCGCGCCTGCGCCTCGGGCGCGCCATTGAGCCGCGCCGCAGCGGCGGCGATGGCCGGCCGGGCGCCCGGCAGCGGCGCGTCGATGGCGAACAGCCGCGCCGTCACCCGCTCGACATTGCCATCGACCGGCACGGCGGGAATGCCGAAGGCGATGGCGGCGATGGCGGCGGCGGTATAGGGGCCGATGCCGGGCAGCGCGCGCAGCCCGGCAAGGTCGCGCGGGAAGCCGCCGGATGCCGCCACCAGCTTGGCGCAGGCATGCAGGTTGCGGGCGCGCGCGTAGTAGCCAAGCCCGGCCCAGGCCGCCATCACCGCCGCCGCCGGCGCCGCGGCGAGGTCGGCGACGGTGGGAAAGCGCATGAGAAAACGCTCATGATAGGGTATGACCGCGGCAACCGTGGTCTGTTGCAGCATGATCTCCGACAGCCAGACGCGGTACGGGTCGGCCGCCGCGCCCGGCTCGGCACGCCACGGCAGGCGGCGGCGATGGCGGTCGTACCAGGCCAGCAGGGCGGCGGCATCGGGCACAGCGGACACGGGGGCGGTATGACCAGCGATGCGGATGGCGGCAAGGCCCGCTTCGTCTATGGCCCGCGCGCGGTCGGCGCGCTGGTGCCCGGCGTGGTGCGCCCGGCGTTCCGCCGCCGCGCCCCGGCGACGGCGCAGGTGCTGGCCGACTGGGAGGCGATCGTCGGCCCGGCGCTGGCGGCGACGACGCTGCCGCGGCGGCTGTCCGGCGACACGCTGACGCTGGCCTGCGCCGGGCCGGTGGCGATGGAGCTGGCGCATCTGTCGGAGGCGCTGATCGGGCGGATCAACGGCCATCTCGGCCGCATCGTGGTGCGCCGGCTGCGCTTCGTCCAGGACGCCGCACCGCCGCCGCTGCCGCTGCCCGCCACGCCGCCGCCGGCGGCCGTTCACGCGGCGCGCGAGCGGGTCGCGGGGCTGCCCGAAGGGGCGCTGCGCGACGCACTGGAACGCCTCGGCCGCGCCGTCTTGACGGATCGGCCGGGCTGATCCTCAAGTCCCCCGAGACTGCAACCATGAGGACGTTCATGCCCCTGCTCCGGCGCTCCCTGCTGCTCGCCCTCCCGCTGCTGGCGTCGGCCCGCGCCTTCGCCGATGACGACCCGCGCATGGTCGAGCGCGCCGTCGGCAACGCCGATGCGCCGGTCACGGTGCGCGAGTATTTCTCGCTGACCTGCCCGCATTGCGCCCGCTTCGCCCAGGACACGCTGCCGCAGATCCATGCCGATCTGATCACCACCGGAAAAATCCGCTACATCTACGGCGATTTCCCGCTCGATCAGGTGGCGCTGATGGCGGCGATGGTGGCGCGCTCGCTGCCGCCCGACCGCTACGAGCCGTTCGTGCTGGCGCTGCTGGCCAGCCAGGACCGCTGGGCGTTCGCGCGCGGCATCAACAACACCGACGAGATCGCCAAGATGGCGGCGCTGGCCGGCATGCCGCGCGCCACGTTCGACAGCACCATCAAGGACAGCAAGCTGCGCGACGCCATCCTCGCCGAGCAGGATCAGGCGGAGAAACTGTACCACATCAACTCCACCCCGAGCTTCGTGTTTTCCGGTCCGAAGCAGAAAGACCGTGGCGACTCGGGCGAAATGACGTACGACGCCTTTGCCAAGGTGGTCGCCGAGGTGGGCGGCACCGTCTAACCGAGGGAAAGGGTCGCGCTTGCCGGTCAGCTTCACGCGGCTGCGCATTGCCGGGTTCAAGAGCTTCGCCGAGCCGGCGGTGGTGGAAATCCGCCCCGGCCTGACCGGCATCGTCGGCCCCAACGGCTGCGGCAAGTCCAACGTGGTCGAGGCGCTGCGCTGGGCGATGGGCGAAAGCTCGGCGCGCAGCCTGCGCGGCGGCGAGATGGACGATGTCATCTTCGCCGGCACCGCGGCGCGGCCGAGCCGCAACCTCGCCGAGGTGACGCTGTCGGTCGAGGATGCCGGGAAGTTCGCGCCGCCGCCGTTTCAGGATGCGCCGGAACTGGAGATCAGCCGGCGCATCGAACGCGGCACCGGCAGCGCCTTCCGCATCAACGGGCGGGAGGCGCGGGCGCGCGATGTGCAGACGCTGTTCGCCGATCTCGCCAGCGGCGCGCGCGCCTCGGCGATGGTCAGCCAGGGCCGCGTCGGCGCCCTGGTGGCGGCACGCCCGGAGGAGCGGCGGGCGATCCTGGAGGAAGCCGCCGGCATCACCGGGCTGCACGCGCGGCGCCATGAGGCGGAGCTGAAGCTGCGCGCCGCCGAGGCCAATCTCGGCCGGGCGGAGGATTTGCAGGGCCAGCTCGGCACCCAGCACGACGCGCTGAAGCGGCAGGCGCGGCAGGCGGCGCGCTACCGCAATCTGTCGGTCAGCATCCGTGGTGCCGAGTCGGACCTGCTGGCGCTGCAGCGCGGCCGGGTGGCACAGGCGCGCGATGCGGCCGGCGCCGGGCTGCACCGGGCCAGGCTCGCCGCCGCGGCGGCCACCGGCCGCGCCACCGAGGCGGTGACGCGGGCGACGCAGACGGCGGCGGCGCTGCCGGGGCTGCGGGCGGGCGAAAGCGCGGCGCGCACGGCGCTGGAGCGGCACCGCATCGGGCTGGAACAGATCGCGGCGGAGGCGGCGCGTGCCGCCGAGGCGCTGGCGGAGGGGCGCAGCCGCGCTGCCCAGGCGGCGCGCGATCTGGCCCATGCCGAGCAGGCGGCGGCCGACGCGGCGGCGGCAGAAGCGCGGCTCGCCGATGAAGACTCGCGGCTGGCGGCGGAGGCGCAGGCCCATCCGGCGCGGCTGGCGGCAGCCGAGGCGGCGGACGCCGATGCCGCTGCGGCGGCACGCGCCGCCGAGGCGGCGGCCAACCAGGCGACCGAACAGTCGGCGGAGATCGCCGCCAGCGAGCGGGCGTTGAGCGAACAGCTCGGCGTCGCCGAACGCCGGCACCAGCGCGCCGGACAACAGGCGGCAGCGCTGCGCCAGGACCGCGAGCGGGCGACGGCGCAAGCGGTCGATCCGGCGCGACTCGCCGCCGCCGCGGCCGAACAGGCGGCGGCGGCGGCGGCGCTGGCGGCGGCGCGCGAGGCGCTGGCGGCGGCGGAGCAGGCGCGCAGCACGGCG
>JAJZES010000007.1 GCA_021845985.1 Pseudomonadota bacterium | reverse complement strand
GGCGGCGGCGCACCCGGCGCCGGCGGCGGCGGTGGTGGCGCATGCGCCACAGCCGCGGCCGATCCTGGCGCTGGCGCGTGACCCGGCGCCGCATCCGCGCCCGGCGCCGCCGGCTGCAACGCCCGTCCTCGGCACCACCGGCCGCGCCGTTCGCGCCCTGCCGGCGATGCCGGTGGTCGCCACCATCCGCCCGCCGGTGTCGGCGCCGGTGCCGGTGCCGGTGCAAATGAGCGCCGGCGCGGGCACGCCGATGGTCGCCTCCGCCCTCGGCATGGCGCGCGCGATGATGGCGCCGGTTGCCGTCTCGCCGGCCAATGCGGCGACCATGGATACCCCGCCACGATGAGCGGCGACGCGCCCCCACCCGATCCGCGCACCCTGCTTGCCGGCGGCGGACGGCTTGCCGCCCGCCGCGGCGGGACGCCGCGCCTCGCGCCGGGGGCGCCGACGCGTGACGGCGCGGTGCCGCTCATGGAGCATGTGCGCATCACCGCCCCCGACCTCGCCCGCCGCGCCATGATGGAAAAGACCCGCGGCCGGCTGGTCGTCGCCGCCGGCTGCTTCGCCGTGCTGTTCGGCGCGGTGACGCTGAAACTGGCCGACGCGACGGTGATCCAGCCGGTGCTGCCGAAGCTGGCGACGCAGCACCGCGGCGAACCGCCGGGCGCGCCGGTGCAGCCGGTGCTCGCCGGGACAACCGCACCCGCCGCCGCCGATACCGGCCCGCACGGGCTGCGCGCCATGATCACCGACCGCAACGGCGAAATCCTGGCGGTGTCGCTGCCCACCGCCGGGCTGTTCGCCAACCCGCGGGAGATGGCCGACCCGGCCGACGCGGCGCACAAACTCGCCGGCGTGCTGCCGGGCCTCGACGAGGCGACGGCACGGGCGCGGCTGTCGGAAAGCGACAAGCAGTTCGTCTATCTGGCGCGGCAGATCACGCCGCGGCAGGAGCTGCGGATCAACGACCTCGGCATTCCTGGCATCTATTTCCAGGCCACCGAGCGGCGCCACTACCCGCTCGGTCGCGTCGCCGCCCAGGTGCTCGGCGGCGTCGATGTCGATGGCAACGGTGTCGCCGGCGCCGAGCGCGCGTTCGAGCGGCGGCTGCGCGACGACCCGTCGCCGCTGCGGCTGTCGCTCGATGTCCGGGTACAGGCGGTGGTGCGTGAGGAACTGCTCGCCGGCATGCAGGACTTCCAGGCGATTGCCGGCTGCGGCATCGTCATGGACGTGCACACCGGCGAGATCATCGCGATGGTCAACTTGCCAGACTATGACGCCAATGATTTCGGCCGCGCCGCCCCCGAGGAGCGGCGCAACCGGGCCATCGGCGGCGTCTATGAGCCGGGCAGCACGTTCAAGCTGCAAAACGTGTCGGCGGCGCTCGACGACGGCGTCGTCACCATCGCCAACGGCTTCGACGCCACCAACCCGATCCGGGTCGGGCGCTACACGATCAACGATTTCCAGGGCAAGCACCGCTACCTCTATGTGCCCGAGATCATCGCCTATTCGTCCAACATCGGCGCCGCCCACATGGCCGATGCGGTCGGCGCCGAGCGGCAGCGGGCGTGGCTGCAAAAACTCGGCATGCTGACGCGGGTGCCGTTCGAGCTGCCGGAGACGGCGGGGCCGCTGTTTCCGAGCGAGCGGAGCTGGAAGTCACTCGCCACCATGACCATCGGCTTTGGTCAGGGCATCGCGGTGACGCCGCTGCATGTCGTCGTCGGCAGTTCGGCGGTCGCCAATGGCGGCATCCTGCTGCATCCGACCATTCTCGCCGCCGACCCCGACGCGCCGCCGCCGCTTGGCGTGCGGGTGATGAAACTGGCAACCTCGGACATCGTGCGCCGGCTGATGCGCGCGGTGGTCACCGAGGGTGTCGGCACCTCGGCCGAAGTGCCCGGCTACTTCGTCGGCGGCAAGACCGGCACGGCACAGAAGACCTCCGGCGGGCACGGCTACAAGAAAGACGCGCGCGTCGATGCGTTCATGGGCGTGTTCCCGATGAATGCGCCGCGCTACGCGGTCTATATGATGCTGGACGAGCCGAAGGCGAACGCCAGCACGCATGGCTACGCCACCGCCGGCTGGGTGGTGGCGCCGGTGGCGGCGAAGGTGATCGCACGCGCCGCGCCGATGCTCGGACTGCTGCCGGATGTCGAGCACGCGGCAGAGATCAACGCGGCGCTGGCGATCCCGCTGGAACCGGGACGGCCGATGGCGGCGGCCAGGCCGGCGGCGCCGGCGGCGCGCCTGCTGCCGCCGCTGACGCTGCCGACGGTGCCGGCGGCGCATGACTGCACCATCTGCACGACGCACGACATGCGCCACGAGGCGGCCTATGTCGCGCCCGCCAATGCAGTTCGCTGAGTTGGCCAGCCGCATGCAGCAGGCGGGGCAGTTGCCGGGCGCGCTGCCGGCGGCGTGGCGCCTCGGCGTCGCCGTGCGCGGGGTGACCGCGGACAGCCGGCAGGCGGCGGATGGAGCGCTGTTCGTCGCCATTGCCGGCGGACGGGTCGATGGCCGCGCCTTCATCGCCGATGCGGTAAGCCGCGGTGCCGCGGCGGTGATCGCACCGCCCGGCACCGAATGGCCGCCCGGCGTGCCGCCGCGCCCGCTGATCGAGGACGCCGAGCCGCGGCGGCGGCTGGCGCAGATCGCCGCGCATCTCGCAGGCCCGCTGCCGGCGACGCAGGTTGCGGTGACCGGCACCAACGGCAAGACCTCGACGGTGGAGTTCCTGCGCCAGTTGTGGACGCTGGCCGGGCGGCCGGCGGCCAGCCTGGGCACGCTCGGGGTCATCGCCCCCGGCGCTGCGGCGGGCGCCTCCGGCGGCGGCCTGACCACGCCCGACCCGGTCGTGCTGGCCAATACGCTGGCGGCGCTGGCCCGCCACGGCGTGCAGCATGCGGCGCTCGAAGCCTCGTCGCACGGGCTCGACCAGTTCCGCCTCGACGGGCTGACGCTCGCCGCCGGCGCCTTCACCAATCTGACCCGCGACCATCTCGACTATCATCACAGCATGGCGGCCTACCGCGCCGCCAAGCTGCGGCTGTTCGGCGAACTGCTGCCGCCGGGGGCACCGGCGATCGTCAGCACCGCGCTTGATGCCACGACCCTGGCGGCGCTGCGCGCGGTGGCGGCGGCACGGCGGCTCGACCTGCGCCTCGTCGGTCCCGGCGGGTCGGCAATCTCGCTGCTGCGCACAACGACTTTACCCGACGGGCAGGTGCTGCGGGTGGCCACCGCGGATGGCCGGCGCGAGTTGAAGCTGGCGCTGCCGGGGCGGTTTCAGGCCGACAACGCATTGCTGGCCGCGGCGCTGGCGCTGGCGACCGGCGTGCCGCACGCGCTCGATCTGCTGGCGCATCTGGTCGGCGTGCGCGGGCGGATGGAACTGGCGGCGCGGCTGGCCAACGGCGCCGCGGTGTATGTCGATTATGCCCACACGCCCGACGCGCTGGAGCGGCTGCTGCTGGCGCTGCGGCCGCATACGGCGGGGCGGCTGGCGGTGGTGTTCGGTGCCGGCGGCGACCGCGATCCCGGCAAGCGGCCGATGATGGGCGCGGTGGCGGCGCGGCTGGCCGATCGCGTCGTGGTGACCGACGACAATCCGCGCAGCGAACGGCCCGAGGCGATCCGCGCGGCGATCCGCGCCGCCTGCCCCGAGGCGGTGGAGATCGCCGGGCGGGCGGCGGCGATTGCCGCGGCGCTGTCCGACCTTGCGCCCGGCGACGTTCTGGCGGTCGCCGGCAAGGGCCACGAACAGGGGCAGATCGTCGGCGCCGAGGTATTGCCGTTCGACGATGTCGCCGTGGTGCGGCGTCTGGCGGGGGTGGCATGAGCCGCGCCCCAGCGCCGCTGTGGCGCGCCGCCGAGCTCGCTGCGGCGACCGGCGCCGCCACCACCTTCGACGCGACCGGCGTGTCGATCGACAGCCGCACGCTGGCGCCGGGCGATCTGTTCGTCGCCCTGGTCGGCGACAACGGCGACGGCCACGACCATGTCGCCGACGCGCTGGCGCGCGGGGCGGCCGGCGCGTTGGTGCACAAGGGCGCCGGCCTGCGCGTGCCCGACACCCGCGCCGCGCTGCAGGCGCTCGGCGCCGCTGCCCGCGCCCGCTTCGCCGGCCGCATCGTCGCCGTCACCGGCAGCGTCGGCAAAACCACGACCAAGGAGATGTTGCGCACGGCGCTCAGCGCTATCGGCGCGACCCATGCCGCCGACGCCTCCTATAACAATCATTGGGGCGTGCCGCTGACGCTGGCGCGGATGCCGGCCGATGCGGCGTTCGCGGTGGCCGAGATCGGCACCAACCATCCCGGCGAGATCGCCCCGCTGAGCCGGCTGGTGCGCCCGCATCTCGCCATCATCACCGGCATCGCCGCCGCCCATCTCGGCCATTTCGGCAGCCTCGCGGCGATCGCCGCCGAGAAGGCGACGATCCTGCATGGGCTGGAAGCCAACGGCATCGCCGTGCTGCCGGCCGATGACGCGATGCTGCCGGTGCTGCGCCAGACGACGGCAACGCTGCGCAGCTTCGGCGCCGCCGCCGGCGCCGATGCGCGGCTGCTCGACCGGGTCGCCGATGCCGAGGGCAGCGACATCACCGCCATGGTCGGCGGCAGGCCGGTTCGCCTGCGGCTGAATGCGCCGGGTGGCCACATGGCGATGAACGCGCTGGCGACGCTCGCCACGGTCGATGCGCTCGGTCTCGATGTCGCCGCCGCCGCCGCCGCGCTCGCCGCCTTCGCGCCGGTGCGCGGGCGCGGCGTGCGCCGGCGTGTCGCCATTGCCGGCGGCAGCGCATTGCTGCTCGACGAAAGCTACAACGCCTCCGCCGCCTCGGTGCGCGCGGCACTCGATGTGCTGGCGCTGCAGCCGGCGACCCGCCGCCTCGTCGTGCTCGGCGACATGCTGGAACTCGGCGCCCACGGGCCGGCCGAGCATTCCGCTCTCGCACCTTCGATTGCATCTGTCGCCGACATGGTTTTTACCTGCGGCACGTTGACGCAGCGGCTGCACGAGTCGCTGCCGCAGCGTATCCGCACTGTGCATGCCGACGACTCGGCGGCGCTGGCGCCCGCCGTGGTGGCGGCGCTGCGACCGGGCGACGCCGTGCTGGTCAAAGGAAGCCTGGGTAGCCGCATGGCCCGCATTGTCGCCGCAATCGACGCCGCCGCCACGATGGAGGCGCGCTGATGCTCTACAGCCTGACCCGGCCGTACGCTGAACAGTTCATCCTGTTCAACCTGTTCCGCTACATCACCTTCCGCTCGGGTGCGGCGTGCCTGACGGCGCTGGTGGTCAGCTTCGTCATCGGGCCGGTGTTCATCCGCTGGCTGCGCCGCGTCCAGCGCAACGGCCAGCCGATTCGCCCGGACGGGCCGGAACGCCATCTGATCGAAAAAAAGGGCACGCCGACGATGGGCGGCGTGCTGATCCTGTCGGCGCTGACCGCTTCGACGCTGCTGTGGGCCGATCTGCGCAGCGGCTATGTCTGGGCCGTGCTGCTGCTGACGCTCGGCTATGGCGCGCTCGGCTTCGTCGATGACTACATCAAACTTTCGCGGGCCAATTTTCGCGGCCTGTCGGGGCGCGGCAAGCTGACGGTGCAGGCGGTGCTCGGTCTCGCCGCGGCGATCTGGATCACCTGGCTGACGCATGCGCCGCTGGCCACGTCGCTGACCTTCCCGGTGGTCAAGGAGGTGTCGCTGCAGCTCGGCATCGCCTTTCCGCTGCTCGGCATGCTGATCATCCTCGGCAGTTCCAACGCGGTCAATCTGACCGACGGGCTGGACGGGCTGGCGATCGTGCCGACCATCATCTGCGCCGGCGTGTTCAGCCTGATCGCCTATCTCGTCGGAAACCGCGTGTTTGCCGATTATCTGCAGCTGAACCATGTGCCCGGCGTCGGCGAACTCGCCGTGTTCTGCTCGGCGCTGATCGGCGCCGGTCTGGGCTTTTTGTGGTTCAATGCGCCGCCGGCGGCGGTGTTCATGGGCGACACCGGCAGCCTCGCCCTCGGCGGAGCGCTTGGCGCCATCGCCGTCGCGGTCAAGCACGAGGTGGTGCTGGCGATCGTCGGCGGGCTGTTCGTGGTCGAGACGGTCAGCGTCATCGTCCAGGTGTTCTGGTTCAAACGCACCGGCCGGCGGGTGTTCCGCATGGCGCCGCTGCATCATCATTTCGAGAAAAAGGGCTGGGCCGAGCCAACCATCGTCATCCGCTTTTGGATCATCTCCATGATCCTCGCCCTGGTGGGTCTGGCCACCTTGAAAATCCGATGATGTTTCCAGCAGACATCTTCGCCGGCCAGCGCTTCGCGGTGGTCGGCCTCGGCCGCAACGGGCTGCCGGCGGCGCTGGCGCTGCGCGCCATGGGGGCAGAGCTGATCGCCTGGGACGACGCTGCAGCGGCGCGCACCGCCGCTGCCGCCGCCGGCCTGCGCGTGGCGTTGCCGGAGATGGCGGGGCTGACGGCACTGCTGCTGTCGCCCGGCATCGCCCACACCCTGCCGGCACCGCATCCGCTGGCCGCGGCGGCGCGCGCCGCCGCGGTACCGATCCTGTCGGATGCCGAGTTGCTGTACCGCGCGGTGCGCGCCGCCGGATCGCGCGCCCGCTTCGCCGGCATCACCGGCACCAACGGCAAATCGACCACCACGGCGCTGCTCGCCTGTATCGCCGAACAGGCCGGGGTGCCGGTTGCCGCCGGCGGCAATCTCGGCACAGCGGCGCTGGCGCTGCCGCTGCTGCCCGACGCCGGGCTGTACGTTCTCGAAATGTCGTCGTACATGTTGGAACGACTCGAGACGCTGCGCTTTGATGCCGCGGCAATGCTCAATCTGTCCCCCGATCATCTCGACCGGCATGGCGACATGGCCGGCTATGCGCGCGCCAAGCGGGCAATTTTTGCCCGCCAGGACGGGCATGATACGGCGATCATCGGCATCGACGATGTTGACAGCCGCATGATGGCCGAGTCGCTGGGCGCGCGGGTGACGACGATCTCGGCCGCGACGGCGCCGTTCGACCTGCTGGGCGACGCTGTTGCCCTGCCCGGCGCGCATAATGCGCAGAATGCCGCGGCGGCGGCGGCGCTGGCGCTGGCGCTCGGGCTGCCGCGCGCGGCCATCGCCCGCGGCATCGCCGGCTTCCCCGGCCTGCCGCACCGGCAGGAGCGCGTCGGCAGCATCGACGGCATCGTCTTCATCAACGACAGCAAGGCGACCAATGCCGACAGCGCGGCGCGCGCCCTCGCCTGCTATCCGCGGCTGATCTGGATCGCCGGCGGCATCGCCAAGGCCGGCGGCATCGACGCACTGGCGCCGTGGTTCCCGCGCATCGCCCACGCCTTGCTGATCGGCCGCGATGCGGCGACGCTGGCGGCGACGCTGGCGGCGCATGCGGTGTCGCACAGTATCGTCGAAACCCTCGACACTGCGGTTCCCGTCGCCGCGGCGGCGGCGCGGCGGCTGGCGGTGCCGGTGGTGCTGCTGTCGCCGGCCTGCGCCAGCTTCGATCAGTTCAGCGGCTTCGAGGCGCGCGGCGAGCGTTTCCGCACGCTGGTCGCGGAGGCCGCATAGATGCCGACCTTGTCGCGCGCCGATACTTCGGTTCTCGGCCGCTGGTGGTGGACGGTCGATCGCTGGACGCTGCTCGCCGTCGGCGTGCTGATCGGCTTCGGCTACGTGATGATGCTGGCGGCCTCGCCCGCCGTGGCCGAGCGCATCGGCGGCGCGCGCGACATGTTCATCCTCAAACAGGTGGTGTTCCTCTCCCTGGCCGGTCTGATCGTGGTTGCCGGTTCGCTGCTGACGCCGCGCGGCGTGCGGCGCGTCGCCCTGGCCGGCTGCGCCGCGGCGCTGGTGCTGACCGCGGCGACGCTGATGATCGGCGTGCAGATCAAGGGCGCGCAACGCTGGATCGCGCTGCCCGGCATGACCATCCAGCCGAGCGAGTTTCTCAAGCCGTGCTTCGCCGTCGTCGCCGCGTGGCTGATCGCCGAGGGCAAGCGCGGCCGGCTGCCGTTCGGCACCGCCATCGCCGCCGGCACCTATCTGCTGATCGCGCTGCTGCTGAAATCACAGCCCGATATCGGCATGCTGGCGGTGATCACCGGTGTTTTCGTGCTGCAGCTGTTCGTCGCCGGGCTGAACGTGGTCATCGTCGGTGGGCTGGTCGGCCTCGTCGCTGCCGGCGGTGTCGCCGCCTATGCGCTGTTTCCGCATGTGCGCAGCCGCGTCGAGCGTTTCCTGCATCCGGCGGCGGGCGACAATTATCAGGTCAACCGTGCGCTGGAAGCGTTCGGCGCCGGCGGCCTGCTCGGCCGCGGGCCGGGCGAGGGCCATGTCAAGGACGTGCTGCCGGATGCCCATGCCGACTTCATCTTCGCCGTCGCCGGCGAGGAGTTCGGGATGATCCTGTGCATGGTCATCCTCGGCGTGTTCGCCTTCATCGTGCTGCGCGGCCTGCTGCGGCTGCTGGTGGAGGGCGATTATTTTGTCGTGCTCGCGGCCACCGGGCTGATTGCCAGTTTCGGCCTGCAGGCGTTCGTCAACATGGCCTCGACGCTGCATCTGATCCCGACCAAGGGGATGACGCTGCCGTTCATTTCCTATGGCGGCTCCTCGGCCATCGCCATCGCCTTCGGCATGGGTCTGCTGCTGGCGCTGACGCGGCGGCGTGTGGTCACCGACATGGCGCCGGCGCATGCGGGAGAGCCGGCATGAGGGGGCCGCTGGCGCGCCCGGTGGTGATCGCGGCCGGCGGTACCGGCGGGCATTTCTTTCCCGCCGAGGCGCTCGCCGCCGAACTGGTGCGGCGCGGTCAGCGCGTCGTGCTGTTCACCGATGCACGCCGCGCCGCGCCGTCGGCCTCGGGGTCGGGCGGCGGCGCGTCGGTGCTGGCCGGGCGCGAGCGCTTCGTGCTGCGCGGCGCCGGCATTGCCGGGCGCGGCGCGTGGCGCGGCGCCACGGCGCTGGCGGCGCTGGCGGTCGGCACGCTGCAGGCGCGGCATATCCTGGCCCGGCTCAACGCCACCGTTCTGGTCGGCTTTGGCGGCTATCCGTCGGTGGCGCCGGTGCTCGGCGCGCGGCTGCTGCGCCACCCTCCGGCCATTCTGCTGCATGAACAAAACGCGGTGCTCGGCCGGGCCAACCGGATGCTGTCGCGGCGCGCCGATCTGCTGGCACTCAGCCACGCGACGACGCAGCGCGTGCCGCCGGGGGTGACCACGCGGCTGACCGGCAATCCGGTGCGCCCGGCCATCGCCGCCCGCGCCGCGCTGCCCTATGTGACGGCGCAGCACGACATCCGGCTGCTGGTGCTCGGCGGCTCGCTCGGCGCGCGGGTGTTCAGCGACATCGTGCCGGCGGCACTGGCGCTGCTGCCGGCGGCGCTGCGCGGGCGTTTGCGGGTGAGCCAGCAATGCCGCGCCGAGGATATCGAGCGGGTGCGTCAGGCCTATGCCGCGGCGCGGATCGAGGCCGAGCTCGCGGTGTTCTTCGCCGATGTCGCCGGGCTGCTGGCGCGTGCGCATCTGGTGATCGCGCGGGCCGGTGCCTCCACCGTCGCCGAACTCGCCGCCATCGGCCGGCCGGCGGTGCTGGTGCCGCTGCCGCACGCCATCGACGACCATCAGACGGCAAACGCCCGCGCGCTGGCCGCGGCCGGCGGGGCGTGGCTGATGCCGCAGGCGCACTGCAGCGCCGCGGCGCTGGCGCAGCGGCTGGAGCAGTTGTTCGCCGACCCGGCGACGCTGGCCGACGCCGCTGCCCATGCCGCGGCGCAGGGGCATGTCGGCGCCGCGGTGACCCTGGCCGACGCGGTGGACGACCTGATGAGCGCGCATCGCGGCACATCGAGCACGACGGAGCACGCAGCATGAGGGCCCTGCCGCTCTCGATCGGCACCATCCACTTCGTCGGCATCGGCGGCATCGGCATGTCCGGCATCGCCGAGGTGCTGCACACGCTCGGCTATGCGGTGCAGGGCAGCGACATTGCCGACAACGCCAATGTGCGGCGGCTGCGTGAGGCGGGCATCGCCGTCGCCATCGGCCATGCGGCGGAAAATCTCGGCTCGGCGCAGGTGGTGGTGGTGTCCACCGCCGTCGGCGCCGACAACCCGGAGGTGCGCGCGGCGCGTGGGCGGCTGATCCCGGTGGTGCGGCGGGCCGAGATGCTGGCCGAGCTGATGCGGCTGCGCTGGGCGATTGCCGTCGGCGGCACCCACGGCAAGACCACCACCACCAGTTTGGTCGCCGCGGTGCTGGAGGCGGCGCGGCTCGATCCGACGGTGATCAACGGCGGCATCATCAACGCCTATGGCAGCAACACTCGGCTCGGCTCGGGCGACTGGATGGTGGTGGAGGCCGATGAAAGCGACGGCAGCTTCCTGCGCCTGCCCGCCACCATCGCCGTGGTGACCAATATCGACCCCGAGCATCTCGACCATTGGGGCACCGCCGAGGCGATGGCGCTCGGCTATGAGCATTTCGTGCAGAACATTCCCTTCTATGGCTTCGCCGTGCTGTGCATCGACCATCCCGGCGTGCAGCAGATGATCCCGCGCCTGTCGGATCGCCGCATCGTCACCTACGGTTTCTCGCCGCAGGCCGATATCCGCGCCGAACGGGTGGTGGCCGACAAGCTGGGTGCCACGTTCGAGGTCACGGCGACCGACCGCACCCGCAACCGCAGCCGCCGCATGGGTCCGTTCCGGCTGCCGATGCTGGGCAACCACAACGTGCAGAACGCGCTCGCCGCGGTTGCCATCGGCATGGAAATGGAGATCGACGACGCCACGCTGCGCAGCGCCTTCGCCGCCTTCCGCGGCGTCAAGCGCCGCTTCACCAAGACCGGAGAGACCGGCGGCATCACCGTGATCGACGATTACGGCCATCATCCGGTGGAAATCGCGGCGGTGCTGAAGGCGGCGCGCCAGGCCGGCGCGCGCGACGTCGTCGCCGTGGTGCAGCCGCATCGCTACACCCGGCTGGCCTCGCTGTTCGAGGCGTTCTGTACCTGCATGAACGATGCCGGCACGGTGATCATCGCCGACGTCTATGCCGCCGGCGAGGCGCCGATCGACGGGGTCGATCGCACCGCGCTGGTCGAAGGGCTGCGGGCGCGCGGCCACCGCTCGGTGGTGCCGCTGCCGGGGCCGGAGCATCTGGCGGAGATGGTCCACGCCATCGCGCGCTCGGGCGATTTCGTCGTCTGCCTCGGCGCCGGCACGATCACCCAATGGGCGGCGGCCTTGCCGGCGCAGCTAGCCGCGTTGCAGGGTGCGCAGCCACGACGCGCGGGAAGCGGGCGATGATGGCGGCCGAGCACAGCGCAACGCTGGGCGACATGCTGCCGACGCTGCGCGGCCGGGCGCAGGCGATGGCGACGCTGGCGCCGGCGACATGGTTTCGCGTCGGCGGCGCGGCGGAGCTGTTGCTGCGTCCGGCCGATGCCGATGATCTCTGCACCGCCCTCGCGGCGCTGCCGCCGGAAGTCTCGGTCACCCCGATCGGCGCCGCCTCCAACCTGATCGTGCGCGACGGCGGGGTGCATGGCGTGGTGGTGCGGCTCGGCCGCGGCTGCAACGCCATTGTGGTGGAGGCCGATGGCGTGGTCGCCGGCGCGGCGGCGCTGGATGCGACGGTGGCCGAACACGCCGCGGCGGCGGGGCTGGCGGGACTCGAGTTTCTCTGCGGCATTCCCGGCAGCATCGGCGGGGCGGTGGCGATGAATGCCGGCGCCTATGGCGGCGATGTCGCCACCTGCCTGGACTGGGCCGAACTGGTCACCCGCAGCGGCGAATTGCTGCGCCTGCCGGCGGCGCGTCTGGCCTTCGCCTATCGCCATGCGGCGCTGCCGCCGGGCGGCATCGTCGTGCGCGCGCGGTTCCGCGCGGTGCCGGGCGACGCCACGGTGATCGCCGCGCGCATGGCAGAGATCCGCGCCAGCCGCGAGGCGACGCAGCCGGTGCGCGCACGCACCGGCGGCTCGACCTTCCGCAATCCGCCGGGGATGAAGGCGTGGGAGCTGATCGACGCCGCCGGCTGTCGCGGACTGATCCGCGGCGGCGCCCAGGTCAGCGACAAGCACTGCAACTTCCTGCTCAACACCGGCGCCGCCAGCGCCGCCGACATCGAAGGCCTGGGCGAGGAGGTGCGCCGGCGCGTGCATGCGGCAAGCGGCGTCGTGCTGGAGTGGGAAATCCGCCGCATCGGCATTCCCGCCGGCCGGCCGGAGGCGGTGACATGAGCCGCATCGCCGTGCTGCATGGCGGCATCTCGGCCGAACGTGAGGTCAGCCTCGCCTCCGGCCGGCAGGTCATCGCGGCGCTGCGCGGGCTCGGCCACGCGGTGACGCCGATCGAGGTCGGCGCCGATCTGCGCGCCCTGCTCGCCGCGCTCGACCCGGCGCCGGACGTGGTGTTCAACGCGCTGCACGGGCGTTTCGGCGAGGACGGCTCGATTCAGGGCGTGCTCGACTGGCTCGGCATCCCCTACACCCATTCCGGCATCCGCGCCTCGGCGCTGGCGATGGACAAGCCGGCGGCCAAGGCGGTGTTCGCCGCCGCCGGGCTGCCGGTTCCCACCGGCTGGGTGGTGCCGGTGGCCGGCCTGATCAGCCAGGACCCGATGCCGCGGCCCTATGTGGTCAAGCCGCTGAACGAAGGCTCCTCGGTTGGCGTCATCATCATCCGCGACGGCGACAACCGCCGCGGCCGGGTCGCCCGCGAATGGGAGTACGGCGCCACCGCGATCGTCGAGGAATACGTGCCCGGCCGCGAACTGACCGTCGGCGTGCTCGGCGACCGCGCCCTTACCGTCACCGAGATTGCGCCGCGCGCCGGCTTCTATGACTACGACGCCAAATACGCCGAGGGCGGCTCGCGCCACATCATTCCCGCCACGGTGCATGCGCAGGTGCATGACGCGGCGCTGGCAATGGCGCTGACGGCGCATCGCGCGCTCGGCTGCCGCGGCGCCACGCGGGCGGATTTCCGCTATGACGACACCGTCGGCGAGCCCGGCCGGCTGGTGCTGCTGGAGGTGAACACGCAGCCGGGGCTGACCCCGACCTCGCTGCTGCCGGAACAGGCGGCGCATCGCGGCATCGCCTTCCCCGAGCTGTGCGCCTGGATGGTGGAGCAGGCCGAATGCCGCGCGTGAAGCAAGCCCCGCCGCGCCCGGCCGCCGCTGCCGCCAGACCGGCGCGCTGGAACGACGTGCAGGACCGCCCCGGCAAGTGGCAGGTGCTGATCCGCCGGCAACGCCGGCTGCTGGTGCCGGCGGCGATCGGACTGGCGGCGCTGGTGGTCATCGGCGTCGGCACGCTGGCGCTGCGGCTGTCCGGCCCGGCGGTCGGCGGCGGGCTGGGCGAACGGCTCGGCGCGTCCACCGGCCTGCTCGGGCTGCGCCTCGCCCATGTTGAGATCAAGGGCAGCGTCAAGACGCCGGAGCCGCTGCTGCGCGCCGCCATCGGCATGGTGCCGGGCATGCCGATCCTGGCCTATTCGGTGCAGGCGGCGCGCACGCGTATCGAGCAGATTCCCTGGGTGCGCGCGGCGACGGTCGAACGCCGCCTGCCGGACACGCTGATTGTGCAGATCGAGGAGCGGCGGCCATTCGCCGTCTGGCAGCACGAAGGGCGGTTCCGGCTGATCGACCATGACGGCAACGTCGTCACCGACTCCGATGTCGCCGATTTCGCCGGCCAGTTGCCGCTGGTCGTCGGCGTCGGCGCCCCGAGCGAGGCGGCGGCGCTGCTCGACCTGCTGGCGCAGCACCCGGACATTCAGCGGCGCCTCACCGCCGCGGTGCGGGTCGGCGAGCGGCGGTGGAATCTGCGGCTGAACAACGGCACCGATGTCCTGCTGCCCGAGGGCGCCGAGCGGCAGGCGCTGAGCCGCCTGGACGAGCTGCAGACCGAGCACGCGCTGCTCGACCGGCCGCTGCAGGCGATCGACCTGCGGCTGCCCGACCGCCTGGTGTTTCGCCCGCAGGCGGCACCGAAAGAGACCGCGCCCAATCCCTCCAGGAGGCCGACATGAACGACCTGTCGCGTCGCATCCTGCCGCCCGGCGAGGACGATGGCGAGCCGACACGGCCGCGGCTGCGCGCCTCCGGGCCGTTCGGCGTGCTCGACATCGGCACCACCAAGATCGTCTGCGTCATCGGCCGCAGCGAGTCGGACGGCACCATGCGCGTGCTCGGCTTCGGCTGGCAGCGCGGGCGCGGGGTGCGCGGCGGCGGCATCACCGACATCGAGGAAGCCGAACGCGCCATCCGCGCCGCCGTCGGGCAGGCCGAGCGCGAGGCCGACATCAGGCTGCGGTCGGTCACCGTCAATCTGTCCTGCGGCCAGCCGGAAAGCCATTTGTTCAACGTGCAATGGCCGGTTGGCGGGCGCGCGGTGACCGACCATGACGTGCGCCGGGTGCTGCTGGAGGGCCGCGCCCGCGCGGTCAGCGAGGGGCGCGACATCATCCACGCCCTGCCGCTCGCCTTTTCCGCCGACGATGTCCAAGGCGTCGGCGACCCGCGCGGGCTGCATTGCGAGGTGCTGTCGGCGCGGCTGCATGTGGTCGATGCGCAGAAGACGGCGCTGCTGTCGCTCGGCGCCTGCATCGCCCGCTGCGAGCTGGAGGTCGCCGAGATGGTCTCGTCGCCGATGGCCGCCGGCATGGCCACGCTGGTCGAAGATGAGCGCCAGCTCGGCGCCACCGTCATCGACATGGGCGGCGGCACCACCGGGCTGGCGGTGTTCGCCGATGGCCAGTTGCTGCACACCTCGCAGATCGGCATCGGCGGCATCCACGTCACCAACGACATCGCCCGCGTGCTGTCGACCCCGATCGCCCATGCCGAACGGCTGAAGACGCTGTACGGCAGCGCCCATGCCAGCCCCGACGACGATCGCGAGATGCTGCCGGTGCCGCTGGTCGGCGAGGAGGAGCACCAGTTCGCCAAGGTGCCGCGCAGCATGGTGGTCAACATCATCAAGCCGCGGCTGGAAGAAACCTTCGAGATGGTCAAGGAGCGACTCGACAGCTCAGGGCTTGGCCGGGCCGCCGGCAGCCGCGTCGTGCTGGCCGGCGGCGCCAGCCAGATGTCGGGGGTGCGCGACATGGCCGGGCGTATCCTCGGCCGGCAGATCCGCCAGGGCCGCCCGGCGGCGCCACGCGGCATGCCCGATTCGGCCTCGGGCCCGGCCTTCGCCACCGCCGTCGGGCTGCTCGCCTGGGCGGGTGGCGCCGGCCGGGCGCTGCCCGACATCGACCTCGACGCCGAGCGTCAGGGCGGTCTGTTCCGCCGTTTCGTCCATTTTCTGCGGGACAGAGTGTGATGCCCCGCCCCACCGATCCGTCGTCCCGCCATCCGCGCCTCAGGGGAACCAGCGCATGACCCTCAACCTGACCATCTCGCAGCACTCGCACACCGATTTCACCCCGCGCATCACCGTCATCGGCGTCGGCGGCGGCGGCACCAATGCCGTTGACAACATGATCGCGATGAACCTCGCCGGGGTCGAGTTCGTCGTCGCCAACACCGATGCGCAGCAATTGCTGCACAGCCGCGCCGACCGCCGCATCCAGCTCGGCCCGCACATCACCCAGGGCCTCGGCGCCGGCGCCAAGCCGGAGATCGGCCGCGCCGCGGCGGAGGAGGCGGCGGAGGAGCTGTACCGTCATCTCGACGGGGCGCACATGGTGTTCATCACCGCCGGCATGGGCGGCGGCACCGGCACCGGGGCGGCACCGGTGATCGCCCGCATGGCGCGTGAGCGCAACATCCTCACCGTCGGCGTGGTGACCAAGCCGTTCACCTTCGAGGGCACGCGGCGGATGCGCTCGGCCGAGCAGGGCATCGACGAGCTGCAGCAGTTCGTCGATACGCTGATCGTCATTCCCAACCAAAATCTCTTCCGCCTGGCCAATGAGCGCACCGGCTGGAAGGAAGCGTTCAAGATGGCCGACAACGTGCTCTACATGGGCGTGCGCGGGGTCACTGACCTGATGGTCGCGCCGGGCCTGGTCAATCTCGACTTTGCCGATATCCGCACGGTAATGGCGGAGATGGGCAAGGCGATGATGGGCACCGGCGAGGCCGACGGCGACAACCGCGCCATCCGCGCCGCCGAGGCGGCGATCAGCAATCCGCTGCTGGAGGATACCAGCATGGCCGGGGCGCGCGGCCTGCTGATCAACATCACCGGCGGCGAGGACATGACGCTGTTCGAGGTCGATCAGGCGGCCAACCGCATCCGCGAGGAAGTGGACGAGGAAGCCAACATCATCTTCGGCTCGGCCATCGACGAGACGCTGATCGGCAAGATCCGCGTCTCGGTGGTGGCGACCGGCATCGACACGCCGCTCCAGCGCTCGGCCGAGCGGCCGAAGCTGGTTGCCGTCGGCGGCGGCGGCGTGCAGGCGGTGGCGGCGGCGGCGACACCGGCGGGAAACTTCGGCATCGTCACCGCCCCCCCCGCCGGGATGCCGGCGATGCGCCCGGCCGCGCCGATGCCGGGCCGCGCCGCGCCGCAGCCACAGCCACAGCCAGCGCCGCAGTTCCAGCCGCAGGGTCGCCAGCAGCCGGCGCCGCAGCCCTATACGCTGCAGCCGCAGGTCGCCCGCCCGCAGCCGATGCCGGAGCCAGAGCCGGAGACCGACCCGGCGAGCTATGCCGAGCCGCCGCGCCCGGCCGCCGGCCTCGCCGCGCCACTGCGCGCGGCGCCGCCTCGCGCGGCGGCGCGACCGGCTGTGCGCAGCTCGCCGCTGTTCTCCGAGCCGCAGCCGGCCACGGCCCCCGCCGCGGTGCCGCAACGGCGCAGCCTGTTCAATCTGGTCACCGGCGCCATCCGCGGTGCCAGCGCCGAAGCGACGGCGCCGCAGCCCGCCGCCGAACCGCCGGCGGCGCGCAACGAGCCGATGCGCGCCGATGTCCGCCAGACCGGCGGGGAGGAAATGCCGATCGACATTCCCGCCTTCCTGCGCCGCCAGTCGTCCTGATCGCGGCGCAGCGCACCGCCCGCTCCCGGCACCGGCCGGGATCGGGCGGCCGGTGCAAGACCGCCGAGAGATTACCGGCGGTCACATTTCGCGGAACACAATCTTCCGTAAAATCATATGGTTATCCAGAAATATCCGGCAATAATGATTGACTGGCCAGGGTCGCCGGGGGCTGCCACGTTTAGGGTGTTCGGATTCACCCGCGCAAAACGAGGCCAGGTAAACAGGCATGGACGGGTTGCCGCTCACGCTGCCGCTGCAGACGACGCTGACGGTTCAGCGCACGCTAGCCGCACCGATCGACTGTGTCGGCATCGGCCTGCACAGCGGGCGGCGGGTGCGTCTGGTGCTGTCGCCGGCGCCGGCCGACACCGGCATCGTCTTCCGCCGCAGCGATCTCGGCCGCGACATTCCGGCCCGCTTCGATCATGTCGTCGATACCCGTCTGTGCACCGTGCTCGGCCTGCCGGACGAGCCCCTGGTGCGTGTCGGCACCGTCGAGCATCTGATGGCGGCGCTGGTCGGGGCCGGCATTCATAACGCGCTGGTCGAGGTCGATGGCCCGGAATTGCCGATCCATGACGGCTCCGCCGCCGCGTTCCTGTTCCTGCTCGACTGCGCCGGCAGCGTCGAGCTGGACGAGATGATGCCGCAGATCGAGGTGCGCCGCACGGTCCGCGTCGCCCAGGGCGACGCCTTTGCCGAATTGCGCCCGGCGCCGTTCGGCCTCGACATGGCCGTCTCGATCGCCTTCGACGCCGCCGCCATCGGCCGGCAGGCGCTGTCGCTGCGGCTGACGCCGGACAGTTTCCGCGACGAAGTGGCCCGCGCCCGCACCTTTACCCTCGCCGGTGAGGTGGCACAGCTTCGCGCCGCCGGTCTGGCGCGGGGCGGCAGCCTGGAAAATGCGGTGGTGGTCGATGGCGCGCGGGTGCTCAACCCCGGCGGGCTGCGCATGGTCGATGAATTCGTCCGCCACAAGCTGCTGGACGCGGTCGGCGATCTGGCGCTGGCCGGGGCGCCGCTGCGCGCCCGCTTCGTCGCCCACAAGTGCGGCCATGCGCTCAACAACCGGCTGCTGCGCGCGCTGTTCGCCGAAGCCGCCAACTGGCGGCTGGTATTGCCCGCCCAGCCCGCCATCGCCCCGCGCCGCCGTGCCGAGGCCGAAGCCGCCTGAGTCTGTCAGGACAGGCTTGCCGCCCCCGCGGTCGTGCTATAACGCGGCGCTTCCATCGTGCGGTGATCCCCTTGCTTCCTGCCCACCTGTTACGGTTCAGCCTGTTTGCTGCATTGCTGGTGCTGGGCGGCTGTTCCATGTTCGCCGCCCCGCCGCCGAAAGAGGACGCCTCCAGCCTGCCGGTGGAGGTGCTGTATAACCGCGGCGCCGACGCCCTGATGGCGCGCCATTACGACGTGGCGGTGACGCAGTTCGACGATGTCGAGCAATACTACCCGTTTTCGCCCTGGGCCTCCAATGCGCAGATCATGCAGGCCTATGGGCAATTTCTGGAGAACAAGTTTCCCGACGCCATCGCCACGCTCGACCGCTTCATCCAGCTCCATCCGGCGCATCGCGACATCGGCTATGTCTATTACCTGCGGGCCATCTGCTATTATGAGCAGATCGAAGACATCCGGCGCGACCAGAAGGGCACCGAAGACGCCATGACCGCGCTGCAGGAGGTGGTCAACCGCTTCCCCGACAGCGCCTATGCCCGCGATGCCAAGTTGAAGATCGACCTCGCCCGCGATCACCTTGCCGGCAAGGAAATGGAGATCGGCCGCTTCTATGAGCGCCAGCACCTCTATGCCGCCGCCATCGGCCGGTTTCAGCGCGTCGTCGATGACTACCAGACCACCAACCATGTCGCCGAGGCGCTGCATCGGATGACCGAGATCTATCTGATGCTCGGCCTGCCCGAGCAGGCGCGGCGTACCGCCGCGGTGCTTGGTCATAACTATCCGGGCAGCATCTGGTATGCCGACAGCTACGACCAGTTGGTCGCCGACGGGCAGGTCAAGAACCAGCAGAAGGAAGTGCCGTCGCGCGACCGTCCGGGTCTGATCAGCCGCGCCTTCGGCTGGATCTTCTGAGCCGGGCGGCATGCTGACCGCGCTGTCGATCCGCGATGTGGTGCTGATCGAGCGGCTTGATCTCGGCTTCGGTCCCGGTCTGACGGTGCTGACCGGGGAGACCGGCGCCGGCAAGTCGATCCTGCTCGACAGCCTCGGCCTCGCGCTCGGCGCCCGCGCCGAACAGGGGCTGGTGCGCGCCGGCTGCGAGCAGGCCTCGGTGGCGGCGGTGTTCGCGCCGCCCGCCGACCATCCGGCGCTGGCCCTGCTGGCCGAGCAGGGCATCGCCGCCGAGGAGGAGATCGTGCTGCGCCGCATCGTCGGACGCGACGGCCGCTCGCGCGCCTTCGCCAACGATGCGCCGATCGGCATTGCCCTGCTGCGCCGGCTCGGCGCCCTGCTGGTCGAGGTGCAGGGCCAGCACGATCAGATGGGGCTGGCTGATCCCGCCGGTCATGCGGCGCTGCTCGATGCGTTTGGCGTCGCCGCGACGCTGCGCGAGGCGGTGGCGACGCGGCACCGCGCCTGGCGCGACTCCGCCGCCGCCCTCGCCGCCGCCGAGGCCGCCATCGCTGCGGCGCAGCGCGACCAGGATTTCCTGCGCCACGCCACCGACGAACTCGCCGCCCTGGCGCCCGAGCCGGGCGAGGAGGACCGCCTCGCCGACGAGCGCCAACAGCTGCAGCAGGCGGACCGGCGGGCCGAAGCGATTGCCGCCGCGTTGTCCGAGATCGCCCCGCGCGACCGCCGCAGCCATGCCCCCGCCGCGGCGCTGCGGGCCGCCGGGCGCTCGCTGCAACGGCTGCTCGACAAGCACGGCGGCGGCCCGATCGCCCCTGCCCTGGCCGCGCTGGAGCAGGCCGAGGCGGCGCTGGCCGAGGCCGAGACGCTGCTCGGCCGCCTCGCCCGCGACGCCGAGCCGGACCCGCGCCTGCTGGAACGCACCGAGGAGCGGCTGTTCGCGCTGCGTGCCGCGGCGCGCAAGCACGGGGTGCCGGTGGCCGAACTGCCCGGCCTGCTGGCGACGCTGCGCGGACGGCTGGCGGCGCTGGAAACTGGCGAGGCGGAGATCGCCACCCTGGCGCGCGACGCCGGCGCCGCGCGCGGCGCCTATGCGCAGGCCTGCGCGGCGCTGTCGGCGGCGCGCAGCGGCGCGGCGGCGCGGCTGGATCGGGCGGTGGCGCGCGAACTGCCGCCGCTGAAACTCGACCGCGCCCGCTTCGTCACCGCCATCGAGCGGCTGGACGAAGCCGCCTGGGGGCCTCAGGGCGCCGATGCGGTGCGCTTCCTGATCGCCACCAATCCGGGGCAGGAGCCGGGGCCGCTCGGCCGCGTCGCCTCGGGCGGTGAATTGTCGCGGCTGCTGCTGGCGCTGAAAGTGGTGCTGGCGGGCGGCGGGGTGGTGCCGACGATGGTGTTCGACGAGGTTGATGCCGGGATCGGCGGCGCCACCGCCGCCGCCGTCGGCGAGCGGCTGGCGCGGCTGGCGGCGCGGGTGCAGGTGCTGCTGGTGACGCACAGCCCGCAGGTGGCGGCGCGCGGGGCGGCACATCTGCGGGTCGCCAAACACGCCGCGCGCGGACGCGCCGAGACGCAGGTGGAAACGCTCGACCAGCCGGCGCGCCAGGAGGAGATCGCGCGCATGCTGGCCGGCGAGCGCATCACCGAATCGGCCCGCGCCGCCGCCGCCGACCTGCTGGGGGCGGCATGAGCGCGGTCGATCAACTGAACCAGGCCGCGGCCGCGGCGGAGCTGGAACGTCTCGCCGCACGCCTCGCCGAGGCCGACCGCGCCTATCACGAGCGCGACGCGCCGGTGATGAGCGACGCCGAATACGACGCGCTGCGCCGGCGCAACGACGCCATCGAGGCGCAGTTTCCCGATCTGGTGCGCGCCGATTCGCCCCGCCACCGCATCGGCGGTGCCGCCAGCGGCGGCTTTGCCAAAGTCGCTCACGGAGTGCCGATGCTCTCGCTCGGCAATGTCTTTGCCGCCGAGGAGTTTGCCGCCTTTCTCGAACGCGCGCGGCGTTTCCTCGGCCTCAAGGACACGCCGCTGCGCTGCGTCGGTGAGCCGAAGATCGATGGTCTGTCGATCAGTCTGCTCTACCTCGATGGCGTGTTCGTGCGCGCGGCGACGCGCGGAGACGGCAGCGTCGGCGAGGATGTCACGGCCAATCTGCGCACCCTGCCGGACCTGCCGACACGGCTGCGCGGCGCGGCGCCGGCGCGCATTGAAATCCGCGGCGAAGTGTTCATGCGCAAGGCTGATTTCCTGGCGCTGAACGCCGCCCAGGAGGCGGAAGGCGAGCGCTTGTTCGCCAATCCCCGCAACGCTGCCGCCGGCAGCCTGCGTCAGCTTGATCCGCGCGTCACCGAACGGCGTCCGCTGGCGCTGTTCGCCTATGCGATGGGCGAGGCCAGCGAGCGGGTTGCCACATCGCACAGCGCCTATCTGCAGCGGCTGAGCGCGTGGGGATTCGTCGTCAATCCGCTGGCCGAATTGCTGGCCGACGCGGCGGCGGCGGCGGCGTTCCAGCAGCGCCTGGGCGCCGAACGCGCCGCCCTGCCCTACGACATCGACGGCGTGGTCTATAAGATCGACGATCTGGCATGGCAGGAGCGGCTCGGCTATGTCGGCCGCGAGCCGCGCTGGGCGGTCGCCTGGAAGTTCCCCGCCGAACAGGCGACGACGCGGCTGCTCGACATCGTCATCCAGGTCGGGCGCACCGGTGCGCTGACCCCGGTGGCGCAGTTGCAGCCGGTGAATGTCGGCGGCGTGCTGGTGACGCGGGCGACGCTGCACAATGAGGACGAGATCGCGCGCAAGGATGTGCGCATCGGCGACACGGTGACGCTGCAGCGCGCCGGCGACGTGATCCCACAAATCCTCGGCGCCGTCGCCGCCGATCGCCCGGCCGCGGCGCAGCCCTACCTGTTTCCCGACCATTGCCCGGTCTGCGGCAGCCTCGCGGTGCGGCCGGCGGGCGAAGTGGTGCGGCGCTGCACCGGCGCGCTGACCTGTCCGGCGCAGGCCGAGGAACGGCTGGTGCATTTCGTCTCTCGCCCTGCCTTCGACATCGACGGGCTGGGCGAGAAGACGATCCGCGCCTTTATGCAGGACGGTCTGCTGCACGGCCCGGTGGATATTTTTGCCCTGCCCGACCATGAAGCAGCCATCGCCGCGCGCGAGGGTTTCGGCGCCGTCTCGGCGCGCAACCTGATGCGCGCCATCGCCGCGCGGCGGCGCATTCCGCTCGCCCGCGTCATCTATGCGCTCGGCATCCGCCGCATCGGAGCGCGCAACGCGCAGTTGCTGGCGCGCCACTATGGCAGTTTCGCCGTCTGGCGGACGCAGATGATCGCCGCAATGCAGATCGGCGCCGAGGCGCGCAGCGATCTGGCCAACATCGTCGGCATCGGCCCGGCGATCGCCGAAGAACTGGTCGGGTTCTTCGCCGAACCGCGCAACGTCGCCGCGCTCGACGCGCTGGCGGCGCAGCTCAGCGTCGAAGACGCGGCGCCCGGCGGCGGCGGCGATGCGCGGCTCGCCGGCAAATCGGTGGTGTTCACCGGCACGCTGGTTACCATGACGCGGCCCGAGGCGAAGGCGATGGCCGAGCGTCTGGGCGCGCGCGTCACCGACAGCGTGTCGCGCCGCACCGACCTGGTGGTGGTTGGCGAAGACGCCGGATCCAAGGCGCGCAAAGCGGAGGAGCTCGGCGTGCGCACACTGACTGAACTGCAATGGCGGGAGTTGACCACCGGGTCAGACGCCGCCGGGCCGGAGAGCGTTGTTGATCAGCAATGAATGTCGTCACATTTAGGAATCGTTTTCTGTCTGGGGGGGGCGTTCCAGTTGAATTAGGCGTCGCGCAGCACCACGAATGGCGGCCATGGACATGCGCCACGCCACAATCCCGCCACTATCGCCCCTGGTGCCGCGGCTGTTACTTGTCGCCCATCCGACGGTACTGGCGACGGCGATCACCATTGCGGCACGGGCGGCGGGGCAGCAGGTCGATGCGGTTGCGTCGGTCGGCGATGCGGTGCGGGTGATCCCCGGTTTCGCCCCCAGTGTGCTGCTGCTCGATCTCGATGATACCGGGCGTGATGCGATGGCACAGATCGACCGGCTGGCCGCCGTCGGTGCGGCCGGGCTGATGGTGATGCTGGCGCGCGACGACGAGCCGGGGCGGATCGCCTGTCTCGACCGTGGCGCCGATGATGTGGTGCCCCGCCGGGTGGCGCCGGCCGAACTGCTGGCCCGCATCCGGGCGCTGCACCGGCGGCTGGAGCGCGTGGCGCAGATGGTCGCGGTTGGCGACACCGGCATGCTGGCGCTTGATCCGGCGCATCGCTGTGTGGTCGGCCTGCGCGGCGAACGGACGGCGTTGAGCGAGGCAGAGTTCATCGCGCTGGAGACGCTGCTCGACGCCGATGGCGCGCCGGTCTCGCGCGACTGGCTCGGCCGGGTGGCGCTGAAGCGTCCGCTGCACGCCGACGATCGCAGCGTCGATCAGCTCGTCTTGAAACTGCGCCGCAAGCTGAGCGCGGTCGGGGCAGCCGATCGGACGATTCTGGCGGCGCGGCGGCAAGGTTATGTGATCGCGGACCCGTCGCGCTTCAGTGTCCCGACCGGCGTGTCGAATGACGGCCAGCCCCGGCCGCTGGTTGCTGCCACAGAAGACTGAACCGCCGCCGGCTGGTGCCCCGGTGAACCGATCACACGCCGGCTTTGGCGTGCAAAGGGCGGGTGACGCGCCGGGTGAACCTCGGGCCGCAACGGCCCCGCGTCAGGCCGCCCAGGCAACCGCCGCCGGCAGGCCGCCATGGGCGATGGCCGGGCGCTGCCACACCGGATCGGCGACGCCGCCATCCAACGCATCGAGCAGCGCCGGCAGATCCGACGCGGTGGCCAGCGTATCGCCGTCCTGATCAACCAGACACCATTCGCCCGCCCGAACCACCAGCAACATCGGCCGCGCATCGCCCCGCCCGCGCGGCTCCAGCAACAGCGCCGGCGCGGCATCCTCCGATCGACCCGGCGACCAGCACATACGCCGGCGACGGCACCATTCGGCAAGGATCTGCAAATCCACCCGTCTTAACATCACGCTCAGAACTCCGGCCGAATCGGAATAGATGCAAGATAGCACGATTCGCCCGGAAAAGTGTTAACGCGCCGGTTCATGTCATCCGAGGCGGGCACACGAATCCGTGAGCCATGCCTGCGCCGAAGCGTCCAGCGCCGGCCCGATGTCCGCCAGCACGCGCTGGTGATAGCGGTCGAGCCACGCCAGCTCATCGAGCGTCAGCAGTGCCGGCTCGATCAGCCGGCGATCGAACGGCGCCAATGTCAGCGTCTCAAAGCACAGGAACGGCCGGCTCGCCTCCGGCAGCGCCGCCGGCTGCACCAGCAGCAGGTTTTCCAGCCGGATGCCGAACCGGCCCGGCGCGTAGAATCCCGGCTCGTCGGACAGCAGCATGCCGGCCGCCAGCGGCACCGGCCTGGACAGCCGCGACAGGCTGACCGGCCCTTCATGCACCGACAGATAGCTGCCGACCCCGTGGCCGGTGCCGTGATCGAAATCCAGCCCCACCTGCCACAGCGCATGGCGGGCGAAGCCGTCGAGATGGGCGCCGGTGACCCCGTGCGGAAAGTGCAGCGTGGCGATGGCGATGTGGCCCTTGAGAACGCGGGTGTAGCGGTCGCGCAGCTCGGCGGGGGCGGTGCCGGTGCCGGTCCAGACGGTGCGGGTGACATCGGTGGTGCCGTCGGGAAACTGCGCGCCGCTGTCGATCAGATAAAGCTCGTCGGTGCGGATCGGCCGGTTGCTGGCGGCATCGACGCGGTAATGCATGATCGCGCCGTGCTCACCGGCGGCGGAGATGGCGGCGAAACTCTCGCCGCGGAAATCGGCCAGCGCGCTGCGGAACTCGGTCAGCCGCGCCGCCGCGCCGCGCTCGGTGGTGCGCCCGGCCTCACCGTCGAGCCAGTGCAGGAAGCGGCACAGCGCCACCGCGTCGCGCCGATGCGCCGCCCGCGCGCCCTCCTGCTCCACCGTGTTCTTGCACGCCTTGGGCAGCAGGCATGGGTCCATGCCGGCGATGACGCGGGCACCGGCGGCGCGCAGGCGCTGCGCGAACCAGGCCGGCGCGGTCGCCGGATCGACCCGCACGCTCAGACCGGCCAGCGCCGCCAGCGCCGGCGCCAGTTCCGTGCGCGGCGCCACCGCGACCGCGCTGCCGAGCCAGGCCCGCGTCGGCGGCGGTACCTTACGCGGGTCCATGAACAGCGTCACCGAAGCGTCAGCGCGGAGAATGGCGAAGCCGAGCGCGAACGGCGTGTACGGCACGTCGCTGCCGCGGATGTTGAGCAGCCAGGCGATCGACGCCGGATCGGTCAGCACCGCCGCATCCTGCTTCGCCGCCGTCAGGGCCTGGCCGATCTCGGCCCGCTTGTCGGCGCTGCTGCGCCCGGCGAAAGCGAGCGGATGCGGCTCGGCCGGATGCAGCGGCGGGCCGGGACGCTCGCGCCACACCTCGTCGATCGGGTTCGACTCGACCGCCACCATGTCGATGCCGGCCTCGGTGAAGCGCTGCAGCGTCTCCTCGGCGATCAGCAGCGGATCATAGCCGATGCGCCCCCCCGGCGCGGCGGCGGCGAGCCAGGCCGGCGGCGGCTGCTCGGTGAAATGATGGCGCTCCCACAGCGTCGCATCGGTCTGCGCCGCGGCGGCCAGCACGTAACGGCCATCGACGAACAGCGCGGCGCGGTCGGGCAGCACCACGGCCAGCCCGGCGCTGCCGGTGAAGCCGCTCAGCCAGGCCAGCCGCTCGGCGCCCGGCGGGACATACTCGCCGAGATGCTCATCGGCCCGCGGCACGATCAGCCCGGTGAGGCCGCGACGGACCAGTTCGGCCCGCAGATCAGCGAGAGGCGCAGAACTCATTGCAGGTGGCCTTCACAATTATGTCGCCAAAAAGTCATAGCTCACGGTTTCGAGTTGCATTGGACGCATATCTGGCGCCGCGCAATGGCACATTTTGTTCGCCGGCCGGCTTCTTATGTTGCGCTGCGGTAGGCCGACAGAGCGGCCTTAGAGAGCAAGAGGATAGAATCAGATGAACGCGCATGTTGCCAAGGACGGGATGGATTTCCTGCCTGTGGCGGGGTCGCGCAAGGCGACGGCCCCGAGCCGCAAGGCCGGGTTGGCGAAGCGCCTCGGTGGCGCGGTGACGTGGCTGGTGCAGATGCCGCGCCGGCGTGCCGTGCTGGAGACGCTGGGATCGCTGTCGGACCACGAACTGGCCGATATCGGCCTGACCCGCTCGGACCTGCCGCGGGTGTTCGACCCGGCCTTCGCCCAGAGCCGCCGGATGTCCAACCGCGCCGGAAGCTGAGCCGTCCCCGCAACGCCCCCGCAGCATCATCTGCGGGCGCGTTCGCGGCTGGCGGTGTAGAGGCCGCTGCCGGCGATGACCGCGGCACCCAGAATGGTGCTGTTGCCCGGCCGCGCCGCGAACACGATGTAGCCGAGCAGCCCGGACGAGATCAGCTGCAGGTAGGAGAATGGCGCCAGCAGCGAGGCCGGCGCCAGCCGGTAGCCGAGCACGACGAGAAACTGTCCGCTGGCCGCCACCACCCCGATCAGGATGCAAAGCCACAGTTCCGTCGCATCCGGCAGCCGCGCCTCGCCGGGCAGGAACACGCTGAGCAGCGCCAGCCCGCTCAGCGCCGACCACGCCAGCGTCGTCGCCGGCCGGTCGGTGGCGGCTAGCTGGCGGGTGAAGATCATGCCGATCGCCCAGGCCGCCGCCGACAGCAGCGGATACAGCGCCGCCGCCTGGAACGCGCCGCTGCCCGGATGCGCCGCCAGCACCACGCCGCCCAGCCCGACGGCCAGCGCCAGCCAGCGCCGCAGCCCGACCTTCTCGCCCAGCATCGGCACCGACAGCGCGGTGATGAACAGCGGCGAGACGAAGTTGATCGCCGCCGCTTCGGCCAACGGCAGCTTGCCGAGGCCGAGAATAAACAGCAGCGCCGACAGCGCCACCGCGACGCCGCGGCCGAGCTGCAGCCACAGCCGGCGGGTGCGCAGCAGCGCCGGCCCCTGGCGCACCGCCGGCGCCAGCGTCAGCAGCACGAACACCGCATAGCGGACCCAGGCGACCTCGATCGCCGGCAGCGTCCGGGTGACGTATTTTGCCGTGGCGTCGGAGGTCGAGAACAGCAGCAGGGCGCCGATCACCAGCAGGATGCCGCGCAACGGCTCGTCGGCGCGCTGGGCGGCAATCGGCGGCAGGGCAACAGAGGTCGGACCGGTCACGCGCCCTCCCCAGGCCGCTCTGCGGTCCCCAAGCTGTAGCACGGGCGCCGTCGCGCCGGCCCTGCGGATCAGGCATGCGCGATCCGCCAGGCGACGCCGGCAAGGTCGAACAGATCGAGCAGCCGCGCGACATACGGGTCGCGCAGCGCCAGCCCCGGCGCCGTCGGGTCCGCCGCCTGCCGCTCCAGCGCCGCCAGCAGCCGCCGCAGCCGCGCCTGATGCAGCCCGAGCCGGCGCTGCACCGGGTCGGCGACGATGCCGGCGAAGGCGGCAAACAGGCTGCCGGCCAGCATCAGCGCCGCGGTCATGCCGCCGACCAGCACGGTCGAGGGGGCAGCGGGAAACATGCCGTACCATACCCCGCCGAGCGCCCCGCCGAGCGGAAACGACGCCACCGCCGCCTGCTGCGCCAGCAGCGCCGCCAGCGTCGGGCCGAGGGTGGCGAGGCCGGGGGTGAGCTTGCTGAAGGCGAGCGCGCCGGTGCCGAGGCTGACCAGCCCGGTGGTCATCTCCGCCGCCGCGGCACGGCTGCCGCAATAGACCGCCATCGCCGCGCCCACCCGTGCATCGCCCGGCACCAGCGCGGCGGCGACCGCCGGTTGATCGAGGATGGCGGCGGCCAGCGCATCGCGCCGCGCCACCCGGGCCCCGTCAAGCGCCGGCAGTTCCAGCAGATCGGTGCGGATCAGCCAGTCGATCTCGCGCGCCACATCGGTCCGCAGCAGCAGATGGCGCCGGCTGCCGGCCAGCGTCAGCAGCAGTTGCGGCAGCGCCAGCGTCAGATTGACCGGGGCGCGCAGAATATCCCAGCCGAGCGCGGCGCGGTGCAGCCGCAGCGCCCCGCGCAGCGAAAAATGCCGCTCGACGAAGCCGTCGATGCGTCCCTGCCGCTCGGCGAAATAGCGCTCCAGCCCGGCGCGCACCGCCTGTTCGGCCAGTTCGACACGGTCGGGATCGGCAGCTTGCATTCCGCACTCGCACCGGGCGCGGCGCCCGCGGTAAAACCGCCGCGCCGACAGCGTGACAGGATAGCACCGTGACCGTCTCCGCCGCACCCCACGACTCCGCAATCGCCGACGGCACCCTGGCCGCCCTGCTGCCGCAGTTCGCCGGATGCTGCGTGCTGGTGCTCGGCGACATCATGCTCGACCGCTATGTGCTGGGCGAGGTGCGGCGCATCTCGCCGGAGGCGCCGATCCCGGTGCTGCGGGCGCAGCAGCGCCGGGCGGTGCTCGGCGGTGCGGCCAACGTGGCGCAGAACGTGGCGGCGCTCGGCGCGCGGGCGATCCTGGCCGGGGTGGTCGGCATGGACGATGCGGCAACCGAGATCGGCCGGCTGCTGGCCGCCGGCAGCGCCATCGGCTCCTGCCTCGTGCCGGTGCCGCAGCGGCCGACCACGGTGAAGACGCGCTTCATGTCCGGTGGCCATCAGTTGCTGCGGCTGGATGAGGAGGAGGCGGGCGACATCGACGCGGCGACCGAGGCGCAGTTATTGGCCGAGTTCGTGGCCGCCCTGCCGCGCGCCGACGTGGTGGTGCTGTCCGACTACGCCAAGGGCGTGTTGACCGACGCGGTGCTGGCCGGCGCCATCGCGGCGGCGCGGCGCGCCGGCAAGCCGGTGATCGCCGATCCCAAGCGCGCCAGCTTTGCCGCCTATCGCGGCGTCGATGTGCTGACCCCGAACGAGGCGGAGGCGGCGCGCGCCACCGGCCATCCATGCGAGGACGACGCCGGCGCCGCCCGCGCCGGCGAGCATGCGCGCGCCGCGGCGGCGGCCGGCGCGGTGCTGGTGACACGCTCGGCGCGCGGCCTGACGCTGGTGCGCACCGGCCTGCCGCCGCTGCATGTGCCGACGCGGGCGCAGGCGGTGGCCGATGTCTCCGGCGCCGGCGACACGCTGATTGCCGCCTTCGCCATCGGCCTCGCCGCCGGGGCGCAGATGCCGGCGGCGGCGATGCTGGCCAATGTCGCCGCCGGCATTTCGGTCGGCAAGCCGGGCACGGCGACGGTGAGCCACGCCGAACTGGCCGAGGCGCTGCACCGGCGCGAGGTTCTCGCACTCGACGAGAAGATCGCCGAGCGTGACGCGGCGCAGGCGCAGGTGGCGGCGTGGCGGGCGGCGGGCCTGCGCGTCGGCTTCACCAATGGCTGTTTCGACCTCATCCACCCCGGCCATGTGCGCCTGCTGGCGCGCGCCCGTGCCGCCTGCGACCGGCTGGTGGTGGGGCTGAACAGCGACGCCTCGGTCCGCCGGCTGAAGGGGCCGGAACGCCCGGTGCAGACCGAGACGGCGCGGGCGACAGTGATGGCGTCGATCTCGGCGGTCGATCTGGTGACGCTGTTCGAGGAGGATACGCCGGAAGCACTGATCGGCACGCTGCTGCCGAGCCTGCTGTTCAAGGGGGCGGATTACCGCCTGGATCAGGTGGTGGGGGCGAACATCGTTCGCGCGCATGGCGGCGAGGTGCGGCTGATCGACCTGGAAGCCGGACACAGCACCACGGCAACGATCCGCCGCATCAACCGCGGCGCGTGACGACTGGCCACAGGCGGGTTCGCGCGCTCAATCTGGTGCGGCAATGCGCCCGGACGGACGGGCAAAGGCGACGGTCGATCGGACGGACATCCGCGGCCGCGCACCGCTGCGCCGCGTGGCGGGGCGCGGGCCAAAAGGCGCCCATCCGACGTTCAACGGGCTGGTTGTGGTGAAAACGGCTGACGCTGGAGACCTCGGGGAAAACAGGACCGCCAGTCTGCCAACCTGCGATTGCGTGCCTTCCGGCAGCGTTGCCGGATTCTCCTGTGCCCTGGCGATCAAGACAGGATCGAACTGGTCCGCGAAGTCGAGTCTGCCGATGGGCGCGATCGCGGTGCCAGCGTTGGGTGGCTTCATGGCCGGCATCACGTCGGGCACGAACTGGCGCATGACCGTCTGATGGAAGCGCGACTGAGCGGAACGGGGCAACAGGGTTCGCTCATTTGGCGCTCCACGGGCAGATACGCTCCAGACCGGCTGCGGCAACATCGGTCACGTTGCGGGTTGCAAGCCGCCCGCTGTTGACGCGGGCGGTTGCCGCGATCATGCCGTCCTGAACAGTCATCGGCCGCCCCAGCTTGACCGCATCAGCCATGATGTCGCCATATGCCAATGTGGCGGCTTCGCTAAAACCGTAGATGCGGTCGGCAAAGCGGCGGCGCCAACTGGCGAGGCCCTGCTCCAGCCGCAGCGCCCTCTGATCGGGGCTGATTTTGCGAATGCCGAACACAATTTCGGCGAGCACCACTGTTGGCAATCCCAATTCGGCGTCGCTTTCCGTCAACCATGCGATGACACGGGCATCGGGCGCCTTACGCAGCGCTTCCGAAATGACGTTGGTATCAAGAAGGACCAAAAATCCGGGCCAGGATTGGGTCGCCGGCCCGCGCGGATTACCGCCTCCAGTTCGACGTCGCTGCCGTAATCGGCTGACAGGCGTGCGTAGAAGTCCTCGGCGGATTCGCCGCCGGCCGCGCGCGCCGCGTAGGCTTCAAGCGCACGCTCCACCACCTCGGCGACCGAACGCCGCTCCCGGCGCGCAAGCCGGTGGGCGAGATCGCGTGCCTTCAGGCTGCGCACGGAGAGCTGTGGTTCGGCCATGCTGCGGCTCGCCTATAGGGTCACCCCTTGCTCAACATGATGGGCAAGCCGGCGTCAGGTGGCAATATGCCCGGCGGCCCGCTCGACGCGGGACAGCAGGCAGCCGGGCCGGGCGGTGTGGACGTTGACGAACGCCGTGCGTGGGTCGGCGAAGGCGCGTTCCAGCAGCGCCGGCGCGTCGGGTCCGGGCGAAACCTCGCCGAGATCATAGAGGCACTGGTCGGCGGCATCATAGGCGCGCACCGAAACCAGGCTGCCGCGGGCGACGATCGGCGCCACCGTGTCGGCGGTGAAGCGGTCGCAGCGCCGCGCATGCACGAAGATCGGGCTGGGGGTCCAATAGATGCCCTGCGGTCCGGGCAGGTCGTAGGAGCCGAGCAACATCATCTCGCCCGGTGCGGCAAACTCCAGGCAATGGCGGCACGGGAAGCCGACGGCGGCGGCGGCGGTGACATGGCGCAGCGGGTTGCCGCGGTCGTCGGCATCGGTGCGGCGGAAGCGCTCGGCGGTTTCGGTCGGGATGGCAATGCAGCGAAACGCGGTCATCGGACTCTCCTGTGCCAGTGGGGAAATCCTGTGCCGGCGGCGTGCTGCGGGCACTCCGTATCGTGCTGCGCTATCGGGCGCGGGCGACGCATCGGCCGGCCGCCGCCAGCGCCGCAAGCCGGCTACTGGCTGAGGTAGCTGTCGGTGATCAGCTCGGCCGGCGTCGCCGCGACCCGCAGCATGCCGCGGCTCGACCAGATCTCGATCGCCGCCTGCACCGTGTCATAGAGCGGGCCGGGTCGCGCCGGGGTGCCGAAGAACGCCGCATTGGCGGCGGCGTCGTAGAAGCGGACGCCGCCGAGCATCGCCTTGAACGCCGCCGGGTCGGTGGTGCCGCCGCCAACCGCCCTGGCCATGATCTGGATCGCGTCGTCGGGATGGGCGGCGTAGAAGGCAACCGCCTCGTTCCACGACCGCACCACCGCCGCGACCGCGGCCGGGTGCGACGCCGCCCAGCCGGTCCTGACGATCAGCGCGTCGGTGATCAGGCCCGGCGTGGTCGCGCTATCGACCAGCAGATGCCCCGACGGCGTTGCCCGGTCGCGGCTGAGCCAGGGTTGCCGGATGACCGCGGCGTCGAGCCGGCCGGCGGTGAAGGCCTGGCCGGCCGCAGCCTCGCTCATCCGCTCGATGCTGATGTCACGCTCGCTCAGTCCCGCCTTGGCCAGCAGCACATTGAGGTAGAACTCCGCCGCCGAGCCGTCGTTGAAGCCCACCGTCCGGCCCCTGAGAGCGGCCAGGGTGGTGATGTCGCGGCGGGCGAGAATGCCGTCGCCGCCGTCCGAATCGTCGAGGGCGGCGACGTATTTGAGGTCGCCCGGCGTGGCCAGATGGAGCACCCCGGCAGCGACGCTGCCGGCGATCATCTGGATGCGATCGGCGCCCAGCGCGGCAAACCGCTCGCTCGCATCCTCGCTCGTCATCAACGCGACATCGACGCCGTTCTTCTTGAACAAGCCGCGGTCGCGGGCGATGTACAGCGGGCCGAAGCCGACCCAGGTGGCATGGGCGATCCTGACGGTGTCGGCGGCTGCCGCGGCGGCGACGAGCATCGGCAGGGCGGCCAGCACGATCAGCAGCGACGCCCGTTTCACTGCGCCCCCGGTCATCCGCGGCCCCGCTGTTGTGGCGAGCCGCGATGCTACGCGCGCCGCGCAGACACAGCAAATTGCGTACCAAGCAATGTCTTGGACGGCGCCGCCCGATCGGCTATGCCGCTGACGCCACAAGGAGACTGAGCAGGAATGGCCGGCCACAAGGATACCTTCAACGACCGTCGCACGGCCGCCGCCGCGGCCAAGCGCGCCATCCTCGAAAAGTTCAAGGCCCAGCCCGGTCCGGATGATCCGGCGGTGCAGGAGCGCATCGCCGCCCAGATGGCGCTGGCCAAGGCGCGCGAGGAGCGGCAGGCCATCCGCGCCGCCGAACGCGCCGCCGAGGAAGCCCGCCTGCTGGCTGAAAAGAAGTCACAGGAAGCCGAGGCCGCCCGCATCGCCGCCGAGGAGGCCGCCGCCGTCCGCGCGCTGGCCGCCCAGCAGAAGGCGGCGCGCGACGCCCGCTACGCTGCCCGCAAGGCCCGCAAATGAAGCGGGCTTGACGTCGGCCGGCAATTGCGAGTAATTCGCAACCGCAGAGGCGCATGCCGCGCCTCCGCCGCCCGGAGCATGCCCTTGTCCCGCCTCCTGCTTGTCGCGCTGCTGCTCGCCCCGCTCGCCGCCCGCGCCGACGACCCGGTGCAGGAGCTGACGATCAGCGGCCATGTGTTCTCCCCGGCCGAGATCCACGTGAAGGCCGGGCAGCCGGTGGTGCTGCAGGTGAAGAACCAGGACGCGACCGCCGAGGAGTTTGAATCGACCGCGCTGAAGGTCGAAAAGATCATCGCCGGCAACGGCACGGCGATCATCCGCATCCGCCCGCTCCGGCCCGGCAGCTACAAGTTCGTCGGCGAATATCACGAAGACAGCGCCCACGGCGTGCTGGTGGCGGAGTAGGATCGGGACATGCTCGCCGCCCTCATCATCGTCTTTCGCGAAATCATCGAGGCCGGGCTGATCGTCGGCATCGTGCTGGCGGCGACGCGCGGCGTCGCCGGGCGCGGCCGGATGGTGGCCGGCGGCGTGCTCGGCGGGGTGCTCGGCGCCTGCCTGCTCGCCGTGTTCGCCGGCCGCCTTGCCGCCCTGTTCCAGGGCGCCGGCCAGGAGGTGTTCAACGCCGCCGTGCTGCTCGCCGCGGTGCTGATGCTGGCCTGGCACAATATCTGGATGTCTCGGCATGCGCGGGAGATGACGCGCGAGCTGCGCCAGGTCGGCGCCCGCGTCGCCGCCGGCGAGCGACCGCCGGCGGCGCTTGCGGTGGTGGTCGGCATCGCCGTGCTGCGCGAGGGCGCCGAGGTTGTGCTGTTTCTTTATGGCGTGGTGTCGGGCGGTGGTGCCTCCGCCACCGCGGTCGCCGCCGGCGGCGCGCTGGGCATCGCGGCGGGCGGCGCGGTGGCGGTGCTGATGTATCTCGGCCTGCTGTCGATCCCGGCCGGGCGGCTGTTCCAGGCGACCAGTTTCCTCATCACCCTGCTGGCCGCCGGCATGGCGGCGCAGGCGGTGGGCTTCCTGCAACAGGGCGGGCTGGCACAGACCATGCTGACGCCGCTGTGGGACAGTTCGGGCCTGCTGTCCGAGCAGTCGATCCCCGGCCGGCTGCTGCACACGCTGATCGGCTACACCGAACAGCCGGACGCGCTGCAGCTGCTCGCCTGGGGTGGCACGGTGCTCGCCATCACCCTGCTGGCGCGGGCGGCGAAGCGTCCGCTGACGCCACGTAGTTCGGCCACAGGCGCGGCGTCGCCAGTTCCAGCGAGTGTTCGTCCGGGTCGCGGAAATAGAGGCTGACGCTGAGACCGCCGGGCCAGACGACCCGGCTCTCCACCGCGACGCCCTGCGCGGCGAGGCGGGCCTGCCAGCCCTCCAGATCAGCGGCCGGAATGGCGAAGCACAGATGCAGCCGCCCCTGCCCGTCATGCGGCGGGATGATGCCGCCCGGCGTGCGGCTCGGCGCCGTCGTGGCGCCCTGGCGGAACAGCAGCAGCACCTGCGCCCCCGGCACCCCGAGGGCGCACATCCGCGCATCGCGCATGAACTCGGGGAAGCCGAACAGGCGGCGGTAGAGCGCCGCCGCGCGATCGAGATCGGCGACGTAGAGCGCGGTCTCCAGGACATGGGTAATGCGCGGGGTCATCGCGCCGCTCCGCTCCAGAGAAAGGTCAGCTCGTGCTTGTTGTGCCACAGATGGCACAGCCGGCCGCCCGGAATGGCGGCGAAGGCGTCGGCCGCGTCATGGTCGGTGGCGCCCTGAAACTTCACCGTGCAGACAATGTGCCGCGCCGCGCCGGCGGCGATCCAGCGTTCGACCAGCGCCAGCAGCCGGCGCGGATAGGCGATCACGTCGCAGACCAGCCAATCGACCGGCTCTGGCGGCTCGGCGAAGGCGCTGCCCTGGCGCCAGACCACCCCCGGCATGGCGGCGACGCCGGGCGCCAGCGGCGCCTTGTCCACCGCCGTCACCGACGCCCCCAGCGCCGCCAGCGCCCAGGTCCAGCCGCCCGGCGCGGCGCCGAGATCGAGGCACCGCGCGCCCGGCCCCGGCCACGCGCCGAACAGCGTCAGTGCCTCCCACAGCTTGAGATAGGCGCGGCTCGGCGGGTTGGCGCGGTCCTCGACGAAGCGGCATGCGCCGTTGGGAAACGGGCTGGTCTTGGCGGCGCTCGCCAGCATCCGCTGCGGCGCCAGCAGGGTCCAGGCGCCGAGCGGCGCGGTCGGCGCGGCGGCGGGAAACACCAGCGGCCGGGCACTGACCGGCGGCAGCCGCGCGGCGATCAGGGCGGAGCGGCGATGCTGTCCGGCGGCATAGTTGGACCAGTTGCGCTGCACCTCGCGCAGCGCGTCCGCCGCCGCCTTGACCGAGGTTGCGGCAAGCTCCACCGGCGCGATCCAGGTGTCGAGCGCCCAGGCAATCGCCGCCGGCGGATCGGGCGACAGGGCGAGACTGCCGTGCCACCCGGCAATGCCGATGCCGCGCCGGGCCAGCGCCTCGGCCAGCACGCTGTCCAGTCCCTCGGCTGCCAGATAGGCGCTGGCGATCATGCGCGCGGGCGCAGTGCCGACAGGCCGAGCAGCAGCCAGCCCAGCATCAGCAGCGTGCCACCGACCGGCGCCAGCGATCCGAGATGCACCCCGCGCAGCGCCAGCGCATAGACCGCACCGCAAAACGCCAGCAGGCCGAGGGCGAACGCCGCCCCGGCGAGATGCGCCAGCACCCCGCCGCGCCGCGCCCACAGCCCGACCCCGAACAGCGCCAGCGCATGCCACCCCTGCATCTGCAGGGCACGCCCGGCGATCGCCTGCGCCTGCGGCTGCGCCACCAGATGCGCCAGCGCCGCCGCCATCGCCACCGCCAGCAGCCCGGCGAGGGCGCCGAGGCCGATCCACAGACGGTCCATGCCTAGCCCCGCGCCATGCTGTCGGCGAGCCGCGCCGCGGCGATCAGACTGGCCGCGCGGGCGTGCCCGCTGCCGGCGATGTCGAAGGCGGTGCCGTGGTCGGGACTGGTGCGCACGAACGGCAGGCCGAGCGTCACATTCACTCCGTCATCCAGGCCGAGATACTTCACCGGGATCAGCCCCTGGTCGTGGTACTGCGCCACCACCGCATCGAAATCACCCCGCCGGGCGCGCATGAACACGGTGTCGCCCGGCCATGGGCCGCTGGCGTCGATGCCCGCTTCGCGCGCCGCCGCGATGGCGGGGGCGATGATGTCGATCTCCTCGCGGCCGAATTGTCCGTCCTCGCCGGCATGCGGGTTGAGGCCGGCGACGGCGATGCGCGGGCGGGCGATGCCAGCGCGGCGCAGCGCCGCATCGGCGAGGCGGATGGCGCGGCCCTCGGCCGCCGGGGTGACGGCACGCACCGCCTCGGCCAGCGCCACATGGATGCTGACCAGCACCACCCGCAGCGTCTCGTTGGCCATCATCATGGCGAACTCCGTCACCCCGGCACGGGCGGCGAGCAGTTCGGTATGACCGGGGAAGCCGATGCCCGCCGCATGCCATGCCGCCTTGCTGATCGGCGCGGTGACGATGGCGCGCACCCGTCCGGCCAGCGCCTCGGCGATGGCCCGCTCGACATAGGCGAAGCTCGCCGCGCCGGCCGCCGCGTCGATCCGCCCGGCCGCGACCGCGCAGGGCGGGCCGGCCGCCAGCAGGTCGATGCTGCCGGGATCAAACCGGGCCTCCGCCGGGTCGGCGATCGGGCGCACCGCCAGATCGGCGCCGATCGACGCCAGCGCCCGACGCAACGCCGCCGCGTCGCCGATCAGCAGCGCCGGCGCCGGCGGTCCTTCGGCGAACATGCGGGCGGCGATCTCCGGGCCGATCCCGGCCGGATCGCCCATCGTCACCGCGATCGGCGCCTGTTGCATGGGCATCGCTCCTCTGCCGCGCCGGGAGTGGCGCGCGGCGCGGCGTTGGATACCCTGTCGGCGACGCGGGCGGGAGAGTGGCGCGATGGATCAGGGCGTGAAGCTACCGGCCGGACTGGCGGAGGCCGCCGCATCGCTGGACGCCGAGGGCTTCGCCCATGTCCGCGCCGAGGTGCTGCGCCCAGTGCTGCGCCACGGCGGGCTGGCCGACTGGGACGGGTTCGCCGCAAGCTGGGACGATCTCGGCCTCGATCTCTACATGGCCGATGGCGGACGCTACCGCCGCCGCCGCTTCGCCACCTTCGCCGTCGCCGCCGGCGAGCTGCGCCGCAAGCCGCAGCAGCCGCATTATCAGAGCCGCGACTACAACGCGCTCAACGGCGGCATCGCCCGCTGGTTCGAGCCGGTGACCGACGCCATCGCCGCCCACCCGGCGACGCAGGCGATCATCGCCACCAGCGATGCCCTGTTCAGCGCCCTCACCCCGCCGGCGACGCGCCCCGCGGTGTGGCATGTCGAGATGCACCAGTTCCGCATCGAGGCGCGGGCCGACAGCGAGGGCCGGCCGACGCCCGAGGGCATGCACCGCGACGGGGTCGATTGGGTGCTGGTGCTGCTGGTGCGGCGGCAGAACGTCGCCAGCGGCGAAACCCGCGTCTGTGACCTGCGCGGCGCCCCGCTCGGCAGTTTCGTGCTGACCGCGCCACAAGACGCGGCGCTGGTCGATGACGCGCGGGTGTTCCACGGGGTGACGCCGATCCTGCCCCTGGACCCGGCGGCGCCGGCATGGCGGGATGTGCTGGTGCTGACCTTCCGGCGGGAGTGAGAATGATGGCGCGGCTGTCGGTCAACCTCAACAAGATCGCGCTGCTGCGCAATGCGCGGCGGACCGGCGTGCCCGACCTGGCGGGCTTCGCACGGGCGGTTCACACGGCGGGGGCGCATGGCATCACGGTGCATCCGCGCCCCGACGAGCGGCATATCCGCCGCGCCGATATCGCCGCCCTGGCCGAGGTGATCGCCCCCTGGCGTCCCGGCTTCGAGTTCAACATCGAGGGATTTCCCGACGCCGACTTCCTCGCTCTGGTCGAGACCGTGCAGCCGGAACAGGTGACGCTGGTGCCCGACGCACCGGGCGTGCTGACCTCCGAGGAAGGCTGGCGGCTGAGCGGACAGACGGCGGCGCTGGTGGCGGCCGCGGTGGCGCGGCTGCATCGCTGGCGCTGCCGGGTGGTGCTGTTCGTCGATCCCGATTCGGCCGCGGTGGCGCCGGCGCGCGCGGTCGGGGCGGATGCGATCGAGATCTACACCGGCGGCTACGCCGCGGCGTTCCGCGCCGGCGACGCGCAGGCGGCGCGCGCCGCCTGCGCGGCAACGGCGCGGGCGGCGGCGGCGCTGGGCATGGCGGTCAATATCGGCCACGACCTCAATCTCGACAATCTGCCGCCGCTGCTCGCCGCCCTGCCGGCGGTGGCGGAGGCGTCGATCGGCCATGAGTTGACGGCCGATGCGCTGGTGCTCGGCTGGGCCGGCGCGGTGGCGATGTACCGCGACACGCTGGCGGCGCAAACCCCGGCCGGGTGACGCCGGCGTCCGCCGGTTTCGCACGATTGCCGAACCGGCGCCGATCCGGCGGCCTGAGCTGTCAGCGCGCGGCGCGCTTGAGCGTCTGTGAGGGGGTCTCGCCATAGCGGCTGTGATAGGCCGCCGCCGCCCGGCCCGGATGCCCAAGCCCGCAGGCATAGGCTGCGCCCGCCACCGTCGTCGGCTCCTCGGCGGCCAGCAACAGGCCGCGCAGCTTTTCCAGCCGGACGTTCTGCGCCGCCTGCCACAGCGTCTCGCCGCGCGCCTTGCGCATGGCGTCCTGCAGCGCGCGCAGCGAGACGCCGGCCGCCTGCGCCACATCCACCGCCGAAAACGGCCGCGCGTAATGGGCGTCGAGATAGTGCATCGCCCGCCGCACCGCGCGCGGGCCGCCCTCCGAGTCCGACCGCGCCAGCCGTTTCGAGCGGTTATGCGCAAGCCCGGACAGCAGCAAGCAGATCAGTCCGTCGCGCAGCATCGCGCGATAAGCGCCCGGCAAGGCGTCGGCCTGTTCCGCCGCCTCAAGCGACAGGGCCGCATGGCGTGCGACCGCCTGCCCGGTCGGGGTGGTCAGATCGATGTCGGTGTCGAACTCCAGCGGACCGGCCGCCCCCGGCGACATCGCGGCGAACACCGCCTCCACCTGCTGGCGCGAAATCAACACGATCAGCTTCTCGCACCCCGCGCGCCAAAGCATGCGGGACGGCAGCGTCGGTGACAGCAGCGAAGCCCGCCGCCCCGCCTCGACCTCCGCCAGACGCGATCCGCAACGCACCTGGGCGCCGCCGCGCAACGGCACTTGCAGGAGAAAAAACTGCGCAAGCTCGCCGGGATCGATCTCGACCTCAGCGCCATAGGACACATAGTTGACCGACCAGCCCGCCTGCCGCGCGGTATGATGGCGGGCCAGGAACGGTCCGGCGCCGGGGGTGAGCCGGTGTGGGCAAAAAATGCGTCCGATCTGTTCGCGCGCCTCATCGACATCGCGCGTGTGAACGCACTGAAAACGCTCCAAAGGCGAGGATCTCAGGGTCCCCATGCCGCATCCTCCGGGCTGGCCGGCGTACGTCGCGCCTTCCATGCAGATTTTTGCCGAATCTGGACAGTCTCCGCGCGATTTGGCTTGCCGCCACGGCGCTTCCGTCTGATCCTGAGCGATAGTTTAAGCATAAAATGATGCCAAACGCAATGCGGCAGGACATGACCAGGACGCGCGTCCTGCGCCGCCGCTCCACCGCCGCCCTGGTTCAAACTGATGGGAGTTTGTCTTGAAAGGACTGCAGAACAAGACCGCCATCGTCTCCGGCGGCGCCACGTTGATCGGTCAGGCGGTCGCCCAGACCTTGACCGAATACGGCGTCAACGTGGTGATCGCCGACCTCAATGAGGCCGACGGCGCGCCGGCGGCGGCACGGCTGGGCGCCCGCTTCATCCGCACCGACATAACCGTCGATGACGACATCCACGCCCTCGTCGCGCGGACGGTGAGCGAGACCGGCAGGCTGGATTATCTCGTCAATGTCGCCTGCACCTATCTCGATAACGCCGCCGAGACCTCGCGCGCAGACTGGTTGAAGGCGTTTGACGTTAACGTCGTCGGCTCCATCATTCTGATGCAGGCGGCGAGGCCGCATCTGGCAAGGAACAAAGGCGCCATCGTCAATTTCGGCTCCATCTCGGCGCGCGTCGCGCAGATCGGCCGCTGGGTCTATCCAGTCAGCAAGGCGGCGATCCTGCAATTGACGCGCAATCAGGCGATGGATCTCGCCCCCGACGGAATTCGCGTCAACGCCGTGTCCCCGGGCTGGACCTGGTCGAACATCATGGTCCAGCTCACTAACAATGACCGCGCAAAGGCTGACAAAGTGGCGGCGCCGTTCCATTTGCTCGGGCGCGAGGGAGACGCCGGCGAAGTCGCCGAAACCGTCGCCTTCCTGCTCTCCGACCAGGCGAGTTTCATCACCGGCACGGATATCTGCGTGGACGGTGGCTATACCGCGATGGGTCCCGAGCGCGCCGAGCCGGCGATTCCGTTGCTGATGGCGTGAGGCCAGTGCTCTGACTCACTCAGAAGGCGCCGCATGGGCCAGAGCACTGGATTGATTTTGCAGGCCGATTCATCCAACCGACGGAAGTGCCCGGTGGCATCGGGCCACTGGCTGGCCAAACCCACGAAAAGCAGGAGAAAGGCGTGAAGATCGCCATTATCGGGGCTGGCTTTGCGGGTCTGACGACCGCACGCCATTTGCATGATTTCGGCCATGAGACAAAAGTGTTCGAGAAGGTCGGCGACGTTGGCGGCGTCTGGTCCAGGACGCGCACCTATCCGGGTGTTTCCACGCAAAACGGCAAGGACACGTATTGCCTGAGCGACTTTCCGATGCCGAAATCATATCCGGAATGGCCTTCGGGGCCGCAGGTTCAGGCCTATTTGCAGGCCTATGCCGAACGGTTCCAGCTTTTGCCTCGGGTGCATCTCAACACCGAAGTGCTGGCGGCGACGCAAGAGCCGGATCAGCGCTGGCGCGTCACCGCGCGCGGACCGCAAGGCGAGAGCACGGAGATTTTCGACAAGCTCATTCTGTGTAATGGCATCTTCTCGCGTCCCGCGGTGCCGGAGTTTGCCGGCGCGGCTGCGTTTGCCGCGGCCGGAGGACGGGTTTGTCACTCGTCGGAATTCACCGATCCCGCGCAGGCGAAGGGAAAGCATGTGCTGGTCGTCGGCTATGGAAAATCCTCCTGCGATGTTGCGGTCGGCGTCGGCGACGACGTGGCGTCGGTGACCGTGGTGGCGCGAGAGATCATCTGGAAAGTGCCCAAGAAGCTGGCCGGCGTGCTCAACTACAAATATCTGCTGCTGACGCGCATGGGCGAGGCGTTGTTTCCCTATATCCGGCTGAAGGGTGCGGAGGCCTTTTTGCACGGCGCCGGCAAGGGAGTCCGCAACCAGATGGTCGGCAGCGTGCAGGCGTTGACGACGGCGCAACTGGGACTGAAAAAACTCGGCCTCATGCCGCGTGGACCGTTCGAACGCATCGCCCGTTCGACTGTCTCGCTGGTGACCGAAGGTTTCTTTGAGCGCGTCGCGGCGGGCAAGATTGCCGTCAAACGCGACAGCGAAATTCGCGAATTGAGCGCAGAAGGCGGACGGACCTTCGCGACCCTCAGCACGGGCGAAAAATTACCGGCCGACATCGTGATCTGTGGCACGGGATGGAAGCAGGAGATTCCCTTCCTCGACGCGGCGACGCAGGCGCGCATATTCGACGCACGGGGCAATTTCCGTCTGTATCGCTACATGCTGCCGCCCGATGCCAACAACCTCCTGTTCAATGGCTATAATTCGTCGTTCTTTTCGCCGCTCTCGGCTGAAATGGGCGCGCTCTGGATCGCCGCATTGTTCGCGGGCGACCTCAAATTGCCGTCGCGCGCCGAACAGATTGCCCTGACCGACGAACGACTCGCCTGGATGGAAGCGCGCACCGAGGGCAAGCATGCCCGCGGCACCAACATCATTCCATTCTCGATGCATCAGATCGACGATATGCTCGACGATCTCGGCCTGTCTATCTCCCGCGCGCAGCGATTCATGGAATGGCAGGTTCCGGTCAATCCGCTGGCCTATGCCAAAGTGGCCAAGAAGCTGAAGGCACGGCTGCGTGTCGCCGCCTGAACCTTGGCAGGTGTGAACAGAAGGAACCGTGCCTGACCGGCTGACGCAGAGCCAAGCTGGCGCGCCGCAGCACCATGACCCATGCTTACCAAACGCGGCCGTCTCCCTGCAGCCTGCGCGTGAGCGAGAGCGGTTTACAGGCGTTCGGCCAGCGCCCACGCCTGTTCGGCGAGGATGCGCCCGCGCGCCCCCACCTCCAGCGCCTGCGCGCTCGCCGCGCTGCCGGAGAGGCCCCGCTTGAGCACCCCCTGCAGGATCGCGGCAATGCGAAACATGCCGAAGACGATGTAGTAATCCCACGCCTGCGGCACCGTCTGCCCGGTGCGGCGGCAATAGGTGGCGACGTAGTCGGCCTCGGCGGGAATGCCGAGCGCTGGCAGATCCAGCCCGGCCAGACCGCGGAACAGCTCCGGGCTGATCCGGTAGGACATCACATGATAGGCGAAATCCGCCAGCGCGTCGCCGAGCGTCGAAAGCTCCCAGTCGAGCACGGCGATGATGCGCGGCTCGCTGGGGTGGAAGACGAGGTTGTCCATGCGAAAGTCGCCGTGCACGATGGCGGGCGCCTCATGCGCCGGTATGCGCGTCGGCAGCCACGCGATCAGCCGGTCCATCGCCGGGATCGGGGTGGTCTCGCTGGCCCGGTACTGGGTCGCCCAGCGGCCGATCTGGCGCGCCAAGTAATTGCCCGGCCGGCCGAAATCGGCCAGCCCCAGCGCCGCGTAATCGAGACCGTGCAGCGCCGCGATGGTGGCATTCATGGCGTCGTACATCGCCGTCCGCTCGGCCGGCGACACCTCCGGCAGGCTCTGCTGCCAGAAGATGCGGCCCTCGACATGCTCCATGACGTAGAACATGCTCCCGATCACCGAGGGATCGGTGCACAGCGCCAGCGGGCGCGCCACCGGCACCGCGGTCCCCGACAGCGCCGAGAGGATGCGGAACTCGCGATCGACGGCATGCGCGCTCGGCAGCACCTCGCCGGCCGGCTTGCGGCGCAGCACATAGAGGCCGCTGCCCGCCCGCAGCCTGAACGTCGGGTTGCTCTGCCCGCCCTTGAACCGCTCGATGTCGAGCGGCCCGACATAGCCCGGCACATGGGCGCCGAGCCATGCCGCCAGACGCTGCGGATCGGGGTCCTGGGCGGTCATGCGACCCAGACCGGGGCGCCGCGTATCGCCTCCCCGGGATCGGCCGGGACCACCGCGGCGGACCCGCCGGTCAGGCTCTCCGGACCCTGATAGCGGCGCAGTTCGAGCCGCGCGATCTGGTTGCGGTGGACCTCGTCCGGCCCGTCGGCCAGACGCAGATAGCGCGCCGTGGCATAGGCCTGGGCGAGCCCGTAATCCTCGGTGACGCCGGCGCCGCCGAACGCCTGGATCGCCCAGTCGATGACCCGGCAGGCCATGTTCGGTGCCGCCACCTTGATCATGGCGATCGCCGCGCGGGCCGCCTTGTTGCCGTGCCGGTCCATCATGTCGGCGGCGTGCAGCGTCAGCAGCCGCGCCTGATTGATCATGATGCGGCTGTCCGCGATGCGCTCCATGGTCACCGTCTGCTCGGCCACGGCGCGGCCGAACGCCACCCGCGTCTGCGCCCGCCGGCACATGCGTTCGAGCGCGCGTTCGGCCAGCCCGATCAGGCGCATGCAATGATGGATGCGTCCCGGTCCGAGCCGGCCCTGCGCGATCTCGAAGCCGCGGCCCTCGCCGAGCAGGACATTGTCGATCGGCACGCGCACCGAGTCGAACATGATCTCGGCATGGCCGTGCGGCGCGTCGTCGAAGCCGAACACCGGCAGCGACCGCTTGATGACGACCCCCGGATGCGGCAGCGGCACCAGCACCATCGATTGCTGGCGATGCCGGTCGGGATCGTCGGGATCGGTCTTGCCCATCACGATCATGATCCGGCAGCGCGGATCGGGCGCGCCGGAAATCCACCATTTGCGGCCGGTGATGACGTATTCGTCGCCCTCGCGACGGATGCGGGTGGCGATGTTGGTGGCGTCCGACGATGCGACATCGGGTTCGGTCATGGCGAAGGCGGAGCGGATCTCGCCGTCCAGCAGGGGTTTCAGCCAGCGTTCCTGCTGCGCGGCGGTGCCGTAGCGCTCCAGCACCTCCATGTTGCCGGTATCCGGCGCCGAGCAGTTGAACGCTTCCGGCGCGAACGGCGAACGCCCCATTACCTCACACAGCGGCGCGTATTCGAGATTGGTCAGCCCGGCGCCGTGGCCGCTTGCCGGCAGCCACAGATTCCACAATCCGGCGGCGCGGGCGCGCGTCTTCAGCGTCTCCAGCAGCCTGGGCGCCTGCCAGCGGTCGCCCTCGGCAGTTTCGGCGATCATGGCGGCTTCGTTGGGATAGATGTGCTCGGACATGAAGGCTTCGACACGCGCTTTGAGCGCCAGCACCTTCTCGGAATACTCGAAATCCATCAGCGTCTTCCTTCAGGAAAGGGTGCCGACGGCGCCTTCCAGCACCGTCCATGCGGCGTCGCCGTAGCGCCGCCGCCACTCGGCATAGAATCCGGCGCGCCGCAGCGCGTCGCGGAACGGTGCGGTATCGACCTCGTTGAACACCATGCCGGATTGCGTCAGCTTGCCGCGCAGCGAGGCGTTCAGCGCCGCCACGTCGCCGCGCTCGTCGAGCGCGGCGCGGTCGAGTTCGCGCGCCACGATGGTCTGCGCGTCGGCCGGCAGGCGGGCGAAGGCGCGGCGGTTGGCAAGGCACCAGAAACCGTCCCACATATGCCCGGTCAGCGAGCAGTATTTCTGTACCTCGTAGAGCCGGGCAGCGTCGATCACCGCCAGCGGGTTTTCCTCGCCGTCGGCGAGATGGGTCTGCAGCGCCGGATAGACCTCGTTGAAATTGATGCTCACCGGGGCGGCGCCGAACGCCTGGAACAGCGAGGTCCACAGCGGGCTGACCGGCACCCGCAGCTTCATGCCGTGCAGATCGTCGGGCACGGAAACCGGGTGGCTGCTGGTGGTGATGTGACGGAAGCCGTTGTCCCAGATTTTGGTCATCGCCAGCAGGCCGCGCGCGGCAATCGCCTCGCGGATGAAGCCACCGAGCGCGCCATCCATCGCCGGCCACACCTGATCGTAGCTGTTGAAGGCGAAGCCGATGCCGTTGATCGACGCGGCCGGCACCAGCGTTGCCAGGATCAGCCCGGAGAGGGTGAAGAACTCGACGCCGCCGGCCCGCAGTTGCGCCAGCGTGTCGGTATCGGAGCCGAGTTGGCTGGAGGGAAAGATGCGCAACTGCACCTCACCGCCTGTCGCCGCGGCGATGCGCCCGGCGGCTTCGGTGGCGCGCAGATTGAGCGGATGCGCCGGCGGCAGGTTGTTGGCGAATTTGCACACGATCGCCGCCGCGCCGGCCGGGCGGGTGCGGATCGCCACCAGCGGCAGGGCACTGGTGCCCGCGAGCAGGCGGCGGCGGGTGATGGTCATTGTCGTCCCTCCCACGGGTGAGCCTAGCCGGCGGGCGCGGAGGCGTCGAGGTGGCGTGCCGCCGCCTGTCGGCTGCCCTTGCCCACCGCATTGCCGGAGGGCTACCGTGTCGGCCGGTAATGTGGCTGCAGCTTCGATCGCCAGGCCCCATGAACGCTGTGCCTTTCGACACACTGAAGCTCTCCGAACGGCCGGCGGCTGGCGGCTTCACCGCTGAGCAGGCCAGGGCCGCCGCTTCGCACTGGCAGAGGTCGGGGCGACAGCTCATCTGGTGACGAAGGACCACCTGGATTTGCGGCTGCGCGACCTCGAACTACGGCTGACCATCCGCCTGGGCGGCATGCTTGTCGTAGCCGTTGGTGTATTGCTTGCAGCGATCCGCTACCTGCCGACGCCGCATCCATAGCCCGACCTGCCGCCCCGCCAAAGTCCCGACGGGCGCGTCCCCTTGAACCCCGATCGCCGCCATGCCACCTCCGGCGCATGGTTCAATTCGAGGCACGCTGGCCGCCGCGCCAGGGGACGACCCGCCCGGTGATCGACATGATGCCGGACGGCACCTTCGCCGCGCCGCCGCGGGCGCCGAGATTGCTGCCGCAGATCATCGTCGCCGCCGCCGTCATCGCCATACTCGCCGGCGCCGTCGCCCTGGCGGCGCTGGCCTTCTGGTTGGCGATGACGCTGCTGCCGATCGCGCTCGGCGCCGGCGCCATCGCCTATGTCGCGGTGCGGCTGCAGGCATGGCGCGCCCGCCGCGGCTCACTCGGCGGCAGCCGCGACCTGTTCCGTCCCTAGCCCGGCAGCCGCCGCCATCAGCGCATAGGAGCGCTGCCGCGCCGCCGCGTCATGCGGCGTGCTCAGCACCGCGATCTCATCGGCGCCGAGTGTGCGCGCCAGCGCGTCGAGCCGCGCCACCACCGCCGCGCCGGTGCCGATCACCGCGCGCCGGCGCAGCGTCTCCGCCCGCGCCTGCTCGGCCGGCGCCCACGCGTGCAACGCCGCCTCCTCGGGCGAGGGGGTGGCGACGAAGCTGCCGCGGTCGCGATACAGCCGCCACAGCGCGCGCGAGGTGAACAGCCGCTCCGCCTCCGCCTCGCTGTCGGACGCCAGCGCCCAGACGCAGACCGACACATACGGCGCCGCATGCCGCGCGCTTGGCCGATACAGCTCACGGTAGAGTGCGATCGCCTCCGCCGCACCGTGCCCGTCGGTGATGAAATGGGCGAAGCAGTACGGCAGGCCGAAATGCGCCGCCACCTGCGCGCCATAGTCGCTGCTGCCCAAAATCCATGCTTCCGGCGCGCCCGGCCCGGCCGGCTGGGCGATGATGTCGCGGAACGGGTGGCCCTCGACCAGCGCCGTGCCGCCGACCCAGTTCAGCAGGTCGCGCACCTGTGCCGGGAAATGCTCGGCCGCCGTCGCCGCATTGGGGTTGAGCGCATGCGCCGTCATGCCGTCCGAGCCGGGGGCGCGGCCGAGGCCCATGTCGATGCGGCCGGGGGCGATGGCTTCCAGCACGCGGAACTGTTCGGCGACCTTCAGCGCCGAATAATGCGGCAGCATGATCCCGGCGCTGCCGACGCGGATGCGCCGCGTCGTCGCCGCAATCGCCGCCATCAGCACTTCCGGCGCGGCGCCGGCGACAGCGGCGGAATTGTGGTGCTCGGCAAGCCAGTAGCGGTGATAGCCGAGCGCCTCGCAATGCCGCGCCAGGTCGAGGCTCTCGCGGATCGACTGGGCCGGCGAGCGGCCGGTCACCACCGTCGATTGGTCAAGCACTGAAAGCCGCATCACGCCGTCTCCGTCCGTCCTGTCGCGATGTGGATGGCCCGGCACGGCGCGGCAAGCCTTGCGGTCAGGCCGGCCGCTATGCGGTGACCGAGAGCCGCCGCAGCGCCGCCAGCAGCCCCGGCAGGTCGCGCTCGGCCTGACAGACCAGAAACGTATCCGCGGCCCCGGCCAGCGCGCGCGGATCGATATTGCCGTCGAGCGGCATGCCCGCCGTGTCGAGCCGCAGCGCCGTCAGGCCGAGATCGGCATAGACCGCGAGCAGCTCCGGCCCGGCCCGCCACACCGCCGGCGCCCGCCCCTCCTGACGCGCCAGATCGCGCAGCCGCCACACCGCCGAGACGAGGTCGCTCTGCGCCCCCGCCGGGTCGCCCAGCGCCACCAGCGCCCGGCCGAGCCGGCGGAACGGCATGCCGGCGCGCTCCGCCTCGCCCCAGACGATCCCCTCCGCCACCGCCGGCGGCATGCCGCCGAGCGCGGCGTAGCGCAGCCGCTGCTCGGCGTTCCACGGCAGCCAGCCGACCCGGCGCGGGCGCAGCAGCCGCCACATCGCGCCCAGCGCCAGCACCACCGTCAGCGCCACCGAGGCGCGCAGCGAATTGGACACGTCGGGCGAGAGAATGACCTCCCAAAAACTGTCGTCGGCGAGCCAGCGGACATGCCGCTCGAACGTCGCCAGCGCCAGCACGCAGACCACCAGGGCAAACAGCGGCAGCGCCGTCGCCGCATCCAGCGGCCCGGCCAGCAGCCGCGCATGGCGGTAGAACGCCCGCCGGTAGGGCGCCACCAGCAGCGCCGCCAGCACCAGCACGCAGGGCACCCAGAGCGGCTCGCTCTGCGCCACAGTGAAGGCGGCGGCGACCAGCAACAAAATGATGGTGGCGCTCCAGGCGAGGTTGACGCGCTGCGACAGCGCCCCGGCCAGCACCATCAACGCGGCACCGATCAGCGACGGCACGAACTCTCCGGCCTGCGCCGCCACCGCGGCGAAGTCGGCATCGATCCAGGAAAAATCCGGCCGCTGCTCAAGCACGCCGAGGCTGAGCAGCAGGAAGCCGCACAGCGCCACCGCCCCGGTCGCCGCGGCGACGGCGAAATCCGGCTCGGCCAGCCTGGTGATCGACTGCCCGTCGCCGCGCCGCAGCAGCAGCCGCCCGCGCAGCAGGAACTCGTTGCCGGCGAACAGGCTGCCGGCCAGGAACAGCGGAATGATGTAATAATAGAGCCGGAACACCAGGATGGCGCCGACGATGCGCGGCGCATCGAGATAGGGTGCCAGACCGAGCAGCATGGCGCCGTCGAACACGCCGATGCCGCCCGGCAGGGTGGCCAGCAGCCCAGCCGAATAGGACGCCAGATAAACCCCGACGAAGCGCATGAAGTTCAGCCCCGGCGCCGGCGGCAGCAGGGCGTAGAAGATCGCCGCCGTCACCGCGACATCCGCGGTCGCCAGCAACACCTGCGCCAGCGCCATGCGCAGCCCCGGCAGCTCGATCGTGTGGCCGAACGCCTGGAAGCGGCGGAACACCCGCGCGGCGGTGACATAGGCGATGTCGATGCCCCACAGCACCGCGGCGCCGACATACATCACCCAGCGCGGCACATGATCGCCGAGGAACGGCACCGATCCCGGCTCGATCACCAGGATCAGCCCGGCCAGCGCCATGCCGCCGAGGCCGAAGGTCAGCGAGCAGAAGGCGATGACGCGGGCGATCTGCGCCGTCGTCAGCCCCCAGTGGGCATACAGCCGGTAGCGCACCGCCGCCCCCGAGACGGCGGCGAAACCGAGATTATGCGACAGCGCATAGGCGCAGAACGAGGCGAAGGCGACGCGGCGGTAGCTCACCGCCCGCCCGGCATAGAGGGTGCCGAGCCGGTCGTAGAACGTCAGCACGCCATAGGCCACCAGCGTCCAGCCGAAGGCGATGACCAGCGCGCGCAGCGGGATCGCCGTCAGGGCGCGATGGATGTCCTCGACGCGCAGGCTGCGGAACTCGCGCTGCACGACATAGACGGCGCCGACCAGCAGCAGCACGCCGAGCACCGCCGGGGCGTGGCGCAGCCAGCGTGCATATCCGCCCCCATCGCGCGGCGTGCCCACGGCAGCGTCCGCCCCGTCAGGCCGCCGCGTCCGGCCGGGCGAGCGAGGTCTCGATCAGCGCCACCGTCTCGGCCAGGCCGTACAGCGCCACGAACTGGCCGAAGCGCGGCCCCTCGCTCTGGCCGAGCAGCACCTGATAGAGGCAGCCGAACCAGGCGCGCAGCTCGGCGAACGGGTGGCGCTTGCCGACGCTGTAGATTTCGCTCTGGATGTCCTCGGCCGGACTGCCCGCGGGCAGCGCCGCCAGCACCGCCGCAAGGTCGGCAAGCGCCGCCCGCTCGACCGCATCGGCGGCGCGATAGCGTTTTTCGGGGCGCACGAAGTCGCGGTAATAGGCCAGCGCACAGCCGACCAGCCCGGCCAGGAACGGCATCGTCTCGGCCTGCGCCGCGCCGGTGTAGCGGCGGATGAAGCCCCACAGAATATCCGGCGTCTCGGCATTCACCACGCTGGCGAGGTTGAGCAGCATGGCGAAGGAGAGCGGCGAATGGGCGCTCTCCGGCACCCTGCCGGCATGGATGTGCCAGGCCGGGTTGGCCATCGCGTCGGCGCCCTCCTGCACCCGCGCCTTCTCGGCATTGGCGAGGTATTCGTCGGTCGCCTTGGGGATGACGTCGAAATAGAGCCGCTTGGCGCGCTGCGGCGCGTTGAACATGAACTGCGCCAGACTCTCCGGCGGCGCATAGCGCAGCCAGTCCTCCACCGACAATCCGTTGCCGCGGCTCTTGCTGATCTTCTGGCCGTGCTCGTCGAGAAACAGCTCGTAGGTGAAGCCGACCGGCGGCGTGCTGCCGAGGATGCGGCAGATCCGCCCGGACAGCGTTACGCTATCGATCAGGTCCTTGCCCGACATCTCGTAATCGACGCCGAGCGCGTGCCAGCGCATCGCCCAGTCGGCCTTCCATTGCAGCTTGCAGGCGCCGCCGGTCACTGCGGTCTCGATGAACGCCCCGCTGTCGGGATCGCGCCAGACCACGGTGCCGGCCTGGGCGTCGGCACGTTCGATCGGCACCTGCATGACGATGCCGCTGCGCGGATGGATCGGCAGGATCGGCGAATAGCTCGCCGCCCGCTCGGCGCCGAGGCTGGGCAGCACCACGGCGACGATCTCGGCGTGGCACTCCAGCACCCGGCGCAGCGCCGCGTCGAACCGGCCGGCGGCGTAATACGCCGTCGCCGAGGCGAACTCGTAGTCGAAGCCGAACCCGTCGAGGAAGCTGCGCAGCCGGGCATTGTTGTGCGCCCCGAAGCTGTCATGGGTGCCGAACGGATCGGGGATGCGGGTCAGCGGACGGCCGAGAAACGGCCGCAGCATCTCCTTGTTGGGCACATTGTCCGGCACCTTGCGCAGCCCGTCCATGTCGTCGCTGAACGCCAGCAGGCGGGAGGGGCGGCCGGTCAGCACCGTATAGGCGTGACGCACCCAACTGGTCCGCGCCACCTCGCCGAAGGTGCCGATATGCGGCAGGCCCGACGGGCCATAGCCGGTCTCGAACAGGGCGGTCTCGGGCGCGCGGGCGGCGAGCTTCGCCGCTTCCTGGAACGGCCATGCTTTTGGCGGCGTGTTACGAAGCGTTTCGGCCATCCGGGCAAGCTATGGACCGGGCATGGCTTGGTCAATCGCTCGGCCGCCCTATAGTGCCGGCATGCCGCAGCCCGCCTTGCGTCTGCTCCTGCCCGACGCGCCTGCGGTGGTCGCCGGCACCGGCCGCGCCGTGATCCTGACCAGCGAGGGCGAATTGCGCGACCTGCCGGCCGCGGAGGCCGGGCACGCGCTGCGCGGCATGGCGCCGCCGCTGCTGGTGCATGCCCCGGCGACGCTGCGCCGGCTCGGCCTTGCCGGGGGCGGCGCGCTCGATCTGCTGGAACTCTATGCCTTCGTCCGTCCGGCCCGGCCGGTGGCGCCGACGCCGCGCGGCATGGCGCTGGCGCTCGATCTGCCGCCGCCCGCCACCACCGAGGCCGCCGCCGCCGCCCTGCCCGGCATGGTCCGCGACCTGCTGGCCGAACTGCGCGCCGAACGCGCGGCGCCGCTCAACCGCGACGCCGCCGGCCTCGCGGCGCAGATGGGCCGCGCCGGCTGGGGCTGGGCGCCGTTCGTGCTGGCCGCGCTCGGCGCGCCGGGCGCGGCAGCGGAGCCGGCGGCGCTGCGGCCGTGGCGTCATCTGCCGGAATGGGAGGAGGTCGCCCCTGCCCCGCCGCCCTCCACCCATCCGGTGCATCCGGCCGAGGCGCGCGCCCGACTCGCCGAGATGCTCGGGCCGGGCGCCGAACAGCGTCCGGGCCAGTCCGACTATGCCGCCGCCGTCGCCGCCGCCTTCGCCGCGCGGGAACGCCGCGGCGCGCCGCATGCGGTGCTGGCCGAGGCCGGCACCGGCACCGGCAAGACGCTCGGCTACATCGCGTCGGCCAGCCTGTGGGCAGAGCGCAACGGCGCCGCCGTCTGGGTCTCCACCTATACCCGCCATCTGCAGCGCCAGATCGACGGCGAACTGGCGCGCCTCTACCCCGACCCGCAGGAGCGCCGCCGCCGCGTCGTCGTGCGCAAGGGGCGAGAAAATTACCTCTGCCTGCTCAATCTGGAGGATGCGGTGAACGCCCGCGCGGCGCCGGTGCCGCTCGGCCTGATCGCCCGCTGGGTGCTGGCGACCGCCGATGGCGACCTCTCGGGCGGCGATCTGCCGGGCTGGTTCGCCGAATTGTTCGGCGCCGGGCTGCTCTATGGCATCGCCGACCGCCGCGGCGAATGCATCCATTCCGCCTGCGCGCACTGGAAGCGCTGCTTCGTCGAACACACCATCCGCCGCGCCCGCGGCGCCGATCTCGTCGTCGCCAATCACGCACTGGTGATGGCGCAGGCGGCCTGGGGCGGCATCGACGATGCGACGGTGCCGCTGCGCTACGTGTTCGACGAGGGCCACCATCTGTTCGACGCCGCCGACGCCGCCTTCGCCGCGACGCTGTCGGGGGCGGAGGCGGCGGAGCTGCGCCGCTGGCTGCTCGGCGCCGAGGGCATGCGCTCACGCGCGCGCGGTCTCAAGCGCCGCATCGAGGACCTGGTCGCCGACGCACCCGAGCTGCAGGCGCCGCTGGAGGCGACCTTGCAGGCCGCCCGCGCCCTGCCCGGCCCCGGCTGGGCACCGCGGCTGGTCGATGATGCGCCAGAGGCCGCGGGGTCGGAGCCGGGCCGGATCAACCCGACCGAGGCGTTGCTGCGGGCGCTGCGCCGGCAGGTGCTGGCGCGGCAGAAGGGCGGCGGCGAACCCGGGCCCTTCGCCCTGGAATGTGACCTGCATCCGGTGGCGCCCGAGGTGGCGGACGCCGCCGATGCTCTCGGCCGCGCACTGGCCCGGCTGGCGGCGCCGATTGCGACGCTGATCGAACGCCTCGCCGCGCGGCTCGATGCGGGCGCCGAGACGCTGGAGGAAAGCCAGCGCAGCCGCATCGAGGCGATCGGCCGCACCCTGCGCCGCCGCGCCGCCGACCCGCTGACCGCATGGCAGGCAATGCTGCGCAGCGTCGCCGCCGCGCCGCCGGTGCCGGGCATGCGGCCGACGCATGTGCATTTCGTCCGCATCGACCGGCGCGGCCTGAGCGGCCAGGAGGGCGGGCGCGACAGCGATGTCGGACTGCACCGCCACTGGCTCGACCCCACCGTGCCGTTCGCGGCGACGCTGGCGGCGCCGGCGCATGGGATGCTGGTCACCTCGGCCACCCTGCGCGACGCCGGTGAGGACGACCCCGAGATCGCCTGGGCGGCGGCCGAGGCGCGCGCCGGGGCGGCGCATCTGCCGGCGCCCGCCCTGCGCGTCGCCGTCGCCAGCCCGTTCGACTACGCGGCGCAGACCCGCGCCTTCGTCGTCACCGACCTGGCGCCCGGCGACATCGACGCGCTGGCCGGAGCCTATCGGGCGCTGTTCCTCGCCGCCGGCGGCGGTGCGCTCGGGCTGTTCACGGCGATCCGCCGCCTCGCCGCGGTGCAGGCGCGCATCGCCCCGGCGCTGGAGGCGGCCGGGCTGCCGCTGCTGGCGCAGCATGTCGATGCGATGGACAATGCCACCCTGGTCGATGTGTTCCGCACCGAGGAAGCGAGCTGCCTGCTCGGCACCGACGCGATGCGCGACGGCGTCGATATTCCCGGCCGCGCTTTGCGGCTGGTGGTGTTCGAGCGGGTGCCCTGGCCGCGCCCGGACATTCTGCACCGCGAGCGGCGCATCCATCTCTCCGACGGCGCGCCGAAAACCTTCGACGACCGGCTGGCCCGTTTCCGCCTGCGCCAGGGCTTCGGGCGGCTGATCCGCAGCGCCACCGATCGCGGGGTGTTCATCCTGCTCGACCGGCAGACGCCGAGCCGGCTGCTGTCCGCCTTCCCGCCCGGCGTCGAGACGCGCCGCGTCGGGCTGGCCGAGGCGGTGGCGGAGACGCGGCGGTTTCTTCAGATGCCGTGAGCGTGCCGGACGCCCGACCGGCGCCGCTCAGTCGGCCGGCAGCACCGCGCGCGCCGCCGCCAGGATCGCCGCACGGTCGCCGGCGGCGATGCGCGCTTCGTCCATCAGGTTGCCGCCCATGCCGACGAAGGCGGCGCCGGCGGCAAGGTAGCTCTGGAAATTGCCCGGATCGACGCCGCCAGTCGGGCAGAAGGCAACGTCGGGGAAGACGCTCGCCAGCGCCTTGATATGCGCCGGGCCGCCGGCCGAGGCGGCGGGGAAGATCTTGACCACATCGGCGCCGGCGGCGCGCGCCGCGCGCACCTCGGTCGGCGTCATCGCGCCGAGCAGCAGCCCCGCGCCATGCGCCCGGCAGGGCGCGGCCAGCGCCGGATCGACCCAGGGGGCGACGATGAATCGCGCCCCGGCCTGCAGGCACGCCTCCGCCGTGGCCACGTCCGGCACCGTCCCGGCACCGATCAGCAGCGACGTGTCGGAGGCCAGATCGCGGATCAGCGCCGGCGCGTCCGGGATGGTCATGGTGATCTCGAAGATGCGCAACCCGGCCTCGCGCAGCCAGGCGATGCCGGTGGCGGCGTGGCGGGCATTGCGGGTGCGCACCACCGGCACGACGCGGGCGGCGCGCAGCCGGTCAAGCAGGGAAGGATCGCTCATCGGGCAAGGATAGCATGTGGTCGGCCAGTTCCTCCAGATGCTGCGACGCCGCCTGCAGTTGGCCGATTTTGGCGCCCAGCGCGGCGAGACCGTGCTGATGCGCGCTCAGCGAGCGGCCGAGCGTGCCGGTGGCGCCCTCCAGCCGGGCCAGGGCGTCGCGCCATCCCGCCACCGCCGCGCGCTGCGCCGCCATCGCCGCATCGAGCCGAACCAGGGCGAGGCGCAGCCGCGCGGCGCCGTCGGCGGCGGGCGTGGGAAAGGCGATGACGGTCATGGCGCGCTCCATGCGATGCGACAATCGCAATAGAACGCAATTCGCATCAAAAAGCGAGACGATTCGTTAAAGAATGATCTTCGCCCCGATCAGCCGCAACACCAGCACCGTGACCAGCACGGCGATCACCACCACGCTCAGCCCCCAGCGCAGCGCCATGTAGCCGGGCGGGATCATGTCGCGGCGGCGGTACTGCGCCTCGGTCACCACGGTCGCGACATAGCCGACGATCAGGATCGCCAGCCCGATCTCGGGGATGCCGAAGGCCGGGGTCAGCAGCGCCGCCCAGCCGATCAGCGACGGCAGCACGCCGAGGCCGAGCCGGGTGGCATCGCGCCGCGCGTCCGCGGTCAGCCCCTCCGGCAGCACCGGATGCAGCACGAAGCCCCAGTGTACGCCGCCGAGAAAGGCCAGCACGACGCCGCCATAGCCGACCAGCCCGAGCAGATAGCGCTGCGCCGCGACGGGGTCGGGCGTCGCCAGCGCGGCGATGGACAGCGCCACGAAGGGCACCAGCCCGACAATGCCAATGGCGATGGCGGCGGGCGGCAGGCGCGGTTGCATGATGCGTGTCCTCGAAGCGCTGGTACTCCCCTACGTAGCGCAAAGCGGGGCGCGGCGCAGGGTCGATCAGGCTATACTGCGGCGCATGATCGCCATCGCCACCGAACTGCTCGTGATCCTGTTGCTCATCGTCATCAACGGGGTATTCTCGCTGAGCGAAATGGCGCTGGTCTCGGCCAACCGGGCGCGGCTGGCGGTGCTGGCGCGCACCGGTCTGCCGGGCGCGGCGCGGGCGCGGGTGCTGGCCGAGGACCCGCAACGCTTCCTGCCGACGGTGCAGGTCGGCATCACCCTGGTCGGCATCCTGACCGGCGTGTTCGGCGGCGCCCGTGTCGGCGCGCGGGTGATGCCGCTGCTGGCGCCGCTGCCCCTGGTCGGGCGGTTCGCCGGCAGCCTCTCGCTCGGCCTCGTCGTCGTCGTCATCACTTATCTGACCCTGGTGCTCGGCGAACTGGTGCCCAAGCAACTGGCGCTGCGCCAGCCCGAGCGTGTCGCCGCCGCGGTGGCCCGGCCGCTGTCGGTCATCGCCGCGCTGGTCGGGCCGTTCGTCTTCGTGCTCAGCCAGTCCTCGGCGCTGGCCATGCGGCTGCTCGGCGCCGACCGCAAGCTGCCGCAGACGGTGACCGAGGAGGAGCTGAAGGCGCTGCTGGCCGAGGGCGAGCAGACCGGCGTGCTGGAAAGCGGCGAGCGCGACATGATCGAGCGGGTGCTGCGGCTGGCCGACAAGCCGGTGCGCGCGATCATGACGCCGCGCACCGAAATCGCCTGGATCGACCGCACCGACCCGGCGCGCGAGATCGCCGCGACGCTGAAAAGCGCGCCGCATTCACGTTTCGTGGTGTGCGACGGCTCGGTCGATAACGTCGTCGGCGTGGTCCAGGCCAAGGACATTCTCGACCGCATCCTCGATGGCAAGGAACTCTCCATCGGCGCGGCGCTGCGCCAGCCGATGGTGATGCCCGACACGGTGACCGCGCTCGACGCGCTGGAGCGGCTCAAGCCCGACCCGCTCGGCCTCGCCCTGGTGCTCGACGAATACGGCAGCTTCGAGGGCGTGGTAACGGCGGCCGACGTGCTGGCGGCGATCGTCGGCGAGCCGGACGACCCCGCGCCGGCCACCGAGCCGTCGGCGCCGGGCGTGCTGCTGCTCGACGGCATGATGCCGGTCGATGAACTCAAGCACCGGCTGGCGCTGCCCGACCTGCCGGCGGAGGGCAGCTATCACACGCTGGCCGGACTGCTGCTGGCGCTGCTGCGGCGGGTGCCGCAGATGGGTGACCGCATCGTCTTCGGCGGCTGGCTGTTCGAGGTCACCGCGATGGACGGTCGCCGCGTCGAGCGGGTGCGTGCCAGCCGCGAAATCCTCGCCGCCGGTTAGGCGATCAGCACGGCGCGCAAATCGTTGACGTTGGTCAGCGTCGGGCCGGTGACGATGAGATCGCCGAGCGCGGCGAAAAGCGAATAACTGTCGTGCCCGGCCAGCACCTGACGCGGCACCAGCCCGAGCGCGGCGGCGCGCGCCAGCGTCTCCGGGGTGACGACGGCGCCGGCCGCATCCTCGGTGCCGTCGATGCCGTCGGTGTCGCCGGCGGCGGCCCAGATGCCGGGCGCGCCGGCGAGCGCCACCGCCAGCGCCAGCAGCGTCTCGGTATTGCGCCCGCCGCGCCCGGCGGGTCCGGCGCCGATGCTCACCGTGGTCTCGCCGCCCGACAGCAGCAGCGCCGGCGGCGCCAGCGGCCGGCCGTGCGCGCGCACGCTGCGGGCGATGCCGGCGAGCAGCGTGCCCATCTCGCGACTTTCGCCCTCCAGCGCATCGCCGAGAATGAGCGGCGTCAGATCAAGCGCGCGCGCCGCCGCCGCGGCCGCCTCCAGCGCCAGCATCGGCGTCGCGATGAGGCGGAAATCGGCATGCGGCAGGGCGCCGGGCTTGGGCGTTTCCGCCTCCGCCCGCGCCAGATGGGCGGCGACGGCGTCGGGCGGGGTGATGCCGTAGCGGGCCAGGATGGCGCGCGCCTCGGCGAAGCTGGTCGGGTCGGGCACGGTCGGGCCGCTGCCGATCACCGCCGGATCGTCGCCGGGCACGTCGCTGATGGCCAGCGTGACCACGCGCGCCGGCGCGGCGGCGGCGGCGAGCCGGCCGCCCTTGATGGCGGAGAGATGCTTGCGGACGCAGTTCATCTCCGCAATGGTCGCGCCGGAGGCGAGCAGCGCCCGGTTGACCGCCTGCTTGTCGGCCAGCGTCAGCCCCGGCGCCGGCAGCGGCAGCAGCGCCGAGGCGCCGCCCGACATCAGCGCCAGCACCAGATCATCCGGCCCCAGCCCGCCGACCGCGGCGAGAATGCGCGCCGCCGCCGCCGCGCCGTTGGCGTCCGGCACCGGATGGCGCGATTCCAGCACTTCGATCCGCCGCGTCGGCACCGCATGACCGTAGCGGGTGACGACGACGCCGGTGAGCGTCACCTCGGGCCACGCCCGCTCCAGCGCCGCGGCCATCAGCGCCGCCGACTTGCCGGCGCCGACGACGACGCAGCGCCCGCGCGGCCGTTCGGGCAGATAGGTCGCCAGCACTCGGCGCGGATCGGCGGCGGCGATGGCGGCCTCGAAGACGTGGCGCAGCGCCGCGCGGGCGCGCTGATCGGTCCAGCTCATGGCGGCGAGTATGGCGAAATGCCGCCGCCCGCGCCATGTGTGGGGCACGGAGGACCAGTGCATGACCGAGATCGACGCCGCCACCCGCACCGAACTTGAGGCGGCCGCCTTCCGCCGGCTGGTCGCGCATCTGCGCGACCGGACCGACGTGCAGAACCTCGACCTGATGACCCTTGCCGGCTTCTGCCGCAACTGCCTCAGCCGCTGGTACCGCGAGGCGGCGGAGGGCCACGGCATCGCCCTGCCCGACCCCGAGGCGCGCGAGATCGTCTATGGCATGCCGTATAAAGAGTGGCAGGCGAAGTATCAGACCGGAGCGAAACAGCCGCACGATCCGCGTTGACCCGGCATGGCCGCCGCCGCTAAGCCCGCCCGCTCATCACCGCGCGGGGAGGCGCACATGGCCCTGGACGCCACCGGCAAGGACACCACCGACGACAACGCCCAATGGGGCAACGTCGCCGCCGACCGGCTGCGCAGCCTCGTCGAACGCATCGAGCGGCTGGAGGAGGAGCGCAAGGCGCTGAGCAGCGACATCAAGGACATCTATGCCGAGGCGAAAAGCGCCGGTTTCGACCCCAAAGTGCTGCGCGCGCTGATCTCGCTGCGCCGCAAGGAGCCGGCGGAGGTGGAGGAGCAGGAGACGCTGCTGGACGTCTATCGGCGGGCGCTGGGGATGGTGTGACCGCCGCGCGGCGCCGCGCCGTCGCGCAGGTCCGGGACAACGCCCGCGCAAGCCGCAGTGACAGGCTGAGCAAGCGGGCATCCTGCGGCGCGGTTCAGCGTCCGCGGCCAGGAGAGAGCCGAGGCGGCGAAGCACGAGGCGCTGCTCAATGGTGGCAAAGACCGGCTTGACGGCGGACGGTTTGAGCAGACCCGCCTGCTGCCATTGGTTGATCCAGGTGTCGCCGAATGCCCGCTCAGCCCGAAGCTGACTGGTCACGGCCATCACGATCACATCCAGCCTGGCCAAGGCATAGGCGCGGCTGCTGACGACAACGGCTGGCCGCTGCTTGGTCCGGGTCTGATCGGTGAACGGAAATGCCACCAGGACGATGTCGCCGAACTCACACGGCATCGTAGGCGGCGTCATCCGGGTTGTCCCAGACCTCGGCAAAGGCGGGATTACTGGCCGCAGCGGCGGCACGCGTCAGCACGCGCTGCCGCTCACGCAGGCGGATGAAATCCACGAAATCCTCGACCTCCGCCTGTTGCTCCGGCGGCAGCATCTGGATTTTCTCCATCAGGGCGGCAGCATGCATGCGTCAGCTCCTGCCTCGTGTTGCGGCTCGCCGGGCCCGGCGCAGGCTTGCCGGAGATTTCCGGCGACCGCGCCATCCGCCACCACCCGGCAGGCCCCCCTTCCGAGCTGGGCAGCCGCGCCTGCCGCGTCCGAGCCTATGCAGCCGCCGCGTGCCGCGCAAGGCAGCGCCGATGACTGCCGCAATCTCGGCAAGTTCCGGGCCAACGCCCCATCGCCGCGCGCGGCCGGCGCGGGCGGCGCGTAACGGTCGAAAAATCTGCTTGGCAGTCCGCCGCCGCCGCTGGTCTGATGGCGCCGACGCCTGACCCGGCCCGCAACAATCCGGGCCGATCGGCATGGGGCAGGCTCGGGAGGACCAAGCCATGCGCACATCCCCGATCGGGACTCGCAGCGTCGCGCTCGTCGGCCCCTATGGCAGCGGCAAATCGACGCTGTTCGACGCGCTGCTGAGCGCCGCCGGCAGCCCGCCGCGCCGCGGCGGCGACCGCGCCGCCGGCGAACTGCGGCTGGCCCATTGCAGCTATCTTGATGAACCCTGGGCGCTGATCGATTGTCCGGGTTCGGTGGAGTTCGCCTATCTGGCACAGTCGGCGGCGGCGCTGGTCGATCTCGCCGTGCTGGTGGTCGAGCCGGACCCGGCGCGGGCGGCAACCGCGGCGCCGGTGCTGCGGGCGCTGGATGCCTATGGCGTGCCGTTCGTCGTGCTGATCAACCGCGTCGATACCCTGGCCGGGCGGGCACGCGACACGGTGGCGGCGCTGCAACCCTGTACCAGCCGCACCCTGGTCCTGCGCCAGGTGCCGATCCGCGAGGCCGCCGCCGTCACCGGCTATGTCGATGTGGTCAGCGAGCGGGCCTATCGCTACCGCCGCGGCGCCGCCTCCGACGTGGTGGCGCTGCCCGGCGCGATGGCGGCGCGCGAGCGCGAGGCGCGCGCCGGGCTGGTCGAGGTGCTGGCCGACCACGACGACGCGCTGCTGGAAAAACTGGTGGACGACATCGCGCCGAGCGCCAGCGAAATCTACGACCGGCTGCGCGCCGACGAGGCGGCGGGCACGGTGGCCGGCGTGCTGCTCGGCGCCGCCGATCGGCTGTGGGGGGTGCAGCGGCTGTGGAAGGCGCTGCGCCACGACGCGCCCGCCGCCGCCGACACCGCCGAGCGGCGCGGCGTCGGCGCCGAGGGCGGCGCGCTGCTCCAGATACTGCGCAGCATCAATGGCGGGCATGGCGGCAAGGTGTCGTGGGCGCGGGTCTGGCGCGGGCCGCTCAAGGACGGCGCGACGCCGGGCGGGGTGCGGCTGTCCGGCATCTGGCGCCTGCCGGGCGGCGAACCGGCCAAGATCGCCGAGGCGGAGACCGGCGAGATCGTCGCCCTCGGCCGGCTGGAGGGGGTGGCGACCGGCGCCGTGCTTGGCGAGGCGGGCGATGCCATGCTGCCGTTTCCCGACGCGCCTGAGCCGAGCTACTCCATCGCCATCGCCACCGTCGATCGCAAGGACGATGTGCGGCTGTCGGGGGCGCTGCAGAAACTCGCCGACGAGGACCCGACGCTGCGGCTGCGCCAGGACCGCGAGACCGGGGAGACGCTGCTGTGCGGCCAGGGCGAGTTGCATCTGCGCGGCGCCATCGAGCGGCTGGCCGGCGTCTATGGCGTGCGGGTCGCCGGACAGCGGCCGAAAGTGCCGTTCAAGGAGACGATCCGCCGGCCGGTGCATCAGCATGGCCGGCTCAAGCGCCAGACCGGCGGACATGGCCAGTTCGCCGACGTCAAGCTCGACATCGCCCCGCGCGGGCGCGGCGAAGGCTTCCGCTTCGTCGATCGCGTGGTCGGCGGTGCGGTGCCGCGCAACTTCATCCCCGCCGTCGGCGAAGCGGCCGAGGAGGCGCTGAGCCGCGGCGTGTTCGGCCATCCGGTGGTCGATGTCGAGGTCGCCCTGGTCGATGGCCAGTTCCACGCGGTGGACAGTTCCGACATGGCGTTCCGCAGCGCCACCCGCGCGGCGATCGCCGAGGCGCTGCCGAAGGCCGACCCGGTGCTGCTGGAACCGGTCGATCACGTCACGCTGAGCGTGCCGAACGACTATACCGCGGCGGCGCAACGGCTGCTGACCGGCCGGCGGGGGCAGATTCTCGGCTATGCCGCGCGCCCCGGCTGGGCCGGCTGGGACAATGTCGAGGCGCTGGTGCCGCAGTCCGAGTTGCACGACCTGATCATCGAGTTGCGCTCGGTGACCATGGGCCTGGGCTGCTACGCCCGGCGCTTCGACCATCTGGCGGAGGCGCACGGGCGGGCGGCGCAGGCGGCGGCGGGGTAGGCCGGCGGGTTGGCCCCGCACCGCGCCGGCACCGCCGGTGGATAAGTTCCGCCGCCTGCCCTATGTGACGCGCCATGACCGACACTCCGCTCAGCCGCATCCGCAACTTCGCCATCATCGCCCATATCGACCACGGCAAATCGACGCTTGCCGACCGGCTGATCCAGGCGACCGGGGCGCTGACCGATCGCGAGATGACCAACCAGGTCCTCGACAACATGGATCTGGAGCGCGAACGCGGCATCACCATCAAGGCGCAGACCGTCCGCCTCGCCTATCCGGCGCAGGACGGGCAGACCTATACGCTGAACCTGATGGACACGCCGGGCCACGTCGATTTCGCCTATGAGGTGTCGCGCAGCCTTGCCGCCTGTGAAGGCTCGCTGCTGGTGGTCGATGCCAGCCAGGGGGTGGAGGCGCAGACGCTGGCCAATGTCTATCAGGCGATCGACGCCGGGCACGAGATCGTGCCGGTGCTCAACAAGGTCGATCTGCCGGCTGCCGAGCCGGAGCGGGTGCGCCAGCAGATCGAGGACGTGATCGGCCTCGATGCCGCCGACGCGGTGCTGATCAGCGCCAAGACCGGCCTCAATATCGAGGGCGTGCTGGAGGCGCTGGTCCGCCGCCTGCCGCCGCCGACCGGCGATGCCGGGGCCGCCCTGACGGCGCTGCTGGTCGATAGCTGGTACGACCAGTATCTCGGCGTCGTCATCCTGGTGCGGATCAAGGACGGGCGGCTCAAGCGCGGCCAGCGCATCCGCATGATGTCCAGCGGGGCGGCGCATGTGGTCGATCAGGTCGGCGTGTTCAGCCCGCGCATGGTGCCGGTCGATGATCTCGGGCCGGGCGAGATCGGCTACATCACCGCCGCCATCAAGACGGTGGCGGATTGCAATGTCGGCGACACGCTGACCGACGACCGCAACCCGGCGACGACGGCGCTGCCCGGCTTCAAACCGTCGGTGCCGGTGGTGTGGTGCGGCCTCTATCCCACCGATTCCGACGATTTCGAGAAGCTGCGCGACAGCCTGGGCAAGCTGCGGCTGAATGACGCCAGTTTCCATTACGAGGCGGAGACCTCGGCGGCACTCGGCTTCGGCTTCCGCTGCGGCTTTCTCGGCCTGCTGCATCTGGAGATCATCCAGGAGCGGCTGTCGCGCGAGTTCGATCTTGATCTGATCGCCACCGCGCCCTCGGTGGTCTATCGCGTGCACCGCACCAACGGAACCACCGAGGAGCTGCACAACCCGGCCGACATGCCCGACGGCAGCGTCATCGACCATATCGACGAGCCATGGATCAAGGCGACGATCATGGTGCCGGACGAGCATCTGGGCGCGGTGCTGACGCTTTGCAACGACCGGCGCGGCCAGCAGGCCGACCTCACCTATGTCGGCAACCGGGCGATGGCGGTGTATCGGCTGCCGCTGAATGAAGTGGTGTTCGATTTCTACGACCGGCTGAAATCCGTCAGCCGCGGCTATGCCAGTTTCGACTATCAGATGGACGGCTATGAGCCGGGCGAACTGGTGCGCATCTCGATCATGGTCAACGGCGACCCGGTCGATGCGCTGTCGTTCATCGCCCATCGCAGCGCCGCCGAGGCGCGCGGTCGGTCGATCTGCGTCAAGCTGAAGGACCTGATTCCGCGGCAATTGTTCAAGATCGCAGTGCAGGCGGCGATTGGCGGGCGGGTGATCGCGCGCGAGACGATCGGCGCGCTGAGCAAGGACGTGACCGCCAAATGCTATGGCGGCGACATCAGCCGCAAGCGCAAGCTGTTGGAGAAGCAGAAGGAAGGCAAGAAGCGGATGCGCCAGTTCGGCAAGGTGGAAATCCCGCAGAGCGCCTTCCTGGCGGCATTGAAGATGGACGCCTGAGCCACACCACCGCCGGAACAGCTTGCGCCGCGCCCACCGGCTGGTATTTTCCGCCGACCGCACGCCGGAGGGATGGCCGAGCGGCTTAAGGCGCACGCTTGGAAAGCGTGTGTACGTTAACGCGTACCGTGGGTTCGAATCCCACTCCCTCCGCCATTTCAGTCCCTGAGTGGGCACTGCGTTTCCGCCACCATTTGCCACGAGCGCCTGGAGCAGCCGGGACTTTGATCCCATGATCCGGACCTCGCCATCTGCGACCTCCACGCGCTGGGCGAGCGCGCGAAGATGGTCGCGGCGATAGCCACCCCCTTCAAGGCGGATACGCCGCCGCGCGGTTTCGGCGAAGGTACGCACCATCTGCGGAGTAACGGCCTTGCTGCCGGAGTTCTCAAGCATGGCCTGGGCGCGCTCGGCATCGACCTTCGCCTGATCGCGGATGGCCTTGAGGCCGTCGATACGGTCCTTGAGCGCCGGGTCGTGCAGGTCGGCGACACCCGCCTCGATGGCGTCGTAGAGGCGCTTGAGCCGGGCATCCGATTCCGCCGCACGCTTGTTTAGCTCCGCGATGTGCTCATACTGTCGCTCGGATCGCTCCTGCCGCCGATCGAGCACGGTGGCGAGGATCGTTTCCAGCCTTTCGGGCTGGAGGAGACGGTCTTCGAGATGTCTGGCGACAAGATCGTCAAGCTTGTCCATCGGCACCGCCATGCCTTCGCAGGCTGTCGGCCCCTGCCGGGCTTTCATCGAACAGGCGCAGTAACGATAGCGCCCGCCCTTGCCGGTGCGGATGGTCATGGCGCCGCCGCACTTGGCGCAGTGGATCAGGCCGGTAAGGAGGGTGGGGCCGCTGATGACGGCGGATGGCGTTACCGTGGGATGGCGGCCTTTGAGCAGCGCCTGCACCGTGTCGAAGGTCTCGCTGTCGATAATCGGCGGCACCGGCACGACCACGATCTCGCTGACCGGCTTCAGCTCCTTGGACTTGGATCGTTTGTTGAACTCGTGCTCGCCCATGTAGGTGCGTCGGGTCAGGATGCGGTGGACCTGGCCGATGCCCCAGCGGCCGCCGTCGCGCGTGAAGATGCGGTTGCGGTTCAGGTGGCTGACGATGGTCTTGACGCCCATCTGGCCCTTGGCGCCGTCGCCGTGGAGCGCGAGCCGGTAGATCAGCCGCACCGTCTCGGCGTGAAGCGGGTCGATCTCCAGCTTCTTCTTGACCTTGGCGCCGCGTTGCTCGGCCGCGACGACACGGTAGCCGATGGGCGGCAGCGAACCGTTCCAAAAACCCTGCCGGGCGTTCTCCTTCAAGGCGCGGATGACGTGCTTGGCGTTCTCCTTGGATTGATACTCGTCGAACAGCGCCATGATCTGCCGCATCATCTGATGCACCGGATCGTCGCCAATCTCCTGAGTGATCGACAGCAACTTGACGCCGCTCTTCGCCAGCTTGCGGACGTAGAATTCCATATCAAACGCGTCGCGGAAGAAGCGGCTAAACGAATGGACAATCACCACATCGAAGGGTGCAGGCTTGGAC
>JAJZES010000036.1 GCA_021845985.1 Pseudomonadota bacterium | reverse complement strand
TACGAACTGATCCCCAACATGCCCGAACACCGGCTGCTCCCGCTCATCGAAGCCTTTGCCCGCGCCGTGGCAAACGCACCCCAATTCAGCAAGCTATTTGCCACGGCGTAATGAGGGGATCGCTGAGGAACCGGCCCACAGAATTAACAGTGCAGCAGTAGCGAGGTGCTGGGCTACGACGCGGACAGCAACGTGCTGACCCGCAAGACAAGGTGGGGCTGACGATCACCTTGACCTACGACACGCTCAACAGGCCCAGCACCAAGGTGGCCCCGGGCGAGGCGACCGTCACCTTCACCTATTACCTTAACGGCCATGTGACGAACGTAAGCGATACCAGCGCGGCGATCACAATTACGCCGGTATCCGCGAGCTACACGGCCAATAGCACCTACGATCCGCTCAACCACTCCATCAGCCTGACATGGATCCCGGCGGCCACGCAAACCACGCCGACTGCGAGCAGTGTCACCTTCACCCACTGAGAGTCGATTCCGAATCTGGTCAGCAACGACCGAGCCTGCGCAGCAGGATGATGGCCGAGGCGGCGTAGAGGAAAGCCTCGGCGGACGCGACGAGCTTTTCGACATCGCGGGAGAAGCGGCGATTGCGACCGATCCAGGCGAAGAACCGTTCGACAACCCATCGGCGTTTGTGGACCTGAACGCCGACCTGGTCGGCTGTCTTGCGCACGATCTCGATGGCAATGCGAGTGGCTTTGGCAACACGCTTGCCAGCATAGGCGCTGTCGGCGAACACTCGGGCGACGAAGGGGAACGACCGGCGCGATGCGCGGAGCAGCGGGATGGCGCCATCTCGGTCCTGGGTATCGGCAGGATGAACGTGCAGCCTGAGGGCACGCCCGTCGGTATCCACCAGGGCGTGCCGCTTGCGGCCCTTGACCTTCTTGCCTGCGTCGTCCCCGCGCGGGCCGCCGGCCTCGGCGGTCTTGGCACTTTGGCTGTCGAGCACGGCGGCAGAGGGGCTGGCGGCGCGCCCGACCCGCTCGCGATCGCGCATGACCAGATGGTGGTTGATCGTCTCCCATGTCCCGTCATCGCGAAACCGGGCAAACCAGCGATAGACCGTCGAGGACGGCGGGAACCCGTCCGGCAGCATCGCCCTCGCGCAGCCGCTGCGCAGCACGTAGAAGATCGCCTCCACGATACGGCGCATCGGCCATCTTCGCTTGCGTCCGCGCGGGCAGGGCGGCGGCAGGAAGAGCTCCAGGATCGCCCACTCGGCATCGGTCAGATCGCTTCCATAGCGCAGTCCAGCGCGACTATGCTGCGCGCGGGTGGTCGGGGTCCACATCAGGTGTCGGCATCCGGCAAGGCTTCGAACACCTGCCAGGAATCACACCCGCCCCGACCATCCAACACCCCTCACGCCGTTCCGGAGTGATTCCGAAATGGCCTCTAAGACGAAGCGGTCGTTTCTTAACGACACCCAGGGTCAGATCGAGGAGGATGAAAGGACTCTCGAAATCATGCGGAGGCCGCGTATAAAGGAGAGGTATGTGGTGGTAAAATTCGATCGTCGGAAGAACGACGGCAAATTTTCATATGGCTATTTCGATCTTGTCCTTGTCGCACTCGACGCGCTCTCCGGCGGCTCTGGCATCTATAAGCCGTCCAATCAGATGTGCGCGCTTCAGTGGAACAGCAGGAGATCCGATCTCCTGCGGGTGCTTCGGTATTTTGCAAGGAACAACGCGCAAGTGAGATTTCGGCGTGCGCTCGTCCTTCCCTTTCCAATCCCGCCGATAGGACACCGGATCGATACCGATATCCACATGTGGTAAGGCCTCGAACGTTGCGGCCGGGCGCGCGCACTTCCGATGAATGCAGATGACTCGGCCGATCCCTCGGAGACCTGTCGATGCAGCTGAACGCCGATCTCTCCCGCCCCGCAACAGTCTATAGCGCGGCGCTCGCCTGGGTCGCCTCGCGCATGGCCGGCGTCGAGCGGTCCATGCTCGAGCGCGACGGCGACGAAGTGGCCCGCGCCATCTCGCTCGTGCGCTACGCGCCGGGCTCGGCCTTCTCCCCCCAGACCCATGGCGCCGGCGAGGAGTTCCTGGTGCTGGAGGGCGTGTTCTCTGACGAGACCGGGGATTTCCCAGCCGGCTTCTACGTGCGCAACCCGCCCGACTCGCGCCACACGCCCGCCAGCGCGCCGGGCGCGGTGATCCTGGTCAAGCTCCGCCAGATGCCGCCCGAGGAGACCGCGGCGGTCCGGCTCGACACGCGTGATCCCGCGCTCTGGCGCGATCTCGGCCAGGGTCGGCAGGAAGCCGTGCTGTTCGAGGCGCCGTGGGAGCGTGTGGTGATGCTGCGCCTCGCCCCCGGCCATGAAGGCACCGCCGAGACCTGGCCGCGCGGCGTCGAACTCTTCGTGGTGGAGGGCGATCTGGTCATCGACGGCACCACCCACCGTGCGGGCGCGTGGCTCCGCCTGCCGCCCTGCAGCCGCCTGACGCTGGCAAGCCAGGAGGGCGCGCTGCTCTACCGCAAGACCGGCCATCTCGGCTGACGCGGGATGCCCGATCTGATCGTCATCGGCGCCGGCCTTTCCGGCCTCGCGCTGGCGCGGGCCGCAACGGGGCGCGGCGCCGAGGTGGTGGTGCTGGAAGCCCGCGCGCGCATTGGCGGGCGGGTGCTGAGCCACCGCACCGAGGCCGGCGCCTACGACCTCGGCCCCGCCTGGGTCTGGCCCGCCATCCAGCCCCGCATCGCGCGGGCCGTGCACGCAGCGGGGCTGGTGCTCACCGAGCAGGCGGAGGCCGGCGGCTTCGTCTATCAGGACCAGACGGGCCGCGTACAGCGCCTGCCGCACGGCTTCGCGCAGGAGCCGCCGAGCATGCGCATCACGGGCGGCATCGCAGTGCTGGTGGAAGCCGTCGTCGCTGGCCTCGCGCCCGGCGTAGTCCGGCTGCAACATACGGTCCGGCGCATCGCGCTGACCGCAACGGGCGTTGCCGTCACCGTCGAAACCCGATCCGGCCCCATGACGCTGCATGCCGCGCGCGCGACACTCGCCCTGCCGCCGCGACTGATCGGCGGGATCGAGATCGTGCCCGCTCTGCCGCCTTCCGTGGGGACGGCGCTTGCCGCCGTGCCGGGCTGGATGGCGGGCCAGGCCAAGGCGCTGGCGCTCTACGATCGGCCGTTCTGGCGCGAGGCGGGCCTGTCGGGCAGCGCGTTCAGCCAGGCGGGACCGCTCGGGGAACTCCACGACGCGAGCCTCCCCGGCGCCGCCGAGGCTGCGTTGTTCGGCTTCTTCTCCTGGCCACCCGCCCTCCGTGCGGCGCGAAGCGCGGCCTTGCCGGAGCTGGTCGCCCGCCAACTCGGGTTGCTGTTCGGCGCCGAGGCCGCACGGCCGCGCGAGGTCATCATCCAGGATTGGGCAACCGATCCCTTCACCGCGACCGAATCTGACCACGCCAACGGCAACGCGCATCCGGACTATCGCCCGATCGCCCTGCCGGCCCCGTGGGGCGAACGGATCACCCTCGCCGGCGCCGAAATGGCCCGCGAATTCGGCGGCTATTTGGAAGGCGCGCTCGCCGCGGCGGAGATGGGTGCCATTGCGTGATGGGCCGTGGGCCCCACGGGCAGTAGCGCCGCCCCGGCTGCTTCCGACCGCAGCCGCCGCATGTTATCTTACACCACATCGATCGATCGGAGATCCGTAATGCACGCGAAAGACACGGCGAGGCTCTCCACCAAATACCAGATCTCCATCCCCAAGGCCGTGCGGACAGCCCGGCACTGGGAGGCAGGACAGGAATTCGCCTTCATCCCCAAGGGCACCGGCGTATTGCTGGTGCCGGTGCCGGCGCCGGAGGAACTGGCGGGCCTGGCGCGCGGGGCGCGTGCGGAGGGGTATCGGGACCGCGCGGATCGCGTCTGATGCGGCTCGTCGATACGTCAGCCTGGATCGAGTGGCTGATCGGCTCGCGGGGCGGCGCCGCGGTCGCAAATGAGTTGCCGGAGCGCGGAAAGTGGCTGGTCCCCACCATCGTCCAGCTCGAGCTGGCAAAATGGCTCGCCCGTGAAGCGGGCGAGGACAAGGCGGATCAGGTGATCGCCTTCACCGAGACCTGCGTCGTCGCCGATCTCGACACGGCGATCGCTCTCTCCGCCACCGATCTGTGCGCACAGCACAAATTGGCGACCGCGGACGCGATCGTCTATGCGACCGCCCTTGCGCATGGTGCCGATCTTCTGACCTGCGACCGGCATTTCGATGGGCTGCGCGGGGTCCTGTTCGTCCCCAAGGCAAAGGATTGATGGTTGTGGTGGGCGCGCCATCTTGGGAGCCGAGCGGCACATACGATCAGGCGGTAGCGGCAAACGGATCGACGTCCCGGTAGATCGGCTGGGCGCGGCCCATCCACGGTTCGGGACGGATGCGGCGTGCCCAGTCGGCGAAGCTCGGGATAAAGCCGAGGTCCTGGCGGACATGCTGCTCGGGATCGCACAGCCTGCGTCCAGGCCGGCTCGTCGATACGACTACCCGGTCCGACATCTCCGTGATATTGTTTGCAATAAAAGGGGGGTATGCTGGAAGTATCCGAATTTTTGTGTGCGGGGCGTAGTTCAGTCCCACCCACCATTGGGCGAACGCCTGTAAGCGACGGATGACCGTGACGGCAAGGCCATGACGCGAGCGGCGGCAGCGGCGCGACGATTGGTAGGGGCACGCACGGCGCCATCCTGCGGCCAGGACGGTGTGGCGCGCCGATCAGTCACGGCCATAGCCAAGCGGCGGCTGGACCGCGACGATGGCGTCCAGATCAAGCTCGATCATCGC
>JAJZES010000029.1 GCA_021845985.1 Pseudomonadota bacterium | reverse complement strand
TTCGCCAAGCTCAAGGACTGGCGGCGCATCGCCACCCGCTACGACCGCTGCGCCGACCTGTTCATGAACGCCATCACCCTCGCTGCCATCGTCATCTTCTGGCTCAAGTGAATGAGTCCTGACCCTAATAAACCAAGAGTTGGAGCGGTGCGTCTGGGAAAACAAATGCTTCATTACTATCTGTGTGTTGGTTATGTCCGGGAGGCAGAAAAAGTGCCCAAGGTCCTGATAGTTGAAGATGATTTCATGATCGCCGATTGGCTTGAGGAGGTTCTTGTTGCCGCCGGCTATGAGGTCTGCGGCATCGCCGGAACCGTCGCTGCCGCCATCGCTCTCGGTAAGCAGCACCGACCGGATCTCGGCGTCATCGACGTGCGCCTCGCCCAGGGGGGGCGGGGCACCGAAGTTGCCGCGGCGTTGCGCCGGCACGGGGGCTTTGGCGTGCTCTATGCGACGGGCAATACGGTCTATCCAGTGCTGAGCAGCGCCCAGGGGGAGGGCTGTATCGTCAAGCCGTACAGCGGCGAGACCCTCATCGCGGCGCTGCACATTGTCGCAGAGGTGGCGGCGGGGCATCCGGTATCCGGCGCCCTGCCGCGCGACTTCCGCCTGCTCGGCGCCGCGGCGTAGCAGCGCCGGGCGGGGGAGATCAGGGCTGAGCTGATCCTGGGTGGCGCGTCACTGGTCGGCGCCCAGCGCTGGCGGACGGCGTTGCGCCGCCCGCCGGAGCCGGTTTAGCTGCGCAGCCAGGCCTTTTCGCAGATCAGGTTGTTGTCGAGATCAAAGCCGTGATGCGGCGTGTGGCCGCCGACGTTCTTGTTGTGGGCATCGAGAAAGTCGCGGAAATCGGGGATGATGGTCACGGCGTCGTCGTGCAGCAGCCGCTGCAGCTCCCAGAGCATCGGCCGGCGCTTGCTGTCGTCCAGTTCGGCCTTGGCGGCGGCGAGAAATTCGCCGAATTTGGTGTTGCGGTAATGGCTTTCATTCCACGGCGCATCCGGCGCATAGGCAATCGCCAACATCTGCGTCGCCGCCGCCCGGCCACCCCAGTAGCTGGTGACGCAGGGTCCTTTCAGCCACACATTGCTCCAGAACCCGTCCGCCGGCTCCTTCTGGATGGTCACGCCGATGCCGCATTTGGCCGCACTGGCCTGGAACAATTGTGCGATCTCGACGCCGTTGATCGCCGCGTCGGAGGCCTGCACGGTGATCGCCTTGTCGCCCTGGCCGCTCTTTTTCCAGTGGAAGCGGGCTTTGTCGGCGTCGAACTCGATCTGCGGCAATTCGCTGTTGAAGAACGGGTCGGCGCGCGGAATCGGCTGATCATTGCCGATCGCGCCGTAGTCGCCAAACAGGGCGCGAACGATCTTCTTGCGGTCAATGGCGTATTTCAGCGCCATGCGGACGTCGAAATTGTCGAACGGCGCGCGGTCCTGCATCATCGAGATGACGTTGTGAACCCCGCCCGAGGCGCGCACCAGCGCCAGTTTCGGGTTCTTGCCGATCATCCCGGCCTGTCGGACGTTGACCCGGTTCATCACGTCGGTCTCGCCGCTGACCAGCGCGTTGGTCCGCGCGGTGTCGTCGTTGATGACGGTGATGTCGATGAAATCGGCGTGCGCGCGGCCGGCCTTCCAATAGTCCGGGTTGCGCTTCATGCGGATGCGCACGCCCGGATCGAAATGCTCCATGCGATAGCCGCCGGTGCCCGGCGGATTGCTGAAATCGGTCTGCCCGTCGGGCACGATCAGCACATGGTAATCGGTCAGCACATAGGCGAAATCGGCGTCCGGGGCGGACAGCGTGACCAGCACCTGATGCGTGTCGAGCTTGCGCACATCCGCCACCGGCTTGAACGAGCCGGCGGCGCCGGAACTTGTTTTGCCGCGGTGCAGATTGAGCGAATAGACCACGTCGTCGGCGGTCAGCTTGCGGCCGTTGCTGAACGTCACGTCCTTGCGGATGTTGAACACCCATTCGCGCGCGCCCGGCTTGGCCTCGAAACTCTCTGCCAGTTCCGGGTAGGGCTTGCCGTCCGCGCCCCATTCCACCAGCGCATTGAACACGGCGTGGCCGGTGCAGATGTTGACCGTGTCGTTGAAGCCGCGCGGATCGAGGCTGTCGCTCGAACTGCCGCCGGCGAGGCCGAGCCGCAGCGTGCCGCCCTGGCGCGGCGCGTCCTCTGCCCGAGCCGGGCCGATGGCGAGGCCGGCGCCGGCCGCCAGTGCGGCGCCGAGCAATGTGCGCCGCTGCAGGGTGCCGATCACCTCGTGTTGATACGATGTCATGAGTGTCCTGTTTCCATGCCCTGCGCGGCAGGTTTGGCCGGCGGCGGCGGCCTGTCAACTCTGCGAACATAAAGCATTGCCGGTCGGCGCATCCCTGGCCCCGCCCGGCGAGCGGGGCGCGTCGGCCGCACTGAAGCCCATTGCGCCAGAGCGACGGATGCGCCGATACATACCGGAACGAGATCATCGCTGCGGTGGATCATGTCATACTACACCCTGCCAACCATCGTGAACAATGTGCAGGTCAACACCACCAACGGGCTGGTGCTGGGGCCAAACGACAGCCTGAACATCACTGCCGGCGGTACGGCGTTCGATACGCAGGTCAACGGCGCCGGCCTCGCGGAGGTTTACGTCTCATCCGGCGGCTCGGCGGTCAGTAGTACGCTGGCAGGCGGGTTGATGGAAGTCTACTCAGGCGGCTACGCCAGCGGCACCATCGTCGGTTCCGGTGGCAATGAAAATGTCCTCAACGGTGGCAATGCCTATGGCGAGCTGATTAAGTCGGGCGGTATGCTCAACGTCGATCCGGGCGGCTTCGTCAGCGGCGCGACGGTCAGCGCCGGCGGTGGGTTCTCAGACCTCGGCGCCGGCGACCTCGGCACCGTCGTCAGTTCGGGCGGCTTGGCAGTGGTCGATAGCGGCGGGGTCGCCGCGTCGGCTCAGGTCGATAGCGGCGGCACCCTGATCCTCTTCGGCAACATCGGCACGGTGACCGTTTACAGTGCCGGCGTCATCGTCACCACACTGAGCTACCCGGGATTTCCCGGGTACGGCGTGGCCGCTTCGGCGGTCAACCCGGTGGTCGCCAGCGGCGGCGCCATCATGTTCTGGGGCGGCGTGGTCAGCGGTCTGACCGTGCAGAGCGGCGCCATCGAGTATATCGGCGGTTCCTTCACCACCTCCATCGGCGAAACCACCATCGCCACTGGCGAGACGCTGAGCAACAACGTCGTCTCCCGCGGTGTCACCGAATATGTCGGGAGCGGCAACACGGTCACGTCCGGCTCGGTCGCCTCGACCGGGGAGGAGATTGTCTTCGGCAGCGCGGTTTCGACCACGGTGAACCTGAGCGGGCAGCAGCTTGTCGAGAGCGGCGGCATCGCCAGCAGCACGGTGGTCAACGGCGGCACGCAAACGGTGCTGGCGGGCGGCTCGGCGAGCGGCCCGACCGTCGGCTGGGATCTGACGACGCAGAGCCACGGGCTGCTGACCCTCGGCGGCAGTGCCACCTCGATCACGCTGACCCAGGGCGGCAGCGCCTACGTGCTCGCCGGCGGCTTCGATACCAACGCCATCGTGCGCAGCGCCGGCGTCCTGTTGGTCAGTTCCGGCGCCATCGACGAGCTGGCGTCGATCTCCAAGGGCGGCATCGAAAGCGTGCTGTTCGGCGGCACCGCCGACAGCGCCGCGGTGCATTCCTCGGGGGCCGAACAGGTGTTTCTCGGCGGGCTGGAGCGCAGCGCCATCGTCAGTTTCGGCGGGCTGCTGCACAACACCGGCGGCATCGACAGCCTGACCGCGATCAGCAGCGGCGGCCTGGAGGTGGTGGATAATGGCGGCGTCGCCGTTGGCGCCGTGGTCAGCAGTGGTGGGCGGATCGTGCTGATCGGGCATACCGGCACGATCACCTACAGCAAGCTCGGCGTCGTCCAGTCCACCGACGTGCCGACCGGCGCCGCCGTCGGCAGCGCCTCGGTCGGCACCGTCGAGAGCGGTGGCGCGGTGCTGTTCGACGGCGGCGTCGCCCGTGGGCTGATGATCCTGAGCGGGGCGACCGAGGAGATCGGCGGCAGCTTCGCCATCAGCGGATTGAGCGCGGTGGCCAGCGGCGAGTCGATGACCGGCAACATCGTCTCCGCCGGCGTCGTCGAAATCGTCGCCGCCGCCAATGCGGTGACATCGACCACTGTGCTGTCTGGCGGCAGCGAAACGATCAGCGGCGGCAGCGCCGCGGCCACCAGCGTCCAGTCGGGCGGGGTGCAGTCCGTGCTGTCGGGCGGCACGGCCAGCGCCACGCTGCTGCTGTCGGGCGGCATGGAGAAGGTGTCCGCCGCCGGCCTGTCGGAGTTCGCAATCCTGTCCGGCGGCAGTGCCACGGTGACCAGCGGCGGAGTGGCGAGCGCCACCCAGGTCGCCAGCTCCGGCGTGCTCAACGTCAGCGGCGGCCGCGCGGTGGCCGCCGCGATCGGCGCGGCCGGCAGTGCGGTGGTCCAGGCGTCCGGTAGCCTCGCCGCCGCCACGGTCAGCGGCTCCGGCAGCCTCATCGTCGTCAGCAGCGGCGGCAATGACAGCGGCGCGACGCTGCGTGCCGGCGGTGCGGTGGTGGTGTCCGCGGGCGGCGAAGCCGATGCCACGCAGATCAGCGCCGGTGGCACCGAGACGCTGTCGGCCGGCGGCATCGGCTCGGCCGCGACGCTGCTCTCGGGCGGGGTGCAAACCCTCGCCGGCGGCACCGCCATTGCGGCGCAGGTCGATGCCGGCGGACAGCAAAAGGTGCTGGCCGGCTTCGCCAGCACCACCGCGATCGGCTCGGGCGGGGCGCAGAACCTCGTCGGCGGCAGCGCCGGGGCGGACAGCGTGGCGCTCGGCGGCAGCGCCCTGGTCGGTGGCGGGGCGATGCTGGTCGATGCGGCGGTGGCCGGCGTGGTCTCGGTCGGCGGCATCGCCTCGGGCAGCCGCATCGCCGCGGGCGGCGCGCAATACGTCACCTCGGGCGGGCAGGCCAGCGGCGCGGTGCTGGCCTCCGGCGCGGTGCAGCTTGTCGGCGCCGGCGGCGGCGAGACCGGCGCCAGCATCGCCGCCGGTGCCAGCGAAAGCATCGCCTCCGGCGGCAGCGCCAGTGCCGACAGCGTCGGCGGCAGCGAGACGCTGGTGTCCGGCGCCAGCGCGAGCGGCCTTACCGTCATCGGCGGGGGCAGCGTGCTGCTGTCCGGCGGCGCCATATCCGGCGCCACGGTTGCCTCCGGCGGCCGGATCGTCGGGTTCGGCGATCTGTCCGGCAGCGTCACCGATAACGGGACGATCATCGCTGCCGGAGGCACGCTGACCCTTGCCGGCGTGACCGGCAGCGGCGGCACGCTTGTCGTGTCGTCGGGGGCGACGCTCGATCTTCTTGGGCCGGCCGGCCAACTCGCGCTGGTGGTGTCGAGCGGCGGCGTGCTGAGCGCGCTGGCGAGCGCGGTGATCGATGTCGCCCCGGCCAGCATCGATACCGGCGGCGCGTTCATCGGCGACGGGCTGATCAGCGGCGGGCTGGTGGTCAACGGCACGCTGACCGCGAGCGGCGGCACCCTGGAGGTCAAGGACACGGTGTCGGGCAACGGCACGCTGATGATCGCCAAGGGGGCGACGCTGCGCCTGGACGGCGGCGCCGCGGCGGGGCTGACCATCCGCTTTGCCGGGTCGAGCGGCACGCTGGAAGTGCCCGACACGACACATCTCGCCGCGACGGTGGTGAGCGGGGGGAGTGGCGACAAGATCGTCCCCATCGCCTGCTTCGCCGCCGGGACAAGGCTCGACACGCCGCGCGGCCCTGTGGCGGTGGAGGCGCTGGGACTCGGCGATGCGGTGCTGACGCGCAGCGGCGCGCGGCCGATCCTCTGGCGCGGCCATCGCCGTATCGCCTGCGGCGCCCATCCGCGACCGTGGGACGTAATGCCGGTGCGGGTGCGCATAGGCGCCTTCGGCGAGGGTCTGCCGCGTCGTGACATTCGGCTCAGTCCCGACCATGCGGTGCTGGTCGGCGGCGTACTGATCCCGGTGCGCTATCTGGTCAACGGCGCCACCGTGCTCAGCGAGACGGTGGCCGAGGTGACCTACTGGCATGTCGAACTGGCCGCGCATGACGTGATCTATGCCGAAGGGCTGGCGGTCGAGAGCTATCTCGACACTGGCAATCGTGACGCCTTCGTCGAGGGCGCCGGGCCGCGCCTGCTGCATCCCGCCTTCGGCCGCGGTGCCGCGGTGTCCGGCTGCGCGAAGCTGGCCGTCGCCGGCGCCGAAGTGGTTGCGACGCGGCGCGCGCTGCTGACCCGTGCCGGCAGCCTCGGCTATGCGCTGACGCGCGATCCGGCGCTCGTCGGCCTTGGCGGAGGACGCAGGCTGCGGCCGGCGCAGGCGGGGGCGGTCTATCGCTTCACGCTGCCGTCTGGACTTGAGCGCCTCTGCCTGCATTCGCGCAGCGGGGTGCCGGAAGAGACCGATGCGGTCGGGCGGGACGCGCGCCGCCTCGGCGTCGCGGTGACGCGGCTGCGGCTGGACGGGCAATTCCTGGCGCTCGACGATGCCCGCCTCGGTGCCGGCTGGCACGCGCCGGAACCGGGCTGGCGCTGGACCGGCGGCGCGGCGGAGATCGAGGTTGGCGGCGCCGCCGTGCTGGAGGTCGGGGTCGGTATGACCGAGCAATACTGGCTGCCCGCGCCGCCGCTCGCCCACCGCGCGGCCGGCCGCACGGCGTTGCCAGCGCACTGATCGGCGGCTTAGTCTGGCGGCATGGACAGTATGGATCACATCATCGTCGGCAGCGGCATCAATGCGCTGGTCGCGGCTTCCCTGCTCGGGCGGAAAGGGCATCGGGTGCTGGTGCTGGAGCGCAATGAGCGCATCGGCGGCTGCATCCGCACGGAGGCGATCACCGCCCCCGGCTTCGTTCATGACGTGATGGCGACGACCTTCGTGTTGTTCATCACCTCGCCGGCCTATGCCGCGCTGGCCAAGGATCTGGGCGCGCGCGGCCTGACCTTTGCCCACAGCGCGACCCCCTCGGGGGTGCTGCTGCCGGACGGACGCAGCGCCGTGCTGCGCATGGACCGCGCCGCCAATGTCGCCATGCTGGACGGGCTGGCCGCCGGCGACGGCGCCGCCTTCGCGCGCGAGCTGGGCGCGCTCGGCGGCGATCTCGACCTCATCTTCGCGCTGCTCGGCGGCGCGCTGTGGTCGCGCGCGACGGCGAAGCTGCTGGCGCGGCAGGCGTGGCGGCGCGGCCTGCGCAACCTCGCCGGGTTCTTCGGCGAGGCGCTGGGCACGGCGCGCAACTGGCTCGAACCGACCTTCACCTCCGAGGTGGCGCAGGCGCTGTTTGCGCCCTGGGTGCTGCATACCGGGCTGGGGCCGGAGAGCGCCTATTCCGGGCAGATGCTGAAGGTGATCGCCTTCGCGCTGGAGGCCGCCGGGGCGCCGATCGTGCAGGGCGGGGCGGCCAACCTGCTGACCGCCTTCGAGCGGCTGATCACCGACCAGGGCGGCCGCATCCGCACCGGCGCCGATGTCGCCGCCATCCTGCGCCACGACACCACCGGCGCCGCCAGCGGCGTGCGGCTGGCCGATGGCGAGGAGATCGCGGCGCGGCGCGGCGTCATCTGCTCGGTGGCGCCGGAACAGCTTTATGGCCGGCTGCTCGACCGCGCCGGACTGCCCGAACCGGTTGCCGAGGGGGTGCGCCGCTATCGCCACGGCAAGGGCAACATGCAGGTGCATTACGCGCTGGCGGCACCGCCGCGCTGGCGCACGCCAGAGCTGGGCAGCGTGGCGCTGCTGCATCTGACGCCGGGGCTGGACGGCGTCTCGCGCGCCGCCAACGAGGCCGAGCGCGGCATGCTGCCGGCGGTGCCGACGATCTGCGTCGGCCAGCCGACCGCCTTCGACCCGTCGCGCTGCCCGCCGGGACGGGCGATTCTGTGGCTGCAGCTGCCCGAGGCGCCGCGCCACATCAAGGGCGACGCGGCGGGCGAGATCGCGGCGCCCGCCGACGGGCGCTGGACCGCCGCCATCCGCGACCGCTACGCCGACCGCGTGGAGGCCATTCTGGCACAGCATATCGACGGCTTCCGCGACAGCGTGCTGGCGCGGGTGGCCTGTTCGCCGGCCGATCTGGAGGCGATGAACGTCAATCTGGTCGGCGGCGACCCGTATGGCGGGTTCTGCGGGCTGGACCAGTTTTTTCTGTGGCGACCGTTCAAAGGCTCGGTGAACCACCGGACGCATGTAAAGCAGCTTTATCACATCGGCGCCTCGACGCATCCGGGGCCGGGGCTGGGCGGCGGTTCGGGGTTCCTGCTGGCCCAGGCGATCGGCTGACCGCGACGGCACCACGCCATGCCGGTCGCCTTCGAGGTCTGGTACCAGGGCTGCACCTACGACCTCGCGAGCATGGCCCGGCTGATCGCGCCGCCCGCTTATGCCACGGCCGATGTCTGGGGCAGCAGCGCGGCGGCGGCGGTGGCCGACATTGCCGCCGCGGTGCCGCCGCGCTCGAACCTGTGGGCCCACTTCGCCGATGCGGCGGCGATTGCCGGCGTTGCGGTCGAAATGGTGGTGCCGCGGCTGTGGCGCCGGGTGCCGCGGATGGCCGGCGACGGCGTTCAGCCTAAGTGGTTTGCGTCCGAGGCGACGCTGACCTCGGCGCCGCTGCATCTGGTGCGGGTGCCGGGCGGCACGCTGCTGCAGCTTGGCCACGCCCCGCTGGCGCTGGCCGGGGACCAACGCAGCGTGCTGCGCGACTGTTCCAGCCGCTATGCGCCGCTGCTGCGTCACGTCGATACCGACTATGCGCCGGTGGTGGCGGCGGCGCGGCATGTGGCGGGCACCGTGCTGGCGCTGGGCGACGACATCTGGCCGGCCAATGTCAGCCATTTCCTGCTCGACACCATCCCGCGGCTCGGCGTGCTCGACTGGTGGCGCGATGGTGGTCCGCTGTCGGTGGCCCTGCCGCCGCTCGGCGCGCCCTGGCAGCGCGCGGCGCTGCACGCCGCCGGGATCACCGATGAGCAGATCATCGAGATCGGGCCGTCGCAGGCGATCCGGGCGGATATGCTGCTGCTGACCGATGACCGGCGGTCGCCGCCGCATCCGGCGTTCACTGCCGCCCCCTGGGCGCTGCGCTTCCTGCGCCGCACGCTCGGCCACGGAGCGGTCGCCGAGCACGGCGGCGCGCCGGCTGCGGGGGGGATCTATGTCACCCGCCGCGACAGCGCGGGACGGCGCGTGGTCAATGAGGACGCGCTGCTGGCGGCGCTGGCGCCGCACGGGTTTGCCGCGGTGACGCTCTCGGACCTGCCGCTGTCCGGGCAGATCGCCGCCTTTGCCGGTGCGGCGGCGATCGTCGCACCGCATGGCGCGGGCCTCGCGCATCTGGCCTTCGCGGCGCCGGGCACGCGCGTCGTCGAGCTGTTTCCGCTCAGCCACGGCACCCCGGCCTTCGCCATGATCGCCGCGGCGCTCGGCCTGCGCTATCGCGCGCTGCTGTGCGCCGATCTGATCCCGGCCGAGCGGCCGGAGTTTTGCGACATGCGCGTCGATCCGGCGGTGGTGCTGGCGGCGCTCGACTGACCGGGGCGGGGAGGAGACCGGCATGCTCAGCCGTGACGAGTACCGCGCCAGCGACGCCATCGCGCTGGCGGCGGCGTTCGGCGCCATCTGTTGGTCAGCGATTCGCCCCCGGCACCCACAGCACATCCTGCGCCGCCCCGTCATTGAGCCGGCGGCCGAGCACGAAAAGATGGTCCGACAGGCGGTTGAGGTAGCGCACCACCGCCGGATTGACCGTCTCGCCATGCGTCAGCGCCACCGTCCGCCGTTCCGCCCGGCGGACCAGGGTGCGCGCCAGATGCGCGTGCGCGGCGGCCGGCGTGCCGCCGGGGAGGATGAAACTGGTCAGCGGCGGCAGCACGGCGTTCATCGCCGCCACCTCCTGTTCCAGCCGCAGGCCCGGCGCGTCGGTCAGCCGCAGCCGCGCCCCCGCCTCACCTGGCACGCACAGATCGGCGCCGACATCGAACAGGTCGTTCTGGATGCGCGCCAGCATCGCATCGTCCGCCCCCGCCGTGTGCAGGCGCAGCAGGCCGATGGCCGCATTCGCCTCATCGACGGCGCCGAACGCCTCGACGCGCGCGGCGTCCTTGGCCACCCGCGTTCCGTCGCCGAGCGAGGTCTCGCCGCCATCGCCGCCGCGCGTCACCACCCGGTCGATCCGCACCATGCCCGTGATCCTCATTCGATGACGAACCGCACCGGCTGGATGCGGTCGGAGGCGACGGGTCGGCCGCCGCGCCGTGCCGGGCGAAAATGCCAGCGTGCCAACGCCTGCTCCGCGGCCGCGTCCAGCGATGCGTAGCCGGATGTGGCGCGTTTCTCCAGCCGCACCACCACCCCCTGCGCGTCGATGATCAGCCGCAGCACGACGACGCCCTGTTCGCCGCGCGCCCAGGCCTCCGGCGGGTAGGCCGGCGCGCGGTTGGCCGGATCGGCGACGGCGTCGATCGCATCCGGGTCGGGGGCGGCGAAGCGCAGGCCGGGCGGTGCGCCTCCGCCACGCGCTGCCGCCGCCGCCGCCATCCCGGCCGGCGCCGGCGGCGCGGGGGCTGCGTCGGCGTCGCCGAACTGGATTTCGAGCCGCGGCGGCGTGTCGGGCGCCGGCGGCAGCGGCGGCGGGGCAGCCAGCAGCGCCAGCGCCGCCGCGTGCAGGCCAAACGACAACAGGAGCGGGCGGCGCATCGGCCGAGCCTGCGCCGGCAGTGGTGAACGCGGCGCTACACCACGATGACGCCGTGATGCTTGGCCTTGCCCTCGGGTTCGACATGGATGGTGACGACCAGACCCTCGATCTCGGCCTTCAGCGCGCTTTCGATGCGGTCGCAGATGGTGTGGGCGTCGGCGACGGTCATGCTGCCGGGGACGACGAGATCAAACTCCATGTAGGTCTGCCGGCCGGCGGCGCGCACGCGCAGGTCATGCGCCTCCAGCGCACCGGAAGCCGCCTCACCGAGCAGGTGGCGGATGCGCCGGACGATGGCATCGGCCGGGGCGGCATCCATCAGCCCACCCACCGATTCGCCGATGACGCGCAGCCCGGCCACCAGGATATAGGCCGCGGTCAACGCCGCCAGCAGCGGATCGAGCCAGGCGACCCCGGTGACGACGACCAGGGCGACGCCGATCAGCACGCCGGCCGAGGTGATCACGTCGGTCAGCAGATGCTGCCCGTCGGCGCGCAGTGCCGCCGAGCGCAGCGCCCGGCCGCGGCGCAGCAGCACCAGCGCCCAGCCGGCATTGGCCAGGGTCGCCAGCGCGTTCAGCGCCATGCCGGCGAGCGGCATGTCGAGCGGCGCCGGATGGCGCCAGACCAGCCACGCATGCTGCACGATCATGCCGGCGGCGAGCACGATCAGCGCGCCTTCGATGACGGCGGCGAACACCTCGGCCTTGTCGTGGCCGTAGGGGTGGTTGGCGTCGGCCGGCCGGGCGGCCAGCCGCAACGCGCCGAGGGCGATGACGCCGGCGGCGACGTTGACCACGGTTTCGGCCGCGTCGGAAAACAACGCGGCGCTGCCGGTCAGCCGCCATGCCACACCCTTGAGCGCCAGCACGCCGAGCCCGACGGCGATGCTGCCCAAGGCGATACGTTGCGCCCCTGCCACCGTCGCGCCTGTCCCGATTGTCTCCGCCGCGGCTCTAGCAGAGCGCCGGGCGGGCGGCTACCGGGCCAGTTCGAGCGCGGCCGCCTGCGGCTCGCGCCGCGCCGGCCAGAGCCGCACGGCGAGCGGCCCGGCGACGCTTGCTTCGGCGCCCGGCGTCAGCCCGGCCAGGTGCAGCATGCGGCGCATGGCGGCGTCGTCGAAGCCGGGCCAGCGATGCGCCAGCCGGTCGAGGCAGTCGGCATTGCGGTGCGGCGCCAGATCGACGACGACGAGCCGGCCGCCCGGCCGCAGCACCCGCGCCGCCTCGGCCAGCGCGTCGGCGGGCGTTTCGGCATGGTGCAACAGCATCTGCATCACCACCGCGTCAAAGGTGCCGTCCGGGAAGGGCAGGCGGTACATGTCGGCAAGCCGGACGGTGCAATGGCCGATGCCGGCGCGGGCGAGGCGGGCGCGGGCCAGCGCCAGCATCGCCCGGCTGGCATCGACGCCGATGCCGGCGCCGATGCGCGGCGCCAGCACTTCCAGCAGCCGGCCGGTGCCGGTGCCGATGTCGAGCAGCCGGCCAAGGCCGGCCGGCGGCAGCAGATCGAGCAGCGCCGCTTCCACCGCCGCGGCGGGCAGGTCGAGGGCGCGCATTTCGTCCCACTCGGCGCCGGCGCGGCGGAAACTCTCGGTGGCGGCGCGGGCGCGCTCGGCCAGCACGCGGGCGGCCTGGCGCGCATCGGCGGCAAGCAACGCGTCGGCCGGTGGGAGATGCGCCAGCACCGCGCGGGCGAGATCGGCCGCGGTCGTGCCCTGCGGCGGCAGGCCGAACCAGGCGTTGGCGCCCTCGCGCAGCCGTTCGAGCAGCCCGGCCTCGCTGAGCAGGCGGAGATGGCGCGACAGGCGCGGCTGCGACTGGCCGAGGATTTCGGTGAACTCGGTGACGCAGAACGGGCCGCGCGCGGCCAGCGCAAGGATGCGCAGGCGGGTCGGCTCGGCAGCGGCGCGCAGGGCGGCAAGCAGGGCATCCATGCTGCGCCAAATCGCATAAAGACGGCTTTATGTCACGCCAACGCCGCCGCTACAGCCACGCCGCCGCGCGGGCTTTGCCGCCGGACCGGCCGAATCAGATGTCGCGCTACTGGCGGCGCCAACGCTGGCCGTAGAGCAGGCCAAGCCCGCCAAGTGCGCCCAGCAGCAAAACGAGGGTTCCGGGTTCTGGAACCTGTGCGGAAAAGCTCCCTCCGGTGGCGCTGGATATGCTGACCAGCCCGCCGTTGGTAGTGTAATCCGAGCTGAAGGAAAGCGATACGGAGAGGGGGCCGATATTGGAAGTGGCGTTCCAGGTTCCGAACGCCGTATTTGTCAGAATCGAGAACTGATTACCGTGGGTTGCATCACCGAACGAGGCAGAGTCGAGCGATTGATCAACAAAAAAGTACGACGGATTGGACTCGGTCAGCGTGCCGATCCCGGAAATTGACAGCGTCAGGCTGGAGAGATGACCATAATAAGTGCCGCTGTTGAGGGTGAAGCTCGACGTATCGCCGATGCCGATGATGGTGGCCGTCGCATCGTTGAAATTGGTGACGACACCCTGACCGCTCTGGGTCGCCCCGGTTACAGAACCGGTGAATTTGTATTCTATCGGCGCGGCATTCGCCGCCGCGGACATCGCCACCAACGCCGCACCGGCAACCCAACCGAATCGTCCCATCGCGTCAAAACCCTTTTATGTTTGCTGCGCGGGGCTGCCCCCAATGCATACGGTTCAATGATATTGCCGCGATCGAGATTGTACACGCCTCATTCCTGATCCACAATAGAGAAATGCACGAAGCGGTAACGATCGCGGCGGTCCGGCCGGCCATCCTGCCGGCGGCCGACGCGGCGCGCTATGTCGGCACGTCGCCGTCGCCCGCGCCCAGGCTGCGCTGCATGAAGATCACATCCAGCCAGCGGCCGAATTTCAGCCCGGCGGCGCGCAGGATGCCGGCGCGCGCGAACCCCAGACTGGCATGCACGCCGATCGACCCGACATTCTCCGAATCGCCGATCACCGCCACCATCTGCCGTATGCCCGCCGCTTCGGCGCGTTCCAGCAGGCGCCCGACCAGCGCCTTGCCGACGCCCTGGCCGCGCACATCGGGCCGCACATAAACCGCGTCCTCGGCACAGAAGCGGTAGGCCGAGCGACTGCGGAACGGGGCATAATAGGCATAGCCGAGCACCCCGGTCGCATCCGACCCGACCAGCCAGACACCGCCGGCGGCGGCGACTGCGGCCAGCCGTTCGGCAATTTCCTCAACCGAGGGTGGAACTTCCTCGAACGTGCCAGTACCGTTCAAGACATGGTGTGCATAGATGCCTTGTATTTCAGGCAGGTCGACAGCCTCGGCATCGCGGATATGCATGGCGGACCTCCAGAGTTGACGCACGGCAACTGCGCCGATGGGCACGCCGGGCAGTTTGCGGTTCCATCCGTCGCGCGTCCGTGATAGGCAAGCGAGACTGCTGTGAACAACACGCCCTGCATAGGGCATTTCACGGTTTCGGTCGTCATCGCCAGGCGAATACCTTCCGGTGAGGGGTTCGTGGTATGCGACGGCTGGCGGTGCCGGTGCCTATGCGGGGCGCCGGGCCGGCCCGGCGCCCATCATACGGGCCGGGATGCTCGATCGCGTGGAGGCGCAGCGGCGCGGGGCACCAGTCCCCCGCCGGGCGTGGCCAACGGAGGAGGTTTGATACAGTGAACCCGACGGACGCCACCGACCCGAACGCCGCCGCGCAACCAGCACCGCCCCGTGCCGCCACGCCGGGGGACGCGCTGGAATCGCGCCTGCTCGCCATCGAGGCGGCGGCGCGGTTCCACAATGTCGAGCTCGATCGCGAGGAGCTGCGCTATCCGGCTGGCCAGCCGCCGGCGCCGGCGGCGCTGGTGGAATGGGTGCGTGACAGCGGGCTGTGGGCCAAGGCGGTGCGCATGAAGTTCGCGCAACTGCTGAAGGTCGAGGTCGCCTCGCCGGTGATCCTGCTGCTGCGCGACGGCAGCGCGGCCATTCTCACCACCGCCGATCCGGCCCGCAACATCGTCTGGCTGGCCGACCCGCGCGGCAATTCGGGCGATCCGCCGGTCGCCGTCGATGAGCTGCGGCTGTCGCGCGTGTGGGGCGGCGAAGTGCTGCTGCTGCGCGCCATCCGCGAGCTGACCGACGACAATGCGCCGTTCAACTTCCTCTGGGTCTGGGGCGTGGTGCGCCGCGAGCACAAGCTGCTGCGCGACATGTTCATCGGCTCCTTCGCGCTGTCGATCCTGACGCTGGTGCCGCCGATCATGGTGATGACCACGCTGGACCGCGTGCTGACCTACCGCAGCGTCTCGACGCTCGGGCTGATCACCACCATCGTCGTGGTGGCGCTGCTGTATGAAACCATCCTCGGCTACACCCGGCGCAAGATCACCCACATCGTCGGCGCCCGCGTCGATGCCAAGATCAGTCTGCATGTGTTCAAGCGCATGCTGCGTCTGCCGCTCGACTTCTTCGAGCGTCAGCAGGCCGGTGAAATCACCTACCGGCTGATGCAGGTCAACAAGATCCGCGAGTTCCTCACCGGCAAAATGCTGAGCACCATGCTCGACATGGTGACCCTGGTGGTGCTGGTGCCGGTGATCTTCCTGCTGCAGCCGACGCTCGCCTGGGTCACTGTGGTCTGCGCCGGGCTGATCGCGCTGATCATCATGGCCTTCCTCGGCCCGGTCAGCCGCTCGGTCGGCCGCTGGATTTCCGCCGAGACGCAAAAGAGCAGCGTCATGGTGGAAACGCTGCACGGCATCCGCACGATCAAGTCGCTGGCGCTGGAAACCCAGCAGCGCGACCTGTGGGACCGGCGCACCGCGACCTCGGTGCAGTTGAAGCTCGAAGCCTCCGACATGGCGAACTGGCCGCAGACGCTGGTCAACCCGATCGAGGGTTTCATGTCGCGCGGCATCATCCTGCTCGGCGCGCTGCTGGCGATTGCCAATCCGGGCAGCGTCAATCCCGGCATGCTGGTCGGCTTCATGATGATCAGCGGGCGCGTCGCGGCGCCGCTGATCGGGCTGGCGCGGCTGATGGACGACATGCAGGAGGTGCGCATCGCCGTCGGCTTCGTGCAATCGGTGGTCAACCAGAAGCCGGAATCGGCCAATCCGAGCGCCGGCCTGCGGCCGAAGGTCGAAGGCGCGCTGAGCTTCAACACCGTCAACTACACCTATCCCGGCACCAAGACGCGCGCCCTCGACGGCATCACCTTTGACGTTCCGGCCGGGACCATGCTCGGGCTGGTCGGCAAGAGCGGCTCGGGCAAATCGACCATCGCGCGGCTGCTGCAGGGCATCACCCGCGACTACGAGGGCTTCCTCAAGCTCGACGGCAACGATATGCGCGAGATCAACCTGCCGCATCTGCGGCGCAATCTCGGCGTCGTGCTGCAGGAGAACTTCCTGTTTCGCGGCACCATCCGCGAGAACATCATCGCCGGCCGTCCGGGGCTGACGCTGACCGATGCGGTACGCGCCGCCCGGCTGGCCGGCGCCGAGGAGTTCATCGAGCGCATGCCGAACGGCTATGAGACCTGGATCGAGGAAGGCTCGCCCAACCTGTCGGGCGGTCAGCGGCAGCGCCTCGCCATCGCCCGCGCGCTGATCCACGATCCCAAACTGATGATCCTGGACGAGGCGACGAGCGCGCTCGACCCGGAGAGCGAGGCGCTGGTCAACGCCAATCTGACGCGCATCGGCAAGGGGCGGACGATGGTGATCGTGTCGCACCGGCTGGCCTCGCTGACCGATTGCGACATGATCCTGGTGCTCGATCACGGCAAGGCGCTCGATCTGGCGCCGCATTCGGTGCTGCTGGAACGCTGCACCATCTATCGCCAGCTCTGGCTGCAGCAGAACCGCCATCTGGAGGCCCCGACGACGCCTCGCGGCGGCGCCGTGGCGCTGGCGCAGGGGGATGACTGAGCGATGACTGTGGCGCGAAAGAAGCAGTTGTACGCCGGGCAGGAGACTGAGTGATGGCCAAAAACCTCGTTCGTGGCGGCGGTGCCGTCGCGTTGGCGGCCGGCGATGAGCTGATCGCCAATCAGGCGGTGCTGGAGTTCCAGTCGCCAACCCTGTCGCTGGTCAACCGGCCGGCGCCGTTCACCGCGCGGATGACCACCTGGATGATTTCCAGTCTGGTGATCACGACGGTGCTGGTGTTCGGCGTGCTGCCGGTCGATCGTACCGTCTCGACCTCCGGCGTCATCCTGGCGCAGTCGCCGAATGTCATCGTGCAGCCGCTGGAAATGGCGATCGTCCGCAAGATCTACGTGCACGAAGGCCAGTTGGTGAAGAAGGGCGAATTGCTGGCCCAGCTCGATCCGACCTTCAGCGCCAGCGATGCCAAATCCAGCACCGCCCAGGCGGCCAGCCTGCGGGCGCAGGTGGACCGGATGAAGGCGGAGCTGGCCGACAAGCCGTATTTCTCCGACGGCACTCCCTATGGCCAGTTGGAGGAGCTCGCCTATCTGCAGCGGCATCAGCAATTCGTCTCCACCATCGCCAACTACGACCAGAAAATCGCCAGCCAGCAGGCCAAGGTGGTGCAGGCCGAGGCGGATGTCACCAGCCTGAACAAGCAGCTCAGCAAGCTGCAGTCGGTCGAGGAGATTCGCAAGCAGCTTGAGCGCATGCAGGTCGGCAGCAAACTCAACACTTTTCAGGCCGAACTCGACCGCGAGACCGGGCAACAGAAGCTCGACGATGCGCGGCAGGCGGTGATCGGCGCCAAGCGGGATCTCGACAGTATCACCGCCGAGCGCGACAGTTGGCGCCACCAGTGGTATGCCGACACCCAGACGCAGGAGAGCCAGCAGGAGCGGCTGCTGTCCGATGTCGGCGGACAGGCGGAAAAGAACGATCTGCGGCGCAAGCTGGTGGACATGCGGGCGGAGACCGACTCGGTGGTGCTCAGCGTCTCGCGCGTGGCGCCGGGCACGGTGCTGCAGCCGGGCGTCGAGCTGATGACCACGGTGCCGGTGGACAGCCCGCTGGAAGTCGTCGGGCAGATCGACGGCGGCAACTCGGGCTTCGTCAAGCCGGGCGATCCGGCCTCGATCAAGTTCGATACGCTGCCCTATTTCCGCTACGGCTACGCGCTCGGCCATGTCACGCGGATCAGCGCCGACAGCTTCACCGATCCGGCGCAGGGCCAGGCCAACCCGCAGGCGACGTCGCCCAACATCTCCGCCAGTTCGCCCGGTGCCACCGGGCAGGCGCCGATTTATTACTATCGGGTGCAGGTGGCGATCGACCAGATGAAGCTGCGCAACCCGCCGCCGTCGTTCAAACTCAAGCCGGGCATGCCGCTGCAGATCGACATCAAGGTCGGCAAGCGCACGGTGCTCGAATATCTGTTCGACAAGGTGATCCCGTTCGCCAGTGGCGGCGCGCAGGAGCCGACGTGATGCCGGCCGGGCGCGGCGCCGGGCCGAAAGGGGTCAGCGCATGGCCGGGCTGATTGGCCGTCTGGCGCGGCTTGGCTCGCCCGCCGTCGGGCTGCGGCAGGCGAAGGAACTGATCGAGGCGGGCAAGCGGGTCGAGGCATTTCCGCTGCTCGCCCGGGCGGCGCGGGCGGGGATCGCCGAGGCCGAGTTCCTCGTCGGCCGCGCCTATCTCGACGGCGCCGGGGTGCCGCAAAGCCCGGCAGAGGCGGCGCGCTGGCTGGAGCAGGCGGCCGAGCGCGGCTATGTCGCGGCGCAGACGCTGCTCGGCGCGCTGTTCCTGCATGGCGTCGCGGGGCCGGCGGCGGAGGCGGCCGGGCTGTTCGCCGGCAGCGGCAGTGCCGGGGTCACGCCGGATTTCACCCGGGCGGCGCACTGGGCGCGCCGCGCCGCCGAATCCGGCTCGGCGGACGGGCAGGCGGTGCTGGCGTTCATCCTGACCTCGGGGCCGGAGGAGCTGCGCGACCTGCCGGCGGCCGAGGCGTGGTATGCCAAATCGGCTGCCGCCAATTGTCCGCAGGGGCAACTCGGCTACGCCATGGCGCTGCTCAAGCGCGCCACCACGGCGGAGCAGAATGCCGCCGGCGCGGTGCCGCTGGCGCAGGCCGCGGCGGCCGGGCTGGGCACGGCGCAATATCTGCTCGGCGTGGTGACCGCCTTCGGCCAGGGGGTGGCCAAGGACGAGGCCAAGGCCGCCGATCTCTATCATCAGGCGGCGAAGAAGGGCGTGCGCTCGGCGCAGGCGCGCTACGGCATGGCGCTGCTGCACGGGCAGGGCGTCGCCCGCGACCTGACGGAGGCGGAGTCGTGGCTGCGCCGCGCCGCCCTGGCCGGCGACCCGGAGGCGGCGGCGGTGGTCGGCGACCTCTATGCCCGCGGCGGCGAATTGCCGCCCAACCATACCGAGGCGGCTACTTGGTTCCGCCGCGCCGCCGAGGCCGGGCACAAGACCGCGGCGCGGGCGCTCGGCATGATGCACCTGACCGGCGCCGGCGTGCCGCGCGACCCGACCGAGGCGGCGCGCTGGTTCCGCATCTCGGCCGAGGCAGGTGACGTGCAGGCGCGCTACGACCTCGCCTCGCTGGTGCTGCAGGGCAAGGCCGACCCGGATGACAGCGTGCGCACCCGCGAGTGGTTCGAGCAGGCGGCGACGGCGGGCGATCTGGTGGCGGCGTATAATTACGGCATCTGCCTCGCCGAGGGTGTCGGCGTCGAGCGCGACGACCGTCAGGCGGCGCACTGGCTGCGCCGCGCCGCCGAGGGCGTGGTCAACGCCCAGTACTGGTATGGCCGCATGCTCGCCGATGGCCGCGGCGTCGAGCAGAATGTCGAGGAAGGGCGGTCATGGATCGCCCGCGCCGCCGATGCCGGCATGGTCGATGCGCAGGTCGCGCTGGCCGAGATGATGGTCAACGGCCGCGGCGGCGCGCGCGACCATCCGGCGGCGCTGCTGATGTTCAGCCGGGCGGCGGAGCATGGCCATGTCGGCGCGATGTTCGCGCTCGGCGCAATGTACGGCGGCGGTCATGACGTGCCGTGGGACCGCCCGGCGGCGCAGCGCTGGTTCACCGCCGCCGCCGAGCGCGGCCACGCGCATGCGCAGATGATGCTCGGGCGCTACTACGCCCGCGGCCTCGCCGGCACGGTCGATCATGCCGAGGCGCGGCGCTGGTCGGAACGCGCGCTGGCGCAGGGGCTGGTTGAGGCGCAATCCGATCTCGACGCGCTGCCGCCGGCGGCGACCGCCCCGCCGGCGCTGGCGGAGGCCGCCTCGCGCTGACCCCGCGCACCCAGATCGACGTTCAGTCCGAGCTGGCCGGGACGGCGCTGGCCCGCGGTCGGGCGCTGCTGGCCGCTGGCGCGGCGGCGGCGGCGCGGCGCTGGCTCGAGCGGGCGCGGCGGATCGCGCCGGACGATGACACGGTTGCGGTGTCCCTTGGCCTGGCGCTGCTCGCCCTCGGTGATGCCGGGGCAGCGGCGCTGTTTGCCGATCTGACGACGCGCCATGACGTGCAGGAAGTGTGGTTCGGCCTCAGTGCGGCGTGCCGCCGGGCGGGTGACGCGGCCGGGGCGGCGGCGGCGCTGGCGGCCGGCCTGTCGGGGCATGTGCTCGCCGATGAGGCGAGCGCGGCGGCGCTGGCGGCGGGGCAGGCGTGGTGCGGGCGGCGGCCAGATGGCTCGCTGGCCATCGTCTGCGCCGAGCGTCCCGACATCGACGCGGCTGCGGACGGCATCGCGGTGACGCTGGGCGGGCGGCATCTGCTCGGCAGCCCGCTGCGGCTGGCGGCGATGCGGCGCGTCGAGGGCAGCGTGTGGGCGACGCCACAGGGCATTGCCGGCTGGGCATGGCATCCGGGCGATGCCGGGCGCGACCCGGTGCTGGAGATTGCCGCCGGCGGCCGGGTGCGGCGGATCACCGCAACCGATCAGAGCATCGCCGCACCGCGGGCGCTGACCCGGGTGCGTGGCTTCGCGGTCGCCGGGCTGAGCGGGAAGGTCAGCGTGCGCGGCGCCGATGGCCGCGCGCTGGCCGGCAGCCCAATCGATGCCGGGGCGGCGGCGCGGGCGGCGGCGGCGGCGGCGGGGCTGATCGCGCTGGCGCTGCTGCTGGTCGGGCGGATGCAGGCGCCGCCCTGGCTGCCGATGCCGGCCGGGCTGCGCGGCGCGGTGGCGCGGGCGGCGCGGCGCCCGCGGCGGCGCGTTGCGGTGGTGGTGCCGGCGTATCGCGGCGCGGCGATGACGCGCGCCTGCCTCGCTGCGGTGGCCGCGACCGCCCCGGCGGGGACGCAGATCGTCGTGGTGGACGACGCATCGCCGGAGCCGGAACTCGTCGCGATGCTGGATGCGCTGGCGGCGGCGGGGCGGATCATGCTGCTGCGGCAGCGCGCCAATGGCGGCTTTCCGGCCGCGGCCAATGCCGGTCTGCGGGCGGCGGCGGCGCTGGCGGGGGCGCCGGACCTGGTGCTGCTGAACAGCGACACGCTGCCGGCGCCGGGCTGGCTCGATCGGCTGCGGGCGGCGGTGCAGGGCACCGCCGATGTCGGCACCGCCAGCCCGCTGTCCAACGACGCCACCATCCTGACCTATGCCGGCGAGCCGCCGCCCGGCGTGGCGCCGTCGCCGGTCGAGATTCCGACCGCGGTAGGATTCTGCATGTACATCCGCCGCGAATGCCTCGCCGCCACCGGCCTGCTGCGCCAGGACGCCTTCGCCCAGGGCTATGGCGAGGAAAACGATTTCTGCCTGCGCGCAACGGCGCTCGGCTGGCGCCATGTGGCGGTGCCCGGCGCCTATGTGGCGCATCGCGGCGGCCAGTCCTTTGGCACCGCGAAGGCGGCGCTGCTGGCGCGCAACCTCGACGTTCTCGAACGCCTGCATCCGGGCTACGCCTCGCTGATCGCCGACTGGCAGCGTGCCGACAAGCTGGCGCCGGCGCGGCGGGCGCTGGATGCGGCGCGCTTCGCGGCGCGGCCGCGCAGCGGGCAGGCGGTGGTGCTGGTGACGCATGACCATCAGGGCGGCGTCGAGCGTGCGGTGCAGGCGCACTGCGCCGCCATCGCCGCGGCCGGCCTGCGGCCACTGCTGCTGCGGCCGGTGCCCGACACGTCCGGGCGCGCCGAGGCGCTGGCGCGGCGCTATCTGCCCGGCATCTGCGCCGTCGATCTGCCGGCGGGCGGTTTTGCCGATCTGCGCTTCCGGCTGCCCGACGAGATGTCCGAGCTGGTGGCGCTGCTGCGCGAAGAGGCGGTGGCGCGCGTCGAGCTGCATCATCTGCTCGGCCACGACCACGCCGTCACCGGTCTGGCCGCCGCCCTCGGCGTGCCGTGCGAGGTGCGGGTGCACGACTATGCGTGGTTCTGCCCACGCATCAATCTGGTCGGCGCCGAGAGCCGCTATTGCGGCGAGCCGGACCTTGCCGGGTGCGAGGCCTGTGTCGCCGACGCCGGCAGCGCGCTGGAGGAGGCGATCGGTCCGGCGGCGCTGGTGGCGCGCTCGGCGGCGGATTTGGCCGCGGCGGCGCGGGTGGTGGTGCCGAGCAACGATGCGGCGGCACGGCTGCGGCGGCATTTCCCGGCGCTGCGCCCCGAGGTCATAGCGCACGAGGACGATGCCGCGCTGCCGCCGCTGCGCCCGCCGCCGGACGGGCCACGCCGGGTCGGGGTGGTCGGCGCCATCGGCATCCCGAAAGGCTATGACGTGCTGCTCGCCTGCGCGCGCGATGCGGCGCGGCGCGATCTTGCGCTTTCGTTTACCGTCATCGGCCATACCCATGACGATGCGCGCCTGCTCGACACCGGGCGGGTGTTCGTCACCGGCCCGTTCCGCGCCGCGGAGGCGCCGGCGCTGTTGCGGGCGGAGGGGGTGCATCTGGCGTTTCTGCCGTCGATCTGGCCGGAGACCTGGTGCTATGCCCTCGGGGATGCGCTGCGCGCTGGGTTGGCGGTGGCCGCCTTCGATCTCGGTGCGCCGGCCGAGCGCATCCGCCGCACTGGCCGCGGCTGGCTGCTGCCGCTCGGCCTGCCGCCGGCCGCCATCAATAATGCGCTGCTTGCCTTGCGGTTGATGCCGGGCGATGTATGCGCCCCGGTATGACCGATCGTTGCTCTCCGCGACTGCGACCCCTGACAGCGAGATTATGAATGCCAGACGCGAAAACCGCGCCCGCCGACAAGGCACCTGGGCCGAAGTTGATCACCGAGTTGAAGGTCAGTGGCCATCTGATGGCGCTCGACCCCGGATTGTTCTGCATCGTGCAGACGCCATCGCGCAGCCTCGACGCCGCGTCCGGGCTGCCGGGGGTGCGCATCTCGCTGCCGCCCGGTCCCGGCAGCCGGCCGGAGGCGGTGACCATCACCACCTTCCGCCCGGATGGCTGGCTGCTCGGCGGTGGCGACGCGGCGCTGGTGCGCGTGCTCGGCGCCCCGGCGCAGATTTTGGTGACCATCTATCAGGCACCGAACGCCACCGACGGTGCGCCCAACCTGCAGGTGATGCGCCTGCTCGAACCGGCGACCGGCGGTGCCCGCGCCCCACAGGGCGCCGGTCAGGCGGTGGCGGCGCTGCCGGCGGCGGGCACGCCGAAAATCATGGAACTGATCGCCCATATCGCCGAGCGCGGCGATGTCGGCGCCATGGTCGGCGAATGGCTCGGTGAGCGCGGCAGCAAGAAATGGATCGAGGGCTTCGGCATCTCGCCCACCGGCGAGGTGACGCCCAAGGAGATCGAGTATCAGGCGGTGCTCGGCCGCGGCTGGCTGTCGCCCTGGGTCGAGGGCGGGCAGTTCTGCGGCAGCCGGGGGATGGCGCTGCCGATTCTCGGCCTGCGCCTGCGCCTGCGCGGCGCCGCGGCGGAGACGCATGAGGCGTTCTATGCCGCGAGCTTCGTCGATGGCACCTCGGTCGGGCCGGTCGCCGCCGGCGAGGCGTGCGAGGCGGAGAGTCTGGCAGCGATCGAGGCGTTCCAGGTCATCATCCGCCGCCGTGGCAGCGCCGCCGCGGCGCCGGCCGCCGCCACCCCGGCCGCCGCGCCGGCAGCGGCAGCGGCACCGGCAGCGGCGAAGCGCAAGGCGGCGGCCAGGCCGGACGCTCCCGCCAAGCCGGCCGCCCCCGTCAAGCCGGCCGCCGCGCCGAAACGGCGCTGACGCAACCACGACCGCGCGCCCCCGGCGGGTTTGCCCGCCGGGGGCGCGCCTTTGCCCGAGCGAGTGCGGCGTGCGATATTTATTCGTCCATCAGAACTTTCCCGGCCAGTACCTGCATTTGCTGCGCCATCTCTGCACCGACCCGGCCAACGAGATCGTCTTCATCTCCGAGCCGAACAGCAACGCCATCGAGGGTGTGCGCCGGGTGCTGTATCAGGCGCCCAAGCCCGACCAGGACGGCCTGCATCAGGTGGTGCGCGACTTCGACATGGCGGCGCGGCGGGCCGAACTGGTGGCCGGGCTGGCCGGCAATCTCAAGCGGCTCGGTTTCGTGCCCGACATCGTCATCGGCCATCACGGCTGGGGCGAGTTGCTCGACATCCAGGATGTGTTCCCGGATGTCCCGGTGCTCGGCTATTTCGAGTTCTACTACCGTACCGACGGGCAGGACGTTGATTACGACCCGGAGTTTCCGATCAACGCCGACCGTTTTCCGCGCATCCGGGCGATGAACGTGGTCAACCATCTGGCGCTGACGATGGGCCAGCACGGGCAGACGCCGACCGAGTGGCAGCGCACCCGCTATCCCGAATGGGCACAGCCGCAGCTCCGGCTGATCCGCGAGGGGGCGCAGCTCGACATCTGCAAACCCGCGCCGGCGGCGCGGCGGGAGAGCTTCAGCATCGGCGACTTCCATGTCGCGCCCGGCGAGAAGCTGGTGACCTATGTGGCGCGCAACCTGGAACCCTATCGCGGCTTCCATGTGATGATGCGGGCGCTGCCGGAGATTTTGGCGCGCCCGGACGTCAAGGTGGTGCTGGTCGGCGGCGATGATGTGAGCTACGGCGCGCGGCTCTCCGAAGGCACTTGGCGCGAGCATCTGCAAAAGGAACTGGCCGGCAAATACGACGCCAGCCGGGTGCTGCTGCCGGGGCAGGTGCTGTACGACGTCTATCGGCGCATGCTGAACCGCTCCGATGCGCATGTCTATCTGACCTACCCGTTCGTCGCTTCCTGGTCGCTGCGCGAGGCGCTGGCCAGCGGCTGCGCCATTGTCGCCGCCGATGTCCAGTCGGTGACCGAGTTCATCAGCGATGGCCGCAATGGGCTGCTGGTGTCCGGCCTTGACCCGAAGGCGGTGGCGCAGGGGGTGCTGCGGCTGCTGGAGGACGACAAGCTCAACCGCAAGCTGCGCGGCGCGGCGCGGCGCTATGCCGAGCGGCATCTCGACATGAAGGACTATCTGGCGGCGATGCAGGCGACAATTGCCGAACTGACCGGCCGGTAGAGCCACCACGCCGCGTCGGCCGTGGTGCTGAACCGGCAGCCGCGTCGATGCGGCTGCCCCCGGCTCAGTCCAGCGGCGGCGGCGGGGCGACCACGTCGCGGCTCGCCTTCAACAGCTCCACGGCGTTCAGGATCGAGCGCACCACCGCGTCGCCGGCCTTCTGAATGCGCGGGTCGGGGTCGGCGCGCAGCCGGTCCGCCATCATCAGTCCGGGTGTCAGCGCGCCGTTGACGCCATGCCGCAGGTGCGACACGCACTGCTCCAACTCGGCGATCCGCTGCTCTGCCTCCGCCATCGTCCGTACCACTTTGCCCTGTCCCTCCGCGCGCCCCTCGCAGGACACCACAGAACGAACGGATCGGTCGCTGTCTTTCTGCGCAATGCCGGCACCCGGGTTGTCGCCCGGACCGCGCCCCTGGGATCGCACCCTTGCCGATCCGGTCGGCTCGGTTCAGCCTGTGGCCAAGGAGGAACCGAACCATGACCCTGTCCCGCCGCCACCTGCTGGCCGGCACCGCCGCCGCCATTGCCGCCGGCCCGGTGCGCGCGCAGGAGACCCCGATCATCCGCATCGGCGTCCTGACCGACCTGTCGGGCCAGTACCGCGACAATTCCGGTCCAACCTCGGTGCTGGCGGCGAAGCAGGCGGTGGAGGATTTCCGGCCCGAGCAGCATGGCTTCCGGGTCGAGATTCTGGCCGCCGACCATCAGCAGAAACCCGATATCGGCGTCGGCGTGGCGCGGCAGTGGATTGACCGTGACGGGGTCGATGCAATCGCCGATCTCAACAACACCGCCATCGCCCTGGCGGTCGGAACGGTGGTCAAGGAGAAAGACAAGGTCGCGCTGATCACCGGCGCCGCCTCCGCCACGCTGACGGGGAAGTATTGCAGCGCCAATGCCATCCATTTTGCCCCGGACACCTATGGCGATGCCAAGTCAACCGGCAGCGCGGTGCTGCGCGGCGGCGGCGACACCTGGTTTCTGATCGTTTCCGATTACGCATTCGGCCATACGCTGGCCAATGACGTGACCGCCCTGGTGACCGCGGACGGCGGCAAGGTGCTGGGCAGTGTCGCCTATCCGTTCCCCGGCACGGTGGATTTCTCCGCCTTCCTGCTGCAGGCGCAGGCGAGCGGCGCCAAGGTGATCGGCTTCTGCAACACCGGCGGCGACATGGAGAACTGCGTCAAGCAGGCGCATGAGTTCGGGCTGGCAAAATCCGGGCTGACGCTGGCCGCGGTGTTCGGCTTCATCACCGAGGTCAAATCAATGGGCCTGGAGACTGGACAGGGGTTGCTGGTGTCCGAAACATTCTACTGGAACCTCAACGATCGCACCCGCGCCTTTACCCAGCGGTTCCTGCCCAAATCGCCGAACAACTACCCGAGCAGCCTGCATGCGAGCTGCTATGCCGGGGTGACGCATTACCTCAAGGCGGTGGCGGCGCTGGGGCCGGTGCCGGCCCGCGCCTCCGGGCGGGCCGCCATCGCGGCGATGAAGGGCATGCCGACCGACGACGATTGCTTCGGCACCGCCAGCATCCGCGAGGATGGGCGGTTCCTCTGCCCGGTCAGCCTGTTCCGGGTGAAGGCGCCGGCCGACAGCCGCGGGCCGTGGGATGTCTATTCGCTGGTCGAGACGACGCCGGGCGCGCATGCCTTCCGCCCGATGGCGGAGGGTGGCTGTGCGCTGGTGCAGCGATGACCGCCCCCGCCGCTGCCTCATCCGCCGCTGCCGTCCCGGCCGGCGCCGCGGCGATCCCGGACAGTTTCGGCCTCAACCTCTATCGCGCCGACCCCGATCTGCGGCGGCTGGCGGCGCTTTATCTGCCGGCCGATCTGTTGGCGCATCTCGACCCGCATCTGGATCGGCTCGGGGCGCTGGCCGGCGGCGCGCTCGACACGCTGGCCGGGCAGGCCGACCGCAGCCCGCCGGTGCTGCACCCGCGCAGCCGCACCGGGGCGGATGAGCAGCGGATCGAAAAGCATCCGGCCTATATCGAGATGGAGCGGCTGGCCTTCGGCACATTCGGGCTGGCGGCGCTGTCGCATCGCCCCGGCGTGCTCGGCTGGCCGGCGCCGATGCCGCCGGTGGCGAAATATCTGCTGACCTATCTGTTCGTTCAGGCGGAGTTCGGGCTGATGTGCCCGGTCAGCATGACCGACAGCCTGACGCGCACGCTGCGCCGTTTCGGCGACCCGGCGCTGGTCGCCCGCTACCTGCCGGCGCTGACCGCGCAGGATCTGGATGTGCTGTTCCAGGGCGCCATGTTCATGACCGAGCAGGGCGCCGGCTCGGATGTCGGCGCGACCACGGTGCGCGCGGTCGCCTGCGATGACGGGATGTGGGCGCTGAGCGGCGACAAATGGTTCTGTTCCAACGCCGACGCCGATCTGGCGATGGTGCTGGCGCGGCCGGAGGGGGCGGCGGCGGGCATCCGTGGCGTGGCGCTGTTCCTGCTGCCGCGGCGCCTCGCCGACGGGACGGCGAATGCGTACCGGATTTTGCGGCTGAAGGACAAGCTCGGCACCCGCTCGATGGCGAGCGGGGAAATCCGGTTGGAGGGCGCACGCGCCTATCTCGTCGGCGACATCGGCGCCGGATTTCGCCAGATCGCCGACATGGTGAACAATTCGCGGCTGTCGAACGGGGTGCGCGCCGCCGGGCTGATGCGCCGCGCGGTGACCGAGGCGGAGTTCGTCGCCGCGCGGCGCGAGGTGTTCGGCCGGCGGATGATCGAGCTGCCGCTGATGCGCCGGCAACTGGCCAAGCTGCGTCTGCCGATGGAGCAGGCGCGCAGCATGATGTTCCAGGCGGCCGAGGCGCTGCGCCGCGCCGATGCCGGCGAGGCCGGGGCCTATGCGCTGCTGCGGGTGCTGACGCCGCTGATCAAGTTCCGCGCCTGCCGCGATGCGCGGCGCGTCACCGGCGATGCGATGGAGGTGCGCGGCGGCTGCGGCTACATCGAGGAATGGCCGGATGCGCGGCTGCTGCGCGACGCCCATCTCGGCTCGATCTGGGAGGGCACCAGCAACGTGGTGGCGCTGGACGTGCTGCGCGCCGACGCGCGGCAGGGCGGGCTCGACGCCTTGCGCGCGCATCTGATGGGGCTGGGGGAGACGCTGGCGGAGGTGCCGGCGCTGCTCGATCGGGCGGTGGCGCTGGCGCGGCGCGCGGCGGCGGATCAGACGCTGGCGCGTCAGGCGGCGTCGGCGCTCTATCATGTGACCTCGGCGGCGGCGATGGCGTGGGAGGCGCGGCGGCTGCAGGACGACGCCCGGCTCGATCTGGCGCGTGACGTGCTGCTGCACCGGGTGCTGCCGCGCGACCCGCTGGCGGCATGACCGGCTAGGCCAGCCGCAGCACCGCGGCGCCGAGGGCGATGGCCCCGGCCGCCGCCCAGCCGCGAACGCCCGGCCGCTCGCCGAGCACGACGCGGGCCAGCACCAGACCGAACAGCATCGCCGTCTCGCGCAGCGCCGATACCGGCGCCACCGGCGCCTGCGTCATCGCCCACAGCGCCAGGGCGTAGGAGCCGATCGAACAGGCGGCGCCGCCGCTGCCGCGCAGCGCTTCGGCGCGCGTCGGCAGGCGCCGCAGCGTGGCGGGGGCGAGCCATGCCAGCGTCGGCACCGCGCTCAGCACGAACACCCACAGCGCGTAGCCGAACGGCGCCGCCGAGGCGCGGGCGCCGACCGCGTCGTTGAGCGTGTAGGCGGCGATGACCACGGAATTGGCCAGCGCGATGACGACCGCGGCGCGCTCATTGGCGTCTCGCCGGTGCCGCGCCAGCAGGGCCACCCCGACGCTGATCGCGGCGATGCCGAGCAGCACCACCGGCGACAGCCGCTCGCCAAGCAGCGCCCAGGCCGCGAAGGTGGTCAGCATCGGCGCCACGCCGCGCATCAGCGGATAGGCCAGCGCCACCCCGCCGCGCGCATAGGCCTCCGCCACCAGCACGAAATAGACGCCATGCAGCGCCGCCGACAGGGCAAGGTTCAGCCACACGCCGCGCGGCAGCGGCAGCATCACCAGGACCACGCCGGACAGCAGCGCCGAGCACAGCGCCAGCATCGCCGTCTCGCGCCGCCGGTCGGCGCCGGCGCGGATGGCGACGTTCCAGCTTGCATGCAGGGCGGCGCCGAGCAGCACCGCCAGCACGACCGCGGTGGACACGGCCTAGTTGCCCGCTTTCAGCAACATCAGGCTGCGGCGCCGGCGCATCGGCAACCTTGCGGCCGGGTCGGTGCGCTAATCGGTGACATGCACGTCCGGTCCCCACATATCCGACAGGGTGAACCCCAGCGGATAGGGGTCGGTCGGGTCAAGGCCGCACTGATGCATGCCGAAAATCCAGGCGCGCCCGGCGATGCGCGGCAGCACCGCCGGCACGCCGCCAACCCGCGTCGTGCCGGTGATGCCGATGTCGAAGACGCTGTCGATGACCGAGCGGGCGCGCAGCGTCTCGCCCACCGCGACCTCGCCGCGCGCATGCATCACCGCCAGCCGCGCCGAACTGCCGGTGCCGCAGGGCGAGCGGTCGCAGCGGCCGGGCAGGACGATGGTGGCGTGGCGCAGCTCGCCGCTGCCCTGGCCGTCGTCGTCGCGGTCGCAGAACATGACGTAGCTGACATGGTCGATGCCCGGCAGCACGGGATGGGCGACGCGCACCTGCGCGTTGACCGCGCGCTTGATCAGGCTGCCGGCCTCGACCAGCCCGCGCGCGTTCTGCCGGGTGATGGCGAGCCCGGCCGCCCGCGCATCGACCAGGGCGTAAAACACGCCGCCGAACGCCACGTCCAGGCGCACCGGGCCAAGGCCGGGCACATCGAGCCGCACATCGAGTTCGGCGGCGAACGAGGGCACCATGTCCAGCGCCACCCGCTCGCAGCGGCCGTCGCGGCAGGTCGCGGTGACGCCGACGAGGCCGGCCGGCGTATCCAGCATCAGCCGCGTCGTCGGCTCCTGCATCGCCACCATGCCGGTTTCCAGCAGGGCGGTGGCGACGCACATGGCGTTCGAGCCGGACATGGCGTGCGCCCGATCGGCCTGCAGCACGATGAACCCGGCCGCCGCCTCGGGATGGGTCGGCGGCAGCAGCAGGTTGACCGTGGTGGTGGCGGTGCCGCGCGGTTCATAGACGGCAAAGCGGCGGATGCTGTCATCGACCTCGTTGATGTAGCGCATCTTCTCCAGCATGGTGGCGCCGGGGATCGGGCCAATGCCGCCGGTGGCGACCCGGCCGATCTCGCCCTCGGCATGCACGTCCAGCATCGTCACCATCCGCGACCAACGCATGCTTCACCCCTTCGTTCGGTGGCGCGAGCATAGGCAGGCAGCGTGGCCGGGTGCTAGCAGCGGCGAGGCGCAGCAGCGGGGCGGGCACGGGTGACGCAGGATGACGCAGCGGTGCTGACCGTCGATCTGGCGGCGATCATCGCCAATTACCGCGCGCTGGCGGCGCGCGCGGCGCCGGCGGTGTGTGCCGCGGTGGTCAAGGCCGATGCCTATGGTGTCGGCATGGCCGAAGTGGCGCCGGCGCTGGCGCGGGCCGGCTGCCAGCAGTTCTTCGTCGCCCACCGGGCCGAAGGGGCGGCGCTGCGCCGTCTGCTCGGCGGCGCCCCCGCCATCCATGTCCTGCACGGGCCGCTTCCCGGCAGCGCGGCGGGTTTCCTCGCCGATCGGCTGCTGCCGGTGCTGAACAGCGCGGCGCAGGCCGCCGACTGGGCCGGGCGCGGGCCGGCGGTGCTGCAGGTCGATACCGGCATGGCCCGGCTCGGCGTGCCGCCGGCCGACCTTGACGCGCTTGGCGGCGTCGCTCCGGCGATGGTGATGAGCCATCTGGGCTGCGCCGACACGCCGGACCACCCGGCCAATGCCGCTCAGCTCGCCGCCTTCCGCGCCGTGCTGGCGCGCTTTCCCGGCATCCCGGCCAGCCTCGCCGCCTCCTCGGGCATATTTCTCGGGCCGGAGTTCCGCTTCGATCTGGTGCGGCCGGGCGCCGCTCTTTACGGCGGCGCGCCGCAGCCCGGCGCCAACCCGATGCGCCCGGTGGTGCGGCTGGAGGCGCCGGTCATCCAGGTGCGCGACATCGAAGCCGGCGCCGCGGTCGGCTATGGCGCGACATGGCGCGCCGCCTCGCCCGCCCGCATCGCCACCATCGCCTGCGGCTATGCCGACGGCTATCGCCGCAGCGCCTCCAACCGCGGGGTGGCGTGGCTCGACGGGGTGCGGCTGCCGGTGGTCGGCCGGGTGTCGATGGACAGCATCACCCTGGATGTTTCGGCATTGCCGCAGGGCAGGATTGCGCCGGGAACAATGGTGACGCTGATCGGCCCCGACTGGACGATCGACGACGTGGCAGCCACAGCCGGCACCATCGGCTATGAGGTGCTGACCTCGCTCGGCCGCCGGTTCCGCCGCCGCTACCTCGCGGCGCCCGATGAAACCGGCCATACTCGGCCAACGTCGCAGCAGGGTGGAGCATGATCACACACCAAGTCCGCGTTCATCCAGAGGCCGACCGGCTGCCCGCCGCCGGGCAGCTCGCCTGGAAGATCGCCGAGGTCGCGGCCGATCCGGTCGCCGTCGCGCCGGCGGTGGCCGAGATGATCATCAACCGCATCATCGACAACGCCGCCGTTGCCGTCGCCGCGATCAACCGCCATCCGGTTGCCGCCGCGCGCGCCCAGGCGCTGGCCCATCCGCGCGCCGCCGGCGCCACCGTGTTCGGCTGCCCGGCCGATATCCGCGTGCATGCCGAATGGGCCGCCTGGGCCAACGGCACCGCGGTCCGCGAACTCGACTATCACGACACCTTCCTCGCCGCCGAATACAGCCACCCCGGCGACAACATCCCGCCGCTGCTGGCGGTCGCCCAGCAATGCGGCCGGTCGGGCGCGGACCTGCTGCGCGGCATCGCCACCGGCTATGAAATCCAGGTCGATCTGGTGCGCGCCATCTGCCTGCACAAACACAAGATCGACCATGTCGCGCATCTCGGCCCCTCCGCCGCCGCCGGCATCGGCACGCTGCTCGGCCTCGATGTGCCGACCATCTATCAGTCGGTGCAGCAGGCGCTCCATGTCACCACGGCGACGCGGCAGAGCCGCAAGGGCGAGATCAGCTCGTGGAAGGCTTTTGCTCCGTCGCATGCCGGCAAGCTGGCGGTGGAGGCGGTCGATCGCGCCATGCGCGGCGAGGGCGCGCCCAGCCCGATCTATGAGGGTGAGGACAGCGTCATCGCCTGGATGCTGGACGGCAAGGACGCGCTCTACCACGTCCCGCTGCCCGCCCCCGGTGAAGCCAAGCGCGCCATTCTCGACACCTACACCAAGGAGCACAGCGCCGAATACCAGAGCCAGGCGCTGATCGACCTTGCCTTTCGCATGCGCGCCAAGGTGAAAAACTGGGACGACGTTGCCGACATCCTGATCGAGACCAGCCACCACACGCATTTCGTCATCGGCACCGGCGCCAACGACCCGCAAAAGTTCGACCCCGACGCCTCGCGCGAGACGCTCGATCATTCGATCATGTACATCGTCGCCGTCGCCCTGCAGGACGGCACCTGGCACCATGTCCGCAGCTATGCGCCGGAGCGGGCGCGGCGGGCGGACACCGTGGCGCTGTGGCGCAAGATCCGCACCGTCGAAGACAAGCGCTGGACCGCGCGCTACCACGCCGACGATCCGGCGGTGAAGGCGTTTGGCGGGCGCATCATCATCCGCATGACCGACGGCAGCGAGATCGCCGACGAACTGGCGGTTGCCAACGCCCATTCGCTCGGCGCGACGCCGTGGCAGCGGCCGGACTACATCCGCAAGTTCGAGACGCTGACGCACGGTCTGCTCGATGCGGCGGAGGTGCGGCGCTTCCTCGATCTGGTGCAGCGCCTGCCGGCGCTCACCGCCGCCGAGCTTGCCGGGCTGACCGTGGCGCTGCCGGCGGATCACCTGGAACGTGGCCGAACCGGTCTGTTCGACTGGCGCGCCTGAGGGGAGCAGAGAGATGTCCGAGACCACCGCGGCCAAGCCGAAAAAATCCGTCGCCCTGTCCGGCATCGTCGCCGGCAACACCGCGCTCTGCACCGTCGGCCGCACCGGCAACGACCTGCATTACCGCGGCTACGACATTCTCGATGTCGCCGAACATTGCGAGTTCGAGGAGATCGCCTTTCTGCTGGTGCATGGCCGGCTGCCCGATGCCGCCGAACTGCGCGCCTACAAGACCAGGCTGCTATCGCTGCGCGGCATTCCGGCCGGCCTGCGCAGCGTGCTGGAGGCGCTGCCCGCCTCCGCCCACCCGATGGATGTGATGCGCAGCGCGGTTTCCGCCCTCGGCTGCATGCTGCCGGAAAAGGACGACCACAATCATCCCGGCGCGCGCGACATCGCCGACCGGCTGATGGCCTCGCTCGGCTCGATGCTGCTCTATTGGCACCACTACGCCACCAGTGGCCGCCGCATCGAGGTGGAAACCGACGACGACAGCATCGGCGGTCATTTCCTGCACCTGCTGCACCGCCGGCCGCCGCCGGCCGAGTGGGTGCAGGCGATGCACACCTCGCTGATCCTCTATGCCGAGCACGAGTTCAACGCCTCCACTTTCGCCGCGCGCGTCGTCGCCGGCACCGGGTCGGACATGTATTCGGCGATTGCCGGCGGCATCGGCGCGCTGCGCGGCCCCAAACATGGCGGCGCCAACGAGGCGGCGTTCGACATCCAGAAGCGCTACGACACCCCCGCCGAGGCCGAGGCCGACATCACCCGCCGGGTCGAGGCGCGCGAAGTCGTCATCGGCTTCGGCCATCCGGTGTACACCATCGCCGATCCGCGCAACGAGGTCATCAAGCGCGTCGCCCGGCGGCTTTCGCTCGCCTCCGGCAGCACCCGCATGTTCGACATCGCCGCCCGCATCGAGGCGGTGATGCATGAGAAGAAGCGCATGTTCGCCAATCTCGACTGGTTCAGCGCGGTCAGCTACCACATGATGGGCGTGCCGACGGCGCTGTTCACGCCGCTGTTCGTCATCGCGCGCACCTCCGGCTGGAGCGCGCATGTCATCGAGCAGCGCATCGACAACAAGATCATCCGGCCCAGCGCCAATTACGTCGGACCGGAAGACCTGACCTTCGTGCCGCTCGCCGGGCGATGAACGGGCCGTTCGCGCTGTCCGAGGAGCAGGTGGCGATCCGCGACATGGCGCGCGGCTTCGCCGCCGGGCAACTGGCGCCGCACGCGCTCGACTGGGACCGCGACCGGCATTTCCCGCTCGACACGATCCGCGCCACCGCGGCGCTCGGCATCGGCGGGATCTATGTGCGCGAGACATCGGGCGGCAGCGGTCTCGGCCGGCTCGACGCGGCGCTGATCTTCGAGGCGCTGGCCACCGGCTGCCCGGCCGTTGCCGCCTATATCTCGATCCACAACATGGTGGCGTGGATGGTCGATCGCTTCGGCGATGCGGCCCAGCGGGCGCGCTTCCTGCCCGATCTGTGCAGCATGGCCACGCTCGCCGCCTATTGCCTGACCGAGCCGCATTGCGGCTCGGACGCCTCCGCGCTGCGCACCCGTGCGCGGCGCGACGGCGATGACTATGTGCTCGACGGCACCAAGCAATTCATCTCCGGCGCCGGCGCCGTCGATCTCTACCTCGTCATGGCGCGCACCGGGGCGCCGGGGCCGCGCGGCATCTCCGCCTTCCTGCTGCCGCGCGACACGCCGGGGCTGAGCTTCGGCGCCAATGAACGGAAAATGGGCTGGAACGCCCAGCCGACCCGGCAGGTCATCTTCACCGGCGCGCGGGTTCCGGCGGCCAACCGGCTTGGCCCGGAGGGCGACGGGTTCCGCTACGCCATGGCGGGTCTCGACGGCGGCCGGCTGAACATCGGCGCCTGTTCGCTCGGTGGTGCCGAGGCGGCGCTCGACAAGGCCGTCGCCTATCTGCAGCAGCGCAGCGCCTTCGGGCAGACGCTGGCCGAGTTCCAGGCGTTGCAGTTCAGGCTTGCCGACATGGCGACCGAGCTGGAGGCGGCGCGCAGCCTGCTGTGGCGCGCCGCCGCCGCGCTCGACGCCGGCGCCGCCGACGCCACGCGGCTCTGCGCGATGGCCAAGCGCGTCGCCACCGATACCGGCTTCGCCGTCGCCAACGACGCGCTGCAACTGCATGGCGGCTACGGCTATCTCGCCGATTACGGCATCGAAAAAATCGTCCGCGACCTGCGCGTGCATCAGATTCTCGAAGGCACCAACGAGATCATGCGGCTGATCGTGGCGCGCGGCATGACCGGCGGCAAGCGCGACTGAACGCCCGCCGCGCGGCCCATCAGGCGCGGTTGACGCCGGCCATGCGCGCCGCCTCGCGGCACAGGGCGATCCATCCATCGAGCGACAGATCATGCGCATCGTTGGCCGGCGCGAAGCGGTCGATATGCCCCTTCAACAGCCCCGGCGCGATCTCGACCACCGATCCGGGCGCATGCGCGGCATCGGCGCATTCGACCCAGAGCAGCTTGCCCGGCCCATAGTCGCCGATCGCCGCGTGCAGCTCGCGCGCCTGCGCCTCGTCCAGCGGCGCGATGCCGTGATAGACGAAGATCTTGTGTCCGTCGGTCAGATCGTCGATCAGCTTGCGGATCAGGAACGGCAGCCGCCGGGTCTCGCGGGCATGGATGTCGTCGGGGTCCTGCTCGCCGACATTGACCCAGGCGTGGTAGCGAAACTGGAACCGCTTGTCGAAGATCATGTATTCGCTGCCGCTCTCGGCCAGCTCGACCTCAATGAACTCCGGCCGCCCCATGCCGACGAAGCGCGCCCGCAACGCCCGCAGCAGCGGCGGCAGCGGCGTGCTGGAAAAGCGCAGCAGACCGAGCGGCTCGGCCCCGCAGCGGCGCTGCACGAGGCCGAATTCGCAGTTCTCACCGAGCGATTCGAATCCGGTCAGCAATTCGGCCAGCGTCTCGGGCGGCGCCGGCATGGCCGGCTCGGCCACCGATGCGGCCACTGGCGCGGTGCCGGCTTCGCCCACCCGCAACAGTCGGACCTCGCGCACTGCGAAGGCGACGATGCGATGATCGCCGTCCGGCGCTGTGCTTGCCGGCGCGGCATCCGGCAGATCGAGCACAATATCGACGGTGTCCGAGGCTGCCAGCAGCGACCAATCCAGCTCGCAATCGAACACGGCCACATCGTGCGCCTGGGCCGCCCCAACCTGGACGCCGTTGACGCTGATGCTGATGCGCTGGGCTGCCACTCGCCCGTCGGCAATGAACGGTTCGGCGATCACGCGCAGCAGATGACTGCCCGCCACGGCGGGACGGTCGAGGCACAGCCGCGCCTGCGCGCCCGCAGTCCAGGTCCACGACTCTTCGGCCAGCCACCAGCCGTCGCGTTTGAATGCCGCGCTGTTACCGTCTGCAGCGAGTTTGATGATGACGACATCATTCAGCCGCCGATCGCTCGGAACAAGGTCGTTCGGGATCGATTCCAGGTAGAGCGCCACAAGCTCTGCCGACTGTGCCGCCAGCAGCGGTTCAGCCGGCGGCGGCCGGCCGGCGGCAAGCCGCGCCGGCAATGCCTCCATCAACTCCGCACCCGCAGCGCGGGCGATCTCCAGCCCGGTCACCGACGCGCCACCGGATGCATCGAGCGCCCAGGTCACGACGTCGTACAGCTTCTGGTCCTCGGCGATCGACGGCGCCAGACGCTCGGCGAACAGCAGACGCGCCTCGCGCCGCGACAGAAACGCCGTCGTCTTGTTGTGCTGGGTCTGCGACGCAATCCCCCAGCGTTCCCGCAGCCAACGCGAGTAGCGCGCCGCCGTGGTGATCTCGAAATCATAGGGGACAAGAGTTCTGACCGTCATCGCATAGGTGCTGGGCTGCTCGCGGGCGAGAAAGAACGTCATGCGGTTCGGCTGGCTGATGCGCCGGTCGAGCAGGCAGCGCGCCGCCAACGCCTTCAATGAAGCGGGCGTGCTGTCGTCAAGGTGAGGCAGCCCGAGCCAGTCGAGCGTCTCGCGCGTATCCGGGTCGTGCCCCTGCGGGTCCTGACACAGTCGGCTGACCGCATAATTAGCCTGCGACAGCAGCAACTCGAACGGGTCGCGGACAATGGTGAAAAACCGATCACCCGGACGCACGCCGCAGGTATCGACATATTCGCCGAATTCGATGTGGCCATAGACGAATATTTCGTCGTACAGCGGCGCTGCCCGAACCAGATCGCCGATTGCCACCAGCAACTCCGCCGGCGAGAGCCAGCCCGGCTGGGTCAGCATGTGCGCGATCCCCAGCCGTTGCGGTGCGACATTCAGAATCAGGTCGGTGCCGGCACATTTCGGCACATGGATGAACACCTCGCGCCGCAGCCCGGCAAAGGCCGACAGCAGCCGGCGCAGGCAGGTCGCGCGGAACTCGGCCGACAACAGCGCATCGCGCAGATGCCGGCGCGCATCGTATTCGTGACCGGCAATGGCTTCGTCAACCTCGCCGGGCGCGCGTCCGTGAACCAGACGATACACATCACTCGGCGTGACGCCGCGGACATCAACACGCGCCAGCGTCACCGCAATATCCTGCCCCGGCGGATGCAGCGACAGCAGGTGCAGCAATTCCCGCATGGAGCGCGGCATGCGCAAAGGAATACGCGACAGGCCATCAATCAGGTCGCGCTGGGTCGGGTCGCGGTCAGGCACTGTCACGCCTCATTGTCGGATTTCCGTAGCACGGATTGCGGCGCCGCTTTGATCTCGGCAATACTGGACAACAGGCTTTAGCGCAAACTGCAGCGGGCATGAAGCGGCAAATGAAACCGACGACCTATCTGTCCTTCGCCCTCGATACCCTGCTACCGCTGTCGCGCGACCGCTTCGCCGACCCGGTGCATGGCGGGTTCTTCGAGCAACTCGCGGCGGACGCGGCACCGCTGCCGCTCGGCCACAAACGGGTCATGGTGCAGTGCCGGCAGCTTTATGTGCTCAGCCACGCCGCCGTGCTCGGCGAGCGTAGCGGGGAGGCGGCGGCCGAGCGCGGCTACGCCTTCCTGCGCCGCGCCTATCGCGACACCGCACAGGGCGGCTGGTTTTTCCGCGCCGCCGATGACGGCACGCCGACCGACCGGCACAAGGATCTGTACGCCCACGCCTTCGTGCTGTTCGCCCTGGCCTGGCTGCACCGCGCCTTCGCCGCGCCGGACGCGATCCCCCTGGCGGAGGAAACGATGGCCGTGCTGCACGCCCGCATGGCCGCCGCCAACGGCGGCTTCTGGGACCGCGCCGATGCCGACTGGCAGCCCGACCGCACGCTGCGCCGGCAGAACCCGCATATGCATCTGCTGGAAGCCGTGCTGGCGCTGCACGCGGCGACCGGCGATGCGCGCTGGCGCGACGAAGCCGCGGCGCTGACGGTGCTGTTCCGCGAACGCTTCTACCATTCCGGGACCGCAACCCTCGGCGAGTTCTTCGCCGCCGACTGGTCGCCCGACCCGGCGCGCGGCCATATCATCGAGCCGGGGCATCATTTTGAATGGGTCTGGCTGCTGCATCGCTGGCAGGCGCAGGGCGGCGGCCTCGATCTGCGGGCGGAGGCGGATGCCCTGTTCGCCCACGCCACCCGCCACGGTTTCGACCGCGACCATGGCGGCATCCATGACCGGGTCGGCCGCGATGGCGCCCCCCTGCTGGCCAGCCGCCGCATCTGGCCGGTGACCGAGGCGATCAAGGCGCATGCCGTGCGCGGCGACGCCGCCGGCACCGCCCGCCTGATCGACCATCTGTTCAGCGATTTCCTGCGCCCGGCAGCGACCGGCTGGATCGAGACGATGACGCGCGAGGGCGTGCCGCAGCAGACCACGCTGCCCGCCAGCACGCCGTATCACCTGTTTCTCGCCGCCGCCGAGGCGGCGGACCGCTAAACCAGGAAAATCGCCATCAGGATCAGCAGCACGACGACGAAAATCACGCTGCCGATGGTGAAGCTGGTGAACGACCCCCAGAACCGCTGGCGATCGGCGAGGAACGCTTCCTCGGTCAGCTTCGGCTGCGTCGTGCGGGAAATCTCGGCCATCTGCCCCCCAATCTGCCCTGGCGTGGTGAGCGGTTCCTACGCCGCGGCAGGCGTCAGGGGCAAGGGGTTGTGCAGCGCCGCCGCCGCCGCCGCCGGCACCGATTGCCGCCCGGCCAGCGCCGCCAGGGCGGCCGGATACAGCAGATGCTCCTGCGCCAGCACCCGCGCCGCCAGCCGCTCGGCCGTGTCATCGTCCAGCACCGGCACCGCCGCCTGCGCCAGGATCGGCCCCTCGTCCAGCGCCTCGGTCACCAGATGCACGGTGCAGCCATGCAGCTTCACCCCCGCCGCCAGCGCCCGCGCATGCGTCTCCAGGCCGGGAAACGCCGGCAGCAGGCTGGGGTGGATGTTCAGCATCCGCCCGGCATACCGGCCGACCAGCAGCGGCGACAATTTGCGCATGTAGCCGGCGAGGCACACCAGCTCGACGCCGGCCGCGGTCAGCGCCGCGATCAGCGCCGCCTCATGCGCCGCCCGGTCGCCGCCGAAGCCGCGCTGGCCGATCGCCCGCGCCTCGACGCCGGCCGCCCGCGCCAGTTCCAGCCCCGGCGCCTCGGCCCGGTTGGACAGCACGAGCACGATCTCGGCCGGGTAATCGGCCGCCCGCGAGGCAGCCAGCAAAGCGCCGAGATTGGACCCCCGGCCGCTGAGCAGAACGCCGACGCGCCGCCTCATCGCATGCAATCGTCCGGCAGGTCGATGCGCACCGCCGCCGCACCGGCGCCGGCCTCGATTCGGCCGAGGTCGAACACCGTCTCCCCCGCCGCCTCCAGCAGCGACCGCGCCGCCGCCGCGTCCGTCACCACCAGCACCATGCCGATGCCGCAGTTGAACACCCGCAGCATCTCCTCGGGCGCGACCTCGCCCGCCTGCGCCAGCCAGCGGAACACCGGCGGCAGCCGCCAGGCGCGCGCGTCGATCGCCGCCACCATCCCCGCCGGCAGCACCCGCGGCACGTTGCCGGGCAGGCCGCCGCCGGTGATATGCGCCGCCGCCCGCAGCATGCCCGCCCGATGCAGCGCCAGCAGCGAGCGGACATACAGGCGCGTCGGCGCCAGCAGCGCCGCCCCCAGCGTCGTTGTCGGATCGAACGGCGCCGCAGCGTCCCAACCGAGTCCGCTGCCGGCGACGATCCGCCGCACCAGGGAAAACCCGTTGGCATGCACCCCGGCGCTGGCCAGCCCGAGCACCGCGTCGCCCGGCGCGACCCTGCCCGGCAGCAGCGCCGTGCGCTCCGCCGCGCCGACGGCGAAACCGGCGAGGTCGTAATCCTCGGCGGCATACATGCCCGGCATCTCGGCCGTCTCGCCGCCAACCAGGGCGCAGCCGGCGATGCGGCAGCCCTCGGCGATGCCGCCGATCACCGCCTCCGCCTGCCCCGGATCGAGCCGGCCGGTGGCGAAGTAATCGAGGAAGAACAGCGGCTCGGCGCCCTGCACGACGAGGTCGTTGACGCACATGGCGACGAGGTCGATGCCGATGGTGGTGTGCCGCCCGGTGTCGATGGCCAGCCGCAGCTTGGTGCCGACGCCATCGGTGCTGGCGACCAGCACCGGATCGGTGTAGCCGGCGGCGCGCGGGTCGAACAGCGCGCCGAAGCCGCCGAGCGCGCCCATCACCCCGGCGCGGGCGGTGGCGCGTGCCAGGGGTTTGATGCGCTCGACCAGCGCATCCCCCGCTGCAATATCGACGCCGGCGCCGCGATAGGTCATGCTGGGCATGGCGGCCCTCCGGCTGGACGCGGCCCGTTCCAAGCAAACCATGGAAAGCGAGCGCGCTGAATGATGGCGAGGCGCGGAAACAACCATAGCGGTCGGCACGGTGCAACCGGATGGCGGCATGCCTGACGGCGTGCGCCCCGACGGTTTGCGTCCGGCGCTGGCCGGGCATGGCTCGGCTGCAGTGGTCAATATTCCCAATGCGATCACCCTGGGCCGGCTCTGCCTCGTCCCCGCCGCGGTGTGGCTGGTGCTGCGCGGGCACGGCATCGCCGCGTTCTGGCTGTTCCTCGCCGCCGGCGCGTCGGACGCGGTGGATGGCTGGCTCGCCCGCCGGCGCGGTTCGACCCCGCTTGGCGCCATGCTCGACCCGCTGGCCGACAAGGCGTTGCTGGTCTCCATGTATGTCACCCTGGCGGCGATCCGGGTGCTGCCGGACTGGCTCGCCATTCTGGTGGTGTTCCGCGATGTCGCCATCGTCGGCGGCGTGCTGGCGCTCTCGACGCTGGGCACCAGCGTCGCCATCCGTCCGCTGATGGTCTCGAAGCTGAACACGGTGCTGCAGATTGCCCTGGTCGCGGTGGCGCTGCTGCATGCCGGCCTCGGTCTCTCGACGCCGCTGCTGCCGGCGCTGGTCTGGCTGGTGACGGCGAGCACGCTGGTCTCCGGCGCCGCCTATGTCGCGGTTGCGGCGCGCACCCGATGAGCGCGCCGCTGCACGCCGTGCCGCCGCTGCCGCACGCTCCGCAACTGCCGCAGCAGCCCGAGGCGACGCGGGCGCAGCGGCTGGCGCTGCTGGCCGGGCTGCTGGTGGCGGCGTGGCTGGCGCTGCAGCTGTTCGCCTCGGTGCTGCTGCCCTTCGTCGCCGCCGCCGGCATCGCCTATTTCCTCGATCCGCCGGCGACGCGGCTGACCCGCGCCGGCCTGCCGCGCGGCGCCGCGGCGCTGCTGCTGATCGTCACGCTGATCACCGCCGGGCTGCTGTTCGCGCTGCTGCTCTATCCGCTGCTGCTGTCGCAGATCGGCATCCTGATCGCCCGGGTGCCGACCTACGTGGCCTCGCTGCGGCATTTCGCCGCCGACGTCATCGCCCGGCTGCAGCAGCGGCTCGGCCCGGACTATGTCGATGAGAAGCTGCGCGACCTGGTCGGCGGCCAGGTCGGCGCCATGCTCGGCTTCCTCGCCGGCGCGCTGAGCCGGGTCATCGGCGGCGGCTTCGCGCTGTTCAACGTCATTTCGCTCGCCGTGGTGACGCCGGTGGTGTCGTTCTACCTGCTGCGCGACTGGCCGCGCATCGTCGCCCGCGTCGATGGCTGGCTGCCGCGCCGCTATGCCGGGGTGCTGCGGGCGCAGGCCCGCGAGGTCGATCGCATCCTCTCCGCCTGGGTGCGCGGACAGGCGGTGTGCTGCCTCGTGCTGGCGCTGTTCTATGCCAGCGGGCTGTCGCTGGTCGGCCTCGATCTCGGCCTCATCGTCGGCATGGCGTCCGGGGTGCTGTCGTTCATTCCCTATGTCGGCACCATCAGCGGCGCGGTGATGTCGATCGGCCTCGCCCTGGCGCAGTTCCCGCACTGGACCGGCGTGGCGCTGGTCGCCGCGGTGTTCGTCGCCGGCAACCTGCTGGAGGGCTATGTCATCTATCCGCGCTTCCTGGGCGACCGGGTGGAGCTGCATGCAGTGTGGGTGATTTTCGCCCTGTTCGCCGGCGGCGCCGCGTTCGGCTTCGTCGGCGTGCTGCTGGCGGTGCCGGTGGCGGCGGTGATCGGCGTACTCAGCCGGTTCTGGCTGCGCCGCTATCTCGGCAGCCCGCTCTATCTCGACCCGCCGCCCGAGCGGCTCGACCTGTAACGGTCTGACGCCAACGGACGCCGGCGCGTCCGTGGCGCAATCCGCCCGCCCGAGCTGGCCGGCGGCAGACCGCGACCGGTCAGGCCGCGCGCATCGCCGACAGCAGGCCGGCGACCTGGGTTTTCAACTCTCCTGATTGCGCCGACAGCGCGTCGGCCGAGCCGAGCAGACGCTGCGCTTCGTGGGTGGTGCGGCCGGCCATCGCCGAGACCCGGCCGATCGAGGCGGAAATGTCCTGCGCGCCGGCGGCGGCCTGCTGCACATTGCCGGCGATCTCGCGCGTCGCCGCGCCCTGCTGTTCCACCGCGCTGGCGATGGCGGCGGCGATCTCGCTGATCCGGCCGATGGTGCCGGTGATGCCGCGCACCGCCTCCACCGTCTGCCCGGTTGCGGTCTGCATGCCCTCGATCTGCACGCGGATGTCGTCGGTGGCGCGCGCCGTCTGGCTGGCCAGCGCCTTGACCTCGCTGGCCACCACGGCAAAGCCCTTGCCCGCCTCACCGGCGCGCGCCGCCTCGATGGTGGCGTTGAGCGCCAGCAGATTGGTCTGCGTGGCGATGCCATTGATCAGCGCGACGATCTCGCCGATGCGCTGGGCCGAGGCGGAGAGTTCCTGCACCGAGCCGTCGGTGCGGCCCATTTCCGTCACCGCCTGCTGGGCAATCGCCGCCGACTCGGCGACCTGACGCGAGATTTCGCCGACCGAGGCGGAGAGTTCCTCGGCGGCGCTGGCGACGGTCTGCACATTGGCCGAGGAGCGCTCGCCGGCTTCGGCGGCGGCGCCGCTCTCGCGGGTGGTATCGGCCGCGGTGTCGGTCAGCCCGCGGGCGGCATCGCGCATGGCGGATGCCGTGTCCCCGACGCTTTGCACCACGGCGCCGGCGCCGCTTTCAAACGTGCGCATCAGCCCGGCCAGCGTGGCGCGACGCTCCTCGGCGGCGCGCGCCTGCTGGCTGGCCTGCGCCTGTTCGAGCTGCTGCACCCGCAGGGCGTTTTCGCGGAACACCCGCACCGCCTGCGCCATCCGCCCGATCTCGTCGCGGCGGTCGGTGCCGGGCACTTCCGGTTCCATGGTGCCGTCGGCCAGGCTCCGCATGCGGCTCTCCAGCCGGTTCAGCGGCCGGGTGATGCGGCGCGCCATGGCATAGGCCAGCAGCGCCAGCCCGCCCGCGACCAGCAGCACGATCGCCCCCAGCCGCTCGGCGAAGGTGAAGAACATGGCGTCGATGTCGTCGATATAGGCGCCGCTGCCGATGAAAATGCGCCACGGCGCGAAGCCGGCGGCATAGGCGATCTTCGGCGACAGGGTCTTGGCGCCGGGGCGGAAATAACTGTACGGCAGGACGATCTCGCCGGCCTGCTGCACCCCGTCGCGCAGCAGCCGGGCGATGGCGATGCCGTTGGTCAGCACATCGAGCTGGTTGGTGCCGACCTGTGCGGTATTGGGGTGGGCCAGTGTCAGCCCGTCCATGGTATAGACGAAGACATAGCCGTTGCCGTGGTCATAGGTCATGGTCATGGCGAGATGGGCGAAGCGGTCGATCGCCTGGTCGTGCGTCAGCCGGCCGGCCTGCACCTCGGCCTCCAGCCCGGCGGCGACGCTGCGGGCGGACTCGACCGTGGCGCGCAGTTGCTGGAGGCGCTCACTCAACATCCCCTGGCGGACCTCATGGGCCGAAAATACCGCGAGTCCGCCCAGGGCGAGCAGCATGGCAATGACCAGCACCGCCAGCTTGCGGCCGAGCGGCAGATTATCGAACAATGTCACGGGCACCTCACGCGGCAAAACACTGCCGCATCAGACCAGCAACAGGTTAGCGCCGGCTCAACGCCGCAGCATTACGGCGCGGCGGTGCGCAGCACGTCGATCGGCACCAGCAGGCCGTCGCGCTCCATGTGCCAGAACGTCCAGCCGTTGCACGATGGCGCGTTCTGCACCTCGGCGCCGACCTTGTGGATCGAGCCGTGGATCTGCCCGGCGCGCAGGGTGCCGTCGGCCATCACCACCGACCGCACCCGGCGCATCCGGTCGGTCAGCACCGTGCCGGGCGCCACCAGCCCGCGCTCGACCAGACTGCCGAACGGCACGCGCGGCGTTTCCTTGCGCCCCGGCGTGGTGGCCAGCGCGTCGGTTTCCGCCGGGCGGACGGTTTTCAGCCGCGCCAGCGCCGCCTCGACATAGGCGGGATGACGCTCGATGCCGATGAAATGGCGGCGCAGCCGCTTGGCGACCGCCGCCGTGGTGCCGCTGCCGAGGAACGGATCAAGCACGATGTCCCCCGCCGCGGTGCTCGCCAGCAGCACGCGATGCAGCAGCGCCTCCGGCTTCTGGGTGGGGTGCAGCTTCAGCCCGTGGGCATTGCGCAGCCGCTCGGCACCGGTGCACAGCGGGATGAACCAGTCCGAGCGCATCTGAATGTCGTCGTTCAGCGCCTTCATCGCCTGATAGTTGAAGCGGTAGCGCGAATCCTGCCCGCGCGCCGCCCAGATCAGGGTTTCATGGGCATTGGTGAAGCGCCGGCCGCGGAAATTGGGCATCGGGTTGGCCTTGCGCCAGACGACGTCGTTGAGCACCCAGAAGCCGAGTTCCTGCAGGATGGCGCCGATGCGAAAGATATTGTGATAGGAGCCGATGACCCACAGCGTGCCGTCCTTGCGCAGCAGCCGGCGGCATTCGGTCAGCCAGTCGCGGGTGAAGGCGTCGTAGGCGGCGAAATCGGTGAAGCGGTCCCAGTCGGCGTCAACGCCATCGACCAGGCTGTCGTCCGGCCGGCGCAGCTCGCCGCGGAGCTGGAGATTGTACGGCGGATCGGCGAACACGCAATGCACCGAGGCAGCCGGCAGCATGCGCATCATCTCCACGGACTCCCCGCGCAACACCTGATCGAGCGGCAGTTCGCGGACGAGTTCCAAGGTCGGGCGGCTCCTGTGGCGGCGGCGTATGGTGACGAGGCCGCCGAGGTCGCGTCAACTGGCGCCGTCGCCTGGCCGCCGGTTCAGTCGTCCGGCGGGTGCAGCACCGCGGCGGCGCGGGTCAGGCTGCGCCGGCCGCGCTTGAACGCGGCGAGCGGATGGGCGATCTCGGCCACCGCCTGGACCGGGTCGGCGGCGTCCAGCACCACGAGGTCGGCCGGGTTGCCAACGGCGATCCCGTAATCGGCGAGGTTCATCAGCCGCGCCGGGCGGGCGGTCAGCATGTCGAAACAGTCATGCAGCCGCGCCGGCTGGCTGACCTGCAGCACGTTGGCATGCAGATTGGCCATCCGCAGCAGCGAGCAATCGCCATACGGGGTGAACGGATTGAGCACGTTGTTGGTCGAAATGGAGCAGTTGACGCCCATCTCGGTCAGCGCGTTGGCATCGACGACGCCGCGGCGGACATCGTGGTCCTGGTCGCGGCCCATCAGGAACAGGTCGGTCGCCGGCAGCACGGTGACGGCGACGCCGACATCGGCCAGCCGCCGGCCGATCTCGCGCAGGCGCGGCGGCGGCAGCCGCGACAGCTTGGTGACATGGCCGACGGCGACCCGGCCGCCGAGCCGGTACTGCTCGGTCAGCTCGGCGACGAGGTGGATGTCCATGTGCTCGGCGCTGTCGCCGAGATCGAGATGCATGTCGATGTCAGCGTCGAACGCACGGGCCAGGGCAAAAACGCGGCGGATCTGCCCGGCCGGGTCGGCGTCGTAGCCGGGGGCGGCGCCAACGACGCTGGCGCCGTTGCGCAGCGCCGCCACCATCAGCGCCTCAACCTCCGGCGCGCCGGTCAGCCCCTCCTGCGGGAAGACGCAGATTTCAACGTCGATGGCCCAGGCATGGGCGGCGGCAGCGGCCCGCACCCCGTCGAACCCGCGCAGCCCGATGGCGGGATCGACCTCGACATGGGTGCGCATGCGCGTGGTGCCGTGGGCGATACATTTGCGCAGCGTCCGGGCGGCCCGCTCGGTGACATCGGCGACGGTGAAACCGGGCTTGACCGCGGCAACCCGCGGCACCGCGGCGACCTCCCGCCCGATCTCCGGCGCACAACGCCCGATGATGCAGGATTTGTCGAGATGGATATGCGTCTCGATGAAGCCGGCGCAGACCAGCCGGCCGCCGGCGTCGAACTCCGCGGCGGCGGCGGGCAATCCCGGCGCCAGCGCGACGATGCGGCCGCCTTCGATGCCGATGTCGATGTCCGGCGCGCCGGCCGGGCTGTCGGGCAGCCGCGCGTTGCGGATGATCAGCTCCAAACCGCCTCCTCGATCGCACCCGCCGCGGCGGTGTCGGCCGATGCCGGGTCGCGTCCCGCCTGGCTGGCCGATAGCGCTGTCTGCATGCCGATGCGTGGCCCAGAGCGGCCCCCGGCGTCAAGGCCCTGCCGCCCCGGCGGCCGGCGCCGGGTCACACTTGCATACGCATGCAAGATGGCCGTAAACGCCCACCACGAAAGCTGTCGGCTTCGGCTGCAAACGAATTGACACCGTGTTTGCGGTCATGAAAGAGTGCATGCGTACGCAGAGCGCTGCCGGGACGGCCGGCCGGGGGCGCGGGCGCAGCGGCGGTGCGGCCGGAATCCACAGCGTTGGGGGGCGGGATGTTCAGGACAGGGTTGTTGACACTGGTGCTTGCGGGTGGGCTGCTTGCCGGCGCCGGCGCGCCGGCGCGCGCCGATGCCGCGGCTGACGGATTGGCGGCGGCCAAGGCGAAGCTTGACGCGTACCGCGCCAAGCCGGTGTTCAACGCGCCGGGTCCGGCGTTCGACATCAAGAGCTGCTCGGCCGGGAAGAAGCAGTTGTCGATCCCGAACTCCAGCCAGAACCCGTTCCTCAAGGGCATCATCGACCGCGAGATCAAGGTCGGGCCGATGATCGGCCTGAAGGTCGAGGAATGGCAGAATCAGGGCCAGCCGAGCCAGTGGGTGCAGGGCGTCGAATACGCCATCCGTGGCAAGTTCAGCGTCATCGACCTGATTTCCGGCATCGACCCGAAGACCATCGCGCCGCAGATCGCCGAGGCGAAAAAGGCCGGCGTGCGCACGATGACGTCGCATTTCTATGATCCGTCGCAGCCGCGCAGCGCGCTGACCACCAGCGACCTGCCGGTCAGCTTCAACACCATCGGCAAAATTCTGGCCGACTGGTCGATCGTCAACACCGGCGGCAAGGCGCATATCGTCGTCGTCAAGACCGATGAGGTGCCGCCGACCGGGCCGCTGGTCGATGGCATCCGCAGCGAGATCGCCGCCAATTGCCCGAACTGCAAGATCGTGCAGGAGATCAACGTCGGCATCGTCGAGTGGGCGACCAAGATTCAGGCGTCGGTGCAGTCGGCGGTGCAGGCGCATCCCGATGTCAACGTGGTGCTGCCGATCTATGACAGCATGGCGCAATTCGTGGTGCCGGCGCTGACCCTGACCGGCAAGACCGGCAAGGTGAAGGTGGCGACGTTCAACGGCACCCCGTTCGTGCTCGACTTCATCCGCGACGGCAAGGTCGATATGGACATCGGCGAAAGCCTCGACTGGATCGCCTATGCCACCATCGACGGCCATATGCGCGATCTGTGCGGCCTCAAGCAGCCGGCCGAGATCAACGTGCCGTTCTACATCTTCGACAAATCCAACGTCGCCGACGCGGGCACGCCGGCGGGCTATGACAAGGGCTATGGCGACGCCTATGTCACCGGCTTCCGCAAGCTGTGGATGCTGGATAAGTAGCATGGTGCCGGTGCTGCATGTCGAAGCAATCGCCAAGACGTTTGGTGGTGCGCAGGCGCTGAAAGGCGTTGGCTTCGACGTGCAGCCCGGCGAAGTGCATGGCCTGCTGGGCAAGAACGGCTCGGGCAAATCAACCCTGGTCAAAATTCTCGCCGGCTTTCATGCCCCCGACCCTGGCGGGCGGCTGTCGATCAATGGCGAGGCAGTCGAGCTGCCGTTGCGGCCGGGGGATTTCCGCCGGCTGGGGCTGGCGTTTTCGCATCAGAATCTCGGGCTGGTCGGGTCGCTGACGGTGCTGGAAAACCTTCGCATCGCCTCCATCACGCGCGACGGCCGGCATATCGACTGGCGCGGCGAGCGTGCGGCGGCCGAGGCGGCGTTGGCGCGCAACGGCGTCGCGGTCGCCGCCGGGGCGCGCATCGACCGGCTGTCGCCGGTGGATCGGGCGCTGGTGGCGATCGTGCGCGCGGTCGAGGAAATCCGCGAAAGCCGGGCGGCGAGCGGGCGGCCCGGTGTGCTGGTGCTCGATGAGCCGACGCCGTTCCTGCCGCGCGACAGCGTCGGGCGGCTGTTCGCGCTGATCCGGCGCATCGTTGCCGACGGCTCCGGTGTGGTGTTCATCTCCCACGACATCGACGAGGTCACCGAGATCACCGATCGGGTGACGGTGCTGCGTGACGGCGCCGTCGCCGGAACGCGGGTGACGCGGCAGGCGACGCATGGCGAGATCGTCGAACTGATCGTCGGCCGCCGGCTGGCGCAGATTGCCCCGGCGCATCACACGGCGACGCTGCATCCGCCGTTCGCACGCGTCGCCGGGCTGCACGGGCGGGCGGTGCAGGATGTATCGTTCGCCATCGGTCGCGGCGAGGTGCTGGGGCTGACCGGGCTGATCGGCTCCGGCTATGAGGAGGTGCCGTATTTGCTGTTTGGCGCGCGGCGCTGCCGGCTCGGCCAGTTCGACCTCGGCGATGGAGCGCGTCCGCTGTCGGCGATGACGCCGCGCGGCGCGATCGGGCTTGGCATGGCGCTGCTGCCGGGCGACCGGCAGGGTGCCAGCGGCGTCGACAGCCTGCCGATCGTCGATAATCTGTTTCTGCCCGACGTGTCGCGGTTTTTCCGTGGCGGCATGCTGCGCCGACGGGCGATGCTGAGCGAGGCGGCGCAACTCGGCGCCCGCTACGAGGTGCAGCCGAACAATCCGCGCCTGCCGCTGTCGGCGCTGTCCGGCGGCAACGCGCAGAAAGTGCTGATCGCGCGCTGGATGAACCGCACGCCGCGGCTGTTGTTGCTGGACGAACCGACGCAGGGCGTCGATGTCGGCACCCGGCAGCAGATTTTCGCCGCCCTGCGCGCAGCGGTGGCGGACGGCATGGCGGTGCTGTGCGCCAGTTCCGATGCCGAGCAACTGGCGGAGATTTGCGACCGCGTGCTGGTGTTCGCGCGCGGGCGCATCGTCGCCGAGTTGCGCGGCGATGCCCTGACCAAGGACGGGATCGCTCAGGCCTGCTACGTGCCGGCGCCGGCGGAGGCAGCATGAGCATGGACGGGTCCACACCGATCACCGCGGCGCCGCTGCGCCGCCGCTGGCTGACGCTGCAGCTGGCCGAGCGGCTGGCGCTGCCGGCGGTATGGGCGGTGCTGATCATCGGCTTCGGCATCGTGCTGCCCGACTCCTTCCTCACCTGGGGCAATTTCGCCATCCTGTTCGCCTCCTACGCCCCCGGCGCGGTGCTCTCGCTGGCCATCATCGTGCCGCTTACGGCGGGGGATTTCGATCTCTCGGTGGGGGCGACGCTGACCTTGTCGTCCTGCATCATCGGCGTGCTGAACGTCTGGGGCGGCGTGCCGATCGGGCTGACGCTGATCGTGGCCATCGCCGCCGGTGCGGTGGTCGGTGCGGTCAATGCCTTCTTCATCATCTTCTTCCGCATTCCGTCGCTGGTGGTGACCCTCGGCACCACCTCGCTGATGACCGGCATCGTGCAGTTGATGACAGACAGTTCGACCATCGGCGGCATCGCCCCGAGCCTCGTCGATGCGGTGGTCGGGCTGCGGCTGTTCGGCGTGCCGCTGGCGTTCTACTACGCGCTGGCTCTCGCCGTGGTGCTGTTCTATGTGTTTGAATATGTGCCGCTCGGCCGCCGGCTGCTGTTTGTTGGCCGCGGCCGGGAAGTGGCGCGGCTCAACGGCATCGCGGTGGCGCGGGTGCGGGCAGGGGCGCTGATCGCCTCCGGTGTGCTGTCGGCCGGCGCCGGCATCGTCTATGCCGGCGTGCTCGGCTCGGCCGATCCGTCGTCGGGGCTGAATTTCCTGCTGCCGGCCTTCGCCGCGGCGTTCCTGGGGGCCACCACCATCGTACCGGGGCGGTTCAATCCGTGGGGCGCCATCGTCGCCACCTATTTCCTGGCCACCGGCATCACCGGGCTGAGCATGCTTGGCATTCCGCTCTGGGTCACTAATGTCTTCAACGGCGGGGCGCTGATTCTCGCCGTCACCGTCTCGCAACTCACCCGTGGACGTGAAGCGTCCGATATCGGCTAAGGGAGACACTGCAGCATGCCAGCGAATGAGCGGCCGGGATCGTATCGGCTCGGGGTGGATGTCGGTGGCACCTTCACCGACCTGCTGTTGATCGATGAGGCGGACGGGCGCACCTTCCGCGCCAAGGTGCCTTCGACGCCCGAGGATTCGTCGCAAGGCGTGCTCAACGGCATCGCCCGCCTGTGCAGCCAGAACGGCATCGACCCGTCGCGCATCCATCAGGTGATGCACGGCACCACGGTCGCCACCAACACGGTGCTGACCTCCTCCGGCGCGCGCGTCGGGCTGGTGACGACCAAGGGCTACCGGCAGGTGTTGCAGATCGACCGCTCCTATGTGCCGGGCGGGCTGGGCGGCTGGGTGATCTGGAACAAGCGCCCGCCGCTGGCGCCGCTCGAACTGACCATCGAGGCCAATGAGCGGATGGGGCCGCGCGGCGAGGTGATCGACACGCTCGACGAGGCTGATCTGCGCGCCAAACTCACCCGCCTCGCCCGGCGCGGCGTCGAGGCGCTGACCGTGTCGCTGATCAATGCCTACGCCAATGGCGCGCATGAAGTGCAGGTGCGCAAGATCGCCGAGGAGGTGATGCCGGGCGTGCCGGTTTCGATCTCCTCGGAAGTGATCCCGGAGATGTACGAATACGAGCGCACCGAGACGACGGTGGTGAACTCCTACATCCGCCCGGTGGTCGCCAAATACATCCGCAACCTGCACACCGAATTGTCGTCGCGCATGGGTGGCGTCAAGCTGCATGTGCTGCGCTCGGATGGCGGCCTGTCGGCGGTCGAGGCGGCGGAGACGGCGCCGGTCAATCTGCTGCTGTCCGGCCCGGCCGGCGGCGTCTCCGGCGCGCTGTGGATCGCCCGTCAGGCCGGGTTCGAGAATCTGCTGACCTTCGACATGGGCGGCACCTCCACCGATGTTGCGCTGATCCAGCACGGCAAGCCGCAAATCCGCCGGGAAACGCGGGTGGGTGATGTCGCGGTGCGCGCCTCCTCGATCGACGTGCGCACGGTCGGCGCCGGCGGCGGCTCCATCGCCTATGTGCCCGATCTGACCAAGGCGCTGCGCGTCGGCCCGAAATCCGCCGGCGCGGTGCCCGGCCCCGCCGCCTATTGCAAGGGCGGCATCGAACCGACCGTGACCGATGCCAATGTCGTGCTCGGCTATTTGCCGTCGGATGCGAAGCTCGGCGGCGACATGGCGATCGACCGGACGCTGGCCGAAGCGGCGGTGCAGCGTGTCGCCGATGCGCTCGGCCTGCCGCTGATGACCGCCGCCGAAGGCATCATCGACATCGTCAACGAAAACATGTTCGGCGCGCTGCGGCTGGTCTCGGTCGAGCGCGGCTACGACCCGCGCGACTTCGCCCTGGTCGCCTTCGGCGGCGCCGGGCCGCTGCACGCCAATGCGCTCGGCAAGCTGGTCGGCGCCTGGCCGGTGATCATCCCGCCGGCGCCCGGCGTGCTGTGCGCCTATGGCGACGCCACCACGCGCATCCGCGACGAGGCCAGCCAGACCTTCGTGCGCCGGTTCGCCGACACCTCTGATGCCGAAGTCAGCGCCATCCTCGACCGTCTCGCCGCCACCGCCGCGACGACGCTGACCGCCGAGGGCATTCCGGCCGCCGACCACAGCGTCGGCTTTCAGATCGACCTGCGCTATCATGGCCAGGGCATGCTGCTGACCATCGACCTCGATGAGGCGTCGTTCCGTGCCGACGGTCTGGCCGGCATTTCCCGGCGGTTCGACGCGCTGCACGAACAGCTCTTCACCTTCGCGCTCGACGCGCCGCACGAGCTGGTCAGCCTGCGCGCCGTGGTGCAGGGGCGCGAGCCGGCGGTGGCGGCGGAAACCATCGCCGATGGCGGCCCCGATCCGTCGCCCGAGGCGCTGACCATGCACACCCGCATCTATGTGGCGGGCGAATGGCTGGAGGCGGCGATCTACGACCGCACCCGGCTGGCCTGCGGCAACCGCATCGCCGGCCCGGCGATCGTGACGCAGATGGACGCCACCACGCTGATCCTGCCGGGGCATGTCGGCACCGTCGATGCCATCGGCAACATCCTCATCCGTCCCGCCGCCTGAGCCGGAGGTCCGCCATGCCCGCGCGTATCATCGAGACCAACACCACGCCGTTCGACAGCGGCGTGGCGCTCGACCCGATCACCCTCGACATCGTCGAGAACGCCCTGCGCAATGCCCGCACCGAGATGGACGCGGTGCTGTTCCGCACCGCCATGTCGCCCGGCATCCGCGAACAGCACGACGCTTTCCCGATGATCGCCAATCAGGACGGCAAGATGGTGGTCGGCCAGTTCGGCAGCTTCATCTGGGGATTCCTGCAGGGCTATCACGGCACCATCGAGGAAGGCGACATCTTCCTTACCAACGATCCGTATTCCGTCTCCGGCGCCATCAGCCACCTCAACGACTGGCTGACCCTGATGCCGATTTTCCGCAGCGGGCGACTGGTCGCCTGGGCGGCGATGTTCGGCCACATGACCGATGTGGGCGGCAAGGTGCCCGGATCGCTGCCGACCGATGCGGCGCAGATCTACGAAGAAGGCATCCAGATCCCGCCGATCAAGATCTACCGCAAGGGCGAGCTGCAGACCGACATCCTCAACCTTCTGGTCCATAACTGTCGGCTGCCCGAGTGGAACCGCTCGGATTTCCTCGCCATCATCGCCGCGCTGCGGCTGGCCGAGCGGCGGGTCTATGAAATCTGCGACCGCTTCGGCGAGGATCGCTTCATCGCCGCGATGGGCGAAATGCTCGACCGCAACAAGCGCGCCATGCGCGCCATCATGCAGATGGTGATCCCCGAGAAGCGGCAGTATTTCGAGGATTACATCGACGACGACGGCACCGGCCACGGCCCGTACAAGATCGCCTGTGCGCTGTGGCGCGAGGGCGATCACGTCACCTTCGACTTCACCGGCACCGACCCGCAATCGGCCAGCTCGATCAATTTCTTCCTCAACGAAGAAATGTTCAAGATGTTCGTCGGTGCGGTGTTCATCAACATTTTCGATCCGCAGATCCTGTTCAACGACGGGTTCTACGACCTGATCACCGTCACCATTCCGCCCGGCTGCCTGCTGAAACCGAAAAAGCCGGCGGCGCTTTCGACCCGCACGCATATGCTGGCGCGCATCTTCGACATCATGGGCGGCCTGCTCGGGCAGGGCGCGCCGGAGGCGCTGAATGCCGCCGGCTTCTCCGACAGCCCGCATCTGATGTATTCCGGCTTCGACACCAAAGGCGAGTGGTACCAGTTGTTTCAGATCGGCTTCGGCGGCATCCCCGGCCGCCCGGCCGGCGACGGGCCGGACGGGCATTCGCTGTGGCCCGAGTTCATGAACGTGCCCAACGAGTTCCTGGAAAGCTATTTCCCGCTGCGCATCGTCCATTATGAGACGATCACCGATTCCGGCGGCCCCGGCCTGCATCGCGGCGGCAACGGCATCTCGATGGGCTACATGTTCCTCGAATCCGGGCAGATCTCGATCCACGACTGCCGCTGGCTGACCCATCCGTGGGGCGTCAATGGCGGACTGCCGGCGATGCGCTCGTCGAAAATCATGGTGCGGGCGGACGGCTCGCGCGAAATCCTGCCGTCGAAATGCGACCGCATCGCGGTGGCGCCGGGCGATGTGCTGCACTTCAACACCTGGGGCGGCGGCGGCTGGGGCGATCCGCTGGCGCGCGCCGCCGATCTGGTGGCGCTCGATGTCGCGCGCGGGCTGGTCAGTGCCGCCGGGGCGCGGCGCTACGGCGTGGTCTGCGACGAGGAGGGTGTGCTCGACGCCGCCGCCAGCACAACGCTGCGGGCGGAGATGGCGGCGGCGCGCGGCGCGGTGCCGCTGTTCGACCGTGGCGGCACGCTGGAGGAACTGAAGGCGCGCTGCGTCGCCGAAACCGGCCTGGAGCCGCCGGCGCCGCCGCGCTTCCAGAGCTGGCCGACGGCGGGCGCCCGCGCCGCCTAGCCGCCCGCCGACCGGGCCGCTTGCAGGGAGGACGACATGGCAGAAGACCTCGACACGAACTATGCCCGCGCCGGCTATCATCACCGGCTCGGCTTCGGCCGGCGTCCGGCGCTGGTGCTGATCGACTTCGTTCAGGCGTATTTCGCGCCGGGGTCGCCGCTGTTCGCCGGCGTCGAGGCGACGCTGGCCTCGGCGCTGCGGGTGCGGGAGGCGGCGCGCCGCGCCGGCATCCTGCGGGTGTTCACCAATGTCGTCTATCGCCCGGGCGGCATCGACGGCGGTATTTTCTACCGCAAAGTGCCGGCGCTGGCCTGTATGGATGTCGGCAATCCGCTCGGCGCGTGGCCGGAAGGCGTGGCGCCGGCCGATGACGAGCTGGTGGTGTCCAAGCAGTATCCGTCGGCGTTCTTCGGCACCTCGCTGGCCGCCACGCTGACCGCCAGCGGCGTCGATACGCTGATCATCACCGGCATCACCACCAGCGGCTGCGTCCGCGCCACCTGCGTCGATACGGTCAGCAACGGCTTCATTCCGATCGTCGTGCGCGAGGCGGTGGGCGACCGTGCCGCCGGCCCGCACGAGGCCAATCTCTACGACATGAGTGCCAAATATGCCGACGTGGTCGGCGAGGCGGAGGTGATTGCGATGCTGAACGGGATGGCGACGTGATGCCGCACTCTTCCCTGCGCGCCTTGCTGGCGCCGGGCACGCTGCTGGTGGCACCTGGCGTGTTCGACATGATCTCGGCGCGCGTCGCCGACCGCATGGGCTTCGCTGCGCTCTACATGACCGGCTACGGCACCGTCGCCTCCTCGCTCGGTCTGGCCGATGCCGGGCTCGCCAGCTACAGCGAAATGGTCGGCCGCGTCGCGCAGATCGCCGGCGGCACCAAGACGCCGCTGATCGCCGATGCCGATACCGGCTTCGGCGGCCTGCTCAACGTCGAACGCACGGTGCGCGGCTATGAGGCGGCGGGCGCGGCGGCGATTCAGATCGAGGATCAGGTGTTCCCGAAAAAATGCGGCCACACCCCCGGCCGGCAGGTCGTGCCGGTTGAGGACATGGTGCGCAAGATCATCGTCGCGCGCGAATCCCGCGCCTCCACCGACTTCCTCATCATCGCCCGCACCGACGCCCGCACCGCCCACGGCATCGACGAGGCGCTGCGCCGCGCCGACGCCTATGCCCGCGCCGGTGCCGACATCCTGTTCGTCGAAAGCCCGGAGAGCGAGGCGGAAATGGCGCGCATCTGCACCAGCTTCGATCTGCCCTGCCTCGCCAACATGGTCGAGGGCGGACGCACGCCGCTGCTGAGTGAAGCGGCGCTGCGCGACATCGGCTACCGCATCGCCATCTTTCCCGCCACCGGCTTCCTCGCCACCGCCGCGGCACTGACCCGCAGCTACGCCGTGCTGCGCGAGCACGGGTCGAGCGCCGGGCAGCCGCTTGACCTCTATCCGTTCGCCGAGATGAACCGGCTGATGGGGTTCGAGGCGGTGTGGGATTTCGACCGCCGCCACGCAGAATGACAGGGGTGAAGACATTGGCGTCTGCGTTCGGCACCTTGCGCATACCCCCCCCGCCGAGCCGCTCGCCTTGCGACGGCGGAGCGTGCGGTCGGCGCGGTTTTCGCGCCTGCCTGGAGTAGCGCGCGCCATGTCCGCCCGCACGCTCTACGACAAGATCTGGGACGCCCACGTCGTCAAGACCTACGACGATGGCGCCGACCTGCTCTACATCGACCGCCATCTGGTGCAGGAAGTGTCCAGCCCGCAGGCCTTCGCCGGGCTGGCGGCGCGCGGGCGCGGCGTGCGCCGGCCGGAACTGCATCTCGCCGTCGCCGACCATGCGGTGCCGACGCAGCATCGCGACCGCCCGCTGCCCGACGGCCTCGCCGCCCGGCAACTGGCGCGGCTGGAGCAGAATGCCGCCGCCTTCGCCATCCCCTATGTGCCGATGCGCGATGCGCGGCACGGCATCGTCCATGTCATCGGGCCGGAACTCGGCTTCACCGTGCCCGGCGTCACGCTGGTCTGCGGCGACAGCCACACCTGCACGCATGGCGCGTTCGGCGCCATCGCCTTTGGCATCGGCAGCAGCGAGGCGGAATCGGTGCTGGCGACGCAGTGTCTGCGGCAGACGCGGCAGCGGCGCATGCGCGTCACCCTGCACGGCCGGCTCGGCCGCGGCGTCGCGGTGAAAGACCTCGTGCTGGCGCTGATCGCGCGCATCGGCGTCGGCGGCGCGGCCGGGCATGCGCTGGAATATGCCGGGGAGACGATCGCCGCGCTGTCGATGGAGGCGCGCATGACGCTGTGCAACATGGCGATCGAGGCGGGCAGCCGGGTCGGCATGGTGGCGCCCGACGACACCACCTTCGCCTATGTCGAGGGCCGCCCGATGGCGCCGCGCGGCGCGGCGTGGCAGCTTGCGCTGGACGCTTGGCGCGCCCTGCCGGGCGACGCCGCGGCGGTGTTCGAGCGTGAGGTGACGCTCGATGCCGCCACGGTGGCGCCGCATGTCACCTGGGGCACCACGCCGGAGGAGGCGGCGCCGGTCACCGGCCGCGTCCCCGACCCCGACGCCGAGGCCGATCCGGCGCGGCGCGCGCGGATGCGCCGCAGCCTCGCCTACATGGACCTCGCCCCCGGCACCGCGCTGGCCGATGTCGCCATCGACCGCGTGTTCATCGGCTCCTGCACCAATGGCCGGCTGGAGGATTTGCGCGCCGCCGCCGCCGTGGTCGCCGGCCGGCGCGTCGCCGCGCGGGTGCGCGGCATGGTGGTGCCCGGTTCCGCCGCGGTGCGCGCGGCCGCCGAGGCGGAAGGGCTGGACCGCATCTTCACCGACGCCGGCTTCGAGTGGCGCGACGCCGGCTGTTCGATGTGCGTCGCCATGAACGACGACCGGCTGGCGCCCGGCGAACGCTGCGCCGCCACCTCCAACCGTAATTTCGAGGGGCGGCAGGGGGCCGGCGGGCGCACCCATCTGATGAGTCCGGCGATGGCCGCCGCCGCTGCCGTCGCCGGCCATCTGGTCGATGTGCGGGCGCTGTCATGACCGGCTGGACGCGGCTGGAGGCGGTGGCGGCGCCATTGCCGGAGGCCGACATTGATACCGACGTGATCTTTCCGGCCCGCTTCCTGCTGCTGATGGACAAGGCCGGCCTCGGCCGGCATGCGTTCCACGAGCGCCGCTATCATGCCGACGGCACGCCGCGGCCGGAGTTCGTGCTCAACCGGCCGCCCTGGACGGGGGCGCGCATCCTGGTCGCCGGGGACAATTTCGGCTGTGGGTCGAGCCGCGAGCACGCCGTCTGGGCGCTCGCCGATCTCGGCATCGCCTGCATCGTGGCGCCCGGCTTCGGGGAGATATTTTACGCCAATTGCCTGCGCAATCTGGTGCTGCCGCTGCGGCTTGCCGGGGCCGGGCATGCGCGGGTGCTGGCGGCGGCGATGGCGGGGCGGGTGGTCTCGGTCGATCTGGCGGCGACGACGCTGGCCTGCGATGCCGCCGGCCCGATCGGCTTCGCGCTCGACGCGCATCGCCGGCGGGCGCTGATGCAGGGCCTGGACGAGATCGGCCTCAGCCTCGCCGACGATGCCGCCGACATCGCCCGCTTCGAGGCGGCGCGGCCGCCCTGGGCAGGTGCGATCGGAACGTGAACCGTATGGTGCTCCGCACAAATTCTTGACGGCAATGTCTGCCTTGTGCGATAAGAATGGTCATCTTGTGTCGCGGGTGGTGGGGTAAACAATGGCATCGGCGTTTCATACTGACAGCTACGACGTCTGGAATTTGAACTCGACCACGCTTGCCGGCATCAATCTGAAGTCGGGCGAGGGTATCACAGGTGGCTCGAAGAGCCTGACCACCGCGGCCACCAACAGCATTCTCGGTTCCGACCCCGTCGATACGGTCAGCGGCACAGGCCTGAGCGGAACTGTCACCTATGTCGGCACGGTGACTTATACCAGCAACGGTTTTGGCACAACGACCGGCTTCGTGGTCACCGATGGCAGTGGCAATTATTACCTCGTCACGCTGCACAGCCCGTCCGGCGCCGGCTACACCCCGACGACCAGCACCGCGCAGAGTCTTGGGGGTAGTGTCACCACGCCGCCCGGCACCAACGGCAGCGGTGAGTGGACGATTTCGAGCAGCGGCGGGTATAACGGTCCCGGTTGCTTCCTCGCCGGCAGCATGATCGCCACTCCCGCCGGTGAGGTTCCGGTCGAGTCGCTCGCCGCCGGCTCGCTGGTACTCACCGCCGATGGTCGCGCCATGCCGGTGCGCTGGCTCGGCCGCACCACCGTCTCGCGCGTCTTCGCCGATCCCGTCCGTCTGCTGCCGGTGCGCATCAAGGCCGGTGCGCTGGGCGAGAATCTCCCGGCGCGCGATCTGCTGGTCTCCCCCGGCCATGCCATGCTGGTCGATGGCGTGCTGGTGCATGCCGCCGCCCTGGTCAACGGCACCTCCATCGTGCGCGAGCACGATGCGCCGATCCTGTTCACCTACTACCATGTCGAACTCGACACCCACTCGGTTCTGCTCGCCGAGGGGACGCCGACCGAGAGCTTCCTCGACGGCAGCGAAGAGATGAACTTCGACAACTGGGCCGACCGCGTCGTCCCCGCGGCGGTGGAAGAACTGGCCTATCCGCGCGCCAAGTCCAGCCGGCAGGTGCCGGCCGCCACGCGCAGCCGCCTCGCCGCCCGCGCCGTCGCCCTGTTCGGCGCCCTCGCCGAAGCCGCCTGACACCCCAGCGCCGGGCGGGAGCAATCCCGCCCGGCGTTTTGTTTTCAGCCGAACATGCCGTGCAAAAACCACCGCGCGTGCGCCGCGCCGTTCTGCCGCCCGGTGCGAAACAGCCAGAACCGCCCCCCCGCACTATCCTCCACCCGGTAATAGTCGCGTACCAGATCGCGCTCCTCGCGGTCTGACGGTGCCGGCTGGCGCCACCATTCATAGGCGATGCGCTCCGGCCCTGCCGCCGCGCGCACCCGGTGCAGCGTGCCGCGCCAGCGGAACAGCAGCGGCGGATCGTCCGGCAGCGGCGCCACCACCTCCAGCAACTCCGGCCGACCCAGCAGCCGCACCGGCCGCCGCGCCGCAAGCGCCGCCGCCCAATCCGGCGCCATCACCGGCGACAGCGGCGGCAGTCGCAGCAGGCTGCGCTCCGGCAGATGGCTGCCCGCCGGCGCCGCGCGCCACACCGCGTCCGCCCCTGCCCGGCTGACCAGCGCATCGACCATCCGCGCCAGCGCATCGTCCGCCGCCGCCGTGCCGCCATCCAGCCGCGCCTGTTCCGCCAACCGCGGCCCGGTCGCCGCCGCCTCCAGCGTCATCGCCTCGACGCCGAAACCGGGATCGACCGTCTCCAGCTTCGCCGCCAGCAGCCCGGCGACATAGGCCGCGTCATGCGCCGGCCGCGCCGTCGCCACCGCGATCTCCGCCCGCCCGCCATCGACGCGGAGAAAGCCCGCGACGAAGCGCGTGCCGCCCAGCCGCGCCGCCGCCAGCCGCGCCCCGAGCCGCCCGGCCAGCCAGTGCAGCGCCCGCGTCAGATCCGCCGCCGTGCCGATCGGCTCGGCGAAGCCGCGCTGCTCGCGCCACGGCGCCGGCGGGTGCGGCCAGACCAGCGGCTCCGCCGCCAGCCCCAGCGCCCGATCCAGACGCAGCCGCACCCCGGCGCCAAACCGCGCCGCCAGATCGCCCCGCGGCAGCCGCGCCAGCTCGTCGATCCGGCGCACCCCGAGTCGCCGCAGCCCCGCCACCGCCGCCGGGTCGAGCCGCAGCAGCGCCGGCGGCAGCGGTCCCAGCGCCCGCGCCTCCTCGCCCGCCGGCAGCACCAGCGTCCCGCCCGGCAGCATGCGCGCCAGCGCCCAGGCGGCACCGGCGCTGCCCGCCACCGCGACCCGCGCCGCCAACCGGCTGCCCAGCAACCGCCGCTGCAGCGAGGTCGCCAGCGCCGCCTCGCCGCCGAGCAGATGGGCGCAGCCGGTGATGTCGAGCAGCAGCCCGTCCGGTGGGTCGGCGGCGGCGAGCGGCGTGTAGCGCTCGCACCACGCCGCCAGCGCGGTCAGCGCGGCGCGCTCCGCCGCCGGGTCCGCCGCCGCCACCTCCAGCCCGGCGCAGATGGCGCGCGCCTGCACCAGCGTCATGCCGGGCGCCAGCCCCGCCGCCTCGGCCAGCGGACACACCGCCTCCAGCACCCGCAGGCCGCGCTGCGTGGCGACCGTGGCGAAGGGCCGCTCAGGCGTGCTGACGCCGCGGCGCGCCGCCAGCCAGGTCGGCCAGTTCGGCAACCACACGCAGAGCATGCGGCGCATCGTTCTCTCCCGCCTGCCATTCCATCAGCCACGCCCCCGGCCGGCCGCCGCGCGCCTGGGTCAGCGCCACCCGCCAGCGTGGCGGGCCGGGCTGGCGGGTGGCGTCGGTGTCGCTCGGCGCCGGCCCGAGCTGCCAGCGTGTCGCCGCCGCGTTGCCCTCGCTCGCCGCCGTTGCGGCACGCCGCAGCACCAATCCGGTGCTGCCGCGGCTGCGGCAGGCCAGATGCAGCCGCCGCGCCGCCAGCCGCGTCAGCGTCGCGGTTTCCGCCACCACCGCCGCCGCCCCGCCGGTGCGCAGCGCCGCCTCCGCCGCGGCCAGCGTCGCCGCATCGTCGCCGCCGCGCACCAGCAGCAGCCGGCCGGGATCGAGGCCATAAGTCAGCAGGCCGGGCGGATGCAGATCGCCGATGCGGGCGATCCACACCGCCGGCCGCGCCTCGCCCGGCCGCCCCAGCAGCCGCCCCAGCAGCACCGCGACAAAGGCGGCGGCGAGCACCCCCGACGCCTCCCCCCCGCCCACCTCGTGCAGCGCCCCCACCTCGTGCAGCGCCCCCACCTCGTGCAGCGCCCCCACCTCGTGCAGCGCCCCCACCTCGTGCAGCGCCCCCAGGGCGATGCCGCAAGGCGGCAGATGCGCCGCCACCGCCGCCGCGCCGAACGCCACGCCACCATGCGCGTCGGGGGCGAGCGCGGCGGCGCCGGCGCCGATCAGGGCAGAGGGGAGGGGGGATGCCACGGCCTGTCAGTTCGCTATTTGTTCGCGACATCGATTCCCCGCCGACCCCCCACGAGTCAAGCGCCGCCTAAGCCCCCCCAACCGGCGCGGCCTGGTTTCCCATAGGCGCCAAAATGGGTGACGGGCGGGGTACCTGATGTGCGGCCTTCGCTTGAACGCCAGTTCGATCTGCCAGCGCAGGCGATAGACCGCCAGGATCATCAAGTCCGCCGCGATCAGGCTGCGCGGACCGAGCGCCTTGCCCTTCCTGGCGGCGGCGCGGTGCCGGTTCTTTCCGAATCGGCCGCGGCACGACATGATCAACCGATGTCCACGCTGCACCTCGTGCCATCTGATATCTGCGAGAGATACCACGTCAAGAAGTGGCGGAACGCGGCCGGGGTACTGGCCACGGCGTGCCCCAATGAATGGCAGGATGTGCAGGACGTTCTTCGCAGCTTCCGCTTGCTCAAGTCAGAGATATTGGTTGGCGGCGGCAATCGCTCACTGATCAGCCGCCGCATTGACGGCGCGTTTTACGCAAGGGGATGGCAGGAAAAGGGGTTTGCTACATCGATTACGGTGGACGAAACGAAGACCGACAGCCCGACGCACGCGGTGGATTGTCTCAGAGGCGGCGTCGCAGTGGAGATGGAGTGGAACAACAAGGATCCGTTTTTTGATCGGGACCTGAACAACCTCAGGCTCCTGTTTGAGTTGAGGGCGATACAGGTAGGCATAATCATTACCCGATCGTGGGAATTGCAAGAGCTGTTCAAGAGCTTCGGAAAGGGCGCGTCGTACGGCAAAGCCACAACGCACCATGAGAAGCTGTGGCCCAAGGTGGAAGGCGGCGGCGGGGGCGGCTGTCCCGTACTCACCTTCGCCATCAGGCCGGTTAATTTTGAGGACGATGGCCCCGTGGCCCTGGACGCCCTGCGAACCCGCATTGCTGCGGAGAAAGCAGCAGGGACCGCCGCCAAACGGCAAGGGCTGACGGTCGCCGACGAGGACGAGGGAGAAGAATGAAGCTACTCGGCGGCGATGAGCCGGCGTTGCGCCGCCGAATTGTGCGCGTAGGTTTTCCATGTCGGCGCGTAGGACTCCGCCGCCTCGTTGCCCCAGGCGGCCCAGCCGGGGCGGGTGCCGCGGGCGAATAACTCCAGCCGTGGACCTGGGCTGCACGCTTCGATGATCTGGTACATCTCATCGGGTTTGCGTGAATGTTCCCGTTTGCGGGTCGCCAGCAGATTCACCTGACTGCGTCCCGGAGCCAGCGTACGTGCATTCTTGCCCCGCACGCCAAACAGCAGAAGCTCGGTGACGTTGCGGAAATAGAAGCCAACGCCGCGCCCGTCCGAGCCGCCATCCTTTCTGACCTTGTGCCAGACGATGTTGGATTTGTACTCAAAGCCCCATGCCTGCATGGTGGACAGGCCATACGGCAGAAGCGCATTCGGCACCCACAGGTAGAGATGCGCCGGAGTCGCGGCAACGCCACGGACCGGAAGCGCCGCAATATCATCGAAGGACATCGTTTCATACCGCGACAAGCGCCGGTGCTCCGGCGCCATTTTGCCTGTCCGATTGACAAACCGCCACGGCGGGTCGGCCAGGATGCAGGCGAATTTCGCCCCGTCGGCCGCGGCCACAAGTTCCGCTGCCGGGCTTGGTTGCGGTTGCGTCCGCATGGTCCGATCCCCTGATTCCCCACCGCTACAGGCACACGCCGATTCGTCAAGCGTCCTCCGCACGTCCTCCGCCGGCCGCACCTGCCAATCCTGAATTAGCATGGCATGATCAATCGTACGCGAGCGATGGTGCCATGCCGCACCACCGCCGCGACAAAAGCCGCTTGCCCCGGCGGGCGGTTTCATGTTCTTGTTCCGTTCGTGACCCTCGAAACCCCTCTGCCCCCGGCCGAACGCCTCGCCCGCATCATCGATGATGTGTGCAAGGCCGCGGCGGCACGCGCGCCGCGCGGGTTTCTCGCCATCCCGATCCTGATGCTGCTGTGGGCGCGGCTGAAACGGATGTCCTTTCGCATCACCCGCCTCGCCGCCCGCGCCGCCGCCGGGACTTTGCGCACCCCCCCGCGCGCTGCTCCCCGCCAGCCGCTGTCCCGCCGGCCGCCGGCCACCCCGCCGCGCCGCTTGCCAAGACGCGCCGGCTGGCTGTGCCAGCCGGTCCCGGCGGCCTGCGCCTATGCCTCGCAATTGCAGCATCTGCTGAGCGAGCCGGACATGGTCGCCCTGCTCGACGCCGCACCGGGCATCGACCGGCTGCTGCGCCCGTTCTGCCGCATGCTCGGCGTCGCCCGGCCGAAACTGCCGCCGCGGCCCCGGTCAGCCGCGCCCAGCCCGCCGCCGCGCCAGCCTCCCCAACCCCGCCTTGCCCAACCCCGCCTTGCCAAATCATCAGCATCGCTCCGGCCAGACGCGGCCACCCTGTCGCGCCGCCCCGCGCGCGCGCCGCCCTCCGCCCCTCGCGCCGTACGGCCGCCACATCCCGCGTGATCCCGCGGCGGCGGCGCATGCCCGCCGTGTCCCGGCCGGCGGCAGGCTTGACGCCGCCAGCCGCGGCGGCGCCAATGCGCCGTCGCCGCATCTGGGTTTGCATGTCCGCACTGGCCTTGACCCCGACCGCATCCGGCACGCGGCTCGGCCTGTTCGACCCGGCCGACCTGCCGCAGGCCGATGAGTTCGCGGCGCTGGTCGCCGCCCTCGCCCCGCAGGCCGACGAGGACATGGCTTTCGTGCATGCCGCGGCGGCGGCGGTGGCGCAGGTGCCGTGCGGGCTGCGGCCCGGCATCAACCTGTTCGGCCCCGGCCGTTCGCCGCCGATGACCGCCAGCGCCACCGCCATCGCCGCCACCCGCGAAATCGCCTCCGTGCTGCTCAACGACGCCGCCTTCACCGCCGGCTCGATGGCGGTGATCGACCGCGAGGACCGGCTGTTCACCGGCAGCCTCGCTGCGATCGGCGATCCGCGCCGCCTCGCCGCGGTCGATCCGGCATTCCGCTGCGACGGCAGCGGCGCGCTCTGCCTCGCCTCCGATTTCCGTGCCGAGGCCCAGCACATCGACGCCGTTGCCCTGCCGGTGTGCGGCCCCGGCCTGCCCAATTACGGACATTTCCTGTTCGACGGCCTGCCGGCGATCTTCCTGCAGCGCCCGTTGCTGCCCGGCAGCCGGGTGCGCGTCGTCGGCCCGCGCCTGCTGCCCTGGCAGCGCGACATCCTGGCGGCGCTCGACCTCGCCGACATCTACCTGCCGGTCAGCGGCCCGGTGGTGTTCCGCAAGCTGCTGGCCACCACCATGCTGTCGCTGCACGTCGCCGCGCCGACCAGTTTCCTGCGCCCGATGTTCGATTTCCTGCGGTTCCGTTTCGGCGGCCCGGCCGGCGTGCCGCGCCGCCGCGTCTTCCTCTCGCGCGGCGATACCGCCCGGCGGGTGCTGCGCAACCGTCCGGCGGTGGAGGCCGCCCTGACCCGCGCCGGCCTGGAGATCGTGCAGCCGGCGCGTCTGGCGTTCCGCGATCAGGTGGCGCTGCTCGCCGGCTGCCGCACGGTGGTCGGGGAAAGCGGCGCCGCGCTCGCCAATCTCGGCTTCGCCCAGCCCGGCACGCGCGTCCTCGAACTGCAGCCGGAGTGTTTCGACGACGGCTGGAGTCGCGCCACCTGCTTCATGCTCGGGCTGCGCTGGCATCTGTTCCTCGCCCGCGCCGAGCCGCCGTTCGGCGCCGACCCGAAGCAGGATTTCGCCTACACCGTCGATCCCGATGAACTGGTCGCGGCGGTCGCCGCCGTGGAGCACTGATGCCCCCGTTCCGCCAACAGGATTTCGAGCCGACCCCGAGCCTGGAGCGCTTCGCCGCGCTGCCGTTCCTGCACCGACTCGACCTGTTCGCCCCGGCGATGTCACCCGCCCCCGGTCCGCTGCTGTTCAGCGGCGCGGCGCGCGCCGGCCCGGCGCGCGAGCATGCGTGGCGGCGGCTGCTGCCGGCGGTGTCGTTCTATGCGCTACCCGGCTACACGCTGGCCGGCGCCGGCGCGCTGCGCGGCCCGCAGGGCGAGGCCTTCGCCTGCGAGGACTGCATCGCCGAGCCGGCGCCGTTCCCCGCCGCCGCCGCCGCCCCCCTGGAACTGCCGGCGCCGATCGCCGTCGCCTTCCAGCCGGAGGCCGGCTATGGCCGTTTCCTGGTGGAGACGCTGCCGCGGCTCTATCTGCTGGCGATGCTGCGCCGCCTCGGCCTGCCCCTGCCGGTCGCCGCGCCGGCCGATCTGCCGGACTGGATCGGCCGGTTGCTCGCCCTCTATGTCCCGCCGGATGCGCTGGTCCGCTACGACCCGGCGCATCAGGCGCTGCGGGCCCCCGTCGTCGTCGTGCCGGGCATGATGAACGTCGATCATGCGCTGCATCCGGCGATGAACCTGATGGTCGAGGACCTGCTGATCCGCGCCGGCGCCGCCGCCCCGGCGGAGGCGGCGGGCACCCGGCTCTATCTCAGCTATCGCAGTTGGCAGGGCGGCCGGTTCAGCCGGCTCGACAACGCCGCCGAGGTGGAGGCGGCGCTGGAGCGCCTGGGGTTCCGCACCCTGCAGCCCTGGCGCATGTCGCTGGCCGAGCTGCTTGCCGCCTATGCCGGCGCCGCGTGCATCGTCAGCGAGCCCGGCAGCGCCGCGACCAATGCGCTGTTCGCCCGGCGCGGCGCCGCCGTCGCCGTGTTCGGCGCGCCGGACCGGTTGCTGTCGCGCATCACCGCGCTGCGCGGGCAGCGGCTGGGCGTGATCGAACCGGTCGAGGGGCCGGACCCGCCCGACCGGTTCCGCATCGACCCGGCCGGGCTGGAGCGGTTCCTGCCGCATCTGCTCGCCGCCGCTGCGCCGTCACCGCCGCCGCCGGCGGCGGTCGCCGCGCCGGCGTCGGGCACGACGCATCTGCCCGTCGGCCCGGCCCTGGCCGAGCTGGCGGCGCAAGGCGGCGTCGTCCGCACCGCGCTGTTCGCCGAGGCCGAGACCCTGCCGCGCCTGCCCTTCTTCCATGGCGAACCGATCGACGCGGCGGTGGCGCCGTTCGCCGGCCTGTTCACCGACCCCGCCTATCGCAGCTACACCGCCCCGCGCATCGCCTGCGCGGCGCTGACCGGCGCCTCGGTGATCGGCGTCAGCGGGCTGATCACGCTGGGCGGGCGGCTGCTGCGCGAGAGCATGCACGCCATCGACACCTGGCGCAGCGAATCCACCGTCGCCAGCCTCGACCCCGAGCACGGCGCCCGCCTCAAACATCCGCTGGCGCTGCCCGGCACGCCGCTGCCCGGCGTCTGGTTCTCCGCCATCACCGGGCCGTGGCGCAACTACGCCCATTGGCTGACCGAGGTGCTGCCGCGGCTCTACCTGTTCCGCCTGCTGCGCGGCGCGCTGCCGGAAGCCCGGCTGCTGGTGCCGGATTTCGCCCGACACCCGGCCTATGCGCGGGCGTTGCAACTGCTCGGGCTGGTCGGCGACAGCGTGCGGCCGCTCGCCGATGACGCGGTGGTGGCGCCGCAGACGCTGTGGGTGGCGCCGAATATCGACGTCTGGTGCCCGCCGGCGCTGTGCCGCATCGCCGCCCAGGCGCTGGCCGCGGCGGTGCCGCCGGCGTCGGCGCCGGCGGCCGGCGAGCGGCTCTATCTCAGCCGCGAGGGCAGCATCCGCCACGTCGTCAACCTGCCCGAACTCGTCCCGCTGCTGCGCCAGCATGGCTTTGCCGTGCTGCGCATGGAGACGCTGACGCTCGACGCGCAGATCCATGCGATGCAGCAGGCCCGCTACGTCATCGCCGAGCAGGGCGCGGCGGTCTGCAACATCATGTTCTGCCGCCCCGGAACGCGGGTGCTGGAACTGTTCAACGCCGCCGGGGCGCAGCCGGCGCATTGGGTGCTGTCGTCGCTGTGCGGTCTCGACTACGGCTATCTGGTCGGCCGCCATGTGCCGGCGGCGCATGCCCCGGAACCCGGCGGCAACGCCGACTATGCCATCGCCCCGGAGCAACTGGCGGCCGGCGTGGCGGCGCTGCTCGCATGACAGCGACCGCCGGCATCGCCGCGGTGCGCTTCGCCGACACCGACGATCTCGCCGGCTTCGGCCTCACCGGGCAGGATCAGCGGCTGCGCCTGTTCGGCGCGCTCGCCCCGCCGGCGCAACTGCCGCTGCACCGCGAAGCGCTGCTGCCGGCGGCGATCGTCGCCGAGCATTACGCCGCCACGCCGCGGCCGGACGTCGCGGTCTATGCGCTGACCGGCGCGGAACTGGCCGCCAACGGGCTGCTGACCCGCGGCGGGCAGTTTTTCCACCGCCCCGACTGCCTGCCCAACTATTTTCTCGAATGGCTCAACCGCACCCCGCATACCCTGCCGGAAGGGCTGGCCGGCTCGCTCGACCGCGCCGACGCCGAGGTGCTGCGGCTCGATCATCCGCTCGCCTGCGCCATCCACCCGAACGTCATCTGGGGTCATTTTCTCGTCGAGATCCTGCCGCGGCTCTATCTGCTCGACCTGCTCGGGCAGATGGGCCGGCCGATCCCGCTGGCGGCGCCGAGCGACGCGCCGGACTGGCTGAAGCGGTTCGCCGTCACCTATGGCGCGCGCGGCGGCGTGGTGTGGTACGACCCGCGGCAGCAGCGCGTCGCCGCCCCGGTGTTCATCGTGCCCGGCATGATGCAGATCGACTGGGCGCTCAGCCCGCTGTTCAACCTGATGGTGGCCGACGTGGTGGCGCGCTGCGGCATGGCGGAAACGCATGTGCCGGAGGGGCCGCGGCGGCTTTATCTGTCGCGCGGGCGGATCACCTGGACCAACCGGCTGCGCAACGAGCCGGCGGTCGAGGCGATGCTGGCGCAGCTCGGTTTCACGGTGGCGCATCCCGAGACGCTGTCGTTTCCCGAGCAGCTCCGCCTGTTCCGCGCCGCCGAGGTGATCGTCGGCGAGTACGGCTCGGTCCTGCACAATGCGATCTTCGCCCGCCCCGGCACCCGCATCGTCGCCATCAACCGGCACAACTGGCTGCAGGGCGAGATCGCCCGCATCCGCCGCCAGCCGCTCGCCTATGTGCCGCCCGACGACGGGGTGTGGCGCGATGTCTCGACGCAGGGCGACGCCCGCAGCTTCAGCGTCGATGTCGGCGATTTGCGGCGCGTGGTGATGGAGATGCTGCAATGACCCGTTCCACCGGGCGCGACTGGCACCGTCTGGCCGCCGCCGCCGACTATGCCTTCGCCATCCATTCCGATCAGGTCCGCAAGGGTGCCGAGACGCCCTATATCGGCCACCTGCTCGGCGTCGCCGGCCTCGTGCTGGAATATGGCGGCGACGAGGACCAGGCGATCGCCGGACTGCTGCACGACGCCATCGAGGATGTTGGTGCGGCGCAGGAGGCGCTGATTGCCGCGCGCTTCGGCCACCGTGTCGCCGCCATCGTGCGCGGCTGCACCGACGCCGACACCACACCGAAGCCGCCGTGGCGGGCGCGCAAGGAAGCCTATGTCGCGCATCTGGCGCAAGCGGGCGCCGACGTGCTGCTGGTGAGCGCCGCCGACAAGCTCTACAACGCCCGCGCCATCACCGCCGATCTGCGCGCGATCGGGCCGGAGGTGTTCACGCGCTTCACCGCGGGGGCAGCGGGCACGCTCTGGTACTATCGCACCCTCGCCGACACGTTCGCCCGCGTGCTCGGCGGCAGGCTGGCGGCGGAACTGGCCGCGACGGTGGCTGAAATGGCGCGGCTGGCGGCGGCGCACGGCACACAGGTTGTTCAGCCCGCCCCCGGCATCAGCTGAATCGCCGCCAGCAGCGCAAAGCCGACCGCCTCGTCGAGCAACACCAGACCCGCCGCCTGGAAGCCGCCGATGCCGAGCGCCAGCCGGGTGGCATACCACTCGATCCACAGCGCCCAGCCGGTGGCGATCAGCCAGGAGGTCTCGCCAACGATCGCCGGCAGGCCGAGCAGCGGCGGCAGGCTGGCGGCGACCAGCAGCAGATACTGCACCACGTTGCACCAGTTCCACGCCGCAATGAAGCGCGGCCACGCCTCGGCCCGCCCCATGGCGCGGGCGATCCAGCGCGACAGCAGCGCGAAGCCCGCCCAGTCGATGACGTAGCCCAGCAATTGCAGCGCCAGCCCATGCGCCAGATGCGGCGGCAGGCGCGGCTCCTGGTCGAGGCCGATGAGCTGGAGGCAGATGAACGCCGGCAGGCACAGCGCCGCCGCCCAGAAACTGCGCCGCGCCGCCGCCTGCGTCGGCTCCTCGGCGACCAGCAGCATGCCCTCCGCCCGGCCGCGCGCCAGCAGCATCGCCCCGGCGAGGCCGGTGCCCAGACGGGTGAACAGACTCTCGGGCGCGTTCATGTCATCGGTTCCGCCAGCAGCGGGCCGATGGCGAGCACCAGCGTCCCGAGATTGACCGCCACCACCAGCCCCGCCGCCCGCCATGCCGGCAGGCCGAGGCCGTGGCGGGCGAGGAACAGCTGCAGCGCCACCGCATAGCCCAGCGCTGCCCCGGCGGCGAGCAGCCGGGCGATGCCGCCCGGCACGCCGGCCGCCGCCAGCACCCCGCCGCCCAGCATGGTGGCGAGCAGCGTCGGCGGCATCAGCCATTGGCACCAGGTCATGGCCACCGCATAGCGCAGCCACGCCGCCTCGCGGTGCCACGCCCGCGCGATCAGGTGCGACAGCACCGGCGGCGCCAGCAGCGCCACCAGCGAGGCGAGCAGGTCGGTCAGCGCCAGCCGCAGATCGTCCATCATCAGGCCGAGCAGAAACCCGACCAGGGCGAAGCCGAGCCACGGCGCCAGGGCATTCAGCAGCCCGAGCGGCGTGGCGTCGAACCGCGCCAGCCCGTCGGCATGAAACCGCGCCAGCCGGGCGACACCCGCCGCCGCGGCAAGGCTCATATGGCGAACGCCGCCAGCACCGCGCGGTAGGTTTCGGCCAGCGCGCGCAGCTCCGCCACCGGCACCCGCTCATCGGCCTGGTGCATGGTGCTGCCGACCAGGCCGAACTCGGCGACCGGGCAGTAGCGCGCGATGAAGCGCGCATCGGAGGTGCCGCCGCCGGTGTCGAGGCGCGGCTCCACCCCGGTCGCCGCGGCCACCGCCCGGCGCAGCGTCTCGACCTGCGCGCCGGGCTGGGTGAGAAAACTCTCGCCGCCGATGCTGGTGTCGAGATCGAACCGCTCGGCATGGCGGGCGATGGTGGCGCGCAGCCACGCCGCCAGCGCGGCGCCGCTGTGGCGGTCGTTGAAGCGGATGTTCAGCGTCGCCGCGGCGCGCGCCGGCACGAGGTTGTGGGTCGGATTGCCGACATCGACGCTGGTGATCTGCAGCGATGACGGCTCGAACCAGTCGCTGCCGGCATCGAGCGGCGCCGCGATCAGCGCGTCGAGCACGCGCACCAGCCGATGCACCGGGTTGTCGCTGCGCTGTGGGTAGGCGACATGGCCCTGCGTGCCATGCACGGTGATGTGCGCGGTGATGCTGCCGCGGCGGCCAATTTTGATCACTTCGCCGAGCCGGGCCGGGTTGGTCGGTTCGCCGACCAGACAGAAATCCGGGATCTGGCCGTGCGCCGCCATCCACTCCAGCACCCGCACGGTGCCATCGGTGGCCACGCCCTCCTCGTCGCCGGTGATCAGCAGGCTGATCGAGCCGCGCAGCGTCCCCGCCGCCAGATGCTGCGCCGCGCCGGCGACGAAGGCGGCGATGCCGCCCTTCATGTCGCAGGCACCGCGGCCGTAGAGCACGCCGTCATGCACCGCGCCGCCGAACGGATCGGCGCGCCAGTTGGCGGTGCCGGCCGGCACCACGTCGGTATGGCCGGCAAAGCAGAGATGCGGACCGGCAGTGCCGATGCGGGCGAACAGATTGTCGATGGCGCCGAAGCGCAGCCGCGTCACGCTGAAGCCGAGGCGGCCGAGCGCCTCGGCCAGCACGTCCTGCGCGCCGGCATCCTCGGGGGTGACGCTCGGCCGGCGGATCAGCGCCTGGGCGAGCAGCAGGGGGTCGGTCGCGGTCAATCGCGCAGCAGCTCGTTGAGCGAGGTTTTCGCGCGGGTGCGCTCATCGACCCGCTTGATGATGACGGCGCAGGCGAGGCCGGGGCCGGGCGTGCCGTCCGGCAGGGCGCGGCCGGGCAGCGTGCCGGGCACCACGACGGAATAGGCGGGCACCCGGCCGAGGAACATCTCGCCGGTGGCGCGATCGACGATCTTGGTCGTGGCCGACAAAAACACCCCCATCGCCAGCACGCTGCCGCGCTCGACGATGACGCCCTCGACCACTTCGGAGCGCGCGCCGATGAAGCAATCGTCCTCGATCACCACCGGGTTGGCCTGCAGCGGTTCAAGCACGCCGCCGAGGCCGACGCCGCCGGAGATGTGGCAGTTGCGGCCGACCTGGGCGCAACTGCCGACGGTCGCCCAGGTGTCGATCATGCTGCCGGCGCCGACATAGGCGCCGGCGTTGACGAAGCACGGCATCAGCACGACGCCGGGCGCGATGAAGGCGCTGCGGCGGACGATGGCGCCGGGCACGGCGCGGAATCCCGCCTGCTGGAAGCGCGCGGCATCCCAGCCGGCGAACTTCATCGCCACCTTGTCGAACACCGGCGCGCCGCCGGGGCCGGGCATCGGCATGCTGTCGTTGAGGCGGAAGGACAGCAGCACCGCCTTCTTCAGCCACTGATTGACCGTCCAGCCGGCGGCGCCGGGGGCGGCGACGCGCGCCGCGCCGGAGTCGAGCAGCGCCAGCGCCGCCTCGACCGCGGCGCGCGGCGCGCCGGCGGTGGCCGCCGAAAGCGTCTCCCGCTGCTCCCAAAGCTCTTCGATGGTGGCCTGCAACCTGTCCGTCATGGCGATCCGCTTCATCGGCGGCGGGACCATGCGCAGGCGTCCATGCGGTGTCAATCGCATGATAACCCGGCCTTTACATCCCTGGTCGAAACTGACCGTCAGTCGCGGGGACAGCGAGATGCGGATGGCGAAAACGGCAGTCGAGCGTTTGCCTGCGCCGGGGGCGGTGCCGCCAGGGGGGTTTCTCGGCGGCGCCGACGCGCTGAACGGCGCCCTGCTCGACAGCCGGCAGCGCTGGCGCGATCTGGTGACCCTCGGCTCGGACCTGGCGTTCGAGACCGATGCCGAGGGGCGCTTCGTCTTCCTCGCCCCCGATCCGGCGCTGGGCTGGCCGGCCGGCACGCTGCTCGGTCAGCCGGCCGAATTGCTGCTGGCCGAGGCCGGCACGCCGGGCTGTTTCGACCCGTTCCGGCCGGGCGGCCCGATGCGCCGCCGCCGCGCCTGGATCAAGCGGCCGGACGGCAGCGCCGCCTGTCTCAGCTTCGCCACCGCGCCGCTGCTCGACGGCAGCGGCGCCATGGTCGGCTGCCGCGGCGTCGGCCAGGACGTGTCCGAGCAGGAGCGGCGCGAGGCGGAGGTGGCGGCGGCGCTGCGCCGCGGCGAGGTGCTCGACCATATCCTGTCGCGCATGCACGCCGAGGTGCTGGCGCCGCGGATGATGCGGGCGACGCTGGCGCCGCTGGCGCTGGCCACCGGCAGCGAGGGCATCGCGGTGGTCGATGCCATCGGCAACGGCGTCGAGCCGACGGTGCTGCACACCTGGGGCGGCGACCAGCCGGCGATCCTGCCGGCGGCGCTGGCGGCGCTGGCCGGGGCCGAGGGCCGGCCGGTGGCGGCGGCGGCGCAGGACGGCCGCCAGCTCCTCGCCTGCCCGGCGCAGACGCGCTTTGGCGAGCAGATCGGGCTGGTCCTGTGGCGCGCGCCGGGCGGCCGGGCGTGGGATGCCGACGACCATGTGCTCGCCGCCTCCGCCGGCGCCATCATCCGCATGGTGCTGGAGCATGAGGCGATCCAGCGCGAGATGGCGCGGCAGGCGCGCACCGACCCGCTGACCGGGCTGCTCAACCGCCGCGCCTTCATGGACGAACTGGCGCGCCGCATCGACCGGCTGGAGCGCGAGGAACTGCCCGGCGCGCTGCTGTTCATCGACCTCGACAATTTCAAGTCGCTGAACGATTCCACCGGCCACGAACAGGGCGACGAGGCGCTGCGCGCCACCGCGCAGGTGCTGCGCGGACATACCCGCGCCACCGATCTGGTGGCGCGGCTCGGCGGCGACGAATTCGCCCTGTGGCTCGACGGCGCCGACGAATTCGCCGCCGCCGAGCGGGCCGAGCAGTTGCGCACCGCCGGGCCGGCGGCGCTGGCGCATCTGACGCAGGACCGCAGCGATCCGCTGACCATGTCGATCGGCATCGCGGTGCGCTGGCCCGGCCGCGGCGAGGAGGTCGAGATGCTGCTGCACCGGGCCGATCAGGCGATGTATGCGGTCAAGCGCGCCGGCCGCGGCCATTGGCGGGTGGCGCGGGCGGGGGAGGGCACATGACCGACGCCGCCGCCCTGATCGCCGACCCGGCCGCGGCGCTGGCGACGCTCGGTGAGCAGGCGCGGGTGCGGCTCGGCGCGGCGGCCGACACCTCGCCGGAGATGCTGCGCACGCTCGCCGCCGACGCCTCCGTCGTGGTCCGCGCCGCGGTCGCCATGAACGTCGCCGCGCCGATGCAGGCCGACCGCATGCTGGCGGCCGATCGCGACGAGCGGGTGCGCACGCTGCTGGCCCGCAAGCTCGCCTCGCTGATCCCCGGCGTGCCGATGGCGCAGCGTTCGGCGCTGGCCGAGCATGTCCTGGCGACGCTGTCGGAACTGGTCGCCGACGAGACCATCCGGGTGCGCAGCGCCATCGCCGACATCGTCAAGGAGATGCCGCAGGCGCCGCGCGAACTGGTGCTGCGGCTGGCCTATGACAGCTCGGTGCCGGTGAGCGAGCCGGTGGTCCGGCTGTCGCCGCTGCTCAGCACCGAAGACCTGCTGACCCTGCTGGCCGATGCCCCGGCCACCGGCACGGCAACGGCGGTGGCGCGCCGGCCGGGGTTGCAGGAGGCGGTGTCGGACGCCATCGCGGCGAGCGCCGACACCGCGGCGATCACCGAATTGCTGGCCAACCGCTCGGCGGCGATCCGCGAGGCGACGCTCGACGCGCTGATCGCGCGGGCGGCGCAGCATGGCGAATGGCACGACCCGCTGGTGCATCGCCCGACCCTGTCGGCGCGGGCGGCGCGGGCGCTGTCGGAGATCGTGGCGACGCAGTTGCTCGGCGCGCTGGCCAGCCGCGGCGATCTCGACCCGGAGGTGACGCGCGACCTGCAGCGGCGCTTGCAGCAGCGCCAGGCGGAGGCGCCGGCGGCCGAGCCGACCGCCGACGTGGCGCTGGCCCGCGCCGAGGCGCTGCAGGCGCAGGGCAAGCTCGACGAGGCGACGCTGCTGGCGGCGGCGCAGCGGGCGGAGACGCGGCAGGCAACCGCGCTGCTGGCGGTGGCGGCGCAGGTGCCGGTCTCGGTGGTCGAGCGCGCCTGCACGCTGCGCAGCGCCAAGGGGCTGGTCAGTCTGGTGTGGAAAGCCGGGTTCTCGGTGCGCTGCGCCGGCCCGCTGCAGGTCCTGCTGGCTCGGCTCGGCCCCGCCCAGGTGCTGCGGGCGAACGACAGCGGCGGCTTTCCGCTGACGCTGGACGAGATGCGCTGGCAGCTTGATTTCCTCCAGCATATCGGGCGGTAGGGCAGGGGGCGCCCGCCGGTTGGCCGCCGCATCCTGCGAGGCGCGTTGACAGACGGGCCGTTCCGGTGTCCCGTTGTCTTGGGGATAAGACAACTGGGGGCGCTGTCATGATTGCTGTTCCGCGTCGAACCATTCTTGCCGCCGGGGCGGCGACCTTGGCCATGCCGGCGGTGCTGCGCGCCGCGCCGGAGACGGTGAAGATCGGCATGATCCACCCGGTGACCGGGCCGCTCGCCTTCGGCGGCGGCCAGTGCCGGCTGGGCGGGCAGATCGCCGTGGCCGATCTCAACGACGTCGGTGGGATCAAGTCGCTCGGCGGCGCCAAGGTCGAGGCAGTGCTCGGCGACGCGCAGGGCAAGGCAGAGATCGCCTCTGGCCTGGTCGATCAGATGGCCGAGCAGAAGGTCGCCGGCATCACCGGCTGCTATGCCAGCAATCTGGCCCTGGCGGTGACGCAGACGGCGGCGAAATACAGCATCCCGGTGTCGATCGACAGCGGCATCGCCGACAGCATCACCAGCCGCGGCCTGGCCAACGTGTTCCGCTTCTTTCCCGACAACACGACGATGACCAACCAGGCCATCGCCTGTCTCGACGCGCTCAACAAGGGCGCCGGGTCGCCGGCCAAATCCGCCGTCATCGTGCATGAAAACAGCGAATTCGGCACCTCGACGGCAAAGCTGCTGGCAACCAAACTGGCCGGCATCGGCATCGCCGCGAAGGAGACCATCGGCCACGCGACGCCGACCCGCGATTTCACCAACATCGCCCTGCGCATCAAGGCGCAGGCGCCGGACCTCGTGCTGATCACCAATTATCCCAATGAATACCAACTCCTGCTGCGCACCCTGTATCAGCAGAAGGTCGATCTGGTGGCGGCCTATTCGGTGTCCGGCGGCGGCTTCAACCTGCCGTTCGCCAAGGACCAGCCGGCGGTCAGCGCCAACATGATCGACTACAACCATTGGTACAACCCGCATGATCCGCGCGCCGAGGCGTTCCGCAAGCGGGTCGAGGCGGCGGGGCATGTGTTTGGCTGGGAGGTGCTGTTCGGCTATTTCGCCGTGCGCGTGCTGGCCGACGCCATCGAACGCGCGGGCAGCGCCGACGCCGACCGCGTCATCCCCGCCTTCGCCGCCAGCACCTGGCACGACGACTGGCTGCCCTATGGCCCGACCCGGTTCGTCAACGGGCAGAACCAGGGCGCGCGCGGCCTCGGGCTGCAGATCCAGGACGCCGACATCAAGGTCATCTGGCCGGGCGACTTTGCTGACGCCAAGCCGGTGTTCCCGCGCCCGAAGGCCGGGTGAGCCGGCGTCCCGCCGCTGGGCTGCGCGCCGGCTGGTCGGCGCCGGTCCTGGTCATCGGCGCCGGCGCCTGCGGGCTGGTCGCCGCGCTGGCGGCGCGCGCGGCGGGGCAGGAGGTCGTCGTGCTCGAACGCGACCGCGCCCCGACCGGCTCGACCGCGCTCGCCTCCGGGTTCATCCCGGCGGCGGCGACGCGCTGGCAGCGCGCCATCGGCATCGATGACGACAGCCCGGCGCGCTTTGCCGCCGACATCGTGGCCAAGGCCAAACACCGCGGCGACCCGGCGGCGGCGGCGTGCCTCGCCGCGGCCATCGGCCCGACGCTGGAATGGCTGGCTGATGCGCACGCCATTCCGTTCGAGGTGCTGGAGGGTTTCATCTATCCCGGCCATTCGCGGCTGCGCATGCACGCGGTGCCGGAACGCACCGGCGCCGCGCTGCTGGCAAGGCTGCTGGCGGCGGCGGAGGCGGCGGGGGTCGCGGTGCTGACCAGCGCGCAGGCCGAATCGCTGTTCGCCGACGCCGATGGCGCGGTGCGCGGCGTTCGGGTGACGCGGCCGGACGGCAGCGCCGAAGAAATCGGCTGCGGCGCGCTGATTCTGGCCTGCAACGGCTATGGCGGCGACAAGGCGCTGGTCCGCACGCATATCCCCGAGATGGCCGAGGCGCTGTATTTCGGCCATGCCGGCAACCAGGGCGACGCGCTGCGCTGGGGCGCGGCGCTGGGCGCCGAGGCGCGCGACCTCGGCGCCTATCAGGGGCATGGCGGCGTCGCCCATCCGCACGGCGTGCTGATCACCTGGGCGCTGCTGATGCAGGGCGGGGTGCAGGTCAACCGCGACGGCCACCGCTTCTGGAACGAGCACGAGGGCTATTCCGAAGCCGCGGTGGCGGTGCTGGGACAGCCCGACGGCATCGCCTTCGACATCTACGACGCGCGGCTGCACGCGCTCGGCCAGACGTTCGAGGACTACCGCCAGGCCGAGGCGGTCGGGGCGATCCGCCGCGCCGAGGATGTCGCCGCCCTGGCCGCGCTCTGCGGCCTGCCGGGCGCGACGCTGGCGGCGACGCTGGCCGAGGTGCAGGCGCTGGCCGAACGCCAGGGGACGGACCAGTTCGGCCGGAACTTCGCCGCCCCGCCGCTGGCCCCGCCCTTCTATGCCGTGCGCGTCACCGGGGCGCTGTTTCACACCCAGGGCGGGCTGGTGGTCGATGCCGATGCCCGCGTGCTGCGGCCCGATGGCACGGCGCTGCCCAACCTGCTGGCCGGCGGCGGCGCGGCGCGCGGCGTTTCCGGTCCGGCGGTGTGGGGCTATCTGTCGGGCAACGGGCTGCTCGCGGCGATGGCCTATGGCCGGCTGGCCGGGCAGGCGGCGGCGCGGCTGGCGGCGGGCGGATGACCGCGCTGCTGCTGCCGGCGATCGTCGGCGGGCTGCTGACCGGCGGGGTCTATGCGCTGGTCGCACTCGGGCTGACGCTGATCTACGGCGTGCTGCACATCGTCAATTTCGCCCATGGCGCGTTGCTGATGGCGGCGATGTTCGGGGCGTGGCTGCTGGCGGCGAAGCTCGGGCTGGACCCGCTGCTGGCCCTGCCGCTGCTCACCGCGGCCATGTTCGCCGTCGGCTGGGCGCTGTATCGCTTCGTCATCGGGCCGGTGTCGCGCGGGCAGGACCGGGCGATCCTGCTGGCCACGCTCGGCGTCGCCGTGGTCATCGACAACGGCGCGCTGATGCTGTTCACCGGCGACAGCCGCACCATCGAGACGCCCTATGCGCTGGCGATGCTGCAGGCCGGGCCGCTGCTGCTGCCCGAGGCAAAGCTGATTGCCTTCGTCTGCGCCCTGCTGCTGGCGGCGCTGCTGTGGGCGTTCATGGCGCTCACCGACACCGGCCGCGCCATCCGCGCCGTGGCGCGCGAGCCGGAAGGGGCGATGCTGGTCGGCATCCGGCCGCAGCGCATGTTTGCGCTGGCCTATGGCATCGGCACCGCCTGCCTCGGCGCCGCCGCCTGCCTGCTGCTGCCGAGTTTCTATGTCAGCCCGCAGGTCGGCGAATCTTTCGTGCTGATCGCCTTCACCATCGTCGTGCTCGGCGGCATGGGCAGTTTCCCCGGCGCGCTGGTCGGCGGGCTGCTGGTCGGCGTCACCGAGAATCTCGGCGGGCTTTATCTCGGCGAGAGCCTGGGGCCGATCTGCGTGCCGCTGCTGTTCATCGCCGTGCTGCTGCTGCGCCCGACCGGGCTGTTCGGGGCAGCGCGATGAGGCGCGCAGCCGTTCCGCTGGCGCTCGGCGTGCTGGCGCTGCTGCCGTTCGCCTCGTCGTCGCAATTCCTGGTCACCCTGGCGACGCTGACGGCGGTGTCGGCGGCGCTCGGCCAGGCCTGGAACATCGCCGGCGGCTTCGGCGGACTGACCAGTTTCGGCCATGCCGCGTTTTTCGGCCTCGGCGCCTATGCCGCGGCGATCCTGCAGACGCGCTACGGCCTCAACCCGTGGCTCGGGCTGCCGGCGGCGGCGGCGGTGGGCGGCGCGGCCGGCTGGCTGATCGGCTTTTCGGCCTTCCGCGCCGGGCTGCGCGGCAGCTATTTCGCGCTGGTGACGCTGGCCTTCGCGGAAGCCTTCCGGGTGCTCGCCAACAGCCTCGACATCACCGGCGGCGGCTCCGGTATTCTGGTCGCGCTGCATCCGGCGCCGGGCAATTTCCAGTTCGCCGACCGGCGCGTCAGCTACGCGCTGGCGCTGTTGCTGCTCGGGCTTGCCACCGGCGCCGCCGCATGGCTCGCCAGCGGCCGGTTCGGCGCGCAACTGATGGCGGTGCGCGAGAACGAGGATGCGGCGCGCGCCCTCGGCGTCGCCGTGGTGCGCACCAAATCGGCGACGCTGGCGCTGTCCGGCGCGCTGACCGCGCTGGGCGGCGTGCTCTATGTGCAGAGCTATCTCTATCTCGACCCCGGCATCGCCTTTTCGGCCGAGCGCAGCGTCGAGATGCTGCTGATCGCGATGATCGGCGGCGCCGGCACCATCCTCGGGCCGCTGCTCGGCGCCATTGTCGTGCATGCCATTGCCGACACCACGCGCAGCCTGATCGCCACCCCCGGCGTGGCGCCGATGCTGTACGGCGTGGTGCTGCTGGTGATCGTCGGCGTGCTGCCCGGCGGCCTCGTGCGGATCGTCGCGCGCCATGCTTGAGGTGCGCAATCTGCGCCGGCGCTTCGGCGGCGTGCTGGCGGTCGATGGCCTCGATCTCGACGTTGGCCGCGGCAGCATCACCGCGCTGATCGGCCCCAACGGCGCCGGCAAGACCACCAGCTTTGCCATGATCGCCGGCTTCGTCCGCCCCGATTCGGGCAGCGTGCGGCTCGACGGCACGCTGATGACCGGCTGGGCGCCGGAGCGCATCGCCGCCGCCGGCATGGTGCGCACGTTTCAGGTGACGCAGCCGTTTGCCGGGCTGAGCGTGGCCGAGAATATCCGCCTCGGCGCCTTCCTGCGCACCCGCCAGCGGCGCCGTGCGACGGCCGAGGCGCGCGCCGTCGGCACGCGCCTCGGCCTCGGCGCCTGGCTCGACCGTCCGGCGTCGGCGCTGACGGTGGCCGGGCGCAAGCGGCTGGAAGTGGCGCGGGCGCTGGCCACCGTGCCGCGGCTGCTGCTGCTCGACGAGGTGATGGCCGGCCTCAACCCCTCCGAGATCAACGAGATCGTCGCCCTGGTGCGCGAGGTGCGGGCGCAGGGCGTGACCATCCTGCTGATCGAGCATGTCATGCAGGCGGTGATGGCGCTGGCCGACCACGCCTATGTGCTGGCCGAGGGGCGGCTGATCGCGCAGGGCACACCGCGCCAGATCGCCGCCGATCCGCGGGTGATCGAGGCCTATCTCGGACATGGCGCGGCGGCGCGCATCGCCAATGGCTGACGCGGTGCTGAGGGTGCGCGATCTGCATGCCGGATACGGCGATTTTCGCGTGCTGCAGGGCGTGTCGATGGAGGTCGCGGCGGGCGAGGTGGTGGCGCTGCTGGGCGCCAACGGCGTCGGCAAGACGACGCTGAACCGGGCGCTGTCCGGCCTGCTGCGTCCGTCGCAGGGGGCGATTACGTTCTGCGGCCGGCCGATCGCCGGCATCGACCATGCCGCGATCGTGCGCGCCGGCCTCGTGCATGTGCCCGAAGGGCGCCGCATCTTTCCCAATCTGTCGGTGCGCGACAATCTGCTGCTCGGCTGCTATGTCCGCGGCGGCGCGACTCGGGCGCAGAGTTTGGCGCGGGTGCTGGAGAGTTTCCCGCGCCTGGCGGCGCGGCTGCGGCAGGCGGCGGGGTCGCTGAGCGGCGGCGAACAGCAGATGCTGGCGATCGGCCGCGGGCTGATGGCGCGGCCGGTGCTGCTCATTCTCGATGAACCCTCGCTCGGCCTGTCGCCGAAGCTGGTCGAGGAGATGTTCGCGCTGATCCTGCGCCTGCGCGCCGAGGGGCTGTCGATTCTGCTGGTCGAGCAGAATGTCGTGCAGTCGCTCGCCGTCGCCGCGCGGGCCTATGTCATGGAGCACGGCCGCATCGTCATGCAGGGCGCGGCGGATGTGCTGGCCGGTGACGCGCGGCTGCGTGCCGCGTATCTCGGACTTTGAACGGAGAGTGGCGATGGATTTGCGCACCCGTCTGAACCAACCAGCGCCGCTGCTGTGTCCCGGCGTGTTCGATGCGCTGTCGGCGTTGCTCGCCGGCCAGGCGGGGTTCGAGGCGCTCTATCTGTCCGGCGCCTCGGTTGCCTATACCCAGCTCGGCGCGCCCGATCTCGGCTTCGTGTCGATGACCGAACTCGCCGATGTGCTCGGGCGCATCCGTGAGCGCACCGATCTGCCGCTGATCGTCGATGCCGATAATGGCTTCGGCAGTCCGCTGCATGTCCAGCGCACGGTGCGGGTGCTGGAACGCGCCGGCGCCAGCGCGATCCAGATCGAGGATCAGAGTCTGCCGCGCCGCTGCGGCCATCTGCGCGGCAAGGTGCTGGTTCCGGCCGGTGAGATGGTCGGCAAGATCCGCGCCGCGCTGGATGCGCGCAGCACCGCGCTGGTGATCGCGCGCACCGACGCGATCGGCGTCGAGGGGCTGGACGCGGCGATCGACCGCGCCGAAGCCTATGTCGCCGCCGGCGCCGACGTGCTGTTCATCGAGGCGCCGGAATCGACGGCGCAGATGCAGACGATCGCCGCCCGCTTCGCCGGCCGCATACCGCTGCTGGCGAACATGGTGGAGGGTGGGCGCACGCCGATCGCCAGCGCCGACGATCTCGGTGCCATGGGGTTCCGCATCGTCATCTTTCCCGGCGGCACGGTGCGCGCCATGGTGCGCGGGCTGCAGGATTATTTCAGCGTGCTCCGGCGCGATGGCACTACCGCGCGGCTGCATGACCGCATGCTCGACTTCTCCGGGCTGCAGAGCGTACTCGGCACGGAAGCGGTGCTGCGTGCCGGTGATGCCTACGCGGCGAAGGAGTGAGCTGATGGACCCGATCACGCTGGCGGTGCTGAAAGGCCGGCTGGAGCAGATCGCCGATGAGATGGATGCGACGCTGTTCCGCGCCGCCTTCAACCCGACCATTGCCGAGGCGCACGATGCCTGCCACGGGCTGTATGATGCGGCCACCGGGGCGACGCTGGTGCAAGGCAAATCCGGTCTGCCGATTTTCGTCGGCGTCATGGCCTTCGCCACCAAGGCAGTGATCGACAAGTTTCCCGACGCGGTTGACGGTGACATCTTCATCTTCAACGACCCGTATCTGGGCGGCACGCATCTGTCGGATCTGCGGCTCATCCGGCCGGTGTTTCGCAACGGCAGCATCTTCTGCTGGCTCGGCAGCGTCGGCCACTGGCACGATGTCGGCGGCGCCGTGCCGGGCAACTACAACCCGGCGGCGACGGAGTATTTTCAGGAAGGCGTGCTGATCCCGCCGGTGCGGCTCTACGCCGCCGGCGTGCTGCGCCAGGACATCGTGGACATTCTGCGCGCCGCCTCGCGCCTGCCGGACATCGCCTATGGCGATCTGCAGGCGCATCTTTCGGCGCTCGATCTCGGTGTGTCGCGGGTCGCCGCACTGCTCGATGAATACGGCGTGGCGACGGTGGCGGCGGCGCTGACCGAGCTGCGCGCCCGCGCGGCGCTGCTGATGCGCGCGCAGATCGCCGCGCTGCCGGATGGCACCTGGTCGGAGGAGGATTTCCTCGACAATGACGGGCGCACCGACATGCCGCTGCGCATCGCCGTCGATGTGCGCAAATCGGGCGAGCGGCTGACGCTCGATCTGTCGCGCTCGGCGCCGGCCTGCGCCGGGCCGGTGAACATCAGCCGGGCGACCACCGTTGCCAGCGTCTATGTCGCGCTCAAACACCTGTTCCCCGAGGTGCCGGCCAATTCCGGCGTGCTCGATCCGGTCGAGGTGATCGTGCCGCCGGGCAGCCTGCTCGACGCCCAGCCGCCCGCCCCGGTCGGCGGCTATACCGAGACGATCCTGCGCATCATCGACGTGCTGTTCTGCGTCTTTGCCCGCATGCGGCCGGACGCCGCGTATGGCAACGCCTATGGCACGATCAACGCCCTGTCGATCGCCGGGCGGCGCGGCGACGGCCGGCGCTGGGTGCTGTTTCAGTTCTTCGGCGGCGGCCACGGCGGCAATCCCGAGGGCGACGGCCTGTCACACGGCAATCCGCCGATCGCCACCGCCATCATCCCGCCGGTCGAGACGATGGAGGCCGCCTATCCGGTGCGCTACCGGCAATGGGCGTTGCGCGAGGGTTCGGGCGGCGCCGGCGCGCATCGCGGCGGCCTCGGGGCGATCTACGAAATCGAAGTGCTGGAGGAGAGCGCGGAAGCGTTCGTGTTCGCCGAGCGGGCGCGCTTTGCCCCGCGCGGCGTGCTCGGCGGCGGTGACGGGGCGAAGAACGTGGTGCGCTACCGCCAGGGCGGCGTCTGGACGGTGCCGCCGCTTGGCTCCAAAGTCGTCGGCGTGGCGTTGCGTCGCGGCGATTGCGTGCGGCTGGAAACGCCGGGCGGCGGCGGCTGGGGCGATCCGGCCTCGCGCGACACCGCGGCCGCGGCGCAGGACCGCCGCATGGGCTACGTGGCATGAGCGCGCCGCGGCTGGTCGTCGGCGTCGATGTCGGCGGCACCTACACCGATCTGTTTTTGTTCGACGAGGCGAGCGGGGTGGCGCGCGTCCACAAGCTGGCGAGCACCCGCGGGCAGGAGGCGGTGGGCTTCGCCGATGGCGTCGCGGCGCTGGCGAAGCTGGCCGACGTGTCGGCGATCGTGCATGGCACCACGGTCGGCACCAACGCGCTGCTGGAACGCAAGGGCGCCCGCGCCGGGCTGATCACCACCGCCGGTTTCCGCGACGTGCTGGAGATGCGCCGCCGCGACCGCCGCCAGACCTGGGGCCTGACCGGCAGCTTCGTGCCGCCGATCCCGCGCGACCTGCGCGCCGAAGTGCCAGAACGCACGCTGGCCGATGGCAGCATCCTCGAACCCGTCGATGCGGCGGCGGTGCAGGCGGCGGCGCGCCGCCTGCACGCCGCCGGGGCCGAGGCGCTGTGCATCGTCTTTCTGCACAGCTACGCCAATCCGGCCAATGAGCGGGCGGCGCTGGCGGCGGCGCGCGCGGTGTGGCCGAACGCCCATATCGCCATCAGCAGCGACATCCTGCCGGAGATCCGCGAGTTCGAGCGCACCAGCACGACCAGCCTGAATGCGGTGCTGCAGCCGGTGGTCGGCGCCTATCTGGCGGCGCTCGATGACCGTCTGCGGGCCGACGGGTTCGCCGGTGAGTTCCTCATCGTGCAGTCCAATGGCGGGGTGATGAGCGTGGCGACGGCGCAGGCGCTGCCGGTGCGCACGGCGCTGTCGGGGCCGGCCGCCGGCGTCATCGCCGCCGCGCATATCGCCACCGCGGCGGATTTCCCCGATGTCATCACCGGCGATGTCGGCGGCACCTCCTTCGACGTGTCGCTGATCGAGGCCGGCGTGCCGGCACTGGCCGCCGAGAGCACGCTTGATTTCGGCCTCGTCGTGCGCACGCCGATGGTCGAGATCACCACCATCGGCGCCGGCGGCGGCTCGATCGCGTTGGTCGATGCGGCGGGCTTGCTGCGCGTCGGGCCGGAGAGCGCGGGGTCGGTGCCCGGCCCGGTGTGCTACGGCCGCGGCGGCGAGCGGCCGACCGTCACCGACGCCAATGTGGTGCTCGGCCGCATCAACGCTGCGCGGCCGATCGGCGGCACGCTCGGCACGCTGGATGCCGAGGCGGCGGCGCGCGCCATCGGGCGTCTGGTCGGCGACCCGCTCGGCCTGAGCGTCACCGAGGCGGCCGGGGCCATTCTGCGCGTCGCCAATGCGCGCATGGCCGGCGCCCTGCGGCTGGTCTCGATCGAGCGCGGCCACGACCCCAAGCGGTTCACGCTGATGCCGTTTGGCGGCGGCGGCGCGCTGCATGCCGGCGCCCTGCTGCGCGAGGTCGGGCTGGCGCGCGCGCTGGTGCCGCGTTTCCCCGGCGTCACCTCGGCGCTCGGCTGCGTCATCGCCGACATGCGGCATGACCGGGTGCATACGCTGAACCGGCTGCTCGACAGCATCGACCCGGCGGCGCTGCGCGCCGAGATGGATGCGGCGGCGGCGGACCTCGCTGCGCTGCTCGACCGCGCCGGCGTCGCCTTTACCGGGCGGCGGGTCGAACATGCGCTCGACATGAGCTATGTCGGCCAGACCCACACCGTCGCGGTGCCGCTCGCCCTGGCGCGCGACGGCGCCGGGCCGCTCGATCATGCGGCGCTGATGGCGGCCTTCCGCGGCGCCTATCGCGCTGCCTATGGGCGACTGCTGGAGGGGGTGCCGATGCGGGTGTTGAACCTGCGCAGCGCCGTCATCGGCGAGCGGCCGAAGATCGACCTGCTGTCGCTGGCGCCGGCCGCCGACGCCTCGCTCGCCGCGGCGCATCTTGGCGAGCGGCAGGTGTGGTTCGGCGACTGGCGCGCGACGCCGGTGTTCGACCGGCTGGCGCTGCCGGTCGGCGCGGTGATCGCCGGGCCGGCGGTGCTGGAACAGCCCGATGCCACCATCCTGCTCGACCCCGGCCACCACGGCCGCGTTGATCGCTTCGGCAATCTGATCATCGAGGCTGCGCCATGAACGACCTCGCTTTGCTGCTGTGCGACCTGCAGAATGATTTTCTGCACCCCGAGGGGGCCTATGGGCGTGCCGGGCATACCGCGCCGGAGATCGCCGCGCTGCCGGCGCGGCTGCGTCCGCTGTGCGATGCGGTGCGCGCCGGCGGCGGCTGGATCGGCTCGACGCATTTCACCCTGGTTGGCGGCCGCGGCGGCGCGCCGTGGATTTCGCCGCATCTGCTGAAAGTGCGGCCGTTCCTCGGGCGCGGCGATTTCGCTGCGGGCGGCTGGGGGCATGCGCTGGTGGATGAGCTGGCGCCGGCCGATTTCGCCGTCGAGAAGGTGGCGTTCTCGGCATTCTACATGTCGCGCCTGGAGTGGGTGCTGGCGCGCGCCGGGGTGCGCCGGCTGCTGGTCGCCGGCATCGTCACCAATGGCGGCGTCGCCAGCACCGTGCGCGACGCCCATGTGCGCGAATTCGCGGTGACGCTGCTGTCCGACGGCTGTGCCGCCTTCGATCCGGCGACTCATGCGGTCGCGGTGGAGGCGCTGCGTCCGGTGGCGCAGGTGGCGACAGTCGCGGAAACGCTTGCCGGGTTGTGAGCAGCCCGCTTGCATCGGCGCTGCGTGTTCGGGGGGTGAGATGAAGATCGGCTTCAACCTGCTGCTGTGGACCGGCCATGTCGATGAGACGCATCTGCCGCAGATCGCGGCGCTGAAAGACGCCGGCTATGACGGGGTCGAGGTGCCGATGTTCGGCGGCGACACCGCGCATTACCGGCGGCTCGGCCGGCAGATCGGCGACCTCGGGCTGGAGGTGACGGCGATCACCATGATCCCGGACGCCGCGCACAACCCGCTGAGCGAGACCGCGCTGCACCGTCAGGCGGCGGTGGATCATCTCGCCGCGTCGAGCGAATGGGCGCAGGCGCTCGGCGCGGCGATGCTGTGCGGCCCGATCCTGCAGCCGCTCGGCCTGTTTTCCGGCGCCGGTCCCACCGATGTGGAACTGGGCCGGCTCGCTGAGGTACACCGGCGCGCGGCGGAAGCCGCCGCCGACCACGGCATCCTGCTGGTGATGGAATATCTCAGCCGGTTCGAGTCCTACGTCATCACCTCGATGGCGGAGAGTCTGGCCCATGTCAGGCGCGTCGATCATCCGAACTTCGCCGTCATGCACGACACGTTTCACGCCAATATCGAGGAGAAGGACCCGGTTGGCGTGATTGCTCAAGCGGCGGCGGCGCTGCGTCATGTTCACATCGCCGAGAACGACCGCGGCATCCCCGGCCGCGGCCACATCGCGTTTCCGGCGCATTTCCGGGCGCTGCGGGCGATCGGCTATGACGGCTGGCTGACTATCGAGGCGTTCAGCCGCATGTCGCCCGAGCTGGCCGCGGCGACGCGGCTGTGGCGCGATGTCTGTCCAGCGCCGGAGGAGGTCTATCGCCAGGGCATCGCCATGATCCGCGCCGGCTGGCAGGCGGCGGGCGGCTAAGCCGCCAAACTGCGCGGCCCCCGCAGGCTGGCTGCTTAGAACGACCCCGCGTACATCACCGGCCCGCTCGGCGCTCCGGTCGGCGAGCCGCCCGGCGGTTCGAGGCTGACCATCAACTGGGTGCCCGGCGCCGGCGGCACCGGTAGGGTCAGGCGGCGCCCGCCGGCCGGCAGTACGCCGAGCGATTTCGGCACCGTGGCGCCTTTCGGCAGCACCCATAATTCGAGATCGTGGCCGGCCGGCACCGGCACCGCGGCGAGCGCGGTCAGCACCACCCCGCCATCCGGCTGTGTTTCGGCCAGGAAGCCGGGCGTCGTCGTGCCGGCCTGGGTCAGCGCGGCGACGCGCAGTTCCGGCACGCGGGCCGGCACCAGGGCGAAGGCGGCGATGCCGGCGGCCAGCGCCAGTGCGGCGGCCGTCGCCACCTGCCACGGCCAGACGCGGCGCGGCGGCGGGCGCGTTACCAGCCGCTCGGTCGGGGCGTGCAGCGGAATCGGCTCGACCGGTTCGTCTGGCAGCGCCGCCACCGCCTCGGCGATGCGGGACCACAGCGCCGGCGGCGGCGCCACCGGCGCCACCAGCGCTGCCAGTGGCGTCAGACGCTGCTCCCAGGCGGCGATGGCGCGGGCGAGGTCGGGGTCGGCAGCGGCGCGGCGGCGCACGGCACGCATCTCGGCGGCGTCGAGCGCGCCGAGCACGTATTCACCGGCGAGCACCTGCCGTTCCTCGGCCATCTCGCCTTCGGCGCCGCTCATGCCGCACCCTCCAGGCACAGCCGCAGCGATTGCAGGCTGCGGCGGATCCAGCTCTTGACGGTGCCCAGCGGCATGTTGGCCCGCTCGGCCACCTCGCTGTGCGACAGCCCTTCGACGAAGGCCAGCAGCACCAGCCGCCGCCGCTCCTGGTCCAGTTGCCGCAGGCAGGCGGCCAGCGCCGAGGCCTCCCGCCCGCTCGCCAGCCGGGCCAGCGGATCGGGGTCTTGATCGACCGGTTCGGGGAGATCGAGGTCTTCCTGCGACACTTCGCGCCCACGGCGGCGGGCAATGTCGAGCGCGCGGTAGCGCACCAGGCTGAGCAGCCACGCCTCAGGGCTGCCACGGCTGCTCTCGAACCGGCCGGCGTTGCGCCAGACCTGCAGGAAGGCGTCATGCACGGCGTCGGCGGCGAGCGGCATTTGCCGTGTCACCCGCAATGCGACGGCGTGCAGGCGTGGCGCCTGCAGGTCATAGAGCCGGCGGAACGCCGCACGATCGCCGGCGGCAATGCGCCCGAGCAGATCGCCGAGCACATCGGATGGCGCCGCGTCAGCCATCGCTGCCCACCCGCTGCCCCACTGCGTCCTCCTGTCATCGGCGTCGATCAGGCCTCTCATACCATTCCGCGCCACCCTGCGCCTACCCGTGTCCTGACCGTTACGGCGCACGGTGGCGCGCGGATGCGGCGGGCGCGGTTTCGTGCTAGGCTGGCGGCGCCGGGGCGGGAGAGGATGGCGGGCGGCATGCGACATCTCCACCTCGACCCGCTCGGCGGCATTGCCGGGGATATGTTCGCCGCGGCGCTGCTGCACGCCGAGCCGGCGCTGGAAGCCCCGGTGCAGCGCGCCGTCGCGGCGGTGGCCGGGGTGCCCTGCCGGCTGCTGGCGCACCGCGACGCCACGCTGGCCGGCGTCCGGTTCGCCGTCGAGGCCGGGCACGGCCACCATCACACCCGATGGCGCGAAATCCGCGACCGTCTCGACGCGGCGCCGCTCGCAGCGGCGGCACGGGGCCACGCCATCGGCATTTTCACCCGGCTTGCCGAGGCGGAGGCGCGGGTCCACGGCATCGACCCGGCCGAGGTGACGTTCCACGAGGTCGGCGCCGCCGATTCGATCGCCGACATCGTCGCCGCCGCGCTGCTGATCGCGGCGCAGGAGGAGGCGGACGGCGCCGCCACCTGGAGCTGTGCCGCCCTGCCGCTCGGCGGCGGGCGGGTGCGCACGGCGCATGGCATGCTGCCGGTACCGGCCCCGGCAACGGCGCTGCTGCTGGAAGGCTTCGTCACCATCGACGACGGCGTGGCCGGCGAACGGGTGACACCGACCGGCGCCGCCATCCTGCGCCACCTTGCCGCCGATGCCCCGCCGCCGCCCGGCCCGCGGCGGGTGCTGCGCTCGGGCATCGGCTTCGGCAGTCGCGTCCTGCCCGGCCTGTCCAACGTGCTGCGCGTGCTGGTCAGTGCGCCCGACGCCGCCGCGGCGCCGCTGCCGGCGCCCGCCCTGGAGCATGGCCGTCGCGAGCTTGCGGTGATCAGCTTCGAGGTCGATGACCAGTCGCCGGAAGACCTCGCCGCCGGCATCGCGCGCATCCGCGCCGTCGCCGGCGTGCATGATGTGCTGCAGATGCCGGCCTTCGCCAAAAAGGGCCGCATGGCCGCCCATCTCCAGGTGCTCGCCGCGCCCGAGGCGGTGGAGGCGGCGGTCGGCGCCTGCTTTGGCGAGACCAGCACCATCGGCCTGCGCATCGCCAGCGTGCAGGGCCGCACGCTGCACCGACGCGTGGCCGAGGTGTCGGTCGCCGGCCGCGCCGTGCGGGTCAAGCGCGTGGCGCGGCCGGGCGGCGCCACCGGCAAGGCGGAGGCCGATGATCTGGGCGACGTTGCCGGTCATGCGGCGCGCACCCGGCTGCGGCGGGCGGCGGAGGATCTGGCCGATGAGTGATGCGCTGGAACGTCTGCAGGCGGTGCTGCGTGGCATCGCCCAGGCGGAAGTGGCGGTCAGCGGCGGGGTGGACAGCCTGACGCTGGCGGCGGCGGCGCACGCGGTGCTGGGGCGGCGCGCGGTGATGCGTCATGCCACCTCGCCGGCGGTGCCGCCGGAGGCGACGGCGCGGGTGCGGGCGCTGGCGGCGGCGCGCGGCTGGGCGCTCGATGTCTTCGATGCCGGCGAGTTCGCCGATCCGCGTTACCGCGCCAACCCGGCCAACCGGTGCTTTTTCTGCAAGACCAACCTCTATGGCGCGATTGCCGGGCGCGCCGCCGGCACCATCCTGTCGGGCACCAACACCGACGACCTGACCGATTGGCGCCCCGGCCTGGAGGCGGCGGCGCAGCACGCGGTGCGCCATCCGCTGGTCGAGGCCGGGATCGACAAGGCGACGGTGCGCCAACTGGCGGCGCGGCTCGGCCTCGGCACGGTCGCCGACCTGCCCGCCGCGCCCTGCCTGTCGAGCCGGATCGAGACCGGCATCCGCGTCGATCCGGCGCTGCTGGCGCTGGTGCATCAGGCCGAGCGGCTGGTCGGCGCCAGTCTCGGGCCGCGCACGGTGCGCGCGCGCATCCGCGCCGGCGGGCTGGTGATCGAGCTTGACCCGGCGGCGCTGGAGCGGGTCGGGCCGCAGCGCGCGGCGCTGCTGGCGGCGCTGTCGGCGCTGACCGAGCGGCCGATCAGCTTCGCCGCCTACCGCACCGGCAGCGCCTTCCTGCGCGGCGCCGCGGCGTGAGCGAGTTCGTGCTCGACAGCGCGCGGCACGAGCGCATCGGCCTGCCGGAAGCAGTGTTCTGCGCCGGCAAGACGGCCGGGCAGATCGCCGCCATCGTCGCCGAGGCGCAGGCGCGCGCCGCGCGGCTGCTGCTGACCCGGCTGGATGCGGCGGGGTTCGGCGCACTGCCGGCGGCGACGCGGGCGCGGCTCGATTACGACACCCTGTCGGCAACCGCGATCCTGGGCGGCGCGGCGGCGGCGGGGCCGGCACGCATCGCGGTGATGACGGCCGGCACCTCGGACCTGCCGGTGGCGGCCGAGGCGGTCAGGACGCTCGGCTTTCACGGCCATGCGGCGCTGCGCGTCGCCGATGTCGGGGTCGCCGGGCTGTGGCGCCTGCTGGCGCGCATCGACGAGGTGCGGGCGATGCGGGTGGTGATCGTCGCCGCCGGGATGGACGCGGCGCTGCCGAGCGTCGTCGCCGGGCTGGTGGCGGGGGTGGTGATCGGCGTGCCGACCTCGGTCGGCTACGGCGTCGCCGCGGGCGGCCGGGCGGCGCTGCACGCCATGCTGGCGAGTTGCGCGCCCGGACTGGTGGTCGTCAATATCGACAACGGCTACGGCGCCGCCTGTGCGGCGCTGCGGGCACTCGGCGGAACATAGGCAACCGGTGCGCCGGTGGTCGCGCCGCGCCACCCCATCGGGCGCAGAAAGTGCAGCGCAGCGCGAGACCGATCCAAGCGGGCCGGGCCGGCGCGGCTTGTAAAATCGGCCGCATCCGATTATCACGAGGCAAGGTATAAGACGCAATAATACCGATCGACGCGAATCGGTCATGCGGTGCCAAACCCGCTGACCGCGACGATGGAGGGATTCCCTGACCAGCGCATTGCAGGATGAATGGGCGTTGCGTGTGCTCGGCGTGTCCGTGCCCAACGGCACGGGCACATTCCCCGATGGCGCCGGCTTCATCGCCATGTGGCAGGATGCCACCGGCACGGTGGACGGCCGGCTGGCCGCGCTGGCCCGTGAGTTGCACAGCTACGACGACGTGGATTTCAACAAGCTTGCTGATAAGGGCATCCACGGACTGCTCGATGCCGCGGAGGCGAAGGCGCTGGACGCGGCTTTGGCGGGATACCAGAAGGCGGCCGGGCCGCAGACGGCCGACGGGTTGCGTGCCGCCGTCAGCGTCTATCAATCGCTGCTCGATGCCAGCCCGCTGGTCGAGGCGCTGGACGACAATCCTTTCGGCATTGATGTCGAGATTTATGCGACGCTGAGCGATGCGCTGCGGCGGATCGACGGCGCTCTGCCGAAGCACAGCTAGTCAGGGGGCGCCGCATGTCGGAGTTCGAAGACGAAGTCAAACCGGTCAAGCGCAGCAGAGGCAAAAGGGTCCCGGAGCTTAAGCGCAGCTGGGGTCTGGACACACTGCCGCTCGCCACGCTGAGTTCCGAGTGGAAGGGCGACGAGGAGGCGCCGTCGATCAAGCGGCCTTCCCGCTCGCCAGTGCTGTCACAGAAAATCGACGCCACGCTGCTGACGTTCGAGGAGCTGGAGACCCGCATCGGCCACAAGCCGCATGGCGACGCGCTCGGCGGACTATGGAAAAAATCCGTGCATTACAAAGAGATGCGCACGGAGACCAAAAAAATCGAGGATGCCTGCAAGGCGTCGCTTGCCGATCTCGACAACGACGCGCTGAGCAAGAACCTGGAGGACCTCATCAAGGCCGGTGAGGACTATGCCAAGCAGCACAAGGGCGACACCAACAAGGTTGCGGTCGGCAATGATGTGGCGGCCAGGGCGCGCGACAAGCTGGCATTGCTCAAGTCGGTTACCGATGACCCCGACTTCGACAAGGTCAAGGGCCATATCACCATCCAGCAGGCGATGGACTGCAAGGAGCGGGCGATCCGGTTCAAGGATTGCGACTTCGGCGCGCTGAACGACACCGAGGCATCCAAGACCAACGACAAGTTCGGTGCGGGTAACGCCAATTCGGTCGCCAAGATCACCTTCAAAAATGGCGACGTGCGGGTGTTCAAGGCCGAAAAGCTGAAGGAGGAAAACCCGCTGGACGGCGCGACAGCGATCGGAATCGACAAGAACTCGCCGCATAACGGCAACCGTAACATCGCCACCTCCGCGGTCGGCGACCTGCTGGGTGTTTCGGTGCTGCCGAAAGTCAGCTTCGGCCTGCATAAGAACCCGAATACCGACCAGGATGAAATTGGCCTGATGATGGGACTGGCGCCAGGAAAGTCGCCCGTTCAGGATGTCTGGGAAGATTTTGTCCCGCCGAAGCAGGGGCAGATCGGTACTCTCCTCGGACCGCCGCCGGACCTCGACGCGTTGATGAAGCGCAAGCCGCCGATCCGTCAGGACCCGGACAATGCGGACGTCTGGCAGAAGCAGATCAAAAAAATCCTGCCGCCCTGGGGCGACACGCCGCCGTCGAAGAAGGCACAGGCGGCGCTGCAGGAGCAGTTGAACGGTCTCGAATGGTGCGACGTGCTGACCGGGCAGACCGACCGGCATGCGCAGAATTACTTTGTCGAGATCAAAGGCGACGATGTGAAGGTGACCGGCATCGACAACGACATGGCGTTCGGCAAGAAGCAGACCAAGGCATCCGTCACCCGCAAGGAAATGGACGCGCGCCGCACACCGCCCGGCCTGCCGCCGCTGATCGACAAGAAGGTTTACGACGAACTGATGAAAAAGACCTTCGAGAAGGACCTGCTGCCGGGCCTGTCCGGCCTGCTGACCGACGAGGAAATCGCGGCGACGAAACAGCGCTTCACCGAAGTCCAGGAGCATGCCGCCAAGCTGGAGAAGGCCGGCTTCGTCGTCGCCGACTGGAGCAGTTGGCAGTCGCCCGATGACAAAAAACTGTCGGCGCGCGACTACCTCGCCGCGTTGCAGGAAGGCGCCAAGGACAACAAGTCGGCGACGCAGGCCGGCGGCCTGTTCGGCCGTGACTTCGCCAAGCTGTTTGAGGAGGCCAAGCTGTGAGCGGATCGGCAAGCGACGACGCCTCTCTGACCGGCATGGCCGCGCTTGAGCGGGCGTTCCTGACATACCGCGCCCAGGGCCTGCGCACGCCGGCGGTGCCGCACGGGCTGGTCAATCGGCTTACGCATCGTGGCGCCGACACCTACACCACCGAAGTGATGGACCTTGATGACGCCGCTTGCGTCGCCGCGCTCGCCGCCGTGGCGGCCACCCCGGACCAGATCGGATTTGGCCAGATCGGCCACGGCGTCGCCTCCTGGTATTTCTGCCTGCGGCTGATCGTTGGATCGCTCGCGGTCTATGTCCGGCTCAATTACGGCGGCGCCTATGGCGATGCCGAGGCCGAACGCGCGGGGATCAATGCCATCCTGGCGCAGGTGGAGGAACTGGTCGTTGCCGCGGCCGAAGCGCGCGACAGTGGCCGGCTTGCCGACGCGGAACGGGCGCTGGTGGTGTTCGACGTGCTGGACGGATCGTTCTGGCGCGCCGGCGCCGGCCAGCCGGAGCGGGTGAGCGATGACCCGTTTACCGAGGCGCTGGACTGGCTGCAGGGCGTCGGCTGAACCTGCGCGACTGACCGGAGCGGGGGCGGCGTCCGGCGCTATCCCGTCCGCGCGTCGATCAGCCGCGCCGCCATCAGGTCGAGATGGCCGCCGCCGGCGTTTTTGAACAAGGTGATCTCGGCGTCATCCTGCCGCCCCGGCACCTCGCCGCGGACCAGTTGGAACAGGTCGCCGCGGATGTCGTCGGGGCCGATCACGCCGGACGCCAGCGGCTGCGAAATGTCGCCGGCATCCTGCATCGTGTAGAGCCGGGTATCGACGAAGATGTGGGCGCGGCGCACCACCGCGTCGTCGGTCTCGCGCATCTGCGGCGTATAGGCGCCGACCAGATCGACATGGCTGCCCGGCCGCAGCCACGCCCCCTGCAGCACCGGCGCATCGGCCGCGGTGGCGCAGCAAATGATGTCGGCCATGCCGGTCGCCGCGGCGAGGTCGGTGACCGCTTCGGCGCCGATCTCCCGCGCCAGGGCGGCGGCGCGCGCCGGGGTGCGGTTCCAGATCAGCACGCGGTCGATCGACGGCCGCACGACGCGGTGCGCCGCCACCATCCACGGCGCCTGCGACCCGGCGCCGACCATCAGCAGCGTGCGCGCATCGCGGCGGGCGAGATAATCGGCGCCCAGCGCCGAATCGGCGGCGGTCTTGCGCACCGTCAGCGGCGTCGCGTCGATCACCGCGCGCGGTGTGCCGTCGCCGCCGTCGAACAGCACATAGACCGAGGCGATGGTCGGCGCGCCGCGCGCCGCATTGCCGGGAAACACCGAGGCCAGCTTGATGCCGAACGCCTCGCCGGCCTGCCATGCCGCCATGCCGAGCAGCGCGTCCGCGCCGGTCTGCATCAGCACCCGGCCATAGGCGTCGATGCCGGCGCGATGGCCCTCGCGCAGCGCCGTGATCAGGCCCGGCAGGTCGAGCAGCCGGGCCGCGGTCTCTGCATCGATCAGGCGCATGGGTCGATCGCCTCGATCAGCGGCGTGCGCGACAGCAAGCGCGCACCCTCGCCGGTGATCAGCACCTGCTGTTCCAGCTTGACGCCTTCGCCGCCGCCGACCTCGCCGATATAGCTCTCCACCGACACCACCATATTTTCCTCGAACATGCCGTCATAGCCCCAGTCCTTCCAGTCGGCGAGGTAGGCGACGGAGGGGTATTCATCGACGAAGCCGCAGCCGTGAACCATCATCATGTAGCGGTTCGGCATATAGGCGTCGGGCACCGTCCAGCAGATTTCGGCAAACTCGCGAAAGCTGAGGCCGGGGCGCAGCAGCGCCGTATTGTGCAGGACCTGCGATTGGGCCGTTTCGTACAGCCGCCGCTGCCGGTCGCTCGGCGCGCCGCCGGGGCAGACATAGCTGCGCGAGATGTCGGCAAGATAGCCGTTCGGCCCGACCATGTCGGTGTCGAAGCCGACCAGATCGCCGGCCGCGATGACGCGGTCGGAGCTTTCATGGAACCACGGATTGGTGCGCGGGCCGGAGGCGAGCAGGCGGCACTCGATCCACTCGCCGCCATGCGCGATGTTGGTTTCGTGCAGCAGCGACCAGAGCTGGTTTTCGGTGATGCCCGGCACCAGGGCGGCGCGCATGCGGTCGATGGCGAGGTCGCAGACATCCATCGACGCCTGCAGACAGGCGATTTCGTCCGGCGTCTTGATGCGCCGCGCCATCTCGCAGACTTCCTGCGCGTCGAACAACTGCACCCCGTGGGAGAGCAGCCGCAGCGTGCCCATCGGCTCGCAGCGATCGACGGCGAGGCGGCGGTTGGCGCCGCCATGCTGGCGCAGCAGGCTGTCGATCTCGTCGGCCCACAGATGCGCCTTTTCCTCGCTGCGCGGCCCGGCGAGGAAGTAGATCCACGGCGTGCAGGGCCGCGTCTCATCGACCACCGGGGAGCCGGCGGAGACATGGGCGGAGGAGGCGAACTCGAACAGGATCACCGGCCCGTCGGTGGCGACGAAGGCGTAGCGGCTCGGCGCATGCGTGGTCCACACCGCCATGTTGCGGGTGCCGGTCGCATAGCGCAGGTTCATCGGGTCGGACAGCACGGCGCCGGCATAGTCCCGCCGGCGCAGCTCGGCGCGCAGCCGGGCGAGGCGGTCGCGGGTCAGCCGGTCCTGGTTGATCAGGGTCATGCGATGCATGACGCCGGCGTCGATCGGCGCCACCGGGCGGGCCGCCGCGCCGCGCGCGTCGCGCGCCATGCTCAGGATGCGGGAGGGTTGGCTCGGCTGCATGTGCATGGCCCCGTGGCAGAGGAGGACGAACCGGCGCATGATACAGCGGCGGCAGCGGATGGCGAGACGGCGAAAGGGTGTGGGTCAACACCATCCTGACCCTGGCCGGCGGCACTCCACTCTGATCCGTCGCGGCTGCGGCAAATTCTGCTTTATTCCATCGTCCGCTTATTTATCATTGCACATCGGCAGTGGAGGCGGTCGATGGTGGAGAACGATGCAGGCCGGCGCTCGCTGGCTATACGCTCGATCGTGTCATCGGCCATGGTGTCTCGGGCAACGTCGTGCTGGAGGCTGGCGACGGCACCCTTGCCGGCAGACTGGCGCAGAACCCGCCAACCGGCGCCGAGGCGGTGGCGCTGCTGACGCAGTTGGCGACGATGTATGGCCAGATGCACGATCTCGGGCTGACCCCTCAGCATCGCTCAGGCGGCCACCGGCGCCGGCTGCAGCGCCAGCACCGCGGCGTGCGGCGCGGCCAGTTCGGCAATATGCGCATGGTGGGTGAACAGGATGGTTTGCGTCGTGGCGCCGAACTCGGCCAGCACGCGCAGCGCCGCCCGGGCGCGGCGGTCGTCGAAATTGACCAGCAGGTCGTCGGCGATGAACGGCATGCCGGCCCCGCCGCTTTCGATCGCCGCCAGCCGCAGCGCCAGGAACAACTGGTCGCGCGTGCCTTCGCTCAGCCGCTCGACCGGGCAGGAGCTGCCGTCGGGGCGCAGCGCCAGGATCACCCGCTTGCCGTCCTCCGGCTCATCGGCGTCGAGCCGGTCGTAGCGACCTTCGGTCAGCCGCTCGAACAGCCGCCCGGCGCGGCCGAGCAGCGGATCCTGCTGCTGACGGCGGAACCGCTCGATGCCGGCGCGCAGCAAGCTGTGGGCGAGGCGCAGGCGGGCGTAGCGTCCCGCCACATCCGCCATCTCGGCCAGCGCATCCTGCATCGCCTGCGCCGCGCCGGCGGCGTCATGGCCGTCTTCCATGAGCCGGAGCGCCTGGCGCAGTTCGGCCAGACGGGCGGCGCCGGACAGGTTCTGCGTCTCCATGTCGCGCAACTGCGCCTCGATCGCGGCGAGGCTGCCGTCGATCCGGTCGGTGTCAATGCCCTCGGCCTCGGCCGCCAGCGCCGCCAGTGTGCGGCCGGCGCCGAGCGTCGTCAGTTCGGATTGCCGCTGCGCGATCTCGCGCGACCGGCTGGCGTGGTCGCCGGCGCGGATGATGGCTGCCTGCAGCGCCGCGTCGTCGGTCGTGCCGGCCAGGGCGTGCAGCGCGGCGAGCGCCGCCTCCGCCGCCTCCGCCTCACGCGTGGCGCGGTCGAGCGCCAGACGCAGCCGCTCGCGTTCGCCCAGCAGGTCACGCCGCTTCGCCTCCGCCGCGCGTGCTTCGGCCAGCCGTGCGGCGAGGCGGCGCACCGCTTCCTGCGGCGCGGCGGCCGCGAGGTCGGGCGCCATGCCGCTGGTCAATGCGGCGACCTTGGCGTCGAACCCGCTGATCGCCTCGGTCATTTCCGCGATGCGGCTGGTTGCCTGGTGCCAGTCGCGGGCATGCGTGTCGAGCGCGGTCCACAGATCGAGCGCCGGCTTGCCGGCTTCAGGCGCGGCGTCGTGCGACAGGCCAATGCCCTGCGCCGCCGCCTGCCACTCGCCGCGCCACTGCGTCAGTTCGGCGAGGACCGCATCGCGCGCCCGCACCGCCTTGGTCAGCGCGGTTGCCGCCGTGACGGCGCTGCTGCGCCGGTCGGCATACGTCCGTGCCGTCGCCTCGCCGGCGGTGCAGGTCAGTTCAGCGCGGCGCAGCAACTCGCCGATGCTGCCGGCATCGGCAGCGATCGTCGCCGGCAGATGCGCGTTGAGCAGCATCCGGGTGGCGTCGCAGCGTGCGGCAATTGCCTCCAGTGCCAACGCAGCGGCAACGGCGGCGCGGCGCTTGATCAGGGCATCGTCGCGGCGCTGGCGCCATTCGCGCATCGCCGCCGGCGCCTCGGCGAGCAGACCGGTGGGCTGCCACAACGCCTGCCACGCCGCGCCTGCCGCCGCATGGGTCGCGGCGGCGGCGTCGCGGGCGGCGGCGGCGCGGTCGCGCAGCGCGTCGGTGCGGACGCGTTGTCCGGTCAGATGGCGGAACCGCTCGACGCGGGCAGCATCCGTCGCCCGCCGGTCAGCGAGCGCGTCGGCATCGTGCGACATCGCCTCAAACCGGTCGGAGAGCGCCGCCAACTCGCCCTCTACCCCCTCTGCCGTGGCATCGACGGCGATGGCGCGCAGCCGGCGCCATGCATGGTCACGGCGGTCACGGACGGCGGCGATGGCTTCCTCGGTCGGCAGCGCGCCGGCCTCGGTCAATGCCTTGAGGTCGGCGTCGAGGTCGGCGCGGGCAGCATCGTGTTGCGCCAGCGCTGCCTCATGCTGGCGCAGCGTCTCGGCGGCGTCGGTCAACAGCCGGGTTGCGGTGGTGATGGCGGCATCGAGCGGCACCGGCGCGGCGGCCAGCGTCTCGGCGTCACCCTGCCACAGCGGCAGCGCCCGCATCGCCTCGGCAAGCTCGGTCCGAGTCGTTTGCACCGTCCGCTCGGCTGCCCGGTGCTCGGCGTCGAGCCGGCCTTCGGCGCGGGCGGCGTCGATGGCGCTGCGCAGGGCGGCAAAATCAACCGGCGCCTCGGCCTGGGCGAGCGCCGCCTGCGCCGCCTCGTGCTCCTGCCCGGTCTCGGCGAGCGCTTTCTCGGCCGACGCCAGCCGCGCCGTCAGCGCGACATGGCGGGTGATGGCGCGCGTCGCCGCCTCTCGTCGCAGCGTGTCGGGGATGCGCGCGGCGAGCGCTGCCGCGTCACCTTCCAGGCCGAGGCGCCGCCCGGTAGCCTCGACCTCGCGGGCGTGCTGGGCGGCGACCAGACGTCGCTTGTCGCGATCCAGCCCGGCGGCGGAGATACGGTTGAGGTCGGCGGCCAGCGAGTCGATGGCCGGCGCCTGCGCCAGCACGTCGGGGTCGGCGACCAGTGTGGCCAGTTCGGCGAGGGCGCTGGCGTCGCGCTCGGCGTCGCTGCGCCGGCTGCGGCTGGCGGTTTCGCGCGCCATCACGGCGTGCTGCCGGCGGGCCTCGGCGTCGTCGGGCAGGGAGGGTATGTCGCCCAGCGCGGCGCGGGCCGCCAGCGCCTCGGCCAGTGCGGTGCGCGCCGGAGCCGTGGCGTGGATGCGCTGCAGCTTCGCCCGCTCGGCGGCCAGCCGCTCCGCCGCCGCCGCATTGGCCGCGCGCTCCGCCAGCAGCCGCGCCTGCTCGTCGCGGGCGCGGCGGTAGTCGGCGGAATCGAGGCTGCGCTCCTGCAGACTTTGCTTCGCCTCGGTATAGGTGCGGGCGGCGGTATGGAAGGCGCGCTCGCCGCGCCGATCGCCGAACAGCTTGCCGGCGTCGCGCTCCAGCCGTTCGGCCAGGCTGCGGAAGCCGGACAGGCCGGTCTGTGCCTGCAGCAGGGTTTCGCCGACATCGCCGGCGCCGCTCAGGATCGCCTCGCCGCCGGCACGCAGTTCTGCCGCATCCAGGCCGAATCCGCGGGCAAACCGCTCGCGCGTGATGCCGCCGAGGAAGGCGGCGATGGCAGCCTCCGGTAACACGTCGCCGGCGGCGTTGCGCAGATCGCCCTTGCTGGCCTTGCGCCGGACGAAGGTTGCCTGCTGTCCGGCCGCATCGGCCAGGGTCAGCAACACGCGCAGATCGCCGAGCGCATGCTGAAAGCCATAGGGCGAGCGATGGCCGAAACCGAACAGCCCGTCGCGGATGGCGGCGAGCGCGGTCGATTTGCCGGCCTCGTTCGCCCCGAGCACGACATGCAACCCGCGATCGGCGGGCAACTCCAGCACCACGTCGCTGAGATGGCCGTAGCGGTTCAGGCCGAGCCGGAGCAGCCTCATGCCGCGTCGCTCCCGGCCAACCCATGCGCCACGATCTGCCACGCCTCGGGCAGCAAGGCCCGCAGCGCCTCGACGCTGTCCGGCAGGTCGGCGTCGGACTGGCTGGGCAAAAGCTGGCGCAGCCGGCGGAACTCCGCCAGCAGCGCGTCGGTGATGTCGGCATCATCCAGCGCCGCGTGAAACGGCTCGGCCAGTTGCGCCAGCGCATCGGCGGCCATGCCCTGGGCCGGCGGGCTGGTGGCCAGCCGCACCTGCTCGACATGCAGATCGGCGCTGACCGCGGCGGCGGCGTTGCGGCATTCGCCGTCGAGTGCATCCGGGTCGGCCAGCAGCGCCGGATGCAGCCGCGTCGCGCCGGTGAGCGACAGCCGGGCGATCAGCGGCCGGCCGTCCGCCTCCTGCGCCGCCGCGTCGAGCGCCTGGCGCAGCCGGGCGGCGGCCTCGGTCAGCGTCTCGGCGCCGCCGAGATCGACGCCGACCTGTGCCCAGCGCAGCACATCCAGCGGGCGATGCGCGACGCCGGCGACGCTGCCGTTTTCCACCGTGACCAGGGTGCAGCCCTTGGCCCCGGTCTCGCGCACATGGCGGCCCTGGATGTTGCCGGGAAAGACGATCCAGGGGCGCTGCTGCAGCACCGCGCGCTGATGGATATGGCCGAGCGCCCAGTAGTCGTAGCCCTTCGCCGCCAAAGCGGCGAGGCTGCACGGGGCATAGGTTTGGTGCGCGCCGGGGTCCTCGGCCGAGCTGTGCAGCAGGCCGATGTTGAACATCCCCCGCTCGGCCGGCGGATAGGCGGCGGACATGTCCTCCAACACGGCGCGATTGGGGAACGAGCGGCCGTGGATGACGACGCCGAGCCCCGGCAGTTCATGGCGGTCCACCTTGTGCGATGACATGACATGCACGTTCGGCTGCGGCTCCAGGCGCTTGGTCAGCACCGAGGCGGCGTCGTGGTTGCCGTGGATCAGGATGCAGGGGCGCCCCAGCCGCCGCATCTCGGCGGCAAAAAACAGGCCGGTGCTGAAATCCTTCCAGTCGGCGTCGTACAGATCGCCGGCGATCAGGACGAAGGCGACATCCTCATCGCGCGCCAGATCGACGAGGTTGGTGAACGCCCGGCGGGTGCAGTCGCGCGTCACCTCGGGCGGGATGGCGCCGCGGCGGGCGAGGCCGGCGAGCGGGCTGTCGAGATGGATGTCGGCCGCGTGCAGAAACCGCATCGCCGCAGACTAGCCCGCGCCGGCGCCGGTTGGCTATTCCCCGCGCCAGACCGGCGGCCGTTTCTCGGCGAAGGCGCGCGCCCCCTCCAATTGGTCGGCGCTGGCATAGAGTTTTGCCACGGTCGGGAAGCCGCGCCCGGCGATCCGCGTCAGCGCGTCCTGGAACGGCATGGTTTCCGCCGCGCGGGCGACTTCCTTGATGGCGGCGAACACCAGCGGCGGGCCGCCGGCGAGCAGGGCGGCAAGCGCGCGGGCGCGCGGCAGCAGGTCGGGCGGCGGCAGCACCTCGCTGACCAGACCGAACTGCCTCGCCTCGGCCGCCGCCATCCAGCGGCCGGTGAACAGCAGGTCCATCGCCACATGCCAGGGGATGCGGCGGGGCAGCTTCAGCGTCGCGGCATCGGCCAGCGTGCCGGCCTTGATCTCGGGCAGTGCGAAGCGGGCGTCCTCGGCGGCGAGGATGAGGTCGGCCGACAATGCCAGCTCGAAGCCGCCGCCGACGCACATGCCGTTGACCGCGGCGATCACCGGCTTGTTCATGTCGGACAGCGCCTGCAGCCCGCCGAAGCCGCCGACCCCGTAATCGGCATCCGGCGCCTCTCCGGCGGCGGCGGCGTTGAGGTCCCAGCCGGCGGAAAAGAAGCGGGGATTGGCGCTGGCGACGATGGCAACGCGCAGCGCCGGATCGTCGCGGAAGGCGGCGAAGGCGGCGCCGAGCGCGCGGCTGGTGGCGGCGTCGATGGCGTTGGCCTTGCCGCGCGCCAGCGTCAGCGTCAGCACCGCGCCGTCGCGCGCCAGGGTGAAGGCGTCGGTCATGTCTCGCTCTCCTCGGCCAGCCGGATCAGCGCATCGACGGCGACGGCGCCGTGCGCGCCGGCGATCACCGGGTTGACGTCCAGTTCCAGCAGCCGCGGCAGCACGGCCAGCGCGTAGTCCTGGATGGCGGCGACGCAGGCGACCAGCGCCTCGAGGTCGGCCGCCGGCCGGCCGCGATGGCCGCGCAGCAGGCCGCCGACGCGCAGCTCCAACAGCGCCGCGCGGATCGCCTGCGCGTCGGCCTGCAGCAGCAGGATGCGACGGTCGCCGACCAGCTCGGCCAGCACGCCACCGGAGCCGAGCAGCAGATAGGGGCCGAGCGCCGGGTCGCGGGCCACGCCGACGATGAGTTCGGCCACCCTGTCCTGCACCATGCGTTCGACCAGCAGCCTGCCGCCCAGCGCCGCCGCGGCCTCGGCGACCGCGGCGGCGTCGCGCAGGTCGAGACGGACGGCGTTGCGCTCGGTCTTGTGGGCGAGGCCAAGCGCCTTCACCGCCACCGGGAAGCCGAGCGCCGCCGCCGCCGCCGCGGCCTCGGCCGCCGCCACCACGCGGCTGGCCGGCACGGCGACGCCATGCGCCGCCAGCGCCCGTTTGGCCGCCGCCTCATCGAGCAGCACGCCCGCTCCGGCCGGCGCCGGTGGCAGGCGCGGTGGCACCCCGGCGGGCGGCGTCGCGGCGGCGGCGATGGCGGCGAGGGCGTCGTCTATGCCGAGCAGCGGCGCGATTCCGCCCGCCATCAGCGCCTCGGCATGCGCCTCCGGCAGCAACTCGGGCAGGGTGGCGATGATCGCGGCGCGCTGCCGACCGCGCGCCGCCGCCAGCGCCGCGGCGGCGATCCGCCAATCGGTCTCGTCGCAACGATCGCTGCGCGGATAGTCGAGAATGAGCGCCGCGAGATCAAAGCCGCAGCCCAGCACGGCGGCGAACGTCGCCGTCAGCGCCGGCCCGTTGGCCCAGGAGAAGGTATGATAGTCGAGCGGGTTGGAGACCGTGACCAGCGGCGGCACGGTGGCCGCGACGGCGGCGTGCTCGGCGGCGGTGAACGGGCGGAAGGTCAGCCCGAATGCTTCGGCCCGATCGGCGATCAGCGCCGCCTCGCCGCCCGAGCAGCTCATCGAGGCGATGGCGCGGCCGGGCAGCCGGCCGCCGAGATGCAGCAGCTTGAGCGTTTCCAGCAGCACCGGCACCGAGCGCACCCGCGCCACGCCGAGCCGGCGCAGCCAGGCGTCCATCACCGCATCGTTGCCGGCGAGCGAGGCGGTGTGGCTCACCGCGAGCCGGGCACCGGCGGCCGAGGCGCCGGTGGTCAGGGCGACGATCGGCGTCGCGCCGGCGGCCAGCACCGCATCGGCAAACCCGGCCGGGTCGCCGATGCCCTCGACATGCAGCCCGATCGCGGTGACGCGCGGGTCGGCGGCGAGCGCGCGGATCGCCTCCGCCAGCCCGACCACCGCCTGGTTGCCGAGCGTGACCATGTAGGCGAGCGGCAGGCCGCGCCGCTGCATGGTGATGTTGCAGCCGATATTGCCCGACTGCGTGACCACCGCGACGCCGCGCGCCACCTTCACCCCGCCATGCTGGTCCGGCCACAGCGCCGCGCCGTCCAGATAATTCAGCAGCCCGTAGCAATTTGGCCCGAGCAGCGGCAGGGCGCCGGCCGCCGCCACCAGACTGCGTTGCAGATCGGCGCCATCCGGCCCGGCCTCGGCGAAACCTGCGGCGTAGGCGACGGCGCCGCCGGCCGCCATCGCCGCGAGTTGGCGCACCGCCGCCAGCGTGGCATGGCGGTTGACGGCGATGAAGGCGGCATCGGGCGGCGCCGGCAGGTCGGCGAGGTCGCGAAACGCCGGCAGCCCGCCGATGCTCGGCTGGCTCGGATGGACCGGCCAAAGATCGCCGGTGAAGCCGAGGCCGCGCGCCTGCCGCACCACCTCGGCGGCCGGCCGGCCGCCGAGCACGGCGATGCTGCGCGGGCGCAGCAGGCGGGACAGGTCGGCCATCAGCCGCCGTGCGGGCGCAGCAATTCGCGCGAGATGATGTGGCGCTGGATCTCGCTTGTCCCGTCCCAGATGCGTTCGACCCGCGCATCGCGCCAAAACCGCTCGAGCGGCAGGTCGTCCATCAGCCCCATGCCGCCATGCACCTGGATCGCTTCATCGGTGACGCGGGCGAGCATCTCGGAGGCGAACAGCTTCGCCTCGGCGATCTCGCGGTTGGCCGGCAGGTTCTGGTCGAGCCGCCACGCGGCGGCGAGCGTCAGCAGGTCGGCGGCGTCAACCGCCGTCACCATGTCGGCGAGCTTGAAGGAGACGCCCTGAAACTTGCCGATCTGCTGGCCGAACTGGCGGCGCTGCGCGGCATAGGCGACGGCGAGGTCCAGGGCGCGGCGGGCGCGGCCGACGCACATCGCCGCCACGGTCAGTCGCGTCGCGTAAAGCCAGGTGTTGGCAACCTCGAAACCGCCGCCTTCGGCGCCGAGAATCTGCCCGGCCGGCAGCCGGCAGTCGTCGAAGGTGAGGATGCAGTTGTGATAGCCGCGATGCGACACCGAACGGTAGCCGGGGCGGATGTCGAAGCCGGGGGTGCCGCGATCGACCAGGAAACAGGTGATGTGCCGCGCCCCGGTGGCGACGAAGACGATGACGAAATCGGCGATGTCGGCGTGGCTGATGAAATGCTTCGTGCCGTTGACGATCCAGTCGTCACCGTCGCGGCGGGCGACGGCTTTCATGCCGCGCACGTCCGAGCCTGCATCCGGCTCGGTCATCGCCAGCGCGTCGATTTTCTCGCCGCGCACGCAGGGCAGCAGATACCGCTCGCGCTGCTCGGGCGTGCAGGCGCAGAGGATGTTGGACGGCCGGCCCCAGTAGGCGTTGAGCGCCATCGCGGTGCGGCCGAGTTCACGCTCCAGCAGCGCGAAGCCGACCGTATCGAGACCGCCGCCGCCATATTCGGCCGGGATGTTGGGGGCGTAGAAGCCGAGCTCGCGCACCCGGCGCTGAATGTCGCGGCCAATCTCGCGCGGCAGGCTGCCGGTGCGTTCGACCTCGGCTTCCAGCGGATACAACTCGCGCTCGACGAAATCGCGCACGGTGCGGACGATCATGTCCTGTTCTTCGGTCAGTCCGAAATTCATGGCGTCGGCACTCGCCGTATCGCCCGCCCCGCGTCCGCCGGCCATTGCAGCGCGGCATGCGCGGCCAGGATCGGATCGATTTTTTCCTGCACCTCCGGCAGCGCCGGGCAGGTCTTGCCGGCCTTGGCATCGACATGCAGCAGCATCTGCTCGCAGGTCGCCGCCGGTGCAGCGTCCGCGGTGCGGTGCAACACTTGCCAGATATGCAGCCGCTTGGTGTCGGCACCGAGAATCTGCGTCGTCACGTCATACGCCGCGCCGGGCGGCAATTCGTGCAGATGGCGGATATGCGTCTCGGCGGTGTAATAGCTGTGGCCGCGCGCGACATAGTCGGTTCCGGCGCCGATCAGCGCCAGCATGGCGTCGGAGGCGTGGCTGAACACCTGCAGATAGCGGCTTTCGGTCATGTGGCCGTTATAGTCGATCCATGCCGGCTCGACAGTTCCGCCGAACAGCCGCAGCGGCGCGGCGATCTCCGCCGCCGCCGCGGCGCGGCCCTGCGCCGACCACAGCGCCCGCTCATGCTGCGCCAGCACCGCGCCGGCCGCGTAATCCTGCGTCTTCAACGCCTGCATGATGGCGACGAGGCACTGGTCGCGCAGCCGCTCGTACTCGCGGATGCCGGTGGCGCCGGCCTGCGCGTCCGATTGCGCGACGATTTTTTCCAGCAGCGCGTCGTCGAGCTCCGGCACGTCCATCAGCTTGGTCCACGGCCATTTCAGCGACGGGCCGAACTGCGCCATGAAGTGCCGCATCCCCGGCTCGCCGCCGGCGATGCGGTAGATCAGGAAGGTGCCCATGAACGCCCAGCGCAGGCCGGGGCCGAAGCGCATCGCGTCGTCGATTTCCTCGGCGCTGGCGACATCGTCATGGATCAGCCACAGCGCCTCGCGCCACAGCGCCTCCATCAGCCGGTCGGCGATGAAGCCGTCGATTTCCTTGCGCAGGATCAGCGGGCGCATGCCGAGGCTGCGATAGAATGCCGCCGCCTGGGTCTTGGTCGCCGCGCTGGTCGCCGCACCGCCGCAGACCTCGATCAGCGGCATCAGATAGACCGGGTTGAACGGATGGCCGACGACGAACCGGCCGGGATGGCGCAGGCCGGATTGCAGCCGCGTCGGCAGCAGGCCGGAGGTCGATGAGCCGATGATGACATCGTCGCGCATCGCCCGCTCGGCCTGGGCGAGCAGGTGGATTTTCATCTCCTCCCGCTCGGGCAGGCTCTCCTGGACGAAATCCGCCGCCTCGACGGCTGCCTCCGGCGTGCGCACGATGCGCCAGTTGCCGGGCCTGGGCAGCGGCGCCAGCGTCATGCCGGCCCAGGCGCGGCGCGCATTGTCGATCACTTCGGCGACCTTGCGCCCGGCCTCGGGGTCGGGGTCGCAGATCACCGCGTCGATGCCGTTGAGCACCGCGCGCGCCGCCCAGCCGGCGCCGATGACGCCGCCGCCGAGCAGGCCGAGCCTGCGGATCGGGTTCATGCCTGCCTCAGTTTCAGCTTCGTGCGCACCGCGGCTGGGCCGAGAATGCGGGCACCCATGCCGGTCAGGATGGTCGCCGCCCGCTCGACGAGCTGGCCGTTGGTCGCCAACTGGCCGCGGCCAAGGAACAGATTATCCTCCAGCCCGACGCGCACATTGCCCCCGGCCATCGCCGCCATGGCGACGAACGGCAACTGCATCCGCCCGATCGAGAACGCCGAAAACACCGAACCCGGCGGCAAAGCATGCGTCATCGCCAGCAGGCTCAACGGATCGTCCGGCGCGCCATAGGGGATGCCCATGCAAAGCTGGATCAGCACCGGATCGTCGAGCAATTCCTCCCGCAGCATCTCCTTGACGAACACCAGATGCCCGGTGTCGAACACTTCGAGTTCCGGTTTGACGCCGAGCGCCTGCGCCTGACGCGCCATCGCCCGCAGCGTGTCGGGCGTGTTGACCATGACGTAGTCGCCGCCGGCGGCGAAGTTCATCGAGCCGCAATCGAGCGTGCAGATCTCCGGCAGCAGTTGCGCGACATGCGCCAGCCGCGCCGTCGCCCCGGCCATGTCGGTGGCGGCCATATTCGGCGGCAGCGGCGCCTCGACTCCGCCGAGCACCAGATCGCCGCCCATGCCGGCGGTGAGGTTGAGCACGACATCGGTGCCCGACTCGCGCACGCGGCGCACCACCTCGGCATAAAGCGCCGGACTGCGCGCCGCCTTGCCGGTGGCCGGGTCGCGGACATGGATATGGGCGATGGCGGCGCCGGCCTTTGCCGCCTCGATGGCGGCGGCGGCGATCTCGGCCGGCGTCACCGGCACCTTGTCTGACCGGCCGGTGCTGTCGCCGGCCCCGGTGACCGCACAGGTGATGAACACGTCCCAGTTCATTGTGCCGCCCCGCCGCCCTGCGAGATGGCAGGCTAGCCTAGCCGGTGGCGGCGCACTATCTCCGCCACGCGACCAGGAGCATGCCGCATGACCGCACGTAGTTTCCGCCGCCTGCACCCGGCGCTGCGCGACGACATCGCCGATCTGACGACGCGGCGGCCGTTGCCGGGGCCGGGGATCGAGCTGCTCGATCCGTTCCTGTTTCTCAACCATCACGGCCCGCAGGTCTATCCGGCGAACAATCGCGGCCTGCCGTTCGGCCCGCATCCGCATCGCGGGTTCGAGACGGTGACGTTCATCCTGGAGGGTGAATTGTCGCACCAGGATTCCGGCGGCCACGAAAGCATCATCGGTCCCGGCGGGGTGCAGTGGATGACCGCGGGCAGCGGGCTGGTGCATGCGGAACTGTCGCCGGCGTCGTTCCGCCGTGCCGGCGGGGCGCTGGAAATCCTCCAGTTGTGGGTCAACCTGCCGGCGCGGCTGAAGATGACGCCGCCGCGCTATGTCGGGCTGCAGCGGGGTGACATGCCGCGTTTCTGCGCCGATGCCGGGCGGGTGACGATCGACCCGGTGTCGGGCGACTGGCTCGGCCATGCGGGGCCGGTGGCGACGCTGGCGGACGTGCAGATGGCGGTGCTGCATCTCGCTGCCGGCGCGGCGCTGCGCCTGCCGGTCGCCGCCGGGCGGACGGTGTTCTGCTACGTCGTGCGCGGCGCGGTGACGGTCGGCGGGCAGGTGGCGGAGGCGTTCAACCTCGTCGAACTGGGCGACGGCGATGCCGTCGAGTTTCAGGCGGCATCGCCCGCCGTGGTGCTGTTCGGCCACGCGATGGCGTTCAACGAGCCGGTGGTGTCGCACGGCCCGTTCGTGATGAACACGCGCGCCGAGATCATGCAGGCGATGCGCGACTACCAGGAGGGCCGCTTTGGCGAGGTCGTGCCCGCCGTTTAGGCGGGCCACGCGCCGGCATGCGCGATGAACCCGCGCCAAGAAAAACAGTTCAACGCCCGCACCTCACTCGGCGTAGCTGCCGTCCTGCCCGTCCAGAATCCGTTTCATCTCGTCAAAATACGCCGCGGCGTAGGACGGATACGCCTCCCAGGCGCGGGCGGTGTGCTCGGCGAGGTCGTGCGGCATGACATTGAGCGGCCGGCCGGTGGACCAGGCGAGGACCAGCGTGCGGCAGGCGCGTTCGAGATAGTAAAGGTCGTCGAACGCGTCGGCGACCGTCGGCGCCACGATCAGCACGCCATGATTGCCCAAAATCGCCCGCCGGTTCGCCCCCAGCGTCTCGGCGATGCGCCGCCCCTCCGCCTCGGTGTTGGCGACCCCGCCATAGCTGAGGTCAATTGCGGTGCGCCGGTAGAAGCGGGCGCAATTCTGGTCGATCGGCAGGATCGTCGGGTCGGCCAGCGCCGACAGGGCGGTGGCGTAGGGCGGATGCACATGCAGCACGCAGCGCGCCTGCGGCAGGATGCGGTGCAGCGCGCCATGGATGTTCCAGGCCGCGGGGTCGGGTGCCCCCGGCTGTTCCATCGTGGTGGGGTCGTCGGCGTCCAGCAGCAGCAATTCGCTTGCCTTGATGCGTGAGAAATGGCGCCAGCGCGGGTTCATCAGAAACTGCCGCCCGTTGTCAGACACGGCGAAACTGAAATGATTGGCCACAGCCTCGTGCCAGTCATGCATCGCCGCCAGCCGGAACGCTGCCGCGAGATCGACCCGCTGCCGCCAGTCTGCCTCGGCCGAATTATGTCCGGAGCGCCGCCACGTCGCTGCCGCCATTTCCAAGCTCCATCGTCCGCAGGATCATCGTGACAGCGCAGACGCCCGACGAAAAGGCGGCTCTTGCAGAAGTGCGGCAAACCGCTTTAGGCTTCAAATAATTCGATGTCATGGGGGATGGGGGCCGGGCATGCAGGTATCGCGCCGTGGGCTTATTGCGGGCGGGCTGACGCTCGCCACAGCAGGGGGGATCGTGCCGGTTCGCCGCGCCCGCGCGGCGATGGGTACGGCGACGATCGCCTATAATGTCGGGTTGCCATCCTGGGACCCGACGACGGGACCCTCGGCGGTGAACCCGACCATCCAGGCCATCTATCAGTCGGTGTTCGACCAGTTTATCGGGCAGAATCCCGATCTGTCGTTCACCCCCGGCCTGCTGGAGAAATGGGGCTGGAACGCTGCCGGCACCGGCATTTGGATGGATGTGCGCAAGGGCGTGGTCTGGCACGACGGGTCGCCGCTGACGCCCGACGACATCGTCTGGTCGCTGACCCGCGCCGGCGACCCCAAGGCGGGCAACCCGATCCAGTTCGTTTGGGGCAATCTCAGCAATTTCAAGGTCGATGGCCAGCGCGTCACCGCCGACGCCAAGCAGTTCGATCCGGTGCTGTTCAAGTGGATGGCGTTCCTCACCGGCTTCGTGCTGCCGCGCGCCTATTACGAAAAAGTCGGCGCCGCCGGCTTCGAGGCGAAGCCGATCGGCAGCGGCCCCTATATGGTCGATGCGTTTGAGCGCAACGCCTTCCTGCGGCTGAAGGCCAATCCGCAATACTGGGGCGGCAAGCCGGCGATCGAGACGGTGGTGTTCAAATTCGTCACCGACGCCTCGGCCCGCGTCGCCGAGATCGAATCCGGCTCCTCGGACGTGACGCTGGAAATCCCCTATGAGGAATACGACCGGCTGCGCAAAAAGAAGGGGCTGAAGGGCATCACCACGCCGGTTTCCGATATCGGCATGATCTTCATCACCAATGTCGCGCCGATGCTGGATGCGAATGTGCGCCACGCGATGGTGATGGCGGTCGATAAGAAGCTGCTGGTCGATAAGCTGCTGCGCGGCTACGGCGTGCCGATCGACACGCTGGAGGCGCCGCAGTACGAAGCCTTCGACCCCAACATCAAGACGCCGCACGATCCGAAAAAGGCGGCGGAGCTGCTGAAGGCCAGCGGCTTCAGCAAGGACAAGCCGGTTCGCTTCACCATCCAGACGACGCGCGGCTTCAAGCCGAAAGACTACGAGATGATCCAGGCGATCGTCGGCATGTGGCGTCGTGTCGGCATCGAAGCCGATATCGAGGTCTATGAGATCGCCAAGCATTTCGAACTGCGCGCGGCGCACAAGCTGGCGCCGGCGGCGTTCTACAACTGGGGCGACGCGATCGGCGATCCGACCACCTCGACCGGCTTCGCCATGTTCAGCCCGTCGCCGCACTCGGCCTGGAAAACCCCGGACGTGGACGCGATGATCGGCCCGCTGTGGGGCGAGCGCGACGAGGCCAAGCGCATCGCCGGCTGGAAGGCGGTCGATCGCTACATCGCTGACAACGCGCTGGTGCTGCCGCTGCTGCAATACGTCCAGCCGATCATCCACAAGGACAGCCTGAACGTGGTGCCGCACGTCTCCGGCGCGCTGCAGCCGCAGCGTTTCTCGCCGGCCTGATCGCGCGCGGCGGGCAGCATGCTGGCCTGCCGCGTCTTCGCCCGTGCGGCACAGGCGGTGCCGACGCTGCTCGGCGTCGCCGTGCTGGTGTTCGTTCTGCTGCGCGTGGTGCCGGGCGACCCGGTGGCCATGATGATCCCGCCCGGCGCCTCGGCCGAGGACGTGCTGCGGCTGCATGCGCTCTATGGCCTCGACCGTTCGATCGCGGCGCAATTCGTGCTGTGGGCGGGGCAGGCAATGCGCGGCGATTTCGGTATCTCCATCAGCCTGCGGCAGGACGTGTCCGGGCTGATCGCCTCGCGACTGCCGGCGACGCTCGAACTCGTGCTGCTGGCGGCGGCGATCGCCATCGCGCTCGGCACCGCGCTGGCGGTGTTCGGCACCCGCCACGCCGGCGGCGGCGGAGAGGCGGCGGTCGATGCGGTCAGCGGCGTCGCCCTGGCGGTGCCGGATTTCATCTGGGGCCTCGGCTTCATCGTCCTGTTCGGCGTGGTTTGGCCGGTGCTGCCGATTTCCGGGCGCGCCGACCCGACGCACACGCTCGGTCTGACCAGCCATTTCTATCTGATCGAAGCGCTGCTGCGGCTGCGCCTGGGCGTCGCCCGCGACGTGCTGGCGCATATGCTGATGCCGGCGGTGGCGCTCGCCCTGCCGCTGGCGGCGATGATCGCGCGGGTGCTGAAATCCTCGCTCGCCGAGCAGATGGGCCAGGACTATGCGCTGCTCGCCCGCGTCAAGGGGTTTTCCCGCAGCCGCGTGATCGTGCGCGAGGCGCTGCGCAACGCGGCGATTCCGACGGTGTCGCTGACCGGGGTGCAGGTGACGTTCCTGGTCGGCGGCACGGTGCTGATCGAGCGCATCTTCTCCTATCCCGGCATCGGCAACCTCGCCATCGAGGCGGTCATCAACCGCGATCTGCCGCTGATCCAGGGGCTTATTCTGACCTTCGCGGTGCTGTTCATCCTGATCAATCTGGCGCTCGACCTGTCCTATGCGGCGCTCGATCCGCGGCTGCGGCATGGCTGAGGCGGGGCGGCGGCTGCTGCGCAACTGGCGCGTGGTGCTGGGCGGGGCGCTGGTGCTGGCCGTGCTGCTCGCCGCGCTGCTGGCGCCGGTGCTGGCGCCGTACGATCCGCTCGATCAGGATCTGTCGGCGCAACTGGCGCCGCCCGACTGGCATTTCGGCGCCGATGCGCATGCGCTCGGCACCGACAGCCTCGGCCGCGACGTGCTGTCGCGGCTGATCTGGGGCAGCCGCATCGCGGTCACCGTCGCCGTCGTTGCCGGCGTGCTGACGGCGCTGCTCGGCACCGCACTCGGGCTGCTGGCGGGGTTTTTCGGCGGTCGCGCCGATGCGCTGATTTCCCGGCTGGTCGATATCTGGTCGTCGTTTCCCCCGGTGCTGCTGGCGATCATTCTGGTCGCCCTGCTCGGCACCGGGTTGCGCTCGGTGATCGTCGCCATCGTGGTCATCGACTGGACGCGGTTCTGCCGCGTCGTCCGCGCCGAGACGCTCAAGCAGCGCCGCATGGACTATATCGACGCCGCCGTCGCCGCCGGTCTCGGGCCGCGCGCCATTCTGTGGCGCGAGGTGCTGCCGAACATCCTGCCGCTGGCGCTGGTGCTGCTGACGCTGGAGGCGGGCATCGCCGTCGTCGTCGAGGCCATTCTGTCGTTTGTCGGCCTCTCCATCTCGTCAGACGCGCCGAGCTGGGGCGGCATGATCGCCGAGGGCAGGGGGGTCGTCCATGAAGCGCCCTGGCTGCTCAGTTGCGCCATGCTGGTGCTGCTGGCGACCGTGCTCGGCTTCAACCTGCTGGGCGACGGGCTGAAGGCGGAGCTTGATCCGGTGCTGCGCTGATGTTGCAGATCGCGCAGTTGTCCGCGGCGGCGCGCGGCGGGGTCGGCGTGCTGCGCGCGGTGTCGCTGTCGGTCGCCGCCGGCGAGGTGCATGGCCTCGTCGGCACCTCGGGCGCCGGCAAGTCGATGATCGGGCGCGCCGTGCTCGGCATCCTGCCCGATGCGGTGCGCATCACCGCCGGCCGCATCCGCTTCGACGGGCGCGATCTGCTCGGCCTGTCGCCATCGGCGCGGCGGCAGGCCGGGCGCGATCTGGCGCTGATCCCGCAGGACCCGCTGTCGGCGCTGAACCCGTCGCGGCGGATTGCCGCGCAAATGACCGACGTGCTGCGCCATCGCCTCGGTCTGTCGGCGGCGGCGGCGCAGGCGCGGGCGCTGGAGATGCTGCATGAGGTCCGCATCCGCGAGCCGGACAACGTGCTGCGCCGCTATCCGCATGAACTGTCGGGCGGCATGCGCCAGCGCGTGCTGATCGCCACCGCCTTTGCCTGCCGGCCGAAGCTGATCGTCGCCGACGAGCCGACGACGGCGCTCGATGTGACGGTGCAGAAGCAGATTCTCCGCCTCATCCGCGATCTGCAGCGCAGCCACGCAACGGCGGTGCTGTTCGTCACGCATGATCTCGGCGTCGTCGCCAAAATCTGTGGCAGCGTGTCGGTGCTGCGCGGCGGCGAGATCGTCGAGCAGGCCCCGGTTGCCGACATCATCAACCATCCGGCGCATGCCTACACGCGCGCGCTGTTCGCCGCCACGCCGCGCTACGACCGGCCGCCGCCGTGACCGCGCCGTTGCTGGTGGCAGAGGCGATTCGCGTCGCCCTGCCGGATCGCGCCGGCAAGCGGTTGTTTCGCCGCGCGCCGATGTTGCCCATCCTGCACGGCGTCGATCTGACCGTCGGGCGCGGCGAGGCGGTCGGCATCGTCGGCGAATCGGGGTCGGGCAAAACGACGCTCGGCCGCGCCCTGCTGCGGCTGATCGAGCCGGCGGGTGGGCGCATCATCTTCGACGGGCACGACATCACCCATGCGCCGGAGACGGCGCTGCGGCCGTTGCGCGCGCGCATGCAGATGGTGTTTCAGAACCCGCTCTCCTCGCTCAACCCGCGCCGCACGATCCTGGCCAGCGTCGCCGCCCCGCTGCGCGCCCGCGGCGAGCGTGATCCGCGCCCCCGCGCCATCGTGGCGCTGGAGCGGGCGGGGCTGTCGGCGGCGCTGGCCGGGCGCTATCCGCACCAATTATCCGGCGGCCAGCGCCAGCGCGTCGGCATCGCGCGGGCGATCGTCACCGAGCCGGCGTTCATCCTCGCCGATGAGATCGTCTCCGGCCTGGATGTCACGACGCAGGCGCAGATTCTCGATCTGCTGCGGGCGCTGCGCCGCGACCTGGGGCTGGCGCTGGCGTTCATCACCCATGATCTGTCGGTGGTGCGGGTGCTGTGCGAGCGGGTGGTGGTGATGCGCCAGGGCGTCATCGTCGAGCAGGGCGACTGCGCCGAGGTGTTCGCCGCGCCGCAACACCCCTATACACGTCGCCTGATCGACGCCGTGCCGCTGCCCGAGATCGACGACGCATGGCTCGATGCGCCCGAGGAGGAGTGACCCGCCATGCTGCAACCGCCGCCCGCCGCCCCCGGCATGCGCGAGGACGCGATCGACACCCCGGCATTGCTGCTCGATCTCGATGCGTTCGAGCATAACCTGGATACCATGGCGGCGCACATCGCCGGCAGCGGGGCGAAGCTGCGGGCGCATGCCAAGACGCATAAATCTCCGGTCATCGCCGCCCGGCAGATGGCGCGCGGCGCCATCGGGCAATGCGTGCAAAAAGTCGCCGAGGCGGAAATCCTTGCCTGGGGCGGCGTGCCCGATATCCTGGTCAGCAACGAGGTGGTCGGGCGGCAGAAACTCGCGCGCCTTGCCGCCCTGTCCGGCATCGCCCGCGTCGCCGTGTGCGCCGATGACGCCGCACAGGTGGCGATGTTGGCAGAGGCGGCGGAGGCGGCGGGGCAGCGGCTGTCGGTGCTGGTGGAGATTGACGTCGGCGCCGGGCGCTGCGGAGTGGCGCCGGGACCGGATGCGGTGGCGCTGGCGCAGCGCATCGCCGCCTCGCCGCATCTGCGCTTCGGCGGGTTGCAGGCGTATCACGGCAGCGCCCAGCATCTGCGCCGGCCCGATCAGCGCCAGGCCGCCATCGCCGCCGCGGCCGAGGGGGCGCGCCGCACGGTGGAACAATTGCGCCAGGTCGGTCTCGACTGCCCGATCGTCGGCGGCGCCGGCACCGGCACCTTCGCGCTGGAAGCGGCGAGCGGCGTCTATACCGAGCTGCAGGCCGGCAGTTATTGCTTCATGGACGCCGACTATGCCCGCAATCTCGATGCCGCCGGGCAGCCGGTGGCGACCTTCCGTCATGCCCTGTTCGTGCTGGCCGGGGTGATGAGCGCGGCGCGGCCGGGGATTGCCGTGCTGGATGCGGGGCACAAGGCGGTGCCGACCGATTCCGGCCCGCCGCTGGTCTGGCAGCGCCCGGACCTAACCTATGTCTCGGCCTCCGACGAGCACGGCACGCTGGCCTGCGCCAGCGAGACGGCGGCGCCGAAGCCGGGCGAGAAGCTGCGTCTGGTTCCCGGCCATTGCGACCCGACGGTCGATCGCTACGACTGGTATGTCGGCTTGCGCCGTGGCGTGGTCGAATGCCTGTGGCCGGTGGCGGCGCGCGGGGCAATGACGTAACAGCGTCGCCGGTGCCCCCGGCTGCCCGCCCTGGCGCGCGGCGGCCGGACGGTCGGCGATGGGCGCCGGTGCGCAGCGGAGGGAGCCAGCACATGGATGCTTCGGTCAGACAGATGTTCATCGACGGACGCTGGATCGGCGCCGACAGCGGCGAGACCATGCCGGTATTTGCCCCGAGCACCGGCGAGCCGTTCACCGCCATCGCCTGCGCCGGCGCCGCCGAGGTGGACCGCGCCGTGCGCGCCGCCCGCCATGCCTTCGAGGCAGGCGCCTGGGGCTGCCTCGCCCCGGTCGAGCGCGGCCGGCTGCTCAGCCGCCTCGCCCTGCGCATCGCCGACACCGCCGAGGAACTGGCGGCGCTGGAGGCGCAGGATACTGGCAAGCCGATGACCCAGGCGCGCGCCGACATCGTCGCGGTCGCCCGCTATTTCGAGTTCTACGGCGGCGCCGCCGACAAGGTGCATGGCGACACCGTGCCCTATCTCGGCGGCTATTTCGTCGCCGTGCTGAAGGAGCCGTATGGCGTCACCGGCCATATCCTGCCGTGGAACTACCCGGCGCAGATGTTCGGCCGCACCCTCGCCCCGGCGCTGGCCGTCGGCAATGCGGTGGTGCTCAAGCCGGCCGAGGATGCCTGTCTGAGCATCCTGCGGCTGGTCGAGCTTGCCGCCGAGGTCGGCTTTCCGCCCGGCGCGCTGAACGTCGTCACCGGGCGGGGCGAGCAGGCCGGGGCGGCGCTGGCGGCGCATCCCGGCATCGGCTTCCTGTCCTTCACCGGCTCGCCCGAGGTCGGCACCCTGGTACAGCGGGCGGCGGCGGCCAACCATATCGGCTGCACCCTGGAGCTGGGCGGTAAGTCGCCGCAGATCGTCTTCGCCGATGCCGATTTCGATCAGGCGCTGCCGGTGGTGACCAAGGCGATCGTGCAGAATGCCGGCCAGACCTGTTCGGCCGGCAGCCGGGTGCTGGTCGAGCGGTCGGTCTATGACGCCTTCACCGGGCGGCTGGCCGATGGCTTCGCGGCGCTGCGCGTCGGCACCCACGACATGGACCTCGATTGCGGCCCGCTGATCAGCGCCGGGCAGCGCCGCCGCGTCCAGGGCTTCCTCGACCGCGCCCGCAGCGACGGGGTGCCGGTGCTGGCCGAGGGGCGGCTGGCGCCGAACCTGCCGCCGGCCGGGTATTTCGTCGCCCCGACGCTGTTCGGCCCGGTGCCGCGCGGCAATGTGCTGGCGCGCGAGGAGGTGTTCGGCCCGGTGCTGACGGTGCTGCCGTTCGACGACGAGGCCGATGCCGTGGCCCTGGCCAACGGCACCGATTACGGGCTGGTGGCGAGCGTCTGGACGCGCGACGGGGCGCGCCAGATGCGGGTCGCCAAGCGCCTGCACTGCGGCCAGGTGTTCGTCAACAATTACGGCGCCGGCGGCGGCGTCGAGCTGCCGTTCGGCGGCGTCAAGCGCAGCGGCCACGGACGCGAGAAGGGGTTTGCCGCGGTCGATGAGTTCTGCACCACCAAGACGGTGGTGTTCCAGCACGGCTGAGCCGGCACCGGCCTGTCACATCGGCAGGCCGGTGTAGTTCTCCGCCAGCGCCGTCGCCGCCGCCGTCGAGCCGGCCAGATAGTCGAACTCGGCGCGCTGGATGCGCCGGCCGAAGGCGTCGGTGTCGGGGAAGCGGTGCAGCAGCGAGGTCATCCACCAGGAGAACCGCTCGGCCTTCCAGATGCGCCGCAGGGCGGCGGCCGAATAGGCGTCGATGCCGGCCGACGACCCCTCGGCGTAGTATTCGGCGAAGCCCTGCGCCAGCCGCGCCACGTCGGCGAGCGCCAGGTTCAGTCCCTTGGCGCCGGTCGGCGGCACGATATGCGCCGCGTCGCCGGCCAGGAACAGCCGGCCGAAGCGCAGCGGCTCGGCGACGAAACTGCGCAGCGGCGCCACCGATTTCTCGATCGACGGGCCGGTGCGCAGCGCCGCGGCGGCGGCCGGCGGCAGGCGGCGGCGCAACTCGTCCCAGAACGCCGCGTCCGACCAGGCCTCGGCGGTTTCGTCCGACGGCACCTGCAGGTAGTACCGGCTGCGCGTCGGCGAGCGCATCGACGACAGGGCGAAGCCGCGGGCGTGGCTGGCGTAGATCAGCTCATGCGCCGCCGGCGGCTGATCGACCAGCACGCCGAGCCAGCCGAACGGATAGACCCGCTCGGCCACGTCGAGCGCCGCCGGCGGGATGCTGGCCCGGCTGACGCCGCGAAACCCGTCGCAGCCGGCGATGAAGTCACAGGCGATTTCATGCGCCACGCCGTCGCGGCGATAGCCGACCCGCGGATGGGCGCCGTCGAACCCGTGCAGCACCACGTCCGCGGCCTCATAGACAGTGACGCCGCCCGAGGCGTCGCGCGCATCCATCAGGTCGCGCGTCACCTCGGTCTGGCCATAGACCATCACCGAGCGGCCGGTCAGCGCCTGGAAGTCGATGCGCTGCACATCGCCGTCGAAGGCGAGGCTGCAGCCGTCATGCACCAGTCCCTCGGCGTGCATGCGCGTGGCGAGCCCGACCCGTTCCAGCAGCGCCACGCTGCCGGCCTCCAGCACCCCGGCGCGGATGCGGCTGAGCACGTAGTCGCGCGACCGCCGTTCCAGGATCACCGCGTCGATGCCGGCCTGCTCCAGCAGTCGCCCCAGCAGCAGCCCGGCCGGCCCGGCGCCGACGATCACGACCTGTGTGCGCACGCCCGCCTCCCTCGCCACAAGCGCCATCCTGGCCGCCGCGGGGCCGCGCTCCAATGGACGGAAGCGTCAAACTGTTGGACAATGCGCACCTGTCGGGTGGAGGCGTCCGGGATGGCGCAGGTGCCGACCTTCGCGCTGTATGGCGAGGCGGGATTGCCGCGTGACGCCGACGTGCTGCATTGCGAGACCATCCAGGCGCGCAGCCGCCTGCACGACTACCGCATCGACCCGCACCGGCACGAGCATCTGTTCCAGACGCTGTTCGTCGCCGGCGGCGGCGGAACGGCGGTGCTCGACGGCAGCGCCGCCCGGCTGGTGCCGCCCTGCCTCGTGCTGGTGCCGCCGCTGGTCGTCCATGCCTATTCATTTTCGCACAATGTCGAGGGCTTCGTGCTGACGCTGCACCTGCCGCATGTCGCGGACATCCTGCGGGCCTGCCCGGAGGTGCTGGCGGGGCTGTCCCGGCCGCGCGTGGTGGCGCTGACCGGGCGGGCGGCGGCGGCGGCGGTGGCCGCCGGCCTTGCCGCGGTGGCGGGCGAGTTCGCCGGCCGCGCCGCCGGCCGCCGCGCCATGATCGAGGCGCAGCTCGCCATCGTCTGGCTCACCGCCCATCGCGCCGAGCTGCGGCCGCCGGAGGTGACGGCGGCGGCGCATGGCCGGGGCATCGGCCATGTCATCCGCCTGCGCGAGATGATCGACCGCGAGTTCCGCACTCGGCTGCCGGTGGCGGCCTATGCGCGGCGCCTCGGGGTGTCGCCGGCGCATCTGCGCCGCCTCTGCCGCGCACATCTCGGCGCCACCCCGCTCGATGCGGTCAATGCGCGCGTGGTGCTGGAGGCCAAGCGGCTGCTGGTGTTCACCACGCTCGGGGTCAAGCAGGTCGCCGCCGAGGTGGGGTTCGACGACCACGCCTATTTCTCGCGCTTTTTCCAGCGTCAGACCGGGCTGGCGCCGACCGCGTTCCGGGCGCTGCGATCGACCATGCGGCAAGAGTGATGTTTGCCGCCAACGCCGCCGCCCGCGGCGCGCCATGCGGCCGGCCTGCGGCGACCCTGCGGCCGGCCGGCTTGCCGCGGCGCGCGTTTCGTGGCTTGTGCGGCTGATCCGCCGCAACATCTACTTCACAGAGAAAGCCGAGGACGCCCCGCAATGGACTTCATCATCGGCAACAAGCCGGGCCGCCAGCCCACCCCGCCGCAGCGTGCGGGCGCTCCCTCCGTCGCGTCGCCGCCTGCCCCGACCGCCGCCGCCGTCATCAGTGATGGCGATCAGGCCAGCTTCATGCGCGATGTCATCGAAGCCTCGCGCGAGGTGCCGATCATCGTCGATTTCTGGGCCACTTGGTGCGGCCCGTGCAAGACGCTGACGCCGACGCTGGAAAAAGTGGTGCGCAGCGCCGGCGGCCGGGTGCGGCTGGTCAAGATCGACATCGACAAGAACCAGGCGCTGGTCCGCCAGCTCGTCCAGCTCGGCCTGCCGCTGCAATCGGTGCCGACCGTCGCCGCCTTCTGGCAGGGCCAGATCGCCGACCTGTTCCAGGGCGCGCAGCCGGAATCCGAGGTCAAGCGGTTCATCGAAAGCCTGCTGAAACTCGCCGGCGGCACCATGCCGGGCGCCGACCTGCTGGCCGAGGCCAAGGCGGCGCTGGATGAGGGGCAGGCCGAGGAGGCCGGCGAACTCTACAGCGCCGCGCTGCAGCAGGAGCCGGAAAGCCCGGAAGCCTGGGGCGGGCTGCTGCGCGCCCTGCTGGCGCTCGGCCGCGAAGATGAGGCGCAGGACGCGCTTGCCCAGGTGCCGGCCAAGATCGCCGAGCATGCCGAGATCGCCGGCGCCCGCAGCGCGCTGTCGCTGGCCGCCGAGGGCCGCGCCGCGCGCGCCCAGCTTGGCAGCTATGAGGCCCGTCTCGCCGCCGACCCGGCCGACCACCAGGCGCGCTACGACCTCGCCACCGCGTTCAACGCGATGGGCCGCCGCGCCGAGGCGGCGGATGCGCTGCTGGAGATCGTCAGGCGCGACCGCGCATGGAACGAGGACGCCGCCCGCCTGCAACTGCTCAAGTTCTTCGAGGCCTGGGGTTTCGACGACGCGGCGACGATGGCGGCGCGCCGCAAGCTGTCGGCCTTGCTCTTCCGCTGATGAGCCGGCCTCCGCCGCGACTGGAAGACCTGCCGGAGCATTTCCCGGTCTTCCCGCTGGCGGGGGCGCTGCTGCTGCCGGGCGGGCGGCTGCCGCTCAATATCTTCGAGCCGCGCTATCTGGCGATGACCGATGACGCGCTGGCCGGCGGGCGGGTGTTCGGCATGATCCAGCCCGATCCGCAGGTGCCGCGCGGCACCCACGGGCCGGGCCTCTACCGGGTCGGCTGCCTCGGCCGGCTGTCCGCCTTCAGCGAGACGGAAGATGGCCGCTACCTGATCACGCTGACCGGCGTGGTCCGCTTCGCGGTGGCCGAGGAACTGCTGCCGAGCCGCGGCTATCGCCGGGTGCGCGCGGATCTGGCGGGGTTTGCCGGCGATCTCGGCGCCACCGCGCCGCCGGCGTTCGACCGCGCCGCCCTGCTCGCCGATCTGCGCGGTTATTTCGCCCGTCAGGGCATCGAGGCCAACTGGGAGGCGATCGAGCACATGGACGACGCGGCCCTGGTGGCGACGCTGTGCATGGTCTGCCCGTTCGACGTGCCGGAGAAACAGGCGCTGCTGGAGGCGCCGACGCAATCCGAGCGGGCGGCCTCGCTGCGCGCGCTGTTGGCGATCGGCGCGCATGCCGGTATCACCACGCGGCCGACCCAGGCCAGTTGAGACAGGAGGGCGCCAATGCCGGATGAGGACGCCGCCGCGCCGCCGCCGCCGATCGACCCGCGGCTGCTGGAGGTGCTGGTCTGCCCGTTGACCAAAACCACGCTGATCTATGATCGCGCCGCCGGCGAACTGATCAGCCGCGCCGCCGGCCTCGCCTACCCGATCCGCGACGGCATCCCGATCATGCTGGCCGACGAAGCGCGCCGGCTGGAGACGCCGTGACCCCCACAGAGATCCGCGCCAATCGCGCCGAGCGGCGCCTGTCGGTCACCTTCGACGACGGCGCACAGTTCGATTTCGCCGCCGAGTTGCTGCGCGTCGAAAGCCCGAGCGCCGAGGTCCAGGGCCACGGGCCGGGCGAGCGGCGCACCATCGCCGGCAAGCGCCGTGTCGGCATCAGCGGCGTCGAGCCGGTCGGCCACTACGCGGTGCGCATCATCTTCGATGACGGGCACGACACCGGCATCTTCTCGTGGGATTACCTGTACCGGCTCGGCGCCGAGCAGGACCGGCGGTGGCGCGACTATCTGGCGGCGCTGGCCGCAGCGGGACTGAGCCGCGACGCCTGAGCGTCAGCCGCGCGGGCGGTCAGCCGAGTACCTGGATGGTGGCCAGGCCGCGCGCCAGCACCTCGCGCAGCGCCGCTGGCGCGAGCGCGATGCAGCCCTCGGTGGGGGCGTGATCCGGCCGGGCGACATGCAGGAAAATCGCCGAGCCGCGCCCGCGCAGCACCGGCGCATCGTTCCAGCCGAGCACCGCCAGCAGGTCATAGACCCCGTCGTCGCGCCACAGCGCCTCGCAGCGCGCCGGGTGGGGCAGGCGCACCTGCCGGTTGTAGTCGGGATGCGCGGGATCGTCGCACCAGCCATCGCTCGCGGCGATCGGCTCACGCGCCAGCACGGTCAGCGGGAGCGGGCCGCGATCGGCCCGGTAGAGCACCCGGCGCAGCGCCAGCAGGCCGGCCGGCGTCGCGCCGTCGCCCTCCTGCTTGTCGGCGCGCACCCCGCCGCGCCCCAGGGCGGCGCGGAAGACCTGCCCGCCCAGCACCAGCCGCCCGTCCGGGTGGACCACCGCGTCCATGCGTCAGCCGAGCAGATGGCCGAAGCGGGCGGCCTTGGTCGCCAGATAGCGGTCATTGACCCCGTTCGGCGCGAAAGCGTGCGGCTCGCGCTCCACCTCGATGCCGCAGGCGCCGAGGGCGGCCACCTTGGCCGGGTTGTTGGTCAGCAGCCGCGCCCGTTGCACCCCAAGCTCGGCCAGCATGGTCGCCGCCACCATGAAGTTGCGCTCGTCGGCCTCCCAGCCCAGCGCGCGGTTGGCGTCCACCGTGTCGAGGCCGCGATCCTGCAGCGCATAGGCGCGCAGCTTGTTGGGCAGGCCGATGCCGCGCCCCTCCTGCGCCAGATAGAGCAGCACCCCCGACCCGTCCTGCGCCATGCGCCGGATGGCGCCGCGAAGCTGGGCGCCGCAGTCGCAGCGCAGGCTGCCGAGCAGGTCGCCGGTGAAGCATTCCGAATGCAGCCGCACCAGCGGCGCCGCGGCCTCCTCCGGCCGGCCGACCAGGATCGCCAGATGCTCGATACCGGCATCGGGGCCGCGGAAGGCGACGACGCGGGCGTCGGGCGCGTCGGTCATCGGCACCGCGGCCTCGGCGACGCGGATCAGGTCGGCGGCCATCGCGATCGGGTATGTCAGCACGTCCTCGGCGGCCACCGACAGCAGCCCGAGCGAGGCTGCTCGGGCGGCGGCATCGGGGCGGGCCGGGGCGGCGATCATCGCCGGCAGCAGCCGCGCCAGCTTGCCCAGCGCCAGCGCCGCGCCGGCCTCGGCCGGCGCAGGCAGGGCGGGCGGCGGCTCGGCCGGCAGCAATTCGGCGGCGGTCGGGTCGGCCAGGCTGCGCAGCCGGGCCGGGTCGAGCAAATGCCGCGACAGCCGCAGCGCCACCGCGCCCGGCGGCACCGCGCGAAGCAGCACCGTCGCCGCCCGTGCCGGCGCCAGCAGCAGCACCGGCGGCTCGGCGCCAAGCTGCATCAGTTCGCCCAGGCCGCGCGCCCCCGCCGTTTCCGCCGGCAGCACCACCAGCGACTCGGCGGCGACGAGCAGAACCGGCGTGCCCCGGCGGAGTTCAGCAATGGCGCGATGCACGCCGCGCACGCGCAGCACCGCGGGGCTGACCTCCGGCGGCGGCGCTGTGGTATCTTCGCTGGGCGGAATATGGGTCATGGGGTCCTACGCACCGGCGCCAGCATCTCCGTCCCGGCGCGACCTGGCAAGCGCGTCCGCTGCAAGTCCGCCCAGAACCTGCCGGGGCGCAATCGCTGCGGTGATCTTATTGTCACGCACATGTGTGGCGCTTGAACCAGCGCATGAACGTAACCAGGATGAAGTCGCGCGTTTGGTGACGGTATATCGACCGGGTGGCAACAGTTTCGGCCGTTCGGCAGATTGTTACATCGCTGCGGCGTGACTGCCGCGGCCAGAAGAGGATTGAGGGGAATGACGGGCGAACGACCGATCCTGATCGTCGATGACGATACTGCGCTGCGCTCGATGCTGGCCGAGCAGCTTGCCGTCGATGGCGAGTTCGTTGCCAGCAGTGCCGAAACCGCCGGCGAGGCGGAGGCCAAGATGACGGCGCGGGAAGCCCGCTACGACGCGGTGATCCTTGATGTCGGCCTGCCCGATGGCGACGGGCGCGATTTGTGCGCGCGGCTGCGGCGCGGCGGGATCAAGGTGCCGATCATCATGCTCACCGGGTCCGATCAGGAGACGGACGTGGTGCGCGGTCTCGACTCCGGGGCGAATGACTATATCGCCAAGCCGTTCCGCATGGCCGAGCTGCTCGCCCGGCTGCGCGCCCAGCTCCGCATCTTCGAAAACAGCGAGGACGCGGTCTTCACCATCGGCCCGTACACGTTCCGCCCGGCGGCCAAGCTGCTGCAGGAGCCGGCGCGCAACCGCCGCATCCGCCTGACCGAAAAGGAGGCGGCGATCCTGAAATTCCTCTACCGCGCCGGCACCCGGCCGGTGGCAAGGCAGGTGCTGCTGAACGAGGTCTGGGGCTACAACGCCGCCGTCACCACGCATACGCTGGAGACCCATATCTACCGGCTGCGCCAGAAGATCGAGCCTGATCCGTCCAACGCCCGCCTGCTGGTGACCGAGGGCGGCGGCTACCGGCTCGACCCGGACGGCATTCGCCCGGCAACCTGACGGCCGCGACGCCGGCGGTATCGGTACCCTCCCGACAGGCAGACCCGGGACCTCTCCCCATTGCGGGAGAGGGCAGGGCTGGGTTGTCATGCTGCCGGGGTCAGGCGCGCCCGGCGTCGGTTGCCTGTCCGGCCAGCGCGCGCGCCATCTGGCTCAGTGCCTCCTGATGCTTCTCATTGTCGATGGCGGCGAAGTTGCGCGCCAGTTCCAGGCACATGCGCTGTCGCTGGGTCATCTCCGCCGGCCGCTCGGCGCGCGACAGGCCGTCGAAAAACCACGACACCGGAACCCCCAGCACCTGGGCAATCTCATAGAGCCGGCCGGCCGAGATGCGGTTCAGGCCGCGTTCGTATTTATGCGCCTGCTGATAGGTCACGCCGATCATCTGCGCCAGTTGCTGCTGCGACAGTCCCAGCATGATGCGCCGCTCGCGAATACGCGCACCGACATGATGGTCGGCGGCATTGGCGCGCGGGCTGTGGCGACCCCCGGCTTCGCCGCCCCCGACCGCCTCCTCCCCGACTGCCACCTCGCCGCCTGTCACTTCCCCGCCGGTCGTCTTCGCCGCCGCCGCCGCCGTCTCCGGCAGGCCGGCGCCCTGCATCATCACGGCGGAACGGGATTGAGCCGCGTCGAGCCCAGGCGCGGACGTCCGTTCGCTCGTCTCGGTCATGGTGGGGATCCCTCCTCCGCCCACTTGTCATGGGCGCAGGCAGCAATTGCCACATGAACAGCAGAAGCGAAACTCAAAGGTTCCCGCCTCGCGTGAACGCTACTTTAGAATTTAACGCGGCGGTGTCTTTCGCAACGGGGACGGTTCAGTCCGCTGTCGTGTTGATGCTCTGGATTGGCGTGGAGTTATCTTCGGCAGTTTGTACCGCAGCCGGTTTTGTTTCACCAATCTGGGTGGCGCGAATCTGCGCAAGCTGGGTCCGCAGGAACTCGACTTCGGCCCGCAGCGTCTTCAACTCGTCCTGTTCAGGCGCCGGGCGGTCGCCACGCTCGGCCGTCTCGCCATCACGGCGGAACGGCGAGAACAGGCTCATCGCCCGCTCCATCATCGCCATGTTCTGCCGGCCGACCTCTTCGATATTCCCGAACGGGAAGAAATTGCCCATGGTCTGTTGCATGGCGACGCGCATCTGTTCCTGCTGGCGGGCGAAGCTGGCCATCGCGTGTTCCAGGTAGCGCGGCACAACCGTCTGCATCTGGTCGCCATAGAAGCCGATGATCTGGCGCAGGAAGCCGGTGGGCAGCATGGCCCGACCCTTGCTTTCTTCCTCGACGATGATCTGGGTCAGCACGCCGCGGGTAATGTCCTCGCCGGTCTTGGCGTCATAGACGACGAAATCGCGGCCGACGCGGACCATCTCGGCAAGCGTGTCCAGCGTGATGTAGCTGGAGCTTTCGGTGTTGTAGAGGCGGCGGTTGGCGTATTTCTTGACCACGACCGCGGGCTGGTCCCCGCTGTGGGTGCCGGGTTCGGCTTGCGACGGCTGTGACATCTGTGCCCTCTCGGGGAATACGCCGTGACGGTAGCATGCCGCGCTGCAATACAGAAAGCGATGCAACGGCTGGTTCCCCCGCCGCCGTGCAGCGCCTAGAACACCGCCGGTCAGGAGGGTGGATGGCGGATGGAGCAGGGCGAGCGCCCCCGCGCCCGGACAGGCGAAGCGCCGCCCGATCCGGAGGCGCCCGACCTGGAGCTGTTGGCGCGCGACTGGATCACGCTGTGGCAGAGCGAGCTGGCCGCGGCGGCGGCGGATCGCGAGCTGGCGGAGACGTGGCAGTCGCTGGCGGCGCTGTGGGCCGGCGCCGCCACGGCCATGCTGCGCGCCGTGCCGCGCGGTGCCGACGCCGGTGAGCGACGCCCGCCCCGGTCCGCTGCTGCGCCGCGGCCCGCGTCCGCTGCTGCTGCACCTGACCCTCGCGATGCTGAAATCGAGCGGCTCCGTCATCGCATCGACACGCTTGAGCAGCGACTCGCCGTTCTGGAACGGCGCCCCGGCTGAGGCCGGGTTTTCCGCCGCGGTGCTGGCCGAGACCTTGCGCCAGGACCGCGCGCTGATCGCCGGCATTGCCGCCTATCGCCGCCACCCCTGGCACCGCGACCTGCCCGACCCGCCGACCATGTGGCAGGAGGGCGAGTCGCGGCTGCTCGACTATGGCGGGCAGGGGCCGGCGGTGCTGTTCGTGCCGAGCCTGATCAACCGCGCCTATGTGCTCGATCTCGCCCCCGGCCGGTCGATGCTGCGCTGGCTGGCCGGACAGGGCGTGCGCCCGCTGCTGCTCGACTGGGGCTGGCCGGACGCGGTGGAGCGGCGCTTCACGCTGACCGATTATATCGCCGGGCGGCTGCAGCGGGCGATGATGGCGGCGGGCGGGCAAGTGATCCTGGCCGGCTATTGCATGGGCGGATTGCTGGCACTGGCGGCGGCGCAGCTTCGCCCCGACCTCGTCAGCGGGCTGGCGCTGCTGGCCACACCGTGGGACTTCCACGCCGCCGACGCGGACGCGGCGCGCCGGGTGGCCGACATGCTGCCGCTGCTCGAACCGGCTTTGGCGTTTTCCGCCAGCGTGCCGGTGGATGCGCTGCAGATTTTGTTCGCCCTGCTCGATCCGTTCGGCGTGGCGCAGAAATATCGCGGCTTCGCCCGGCTCGACCCGGCAAGCGCGCGGGCGATGCTGTTCGTGGCGCTGGAGGACTGGCTCAACGACGGCGTGCCGCTTGCCGGTCCGGTGGCGCGCGAGTGCCTGGGCCAGTGGTACGGCGAGAATGCGCCGGCCAACGGCACCTGGCGCGTCGCCGGCCTGGCGGTCGATCCGGCGGCGCTGCGCCTGCCTGCCTTCGTCGCGGTGCCGGCGCGCGACCGCATCGTGCCACCCGACAGCGCCCGCCCGCTCGCCGCGCTGATCGGCGGGGCGGTGCTGCATGCGCCCGGCGCCGGCCATATCGGCATGGCCGCCGGCTCGGGCGCCGAGGCGGCGCTGTGGCGTCCGCTGCGCGACTGGCTGGCCGGGGTGGCGCGGGGATAGGCGCGGTGTCGCGGGGTGCCCCGCGGCCCCGGCTGGTCAGGGTTGGGCGGTCAGGCAAAAATCTGCCGCATCGTGGCGTCGTCCAGGCTGGTATCGACGAAGGCCGCATCGGGCAGGCCGGGCCGCACAAAGGCCGCGGCGTTGGCCGCGGTGATCAGTCCCGGCTCGATGATCTGCTGATGGGCGACGCTGCCACCGGCCAGCAGGGTCAGCGCCGTGCGCAGCGCCACCACGCTCTGCCATGTCGGCTCCGACATCAGGCCGAGGGCGAGGCCCGGCTGGGGCGCATGCTCCGCCACATAGAATTTGAGTAGCCCATTGTAATCGTCGCCGGTGACCGGCACCAGCGGCCGGCCGCCCGCCAGCAGGGCGTGGCAGGCGCCGGTCGCGTCCTGGCCGCCATCGCTCCAGATGCCGTCGATCTTCGGATAGGCCGAGAGCAGCCCGCTCAACACCGTCTGTGCCCGGCTTTCCTGCCAGTAGGCGTCCTTGTAGGCGAGCACCTCGATCCCGCTGCCCTGGAAGACGGCGCGCGCGCCGGCCCAGGTCGCCGCGCTGTAGGGATTGCCGGGCAGGCCGCCGAGGCCGATGATGTTGCCGCGTCCGCCGAGCGCGCCGAGCAGCCATGTGGCGAGCGCCCGGCCTTTGCGCACCGGGTCGGTGCCGACATAGGCGCTGACCGTTTCGCCGATCACCGGCAGATTGAAGGCCACGGTGACGATGCCCTGCCGCGTCGCCGCGGACAGCGCGTCGGCCAGCCCGACGGCGGAATTGGGGATGCACAGGATGGCATCGACGTGCTGGGCGGCCAGCGCCGCCACGTCGCCGGCCTGGCGGGCGACATCGCCATGGCCATCGACGACGATCAGCTCGGCGATGGTGTCGCGCCGCAGCGCCGCCTCCTGTTTCAGCGCGGCGACGCACATCTGCCGCCAGGCGTTGCCCGAATAGCCGTTGGAAAAGCCGATCCGCCACGGTCCGCGCACCCGCTTGCCGGTCACCGTCGCCCCTTGCGGCGTAATGGTGGCGCCGGCCAGCGTGTCGGCGGCGCGTGCCGCAGGCGGCAGCACGGCGAGCGCGGCGGCGGCGGCGAGCATCTGGCGACGGGTCGGCATTGGCGGGTCCTCCGCTGGGTCACATAGGGAGTGGTGGCGGCGGCGCATCCCCGCCGCCCGGCTCGCGCAGCACCGCCAACAGCGCGGTGACGGCGCGCGCGCGATGGCGGTCGCCATGCAGCAGCGCGGTGAACGGCCGCGGCGGCAGCGGCACCGGCACCGACACCAGCGCGCCGGCGCCGATCGGATAGGCGGCGACGACGTGGGAGATCACCGTCGCCCCGGCGCCGGCGATCACCGCCGCGCGCACCGCCTCGTTGGACGGCAGTTCCATGGCGACGCTCAGCGTCTCCGGGTCGATGCCGTGGCCGCGCAGGGCGTCGGCGAAGGCCTGCCGGGTGCCCGAGCCGCGCTCGCGCAGCACCCAGGCGCTGCCGGCCAGCTCCGCCGGCGCGAGGTCGCTGCGGGTGGCCCAGGGATGCGACGGCGCCACCACCAGCACCAGCCGATCGGTGGCCACCGCGATGCGCGCCAGCAGCGCGTCGTCCACCGCACCTTCGACCAGCGCGATGTCGGCCGCCCCCTCGGCGACGGCGCGCGCCGCCTGTGCGGTGTTGCCGATCGCCAGCGCGAAGCCGACGCGCGGATGCAGCATGTGGAAGCGGTGCAGCCGGGCGGGCAGCCAGTAGCCGGCGATGGTCTGGCTGGCGTAGATGCGGACATGGCCGCGCGCCAGCGTCGCCAGTTCGCCGAGCGCCGCCTCCGCCTTCTCGGCGCGGCGCAGCACAGCGCGCGCCTCAGGCAGCAGCACGCGGCCCGCCTCGGTCAGTTCGATATGCCGCCCGACGCGGTCGAACAGCACCGCGTCGAGCCGCCCCTCCAGGGTGCGGATGGCGGCGCTGGCGGCGGACTGCGTCATGTTCAGCGCCGCCGCCGCCTGCGTCACATGCAGACGCTCGGCGACGGCGACGAACACGCGCATCAGTTCCAGCATGCGGCGGAGACTAGACCGTCAGTTCGACCAGCGCGAGAGACAGCGCCGAGACCAGCACCCAGCTTGCCGCGCCAAGCGCCAGCGGACGCAGCCCGGCGGCGCGCAGCTTGCGCAGATCGGTCTCCAGCCCCATCGCGGCGAGCGCGGTGGCGAGCAGGAAGGTGGTCGCCGGGGTGGTCAGCGCGTGGGTCGCCACCGGCAGCACCCCGGCGCTGTTGACGCCGATCAGGGCGACGAAGCCGAACACGAACCATGGCACCGGCGGGCGCGCCTGGCCGGCGCCGCGCGGGGCGAGGGCGCCGAGCGTCAGCACCAGCGGCGCCAGCATGGCGACGCGGGTGAGCTTGGCCACCGTCGCCGTCTGTCCGGCCGCCGCGCCGTGCTGGAACCCGGCGGCGACGACCTGCGCGATCTCATGGATCGAGGCGCCGGCCCACAGCCCATAGGCGCGCGGCGGCAGATGCAGCAGGCCGGGCAGCAGCGGATAGAGCAGCATCGACAGCGAGCCGAACACGGTGACGCAGGCGACGGCATAGGCGACATCCTCGTCCGAGCCGCGGGTCACCGTGTTGGTGGCGATGACCGCCGAGGCGCCGCAGATCGAGGTGCCGGCGGCGATCAGCTCGGCGAGCTGCGGCGCCACGCCGAACAGCCGGCCGAGCCGGCGGGTCAGCACGAAGGTCAGCAGCAGCGTGGCGGCGATCACCGCCACGCCGCGCCCGCCGACGGCCGCCACCTGCTGCGCGGTGAGCTGCAGCCCGAGCATGACGATGCCGAGCCGCAGCACCGGCCGCAGCGCCACCCGCACTCCCGGCCGTGCCCAGGCCGGCGTGCCGATGCCGTTATGCAGCGCCATGCCGAGCACGATCGCCAGGATCAGCGGGCTGAACGCGCCGACCCCGGGCAGACGGTTGAGCGCGAAGCCGGCGGCAGCGATGCCGCCGGTCAGCAACAGCCCCGGCAGGGCCGGGGCGGAAACCGGCGCGGCGGCGATGGCCGGGGTGGGCGGCGGCAGGGCAATGGTGCGGGACATGACGGCTCGCCTGGTGTGGTGGACGCCCCACAGATCGGCGGCCGGCGCCACGCGCGCCAATGCGGATTGACACTTGGTTCAATCGCGCAGGACGATCATTCACGCGATCTCGGCTCAAATTCTCGCCAAGTCGTGTGACTGCCAAACACACCCACAGCATCGTGATTGAGATTCAGGATGGTCATAGTCACAGTATGCGAACGCTTGCAGTCCAGGCGCTTTTGGCTCGTCATATACTCGACGTCGCGCCAGATCACGGCGCATGATCCAGTGGTGTGCTTTGCGCAAGGGAGGGTGCCACGTTCGAAGTCAGAGAGCGCGAGCCGCAGGTGGCGTCGGATATGGCCATCGCACCGCCGCCGGTGCCACCGGACTGCCCGGTGCGGCTGGTCAGCATCGGCATGCCGGTGTTCAATGGCCAAAACTACCTTGGCAAGGCGATCGACTCGGTCCTGGCGCAGAGTTGCGGTGATTTCGAGCTGATCATCTGCGACAACGCCTCGACCGATGCGACGCCGGAGATTTGCCGCGCCTATGCCGCGCAGGACCGGCGCGTGCGCTATGTGCGCAATGCCCACAACCTTGGCGCCGGGCCGAATTTCGATCTGTGCTTCGCGTTGTCGCAGGGCAGGTTTTTTCTCTGGGCGGCGCATGACGACATGCTCGCGCCCGAGTACCTCGCCCGCGCCGTGGCGGCGCTGGAAGCGGCGCCGGAGGCGGTGATGTGTGTCGCCGGCATCACCGAGATTGGCGCCAACGATGAAGTGATCCGCCATTATGCGACCGATCTGGCCGCGGTCGGATCGCCCGATCCGGTGCGCCGCTTCGCCAGCGTCATCCACGCGCATCACCAGTGCGAGGATTTGTTCGGCGTCTATCGCCGCAGCGCCCTGCTCGGCAGCGGGCTGATCGGCACCTACAGCGGCTCGGATCGGGTGTTGCTGGCCGAGATGGCGCTGCGCGGCCGCTGGCTGCGGCTGCGCGAGCACCTGTTTTTGCACCGCGACCACGCCCAGCGGGCGACGCGCGCGCTGCTGCTGGTCGATCGCGAGGCGGCGCTGCGCTGGCAGGACCCGGCGGCCAGCGCGCGCCGCGGCAGTTTGTTCCACGTCGTGCTGTATCGCCATTACTGGCGCGTCGTCTGTCGCAACACGCACGGCCTGACGCGGCTGCGCTGCGGCGTGCAGTTGCTGCGCTGGTGGTACACCGACGGGCATTTTGCCGATGTGGTGCGCGATCTGCTGCAGAACATCGACCCGCATCTGCTGAACTTGGTGCGGATGATCAAGCGCGCGGCGCTGGGCAGCCACCGCGATCTGCGCCCCGGCAGCCTGCCAACGCTGGAGCCATGATGTCGAATTAGCCGAGCGGATACTCGACCTCGGCGGTATAGACCGACGCCTCCTTGCCGAGCCGCGAGCTGAACAGGGTGAAATGCCCGACCGGCACCGGCTCGGCGCGGAACAGGTTGTGCGACTGGATGTAGCCGGCGAGCTTCACCTCGGCCGCGTTGTCGAGCCGCGCCAGCGTGACATGCGGGTTGAAGCGCCGGCGCTCCGGCTCCAGCCCGGCGCGCTGGCATGCCGTCTCGATCTTGCTCTGCAGGTGGTCGAGCGCCGCGCTCCGCTCCACCCCCGCCCACAGCGTCGTCGCCCGGCCGGCGCGGTTGAACGTACCGACCCCGGCCAGCGACAGGGTGAAGCCGCGCGCCCGCAGCGCCGCCAGCGCGGTGTCGATCTCCTCGGCGCGATGGCCCGGCACCTCGCCGATGAAGCGCAGGGTGATATGGTAATTTTCCATCGGCACCCAGCGCGCGCCCTGAATCCCGCCGCTCAGCATCGCCAGCCGGGTGCGCAGCGGCTGCGCCAGGTCGAGGCCGACGAACAGCCGGATCATGACCCCGGCACCTCGGCGAGCAGCCGCTCGACCAGCGGCAGCAGTCGCGCCACCTCCCGCCGCACCCCGGCGGCGTTGGGGTGGATGCGGTCGGCCTGCTCCAGCGCCGGGTCGGCGGCGACCCCGGCGAGGAAGAACGGGTCATAGAGCACCCCCGGCCGCGCCCCCAGCCGGTCGAACACGGCGCGCAGGTCGGCGCCATATTCGGCGCCGAGATTGGGCGGCGCATAGATGCCCGACAGCAGCACCGGGATGTGGCGCGCTGCCAGCCCATCGAGGATGGCGGTGAGGTTGTCTGCGGTGACCTTGGGGTCGATGCCGCGCAGCCCGTCATTGCCGCCGAGTTCGACGATCGCCGCATCGGCGCCATCTGCCAGCGCCCAGTCGAGCCGCGCCCGGCCGCCGGCGGTGGTGTCGCCGGAGACGGCGCCGTCGATGAGCCGCACCGGATGGCCGGCGGCGGCCAGCGCCGCGGCCAGTTGCGCCTCGAACCCCTCGGCGTGCGCCAGCCCGTAGCCGGCGGCGAGCGAGTCGCCCAGTACCAGCAGCCGCGGCGGCGGCCCGGCGGCCGATGCCGCTGCGTGCATGAACATCAGGCAACACGCCAGCACCGACGCTTTCCGCAGCGCACGGCCGAGGCCATATCGTCGCGTCATGGACCTCATCGACACTCCTTCCGCCCCGCGCCCCCATGACGACGCGGCGACAGACGCACTCGTGCGCATCCGCGGCCTGACCCTGACGGTGCCCGCCGCTGCCGGGCCGGTCAACATCCTGCGCGGCATCGATCTCGACATCGCCAGCGGCGAGGCGGTCGGTCTGGTCGGCCCGTCCGGCTCCGGCAAGACCAGCCTGTTGATGCTGCTCGCCGGTCTCGACCGCGCCAGCGGCGGCAGCATCCGCTTCGCCGGCCAGGAAATCACCGGCCTCGGCGAGGACGCGCTGGCGCGGCTGCGGCGCCATTCGGTGGGCATCGTGTTCCAGGCGTTTCACCTGATCGCGACGATGACGGCGCTGGAGAATGTCGCCGTGCCGCTGGAACTGGCCGGCGTCGCCGAGGCCATGCCGCGGGCGGCGGCGGCGCTGGTGGCGGTCGGCCTGGGGCATCGGCTGACGCATCTGCCGGGCCAGTTGTCCGGCGGCGAGCAGCAGCGCGTGGCGCTGGCCCGCGCCGTCGCGCCGCGACCGCGGCTGCTGCTGGCCGATGAACCGACCGGCAACCTCGATCTGGCCACCGGCGCGGCGGTGATGGACCTGCTGTTCGCGCTGCGCGCCGAGACCGGGGCGACATTGCTGCTGATCACCCACGACGCGGCGCTGGCCGGGCGCTGCTCGCGCATCGTGCGGATGGCCGACGGGCGCATCGCATGAGGCTGGTGCTGCGTCTGGCGCGGCGCGACCTGCGCGGCGGGGTGCGCGGGCTGCGCATCGTGCTGGCCTGTCTGGCGCTCGGGGTGGCGGCGATTGCCGCGGTCGGCACGCTGCGCGAAGGGGTCGAGCGCGGCCTTGCCGCCGATGGCCGCAGGCTGCTCGGCGGCGATCTGGAGATCGCCAGCGGGGCCGAACCGCTGCCCGCGGCGCTGGGCGCGTTCCTCGCCGGGCGCGGCGACCGCAGCTCCGACATCGTCACCATGCGGGCGATGCTGGTCGCCGCATCCGGGGCGCGCATGCTGGTCGAGCTGAAAGCGGTTGATGCGGCATGGCCGCTGGTCGGCGCCGCGGTCATCGCCCCGGCGCAGGCGGTGGCGCCGGCGCTGGCCGATCAGGGATTGGTCGCCGATCCGCTGGTGCTGGCCCGGCTCGGCCTGCGGCCGGGCGACCGGGTGCGCCTCGGCAGCACCATGTTCACCCTGCGCGGGGCGCTGACGACGGAGCCGGACCGCATCGCCAGCCTCGCCGTGTTCGGCCCGCGCGTGCTGATCGGCGCGGCGGCGCTGCCGGCGACCCGGCTGGTGCAGCCCGGTTCGATCATCGAATACCGCCGCCGCGTCCTGCTGGCGCAAGGCCAGTCGGCCGCCGCGACGCTGCGGGCGATCCGCGCCGCTTTCCCCGCCACCGGCTGGCGCCTGCGCGACGCCACCGAGGCGGCGCCGGGCACCGAGCGTTTCATCGCCCAGACCAGCCTGTTCATGACCCTGGTCGGCCTGACCGCGCTGCTGGTCGGCGGCATCGGCGTTGCCAATGGCGTGCGCGCGTGGCTGGAGGCGCGCAGCCAGAGCATCGCCGTGCTGCGCTGCCTCGGCGCCGCGCCGCGCACGGTGTTCGCGCTGTGCCTGGTGCAGGTGATGGCGCTGGCCGCGCTCGGGGTTGCCGCCGGTGTGGCGATCGGCGCGCTGCTGCCGCTGCTGGTGGCGCCGCTGCTGGCCACGCTGCTGCCGGCGGCGCCGCAACTCGGCCTCTATCCGGCGCCGCTGCTGCTGGCCGCGGGCAGCGGGTTGCTGACCGCGGCGACGTTCGCGCTGTGGCCGCTCGCCCGCGCCCTGCGCATTCCCGGCGGTGCCTTGTTCCGCGAGGCGCTGCTGCCCGGCCCCGCCCGCCCGCCGCCGGCCCTGCTCGCCGCCGACGCGCTGCTGGCGCTGGCGCTGGTGGCGCTGGTCGTGGTCAGCGCCGGGGATCGCCGCTTCGCCCTCGGCTTTTGCGCCGCCGCGGCGGTCGCGCTGCTGCTGTTCCGCCTCGGTGGCAGCGCGCTGATGCTCGCCGCCGCGCGGGTGCCGGCGCCGCGGCGGGCCTGGGCGCGGCTGGGCCTGGCCAATCTGCACCGGCCGGGGTCGAGCACGCCGCTGATGCTGGTTTCGCTCGGGCTGGGGCTTTCGACGCTGGCCGCGGTGGCGCTGATCGAGGGCAACATGCGCCGCCAGATCGCCGAGCAGATGCCGCGCCACGCGCCGAGCTTCTATTTCATCGACCTGCAGAACGACCAGATGCCGACGTTCCGGCGCCTCGTCGGTGCCACGCAAGGCGTCTCCGACCTGGAGGAGGTGCCGAGCCTGCGCGCCCGCATCGTCGCGGTGAAGGGCGTGCCGGTCGATCAGGTGACCGCCACGCCCGACACCCGATGGGCGCTGCGCGGGGACCGCGGACTGACCTACAGCGCCAGCCTGCCGCAAGGCTCGCGGCTGGTCGCCGGGCAGTGGTGGGCGGCCGATTATGACGGGCCACCGCTGGTGTCGTTCGACGCGGTGCTGGCGCGCGGCTGGGGGGTGACGATCGGCGACACCATCCGCGTCAACGTGCTCGGCCGCGACATCGACCTGAACATCGCCAATCTGCGCGACATCGCCTGGCGGTCGATGGGGCTGAACTTCGTCTTGGTGGCCAGCCCCGGCCTGCTGGCGCACGCACCGCACACGCATATCGCCACCGTGCGCGCGCTGCCCGCCGCCGAGGCCGGGCTGTTGAACGCGGTGACCGACGCCTTCCCCAATGTCTCGGCGATCCGCGTCGCCGATGTGCTGGCGGCGGTGGCCGATCTGCTCGGCCAGGTCGCTCTGGCGCTCGGCCTGACCGGCTCGGTGGCGCTGGCCTCGGGGGCGCTGGTGCTGGCCGGCGCGGTGGCGTCGGGGCAGCGGCGGCGGGTGCGCGAGGCGGTGATCCTGAAAAGCCTCGGCGCCAGCCGCGGCCAGATCCGGGCGGCATGGCTGACCGAGTTCGGCGTGCTCGGGCTGTCGGCCGGCGTGCTGGCGGCCGGCGTCGGCACGCTGGCGAGCTGGGGCGTCATGCGGTTTGTGCTGCAGAGCGCGTGGTCGTTCCTGCCCGCCACGCTGGCGGCGACGGTGGCCGGGTCGCTCGTTTTGATGCTGGCGATCGGCTATGCCGGCACGGCGGCGGCGCTGCGCGCCAAGGCGGCGCCCCTGCTGAGGAATGAGTAGGGGAAGTTGGGCGCCCCGAGCGGCGGATTACGCCGATTTCGCTTGATCGTCCGCGGCGCTCCGCCCAAATGTGGCTGACTGGGCAGGCCGTCCGAGACCGGGCCGGTCGCCCGAGAGGGGAATACACGAACATGGCTCTCAGTCCCGACTTCCGCAGCTATAGCGGGGCGCGCCCGGCCGAGACCGCAGCGGTCCTGGATGCGGGCCTGCGCGCCTATATGCTGCGCGTCTATAACTGGATGGCGTCCGGCCTGCTGCTGACCGGCGTGGTCGCCTACGCCATCGCCAACACCAGCCTGATCGACGCCTTCTACCCGATGGTGGAGACGCCGTACGGCCTTCGGCATGCGCCGGGCGGACTGGCTTGGCTGGCGATGATCGCGCCGCTCGGGTTCGTGCTGGTGCTCAGCTTCGGCGTCAACAAACTGGCCACGCGCACGGTGCAGGCGCTGTACTGGGCGTTCTGCGTCGCCATGGGCGCCAGCCTGACCAACATCTTCCTGATCTACAGCGGCACCAGCATCGTCCGCGTGTTCTTCATCACCGCCGCGACGTTCGGCGCGATGAGCCTCTACGGCTACACCACGCGCAGCGATCTGACGCGCATGGGCAGTTTCCTGGTGATGGGGCTGATCGGCATCATCATCGCCGGCGTGGTCAACATGTTCGTCGGCAGCGCCGGGCTGCAGTTTGCCATCAGCATCATCGGCGTGCTGGTCTTCGTCGGGCTGACCGCCTACGACACCCAGCGGATCAAGGCGGATTTCGTCCAGTACGCCTATTCCTACGGCTCCGACATGGCGATCCGCCGCAGCGTCTATGACGCGCTCAGCCTGCTGCTGAACTTCATCAACCTGTTCATGCTGCTGCTCCAGCTCACCGGCAACCGCAACAGCAATTCCTAGTGGTCCGATGCCAACGGGCAGTTCAGCCCGTTGGCTCAACCTGCCCCTGCAATCACGCTGCTGCACTGACTGAGGCGGATCGTTCCGGCGCAGTCGGTGCAGCAGTCGTTATCGGCACCGCCGCGCTGACGGTCGCGCGTGCTCACCATAAGGTGATGGCCGTCGGTGCGGCGCCAGACTGATACAACGGCGTTGATGGCAGGACGCGACCAGGAACGGGACAGGCCGATGGCGGAGCAGGTCGGGTCGGCGCCGCCGCAGAATCCGGCGTGGCTGCGCAGCGCGCTCGACGCCGGCCGGGTGGTGACCTGGGACCACGACCTGCGCAGCGGGCGGATTAGCCGTTCGGACAATGTCCAGGCGGTGTTCGGCGTCGCCGACACCGCCGGCGATTTTGCCGACCGCATCCATCCCGATGACCGCGCCTGTCGCGACGCAGCCGTTCAGGCGGCGCTGGCGGCGCGAGGCGATTACCGCAGCGCCTATCGGTTTGCGGCGCAGGATGGCGGCTGGCGCTACTTGGAGGATCGCGGCGTGGTGCTGGCCGATCCCGTCGGCCGGCCGCTGCGCATCGTCGGCGTCTCCTTCGATCAGACCGAACTGCAGGCGGTGCAGACGCAGTTGCTGGATCTGACCGCGGAACTGGAGCGCCGCGTCGCCGCGGCGACGGTGGCGCGGCTGGCGCTGGAGGAGCAACTGCGCCAGACCCAGAAGCTGCAGGCGGTCGGCCAGCTTGCCGGCGGCGTCGCGCATGATTTCAACAATCTGCTGACCGCGGTGCTGGGCAGTCTGGAATTGCTGGAACGCCATGTCGGCACCGAGGCCGGCCGCCGGCTGCTCGGCGCCGCGCGCATGGCGGCGGAGCGTGGCGCCACTCTGACCAACCAGTTGCTGGTCTTCGCCCGCCGGCAGAAACTGGCGGCACAGACGCTCGACCCGGCCGAACTGCTCGGCCGGATGCAGGACATGCTGTCGCGCACGCTCGGCAGCGCGGTGCTGCTGCGGCTCGATCTGGCGGGGGCCGGCTGGGCGGTGACCGCCGATCCGGTGCAGCTCGAACTGGCGGTGCTCAACCTCGCCATCAACGCCCGCGACGCCATGCCGCAGGGCGGCCGGCTGATCATCGCCACCAGCACGGCGACGCTGCTGGCGCCGCAGGCCGAGGCGCTGGGGCTGCCGGCCGGCGCCTATGTGGTGATCTCGGTCGCCGACAGCGGCACCGGCATGACACCGGAGGTACTGGCGCGCGCCTTCGAGCCGTTCTTCACTACCAAGGAAATCGGCCGCGGCACCGGCCTCGGTCTGGCGCAGGTCTATGGCGCGGCGCGGCAGTCGGGCGGCACGGCGCGCATGGCGAGCGTTGCCGGCAAGGGGACGACCGCGGAAATCTGGCTGCCGCGCGCCGATCCGGCGGCCGGCGTGACGGCGCCCGAGCCGGGGGCGCATGAGTCGGCGATCCTGCTGGTCGATGATGAACCGCAGGTCCGCAGCTTTGCCGCCGACGTGCTGCGCGAAGCGGGCTACCGGGTGATCGAGGCGCCAGACGCCGCCGCGGCGCTGGCGACGCTCGGCGGCGGCGCGTCGGCCGACCTGTTGGTGACCGATTTCCTCATGCCCGGCCAGAGCGGCAGCGCCCTGGCCGAGGCGGCGCGGCTGCTGCGCCCTGGGCTGCGGGTGCTGCTGATGAGCGGCTATGCCGAGCTCGACGGCGCCGAGGCGGCGCGCGCCGACGCGCATCTGCGCAAGCCGTTCCGCGGCGCCGATCTGCGCGCCGCGGTCGCCGAATTGCTGGCGCGTCAGCCTTTGGTGGCGCCCGCGGTCAGCCCGGAAATGTAGTAGTCCATCAAAAACGCATAGATCACCACCGGCGGCGCCGCCGCCATCAGCGAGCCGGCCATGATCTTGCCCCACTGGAACACGTCGGCGCGGATCAGGTCGCTGATGATGCCGACGGTCAAGACCATCTGATCGGAGCTGTACAGGTAGGCCAGAGGATAGATGAACTGGCCCCAACTGACGGTAAAGGCAAAGATGGTGGCGGCGATGATGCCGGGCATGGCGACCGGGATGAACACCTTGAACAGAATCTGCAACCAGCTTGCCCCGTCGATCAGCGCCGCCTCATCCAGTTCTTTCGGCACCGAGGCGAAATAGCCGATCATGATCCAGGTGCAGAACGGCACCGCCAGCGTCGGATAGACCAATACCATCGCCCAGGCGTTGTTGATCAGCCCGAGCTTGCCGATGATCTTGAAGAACGGGATGAACAGCAGCGAATCCGGAATCAGGTAGGTCAGGAACACGCCGGTCGCCAGCGCCCCGCTGCCCCAGAACCGCATGCGCGCCAGGGCGAACGCGGCCAGCACCGAAATCGCCATCGACAGGGCGACGACGGACACCGTCACCTTCGTCGAGTTCCAGAAGAAAACCTGAAAATCGGCGTCGCGCAGCAACTCGGTATAATTGGCGAGCGTCGGGTGGGCGATCAGCCAGGGATTGGTGTTCTGGCCGGAAATCTCGGCCGAGGTTTTCAGGCTGGTGATCAGCATATAGACCGGCGGGACGAGAAACATCACCACGAACACGCCGAGCGCGGCATAGGCGCCCCACAGCGCCCAGCGCCGTTGCCGCGACAGGCTCGCGGTCATGCCGCCATCTCGCGGTCGCGCCGCGCCACGCCGCGCAGAATGAAGAAGCTGGCGACAGCGAGGATCGGCAGCATGAACAGGCTGGCGGCGGCGCCGAGCGGCACGTCGCCCGATTGGATGCCGATCTCGAAGGCGTAGGTGGCGAAGATATGCGTCGTGTCGCGCGGCCCGCCATCGGTGAGAATGCGGACGATGGTGAAATCGGCAAAGGTGACGATCAGGCTGAACAGCACGGTGATGCTGATGATGTTGCGCATCATCGGCAGCGTCACATAGCGCAATTTGGCGAGCGCCCCGGCGCCGTCGATGCTCGCCGCCTCGAACAATTGTTCGGGCACCGATTTCAGCGCGGCGAGATACATGATCATGAAGAACGGCGCCCCGTACCAGGTATTGACCAGGATCATGCAGAACCGCGCCCAGCCGGTGCTGCCGAGCCACGGCACCGCGCCGATGCCGAACTTTGCCAGCAGCCAGTTGAACGCCGAATAGGACGGATCGAACATCCACCACCAGCCGAGCGTGGACAGCGCCAGCGGCACCACCCACGGGATCAGCAGCAGCCCGCGCCACACCCGTTGATGCCGGCCGGGGATGGCGTGCATGAGATGGGCGAGGAGGAAGCCGATCACCGCCTTGGCGGTGACCGAGGTGACGGCGAACAGGCAGCTTTGGAAAATCACCAGATGGAACGTGGCGCGTTTGAGCAGAAAGGCGAAATTGCCGAGACCGACGAAATGCGTCATCTTCTTGTTCAGCATCGCCAGATAGATGGCGTAGATCGCCGGATAGACGACGAGGCCGCCGATCAGCAGGATCAGCGGCAGGCACATGAAAAAAGCGATTGTCGATCGCCGGCGCAGGACGCGGCGCATCAGCGCGAGAAACCCTCCAACTCGTCCTTGGCCCAGGCGATCACCTGCGGAATGCTCTGCCCGCCCTGCGTCAGCTTCGCCACCATCGTCGTCATCGTCGCGCGGTTGTAGATTTGCACGGCGATTTCGGCGGGTGCCGGGAAGGCGGCGATGCTCGGCGTCGCGTTGTGCGTCGGCCGGATCGGGTAGTTATAGACGGTGCCGGTCGGCGGCCCGACCTCCGCCCAGACCGCGAAGTCGGCCATGCTGAGGAACGGCGGAATGTCGTAGCCGGACACCGCCTTGCACAAGGTTTCCACCTGTTCGCGCTGGCAGAGATAGGTAATCAGCTCCTTTGCCGCGCTCTTGTTGCGGGCGAAATTCCATACCCCCCAGAAATACGGGTTGGACGGCACGAAGCGGCCGTTCGGCCCGGTCGGGTTGGGGAAGGTCCAGCAATCGCCGCCGACGCTCGGGTTGTCGCGCACCGCGACCGCCCAGGCGGAGGGTGGGTTGAAGATCAGCGCACTCTTGCCGGAAATCAGCGCGCGGTTGTTCGAGGCATCGTCGTAGCTGTACACATCGGGCGGCAAATACTGCGCCAGCTTCTTCATGTATTCGAGCGCGGTTTTGACCGCGTCGGTATCGACCGTGACCTCGCCCTTGGCATTGACCAGCTCGGCGCCATAGCTGCGGAACAGGGCGCCGACGAAATCGACCGAGTCCGTCGTTTGCCCGAGGCCGAGGCCGAACGGCAGGTTGGCCTGCTTGGCGATCGGCGCGATCTCCAGCATCTTGGCCCAGGTCCATTGATCGGCCAGCGCGGTATGGTCGGGGCGCGCCGGATACATCGCCTGCACATCGAGCCCGGCCTGCTTGAACAGGCTGATGCGGGCGCAGGAGGGTTTGTACTGCGCGCCGGAACTCGACGGCACCGCCATCCAATGACCGTTGATCTTGCCGAGATACTCGTTGACCGGGTTGATGGCGCCGTATTGTTTCATCAGCGGCAGGACGACATCGTCCACCGGCTCCAGGTTGTCCTGGTTGTTGTGCACCTCCCAGGTCGGGAACGCCTGAATGTCGTGGCCGGTGCGGGCCTGCGCCTCGGCGGCGATGGTCAGCAGGTTCTTGTTGCCGACGCTGGTGATGAAGTCGATCACGACATCGACCTTGTTCTTCTCCGCCCAGGCGCCGACCACGGCGCGCATGGCGGCGTTGCCGGCCGGCACCCAATGGTCCCACAACCCGATCGACAGCCGCCCGGCGGCGGCGGCGCTGCGGATATGCACCAATGGCAGCGCCGCCGTTGCGGCGGCGGCACCGAGCGCGGCACGGCGGCTAATGGCGATCTTGGACAAAGTTTGCTCCTCCGGGAACACGCGGGCTGGCGCCCCATCATTGCTGTCGAGCGTCGCACACGGCTTTGGGCGGTGCAACGCGCCCGTGCGGGACAACGCCGATGTTAGGAACGGCGGCGAGGTCAGGAAGGGCGGGGCTGTTCGCCGATCGCCGAGCGGAACGCCGCGAACGTCGCCGGCAGGGCGCGCGCGAGCGTGCCGGCCGCGGTAACGGCGGGGGTCGCCCGCTCGGCCGCGAAATCACCCTAGCTGCGCGTCGCGACGTGTCGGAAGCGCCGTGTTTCGGTCGCCGCGGCGGCGATCTCGCCGGGCAGGATGGCTGGCCGTGCGTCGCCCGCGACGGCGGCGCGGCGGATCAGGTCCGCATGCCAGTCCCGTCCCGACGGTTCCTCCTCGCCAAGCAGGTTGAGCACCCGCAGCAGGGCGCTTTCCAGCGAGATATGGCCCGACTGCATGGCGTGCAGCAGGGCCATCCGCGCCTTGTAGCTGTCGAGGCTGTCGTCGCCGAAGCCGCCGGCGGCGAAGATCTCGACGGCGCGCCCAAAATGCACCACGGCGGACTCGATGTCGGCGGTGATTTCGAACCAGCGCGCGTCACTCATGACAGCCGGATCGCTGCGGGCAGCACATGCGCCAGGAAGCGGTCGCTGCACAGGCCGATCGGCCGGATGTCGGCCGGAAGGTCGAGCCGGGCCGCCGCCTCCTCGGCGAACGACCAGGCGGCGGCGGTGGCGGTTTCGTCGGGGAAATCCAGCAGCAGGTCGATGTCGCTGTCGTGGCGCAGGTCGCCGCGCGCCGCCGAGCCGTACAGCAGGTAGCTGCCGCCCAGCAGGCGCGCCCGCTCGGCCAGCGCCGGGCGCAGCACCGCCAGGGCGGCGATCATCCGCGCCACCGCTGCCGCCTTGCGCGCGTTCAGCGACATCACCGCCACCGGCCACCTCCGTCGCCCCGCGTGTGTTGCCCCGACTGTGTCGCGCCACGGCCGGCGTCACAAGGGCGGGCCGCGCCTCTCCGGCGTCCGGGCGGGGCGGGCGGCGAACTCGTGCGCCGCCGCCGCGTAGGGGCGTGGCACGCGGCTTGCGCTTCCGTTGTCCATGCAGAGGCAGATCATGACCGACCATGCCGGCAGCGCAGCGCTCGACCGGCTGAGCTTCCTGCTCGCCGATGTGAAGGACGGGATCGGGCCGTTCCTCGCGGTGTTCCTGACCAGCGCGCAGCACTGGAGCCCGGGGCGCGCCGGCATCGCGCTGACCATCGGCGGCGTCGCCACGGTGATCGCGCGGGCGCCGGCCGGGGCGCTGGTCGATGCGGTGACCGCCAAGCGGCGGCTGATCGCGCTGTCGGCGGTCGCGGTCGCCGGTGCCGCGGCGGTGATGGCGCGGTGGCCGCAATTCTGGCCGGTGGTGGTGGCGCAGGCGGTGAACGGCGTCGCCGATGCGATCTTTCCCGCGGCGGTGGCGGCGATCAGCCTCGGCATGGTCGGGCGGGCTCGCTTCACCGCACGGGTTGGCCGCAACGAGGCGTTCAACCATGCCGGCAACGTGCTCACCGCCATCGCCGCCGGGCTGGCCGGCAGCTATCTCGCACCCAACGCGGTGCTGTGGATCGTCGCCGCGCTGGCGGGGCTGGTGCTGTGGCCGCTGGCGGCGATCCGGCCGGGGGCGATTGATTACGCGGTGGCGCGCGGCGCCGATCCGGGCGTCGCCGGCGTCCGCCCGGCCACCCGGACGCTGCTCGTCTTTACCGCCGCGATCACCCTGTTTCATTTCGCCAACGCGGCGATGCTGCCGCTGCTGGGCGAGGAACTGGCGCGCCGCCGGCCGCAGGCCAGTGCGCTGTTCATCGCCGCCTGCATCGTCACCGCGCAGGCGGCGATGGTGCCGATGGCGATCCTGGTCGGCCACCGCGCCGACCGCTGGGGGCGCAAGAGGCTGTTTCTCGTCGGCTTCGCGGTGCTGCCGATCCGCGGCGTGCTCTATACCCTGGTGCATCATCCGGCGGCGCTGATCGCCATCCAGTTGCTCGACGGCGTCGGCGCCGGCATTTTCGGCGCGCTGTTCCTGATCGTGGTCGCCGACCTGACGCAAGGCAGCGGACGCTACAACTTGGCACAGGGCGCCGCGGCCGCCGCCTGGGGGCTGGGGGCGGCGCTGAGCAACGGGGTGGCGGGGTATATCGTGGACGGGTTTGGCTTCGACGCGGCGTTTCTGTTCCTCGCCGGCTGCGCGGCGGCGGCGTTCCTGCTGTTTTGGCTGGCGGTGCCGGAGACGCGCGGCTGGGCGCAGCATCGCGCGGCGGTGCGGCTTGGCTGAGCGTGACGCGGCGGTGCGGCTTGGCTGAGCGCGGCGCGGCGGCGGGGCGGGGGGCGCGGCGGCTGTTCAGCGTCGGGCTGGTCGGCGTCGTGGTGGCGGCGGCGCTGCTGGCGGCGCTGGTGCCGGGTCTGGTGCCGGGGTCGCCGGCGGGGCGCGACGCGGTTCCGGCCGCCGCCGCGGTGGTGTTCGCGGCGAGCTATCTGGCGCTGGCGATTGGCAAGGTGCCGTTCCTGGCCATCGACCGCGCCGGCGTCGCCCTGGTCGGCGCCTGTCTGATGGTGGTGTCCGGCGCGCTGCCGCTGGAGGACGCCTACAAGGCGGTCGATCTCGACACCATCACGCTGTTGCTCGGCATGATGATCGTGGTCGCCAATCTGCGCCTGTCGGGGTTCTTCGCCCTGGCCAATGCCTGGGTGATGCGCCGCGCCCACCATCCGCTGGTGCTGCTGGCGGCGGTGACGCTGACCTCCGGCGTGTTCTCGGCGTTTCTGGTCAACGATGCGATCTGCCTCGTGCTGACGCCGCTGGTGCTGGAGCTGACGCTGGCGCTGAAGCGGCGGCCGGTGCCCTATCTGCTGGCGGTGGCGATGGCCTCCAATGTCGGCTCGACCGCGACCATCACCGGCAACCCGCAGAACATCATGATCGGCAGTTTTTCCCGCATCCCCTATGCCGGCTTCGCCGGGGCGCTGGCGCCGGTGGCGGCGGCGGGGCTGGTGCTGACGGTGTTGCTGATCGCGCTGGCGCATCGCGGCGAGTTCGCCGCCGGGCGGTTCGATCCGCCGGTGCTGCGGGTGCGCGCCAACCGGGTGCTGATGTGGCGGGCGCTGGCTGCGACGGCGGTGATGGTGGCGCTGTTCTTTGCCGGCCAGCCGCCGGCCAAGGCGGCGATCATCATCGGCGGCCTGCTGCTGCTGACCCGGCGGGTGCGCAGCGAGCGGGTCTATGACGAGATCGACTGGTCGCTGCTGCTGATGTTCGCCGGATTGTTCATCATCGTCGCCGGGGCGCAGCACGCGCTGCTGACACCGCAACTGGTGGCGCGGGTGGGTGCGCTGCATCTGGACCGGGTGCCGGTGCTCAGCGCGGTCACCGCCGTACTGTCCAACATCGTCAGCAACGTGCCGGCGGTGCTGGTGCTGAAACCCTTCATCGCGCCGCTGCACGACCAGACGCGGGCGTGGCTGACCGTTGCCATGTCGTCCACCCTGGCCGGCAATTTCACCGTGCTCGGCTCGATCGCCAATCTGATCGTGGTGCAGCGGGCGGCGGCCGGCGGGGTGGCGATCGGCTTCTGGACCTATTTCGTCGTCGGCGCGCCGCTGACCCTGCTGACGCTGGCGGTCGGCACCGTCTGGCTGGCGCTGTGACCGCGCCACCGCGTCAGAACAGCGACAATTGCGCGTCCGCCACGCCCGGCGCCTTCGGCGGCGCGGCGAACGCCGAACAATCAAGGTCGCGGCGTCCGTCCAGCCCGTATTGCCTGGCCGCCCGGGCGAACCGCCGGGCCAGCAGTTCGGCATAGGCGCCGGTGCCGGTCATCCGCTGGCCGAACTGCGCGTCATTCAGCGCCCCGGCCCGCGTGCTGCGCACCAGTTCCAGCACATGGCGCGCCCGGTCGGGGAAGTGCTGGTGCAGCCAGTCCTCGAAAATCTGCTTGATCTCGTGCGGCAGGCGCAGCAGCACATAGCCGGCGCTCTGCGCCCCCGCCTTGGCCGAGGCGTCGAGGATGCGTTCCAACTCGGCGTCGTTGAGACCGGGGATCATCGGCGCCGCCAGCACCCCCACCGGGACGCCCGCCTGCGCCAGTTCCGCCACCGCCGCCAGCCGCCGCGCCGGCGCCGCCGCCCGCGGCTCCATGGTGCGCGCCAGCCGCGGGTCGAGCGTCGTCACCGACAGCCACACCCGCACCAGCCGCCGCGCCGCCAGCCGCCGCAGCACATCAACGTCGCGCAGCACGCCGGCCGATTTGGTGACGATGCTGACCGGATGGCCGAACCGCTCCAGCACTTCGAGCACCGCGCGGGTCAGTTTCAGCGTCCGCTCGATCGGCTGATAGGGGTCGGTGTTGGAGCCGAGCGCCAGCGGCCGGGCGACATAGCCGGGCTTGCGCAATTCCCGCTCCAGCAGCTCCGCCACATCCGGCTTGAACAGCAGCTTCGTTTCAAAATCGAGGCCGGGCGAATAGCCGAGATAGGCGTGGCTCGGCCGCGCGAAGCAATAGACGCAGCCATGCTCGCAGCCGCGATACGGGTTGACCGAGCGGTCGAAGCCGAGATCGGGGCTGGCATTGGTGCTGATGACGCTGCGCGAGGTGTCGCGGATCAGCGTCGTCGGCAGCGGCGGCAGGTCGGCCAGATCGGCGGCAAGGGTGCTCCAGCCATCGTCGAACGGCGCCGCCGCGATGCTTTCGAAGCGGTTGGGCGGGTTGACGGTGGCGCCGCGCCCTTTGCGCACCGGCCGCCGCGTGCGCGGCGCCGCCGCCGGCGCGTCCGGCATGCCGGCCCGCTCGAGCGCCGCCACCGCGTCGCCGTCGATCTCCCGCACCAGGTCGCTGTGGTCCGCCGCGTCCGGCGCGTGCATCATGTCGAGCATGATCCGTGTTCACTGTCCGTTCCGAAGCTACGCTGCCATCCGGCGCGCGCCACGTCAAGAACAACAGTGGAACGTGGTCTGATGGATCTGGCCGTGGTCATCCCGACGCTGAATGCGGCGGCGACGCTGCCGGCGACGCTGGCGGCGCTGGGTGAGGCGCCGGCCGAGATTGTCGTCGTCGATGGCGGCAGCATCGACGGCACCGCCGCCTGCGCCGGCGCCCGCCTGCTGGCCGCACCGCGCGGACGCGGGCAGCAGCTTGCCGCCGGCATCGCCGCGACGCGGGCGCGCTGGCTGCTGCTGCTGCATGCCGACACGCAACTTGCGCCGGGCTGGACGGCGGCGGCGCGGGCGCTGATGGCGGCGGGTGAGGGGCGGGCGGGCTATTTCCGCTTCGCCCTAGACAGCGCCGATCCACGCGCCCGCCGCCTCGAACGCCGGGTGGCGTGGCGCTGTGCGGCGCTGGCGCTGCCCTATGGCGATCAGGGATTGCTGATCGCCCGCAGCCTGCTGGAGCGGGTCGGCGGGATGCGTCCGCTGCCGCTGATGGAGGATGTCGATCTGGTGCGCCGGCTTGGCCGCGGCCGTCTGGTGGCGCTCGATGCGGCGGCGGTCACCGCGGCGGTGAAATGGCAGCGGCAGGGCTGGCACCGCCGCTCGGCGCGCAACCTGATCTGCCTCGCGCTCTATCTGTGCGGGGTTCCGCCCGGCGTCCTGGTCCGGCTGTACCGGTGATTGCCTGATCCGGGCTGACCGATCAAGCGGCCGGTAATACGGGCCAGGCTGCGAGCAACAAGGGCGGGAGGCGGCGCGATTTTTCAGCGGCTCGACTGGCTGTCCGCCTTTCATTCGGATGGTGCGCGCATTGCTGCGCTGTTGGTGGTCGCCGTGGCCGGCGATCTGATAGGCTGTGTCGGCCCCCCATGGCGCGGGCATGGCAGCAGGACCGCAAGGACGAACGGGAGCATGAATTGCGCAAGACAGCCATGCTCGCCCGGCTGGAGGTGGAAACCGAGCGCCGCAGGACGGAAAGGCGGGACGCCGAATGATTGAAATCGCCGCCGGGCTTCTGCTGGCCCTTCTCGTCTCGCTTTTCGTGCGATGGATGGTGGCGGCGCGGGGCCGCGCGCATGACCGGCGCCGCGACTATCGCCGCCGGTTTTTCGATCTGGCCGAGCAGGTCGCCGCTCGCCCGCAGTCCGATCCGTCCTTGCTCGCCGAAATCCGCATCCTGTCCGGCATGCTGGACGGTGCCGCCGCCTTCGCCGCCGCCTCCCGCCTGCTGCGCGAGACCGAGCGCGACATCCGCGCCGGCGTCGCGCCGCCGCGCCGCGACCGCCCGCCGGCGCAGACGTGCGATGCGACAACGCTCGTCTATCTCGCCATCATGGCGCTGTCCTATGATCGCTGGATCGCCGGCTCTCTGCTGCGGGCGCGGCTGGCGCTGCTGCTTGATCCCTCGGCCGCGGAGCGCGCCGGGCTGCTGCTGGACCAGCATGTTGTCCATGCGTGACTGACACGCTCTACGTCTTCGCCCGTGCGCCGCGGCTCGGCACGGTCAAGCGGCGGCTCGCCGCCGGTATCGGCAGGCGGGCGGCGCTGTGCTTCTATCGTGCCATGCTCGATCGCACCCTCCGCCGGCTCGCCGCCGAACGCCGCTTCCGCACCGTTCTTGCCGTCACGCCGGATGGCGCGCGCGGTCCGTGGAGCCGCGGCCTCGCCCGCGTGGCCCAGGGGCGCGGCGATCTCGGCCAGCGCATGCAGCGGCTGCTGTGGCGCCATCGACGCGGGTGCGCCGCCATCGTCGGGGCCGACATTCCCGAGCTGCGCGCCGACGACGTGGCCCGCGCCTTTCGCGCTCTCCGTGCTGTGCCGGCCTGTTTCGGCCCGGCGGCGGATGGCGGCTACTGGCTGGTGGCGCTCGGTCCGCGCCGTCCGGCGCACCCGTTTGCCAATGTGCGCTGGTCCTCGCCGCACGCGCTGGCCGACACCCTGGTCAATTTCCGCCGCCATCCGTCGGCCCGGCTGCGCACGCTGCACGATGTCGATACCGAGGCCGATCTGCGGGCGTGCCGCCGGTGAGCCGGAAGCTGTGGCTGCACGGGCGGCTGCGCCACATGGCGCCGCTGCTCTCCGCCCGGCTGTGGCTGCGCCGCCTCGTCACCTGGGGCGGCGCCGTCGTGGTGTCGCTGCTGGCGCTCGGCTTCGCCCGCCTTGCCGATCTGGCGCAGCGGGGTTTCGTCTGGGCGCTGCACGGGCAGCCGCTCGGTGTGCTGATCCTGGCGCCGGCCGGGCTGGCCCTGTCGGTCTGGCTGACGCGGCGCTTTTTCCCCGGCGCCCAGGGCAGCGGCATCCCGCAGACCATTGCGGCACTGCACATGACCGATGGCGTGGCGGTCAACGCCGTGCTGTCGCCGAAGATCGCCGCCGGCAAGGTGCTGCTGACGCTGCTTGGCCTGTTCTGTGGCGCCTCGATCGGGCGCGAGGGGCCGACGGTGCAGGTCGGCGCCGCCGCCATGCACGCGCTCGGCCGCCTGCTCCGCCTGCCGCGCCACGATCTGCGCCGCAGCCTGGTGCTCGCCGGCGGCGCCGCCGGGGTGGCGGCGGCGTTCAACACGCCGCTCGCCGGCATCGTCTTCGCCATCGAAGAACTCAGCCATTCGTTTGAGACCCGCACCTCCGGCACGGTGCTGACCGCGGTGATCCTCGCCGGCATCACCACGCTGGCGCTGGCCGGCAACTACACCTATTTCGGCGCCACGCGGGCGGAGCTCGATGTCGGCGCCGGCTGGGCGGCGGTGGCGCTGTGCGCGCTGGCCGGCGGGGTGGCCGGCGGGGTGTTCAGCCAGGTGCTGGTCGCCGCCAGCCGCGGCCTGCCGGGGCGCGGCGGGCGGCTGCTGATGCGCCACCCGATCGGCTTTGCCGCGCTGTGCGGGCTGGCGCTGGCGCTGCTCGGCCTCGCCTCAGGCGGCACCACCTATGGCACCGGCTACGCCCAGGCGCGCGGCGTGGTCGAGGGCACGGCGACGCTGCCGCCGCTCTATGCGCTGCTCAAGCTGCTGGCGACGGTGGTGTCCTACCTGTCCGGCATCCCCGGCGGCATTTTCGCCCCCTCGCTGTCGATCGGCGCCGGGATCGGCCAGTGGCTGGCGCTGCTGGTGCCGAGCGCGCCGGCGGGGGCGGTGGTGCTGCTCGGCATGGTCGCCTATTTCTCCGGCGTGGTGCAGGCGCCGATCACCGCCACCGTGATCGTCATGGAAATGACCGACAACCAGCGCATGACCATCCCGCTGCTGGCCACCGCCATGCTCGCCTTCGGCGTCTCCCGGCTGATCTGCCCGCGTCCGCTCTATGGCGCGCTGGCCCGCCGCTTCCTGCTGGCGATGGAGCGGCGCGCGACCCCCACCCATTGAACCGCCGCCCAATCGCCCGCATATCGCGCCGGCCACGACAGGACGGGGGACGGCGATGAGCACGGAGACAATCGAACGCCACGCATTCGGCACCGAGGTTGGCCGGCTGCTCGACCTCGTGGTGCATTCGCTTTACTCCGAGCGGGAGATTTTCCTGCGCGAACTGGTCGCCAACGCCGCCGACGCGATCGACCGCCGCCGCTTCGAGGCGCTGACCCATCCGGCGCTGGCGCTGCCCGAGACCGCCCGCGTGCGCATCGCCGCCAGCCGCGCCGAACGCACGCTGAGCATTGCCGACGACGGCATCGGCATGTCGCGCGAGGAGATGATGGCCAATCTCGGCACCATCGCGCGCTCCGGCACCCGCGCCTTCGGCGCCACACTGGAACAGGCGAGTGCGGCGGAGCGGCCGAGCCTGATCGGCCAGTTCGGCGTCGGCTTCTACTCCGCCTTCATGGTCGCCGAGCGCGTCGAGGTGACATCGCGCCGCGCCGGCTCGCAGGAGGCGTGGCTGTGGGCCTCGGACGGCGGCGGCGAGTTCACCCTGGCGCCGGCGACGCGCGCCAGCGCCGGCAGCGATGTCGTGCTGCATCTCAAATCCGACGCTGACGAGTTTCTCGAACCGTACCGGATCGAGACCGTGGTGCGCAAATGGGCGGACCATGTCACCATCCCCGTCGTCATCGACCGCGACGGCAAGGATGTGCCGGCCAACGAGGGCACGGCGCTGTGGCGCAAGCCGAAAGCCGACATCACCGAGCAGCAGTACACCGAATTCTACCGCCATCTCGGCGCCATGTTCGACAGTCCGGCGGCGACGCTGCACTGGCGCGCCGAAGGGGCGATGGAGTTCTACGCGCTGCTGTTCATTCCCTCGGCCAAGCCGTTCGAGCCGCTGGAGCAGGAGCGGCAGAGCCGGGTGCGGCTGCATGTCCGGCGCATGTTCATCACCGATGAGGCCGAGCTGCTGCCGTCCTGGCTGCGCTTCGTGCGCGGCATCGTCGATACCGAGGACCTGCCGCTCAACGTCTCGCGCGAGATGCTGCAGGCAACCCCGGTGCTGGCGCGCATCCGCAAGGCGGTGACCAACCGCGTGCTGACCGAACTCAAGACCCGCGCCAAGGACGCAGATGCCTACGCCCCGATCTGGGACAATTTCGGCGCCATCCTCAAGGAAGGGGTGTGGGACGACCACGACCACCGCGCCGAACTGGCGCCGCTGCTGCGCTTCCGCTCCTCCGCCGTGGCCGGCCTGACCGGCTTTGCCGACTATGTCGCGCGCATGCAGGAGGGCCAGGAGGCAATCTACTTCCTGGCCGGCGACAGCGTCGATGCCATCGCCGGTTCGGCCCAGCTCGAAGGCTTCCGCGCCCGTGGCATCGAGGTGCTGCTGCTCGGCGATTCGATCGACGCCTTCTGGCCGGAGCGTCTCGCCAGTTTCGACGGCAAGCCGATCCGCAGCGTCACCCAGGGCGCCGCCGACCTCGCCAAACGCGCCCCCGCCGGCGAGCCGGCGCCCGACACCACGGCGCTGCTGGCGGCGCTGAGGGCGGCGCTCGGCGAGCGGGTCTCCGATGTGCGGACCACGGAACGGCTGGCGGAGAGCGCGGTGGTGCTGGCGCCGGGGGCCAATGCGCCCGATCTGCAGATGCAGCGGCTGCTGCGCCGCGCCGGCCGCGCCGCACCGGCGGCGCCGCCGGTGCTGGAGATCAATCCGCGCCACCAACTGATCGCGGTGCTGCTGGCGCGGCTGGCGGGCGGGGCAGATCTGGCGGCGGAGGCTGGCATGTTGCTCGACCTCGCCCATGTGCAGGACGGCGACCTGCCGCGCGACCCGGCCGGTTTCGCCCGCCGCATCGAGCAGGCGCTGGCCGGAACGCTGGCGTGACTATCCGCTGGCGCGATAGTGCCGGGCGATGTTGAACCTGGACGATCATTAACGTCTGTGACGGGGTGTTCTGCATCGCGTTAAGAACAAGAACGATCAAAACTGTCACTGGACTTGCGCGTCGGGGTTGTCGCCGGGCGGCGAAGATGTCATGTGCATTTCGCATCGGCCGACTCGACGGCCGGATGCGGGAGTGATGATGCAGACTATCGAGCTGCCCTGCGCCGGGCCTGATCCGGCGGCCCTGCCGCTGCACGTGGTGCGGCCGGGTGGACTGGAAACATTGCTTGCGCGTCTGGGCGACGCCGGGACGTTCCTGCGCCAATCGGGCTTCGCCGCGAAGCCGGGCGAGCTGGTGCTGTTGGCGGGTGCCGCGGGGGTTGCCGGCGCCGCTTTCGGTCTCGGCGACGACCGCTCGCCCTACCCATTCGGCGATCTGCCGTTCCGGCTGCCGGAGGGGGTGTGGCGGCTGCTGCCGGGCGATTTCGCCGCCGATGCGGCGGTGCTCGGCTTCTGTCTCGGCGCCTACCGCTTTCGCGGCTTCAAGCCGCCCCGGCGCCCGCCGTCCCGCCTCGCGCTTGACCTGCCACACGCCCCGGCGCTGGCGGCAGCGCTGGCCGAAACGCGGGCGATCTGGCTGGTGCGCGATCTCATCAACACGCCGGCCAATCTGCTCGGCCCGGCGGAACTGGCCGATGCGGTGCTGGCGCTGGCGCAGCGGCATGGCGCCGAGCCGATGCGCGTCGCCGGTGCGGCGCTCGACGACGCCTATCCGGCGGTGGCCGCGGTCGGCGCCGGATCGCTGCGCCCGCCGGTGGTTGCCGGCTTCGCCTGGCGCGGCAGCGGCGCCGACGCGGCGTCCCCGCTGGTGGCGCTGTGCGGCAAGGGCGTCTGCTTCGACACCGGCGGCTACGACATCAAGCCGCCCGACGGCATGCTGCGGATGAAAAAGGACATGGGCGGCGCCGCGATCGTGCTCGGCATCGCCCAGGTGCTGATGCAGGCCGACCTGCCGATCCGCCTGATGGTGCGCATCGGCTGCGTCGAGAACAGTATTTCGGGCAGCGCCATGCGCCCGTCGGACGTGATCCGCACCCGCCGCGGCCTGTCCGTCGAAGTTGGCAACACCGATGCCGAAGGCCGCCTTGTGCTGGCCGATCTGCTGGCCGAGGCGTCGGACGCGGCGCCGGCGCTGCTGCTCGATTGTGCGACACTGACCGGTGCGGCGCGCAGCGCGCTGGGTCCCGACCTGCCGGCGCTGTTCGCCTCTGACGATGGCTGGGCCGAGGCGCTGCTCGCGGCCGGCGCCGCGGTGCACGATCCGGTGTGGCGGCTGCCGCTGTGGGACGGCTACGACCCCTGGCTCGACAGTCCGATCGCCGATCTCAACAACATTGCCGGCAAGCCGTTTGCCGGCGCCATCGTTGCTGCGCTGTTCCTGCGCCGCTTCGTTGCTGCGCGCACGCCGTGGCTGCACCTCGATCTCTACGCCTGGAACGACGCGACGCGCCCCGGCCGGCCGGATGGTGGCGAAGCGCAGGCGCTGCGTGCGGTCTGCGCCGCCGTCCGCGGTAAACTTCTTGCTGAGCCAGGCGACCGCAACACGCCGGTAACGTGATCGGGATTTCCTTGGAACTTATGCGTCGGCGCAGTCTTTGTATTTGTAAGCCGCGAGACCAATTCGGAAACGGCGACTTCGCGTAATCATAGAAACGTGGCGGCCCAGTTCCCGCCAGACGATAGAAGGGAAGTAACGAATGGCCACTCCTCCATCGGCCGACCAACTGGTCGCCATCCTGCGCGACACCATCGTTGCGCTCGTGCGTCGCGACGGCCCTGACCTGTCCGCCCGCCAGCTCGGCGTGTTTCTGACCTGCTATCTGCAGGACGGGGCGCATACGGTGCGCGGTCTGGCCGCCGAGCTCAACGTCTCCAAGCCGGCGATCACCCGCGCCCTTGACCGGCTCGGCGAACTCGACCTCGCCCGCCGCAAGGTGGACCCGATGGACCGGCGCAGCGTGCTGGTGCAGCGGACGCTCAAGGGCACGGCGTTTCTGCGCGACCTGCGCGGCATCATGACCGAAGCGGTGACGACGTCGAAGAAACCGGTGATGGCCGAAGGCAGCGGGCGCAAAGCGGCGAGCGCCTGAGCCGCAACCTGCCCAGGCGCGCCGCGCGGACGCTTACGGAACCGGCAGATCGGTGATCCGGCAAAGATCGGCGCGCCGCTTCTCCACTGCCTTGTGGTCGGCAAACACGACGCGCAGGTCGAACAGGCAATTGCCCGTCGCGACGCGGGCAATGCGGATGACGCTGGCGGTGCCCGCCGGCACACCGTCCGGCGGCAGCCGGTTGTGGCCCCAGCCGGCCAGCCCGGCCGGCGTCGCGTAAAGCTCGGCGATCGTCTCGGCGCCGCGGTTGACGAGGCGGAAGGACGGGTCGTCCTCCGTCTTGTCAACCTTCTGCTCCGGGCCGCCGACGGCGACCGCGTCGAGCGTGCAGGTGTTGAGGCCGCGTCGCTCTTCGCTGCGGCCATCGACGAACACCACCTTGATATCGAACAGGCAGTTGCCGTCCGAGCGGCGCTGCAGCCCGAAACTGGCGCCGGGCGCGAGCGTGCCGTGCAGCCGGTTGCGGCCCCAGTTGGCGTCGCCGGCCGGGGTCACGTACACTTCGCGCACGGCAACGCCGGCGCGGTTGACCAGATTGAACGACGGATCGTTGGCCGCCCGCGCCGCCGGCGGCACCGCCGCCAGGGCGCCCAACAACACCAGGACGGCAAGCAGGCGATGCGGCATGGCGCGGTCCTTCCGGGCGGAGCGGCTTGAGGATAGAACAGCCGGCGGGGCAGGGTGAAGCGCGGCGATGCCGAGGCGTCCCCGCGAACCGGCGGAGTGTGACATGGCGGACGAACTGGTCGTCTACACCAACCCTATGTCGCGTGGTCGCATGGTGCGCTGGATGCTCGAAGAGGTGGGCCATCCCTACCGCACGGAACTGCTCGGCTTCGGACCGCCGATGAAGGCGCCCGGCTATCTTGCGATCAACCCGATGGGCAAGGTTCCGGCGCTGCGGCATGGCGATACCGTCATCACCGAATGCGCCGCCATCTGCGCCTATCTTGCCGACGCATTTCCGCAGGCCGGTCTGGCGCCGCCGCCCGGCGACCGCCGCCGTGGCACCTATTTCCGCTGGCTGTTTTTTGCCGCCGGCCCGGTCGAGGCGGCGGTGACCAACAATGCGCTGGGCGTCGTCGTGCCCGAGGGCCGTGAGCGGATGGCCGGCTACGGCAGTTTCGCCGATGTGATGAACGTGCTCGAGGGTGCCGTGGGGCGCGGCGACTACCTGCTGGGCGACACGTTTTCCGCCGCCGACGTCTATCTCGGCGCGCAGATCGGCTTCGGCCTGATGTTCGGCTCGATCGAGAAGCGCCCCGCCTTCGCGCAATATTGGGCGCGTATCAGCCAGCGTCCCGCCGCCCGGCGCGCCAGGGAGATCGACGACGCCCTGGTCGCGGCGCAGCCGCCGGCGGCGGCCCAGTAGCCCCGGTGTCCGCCAGCGGCGGCCGGGGGAGGGCGATGCCGGCAATCGTTGCCTGGGTGCTATACGATTGGGCGTATGGAGCGTTCTCCACCGTCGTCACCACCTTCGTCTTCGCCACCTACTTTACCCGCGCCGTCGCCGCCGATCAGGTCACCGGCGCCGCCCAATGGGCCGGCATGCAGGCGGCGGCGGGCATTGCCATTGCGCTGCTGGCGGTGCCGCTCGGTGCCGTTGCCGATCTCGGCGGCCGGCGGCGGGCGCTGCTGGCCGCGGCAACCGCGGTGATGGTGGTCTGCACCGCGCTGCTGTGGACGGTGCATCCGCGCGTCGCCGATATGCCGCGCGCGCTCTGGCTTGCCGGACTCGCCACCGTCGCCTTCGAGGTGGCAACGGTGTTTTACAACGCCATGCTGCCCGACCTCGCCGGCCCGCGCCGACTCGGCCGGTTGTCGATGTTGGCCTGGGGGGCGGGCTATGCCGGTGGCCTTGTCTGCCTCGCCCTCTGCCTGGTGCTGCTGGTATGGCCGAAGCCGCCGCTGTTCGGTCTGGACGCGGCGACGGCCGAGCCGGTGCGGGCGACGGCGCTTCTGGCGGCCGGCTGGCTCGCCGTGTTCGGCTGGCCGGTTGCGGTGTTCGTCGCCGAACCCGCCGCCCGCACGCCGTGGCGGCAGGCGCTGCGCCACAGCGGCGCGGCGCTGCGTACAGTGCTGCGTATGGCGTGGCGGGTGCCGGCGCTGCGCCGCTTCCTGCTGGCGCGACTGCTGTTCATGGACGGGCTGACGACGCTGTTCGCCTTCGGCGGCATCTACGCCGCCGGGCAGTTCGGCCTGTCCGCCAGCGAGGTCCTGATCTTCGGCATCGGCCTCAACGTCGCCGCCGGCATCGGCGTGCTCGGCTTCGCCTTCATCGAGGACCGTATCGGCGCCAAGGCGACCATTCTGGTCTCGCTCGCCGCGCTCTGCGCGCTCAGCACGGCGCTGCTGCTGGTGCATGGGCGCGGCGCCTTCTGGGTGCTCGGCCATGCGCTCGGTCTGTTCGTCGGCCCGGCGCAGGCGGCCAGCCGCAGCCTGCTGGCGCGCATGGCGCCGGTCGAGGCGCGCGCCGCGTGGTTCGGCCTGTTCGCCCTGTCCGGCCGGGTCACCGGCTTCATCGGCCCGGCGGCGCTGGCCGCGGCGACCGCCGCCTTCGCCAGTCAGCGCGCCGGCATGGCGGTGATCGTGCTGCTGCTCGGCGCCGGTGGGTTGGCGCTGCTCGGCGTGCCTTCACCAGCGCGCGATGCCCGCGCCCTTTTACCAGCGCGCGATGCCCGCGCCCTTTTACCAGCGCGCGATGCCGGCGCGACGGGCGCGCGCGACGACGACGCCGAGCCAGAGCAGTTGCGGGATCAGCAGCAGCAGCGGCAACACCGGCTTGGCGGCTGAGGGCGCGCGCACGAACACCAGGCAGACGACGCCGCCAAGCGCCGCGAACCCCCAGTGCAGCATCGCCACGCCGCGCGCATCCATGCCGGCGCGCTGCGCCACCTGATAGAGATGCCCGCGATGCGCCTCGGTGATGCGCTGCCCGGCGAGCAGCCGGCGGACCAGGGTGAAGGCGACATCGAACAGCACGCCCGACAGCAGGCAGGGCACCAGCACGAACGACATCTCCACCCGCTCGAACCGCGCCGCGGCGATGCCGAGCACGGCGAGCATGAAGCCGCAGAACTGGCTGCCGACATCGCCGAGGAAAATGCGCGCGCGGGGGAAGTTGAACGGCAGGAAGCCGACCAGCCCGCCGGCCAGCAGCAGGGCGGCGAAATAGGCGAACCACGCATCCTGCTGCGCCGACAGCACCGCCAGGAAGCCGGCGGCGACCAGCGCCGTGCCGGCGGCCAGCCCGTTCAGCCCGTCGATGAAGTTCATCGCGTTGGTGGCGAAGACGATCCAGCCGATGGTCGCGGCCAGCCCGAGCAGGCCGAGATCGACCGCGCCGAGATAGGGCAGGTTGACGCTGCGCACATAAAGCCCGCTGCCCGCCGCGGCCAGCGCCGCCAGCGCCTGCGCCGCCAGCTTGACCACGAACGGCCAATCGCGCAGGTCGTCGAGGAACGCCACCACGGCGATGGCCAGCGCGGCGAGGATGACGCCGCGGAAATAGGCGTCGGCCAGGCGTGCGAAATCCGCATAGCCGTACAGCATGGTGACGCCGAGCATGAAGGCGACGACGACGCCGACGCCGCCGCCCTTGGGCGTCGGCCGGGCATGCGCGCTGCGCGTATTCGGCACGTCCATGACGCGGGCGGAGATCATCGCCGCAACGACCAGCGCCGAGACCAGGGCGAGGCCGGCGGCGAAGGCGAGGTGGCGCAGGACGGCGAGGAGGGTCATGCAACCTGCTTACCCCGTCCCCCGAGGTCGCGCCCAGCCCCCCAACGGGGTATAGGCAGGACATGGCTCCCCAACGCTCGACGCTGCGCATCGCGCTGAATGCGGCCCTGGACGGGCTGCTGGCGGCGCTTTCGGTGGTGCTGGCGCGCTGGCTGGTGGCGCCGACCGCCGACCCGCTGCTGCCGCTGTGGCCACTGGGCTGGGCGGCGGCGGCGCTGCTGCTGGCCGGGCTGCCGTTCCGGCTGTCGGTGCAGTACTGGCGCTTCGCCGGCCCCTCCGACCTGCTCGGCGTCGGCGCCGCCAGTCTGGCCGGAGCGGCGCTGTGTGCGCTCGGCCTGCATCTGGCGCGCCTGCCGCTGCCCGCGCCGACCTTCCCGGCGGCGCAGGCGCTGGCGCTGATCGCGCTGCTGGCGGTGCCGCGCGTGTTCTACCGGCTGCTGCATGAGGGCGCCGCCGGCGGCGCGGCGCAGCCGGTGCTGCTGGTCGGCGCCGGGGAGGGGGCGGATCTGTTCCTGCGCGCCCTCGCCGGCGACCGGGAGGCGCCGTATCGCGCGCTCGGCCTGCTGTCGCTCGGCCGGGCGCAGACCGGCCGGCGCATCCATGGCTGCCCGATCCTCGGCAGCGCCGACGAGGCCGCCGCGGTGCTCACCCGGCTGCGCGCCGAACAGGCGCTGCCGGTGGCGCTGGTGCTGACCGAGCCGGACGTGCCCGGCCCGCTGCTGGCGCAACTGATGGAGGCGGGCGAGCGCGAGGGGGTGCGGGTTGCCCGCGCGCCGCGGCTGACCGCGCTCGACCCGGCAGCCGCCGCCGAGCGGCTGCAACTCCGCCCGATCGCCATCGAGGATCTGCTGAACCGGCCGCAGGTGCCGCTGGACCGCGAGGGCATGGCGCGGCTGGTGCAGGGGCGGCGCGTGCTGGTGACCGGGGCCGGCGGCACCATCGGCAGCGAACTGGCGCGGCAGGTGGCGGCGCTCGGGCCGGAGCTGCTGGTGCTGCTCGACAACGGCGAATACGCGCTGTGGCAGATCGACCTGGAATTGTCCGAAAGCCATCCGGCGGTGCCGCGGCGCACCCTGCTGGCCGATATCCGCGACGCGGCACGGCTGCGCGCCGCGCTCGACACGCTGCGCCCGGAGCTGGTGTTCCACGCCGCGGCGCTGAAACATGTGCCGATGGTCGAGGCCAATCCGCTGGAGGGGCTGCTGACCAACGCCGCCGGCACCCGCCACCTCGCCGAGGCGGCGCGGGCGGCGGGGGTGCGGGCGATGGTGCTGATCTCCACCGACAAGGCGGTCAACCCGAGCAGCGTCATGGGTGCCTCCAAGCGGCTGGCCGAGATGTACTGCCAGGGCCTGGACATGGCGGCGCGGCGGTCGGGCGGCATGCGCTGCATCACCGTGCGCTTCGGCAACGTGCTCGGCAGCACCGGCTCGGTGGTGCCGCTGTTTCAGCGGCAGTTGGCGCATGGCGGCCCGCTGACCGTCACCCATCCCGACATGCGGCGCTATTTCATGACCGTGCGCGAGGCGGTCGGCCTCGTGCTGCAGGCCAGCGTCGTCGGCAGCGGCGAGTCGGTGCCGCAGGCGATGCGCGACGGCGGCATCTTCGTGCTCGACATGGGCGAGGCGGTGAAGATCGTCGATCTGGCACGCCAGATGATCCGGCTGGCCGGGCTGCGGCCGGAAATCGATGTCGGCATCAGCTTCACCGGGCTGCGGCCGGGCGAAAAACTGTTCGAGGAGCTGTTCCACGGCCGCGAGCCGGCGGCGCCGACCGGCACCCCCGGCCTGCTGATGGCGACGCCGCGCACCGCCGATCCGGCGCTGGTCGGCCGCAGCATCGATGAGATCGCCGCCGCCTGCCGCTCCGGCGAGACGCGGCTGGCGCTGGCGCTGCTCGGCCGCATGGTGCCCGAGTTCGCCCACAACATCGACGGCAACGCCGGCGCGGCGCACGGCTGAACGGAGCAAGTGCATGGTGGCCTTCCTCGACCTCAGGGCGCAGCAGCGCCGCATCGCCACCGATCTGCGCCGGCGGCTCGATGCGGTGCTGGAGCATTGCCAGTTCGTGCTCGGCCCGGAAGTCGCGGAGCTGGAGGCGGCGCTGGCCGGGTTCTGCGGCGCGGCGCATTGCGTCGCCGTGTCGTCGGGCACGGATGCGCTGCAGATTGCGCTGATGGCGGAGGGGGTGGGGCGCGGCGACGCGGTGTTCCTGCCGGCCTTCACCTACACCGCGACCGCGGAAGTGCCGCTGTTGCTCGGCGCGGTGCCGGTGTTCGTCGATGTCGATGCGCGGACCTTCCAGATTTCCCCCGACGCGCTGGCCGCACGCATCGCCGCGGTGCGCGCCGCCGGCCGGCTGCGTCCGCGCGCGCTGATCGGCGTCGATCTGTTCGGCCAGCCGGCCGACTGGCCGGCGCTGTCCGCCATCGCCGCGCGCGAGGGGCTGTTCGCGCTCGACGACTGCGCCCAGAGCTTCGGCGCCAGCCTGCACGGCGCGCGCCTCGGCCGGGCGGCGGATGCAACGGCGATCAGCTTCTTCCCCTCCAAGCCGCTCGGCGGCTATGGCGACGGCGGCGCGCTGCTGACCGACAGCGGCGACCGCGCCGCGCTCTATCGCAGCCTGCGCAGCCATGGCGAGGGCACCACCCGCTACGAGGTGCTGCGCACCGGCATCAACGGGCGGCTGGACACGCTGCAGGCGGCGGTGCTGCTCAGCAAGCTGACCGTGTTCGAGGACGAGCTGGCCGCCCGTGCGCGCATCGCCGCGGCCTATGACGCGGCGCTCGCCGGGGCCGTGACGGTGCCGGCGCGGGTGCCGGACAGCGTCAGTGCCTGGGCGATCTATGCCGTGCTGCTGGCCGACGCGGCGGCGCGGACGGCGCTGCAGGAGCGGCTGCGCGCGGCCGGCGTGCCGAGCGCCATCTACTATCCGCGCCCGCTGCACCATCAGCCGGCCTATCGCGACGCGCATGACGGCACGGCGCTGCCGGTGGCCGAGGATCTGGCCGGCCGAATTCTTGCGCTGCCGATTCATCCCGACCTGACAGAGGCCGACGTGGCGGCGGTGGCGGCGGCCGTGCGCGGCTGAGGGGATGGATGCCAACCGCTTGTTTTCCGTCGTTTGTTGACGTCGCGGCGATCCGTGCTAGCGTCACGCCATGAGCACGGTCACACGCGCGCAATTGGCGGAAACGATCTATACCCAGGTCGGTTTGTCCCGCAACGAATCGGCCGCCCTGCTGGAAACGGTGCTGGCCCGCTTGGCCGACGCGCTGGAGGCCGGGGAATCCGTCAAGATCAGCGGCTTCGGCACGTTTTCGGTGCGCCAGAAGGGGCGCCGCATCGGCCGCAACCCGAAAACCGGGATCGAGGTGCCGATCCTGCCGCGCCGCGTGCTGGTGTTCCGGCCGAGCCAGGTGATGAAGGCGCATGTCAACCACGTCGCGCCGCCGGCGGGCGGGGGGGACGATGAGTGATGTCCGACCCGGCCGATGCCGATGAGCCGGAGGGCGGCGGCCTGGCGCGGCTGAAAAAAGCCCCCAACGCCTTCCGCACCATCAGCGAGGTGGCAGACGAGCTGCACATCCCGCAGCATGTGCTGCGCTTCTGGGAGACCAAGTTCCCGCAGGTGCGTCCGCTCAAGCGCGGCGGCGGCCGGCGCTACTACCGGCCCGACGACATCGCGCTCCTGCGGCGGATTTCCGACCTGCTGTATATCCAGGGCTATACGATCAAGGGCGTGCAGCGGCTGCTGCGCGAGGGCGGCGGCCGGCTGTCGGATGACATTCCGCCGCCACCGGCCAGCGAACGCGCCGACCCCGATGCCGAGGCGGAGGCCGCGCGCGACCCCGAACTGCCGATCCCCGGTCTCGCCCGCCCCGATGCTGCGCGCGCCGATGCGGTACGTGCCGATGCCGTGCGAGCCGGCCCGGCGGCGCCGGCCCCCGGCCTGCCGGTGCGGCCGGAACCGGAGACCGAGCGGCTGCGCGGCGTGCTGCGCCACACGCTGCGCGAACTGGAGGCGCTGCGGGCGCTGCTGCGGTAGGGGCGGCAGGGCATGCCGAGCCGCTGCAATGCCCAGACCACGCCCAGCCGGGCACGACGCAGCCGGCGGCGGGGCGCCGCGCCGGGTGCCGTTCCCGCCGGGCTTTCCCGATGTGGTGGTGCAACAGCCCTGGGGATTGGCGCGGCCGGTGGGCCACCCGGACTATGTCGCCGCCAAGGCGGGCGATACGGACGCGGCCTTTCGCTTCGTGCAGGATGTCGTCACGCTGGAGAAGGTCGGCGAGGTGCGCGCCATGGTCGGCGATCGGCAGCCGGTGATCGTGCCGGTGCATGCCGAAGAAGCGAGCGGCCGCAACAAGCTGCCGCTGGCCTATGCCGAGGAGTTGGGTGAGCAGCTTGGCCTGCCGGTGGATGACCAGATCGTTCAGGCCAATCGGCCGCAGCGCACCGGCAAATCGAATCTCTACCGCATGCAGAACGCAGTGGCATTCGACGGCGACGTGCGGCCCGGCCAGGATTACCTGATGGTTGATGACCACGTATCGCAGGGCGGCACGCTGGCCGGTCTGCGGTCCTATATTGAACAGCGCGGCGGCCATGTCGTCGGCGCGACGAGCTTGACGGCGATCCCCGACGGCCAGATGTTGGCACCGTCGAACGCGACGCTCGCCGCGTTGCGGGCGAGGCTTCCGGGGATCGACGCTTTCTGGCAGGAGACCCAGGGCTATGACATCGACGGTCTCACCGAGCACGAACCCCGCTATCTGGCACGATACAACTCGCTTGACGCCCTCCGAAATCAGCTCGTTGCGGGCAGACAAACGGCAGGGCCTGGCGCGGCTCAGGGAACTCCGGGCGCTGGCCAATGCCGATAAGGCGCCGCCGCCGGGGGCGCACGGCGCGCCGGAAACCCCGGACGACACGCCTGGGCCATCGCCCAATCGCCGGCGCGGCCGGGGGCACTGACCCTCGGTGCCGGCCGGTCGGGTCTCAGGTCAGCAGCGGGGTCAGCTCCGGGTCGCCCTTCTGCATCGCCCGCTGATAGCCCTCGCGGGCGCCGATGCGCTGCAGATAGGCCAGGATATGCGGATAGGGCGCGAGGTCGAGCGGCAGGAAATGGCGCATCGTGGTCAGCGAGAACACCATGATGATGTCCGCGGCGGTGAAGCTGCTGCCGGCGAAATACGTGGCTTCCCCGAGCCGCGTCTCGACCATTTTGAGCGCCAGGTCGAGCCGTCCGCGCATCGCCAGCAGGACCGCGTTGTCGGGCGCCAGATCGAGCCGGCGCAGCACCAAGTTCCGCCCCATGTTCGGCTGCAGGTTGCCGTTGGCGAAGTGGAACCAGTAAAGATACTGCGCGTAGTCGGGATGGTCCGGCGCCAGGGCGAGGCGGCCGCCGCCGTGTCTGGCGATGATGTATTCGATGATGGCGGCGGACTCGGCGAGCACCACGTCGCCGTCGGTGATCACCGGCGCGGTTCCCGCCGGGTGCAGCGCCTTGAACTCGGCCGGCGCCAGGATAGTCACCGGATCGCGCGTGTAGCGTTTCAGCGCGTAGGGGATCGCCAGCTCCTCGCACAGCCAGATGATCCGTTCGGACTGTGATTTGCCGAGATGGTGGATGGTCAGCATGTCGTCTCCCGTGCCGCGACGGCGGCGTTTGCGGCGGAGTGTCGGCGGTTTATACCGGGTCGATGGCGCGCCGGCGATGCCGCGGCGCGCCGCAATGAAAGTCGTCAGCATGATCATCGCCGCGCTTGCCGCCGGCGCCGCGTCCGCCTCGCCGGCGGAGTTTCTGGTGCCGGGGCCGGCGGCGATCCCGGCCGGGTTTCGCCAAGTGTTCGCCATGTTCACGGCGGAGCAGTACGCCGTGCAATACGACGCGGCGGATGACGCCAGCAGGCTGCTGATGTCCGAACATACCGATGCGGCCGGGGCGTCCTACGCCGAGCAGGTCGCCACGCTGGAACAGATGGCCGGCAACCGCCATGGCGTCATCCCGCGCCGGCTCGGTCAGTTCGCCTTCGACGGCCATCGCGGGGTGATTTATGCGATGGCGGAGTCAGCGGTGCGCAATAACGTCCTGCTGCTCGACGACGACGGCAAATTGCTGCGCCTGTCGGCCTATGACGGCACAAGCCACCGCTTCGGCCCCGACGACCTCATCGGCCTGCTGCGGCATTTCGAGCGGCGGGCCGCGCCGGCGCCGCCCAGTAGCGGCCGGGACTGAACCGCACGATCAGCTCACGCGCGCCGCCGCTGTGCAGTTCGGCGTCGCCATCGGTCCAGCGCCGCCCCTCCGCCGCGTCGTGCCAGCCCTGGCCGAGCCGCGGATCGTCCAGCGCCACGCTCTGCCGGTCCAGCAGCAGCGCCGTTACGGCGACGCCGAAGCGGCCGGCTTCCTCGCGCTCCGGCGTGGTGCTGCCGGGGATGGCGCGGCGCGAGCGCAGCCGCAGCGGCCGGTCGCCGGGCGGCAGGGTGAAGCGGGCGGCGCCGCCCGCCATCTGCGGCGCCAGCGTCGCGCCGCCGGCGGCGAGCCGCAGCGCCGGCGCGTCGGTCGTCGCGTGGCCGAGCATCGCCGCCTGCACCGCCAGCCGCGCCCGTGCCGCGGCGAGCAGCGGGCCGCCGAGGATCAACTCGCCGCAGCCTTCGGCCTGCCAAAGGCTGCGGGCGAAATCCGGGTGCAGCGCGACGGCGCCGCCGCCATTGGCGAAGGCGCCGCGGTTGCCGAGATCGAGGTAGCTCTCCGCCGGCAGCCCCTCGGCCAGGATGGCGGCGTGCCGCGGCAGTTCGACATGGTAGTAGGTGACGCTGGCCACCGGCTCCTGACGCACGGTGATGCCGTTGATCAGGCAGCGGATCGGCACCAGCCGGCGCCACAGCCAGATCGCATGGTCCGGGCTGAGATGCAGGTCGCGCGCCGGCATGCCGTCGCCGAAGGCACCGGCGCGGACGCGCACCGGCCAGACGCGGTGCGGCGCCGGATGGCGGCGGCAGTCGATGCGGCGCCGGCCGATCCAGATCACCGGCAGCAGGCCGGCGCCATTGGCGGTCGGCAGCATGTCGCCGATACGCAGTTGCTCCACCGCCAGCGGTCCGCGCGCGGTCAGCAGCCGCGTGCCGCTGCGGTAGCACGCCGCCTCCGCGGTCAGCGTGCCGGAGACGGTGCCGGCGCCGGAAAACTGCGCATAGAACAGGCTGCTGCCGCCGCTGGCGACGGGCTGGCCGGTGTTCGACAGCCCCTCGTACATGATCGCCGTCGTGGCCTGGGCGAAGCTGGCCTTTTCGCCTGCCACCACGGTCTGCGGCGCGCTCCAGCCGGACGCGGTCTTTGCCCAGACATCATAGGTGAGGAAATTGGCGTCGCCCTCGAACGTCACCGCGGAGATCAGCGGTGAGCCGGGGTTGACGGCAAACACATGCACCGGCGCCGTGGTGGGGTCGATCCAGGCGCTGAACTCATTGCCGAGGAAATCGACAGTGGGGCTGATCTTGGAGGTCACCGTCTGCACCGTCGCGGACACCGGCGTCACCACCGTCTGTCCGCTGGAATAGAGCGCATTCGCCAGCCCCTGAATGTTCGCGTTCGGCTCGACCGAACCGTTGGTGATGGTGCTGGCCGGATTTTGCAGGTTGGCGATGGTGGTGTTGATGCTGTGATTGCTGAGCACGTTCCATACGCTGTCGGCGGAACTCCCGGGTGGAACGATGGTCTGGGTGTTGCCGATCGGCGCGCCGATCAACGACACGACATCGCCCTGGGTGCGGTAATTGACGTTGGGGCTGGTGGTCGCCGCGACATCACTTTTCAGCACCGACAGGGCGTTCTGAACGGCGGTGCTGGTGTAGAGAACCTGGGCGCCCGGCGCATTGAAGGTGGTGGTGGCGAAGCCGGTATATTCGCCGACCATCTGCGCCACCGCGCCGCCGAGCGAATGGCCGGTCAGGGTGATCGTCGCATTCGGGTTGGCGGCCAGCACCTGCTGGATGTCGGCGGCAAGCGCGGCGACATAGGCGGTCAGGGCGGCGGTCGGCGTGCCGCTCGGGAACGAACTGATGTCGGTCAGATCGTCCTGGCCGTTGGACAACTGCGTGCCTTCGACGGCGATGACCACCTGCGACCGGTCGGCATTGGTGTAATTGACGATCTGGCCGAGCGTGGTGGCGATCGGGGCGGCGGCGGTCCAGCCGCCGATCCCGGCTGGCGGCGTGTTGTAGGCATCGCCGGCCAGCATCGCCAGACTGATCAGCACCGGCACCGCCGCCGGCGCGCTGCCGCTCAGTGACATGCTGCCGCTGACCGTGCCGCCATTGGTCTGGTCGCTGAGCGAGGCGGTGCCCGAAACCGTCGTCCCGTCGGGCGAGAAGGTTCCCTGATAGTTGAAGTTGCCGCTGCTCCCCAGCAGACCGTAGATGGTCAGCCCGCTGCTCAGCGAGCCATAGACGGTCAGCGGCGCGCCGCTGGCATAGTCGGAAAACCCGTCATCGTCGCCGTCGCTCTCGCCGACCGCGTAGCCGGAATACTGGCCCGACGCCGTCGCCGTGCCGGTAATATTGCCGCTGCTGTCGAAGCTCAGGTTCAGCGTCAACGTCAGGTTGCCCTGGGCGTAGAAATTGCTTTCATCGAAATCGCCGAGGCTGGTGCTGTTTTCATGCACCGAGACGGTGCCGTAATAGGTGCCGGACATCGAAACGTCCCCCCCCCGAGGTCGATCGCACGGCGTATCGACGCCGAGGTCACCCGCCGGATGGATTACAGCAAGCCTGTGTCAGTTGTGCAACAGGAACCCGGCCGATACGCTCAAAGATGCTCGAGGAAGCGCGAGAACGCCGCCAGCGTCGCGTCCGAGACGTGGTGCTCGATGCCCTCGGCATCCTGCTCCGCCGCTTCCGCCGGCACGCCGAGCGCCACCAGCACATCGACCACCAGCCGGTGCCGCACCCGCACCCGCTCGGCCAGCCGCATCCCGGCATCGGTGAGGAAGACGCCGCGATAGGGCCGGGCCGTCGCCAGCCCCTCGCGCTTGAGCCGGGCAATCGCCTTGATCGCGGTGGCGTGCGAGACGCCGAGGCGGCGGGCGATGTCGGTCGGCCGCGCCTCGCCCTCGCCGGCCAGCAGGTCGGCGATCAGTTCCGCATAGTCTTCCAGCAGCGCCGTCGATTGCGCGCTGCGTGCCTTGCCGAACCGGCGCGCCTGCGTCGGCTCGGCCGGGAGGTCGGAAGGGGCCATGCCGGTCGTATCGCGTGCGCCCGCCGGATTGGCAACCGGCTTGACTCTGCCGCCCGGCAAACTACATCCGGGGCCAGCAAGTGTAGCCACGGCTACACTTTCATGATGGTGCTGGCAGCGGGGGTCGATGAGCGAAGCGATACGGAGCGGGCTGACGGCGCGGACCAGGGCTGCGGGAATCGAGGTGCTGGCCGGTCGCCGGCGCGGCCTGCGGGCGATCACGCCGTTCGTCGGCCCGGCGGTGATCGCCTCCGTCGCCTATATCGATCCGGGCAATTTCGCCACCAACATCCAGGCCGGCGCGGCGTACGGCACCTCGCTGCTGTGGGTGGTGGTGGCGGCCAATCTGATCGCCATGCTGTTTCAGTCGCTGTCGGCCAAGCTCGGCATCGCCACCGGCCACAGCCTCGCCGCCCAGTGCCGCGACCGGCTGCCGCGCCCGCTGGTGCTCGGCATGTGGGGTATCAGCGAGGTGGCGGCGATGGCCACCGACCTTGCCGAGTTCCTCGGCGGTGGCATCGGCCTCGCCCTGCTGCTGCATGTGCCGCTGCTCGTCGGCCTCGCCATCACCGGCGTTGCCACCTACGGCATGCTGCTGCTCGGCGGCCGCGGGTTCCGCCCGCTAGAATTGCTGATCGGCGGTTTCGTCGCCCTGATCAGCCTGTGCTACGTCGCCGAACTGGCGATTGCGCCGCCGGACTGGGGCGCGGTGGCGCATGGCGCGGTGGTGCCGGTGCTGCCGGACGGCGCGGCGGTGGCGCTGGCCGTCGGCATGATCGGTGCGACGGTGATGCCGCATGTGATCTACCTGCATTCGGCGCTGATGCAGGCGCGGGTGCCGGCGCCGACCACGGCCGCCCGGCGCAGCGTGCTGCGCTATTCCAACCGCGAGGTGGTGGTGGCGCTCGGCCTCGCCGGCGTCGTCAACATGGCCATGCTGACCATGGCGGCGCGCGCCTTCCATGCCGGGCACAGCGATGTCGCCGAGATCGAGACGGCGTACCACACCCTCGGCCCGCTGCTCGGCCCGGCGGCGGCGAGCGTGTTTCTGCTGTCGCTGCTGGCGTCCGGCTTTTCCTCCTCGGTGGTCGGCACGCTGGCGGGGCAGTCGATCATGCAGGATTTCGTCCACTGGACGATCCCGCTCTGGGTGCGCCGGGCGGTGACCATGCTGCCGTCCTTCGCCGTCGTGGCGCTTGGCGTCAATGCGACGCAGGCGCTGGTCGGCAGCCAGATCGTGCTCAGCATCGCCCTGCCGGTGCCGATGCTGGCGCTGGTCTGGCTGACCGGGCGGCGCGACGTGATGGGCGCGTTCGTCAACACCCGACTGACCCAGGCGGCGGCGGTGCTGGCGACCGTGCTGGTGCTGGCGCTCAACGCGCTGCTGCTGGCGCAGATGGCGGGCGTCGCCATCCCCGGCCTGGGATGATGTCGCCTCGGCTGCGGCCTATCCGCCGCGCAGCAGCCGCGCCGCCGCCGGGGCGAAATAGCTCAGCACGCCGGCCGCTCCGGCGCGCTTGAACGCCATCAGGCTCTCCAGCATCGCCGCGTCGTGGTCGAGCCAGCCGTTCTGCACCGCGGCCATGATCATCGCGTATTCGCCCGACACCTGATAGGCGAAGGTCGGCACGCCGAACCGCTCATGCACCCGGCGGATGATGTCGAGATAGGGCAGGCCGGGCTTGACCATCACCATGTCGGCGCCCTCGCCGAGATCGAGCGCCACTTCGCGCAGCGCCTCGTCGGAATTGGCCGGGTCCATCTGATAGGTCTTCTTGTCGCCGGTCAGCGCCCGCGCCGAGCCGACCGCCTCGCGGAACGGGCCGTAGAAGGCGCTGGCGTATTTGGCGGCGTAGCTCATCACCCGGGTATGGATCAGGCCTGCATCGTCGAGCGCCGCGCGGATGGCGCCGACGCGCCCGTCCATCATGTCGGAGGGGGCGATGACGTCGATCCCGGCCTCGGCCTGGATCACCGCCTGGCGGGTCAGCACGGCGAGGGTCTCGTCGTTGGCGACGTAGCCGTTGCGGATCACCCCGTCATGGCCGTGGTCGGTATAGGGGTCGAGCGCCACGTCGCCGATCAGGCCAAGCTGCGGGAAAGCCTGCTTGAGCAGCCGTGCGGCGCGGCAGATCAGATTGTCCGGGTTGCCGGACTCGCTGCCCTCGGCGTCCTTCAACTCGGCCGGGGTGGCCGGAAACAGCGCCACCGCGGGAATGCCAAGCTCGGCGGCCTGGCCGACATGCGCCACCAGCCGGTCGAGCGTGGCACGCTGCACGCCGGGCATGGCGGCAACATCGGTCAGCCGGTTGGTACCCTCGGCGATGAACACCGGCCAGATCAGATCGTCGATGGACAGCCGGTGCTCGGCGACGAGGCGGCGGGTCCAGGCATCATAGCGGTTGCGGCGCGGACGGATGGCGGGGAAACGGCCGAGGGACATGAACGGGCTCCAGCGCGGAACTTTGCCTGGATAGGACGCGGCCGGCTCGAAGCCAAGCCGGGGCGGCGAAGGTCAGCCGGCGGCGGCGCGGCTGCGCAGCGCCCGGAGGACCGCCGCGTCGGCCTTGGCTTCAATTGCAACGGCACTGTCGGTCGGCAGAATCTTGAATTCCGCCCGCATAGCAGCCGGCGCCGATGGCCAGGGCAAGATAGAAGTGCCTCGTATGCACCAGAAACAAGGTCCAGCACCACACTGCCGCGACGACCAGGAAGGCAATCAGCGCCGCCTCGGTGACCCGATCGTCGCGCTTGCTGTGAAAGCGCAATTTGGTCGCGTCTATATTCTGAGGAGAGAATGAGGCGCGTACCGCATCGGACATGATCACCGGGACGCGGCGTGGAATGATGGCCGGAATTGTCAGCGACAGCCCCGCTACGGCGATGCTCGCCCCGCTCGACGTGATGGTCAGCGGCTCGGCGAGGGAAAAAACTTCCCCCTACTCGGCAAGCAGGAGATAGATCGGCATGCCGACCAGCAGGAATGCCTTGAGCACCTGAGCATTTCCCCCCCCGCCCTCGCGACACGGTGATAATGGTGGCCGCCGCCGCGCGCCAGCCGCATCCTTCCGCCGCGCGCCATTTCCGCTCGGCCCCGGCGCATGTTACAGCAGCGTTGCTGAGGGGAACCCGCCATGAACGATCACGCGCCCGCCGCCAGCCTGCAGCGCTTCTTCGCCGCCCCGCTGGCCGAGACCGACCCCGAGCTGGCCGCCGCCATCGGCCGCGAACTGGTGCGCCAGCAGGACGGCATCGAACTCATCGCCAGCGAGAACATCGTCTCCGCCGCGGTGCTGGAGGCGCAGGGTTCGGTGCTGACCAACAAATACGCCGAGGGCTATCCCGGCCGGCGCTATTACGGTGGTTGCGTCGAGGTCGATGTCGCCGAACAACTCGCCATCGACCGCGCCAAACAACTGTTCGACTGCGGCTTCGCCAACGTGCAGCCGCATTCCGGCGCCCAGGCCAATCAGACGGTGTTTCTTGCGCTGCTGACCCCCGGCGACACCATCCTCGGCATGAGCCTCGCCGCCGGCGGCCATCTGACGCATGGCGCGGCGCCCAACCTGTCGGGCAAGTGGTTCAAGGCGGTGCAGTACGGCGTGCGCCAGGATGACGGGCTGCTCGATTATGACGAGCTGGAGCGCCTCGCCCGCGAGCACCGGCCGAAACTGATCATCGCCGGTGGCTCGGCCTATCCGCGCATCATCGACTTCGCCCGCATCCGCCGCGTCGCCGACGAAGTCGGCGCCTGGTTCATGGTCGATATGGCGCATTTCGCCGGGCTGGTCGCCGCCGGCGTCTATCCGAGCCCGCTGCCGCACGCCCATGCCGTCACCACCACCACCCACAAAACCCTGCGCGGCCCGCGCGGCGGCATGGTGCTCGCCAACGACGCCGATCTCGGCAAGAAGATCAACGCGGCGCTGTTCCCCGGCCTGCAGGGCGGGCCGCTGATGCATGTCATCGCCGGCAAGGCGGCGGCGTTCGGCGAGGCGCTGCGGCCGGAGTTCCGCGCCTATCAGCGCGCCGTCGCCGACAATGCGCGGGCGCTGGCGGCAACGCTGGTCGCGCAGGGTCTCGCCATCGTCACCGGCGGCACCGACAGCCATCTGATGCTGGTCGATCTGCGGCCCAAGCATGTCACCGGCAAGGCTGCCGAGGCCAGCCTGGAGCGCGCCCACATCACCGCCAACAAGAACGCCATCCCGTTCGACCCGGAGAAGCCGGCGATCACCTCCGGCATCCGCCTCGGCACCCCGGCGGGCACCACGCGCGGCTTCGGCATTGCCGAGTTCCAGTCGATCGGGCAAATGATCGGCGAGGTGCTCGACGGGCTGTCCCGCTCCAACGACGGCGCCAACGCGGCGGCGGAGCAGGCGGTGAAACGGCGCGTGCTCGATCTCTGCGCGCGCTTCCCGATCTATGCCGGGCGCGCCTGAGGCGCGATGCATTGCCCGTTCTGCGGTCACGACGATACCCAGGTCAAGGACAGCCGCCCCACCGATGACGGGGCGGCGATCCGCCGGCGGCGGTTCTGCACCGCCTGTTCGCAGCGCTTCACCACCATCGAGCGGGTGCAGTTGCGCGAACTCACCGTGATCAAGACCGACAGCCGCCGCGTTCCCTTCGATCGTGACAAGCTGGCCCGTTCGGTGCGCATCGCGCTGCGCAAGCGCCCGGTCAGCGACGAGCGGATCGAGCGCATCGTCAACGGCATCGTCCGCCAGCTCGAAGCCTCCGGCGACAGCGACATCAGCAGCCAGCAGATCGGCGAACTGGTGATGGAGACGCTCAAGGAGGTCGATGCCGTGGCCTATGTCCGCTTCGCCTCGGTTTACCGCAACTTCCGCGAGGCCAAGGATTTCGAGACCTTCCTCGGCGAACTCGGCGAACCCACATAGGCCGGTGATGGACGATCCGTCACACATGCACGCGGCGCTGGCGCTGGCGCGCCGCGGTCTCGGCCAGTGCTGGCCGAACCCCTCGGTCGGCTGCGTCATCGTGCGCGACGGGCGCGTCGTCGGCCGCGGCGCCACCGCCCCCGGCGGCCGCCCGCATGCCGAGACGCTGGCGCTGGCGATGGCCGGGGCCGCCGCGCGCGGCGCCACCGCCTATGTCACGCTGGAGCCCTGCGGCCATCACGGCCGCACCCCGCCGTGCAGCGAGGCGCTGATCGCCGCCGGCGTCGCCCGCGTCGTCGCGGCGCTGCGCGACCCCGATCCGCGCGTCGATGGCCAGGGACTGACCCGGCTGCGCGCGGCCGGCATCGCCGTCGCCGAGGGGATGCTGGCGGCCGAGGCCGAGGAGGTGAATGCCGGCTTCTTCAGCCGGCTGCGCCGCAACCGTCCGCTGGTGACGCTGAAACTCGCCTCGACACTCGATGGCCGCATCGCCACCGCCGCCGGCGAAAGCCGCTGGATCACCGGCGAGCCGGCGCGCCGCGCCGCCCACGCCATGCGCGGGCGCAACGACGCGATCATGGTCGGGGTCGGCACGGTGCTGACCGACGACCCCGACCTGACCTGCCGCATCCCCGGCTTCCGCCGCACCGGGCTGGTGCGCATCATCGCCGACAGCCATCTGCGCACCCGCCTGACCAACCGGCTGGTGGCGACGGCGCGTGAGACGCCGACCTGGATCCTCGCCCGGCCGGAAGCCGATGCCGACCGCCGCCGGGCGCTTGCCGATTGCTTCGTGCAGGTGCTGCCGGTGGAGCCGACCGGCGCCGGCGCCGGTCTCGGCGTCGATCTGGCGCTGGGCTTGCGGGCGCTGGCGCAGCGCGGCATCACCCGGCTGCTGGTCGAGGGCGGGGCGCAGCTTGCCGCGGCGCTGCTGCGTGCCGATCTGGTCGATCGCATTGCTTGGTTCCATGCGCCGGGGGTGATGGGCGCGGATGGCTGGCCGGCGGCGCAGGCATTCGGCGTCACCGCGCTCGCCGCCATGCCGCGCTACGTACCGCAGAGCGTGCAGCCGATCGGCCGCGATGTGCTGACCGAGCTGCGCCGCGCGGTCTGAGACGCAGCCAGAGGGGGGCGCATGTTCACCGGAATCGTCACAGGACTTGGCACGGTGCGCGAGGTGACGCCGCTCGGCGCCGGCAGCGACATGCGGCTGGTCATCGCCACCCCCGTCGGCCTGTCGGCCTGGGCCGATACGGCGGCGATCCCGCCCGGCGCCTCGATCGCCTGTTCCGGCTGCTGCCTGACGGCAATCGCGCTTGGGCCGGACTGGTTCGCCGTCACCGCCTCGGCGGAGACCCTGTCGAAAACCACGCTCGGTCGCTGGCGGGTGGGCACGCGCGTCAACCTCGAACGGCCGCTGCGGGTCGGCGATGAACTCGGCGGCCACATCGTCGCCGGGCATGTCGATGGCCTGGGCGAAGTGGTCTCGGCGGCGCCCGATCACGGCTCGACGCGCTGGCGCATCATGGTGCCCGCGGCGCTGGCGCGCTACATCGCGCCGAAAGGCAGCGTCGCCGTCGATGGCGTGTCGCTGACCGTCAACGAGGTCGATGCCACCACCTTCGGCGTCAACATCATCCCCCATACCGAGGCGGTGACGGGTTTCGCGACGCTGCGTCCAGGCGATGCAGTGAACATCGAGATCGATACGCTGGCGCGCTACGTCGCCCGGCTACAGGAGTTGTCATGAGCCCGTCAATGCTCACCCGCAGCCTGCACGACTACATCAGCAGCATCGACGAGCTGATCGAGGAGGCGCGCAACGGCCGGCCGTTCGTGCTGGTCGATGACGAGGACCGCGAGAACGAGGGCGATCTGGTCATCCCGGCGCAGTTCGCCACGCCGGACGTGGTCAATTTCATGGCCCGCCACTGCCGCGGGCTGATCTGCCTGTCGCTGCCGCAGCACCGCGTCGAGCAGCTCGGGCTGCCGCTGATGAGCCAGGCCAACGGTACCCGCCACCAGACCGCCTTCACCGTGTCGATCGAGGCGCGGACCGGGGTGACCACCGGCATCTCGGCGCAGGACCGGGCGCACACCATCGCCATCGCCATCAACCCCGAATGTGGCCGTGCCGACATCGTCACGCCCGGCCATGTGTTCCCGCTGGTGGCACGCGAGGGCGGCGCGCTGGTCCGCGCCGGCCATACCGAGGCGGCGGTGGACATCGCCCGCCTCGCCGGCCTCAACCCGGCGGCGGTGATCTGCGAGATCATGAACGACGACGGCACCATGGCGCGGCTGCCCGACCTCGTCGCCTTCGCCCAGCACCACAACCTCCGGCTCGGCACCATCGCCGACCTGATCGCCCATCGCCGCCGCACCGAGCGGCTGGTGCGCCGCGTGCAGGAAGGCGTCATGACGCATCACATCGGCGGCGACTGGCAGCTCATTGTCTATGCCAACACCGTCGAATACGCCGAGCATCTGGTGCTGGTGAAGGGCGACGTGGCGTCCGGCGGGCCGGTGCCGGTGCGCATGCACGCGGTCGATGTGCTCGACGACATCGTCGGCGGCGCCTCGGCCGAGGCGCTGCATGCCGCTATGCGCATCATCGCCGCCGAGGGGCGCGGGGTCGCGGTGCTGCTGCGCGAGAACCGGCCGACCAAGCTCTCCGACCGGGTGCGCCAGATGTCCGACGCGGCGCGGCAGGGCGGGCAATTGCGCGACTACGGCATCGGCGCGCAGATCCTGCTCGATCTCGGCGTGACCGACATGGTGCTGCTGTCCAACACCCACCGCACCATCGTCGGCCTGGAGGGCTACGGCCTCGACATCGTCGAACAGCGCCATCTCGGCGGCGCGGCATGAGCACCCAGGACGCTGCCCTGCCGGCCGCGCCGCACGTCGCCGGTCGGCCGCCGCATCTGCTGGTGGTGCGCGCGCCTTATTATACCGCGGTGGTCGATGGGCTGCGCGACGGGGCGCTGCGCATCATCGCCGAGGCCGGCGCCACCTGCGACGTGCTCGATGTCGCCGGCGCGCTGGAGCTGGCCGGGGCGGTGCGGCTGGCGATGCGCGGGCGGCGGCGCTTCGACGGGTTCGTCACCCTCGGCTGCGTGGTCAAGGGCGACACCGACCATTACGAGTTCGTCTGTCGCGAGGCGATGGCGGGACTGACGCAGGTGGTGCAGCATTTCGGCATCTGCCTCGGCAACGGGCTGCTGACGGTGCATGCGCTGCATCAGGCCGAGCAGCGGTCGGGCGCCGACGGGCACAACAAGGGGGCCGAGGCGGCGGCGGCGGCGCTGCGGCAGATCGTCGCGGCGCGCTGGCTGGGGGCGGAGTAATGGCGCAGGCCGCGCGCGGCCGGCCGCGCACCGCCGCCCGCGTCGCCGCGGTGCAGGCGCTGTTCCAGAGCGAGCAGGCGCAGGTCGGCGCCGAGACGGTGATCGACGAGTTCATCCGCCACCGGCTCGGCGAATTGCCCGGCACCGGCGGGTTCGAGGATGGCCGGGTGCCGGACGCGCATGCCCCGCTGTTCGCCCGCATCGTCCGCACGGCGACCCAGCAGCAGGATGCGATCGACCGCATGATCGTCGAGGCGCTGACCGCCGACTGGCCGCTGGCGCGGCTCGATCCAGTGCTGCGCGCGCTGCTGCGCGCCGGCGCCGCCGAGCTGACCATGGGCGACGGGCCGCCGGCCAAGGTGGTCATCAACGAGTATCTCGACGTGGCGCACGGCTTTTTTGAGGGCGACGAGTCGCGGCTGGCCAACGGGGTGCTGGACCGGCTGGCGCGGCAGATGCGGCCGGCCGAGTTTTGACCGCGCCGGCGGAGGAGTTCGCGCGGATCGCGCGGCATTTCCGCCCGCTCGCCGGCGCCGGCGCGCTCGACCTGCTCGACGACGCCGCCGTCATCGCCCCGCCGCCGGGACGCGAGCTGGTGCTGGCCGCCGATGCGATGGTGGCGGGGGTGCATTTCCTGCCCGACGATCCGCCCGATCTGGTGGCGCGCAAGCTGCTGCGCTGCAACCTGTCCGACCTCGCGGCGATGGCGGCGGTGCCGCTCGGCTATCTGCTGACCGTGTCGGTGCCGCGCAGCACGCCGGACGCATGGTTTGCCGCCTTCGCCGCCGGGCTGGCGCAGGATCAGGCGGCGTTCGGCCTCGCCCTGCTCGGCGGCGACACCACCGCGACGCCCGGCCCGGTCAGCCTGTCGCTGACCATTCTCGGCAGCGTCGCGCCGGGCTGCGCGGTGCGGCGGTCGGGGGCGCGGCCGGGCGACCTGCTGTTCGTCACCGGCCGGCTGGGCGAGGGCGCGCTCGGCCTGCGCGCGGCGCGCGGCGAGGTGGCGGACCCGGACGGGTATTTCGCCGATCGCTACCATCTGCCGCAGCCGCGCCTCGGCATCGCGCGGCACGGGCTGGTGTCGGCGGCGCTCGATGTCTCCGACGGGCTGGTGCAGGATGTCGGCCATCTCTGCCGTGCCTCCGGCTGCGCCGCGGAGATCGACGCGGCGCTGCTGCCGCGCCTGCCGGCGGTGCCGCTGGCGCTGGCGCTGGCCGGCGGCGACGATTACGAACTGGCGATGGCGGTGCCGCCGGGCAATGTGGCGGCGCTGGGCGCGGCGGCGGGCGCGGTGATGGTGACGCGGATCGGCCGGTTCCATGCCGGGCCGCCGGCGGTGACGCTGCTGGGCGCCGCGCTGCCGCCGGGCGGCGGCGGCTGGAGCCATCTGTGATCAGGCGCGGCGGGGCGTGGCGATCAGGCTGATCGGCTCCGGCAGGGCGCCTTCGGCGAGTTTGCCGGCGAGCCATTGCGCAGCGGTGCGCGGCGGCGCCTCGGCGCGGTGGATCAGCATCAGCGGGAAGCGTTGCGCCGGCGCCTCCATTGGACGCAGCCGCACCAGCCGGCCGCTGCGCAGATCCTCGCGCACCATATGCTCCGGCATGTTGCCCCAGCCGAGGCCGGCAATCAGCAATTCATGCTTGGCCGACATGTCGCCGAGCCGCCAGGTGCGCAGCGACACCACCCCGAAATCCCGCCCCTCGGTCAGGTTGGAGCGGTCGGTCAGCACCAGTTGGGTATGTTCCTGAAACGCCGCGGCCGGCAGCGGCGGCGACAGGCTGGCGAGCGGGTGGCAGGGGGCGACCACCGGGATCAGCTCGACATTGAGGATCAATTGCCGCTCGACGCGGTCGGAATACAGCCCGATCGGCCCGGCGATGCCGAGCACGCAGTTGCCCTCCAGCACCAGCTGCAGCACCGCCCCCATCGCCTCCACCCGCAGCCGCAGCGCGACGGTGGGAAATTGCGCGGCGAAGGCCTGCAGCGCGGTGACCAGCCGGTCGATGGGGAACATCACCTCGACCGCCAGCCCGACCTCCGCCTCCAGCCCGGCGGTCAGGCCGGCGGCGCGGGCGCGCAGATCGTCCATCGTGCGGCCGATGCGGCGGGCATCGCCGAGCATGGCGCGGCCGGCCTCGGTCAGCTCCGGCGTGCGCTTGCCGCGGGCGAACAGTTCCAGGCCGAGCTGCTGCTCCAGATTGGCGATGGTATAGCTGACCACCGACTGCGCCCGGTTCAGCCGGCGCGCGGCGGCGGAGAAATTGCCGGTCTCGGCGACCGCGACGAGCACACGCAACTGATCGAGCGTCGGCGTGCCGGGCATCATGCTATCTATCCTATCGATGGTGGCGATCGAAGTAATCCAGATTGGCTGGATGTAACGCCGTCCCTATGTGATCGGCAAGCGGGGCGTTCGCCCTGGCAGCTTGTGGAGGTTTCATGGCCATCAATGTGTTGATTCCGTTCTATTCCCGTGGCGGCAGCACCGAGGCGCTGGCGAATGCCGCGGCCGAGGGCGCGCGCGCGGCCGGCGCCGAGGTGCGGCTGCGGCGCGCCCGCGACATCGTCAGTGCCGAGGTGATGGCCAGCGTGCCCGGCTGGGCCGAGGGCGCGGCGCGGATGAACGCCGCCTATGCGGCGCCGACGGTCGAGGACATCGACTGGGCGGACGCCATCATGTTCGGCACGCCGACGCGCTACGGCAACGTCTCGGCCGAGCTGAAGGCGTATATCGACAGCCTCGGCGGCGCTTGGTTCCAGGGCAAGTTCAACGGCAAGGCGGGCAGCGCCTTCTGCGCCACCATGGGCACCCACGGCGGCGCCGAGAGCACGGTGATCTCGCTGTTCAACGTGATGTCGCATCTCGGCCTGATCATCGTGCCGACCGGCTATGCCGATCCGATCATGTTCAAGGCCGGCACGCCGTATGGCGCCCATGCCGCGGTCGATGGCCAGTACGTCAAGGCGGTGCCGGCCGACGACCTTGAGGTGGCGCGCTATCAGGGCCGCCGCGTGGCGCAGGTCGCCGGCGCGCTGAAGACGTTGCGTGGTTGAGGGGGCAGGGTCATGGACAGCAAAATGAACACGACGCTGGTGCCGCTGGTCGGCCGCATCCTGCTCGGCCTGATCTTCGTCTTGTCGGGCTTCAGCAAGCTGGGCAATCCGTCGGGCACGATCGCCTATATCGCGCATACCGGGCTGCCGATGCCGCCGCTGGCCTATGCGGTGTCGCTGCTGGTCGAGCTCGGCGGCGGTCTGCTGCTGGTGTTCGGCCTGCTCACCCGCTGGGTGGCGCTGGCGCTGGCGCTGTTCTGCCTCGTCACCGCCTTCGCGGTGCATGGCTTCGCCGATCAGAACAACATGATCCACGCGATGAAGAACATCTCCATGGCCGGTGGCTTCATTTATGTTGCCGGTTATGGCGCCGGACTGTGGAGCCTCGATGCGCTGCTGAGCCGCCGCCGCGGCCTGTCCGTCCAGCACGCCTGAACGACTGAACGCCTGCGCGCCGGCCGCTCCGCCCGTTTGGTGGATTGGCCGGCGCGGTTGCGCTACTGTCCCGCATCATCGCGATCGGGACCTGAATGCTTTGTCCGTTTTGCCAGCACGAGCTTGACCTGAGCGGCATGCGCTGCCCGCGCTGCGGGGCGGAATATCCGCAACCGGGCACCGGCGCCGGTCTCGGCATGCGGGTGCGCAGCGTCGCCATCGCCGGCGTGCTGCTCACCGTGCTGTCGCTGATCATGGTCGAATGCGTGTTCAGCGCATTGCCCGGCGGCGTCGGCACGGGCGCCTCGCCCAATCTCAAATCGGCCGAGGTGCAGCGGGCCCGGCTGATGCAGCAGCATCACCAGCAGGACAGCCAGAACCCCGCCCCGCCGCCACCGGTTCATTAGATGTTGCCGCGTTGTCGCCGCGGGGGCTTTGCGGCAGGCGCGAAATCAGCTTGAGTAGGCCCCTGCACATGATCCGCGCCCGCCGGGGCCGCGGGGTGTCGCCAAGGGGAGCAATCGGGGCATGAGCAACCGGATCGTCACCGTCGCCTGCGCGGCCGCGCTGCTGGCGCTGCTGGGCGCGGGTGCGGCCAGTGCCAAAACACTGGTCTATTGTTCGGAAGGATCGCCGGAAAACTTCAACCCGATGATCAACACCACCGGCACCACCTTCGATGCCAATCTGCCGATCTATAACCGGCTGGTGGAGTTCAAGGCCGGCTCCACCGAGGTTGGGCCTGGGCTGGCGGAGAGCTGGGAGGTGGCGGATGGCGGCAAGGTGTTCACCTTCCACCTGCGCCACAACGCCAAGTGGCAATCCAACAAGATGTTCAAGCCGACCCGCGGCTTCAATGCCGACGACGTGATGTTCAGCTTCGAGCGTCAGTGGAAGGACAGCAATCCGTACCACAAAATCTCGGGCGGCGGCTATGACTACTTCGGCGACATGGGAATGAACGAGCTTCTCGACAAGATCGAGAAGCTCGACGACTACACCGTGCGCTTCACCCTCAAGCAGCCGAATGCGCCGTTCCTGGCCGACATGGCGATGGATTTTGCCTCCATCCAGTCGAAGGAATACGCCGATGCGCTGCTCGCCGCCGGTAAGCCCGAGCTGATCGACCAGGAGCCGATCGGCACCGGCCCGTTCGAGTTCGTCGCCTACCAGAAGGACACCACCATCCGCTACAAGCGGTTCGACGGCTATTGGGGAACGCCGGCGAAACTCGATTCGCTGGTCTTCTCGATCGTCAAGGACCCGGCGGTGCGGCTGGCCAAGCTGCGTGCCAACGAATGCCAGGTGATGCCGTACCCCTCGCCCGCCGACCTGCCGGCGATCAAGGCCGACGCGAAGCTGCAATTGCCGAGCCAGTCGGGCCTGAACATCGGCTATCTGGCGATGAACGTGACCAAGAAGCCGTTCGACGACGTGCGCGTCCGCCGCGCCGTCAACATGGCGATCGACAAGAAGGCGATTCTCGACGCGGTCTATCAGGGCGCCGGACAGCCGGCCAAGAATCTGATCCCGCCGACCCTGTGGAGCTACAACAACGCCGTCGAGGATTTCCCGTACGATCCGGCCGAGGCGAAGAACCTGCTGACCGCGGCGGGACTGGCCAACGGCTTCGAGACCGATCTGTGGGCGCTGCCGGTGCAGCGGCCCTATGACCCGGACGGCCGGCGCGTCGCCGAGCTGATGCAGTCCGATCTGGCCAAGGTCGGCATCAAGGCCAAGATCGTCACCTATGAATGGGGCGAATATCGCAAGCGCGTCGCCGCCGGCGAGCCGATGATGGCGCTCTATGGCTGGACCGGCGACAACGGCGACCCGGACAATTTCTTCGTCCCGCTGGCCGGCTGCGCCGCCGCCCGGCCGGGCGGCGGCAACGCCACCAAATGGTGCAACAAGGAGTTCGACGATCTGGTCAACAAGGCGGCGACGCTGTCGGTGCAGGCCGAGCGTGCCAAGCTGTATGAACAGGCGCAGGTGGTGATGCACAAGGAGGCGCCGTTCTACCTGATCGCGCACTCGGTGGTGTTCATGCCGATGAGCAAGGCGGTGACCGGCTACCAGATGAGCCCGCTCGGGCGCCACCAGTTCGACGACGTGGATCTGCAATAGTGCAGCGTTCACGACGACTCTTTCTGCTCCCCTTCCCGCCGGGGAAGGGGAGTCCAGGCCGCCTGTAGCCCCGCGTGATCCGTTTCCTCCTCCGCCGCGTCGCGCTGATCCTGCCGACCTTTATCGGCGTGACGCTGCTGAGCTTCATGTTGATCAGGCTGGTGCCGGGCGATCCGATCGAAATCCGCTTCGGTGAGCGCGGCATCTCCGCCGAGCGGCTGGCGGAGCTGCGCCATGAGGCGGGATTCGACCGGCCGTTATGGCGCCAGTTCGTCGCCTATGAGGCGCAGGTGGCGCAGGGCGATCTCGGGACCTCGGTGGTCACCCATGATTCCGTCTGGGGCGAGTTCATCACCCTGTTTCCGGCGACCATCGAGCTGTCGGTCTGTGCCATCCTGTTCGCCATCGCCATTGGTCTGCCGCTCGGCGTGATCGCCGCGGTGCGGCGCGGCTCGGTGTTCGATTACGGGCTGATGGGCCTGTCCGTCACCGGCGCCTCGATGCCGATTTTCTGGTGGGGGCTGATGATGATCCTGGTGTTTTCCGTGGCACTCGGCTGGACGCCGGTGTCCGGGCGCATCAGCGATGCCGTCTATGTCGTGCCGTGGTCGGGCTTCATGCTGATCGACGCGTGGTATTCCGACGATGCCGGGGCGGTGCGCTCGGCGCTGTCGCATCTGATCCTGCCGACCATCGTGCTCGGCACCATTCCGCTCGCCACCATCGCCCGGATGACCCGCTCGTCGATGCTGGAAGTGCTGGGCGAGGATTATATCCGCACCGCGCGCGCCAAGGGGCTCGGGACGCTGCGCGTGGTTGTCGTGCATGCGCTGCGCAATGCGCTGATCCCGGTGGTGACCGTCATCGGCCTCCAGGTCGGCACGCTGCTCGGCGGCGCCATTCTGACCGAGACCGTGTTTTCCTGGCCCGGCGTCGGCCACTGGCTGATCGAGAGCATCCAGCGGCGCGACTATCCGGTGCTGCAGGGCGGCACGCTGCTGGTGGCAACCCTGGTCATGCTGGTCAATCTCGGCGTCGATCTGGCGTACGGCTTTCTCAATCCACGGATCCGGCGCTGATGTCGGCCAGCCAATCTGCCGCCGCCATCGCCGCCGCGCGTCCGCCGCCGGGCCGGGTGACGCTGTTCTGGCGGGCGTTCGCCGAGAACCGCGGCGCCGTCGTCGGATTGGCGCTGATGCTGCTGCTGATCGTCGTCGCCGTGTTCGCCGACGTGGTGACGCCGCATTCGCCGATCGAGCAGTTCCGCGATCATTTCCTGGCGCCGCCGCTGTGGCAGTCGGGCGGCAGCGAGCGTTTCCTGCTCGGCACCGATGATGTCGGTCGGGATATTTTGTCGCGGCTGATCTATGGCGCGCGGCTGTCGCTGCTGATCGGGCTGGCGGTAGTGGCGCTGTCGCTCACGCTCGGCACCGTGCTCGGGCTGATCGCGGCCTTCGCCGGCGGCACCACGGATGTTCTGATCATGCGGATCATGGACATTCTGCTGGTGTTCCCGTCGCTGCTGCTGGCCATCGTCATCGTCGCCATTCTCGGCCCGTCGCTGTTCAACGCGATGATCGCGGTCGCGGTGGTGACGCTGCCGAACTATACCCGGCTGGTGCGTGCCTCGGCCCTCGGCGAACTGGCGCGCGACTATGTCACCGCGACCCGCTCGGCCGGCGCCGGCCCGCTGCGGCTGATGTTCTCGACCGTGCTGCCGAACTGCACCGCGCCGCTGATCGTGCAGGCGACGCTGGGGTTTTCCTCGGCCATTCTGGATGCCGCGGCACTCGGCTTCCTCGGCCTCGGCGCCCAGCCGCCGACGCCGGAATGGGGCACCATGCTGGCCGGGGCGCTGCAATTCTATCAGCGGGCGTGGTGGGTGCTGGCGTTTCCCGGCTTCGCCATCCTGGTCACCGTGCTGGCCTTCAACCTGTTCGGCGACGGCCTGCGCGACGCGCTCGACCCGCGGCTGAAACGCTGATGCCGCTGCTCGAAGTCCGCGACCTGGCCGTCGCCTTCCCGACCGCGCGCGGCACGTTCCGCGCCGTCGATGGCGTCGAGATGGTGGTCGAGGCCGGTGAGGTGCTGTGCGTCGTCGGCGAGTCCGGCTCGGGCAAGAGCGTTTCGATGCTCGCCGCGATGGGGCTGATCGGCTGGCCCGGCCGGGTCTCGGCCGGCACCCTGCGCTTCGACGGCACCGACCTGCTGACGCTGCCGCCGCGGCGCCGCCGGCGGCTGGTCGGGCGCGACATGGCGATGATTTTCCAGGAGCCGATGTCGTCGCTGAACCCGTGCTATCCGGTCGGCTGGCAGGTCGGCGAGGCGCTGCGGGTGCATCATGCGGTGCCGCGCGCGGAGGTGCGCGGGCGGGTGGTGGAACTGCTCGGCAAGGTCGGCATTCCGGCGCCGGCGACGCGGCTGGGCGCCTTTCCGCACCAGATGTCGGGCGGCATGAACCAGCGGGTGATGATCGCCATGGCGATCTCGTGCAATCCGCGCCTGCTGATCGCCGATGAGCCGACCACGGCGCTGGATGTCACCATCCAGAAGCAGATTCTCGACCTGCTGCTCGGCCTGCAGCGCGAGCGCGGCATGGGGCTGGTGCTGATCACCCACGACATGGGCGTGGTCGCCGAGACGGCGCAGCGGGTACAGGTGATGTACGCCGGCCAGATGGTCGAGGAGGCGCCGACCGCCGAGCTGTTCGCCGCACCCCGCCATCCCTACACCGCGGCGCTGCTGGAGGCGCTGCCCGAGCGGGCGCTCGGCCGCCGCCGCCTGCCGACCATCCCCGGCGTGGTGCCGGGCATCGCCGACCGGCCGGGCGGCTGCCTGTTCAATCCGCGCTGCCGCTTCGCGACGCCGCGCTGCCTCGCCGAGGTGCCGAAACTGGCCGGGCCGGCGGGCCGCCGGGCGCGCTGCCACTACCCGCTGGACGCCGCCGGCCGACCGACCGGCGGCCACCCGGACGCCGCCGCATGACCGCGGTGATGCAGGCGCGCGACCTGCGCCGGCACTACAAGGTGGGCGGCGGCCTGTTCGGCGGCGGCGGCACGGTGCGCGCGGTCGATGGCGTGTCGTTCAGCCTCGATGCCGGCCGCACCCTGGCCATCGTCGGCGAATCGGGGTCCGGCAAATCGACCCTGGCGCGGGTGGCGACGCTGATGGAGCCGCCGAGCGGCGGCGACCTGCTGCTCGACGGCAAGCCGACCGCCGGCGTCGATGGCGCGGCGCGGCGGGCGATGCGGCTCGGCGTGCAGATGGTGTTCCAGAACCCCTACGGCTCGCTCAATCCGCGCAAGACGGTGGGGGCGACGCTGATGGAGCCGCTGGCCATCAACCACCGCGGCAGCGGCGCCGAGCGGCAGGCGGCGGCGCGCGCGATGATGGCCAAGGTCGGGCTGCGCGAGGATCAGTTCGGCCGCTACCCGCACATGTTTTCCGGCGGCCAGCGCCAGCGCATCGCCATCGCCCGCGCGCTGATGCTGCATCCGCGCATCGTCGTCGCCGACGAGCCGGTCTCGGCGCTGGACGTGTCGATCCAGGCGCAGGTGCTGAACCTGATGATGGACCTGCAGGAGGAGCTCGGCCTCGCCTATCTGTTCATCAGCCACGATTTGTCGGTGGTGCGGCATATCGCCGACGAGGTGCTGGTGCTCTATCTCGGCCGCCCGGCCGAGCAGGCACCCAAGCAGGCGCTGTTTGCCCGCCCGCGCCACCCCTATACGCAGGCGCTGCTGGCGGCGACGCCGAGCGTCGATCCGCGGCACCGCCAGACGCGCGAGGCGGTGACCGGCGAGCTGCCGTCACCGCTCGACCCGCCGCCCGGCTGCGCCTTCGCCAGCCGCTGCCCGCACGCGGCGGCGCGCTGCACCGCCGAGGCGCCGGCGCTGCGGCCGGTCGAGGGCCACATGGTGGCCTGCCATTTCGCCGAGACGGTTGGCTAGGTTCAGGACCCATAAAAAGCTTGCAGCGACGCGGAGCGGCGTGATTCTGAGTGTGGCGGGAGGTATCCGCCATGAGCGACCTATTTTGGCTGTCGGACGCACAGATGGCGCGGATCGCGCCGCA
>JAJZES010000031.1 GCA_021845985.1 Pseudomonadota bacterium | reverse complement strand
CGGCGTCGATCCCGGCCTCGCGGGCGGCACGCAGTTGGTCAAGCGCGATCTGCGGCTTGGTCTGGAACACGACGTCGCCGGGCACGCCCGCCTGGGCGCGTCGGTCGGGGTCATCGACCCACTCATGCGGCAGATACAGGCGATAGGCGATCGGCAGGCTGGCGTGATCGTTGGCGGCCGACAGGCTCACCGCGACCTCGATAAACTCAGGGCGCGCATCGAACAGGCAATCGGCAAGCTCAAACAGTTCAAACGCGTCGCCATGCGCTGCGAGAAGACCGATATCAGCTATTCAGCCAGCGTCGGTTTTGCCTGCGGGCTGATGCTCGTCAAATTCCGCCGTCACGATCAGCCGCCGGCGAGCAGGCCGGCCAGGAGTGGCACGATGATGGCGGTGAAGATGCCGTTCAGTCCGATGGCAAGGCCGCCGAACGCGCCGGCGGTCTCCGACAGCAGCAGCATGCGGGCGGTGGCCAGACCGTGGCCGGCGGTGCCCGCGGCGAGGCCCCAGGCGCGCCAGTCGGTGACCCGGGCCAGGCGCATCGCCGGTCCGACCAGCACGCCGGCGGTCAGTCCGGTGAGCAGCACGAACACCGCGGCCAGCGACGGCTGGCCGCCGATCTGCTCGGCGATGCCCATGGCGATCGGCGTGGTGACGCTTTTCGGCGCCAGCGACAAGGTGATCTCGCGCGGCGCGCCGAGCAGCCGGGCCAGCAGCATGGCGCTGATCGCCGCGGTCAGCGACCCGGCGAGGATGGCCGGCACGATGGCGCCGGCGGAGCGGCGGATGCGGCGCAGATTGGCGTGCATCGGTACGGCCAGCGCCACCGTCGCCGGGCCGAGCATGAAATGCACGTATTGTGCGCCCTGAAAATACGCGGCGTACGGCGTCCCGGTCGCCGCCAGCAGCAGCGCCAGGGTGATGATCGCGATCAGCACCGGATTGGCCAGCGCGGCATGGTGCAGCCGCTGGCTGATCGCCACGGCGATCCGATAGACCAGCAGCGTCACCGTCAGCCCGAGCAGCGGCGTCGTCTCGAGATAGACCCAGAGATGGAACAGGTGGCGCATCTACTCCTCCTCCTCCGGCCGGCTCAGCCGCTGCATGATCCAGCCGGTGACCACCAGCCCGGCAAAGGTGGAGACGACAATCGCCACCGCGACCGCCAGCAGATTGCGCCCGAGCACGTCAAGCTGCGTCACCACGCCGACCCCGGCCGGCACGAACAGCAGCCCGAGATTGCCGAGCAGCCCCTGCGCGGTCGCCTTCAGGTCGGCACCGGGCGTCGCATAGCCGCGCCGTTCGCGCAGGATCAGCCCGCCGAGCAGCAGCACCAGCCCGACCACCGGGCCGGGAATCGGCAGCAGCGCCAGCCGGGCGATCACCTCGCCGGCGAACTGGCAGAGCACGAGCAGCGTCAGCGCGTTGAGCATTCCCCCAGGCTGCGACGGCGGGGCAGCGTGCGCAACCGCCGGGTGCTGCCCGCCGGCTGCGCCGCCGCTATTTCACCGTCGCCACGCGCAGCGCGTTGGTGCTGCCGGCGGTGCCGAACGGGATGCCGGCGATCACCACGATCGACTGACCATGACTGGCAAAGCCTTCCTGCAAGGCGATCCGGCTGGCCCGGTTGACCGTCTCGGTCATGGTGTGGGTGTGCGGCGTCACCACCGGGTGTACCCCCCAGGCGAGCGCCAGCCGCCGGCCGGTATGTTCGTCGGCGGTCAGGCCGATGATCGGCGCGTCCGGCCGTTCGCGCGCGGCGCGGATGGCGGTGCTGCCGGAATCGGTGAAGGCGCAGATCGCCACCGCGCCGATGGTGTGCGCCACCTGCCGCGCCGCCGCGGCGATGGCGTCGGCGGTCGAGTTCTCCGGCGCCGGGCGCGACGCCTCGATGATGGCGCGCCAGCCGGAATCCTGCTCCACCCGGGCGACGATGCGGTCCATGATGTTGACCGCCTCGAACGGATACTGGCCGGCCGCGGTTTCCGCCGACAGCATCACCGCGTCGGCGCCGTCGAACACTGCGGTTGCCACGTCGGAGGCTTCGGCGCGCGTCGGCGCCGGGGCGCCGATCATGCTTTCCAGCATCTGTGTCGCCACCACCACCGGCCGGCCGAGCTGGCGGGCGGCGCGGACGATGCGCTTCTGTGCCAGCGGCACCTCCTCGGGCGGCAGTTCGACGCCGAGGTCGCCGCGCGCCACCATCACCGCGTCCGACAGCGCCAGGATGGCGTCGAGATTGTCCAGCGCCTGCGGCTTTTCCAGCTTGGTCATGATCCAGGCGCGGCCGCCGGCGATTGCTTTCGCCTCGGCCACGTCCTCCGCCCGCTGGACGAACGACAGGCCGATGTAATCGACGCCATGCGCCAGGGCGAAGGCCATGTCCTCGCGGTCCTTGACGGTCAGCGCGGGGATCGGCAGCACCACGTCCGGCACGTTGACGCCCTTGCGGTCGGACAGCGGGCCGCCGACCATCACCTCGGTCTCCAGCCGGTCTTCGCGCACCCGCGCCACCCGCAGCCGCAGCTTGCCGTCATCGAGCAACAGGGTGGTGCCGATCGCCGCGGCGGCGATGATCTCCGGGTGCGGCAGGTTGACGCGGCGCACGTCGCCCGGCGTCGGGTTGAGGTCGAGGGTGAAGGACTGGCCGGTCTGCAGCGCCACCCGCCCGCCGCCAAACCGGCCGACGCGCAGCTTCGGCCCCTGCACGTCGGCGAGAATGCCGATCGGGTGATCGAAGCGCGCCTCCAGCTCGCGGATCAGGGCGATGCGGGCGGCGTGTTCGTCGTGGCTGCCATGGCTGAAATTGAGCCGGAACACGTCCGCGCCGGCCTGGAACAGCCGCGCCAGCACCTCGGCCGTGGAACTCGCCGGGCCGATCGTGGCGATGATCTTGGTGCGGCGGCGGCGGCGCAGCTTCTGGCGTACGGTCATGGCAGATCCTTCGGGCCAAACGCGGTGGGATCAGGTCGGGGCACCGAACGCGGGCGCGGCGAGCGCCGCACGCAGCGCCGACGCCTCCGTCCCCACGATCAGGCCCAGCCGGAGGAACAGGTCGATCAAGACGAGATTGACGTTGAACTTGAAGGCGTCACCGGCGCGCACAGTCGCCAGCACCTCGGTGAGCGGCCAGCGCTCGAACCGCGCCACCTCCCCGTCCGTCGGCCTGGGCACGAACGTCTCCGGCAGGTCCAGGTCGTAGCACAGCAGCAGATCGCGGCGCAGCCCCTCCGGGCGCTCCATCACGTAGCCGAGGCGGCCGCTGGCCACCGCGCGGGCGGCCAGGGCGGCCGGCACTGCGGCTTCCTCGGCGGCTTCCTTGACCAGGGTTTGTTGCGGGGTCATGCCGGCGGCGACGCCGCCGGCGACCAGATGGTCGAGCTTACCGGGATCGAGATGCTTGTCGGCGGCGCGCACGCCGACCCACAGCCAGGCGCCGTCCGGCCGCTGGACCAGACCGTTGACATGGACCCCGACCGCGATCAGCCCGAGCACCGGCAGGGCGCCGCGGTCGATCTGCGCCAGCACCGCGCCGCCGACCGTGGCGCGTACGTCGAAGGCTTCGCCGCGCCAGCGGCAATGGCCGGCCTCGGCAAGCTCGCGGCCAAGCAGCGTCAGCCGGGCCGGCTCGGCCAGATCGAGGCCGGCATCGCTGCGGCGGAGGCCAGGCCAGCCGGCGAGGCTGGCGGCCAGCTCCGGCCGCAGCCAGCCGATGGGCGCGCCGGCGAGGCACAGCGGCAGCCGGGTGCCCGGCAGGACCGCGTTGTTGCAGGCCGCGACGTGGCGCAGGAGCGATTGCATAGGTGGCCCTTACGGGAGGGGCGGTCGCGCGACAAGCACGGCTGCACCCCACCGGCGCGTGGTTTGAAACCACCTCGCGGCATGCCACATGCGCCACATGAAATCTGCGCCATCTTCGCTGAACATGCAGCCGCGTTCCGGCCTGCAGACGGTTCGCTCGCTGCTGCCCTATCTGTGGCCGAAGGGCGATCTGGCGAGCCATATCCGCATCGTCGTCGCGGCGGTGTTTCTGATCGCCGCCAAGGTGGCGACGGTGCTGGTGCCGGTGGTCTATTCGCGCGCCGTCGATGCGCTGGCGCCCAAGGGCGGGGCGGCGATGCTGGCGGTGCCGGTGGCGCTGATCGGCGCCTATGGCCTGCTGCGGGTCGCCTCGGCGGGGTTCGGCGAGCTGCGCGACGCGGTGTTTGCGGCGGTGCAGCAGCGCGCGGTGCGGCGCGTCGCGCGCGAGACGTTCGAGCACATGCACCGGCTGTCATTGAGATTTCATCTCGACCGGCAGACCGGCGGCCTGTCGCGCGCGATCGACCGCGGCACCAAGGGGATCGAGAACGTCCTGCGACTGGCGGTGTTCAACATCATACCGACGCTGCTCGAAGTCGGAATGGTGACGGTGATCTTCTGGCGTCTGTTCGACTGGCGCTATGCCACGCTGACCCTGACCGCAGTTGCGTTGTACATGGGCTTCACGCTGGGGTTCACCAACTGGCGGGTGCGCTTCCGCCGCATCATGAACGAGGTCGAGAGCGAGGCGCAGACCAAGTCGCTCGACAGCCTGCTGAATTACGAGACGGTCAAGTATTTCGGCAACGAGACGCATGAGGCGCGGCGCTTTGACGATGCGCTGGCGCGCTATGAGCGGGCCGCGGTGCGCAGCCAGGTGACGCTGAACATGCTCAATCTCGGTCAGGCGGCGATCATCGCCGGCGGGCTGGCGCTGGTGATGCTGATGGCGGCCGAGGAGGTGCGCGCCGGCACGCTGACGGTCGGCAAGTTCGTGCTCGCCAACACCTATCTGATGCAGCTTTATCAGCCGCTCAATTTCCTCGGCTTCGTCTATCGCGAGATCAAGCAGGGGCTGGTCGATATGGAGCAGATGTTCGGCCTGCTGGGGGCGGCGCAGGAGGTGCGCGACCGGCCCGGCGCGCTCGCCCTGCCGGCGCATCTGTCGGGCGGTCAGGCGGTCGATCTGGTGTTTGAGGATGTGCAGTTCGGCTACCGCCCCGATCATCCGATCCTGAAAGGGTTGTCGTTTCATGTCCCGGCGGGCGGCTCGCTGGCCATCGTCGGGCCGACCGGGGCCGGCAAATCGACCATCAACCGGCTGCTGTTCCGCTTTTATGATGTCAGCGGCGGGCGCATCCTGCTCGACGGGCACGATCTGCGCGACATCACCCAGGACAGCGTGCGCGCCGCCATCGGCGTGGTGCCGCAGGATACCGTGCTGTTCAACGACACCATCCGCTACAACATCGCCTATGGCCGGCCGGGGGCGACGCAGGCGGAGATCGAACGGGCGGCGCGGCTGGCCCAGGTGCACGATTTCGTGCAGCGGCTGCCGGATGGCTATGAGACGCGGGTCGGCGAGCGCGGGCTGAAACTGTCCGGCGGCGAGAAGCAGCGGGTGGCGATTGCCCGCACGATCCTCAAGGATCCGCGGATTCTGATCCTCGACGAGGCGACCAGCGCGCTCGACACGCGAACCGAGCAGGATATTGCCACCGCGCTGCGGGCAGTGGCGCGCGACCGCACCACCTTGACCATCGCCCACCGCCTGTCCACGGTTGTTGATGCCGACCAGATCATCGTCCTGGTCGATGGGCGGGTCGCCGAGCGTGGCACGCATGGTGGTCTGCTGGCGCTCGATGGCGTCTATGCGCGGATGTGGGCGTTGCAGGCCGAGCAGCAGGAACATGAGGTGGCGGCATGAGCCGCGCCGGAGGAGGACGCGATGCGCAATGACCGGATCGAGCCGCCGGAGGAGCTTAGTCATGCCGGCGCCATCGTGGACAAGGCCATCGAATACATGGTCGGGCAGCATATCGGCGGGCTGTCGATCGCATCGGCGCTGCTCGGCGGCGCGCTCGGCATGCTGACGCGCGAGATGGATGATGCCGGCGTCATCCGCGTGCTGGAGAGTGCCATCGCCAGCGTGCGCTCGGGCGAGTTGGCCGACGAGCCGGATTAGCGCCGGCCGCCGGCAGGCAATTGCCGCGCCGGCGGTGGCGGACGATACTGCGCACGCTGGCGTGAGGTGGGCGTGCGGTCTGCGGCGGTTGCTCTCGTTGTCCTGATCGCCGCTGTGCTGCTGGCCCACTGGCCGGAACTGGCGCTCGGGCTGTCGGCCGATCCGATGCCCTATGCCGCCGGGCTGAGCCTCGGCGTGCCGGACAGCCTGCTGCCGGGTCAGCCCGGCTGGGTCGATCCCAATGCCGGGGTGACGACGCAGGCCCTCGGCGGCCTTGCCGCGCGCGACTGGCTGCATGGCGAAGTGCCGTGGTGGAACCCCTATTCCGGCGCCGGACTGCCGCTCGCCGCGGAGCTGCAGAATCAGGCGCTGTTCCTGCCGTTCGTGCTGCTGCTGGCGCTGCCCGGCGGCCTGCTGCTGCTGAAACTGGCGCTGCAGGGCTGTGCGGCGGTGGCCATGTTCGCCCTGCTGCGCACGCTCGGTCTGGCGCGCGGCATCGCCCTGATCGGCGGCGTCTGTTTCGCGCTGAACGGCACCTTCGCCTGGATGGCGCACGGGCCGATGATGCCGGTGGCGTTCCTGCCGCTGATGCTGCTCGGCGTCGAGCGCGCCAGAAGCGGGCGGCGCTGGGGCGTGGCGTGCATGGCCGGCGGGCTGGCCCTTGCTCTGCTCGCCGGGTTTCCCGAGACGGCGTTTATCGAGGGCCTGTTCACCGGCGTCTGGGCGATCCTGCGGCTGGCGCAAAGCCGCGGCCGGGCGGCTCTGGCGCTGGCGGCGCTGCTCGGCATCGGCGCGGGACTCGGGCTGCTGCTGGCGGCGCCGGGGGTGCTGGCGTTCCTGGAGCTGCTGGGGCACAGCGAGGTGGGGGTTCACGCCGCCGGCGTGCAGTCGATCCCGCGCAGCAATCTGGCGCTGTTGCTGACCCCCTACGCCTATGGCCCGATCGCTGCCTACGGCCAGTGGGCGGAGTTTGGCACGATGGGCGGCTTCGTCCAGCTCGGGCTGGTGCCGCCGGCGCTGCTGGCGCTGCTCGTGGCCGGGCGGGAGCGGTCGCTGCGCCGGCTGCTGGCGGCGTGGTGGGTGGTGATGCTGGCGGAGGCGGCGGGGCTGCAGCCGGTGGCTTGGCTGCTCGGCCAGATCCCCTTTCTCGGTCAGGCGGTGGTGTTCCGCTATGTCTGGCCGACCTGGGAACTGGCCAGCATCGTGCTCGCCTGTTTCGGGCTGGAGGACTGGCTGGCGCGGCGGCAGACCCTGGGCGGCGTGGCGCTGGCGGTGGCGGCGGCGGCGGGCGCGGTGGCGGGCGGTATCGGCTGCGGCTGGCAGCATCTTGCCGGCGTGCCGCATGTCTATGTGATCGGCGCGCTGCTGTGGGCGGCACTGGTCGTCGCGGTGGTCGGGAGGTTGTTGGCGCTGCCGCCGAACCGGCGGCGCGCCGGCATGCTGGGTGCCGCGCTGTGCGCCGAGGCGATCGGGCTGTTCAGCGTCACGCTGCTCTCCGGCACCCGCAACGCCGCGCTCGATCTGGCGGCGGTGGAGTATCTGCAGGCGCATATCGGTTTGGCGCGGGTTTACACGCTGGGGCCGCTGCGCCCCAATTACGGCGCCCTGTTCGCCATCGCCTCGATCAATCACGACTATCTGCCGGTGCCGCAGGCCTGGCCGGCCTATGTCCGCGCCCATCTGTTTGCCCGCGCCGATGCGATTTCCTTCGTGCCGAACTGGCCGCCCACGGCGCCGGGGCAGGAGGATGCGGCGACCGCGCTGCGCCGGCATATCGCCGCCTATGAGGCGGTCGGCGTGCGCTACATCCTGGCCTATGCTGCGGCGGCGCCGTTCGCCGGCATGCCGGATGCGCCGGCGCAGGTGTATCGCGGCAGCGCCATCGACATCTATGAGCTGGGCCATCCGTTGCCGTATTTCTCGCTGGTGTCGGGGGCCTGCCGGCTGGCCGTGGCCAGCCGCGGCCGGCTCAATGCGGCGTGTGACGGCGCCGCCCGGCTGCGCCGGCTGGAGTTCAACGACGATGGCTGGACGGCGCGGGTCAATGGTGCCCGCGTCGCGATCACCACGGCGGGCGGCATTTTCCAGGAGATCGATCTGCCGCCGGGAAATTCGGTGGTGCGGTTCGGCTATGCGCCGCCGCACAGCGTGTGGGCGGTCATCGGCCTCGGCCTCGGCCTCGCCGGGCTGGCGGCATCGTTCCTCCGCCGGCCACCCGGCGGCGCGGCTTGACGCGCCGGTCCGGGTCGGCGATAGAACGCGCCCTGAAAGTCAGCCCGTTCTGAGGATCATACGATGTCGCGCCGCTGCCAGATTACCGGCAAGGGTGTGTTGTCTGGCAACAACGTCAGTCACGCCAACAACAAGACCCGCCGCCGCTTCCTGCCGAACCTGCAAACCGCGTCGCTGCTGTCGGATGCGCTTGGCCTGTCGGTGTCGATGCGCCTGTCCACCCGCGCCATCCGTACGGTGGAGCGCAATGGCGGCATCGACGCCTTTCTGCTGGGCACCCCGAACAGCCGCCTGCCGGCCGAAGCGCTGACGCTGAAGCGGCGGATCGTGCGCGCGCGGGTCAAGCAGTCGGCGGCCTGACGGCTCATTCGGCCGACTGCATCTGCTCCAGCCGCCGGGCCGCCGCCGGATAGACGCCGAGAACCCGGCATTCGCGCGAAAAAAACGCCAGTTCCTCAAGTGCCCGGCGCAGCGGTGGCTGCTCCGGGTGGCCTTCGACGTCGCAGAGGAACTGGGTCGCGGCGAAATGCCCGTCCAGCATGTAGCTTTCCAGCCGCGTCATGTTCACCCCGTTGGTGGCGAAGCCGCCGAGCGCCTTGTAGAGCGCGGCCGGCACGTTGCGGACGCGAAAGACGAAGGTGGTGATGAGATTGGCTGTCTCCGGGCGCTGCACCAGCGCCTCGCGCGCCGCCACATAGAAGCGGGTGGTGTTGTGCGGCGCGTCCTCGACATTGGCGCGCAGCACCTGCAGGCCGAACAGCTCGGCGGCGAGGGACGAGGCGATGGCCGCGTCGGCCACGTTGTTCCACGCCGCCACCTGCTCCGCCGCGCCGGCGGTGTCGGCCTCGATCACCGGGGTCAGCGCCAGTTCGCGCAGCAGCTTGCGCACCTGTCCGAGGGCCACGGCGTGCGAATGGGCGCGGCGCAGCGTCGCCAAACTCGCCCCGTGCGGCGCCAGCAGGCAATGCTCGACCCGCTGGAAATGCTCGCCGATGATGAACAAGCCGGAGAACGGCAGCAGCGCGTGGATGTCCGGCACCCGGCCGGCCAGGCTGTTCTCACAGGGCAGCATCGCCAGATCGGCGGTGCCGTCGCGCACGGCGTCGATCGCCGCCTCGAAGCTGGCGCAGGGCAGCGTCTGCCAGTGCGGATAGACGGTGCGGCAGGCGAGGTCGGAATAGGCGCCGGGGCGGCCCTGGAAAGCGATGGTGCGGGAGGTCATGCAGGATCTCGCGATTGGGCCAGCATGCGGCGGGCGCGCTCCAGATCGGCCGGTGTATCGACGCCGAACGGCGCCTCGGCAACCCGCGCGCAGCCGATGCGCATGCCGCATTCCAGCGCGCGCAACTGCTCCAGCCGCTCGCGCTGCTCCAGCGGCGAGGGCGGCAGCGCCACGAAGCGGGCCAGGGCGGCGCGGCGCCACGCATAGATGCCGATATGGTGCCACAGCGGCCCGGCCCCCCAGGGGATGGCGGCGCGCGAGAAATACAGCGCCGGCGCCACCGCGGCGCCCGCGGCAAAGGCGCAGGCCGCTTTGACCACCTGCTCGGCGGCGGCCTCTGCGGCGCTGTCGATCGGGGCGACCAGGGTGGCAAGGTCGAACGCCGGATCGGCCAGCGGCGCCAGCACCGCGGCGAGATGGTGTGGCGGCAGCGACGGCAGGTCGCCCTGGAGATTGACGATCACGTCGTGCCGCTGGTCGGGGTCGAGTTCGGCCAGGGCGGCATGCACCCGATCCGAGCCGGACGGCAGCGCCGCATCGGTCAGCACCGCGACGCCGCCGGCGGCGCGCACGACGGCGGCGATCTCCGGCTCGCCGCAGGCGACGGCGACCGGGCCGATGGCCGCCGCACGGGCGCGGTCGAGCACATGCAGGATCATCGGCCGCCGGGCGATCTCGGCCAGCGGCTTGCCCGGCAGGCGGCTGGCGGCCATGCGGGCGGGGATGATGATGATCGGGTTCATCGGCGCAACGTGGTCGGCGCGGGTTGTGGCAATCGGTTCACTTCCCTATGGTGCCGCGCAGCTTAGGTATGCGTCTGTCGGCGCGCAACGCGGCACGGCGGCGCGTCTGGTCCGCTCTCTCGATCGGGGTTCCGCTCTGCATGGATAGCATGGAGGTCAACAAGGCGGTGGCATCGGTCCTGGTGGCCGGCATCGCCTTTATGGTGGCAACGCTGGTTGCCGATGGGATGGTGCATCCGACGCACCTCGCCAAGACCGCGATCACGGTCGATACCAGCGCGCTCAATCCGGCGCCGGCGGCCAAGGCCGAGCAACAGGAGCCGCCGGTCGGGCCGATGATCGCGGCCGCCGATCCGAAGGCGGGGGATGCGCTGGCGCACAAGCTGTGCAGCGCCTGCCACAGTTTCGACGAGGGCGGCAAAGCGATCGTCGGGCCAAATTTGTACGGCGTGCTCGGCGCGCCGCACGGCCATATGGCGGGGTTCGAGTATTCGGCCGCGCTGAAGGCCAAGACCGGGCCGTGGACCTATGACGAGCTGAACCAGTGGCTGACCAAGCCGGCGGCCTATGCGCCCGGCACCAAGATGGGTTTCGCCGGCTTGGCGAGCGAGAAAGAGCGGGCCGAGCTGATCGCCTATCTGCGCACCCTGTCGCACAACCCGGAGCCGTTGCCGGCGGCGACGGCGCCGGAGCCGGCGCCGGCCGCCGCCCCGGCGGCGGGAGCCGCCGCCGCCGCGCCGGCACCGTTCGGCGCCGCGCTGGCCGCCGCCAATCCGGCCGAGGGCGAAAAATTGGCGCAGAAATACTGTTCCGTCTGTCACAGCTTCAACAAGGGCGGCAAGGCGATCGTCGGCCCCAACCTGTATGGCGTGGTCGGTGCGCCGCACGGTCATATGGAAGGCTACAGCTATTCCGCCGCCCTCAAGGACAAGCAGGGGCCGTGGACCTATGACGAGCTGAATGAGTGGCTGACCAAGCCGGCGGCCTATGCGCCGGGCACCAAGATGGGCTTCGCCGGGTTGGCCAAGGAGCATGAGCGGGCCGACATCATCGATTATCTGCACACGCTCGCCGACCAACCCGAGCCACTTCCGGCGGCCGGCGCGGCGTCGGCGCCGGCGCAGCCCAGCCAGGGCAGCGCGCCCGCACAGTAAAGCGCGTGGACGCGGCGGCGCTGACCGGGACGGAGATCGACGCCCTGCTGGCGGCGGCCGAGGCGGCGGTGGCCGCCGCCGCCGCCGTCATCCGGCCGTTGTTTCGCAATGTCCCGCCGGCCGAGCTGAAGAGCGACCACAGCCCGGTGACCATCGCCGACCGGGCGGCCGAGCGGGCGATGCGCGACGTGCTGGCCACCCGCTTCCCCGATCACGCCATCCTTGGTGAAGAATACGGCGAGACCAATGCGGGGGCCCGGCTGCGCTGGGTGCTCGACCCGATCGACGGCACCCGCGCCTTTATCACCGGCCGGCCGTTGTTCGGCACCCTGGTCGGGCTGCTCGACAATGGCCGGCCGCTGCTCGGCATGATCGACCAGCCGGTGACCGGCGAGCGGTGGACCGGCATCACCGGCCGCCGCACCGTCTTTCGCGGCGGGTTCGGCGGCACGATCGGCTGTCGGCGCTGCGCCACGGTGGGCGAGGCCGAGCTTGGCTGCACCAGCCCGCTGATGTTCGGGCCGGCCGACACGCGCCGCTGGCAGCGGCTGGCCGAGGCGGCGGCGCGGGCCAGTTTCGGCGGTGATTGCTACGGTTATGGGCTGCTGGCGCTGGGTCACATTGACATCATCGCCGAGGCCGATCTCAAGCTGTGGGACTGGGCGGCGCTGGTGCCGGTGATCGAGGGCGCCGGCGGGCGGATGACCGATTGGCACGGCGCGACGTTGCATGAGGGCGGTGACGGCCGGGCGCTCGCGGTTGGCGACCCTGCCCTGCTCAAGCCGGTGGTTGACCTGCTCGGCGGCTGACCGTCGCAATGGATCGCGCAAGGGGGAAAGCAAACGTGCGACGCAGGGAGTTGCTACTCGCCGGACTGGCCGGGCTGGCGGCGCGTCCGGGGCAGGCCGCTGATGCGGTGGCCGCCGCGGCCGACGGGGCAGCGCCGATCCGCACCTATGGCATCGCCCTGGTCGGCGTGCCGCGGCTGCCGCCGGGGTTCCCGCATTTTCCCTATGTCAATCCCGACGCGCCGAAGGGCGGCGAGGTGGCGCTGGCCGATCTGGGCAGTTTCGACAGCTTCAATCCGTTCATCGTGCGCGGCACCGCGCCGCAATCCATCGGCCGGCTGTGGGACACGCTGATGAAGGAGACGGCGGACGAACTCGACACCGGCTACGCCCATCTCGCCGAGATCATCGAAATCGCCGCCGATCACAGCTATGTCGCCTTTGAGCTGCGCGAGGCGGCGCGGTTTCACGACGGGCAGCCGGTGACCGCCGAGGACGTGGTGTGGACGTTCGGCATGCTGCGCGACAAGGGCCGGCCGTATTATCGGCAATATTATGCCGATGTGGACCAGGCGACGGCGGAGTCACCGCGCCGCGTGGTGTTCCACTTCAAGACGACGAAGAACCGCGAGCTGCCGATGATCCTCGGCGAGCTTGCGGTGCTGCCCAAACATTGGTGGCAGGGGCGCGATTTCTCGGCGCCGCTGACCGAGCCGCCGCTCGGCTCCGGCCCCTACCGCATCGGCAAGTTCGAGTTCGGCCGGACGCTGGCGGTCGAGCGGGTCGAGGATTACTGGGCGCGCGATCTGCCGACGGCCAAGGGCCTGGGCAATTTCGGCGTCATCCGCACCGAATATTTCCGCGACGCGACGGTGGCGCTGCAGGCGTTCAAGGCCGGCCAGATCGACTACCGGCGCGAGAACATCTCCAAGGTGTGGGCGACCGAATACGATTTTCCGGCGGTGCAGAAGGGGCTGGTGCGCAAGCAGGCGTTCCCGTCCAGCCTGCCGACCGGCATGCAGTGCTTCGTGATGAACACCCGCCGCAAGGTGTTCGCCGATCGCCGGGTGCGTCACGCGATGGCGGAGGTGTTTGATTTCGAGTGGGAGAACAAGAACCTGTTCTTCAACCTCTATCAGCGCACCACCAGTTTTTTCAGCAACAGCGACTGCGCCTCGTCCGGCCTGCCGGGAGCGGCGGAACTGGCGCTGCTGGAGCCGTATCGCGACAGTTTGCCGCCCGAGCTGTTCAAGGTGCCGTTCGAGCTGCCGGTGACCGACGGCACCGGCAATAATCGCGAAGGCCTGCGGCGCTGCTACACCCTGCTGCAAGCGGCGGGCATGACCATCAAGGACCGCAAGCTGGTCGATGCCGCCGGCAACCAGATGTCGTTCGAGATCCTGCTCGATGATCCGACCTTCGAGCGGGTCACCCTGCCCTATGTGCAATGGCTCGACCGCATGGGCATCGCGGTGCGGGTGCGCACCGTCGATCCGGCGCAGTACCAGCATCTGACCGACGCCTTCGATTTCGACATGACGATCAACAGCTACGGCGAATCCGACAGTCCGGGCAACGAGTTGTGGGATTTCTGGGGCAGCGAGGCGAGCCGGCAGGAGGGCAGCGACAATCTGGCCGGGGTGGCCGACCCGGTGGTCGATGCGCTGATTGCCAAGGTGGTCGGGGCGAATACCCGCGACGATCTGGTGGCGGCGGCGCGGGCGCTCGACCGGGTGTTGCTGTGGAACTGGTATGTCGTTCCGCAATGGCACCTGCAATCGGTGTGGGTCGCGTGGTGGGACCGCTTCGGTCATTCGGCGGTGCCGGTGCGCAGCGGCGTCGCCTTCGATTCCTGGTGGGTCGATCCGGCGCTGGCGACGAAGATCGACGCGGCTCGCCATAACGGCGGCTGACAGCGGGGAGCGGCGAGCGCATGGGCGCCTATCTGTTTCGCCGCCTGTTGCTGGTGGTGCCGACGCTGTTCGGCATCATCGCCATCAACTTCGCCGTGGTGCAACTGGCGCCCGGCGGCCCGGTCGAGCAGATGATCGCCGAGTTGAAGGGCAAGGGCGGCAATCTGACCGAGCGGGTGTCGGGCGGCAGCAGCGAAACCGGGCCGGCGCAGCCGGCGGGGGACAGCGGCGCCTATCGCGGCCGGCGCGGCCTCGATCCGCAACTGGTGCTGGAAATCCGCAAGCTGTTCGGCTTTGACAAGCCGCCGCTGACCCGCTTCTGGATCATGCTGAAGGGCTATCTGACGCTGGATTTCGGCCGCAGCTTCTTTCGCGACAAGCCGGTGCTGACGCTGGTGCTGCAGAAAATGCCGGTCAGCGTCTCGCTTGGGCTGTGGTCCACGCTGCTGGTCTATCTGGTGTCGATTCCGCTCGGCATCATGAAGGCGGTGCGCGACGGCGGCCGGTTCGACCTGATCTCCAGCCTGTTCGTGCTGGTCGGCTATGCGGTGCCGGGATTCCTGTTCGCGGTGCTGCTCGTCGTGCTGTTCGCCGGCGGCAGTTATGTGCAGTGGTTTCCGCTTCGCGGGCTGGTCAGCGAGGGGTCGCAGGACTGGAGCTGGCCGGCGCGGGTGATGGATTATCTGTGGCATATGGTGCTGCCGACCACCTCGCTCGTCGTCGGCGGTTTCGCGACGCTGACCATTCTGACCAAGAACTGCTTCCTGGAGGAAATCCGCAAGCATTACGTGGTCACCGCGCGGGCCAAGGGGGCGGGCGAGCAGCGCATCCTCTACCGGCACATTTTCCGCAACGCGATGTTGCTGATCGTCGCCGGATTTCCCTCCGCCTTCATCAGCATCCTGTTCACCTCGGCCCTGCTGGTGGAGATCATCTTCTCGCTCGACGGGCTCGGCCTGCTGGGCTTTGAATCGGCCATCCGCCGCGACTATCCGGTGATGTTCGGCACGCTCTATATCTTCACCCTGCTCGGCCTGCTGATGCAGATTGCCGGCGATCTGCTGTACACGGTGGTCGATCCGCGGATTGATTTCGAGGCGCGGCGCTGATGGACGTGCCCGGCCCGCTGGTCGTGGTGCCGGTGCAGGGACGCTTCAGCCTGTCGCCGATCACCCGGCGGCGGCTGGCGATTTTCCGGGCCCACCGGCGCGGCTTCTGGTCGCTGTGGGTTTTTCTGCTGCTGTTCGTGCTGTCGCTGTTTGCCGAGTTCCTGGCCAATGACCGGCCGCTGCTGGTCCACTTCGCCGGGCATTGGTATGTGCCGGTGCTGCACGATTACAGCGAGGATGAATTCGGCTCCGGCTTCATGCCGATCGAGGCGGATTTCTCCGATCCCGATCTCAATCGCGCCATCATGGCCAGGGGCTGGATGATCTGGCCCGCCATCCCGTTCAGTTTTTCGAGCATCGTCAAGGATCTGCCATCGCCGGCGCCGTCGCCGCCGAGCTGGCGCAACCTGCTCGGCACCGACGATCAGGCGCGCGATGTGCTGGCCCGGGTGATCTACGGCTTTCGCATTTCGGTGCTGTTCGGCTTCACCCTGACGGCGATCTCCTCGGTGATCGGCATTGCCGCCGGGGCGGTGCAGGGCTTCTACGGCGGGCTGACCGACCTGCTGTTCCAGCGCTTCATCGAGATCTGGGCCGGGATGCCGCAGCTTTTTCTGCTCATCATCCTCTCCAGCATCATCGAGCCGGGATTTTGGGTGCTGCTCGGCTTCCTGCTGCTGTTCAGTTGGATGAGCCTGACCGGTCTGGTCCGCGCCGAGTTCCTGCGCGGCCGCAACCTCGACTATGTGCGCGCCGCCAAGGCGCTCGGGGTGACCGATATTTCGGTGATGTGGCGGCATATCCTGCCCAATGCGATGGTGGCGACGCTGACCTTCCTGCCGTTCACCCTGTCCAGTTCGGTGACCATCCTGGCCAGTCTCGACTTCCTCGGCTTCGGCATGCCGCCCGGCTCGCCCTCGCTCGGCGAGCTGGTCAGTCAGGGCAAGGACAACCTGCAGGCGCCGTGGCTGGGTATTACTGCTTTCGTGGTCTTGGGCGGGGTGCTGACGCTGCTTATCTTCATTGGCGAGGCGGTGCGGGATGCCTTTGATCCGCGCCGCATGGTCAAGTGAGAGGGCGCGCATGAGCCTCCTGGAGGTTGGCGACCTGTCGGTCAGCTTCGGTCCACGCCGGGTGGTGGAGGACGTCTCCTTCACCCTCGATCCGGGCGAGACCCTGGCACTGGTCGGCGAGAGCGGCTCGGGCAAGTCGATGACCGCGTTGTCGGTGCTGCAGCTGCTGCCGCCGGGCGGCGTGTCGAGCGGCCGGGTGGTGCTGGACGGGCAGTCGGTGATCGGCGCTTCGGCCGGTGAGCTGCGCCGGCTGCGCGGCGGCGTCGCCGGGATGGTGTTCCAGGAACCGATGACCAGCCTCAACCCGCTGACCCGCATCGGCAAGCAGGTCGCCGAGGCGGTGAAGCTGCATGGCGACATGGCGGATGCCGAGGTGCCGCGCCGGGTCGCGGAGCTGCTGACCCAGGCCGGGTTTGCCGATGCCGAGCACCGGCTCGGCGCCTTCCCGCATCAATTGTCGGGCGGCCAGCGGCAGCGGGTGATGATCGCCATGGCGCTGGCCAACGACCCCAAGCTGCTGATCGCCGATGAGCCGACGACGGCGCTCGATGTCACCATCCAGGCGCAAATCCTCAAGCTGCTGGCCGACCAGAAGGCGGCGCGCGGGCTGGCGCTGCTGCTGATCAGCCACGACCTCGCCATCGTCCGCCGCTATGCCGACCGCGTCTGCGTGATGAAGGATGGCCGGATCGTCGAGGCCGGGGCGGTGGCGGCGGTGTTCGGCTGTCCGAGCCATCCGTACACCCGCATGCTGCTCGCCGCCGAGCCGAAAGGCGCGCCGCCGCCGCTGGCGGCATCGGCGCCGACGGTGATGCAGTCGAGCGACATGAAGGTGCATTTCGCCATCTGCCGCGGCATCCTGCGCCGCACCGTCGGCCAAGTCCGCGCCGTCGATGGCGTGACCATCGACGTGCATGAGGGTGAGACGGTTGGCCTGGTGGGTGAGAGCGGCTCGGGCAAATCGACGATGGGCTACGCCATGCTCGGCCTGGTGCCCGGCAAAGGCATGATCCGCTTCGAGGGGCACGACATCGCCACGATTTCCAAGAACAAGCTGCGGCACCTGCGGGCGCGCATGCAGATCGTCTTTCAGGACCCGTTCGGCAGCCTGTCGCCGCGCATGCATGTCGGGGAGATCGTTGCCGAGGGGCTGACCGTGCACGAGCCGCGCCTGTCCACCACCGATCGCGGCCGGCGGGTCGCCGAGGCGCTGGAGGAGGTCGGGCTGCCGGCCGGCGCCTCGGACCGTTATCCGCACGAGTTCAGCGGCGGCCAGCGCCAGCGCATCGCCATCGCCCGCGCCATGGTGCTCAAGCCGCGCTTCGTCGTGCTGGATGAGCCGACCAGCGCGCTCGACATGTCGGTGCAGGCGCAGATCGTCGAGCTGCTGCGGCGGTTGCAGCAGGACCACCGGCTCGGCTACCTGTTCATCAGCCATGATCTGAAGGTGGTGCGGGCGCTGGCGCATCGGCTGGTGGTGCTGCGGCACGGTCGGGTGGTCGAGCAGGGGCTGGCGGCCGAGGTGCTGGCGCATCCGCGTGAGGATTACACGCGCGCGCTGATGGCCGCCGCCTTCGGGCTGGAGGCGGACGAAACCGGCGTCGTCGCCGCCTGATCCGTCCGGCCTGGGGTCACTGTCTCGTGTGGCGCCGGGCTGTGCGGTGGGCGCAAGCCGCGGACTGCACCCAGGCGTTGTCAGCTCTGCGCCGGCTGCCGCTGCTTGTGCCGGGGGCGGCGCCAAACTAACTGAGGGCAGCCATGAACAGCGAACCGATGAACAACGATCCCGATGAGCTGAACGCCGCGACGGCGGAATCGTCGCCCGAAGACGCCCGCATCGCCGCCCTGGCGGCCGAGCGCGACGACTTCAGGGACCGCTGGATGCGCTCCGAGGCAGAGATCGCCAATGTCCGCGCCCGCGCCCGGCGGGATGTGGACGAGACGCGCCAGTATGCGGTGCAGAAATTTGCCCGCGACGTGGTCGAGGCGGCGGAGAACCTGCGCCGCGGTCTCGACAGCCTGCCCCCCGCCGCCGACGGCGAGCCGGATTCGGTGGCGCGGGTGCGTGAGGGACTGGCCGGCATCGAGCGCAGCTTCCTCGGCCTGCTGGAGCGCAACGGCATCAAGCAGGAGGACGCCACCGGCGCCCTGTTCGACCCCAATCTGCATCAAGCGATGGCCGAGCAGCCGAGCAACGAGCATCCGCCCGGCACCGTGCTGCAGGCATGGACCTCGGCCTGGACCCTGAACGGGCGGCTGTTGCGGCCGGCCATGGTGGTGGTGGCGAAGGCCGCCGACGACGCCGCCAAGACCAGGGTTGATACGACTGCATAGCGAGCGGATGCACAATTTCCGCGCACGTTACCCTTGTCCCGGCGTGCGGCGGTCAATACATCGGGGCAGTCGTCTCACCTTGGGGATGCGGGCGGTGCCGATCCGGGCCGCCCAGGTCCGCTGCGAAGGAGCATAGTATGAGCAAGGTCATCGGCATCGACCTCGGCACCACCAATTCCTGCATCGCGATCATGGAGGGCAAGGATGTCCGCGTGGTCGAGAACAGCGAGGGGGCGCGTACCACGCCCTCCATCGTCGCCTTCACCGACAGCGGCGAACGTCTGGTCGGCCAGTCGGCCAAGCGCCAGGCGGTAACCAATCCGTCGAATACCGTCTATGCGGTCAAGCGCCTGATCGGCCGGCGTTTTGAAGACCCGATGGTGGCCAAGGACGTGGCCCTGGTGCCCTACAAGATCGTCCGCGGCGACAATGGCGACGCCTGGGTCGAGTCGCGCAGCGAGAAATACGCGCCGAGCCAGATCAGCGCCTTCATCCTCGGCAAGATGAAGGAGACCGCCGAGTCCTATCTCGGCGAGACGGTGACGCAGGCGGTGATCACCGTGCCGGCCTATTTCAACGACGCGCAGCGGCAGGCGACGAAGGATGCCGGGCGCATCGCCGGCCTGGAAGTGCTGCGCATCATCAACGAGCCGACGGCGGCGGCGCTCGCCTACGGCATGGACAAGAAGAAGACCGGGACGATCGCGGTCTATGACCTCGGCGGCGGCACCTTCGACATTTCCGTGCTGGAGATCGGCGACGGCGTGTTCGAGGTGAAGAGCACCAACGGCGACACCTTCCTCGGCGGCGAGGATTTCGACGCCCGGATCATTGATTATCTGGCCGATGAGTTCAAACGCGAGCAGGGCATCGACCTGCGCCGCGACCGGCTGGCGCTGCAGCGGCTGAAGGAAGCCGCGGAGAAGGCGAAGATCGAGCTGTCGTCGTCCAAGGAGACGGAACTCAATCTGCCGTTCATCACCGCCGACGCCTCCGGGCCGAAGCATCTGGTGATGAAGCTGACGCGGGCGAAGCTGGAAAGTCTGGTCGATGATCTGATCACCCGCACCCTCGATCCGTGCCGTGCGGCGTTGAAGGATGCCGGCGTCAAGGCCAGCGAGATCGACGAGGTCATCCTGGTCGGCGGCATGACCCGGATGCCGAAGGTGATCGAGACGGTCAAGAGCTTCTTTGGCAAAGAGCCTGCGCGCAACGTCAACCCCGACGAAGTGGTCGCGGTCGGCGCGGCGATTCAGGGGGCCGTGCTGAAGGGCGATGTCAAGGACGTGCTGCTGCTGGATGTGACGCCGCTGTCGCTCGGCATCGAGACGCTGGGCGGCGTGTTCACCCGGCTGATCGAGCGCAACACGACGATCCCGACCAAGAAGGGCCAGACCTTCTCGACCGCCGATGACGGGCAGACCGCGGTGACCATCAAGGTGTTCCAGGGTGAACGCGAGATGGCCGCCGACAACAAGCTGCTCGGCCAGTTCGACCTGATGGGCATTCCGCCGGCGCCGCGCGGCGTGCCGCAGATCGAGGTGACGTTCGACATCGACGCCAACGGCATCGTCTCCGTCCAGGCCAAGGACAAGGCGACCGGCAAGGAGCAGCAGATCCGCATCCAGGCCAGCGGCGGCCTGAACGAGGCCGACATCCAGCGCATGGTCAAGGAGGCGGAGTCCAACGCCGAGGCCGACAAGCTGCGCCGCGAGTTCGTCGAAGCCAAGAACCATGCCGACGCGATGATCCACAGTGTCGAGAAGACGCTGAAGGAGAACGAGGGCAAGGTGGCGGCGGCCGACAAGGCGGCGGCCGAGCAGGCCATTGCCGCGGTGCGCACGGCGATGGAGGGCAGCGACCTCGACGCGCTGAAGGCATCGAGCGAGCAGCTCAGCCAGTCGGCGATGAAGATCGGCGAGGCGATGTACAAGGCGCAGGCGGCGTCCGGCGAGGCACCGGCCGGGGCGCAGGCGGCTCCCGGCGACGACAAGGTGGTCGATGCCGAGTTCGAGGAAGTGGACGAGCAGCGCAAGAAGTCGGCCTGATCGTTGCATTGAGTCGGTAACCGGCGGTGCGCCCGCACTTCACTGGAAGGCGGGCGCATCGTCGTATCGGGGGCGGGTAGAGGGCTGAGATGGCGAAGCAGGACTACTACGCCACGCTGGGAGTGCCCCGCGAGGCAACGCCTGAAGAAATGAAAAAGGCGTACCGCAAGCTCGCAATGCAGTACCACCCCGATCGCAATCCGGGGGACAAGCAGGCCGAAGCAAAGTTCAAGGACCTCAACGAGGCCTACGACGTGCTCAAGGACGAGCAGCGGCGGGCGGCGTATGACCGCTATGGCCATGCGGCGTTCGAGCAGGGCGGCGGGCCGGGCGCCGGGGGGTTCGATTTCGGCGCCGGCGGCGGTATCGGCGATATTTTCGAGCAGATGTTCGGCGATTTCATGGGCAACCGGCGCGGCGGCCGTGGCCCGCGCGGCGGCGCCGATTTGCGTGCCGCGGCGGAGATCGACCTTGCCGAGGCCTTTGCCGGGGTCAAGACGACGCTGCGGGTGCCGACGCGGGTGAAGTGCGAGGCCTGCAACGGCACCGGCTCGGAGGGCAAGGAGCGCAGCAGCGACGCCTGCCCGACCTGCCAGGGGGCCGGCAAAGTGCGCGCCCAGCAGGGGTTTTTCGTCATCGAGCGGACCTGCCCGACCTGCGGCGGTCAGGGGCGGGTGGTGCGCAACCCGTGCCGCATCTGCGGCGGCGCCGCGACGGTGCAGCGCGAGCGCTCGTTGCAGGTGCAAATCCCGGCGGGGGTCGAGGACGGCACGCGCATTCGCCTGACCGGCGAGGGCGAGGCCGGCGGGCCGGGCGGGCCGGCCGGCGATCTGTATGTGCATGTGGCGATTCGGCAGCATCCGATCTTTCAGCGCGAAGGCGCGACGATCTTCTGTCGCGTGCCGGTGCGCATGACGCAGGCGGCGCTCGGCGCCGAGATCGAGGTTCCGGCGATCGACGGCACGCCGGCGCGGGTCAAGGTGCCGCCGGGAACCCAGACCGGCGATCAGTTCCGTCTGCGCGGCAAGGGCTTCTCGGTGCTGCGCAGCGCCCAGCGCGGCGACATGCTGATCCAGGTGCAGGTCGAGACGCCGCATAATCTGACCCGCCGGCAGCGCGAACTGCTCGAGGAGTTCGAGGCCGAGGCGGATGGCAAGGGCAGCCCGGAGCATGAGGGCTTCTTCGCCAAGGCGCGCGAGTTTTTTCAGGGCCGCGGCTGAGCCGCCGGGGCGGCGGGATTAAATCGGCCGGCCCGTCGCCGACGATGCAACTTCCCGCCGAAGGTGACGTTGGAATGGTCTCTGCGGCGCCGTCCCCCCCCACCTGCGCCGTGGACCGGGTGCCGGCGGCGCGATCCAGTTTCCCCCGGATCGCGCCGCCACGGCTTTACCGCCGGCGCTGTCGGACGCAGAGTCCCGCCATGAACATTCGTATTGGCATCGCCGGCATCGCCGGGCGCATGGGACGGCTGCTGGCGGACGAAGTGGTTGCCGCCGGGGCACAGCTTGCCGGTGGCATCGACCGGCCGGGGGTGGCGGCCAGCGTCGCGACGCTGCTGCCCGACATCACCGCGCTGGCGCAGGTCGCCGACGTGGTGGTCGATTTCACCCATGCCAGCACGACGCAGCGCCACGCCGAGGCGCTTGCCGCGGCCGGGGTAGCCTGGGTGCTCGGCACCACCGGGCTGTCAGCCCAGGACGAGGCTTCGGTGCAGCAGGCGGCGCAACGCATCGCCGTGGTGCAGGCGCCGAACTTTTCGCCTGGAGTCAATCTCGTGCTCGCCCTTGCCGGGCGGATGGCCGCGGCGCTGCCGGCCGACGCCTACGATGCCGAGATCATCGAGATGCACCACCGTCAGAAGGTCGATGCGCCGTCCGGCACCGCGCTCGGGCTGGGGCATGCGGTGGCGCGCGGGCGCGGCGTCGCCCTGGAGACGGTTCGCGACAGCGGACGCGACGGCCACACCGGCGCCCGGCGCGCCGGCGCCATCGGCTTTGCCGCGCTGCGCGGCGGTCAGGTGGTCGGCGAGCACACGCTGCTGTTCGCCGCCGCCGATGAACAGATCGCGCTGACCCATCGCGCCTTCGACCGCCGGGTTTTTGCCAGCGGGGCGATCCGCGCCGCACTCTGGGTCGCCGGGCGCCCGTCCGGTCACTATTCCATGATGGACGTGCTGGGCATGACTTGACCCGCGGGGCGGTTTTCCGTCACACACGGCCGATATTTTCCATCCAGCCACCTCTTCGCCACGACGGGACGATGCATGCGCGACAAGGGCGAGTTTCTGTTTACTTCCGAGTCGGTCTCGGAGGGCCATCCCGACAAGGTCGCCGATCGGATCAGTGATACGGTGCTGGACACTTTCCTCTCCGCCGATCCCTATGCCCGTGTCGCCTGCGAGACGATGGTGACGACCAACCGCATCGTGCTGGCCGGGGAGACGCGCGGGCCGGACACGATCACGGCGGAAATGCTCGCCCATGCGGCGCGCATGGCGGTGCATGACATCGGCTATGACCAGGAGGGCTTCTCCTGGAAGCACGCCAAGGTCGAGGTGCATCTGCATGCCCAGTCGGCCGACATCGCGCAGGGCGTCGATGCCGCCGGTAACAAAGATGAGGGCGCCGGCGACCAGGGCATCATGTTCGGCTATGCCTGCCGGGAGACGCCGCTGCTGATGCCGGCGCCGCTGTTCTACGCCCATCTGATCCTGCGCCGGATCAACGAGTTGCGCCACAGCCGCGACCTGTCCGTCGCCGGGCTGCTGCCCGATGCCAAGAGCCAGGTGACGCTGCGCTATGTCGATGGCAAGCCGGTCGGCGCCACCAGCGTCGTCGTTTCCACCCAGCACGCGGCGGAACTGAGCGGGGAGGAGGTGCGCGCGCGGGTGCTGCCGATCATCGAAAGCAGCCTGCCGGAGGGCTGGATGCCGCCGGCGGACGAAATCTACATCAATCCGACCGGCAATTTCGTCATCGGCGGCCCGGATGGTGATTGCGGGCTGACCGGGCGCAAGATCATCGTCGATACCTATGGCGGCGCGGCGCCGCATGGCGGCGGCGCGTTCAGCGGCAAGGACCCGACCAAGGTTGATCGCAGCGCCGCCTATGCCTGCCGCTATCTGGCCAAGAACGTCGTCGCCGCCGGCCTCGCCGATCGCTGCACGCTGCAGATCAGCTATGCCATCGGCGTGTCGCATCCGCTGTCGGTCTATGTCGAACTGCACGGCAATCCGTACGAGGTGGACGAGGGGCGGCTGGAGCACACGCTGCGCGAATTGATGAACCTGTCGCCGCGCGGCATCCGCGAGCACCTGCATCTGAACCGGCCGATTTATGCGCCGACCTCCGCCTATGGCCATTTCGGCCGCGAGCCGGATGCGGCGACCGGCACGTTCACCTGGGAGCGCACCGATCTGGTGCCGGCGCTGCGCTCGGCGTTCAACCGCTGACCGAGGCGGCGGCGGCGCGTCCGCTCAAGCCGCCAGCCGACCGGCTCTATGGGCGGGCACGCAGCCACCCGCTGCGCGCCCGCCAGCGCCTGTTGATCGAACAGACGCTGCCGCGGCTGCGCTTCGCGGCGGCCGAGGCGGGCGCGCCGCGTGCCGCCTTCGCCGGCGACGTCGAGGCGCTGTGGCTTGAGGTTGGTTTCGGCGGCGGCGAACATGCGCTGGCGCAGGCGGCGGCCAATCCGGCGGCCGGGCTGATCGCCTGCGAGGTGTTCGAGAACGGTATCTGTTCGCTGCTGTCGCGGCTGGTGCCGCAGGGCGGCGAGGCGACGGCGCCGCTGCCGGGCAATCTGCGGCTGTGGGACGCCGATGCGCGCGACCTCATGCAGCTTTTGCCGGATGGCTGTCTCGACCGTCTGTTCCTGCTGTTTCCCGATCCGTGGCCGAAGACGCGGCATGCCAAGCGGCGCTTCGTGCATCCGGCGGCGCTGGCCGGCGTCGCGCGGGTGCTGCGGCCGGGTGGCGAATGGCGCATCGCCAGCGATGATCCGACCTATCAGGGCTGGGTTGCCGAGGTACTGGCCGACCAAGTTCTGTTTGACGTGAAGCCGCCGGACACGCAGCGACCGGCAGGCTGGCCGCCGACGCGCTATGAGGCCAAGGCTCTGGCCGCGGGGCGCCGGCCGCTCTATTGGTCGCTCTGCCGCACCGGCAGGGAGGAGGCCATATGAGCGAACCGTCGCAGGCCACCGGGCTGCGTTCCTGGCTGTTCGTGCCGGGCGATTCCGAGCGCAAGCTGTTGCGCGCGCGGTCCTCTGCGGCCGACGCGCTGATCCTCGATCTGGAGGACTCGGTCGCCCAGGCGCGGCTGGCGACGGCGCGCGGCATGGTGGCCGAGGCGCTGCGGGCGCCGCGCAGCGGGCAGAGGCTTTGGGTGCGGGTCAATGCCCTCACCTCGGCCGAGGCGCTCGATGATCTCGCCGCGGTGGCCAGCGCCGCGCCTGACGGTATCCTGCTGCCGAAGACGGCAAGTGCCGACGATGTGGTTTGTCTCGGGCATTATCTGAGCGCGCTGGAAACCGTCGCCGGGCTGCCGCGCGGCGGCATCCGCATTGCCGCCATCGCCACCGAGACCGCCGCATCGCTGTTCACCCTGGGCAGCTATGCCGGCGCCGAACCGCGGCTGGTGGCAATGACCTGGGGTGCCGAGGATCTGGCGGCGTCGCTCGGGGCGTCGGCCAACCGCGAGGCCGATGGCAGTTATGCGGCGCCCTATCAGCTCGCCCGCTCGCTCTGTCTGGCCGGCGCCGCGGCGGCGGGGGTGGAGGCAATCGACACCGTGTTCACCGATTTTCGCGATGCGACGAAATTGGCGCAGGAGGCGGTGGCGGCGCGGCATGCCGGGTTCAGCGGCAAGCTGGCCATCCACCCCGATCAGGTCGCGCCGATCAACGCCGCGTTCACCCCGGATGCGGCGGAGATCGCCCATGCCGAGCGCATCGTCGCCGCGTTTGCCGCCAATCCCGGCATGGGAACGGTGGGGATGGAGGGCCGGATGGTCGATATGCCGCATCTCAAACAGGCGCAGCGGCTGCTGGCCGTGGCGCGGCGCGGCGCGGCATGACCGACGATCCGCCGCCCAGCCCGGCGCTGCTGCCCGCCGGCCTGCGCGACCTGCTGCCGCCCGAGGCGGAAACCGAGGCGGCGGCGGTCGGCAGCTTGATGGCGACGTTCGCCGCGCATGGCTATGAGCGGGTCAAGCCGCCACTGCTGGAGTTCGAGGACGGGCTGCTTGGCGGCGCCGGAGCGGCGACCGCCGAGCAGACGTTCCGGCTGATGGACCCGGACAGCCACCGGATGATGGGCCTGCGCGCCGATATGACGCCGCAGGTGGCGCGCATCGCGGCGACGCGGCTGGCCGGCGTGCCGCGGCCGTTGCGGCTGTGCTATGCCGGGCAATGCCTGCGGGTGCGTTCGACCCAGATCGCGCCGGATCGGCAGATCGCCCAGGCCGGGATCGAGCTGATCGGCGCCGACAGCGCCGCGGCGGATGCCGAGATGGTGCTGGTCGGCGCCGAGGCGCTGGCGGCGGTCGGGCTGCAGCGGTTCAGTTTCGACCTGACGCTGCCGCCGCTGGTGCCGCTGCTGCTCGATGCGGCGGGGCTGGCCGCGGCCGAGCGGCGGCGCCTCGTGCACGCGCTCGACCGCAAGGACGCCGCCGCGGTTGCCGCCCATGGCGGGTCGCTGGCGGAAACCCTCACCGACCTGCTGCATGCCGCCGGCCCGGTTGAGCGGGCTTTGGCGGCGCTGGCGTCGGCGCGCCTGTCCGGCGCCGCGGCGGCACTGGCCGAGCGGCTGGCCGCGGTGGTCGGCGTGCTGCGGGCGCGGGCGCCGGCGCTGCGGCTGACCATCGACCCGATCGAGTTTCGCGGCTTTCGCTATCACACCGGCGTCTGCTTCACCGTGTTTGCCCCCGGCCGGCACGAGGAACTGGGCAGCGGCGGACGCTATGAGGGCAGCGACGGCGAGCCGGCCACCGGACTGACGCTGTATCCCGATGCGATCCTGCGCGCCGCGCCGGAGCGCGCCGCCCGGGCGCGGGTCTATCTGCCGCCGGGGGCGGACGGGGCGGCGCTGCGCGCGCAGGGCTATGCGACGGTTGCCGGTCTCGATGCCAATGTCGCGGCGGTCGCGGCGGCGCGGCGTCTGCGCTGCGGTCTGGCCCTGATCGACGGGCAGCTCGTTACCATCGCGGGGAAATAGCGCCATGGCCAATGTCGCGGTGATCGGTGCCCAGTGGGGCGACGAGGGCAAGGGCAAGGTGGTCGATTGGCTGGCCAGCCGTGCCGATATCGTCGTCCGCTTCCAGGGCGGCCACAATGCCGGCCATACGCTGGTGGTCGGCAATCAGACCTACAAGCTGTCGCTGCTACCGAGCGGTCTGGTGCGCGGCAAGCTCGGCGTCATCGGCAACGGCGTCGTCATCGACCCGGAAGCACTGCTCGCCGAGATCGCGCGGGTGCGGGCGCAGGGGCTGGATGTCGGGCCGGAGCGGCTGCGCATTGCCGAGACGGCGCCGCTGATCCTGCCGCTGCACGCGGCGCTCGACCGGGCGCGCGAGGCGGCGCGCGGCGAGCGGCGGATCGGCACCACCGGACGCGGCATCGGCCCGGCCTATGAGGACAAGGTGGCCCGCCGGGCGATCCGCGTCTGCGACCTCGCCGAGCCGCAGACGCTGGCCGACAAGCTCGACGAATTGCTGCTGCACCACAACACCCTGCTGGCCGGCCTTGGCGCGCCGGTGTTCGCCAAGCGCGACCTGCTCGACCGACTGCTGGAACTGGCGCCGCTGGTGCTGCCGTATGCCGAACAGGTCTGGGAACGGCTCGACGAGGCGCGGCGGGCCGGACGGCGCATCCTGTTCGAGGGCGCCCAGGCGGTGATGCTGGATGTCGATCACGGCACCTATCCGTTCGTCACCAGCAGCAACACGGTGGCGGCGACGGCGGCCTCGGGCAGCGGCGTCGGGCCGGGCGCGGTCGGCTTCGTGCTCGGGATCGCCAAAGCCTACACCACGCGGGTCGGCGCCGGACCGTTCCCGACCGAGCTGCACGATGCGACCGGCAAGCTGCTCGGCGAGCGCGGCCACGAGTTCGGCACGGTGACCGGCCGGCCGCGCCGCTGTGGCTGGTTCGATGCGGTGATGGTGCGCCAGGCGGCCAAGGTGGGCGGCATTCAGGGCCTGGCGCTGACCAAGCTCGACGTGCTCGACGGGCTGCCGGAGCTGAACATCTGCACCGGCTATCGGCTCGGCGGCGAGACGCTGCGCCGGCTGCCGGCGGCGCCGGCGGCGCAACAGGCGGTGCAGCCGGTCTATGAGACGGTTCCCGGATGGTCGGCCAGCACGCGCGGGGCGCGGAGCTGGGCTGACCTGCCGGCGGCGGCGGTCAAATATGTCAGGCGGATTGAGGAATTGGTCGAGACGCCGGTGACGCTGCTCTCGACCAGCCCCGAGCGCGACGACACGATCCTGATGCGCGATCCGTTCGAGGGCTAGGCCGCCGCGCTTTCCGCTCGCAAATCGGGGCGCAAGCGCCTATGTGTGCGGCGCAGCACGCGCGCCGAGGGTCGGGGATGTCCCGCGCCTTCGGCGCGCGTGCTTTGCCACGCACATCTCCAGGCCCGACATGGACATCCGCAACATCGCCATCATCGCTCACGTCGATCACGGCAAGACCACGCTGGTCGATCAATTGCTGCGCCAGTCCGGGGCTTTCCGTGACCACCAGCAGGTCGCCGAGCGCGCGCTCGACCGCAACGATCTGGAACGTGAGCGTGGCATCACCATTCTGGCCAAATGCGCCAGCGTGGTGTGGAAGGACACGCGCATCAACATCGTCGATACGCCGGGCCACGCCGATTTCGGCGGCGAGGTCGAGCGCATCCTGAACATGGTCGATGGCGCGCTGGTGCTGGTCGATGCCGCCGAGGGTGTGTTGCCGCAGACCAAGTTCGTCGTCGGCAAGGCGCTGGCGCAGGGCCTGCGGCCGATCGTGGTGATCAACAAGATCGACCGCCAGGACGCCCGCGCCGACGAAGTGCATGAGGAGATTTTCGATCTGTTCGCCGCCCTCGGGGCGAGCGATGCGCAGCTCGATTTCCCGATGCTGTATGCCTCCGGCCGGCAGGGCTGGGCCGATCTGGAGCAGGTGGGGCCGCGCAAGGATCTGTCGGCGCTGTTCGATCTGGTGTTGCGCCATGTGCCGGCGCCGCGGGTGAATGAAAACGCGCCGTTCGCCATGGTCGCCTCGATCCTTGATTACGACAACTATCTCGGCCGGGTGCTGACCGGGCGGCTGGAGCAGGGGCGGGCGCGGTTGAACATGCCGCTGCGGGTGCTGCGCGCCGATGGCTCGACCGTGGAGACCGGACGGCTGACCAAGCTGATGGCGTTCCGCGGCCTGGATCGCGTGCCGGTCGAGGAAGCCGAGGCAGGCGACATCATCGCCATTGCCGGCCTCGCCGAGGCGACGGTTCCCGACACGATCGGCGCGCTGGAGCTTGGCCTGCCGCTGCATGCGACGCCGGTTGATCCGCCGACCCTGGCGATGACGTTCCGCATCAACGACGGCCCGCTCGGTGGGCGCGAGGGCAAGAAGGTCACCTCGCGGCAGATTCGCGACCGGCTGTTCCGTGAGTCGGAAGGCAATGTCGCCATCAAGATCAGCGAAAGCAGCGAGAGCGAGGCGTTCGAGGTGGCCGGGCGCGGCGAGCTGCAGCTTGGCGTGCTGATCGAGCAGATGCGCCGCGAGGGGTTTGAGCTGTCGATCGGTCGGCCGCGCGTCATCACCCGTCTCAACCCGGAGACCGGCGAGCGCGAGGAGCCGATCGAGGAGGCGCTGATTGATGTCGATGAGCCGTATTCCGGCGTCGTCGTCGATAAGATGAGCCGGCGCAAGGGCGAGCTGCAGGACATGCGGCCGAGCGGCGGCGGCAAGGTTCGTCTGACCTTCCTGATCCCGAGCCGCGGGCTGATCGGCTATCACGGCGAGTTCCTCACCGACACGCGCGGCACCGGGATCATGAACCGGCTGTTCGCCGGCTATGGCCCGTGGCGCGGCACCATCGAGGGGCGGCGCAACGGCTCGCTGATCTCCAACGCGGATGGTGAGGCGATCCATTATTCGCTGTTCTATCTGCAGGAGCGCGGCGCGCTGTTCGTCCATCCTGGCGAGAAAGTCTATGTCGGCATGATCATCGGCGAGCATTCGCGCGGCTCGGACCTGGAAGTGAATCCGATCAAGGAAAAGAAGCTCACCAACATCCGCGCCGCCGGCAAGGACGATGCGATGCTGCTGGTGCCGCCGCGGCGGATGTCGCTGGAACAGGCGATTGCCTATGTCGAGGACGACGAGCTGGTCGAGGTGACACCGACGGCGGTGCGGCTGCGCAAACGCTATCTCGACCCGCATGAGCGCAAGCGCTTCGAGCGGCGGGAGGCCGAGGCGGCGGCGTAGTCGGAACTCCGATCTGGTCACCCGGCCGGAGCGTCAGGCGGCGCTCCGGTCACCCCGGCACTGTGCAACAGATGCGCCGTATGTCGGGAGGGAAAGGCGAGCGGGACGTGTGATAGATCTCGACGATCCGGTCACGGCGTTGGCACAGCATTACCCCGCAACGGGCGGGTCGCCGGCGCCGGCGCCGGGCGGGGCGTTGCGCAATGCCCGCTGCACGCTTTCAGGATCATGGGCAATGACCGTCAGATAGGCTCGCGCGGCCTGATCGGGCTGCGCCGCTCCCTGCTCCCAGTCGCGCAGCGTGCCGAGCGGAATCTGAAACCGCGCGGCGAATTCTTCCTGCGTCAGGCCGAGCCCGCGGCGGATGATTTTCAGGCGCGGCGTCTGCTTCATGCCCGCCAGCCGTGCCGGCGTCAGCGGCTGGGCATCAGGATCGGCGATGGCGGCGGCGTGAACCTCTTCGTCGGTCATCGCGTCGGCGCGGCGCCAATCATGTTTGGTTTTCATTGTGGTACTTCCTTCGCTCGCCGGGTTCCGCCAAACCGTGCAGACTCGCGGGCCATCGCGAAACTGATGGCGTGATCGCGCTGGTTGCGGGCGGCTTTGGCATCCTCCCACTCAAAGTCCTCATCCTGCATGGTATACTGGTTAACAGTAGTTTTGTCAACTGTCCACACCCCGCCCCCCCCCCATTGCGCGCGCCCCCCTTGCGCCCCCCCGGCGAAAATCCTATGTCACTTCCAACAATGATCTTCCGCGCCGTTACGGAGGGTGGCCTTAACGGGCCGCCTTTTTTGTTTTGCACCCTGACCGTCCGCATCACACTGGCCTCGAAGGCCGCCTTGCCGCGATCGTGGCCCCCACGCTCGAAGGCATGGGCTATGAACTCGTGCGGGTCGCCGTCACCGGGCGGGACCGGCCGACGGTGCAGATCATGGCCGACCGCACCGATGCCGCGCCGATCACCGTCGAGGATTGCGAGGCGATCAGCCGCGCTCTCGGGGCCGTGATCGACGTTGAAGACCCGATCAAGGGCGAATGGCAGCTTGAGGTCAGCTCGCCCGGCATCGATCGGCCGCTGACCCGGCCGAAGGACTGGAACCGCTATGCCGGCCATCTGGTCCGCGCCGAGTTGAACGAGATGCTGGACGGGCGCAAGCGGTTCTCCGGCACCGTGCTCGGCGCCGAGGCGGCGCATGCCCGCATGCGCCTCGACGACGGCAGCGAGGTGGCGCTGCCGCTGGCTGACATCCGCCGCGCCCGGCTGGTGCTGACCGACGCACTGATCGCCGCCACCGCAACCCGACCACGGACCAATTGAGAGGCCCCGTCATGGATACCGCCATCGCCCGCCCCGAGCTGCTGCTGGTGGCCGACGCCGTCGCGCGCGAGAAGTCGATTGATCGTGACGAGGTGCTGGAGGCGATGGAGCAGGCCATCCAGAAGGCCGGCCGCGCCAAATACGGGCACGAAAAGGACATCCGCGCCACCATCGACCGCAAGACCGGCGATGTGCGGCTGTCGCGCTGGACCGAGGCGGTGGAGACGGTGGAGAACGAGGAGACGCAAATCCCGGTTCACATCGCGCGCAAGTTCCAGCCCGGCATCAAGGTCGGCGAACATCTGATCGACCCGTTGCCGCCGATCGATTTCGGCCGCATCGCCGCGCAGACCGCCAAGCAGGTCATCGTCCAGCGGGTGCGCGAATATGAGCGCAAGAAGCAGTATGACGAGTTCAAGGACCGGGTTGGCGAAATCGTCAACGGCATGGTCAAGCGCACCGAGTACGGCAACCTGATGGTCGAGGTCGGCCGGGCCGAGGCGCTGCTGCGGCGCGACGAGCTGATCCCGCGCGAGAGTTTCCGCAACGGCGACCGTGTCCGCGCCTATATCTACGACGTGCGCGAAGAGCCGCGCGGGCCGCAGATTTTCCTCAGCCGCACGCATCCCGGCTTCCTCGCCAAGCTGTTCGCCCAGGAGGTGCCGGAAATCTACGACGGCATCATCGAGATCAAGGCGGTGGCGCGCGACCCCGGCAGCCGGGCGAAGATGGCGGTGATCTCGCGCGACTCGTCGATCGACCCGGTCGGCGCCTGCGTCGGCATGCGCGGCTCGCGGGTGCAGGCGGTGGTGCAGGAGCTGCAGGGCGAGAAGATCGACATCATTCCGTGGAGCCCGCAGGCGGCAACGTTTGTCGTCAACGCCCTGGCGCCGGCCGAGGTGACCAAGGTGGTGATGGACGAGGAGGCCGGGCGGGTCGAGGTGGTGGTGCCGGATGACCAGTTGAGCCTCGCCATCGGCCGGCGCGGCCAGAACGTCCGGCTCGGCAGCCAGTTGACGCGCTGGGACATCGACATCCTCACCGAAGCCGAGGAGAGCGAGCGCCGGCAGGAGGAGTTCCGCCGCCGCACCGGGCTGTTCGTCGAGGCGCTGGATGTGGACGATGTGATCGCCGGGTTGCTGGTGACCGAGGGTTTCAACACGATCGAGGAGCTGGCGTTCACGCCGCCCGACGAGATGGCCTCGATTGAGGGCTTCGACGAGCAGGTGGCCGAGGAGCTGATCCGCCGCGCCGAGCAGTTTCTGCTGCGCCGCGACAACGAACTCAATGACCGGCGCATCGCCATCGGCGTGTCCGATGACATTGCGGCGATCGAGGCGCTGACGCCGACGATGCTGGTGGCGCTGGGCGAGAAGGGGATCAGGTCGCTCGATGATCTGGCCGATCTCGCCTCCGACGAGCTTGTCGAGATCGTCGGTGCGGCCAATATGGATGAGGCGGCGGCCAACGACGTGATCATGCTGGCGCGGGCGCACTGGTTCGCCGATGCGGCGGACGGCGCGGCGGAGGAGGCGGGCGCCGCCGACGCCGACGCCGCGACGGCGGAGGAGACCGGCCACGACGACGACTGATCCGCCCGAGGCTGCCGACGACGCCGCCGCCGAGGACGACGCCGAGCAGGGGCCGTTGCGCCGCTGCGCGGTGACGCGCCAGCGGCTGGCCAAGGAGCAGATGATCCGCTTCGTCGTCGCCCCTGACCGGTCGTTGGTGCCCGACCTGACTGCACGGCTGCCCGGTCGGGGAATCTGGTTGAGTGCGCGGGGCGATGTGGTAGAAACCGCTCGCATCCGGGGTGTCTTCGCCAAGGCAGCGCGTGGCCCGGTGACTGTGCCCCCTGATCTCCTCTCCGTGCTGACAACGGCGCTGGTGCGGCGGATCGGCGATCATCTCGGCCTCGCCCGCCGCGCCGGAGAGGCTGTGGCAGGCTTTGCCAAGGCGCGTGAATGGGTGCAGACGGGGCGGGTGGCGTTGATGGTGCAGGCAGCGGACGGCAGTGCAGACGAGCGGGCGCGCCTGCTCGGTGCGTGGCCGGGTCCGCGCGTGATGCCGTTGACGGGCGCCCAGCTTGGCGCCGTATTCGGCCGCGACCATGCGGTGCATGTGGCGGTGGCGGGTGGCAGGTTGGCGGAGCGCATCCGCCTGGAGGCGGAACGGCTCGGCGGCTTGCGTGAGCCGGAACAAGGGATTGCCGCACGGCGTGGCCGCGCGGATGCAGACAAGGTGCAGGCGGGTAGATGAGCGAAGGCAACGATCAGGACGCGGGCAAGAGCCGGCTGTCGCTGCGACCCAGCGGTCGCATGGAGCTTGGCCGAACCGTGGATGCCGGATCAGTCCGACAGAGTTTCAGCCATGGCCGGTCCAAGGTGGTGCAGGTCGAGGTGCGCAAGAAGCGCGCGCCCGGCCCCGGCAACCCTGGGCCGCTGCCGAGCGCGGCTGCCGGTACGCCATCGGCGGCGACCCGTCCGGCGCCGGGGCCGGTCGGCCGGCCGCCCGCCGGCGCCGGCCGGGCGCTGACCGCGACCGAGCTTGCCGCCCGGCAGCGGGCGCTGGCGGACCAGCAGCGCGACGCCGCCCGGCGCGAGGCGGAACGGCGCGAGCAGGAAAAAATCTCCATCCTGTCCGCCGCCGAAGAAGCGCGGCGACGCGAGGATGAGGCCCGCCGTGCCGCCGAAGAAGAGGCCCGCCAGGCGGCGCAGGAAGAAGAGCGCGTCAAGGCGGAAGCCGAGGCGCGGCGCAGCGCCGATGCCGCAGCCGCGGCCCAGGCCGTGGCCGCGACACCGGTGGCGCGCGGCAGCGCCGAGGAGCGTCGGGCGCCGGTTCGGCCACCGGCCGGGCGGCCGGCGCCGGGCGCCACGCCGACCACCGCGCCGGCGGAGACGCTGCGCCTGAAGGCCCGGACGGGCGAAGAAGAAGATGAGAGTCGCCCGGTGCGCCGGCCCGGCGTGGCGCCGGGCGGGGTAGCCGCGCGCAAGCCGCAGGTGCCGGCGCCCAAGAAGGGCACCGATGACCGTCGCCGCGGCAGCAAGATCGACGTGCAGGCGGCGATCGAGGGTGAAGATGATCGCGTCCGCAGCCTCGCCTCGGTGCGGCGTCAGCGCGAACGCGAGCGTCGGCAGGCGGAGCTGGAGCGGCTGCGCGCCGATCAGGTCAAGGTGGTGCGCGAGGTCGTGCTGCCCGACAACATCACCGTTCAGGAACTCGCCAACCGCATGGCGACGCGCGGCGGCGATGTCATCAAGGCGTTGATGCGCATGGGCGTGATGGCGACCATCACGCAGAGCCTGGACGCCGACACCGCCGAACTCGTGGTTCAGGAGTTTGGCCACCGGGTCAAGCGCGTCTCCGAGGATGATGTCGAGATCGGGCTGAGCGGCGCGGTCGATATCGACACCGAGATGGTGCCGCGTCCGCCGGTGGTCACCGTTATGGGGCATGTCGATCACGGCAAGACCTCGCTGCTCGATGCGCTGCGGGCAACCGATGTGGCGGCCGGCGAAGCGGGCGGGATTACCCAGCATATCGGCGCCTATCAGGTCGAACTGCGCACCGGCGACCGGATCACCTTCATCGACACGCCGGGCCATGAGGCGTTCACCGCGATGCGTTCGCGCGGCGCCGGCGTCACCGACATGGTGGTGCTGGTGGTGGCGGCCGATGACGGGGTGATGCCGCAGACCATCGAGGCGATTCAGCACGCCAAGGCGGCCAACGCGCCGATCATTGTCGCCATCAACAAGATCGACAAACCCGATGCCCGGCCCGAGCGGGTGCGGCAGGAATTGCTCAGCCACAACATCGTGGTCGAGGAAATGGGCGGCGAGACGCAGGATGTGGAGGTCTCGGCGCTGAAGAAGCTGGGCCTCGAAAAGCTGGAGGAGGCGATCCTGCTGCAGGCCGAGATTCTCGACCTGCGCACCAACCCCGATCGCGTCGCCGAGGGCACGGTGATCGAAAGCCGGCTCGATCGCGGGCGTGGGCCGGTGGCCACGGTGCTGGTGCAGCGCGGCACGCTGCGGCAGGGCGACATCATTGTCGCCGGCGCCGAATGGGGCCGGGTGCGGGCGATGCTCGATGACAAGGGCCGGCAGATCAAGACGGCGGGCCCATCGTCGCCGGTGGAAGTGCTCGGTCTCGACGGCGTGCCGACCGCCGGCGAGCCGTTCGTCATCGTCGAAAACGAGAGCCGGGCGCGCGAGATCAGCGAGTTCCGCCAGCGCAAGCTGCGCGACAAATCGGCCGGCGCGATGACCGCGGCACGCGGCACGCTCGATCAGATGCTGGCGCGCATCCAGGCCGGCGAGCAGAAAGAAGTCGCGCTGCTGGTCAAGGCCGACGTGCAGGGCAGCGCCGAGGCGATCGGCGTCACGGTGCAGAAAGTGGCGCATGAGGAAGTGCGCGTGCGCGTGCTGCTCTCGGGCGTCGGGCAGATCACCGAAAGCGACGTGCAGCTCGCCAAGGCGTCGAACGCGGTGATTGTCGCCTTCAACGTGCGGGCAACCTCGCAGGCGCGCGAGCTGGCGCAGCGGGAGAGCGTCGATATCCGCTACTACTCGATCATCTACGAGGTGGCCGACGACGTTGAGAAGCTGGTGCGCGGCAAGGTGGCGCCGAAGGCGCGCGAGAAGTTCCTCGGCTACGCCGAAATCCGCCGCGTCTTCGACATCACCAAGACCGGCAAGGTCGCCGGCTGCATGGTCACCGAGGGTGTGGTCAAGCGGGGCGCCGGCGTCAGGCTGCTGCGTGACAACGTGGTGATCCATACCGGTGAGCTGACGCAGCTCAAGCGCTTCAAGGACGATGTGCGCGAAGTGGCGCGCGGCTATGAGTGCGGCCTGTCGTTTGCCAATTTCCACGACATCCAGGAAGGCGACGTGGTCGAGTGCTACGACGTCGAGATGGTGCCTGGGTGACACACGGCGGCGGCCGGCAGCACGCGGCGAAAGCGCCGAGCCAGCGGCAGTTGCGTGTGGCGGAGGAGATCCGCCACGTCCTGGCCGGCGTGTTTGCCCGCGGCGAGGTGCGCGATCCTGACCTCGCCGATGTGCTGATCACCGTCACCGAGGTCCGGCTGAGTCCCGACCTCAAGCAGGCGACGGCGTTCGTCACCCGGCTCGGTCGGTCGGACGTGGCGGAAAAATTGCCGGCGCTGCGGCGCGCGGCGCCGTTCCTGCGCCGCGCGGTGGCGGCGTCGCTGCGGCTGCGCTATGCGCCGGCGATTGCCTTTCAGGCCGACACCACGCTGGACTACGCGATGCATATGAATGAGTTGATGCACGCGCCGGAGGTGCGGCGGGACCTCGGCTGAGGCGGCAGAGCGTTGCACCGGACGGGCTTGCTATCGCCGGCCGCGTTTGCTTCACCGGCGCCCCCTCAAGGACCTATCAATGCGCCACCGCAAGCCGCGCGGCCGTCCGTTGGACGGCTGGCTGATCGTCGATAAGCCGCCGGGGCTGACCAGCACCGACGTCGTCAACCGCGTCCGCCGTTGGTTCGACGCGCAAAAAGCCGGGCATGGCGGCACCCTCGATCCGCTCGCCACCGGATTGCTGCCGGTCGCCTTCGGCGCCGGCACCAAGACCGTGCCCTATGTCATGGACGGCACCAAAGTCTATCGCTTCACGCTGCGCTTCGGTGAGCAGCGCGACACCGACGATGCCGACGGCCAGATCACCGCGACCGCCGACGGCCGGCCGAGCGATGCGCAGATCAACGCCGCCCTGCCGGGCTTCCGCGGCGACATCCTGCAGGTGCCGCCGGCCTATTCGGCGATCAAGGTCGGCGGTGAGCGGGCCTATGACCTCGCCCGCGCCGGCGCGCCGCCGGTGCTCGAGCCGCGCGCCGCCCGCGTCGATCGGTTTGAGCTGATCGAACGGCCGGATGCCGACACGGCGATTTTCGAGGTGCAGTCGGGCAAGGGCGTCTATATGCGCAGCCTCGCCCGCGATCTGGCTCTGGTCTGCGGCACCTTGGGCCATGTCGCCGCCCTGCGGCGGCTGCGGGTCGGGCCGTTCACCGAAGCGCATGCGATTCCGCTGGACAAACTGGTCCGCGCGGAGGATACCCCGCCGACGTCCCCGGACTTCCTGCTCCCCGTTGCGACCGCGCTGGCCGACATCCCGGCGCTGGCCATGACGGAGGCGGAGGCCTTCGGCCTCAGGCATGGCCAGGCGATCAGCCTGGTTACGCTGATGGGCCGCATTCCAGCGACGGCCGATCCGAATGGAGGGTTGGCCCGGGCGATGGCGGGGGAGCGCGTGATCGGGCTGTGCCGGCTGGAAGATGGCTGGTTGAAGCCTGAACGGCTGATGTAGCCGCACGCGGCGCTGCAACCCCTCGATCAGGAGTGATTGATGTCGATTACCGCAGAGCGCCGCAGCGCGCTCGTTACCGACTATGCCAACACGGTCGGCGATACCGGCAGCCCGGAAGTGCAGGTTGCCCTGTTGTCCGAGCGGATCGGCAACCTCACCGAGCACCTCAAGACCCACGCCAAGGATTTCCACAGCCGGCGCGGGCTGCTGGTGCTGGTCGGCCGGCGCCGCCGGCTGCTCGACTATCTGAAGAAGAAGGACCAGGGCCGCTACGAGGCGCTGATCGGCCGGCTTAATCTGCGCCGCTGATCCGTCACACGGTGGTCCTGACGGCCGGGACGCCCATATAGGGGGTGCCGGCCGATACCCCGCGTCATGGGGACGCGGGGCAACGCTGACCGGGGCTGCCCCCCGGTGCCGCACCAGCGCGGCGGACCGTCAGGCGCCGATCCGGCATTCTGCCGTGCATGCGGATCCGAGACGGCGCCTCCGGCCACATGGCCGCGGTCCTGCGCCCGCATAAGGCAGGCCGCCTCCATGCAGCCCGAGTCGCCGTCCGCCGCGAGGCAGAACGGATCGTCCCCGAATGTCCGGCCGCTATGCGTGCCGAATTGAGGACGATGGGATGTTCAATTACTTCCGCAAGGAACTCGACTGGGGCGGGCGCAAGCTGGTGCTCGAAACCGGCAAGATCGCGCGTCAGGCCGACGGCGCGGTGCTCGTCAGCTATGGCGATTCGGTGGTGCTGTGCACCGCCGTTGGCGCCCGCAGCGCCAAGCCGGGGCAGGATTTCTTCCCGCTGACGGTCAACTACCAGGAAAAGGCGTTCGCCGCCGGCAAGATCCCCGGCGGCTTCTTCAAGCGTGAAGGCCGGCCGAGCGAGAACGAGACGCTGGTGTCGCGGCTGATCGACCGGCCGATCCGTCCGCTGTTTCCGGCGGGGTTCCGCAATGAAGTCCAGGTCGTCGCCACGGTGCTCAGCCACGACATGGAGAACGATCCCGACATCGTCGCCATGATCGGCTGTTCCGCCGCGCTGACACTCTCCGGCATTCCGTTCTTCGGCCCGGTCGGCGCCGCCCGCGTCGCCTATATCGACGGCCAGTACGTGCTCAATCCGACCGTGGCGCAGACCGAAGCGTCGCAGCTCGATCTGGTGCTCGCCGGCACCCGCGAGGGCGTGCTGATGGTCGAGAGCGAGGCGCGTGAATTGTCCGAGGACATCATGCTCGGCGCGGTGACCTTCGGCCACGCGCAGTTCCAGCCGGTGATCACCGCCATCATCGAACTGGCCGAGCGGGCGGCGCGCGACCCGTGGACCCTGCCGGAGCCGAGCCAGACGCAGAAGCTGCTGGCCGCCCGTGTCGATGCCCTGGCGCGCGCCGGGTTCAGCGACGCCTATCAAGAAAAGCACAAGCAGGCGCGTCACGAGAAGCTGGAGGCGGCGAAGCAGCACGCCGTGGCGGCGCTGCTCGCCGAGGGGCTTGAGGCCGACAAGGCCAAGGGACTGTTCAAGGACCTGGAGGCGGACATCGTCCGCAACGCCATCCTCGACACCGGCATCCGCATCGACGGCCGCGACACCCGCACGGTGCGCCCGATCCTGGCCGAAGTCGGGGTGCTGCCGCGCTCGCATGGCAGCGCGCTGTTCACCCGCGGTGAGACGCAGGCGCTGTGCGTGGCTACGCTCGGCACCGCGCAGGATGAGCAGATCGTTGACGCGCTGGAGGGCGAGTATCGGGAGCATTTCATGCTCCACTATAATTTCCCGCCCTACTCGGTCGGCGAGACCGGCCGCATGGGCAGCCCCGGCCGGCGCGAGATCGGCCACGGCAAACTTGCCTGGCGGGCGGTCCGCCCGCTGCTGCCGGGCAAGGACAAGTTCCCGTACACGCTGCGGGTGGTCAGCGAGATCACCGAGAGCAACGGCAGTTCGTCGATGGCCACCGTCTGCGGCAGCTCGCTGGCGCTGATGGATGCCGGCGTGCCGTTGCTGCGGCCGGTGGCGGGCATCGCCATGGGGCTGATCAAGGAGGACCGCGGCTTCGCCGTGCTGTCCGACATCCTCGGCGACGAGGACCATCTCGGCGACATGGACTTCAAGGTGGCCGGCAGCGAGCGCGGCGTCACCTCGCTGCAGATGGACATCAAGATCACTTCGATCACCCCCGAGATCATGCGCGTGGCGCTGGATCAGGCGCGCGAGGGCCGGCTGCATATCCTCGGCGAAATGGCCAAGGCGCTGACCGGGGCGCGTGACGATGTTGCGGTGAATGCCCCGCGCATCCACATCATCAACGTGCCGAAAGAGAAGATCCGCGACATCATCGGCACCGGCGGCAAGGTGATCCGCGAGATCGTCGAGCAGACCGGCACCAAGATCGACATCGAAGACGACGGCACGATCAAGATTGCGGCGACCGAGGCGGAGAAGGCGCAGGCGGCGATCGACTGGATCCGCGGCATCGTCGCCGAGCCGGAAGTGGGGGTGATCTATCACGGCAAGGTGGTCAAGACCGCCGAGTTCGGCGCCTTCGTCAACTTCCTCGGCTCGCGCGACGGGCTGGTGCATATCAGCGAGCTGACCCAGGGCCGGGTCAACAAGACCAGTGACGTGGTCAATGTCGGTGACGCGGTGCGGGTCAAGGTGCTGGGCTTCGACGATCGCGGCAAGGTCAAGCTGTCGATGCGGGTGGTCGATCAGACCACCGGCGAGGACATCAGCGACAAGGTCGGCCCGAAGGGCGGTCGGCCGGAGCGTCGCGACGCCGCGGCGGAATAAGCTGCGACCGCCTGCCCGAAGCTGTTGACAGGCGGCGGGCAGGCGGCGGACTTGTTACAGTGTCGTGACCCACGGTGCTGGCCGTGGGGCGAGAGGGCAAGCGCGATGAAGGCGATCAACGCGATCCGCATGGGCGGGCGGGAACTGCTCCCGCTGGTCGAGGGCGGCAAGGGCGTGGCAATCTCGACCGGCATCACCGCCGGCCACTGGGCCGCGGCCGGCGGAGTCGGCACGATGAGCGCCGTCAATGCCGACAGCTATGACAGCGACGGCCGCATCATCCCGCAGATCTATCACGGCCGCACCCGCCGCGAACGACACGAGGAACTGATCCGCTACGCCGTCGCCGGCGGCATCGAGCAGGCGCGCCGCGCCTATGAGATCGCCGGCGGCAAGGGGCGCATCCACGCCAATATCCTGTGGGAGATGGGCGGGGCCGAGCGGGTCATCACCGGTATCCTGGAGCAGGCGAAAGGGCTGATCAACGGCCTGACCTGTGGCGCCGGCATGCCCTATCGTCTGTCCGACATCGCCGCCCGCTTCAACGTCGATTACTATCCGATCATCTCCTCGGCGCGGGCGTTCAGCGCGCTGTGGAAGCGGGCCTATCATAAGGCGGCCGATCTGCTCGGCGGCGTCGTTTATGAGGATCCCTGGCTCGCCGGCGGGCATAACGGCCTGTCCAACGGCGAAAATCCGGAGCAGCCCGAATCCCCCTTCCCGCGCGTGCTGGCGCTGCGCAAGGCGATGCGGGGGTTCGGTCTGGACGAAACGCCGATCATCATGGCCGGCGGTGTCTGGTGGCTTGAGGAGTGGGAGGACTGGATCGACAACCCCGATCTCGGCCCGATCGCCTTCCAGTTCGGCACCCGGCCGCTGCTGACGCAGGAAAGCCCGATCGGCGAGGCATGGAAGCGCAAGCTGCTGACGCTGAAAGAGGGGGACATCTTCCTCAACCGCTTCAGCCCGACCGGGTTTTATTCCTCGGCGGTGAAGAATGCGTTTCTCCAGGAATTGCGCGACCGCAGCGAGCGGCAGGTGGCGTATTCGCAGGAGCATGTCGGCGACCACATCGCCGAATATGGCGTCGGCCCGCGCAAGCGCGTGGTCTATCTGACCCCCGGCGATCTCGAACATGTCCGCGGCTGGGAGGCGGCGGGGTTCACCGAGGGGCTGCGCACCCCCGACTCGACGCTGATCTTCGTCACCCCGGAGAAAGCGCAGGAGATTCTGGCCGACCAGGTGGCCTGCATGGGCTGCCTCAGCCAGTGCCGGTTTTCCAACTGGTCGCAGAGCGAGCCGGAGTTCAGCAACGGCAAGAAGGCCGACGCCCGCAGTTTCTGCATCCAGAAGACGCTGCAGGAGGTCGCCCATCACGCGACCGAGGATGAGGTGATGGAACACAATCTGATGTTCAGCGGCCATAACGGCTTTCGCTTCTCCAAGGATCCGTTCTACAGCAATGGCTTCGTGCCCACGGTGCGGCAACTGGTCGAACGGATCATGACCGGCCGTTGATCCCGGCCCCACCTCCGCGGAGGCGGCGATGCTGAATACGGTGCTGGCCTGGACGGCGCTCGCAGTATGGTCTGCGGCCTACGGCGTGTTTTTCGCCCGCGATGCGCGACGCTGGTGGCGCGGACGGGACCAGCGGAAGGCCGAGCGCGCGGCGCAGAAGGCCCAGGCTATGGCCACCTACGCCGCGTGGGCGCGCAACATTCCGCCGCCGCCCTCGCGGGTGCCGGTGTTCCCGCCGCGGCGGCCGTTGCCGGTGCCGCCGGCGCCGCGCTATGGCGGCAACGTGGTGCCGTTTCCGCGGCGGGCGGCCCGCCGGCAGCCCTGATGCAGTGACGCGATCATCGCCCTGCGCACCCGGTTTAGGGTGTGCGCCGATCAGGCCAACGGGCGGACCTGCCCGTTGGCGTCGGGCCTTGCGCTACATCTGGATGTCAACATGGGTCAGCGGCGTGTCGTCCGGCTTCGGCAGGTCGGCCGCGCTCCAGCCGCCGCCGAGCGCGCGGATCAGCCGCACCCCCGACTGCAGATAAAGGGTCTGCAGCTGCAACAGCGCCTGCTGTGAGCCGAGCAACGATTCCTGGGCCACCACGACTTCAAGGAAGTTGGTGGCGCCGTCCTTATAGAGCGCCATCGACATGGTCAGCGTCTGCTGTGCCGCGGCGACGGCGCGCTTGTCGTCGGCTTCCTCGGCGGCGTACCAGTGCAGTTGCGCCAGCGCATCCTCGACATCCTGGAATGCCGTGACCACGGTGTTGCGGTAATTGGCGGCGGTCATATTGAAGCTGGCAATCGCCGCCGCCTCCTGCGCGTTCAGCAAGCCACCCTCAAAGATCGGCAGGGTCAGCCCAGGGCCGAGCGACCAGAAGGAATTCGGCAGGTTGAACAGGCTCAGCCCGCTGCTCTGCAGGCCGCCGATCACGGCCAGCGAGACGTTCGGATAGAATGCCGACCGTGCCACCCCGATCAGAGCGTTCGTGGCGAGAACCTGGCGTTCGGCGGAGGCGATGTCCGGCCGGCGTTGCAGCAGCACCGAGGGCAGTGCGCTCGGCAACTCCGGCAGGCTGATTTCGGCGAGGTCCGGCGGGATCGAGAAGGCCGGCGCCGGCACGGCAATCAGCGAGGCGATGGCGTGCTCAGCCATCGCCCGCCGCGCCTGGACATCCTCCAACTGGGCGCGCGCCGATTCGAGCTGCGCCTTGGCCCGCGACACGTCCATGCCGGAGGCGATGGCGCCGTTGAAGCGGTTGCTGGCGACATCGAGCGCCTGTTGATAGGCTTCGACCGTATGCACCAGCAGGTCGCGCTGTGCGTCCAGGCCGCGCAGCAGCAGATAGTCGGTGGCCAGTTCCGCCTCCAGGCTGAGCCGGATGAAGGCGAGATCGGCGGCGCTTGCCTGGGCCGCGGCCTTGCCGGCGACCACCGTGTTTTGCACGCGGTCCCAGAAATCGAACTCGTACTGCAGCCCGCCGTCGAGCGAGTTGAACACCTGGAACGAGGTCGGCAGGCCGTGCGCCTTCAGCACCCCGTCTTGCGGGAAGCTGGTCTTGTCAACGGCGCCATTGACGATGATCGACGGATACAGCCCGGCCACCGCCTCTGCGGCGTTGGCCCGCGCCTGTTGATAGGTCGCCGTCGCCGCCGCCAGGGTGAAGTTCTGCGCGTTGAGGTCAGCCTCCAGCTTGTCGAGCAGCGGATCGTTGAACCCCTTCCACCAGTCGCTGCGCGGCAGGGTGTCGGACGGCTGGGCCTTTTGCCAGATCGCCGTATCATGGAACGAGACCGGCACGGCGACTGTCGGAACCTTGTAGGTCGGCGCGAGATCGCAGCCGGCAAGGACCGTCGCTGCGGCGGCGAGCGCCGCCAACGTCAGCCTCATTGCGGTTTCTCCACCGCCTTCTGGGCGGGTTTGCCAGGGGCCTCGCCGGTATCGCTGGTAATGCTGCTGTTCTCCGCCTCCGGCCGCACCATCTGGCCGGCGACAATGCTGTCCGGTGGGCTGTCGATCACCTTGTCGGTCAGCGACACGCCGGAGAGGATTTCGACCATGGTGCCGAAATTGCGCCCGACGCGCACCTTCCTGATTTCGACCTTGTTGTCGGGCCCCAGCAGTGCGACCTGCAGCCCTTCGGACTGGAACAGCAGCGCGCTGGCCGGGATCTGCACCACCTTGGAATCGGCCGGCAGGTCGAAGCTGACATTGGCGAAGGTGCCGGGCCAGAGTTTGCCGTCCTCGTTGTCGGCGACCAGTTCGACCAGCACCGTCCGCGATTGGGTGTTGATCGCGTTCGACGTGGTCAGCACGGTGGCCGGAAAGGTCCGGTCGGGATATTGCGGCAGCGCCAGCGACGCGGTCTGGCCGTTGGCGATCTGCGCCGAGAAGCTCTGCGGGACGCGGACGTAAATCCGCATCTGATGCATATCGGCGACGGCGAACAGTTCCGGGCCGGCGCCGGCGCCAGAGCCGACATTGATCAGCGCCCCGATATCGGTCTTGCGCGCCGTCACCACGCCGTCGAACGGGGCGGTGATTTGCTTGAACGCTTCCAGCGCGTCCAGCCGGCCGACGGCCGCCTGCGCCGCCGCCACTTTGGCCTGCTGGGCCACCGAATCGGCGACTTTCTCATCGACCGATTGCTGACTGACGGAGGACGACGAGAGCAGCGCCTTCCAGCGTTTGGCGGTCACTTCGGCGAGCTTCTCGTTGGCCACCGCGGTCGCCAGATCCTGCTTGGCCTGGGTCAGTTGCTGGTCGAGATCGGGCGTGTCGATCTCGGCCAGAACGTCTCCGGCCTTCACATGCGCGCCGATGTCCTTGTACCACATCTTCAGGTAGCCGGGGACGCGGGCGTAGATCGGCGCGTTGAACCACGCATCAATATCACCCGGCAACACCAGCGCCTGGGCCTTTGTTTCCGCCTGCGGGCTGACGATGGATACGGTCGGAACCGCCTGCTCGTCGGTCCACTGACCAAGTTTCTGGTCGCTGTCGTGGCGCTGCCAGATACCGTTGGCGGCGACCCCAACGGCGACGATCAGGGCAAGGATACCGGCCCATTTGAGGCCGGTCCTGGAGCGCCGGGGCGTCGGTTCTACGGGCTGCTCGGAGGTGTCGCGCATGTTTATCCGCTGGGTCAGGGGTGATGGGCGAGGGCCGGTGCGGCGGCGTGTGGTTTGGTGTCGGGCTGCGCCGCACGGCGGCGATGGGCGAGGGTGAATACGGTCGGCACGAAAAACAGGGTCGAAATCGTCGCACAGATCAGCCCGCCGATGACGGCACGGCCGAGCGGTGCATTCTGATCGGCGCTGAGCGCCATCGGTGCCATGCCGATGACCATGGCGAGCGCCGTCATCAGCACCGGACGGAACCGGGTGAAACCCGCCTCCAGCGCCGCTTCCAGCGCGGTGTGGCCGAGTGCCAGTTGTTCACGGGCGAAGCTGACGATCAGGATGGAATTGGCGGTCGCCACCCCCATGCACATGATCGCCCCGGTCAGCGCCGGCACCGACAGGGTGGTGCCGGAGGCGAACAGCATCCAGACGATGCCAGCCAGGGCCGCCGGCAGCGCCGTGATGATCACGAACGGATCGAGCCACGACTGGAAATTGACCACAATCAGCAAATAGATCAGCAGAATGGCGAAGCCGAGTCCAAAGAACAGTTCGTTATAGGCGCTGGTCATGGTCGTCACCTGTCCGGTGAGTTCGACCAGGCTGCCACGCGGCACCTGCGCGCCGGTGTCGGCGAGGATTTTGCGGATGTCGCCGGCCACCGCGCCAAGATCGCGGCCGGCGACGGCGGCATAGATGTCGATCGCCGGTTGCACATTGTAATGCGTCACCACGGCGCTGGACGACCCGGTACGCACGGTCGCCAGGGCGCCAAGCACCTGGGACTGGCCGCCGGCGGTGATCGGCACGTTTTCCAGCTCGCCGACGGTGTCGATTTCGTACTGCGGCATCTGCACGACGATCGGGTACGACACGCCGGTTTTCGGGTTGAGCCAGAATGTCGGCGCGGTCTGGATGCTGCCGGCGAGCGTCGATTGCAGGCTGTTGGTGACATCGCGCTCGGTCAGGCCGGTGATCGCGGCAAACGAGCGATCGACATCGACATACAGCGTCGGCTCGTTGAACGCCTGCTGGATACGCGCATCGGCGACGCCGGGAACCCGGCCGATGCGGGCCAGCAGATGGTCGGCGTAGGCGCGGTTCATTTCCAGTTGCCGGCCGGTGATGCGCACATCAATCGGCGCCGGCAGGCCGAAATTCAGGATCTGGGTGGTGATGTCGGCCGGCAGGAAGGAAAACGTCGTGCCCGGGAAGCGGCGCGGCAGTTGCTCGCGCAGGGTGCGGACATAATCGTCGGTCGGCGCATGCCCGGCGCCGAGGGTGATCAGGATGTCCGCATCCTCGACGCCGATGGTCCCGGAATTGCTGTAGGCGATGTTGATGCCGCTGATCGGCAGGCCGATGTTATCGACCACGCTGTCGATCTCGTGCGGCGGGATAACGCGGCGCAGCGCCTGTTCGACCTGGTCGCACAGCCGCGCCGTCTCCTCGATCCGGGTACCGGTCTGGGCACGCACATGCAGCTTGATCTGACCCGAATCGGTGCTGGGGAAGAAGTTCTGGCCGAGCCACGGCACCAGCACGAATGACGCCACCACCACCAGCAGGAAGGCGCCGACGAACCGCCACGGCCGATCGAGCGCCATCGCCAGGGTGTCGCGGTACTGGCCGCGCACCTGCTCGAAGCGCCGTTCAAAGCCATGCTGGAAGCGTCCGAAGACGTTGCGCCGGGGCGGCGGCGGCGGCGGATGGCCAACAATCATCGGCACCGGATCGTGGTGGCCGTGCGCCGCGCCACCCAACAGGTAATTGGCCAGGGTCGGCACCAGTGTCCGCGACAGGACAAAGGAGCCGATCAGCGCGAACACCACCGCCTCGGCCATCGGCAGGAACAAATAACCGGCGACACCGCCGAGGGTGAACATCGGCACAAACACGATACAGATGCAGAGCAGCGAGACAAACGCCGGCACGACGATCTGTCGGGCGCCGTCCATGATCGCGGTCTCGATGTTTTTGCCCTGTTCGAGGTGATAGTTGATGTTTTCGATGGTCACCGTCGCATCATCGACCAGGATGCCGACCGCCAGCGCCAGACCGCCGAGGGTCATCACGTTGATCGTCTCGCCGAGCACCGACAGCAGGGTGATCGAGGTCAACACGGCGAGCGGGATGGAGACGGTGATGATCAGAGTCGAGCGCCAGCTTCCGAGAAAGATCAGGATCATCAGCCCGGTCAGGGCGGCGGCAATGGTGCCTTCGCGGATGACGCCGCTGACCGCGTCGAGCACGAACACCGACTGATCACCGACGGCGTCGAGCCGGATGCCGGGCGGCAGCGTCTCCCGGACATGCGGCAGCAGCGTCTTGATGCCGTCGATGATGTCGAGGGTGGAGGCGGAGCCGACCTTGAGGATGGTCATCAACACAGCATGGCTGCCGTTGACGCGGACGATATTGGTCTGCGGAGGGTAGCCGTCATGCACGAAGGCAACATCGCGCATATAGACCAGGGTGCCGTTGACCTTTTTGACCGGCAGATAATTCAGGTCGTCGATCACCGTCGGGCTGTTGTTGAGCTCGACCGTGTATTCAAACTTGCCGATTTTTTCGGTGCCGACCGGAGTGATCTGGTTCTGATCGGCCAGCGCGACACCGATGTCCTGCGCCGAGAGGCCGTATTGCTGCAGCGCGTGCTGATCGAGGTCGATCTGCACCTGCCGCACCTTGCCGCCATAGGGCGACGGAATCGCCGCGCCGGCGACGCTCGACAACTGCGGGCGGATGAAGTTCTGCGCATAGTCGAACAGCGACTGCTCGGGCAGGGACTTGCTCGAAACGGCGATCTGCAGGATCGGCACCGACGAGGCGTTGAAGCTGAGCACATAGGGCGGGGTAATCCCCGCCGGCAGCAGCTTGAGCACCGTCTGAGACGCCGCTGTGACCTGGGCCAGCGCCGCGTTGATGTTGACGTTCTTCTGGAAGAATATTTTGATGATGCCGTAGCCGGGCAGTGACTGGCTTTCCATATGGGCGATGTCGTTGACTTGCGTGGTCACCGACCGCTCGAAATAATACACCACCCGCCCAGACATATCGTCCGGCGGCAGACCGTTATAGGTCCACACCACGCTGACGACCGGGATGCCGATATTAGGAAAAATATCGGTCGGCGTGCGGACAGCCGACAGCACCCCGAAAATCAGGATCAGCATCGCCAGGACGATAAACGTATAGGGCCGCCGCAAGGCGACGCTGACGATAGCGATCATTCCCGATCCTCGGTCGATCCAAGCCGGAACCAGCGGACGCAGACGGCCCGGCGGCGCAACGCGGCGTGCCTCGCGCTGACGCACGGATAGCGCATTACCGGCACATCTGTCGCGTAGCACCTATAATCGTGTTTAGTCGGCCAGGTTTTGCCGCACTGCGGTATGGCGGCGGCGAATGTCATCATCATGACACACACGGCGTGCGCGCCCGCAACTAGGTTCCGCGCGCCGTGTCCCAGCGGGCCGGCGACATTGGGCTATGTGCGCTGAGGGGTAAATGAACAGATTTTTTTTAATGCGGGCCGCCCTGCTGTCGGCGACGGCGCTGGTCGGCGGGGCACTGGTGCAGCCGGCCGCAGCGCAGACCGACGGGCAGATCCAGAGCATCGAACAGCAGATCAAGGCGTTGCAGGCGGAATTGTCGCATGTCAAGTCCGACCTCGCCGCCCGTGACCGGGCGCTGAAGGCGGCCCAGGACCAGTCGGCGGCAGCCGCCGCGGCGTCCGCCGCGGCGCAGGCACAGGCCGAGACGGTGCAGGAAAAGATCGCCGCGATGCCGCCGCCGGTGCCAGTGGCGCCGCCAACGGCGCCGCTGCCGATCGGGGCATTCCGCGTCGGCGGCGTCACCGTCACGCTCGGCGGGTTCGCCGCGGCGGAAGGCGGCTACCGTTCCCGCAATCAGGCGGCCGGCATCGATACCGGGTTCAATGGCAACGTTCCGCTGCCCAACAGCCCCAACTACCATATCCCGGAATACCGCTTCACCGCCCAGCAGAGCCGGTTCTCGGTGCTCGCCCAGGGTCAGGTTGACGCGGCCACCACGCTGTCGAGCTACATGGAGACGGACTTCCTGAGCGCCGGCAGTTCGTCCAACAGCAACCAGAGCAACAGCTACACGCTGCGCATGCGGCATTTCTACGCGACCTACGACAACACCGATACGGGCATCCACTTCCTCGGCGGTCAGGGGTGGAGCCTGGGCACCATGTTCCGTACCGGGATGGTACCGAGACAGGAAGACATTCCGCTGACCATCGACGCGCAGTACGTCGTCGGCTTCAACTGGGAACGTCAGGCGCAGTTGCGGCTGGTCAAGGATTTCGAGGACCAACGCCTGTGGGCCGGCATTTCGGTCGAGGAGCCGCAGACGATCTTTGGCAGCGCTGCCGGACCCAACTGCCTGACCGGCGCCGGGGCGCCGACCGGCATTGGCGGCGGTTCGCTGGAATATGCCCAGTGCGGCGGCCCCAACGTCAATTCGCTGCAAAGCTACAGCGACAACTATGCGCCTGACATCATTGCCAAACTCGCCGCCGATCCGGGCTGGGGCCACTACGAGGTGTGGAGCCTGTTGCGCTTTCTCGGTGGCCGCGTGGCGGAAGCCGGCAGCGGGCGGAATTACACCACCACCGGCGAGGGCGTCGGCGCCGGGATGATCCTGCCGCTGATCCCGCGAAAGCTGGAGTTCCAGTTGAGCGGCCTCGCCGGACAGGGCATCGGGCGCTACGGCTCGGCCCAGTTGGCCGACGTGACGTTCAACGCCAACGGCAAGATCGAGCCAATTGCGGAATATCAGGTGATGGGCGGCTTCGTCGCGCATCCGCAGCCGGCGATCGACGTCTATATGTATGGCGGCGCCGAGGAGGCCTCGCCGAAATACTTCAATTCCGGCGCGGTGCATGCCGGCTACGGCAACCCGGCGATCTCGCTTGCCGGATGCAGCGTCGAGCTGGGCGCCTGCTCGGCCAACACCTCCGGCATCGTCGAGGGGACGATCGGCGCATGGTGGCGGTTCCTCAAAGGGAGCTACGGCACCATGCAGGTCGGTGCGCAGTACGAGTATCTGAACCGCAATACCTTCGCCGGCGTCGGCGCGACCAAGGGGAGCGTGTTGTCGCCGAGCGGCAATGAAAACGTGTTCTTCGTCAGCTTCCGCTATCTGCCCTTCCAGTAACGCAGCGATCCCGCGTCCGGCCGGCGTGCCGGGCGCGGGATCAGCCCTCGGCGGCCGGTTCCGGGGTGGCGACGATGGCGAACACGGCGCCGCTGCCCTGGGCCCGGTCACTGAGCATCAGGCGAAAATGGTGCAGTCGGACGATGGCGCCGACGATGCTCAGACCCAGGCCGTTGCCGGCGGTATGCCGGCTTGCCTCGGCTCGATAGAAGCGGCGGAGCACCGCCTCGCGATCCGCCGGGGGGATGCCGGGTCCGGTGTCCTCCACCCGGATCGCCGGTGCGCCGTCCTGCATCCCCACCGTCAGACGCACCTCGCCGCCGGGCGGGGTGAACTTGACCGCGTTATCGACCAGATTGGCCACCGCCTCCATCAGCAACTCACCGTCGCCGGCGACCACATGGGCGCCATCGATCGCAAGCGTCAGGGTGAGCTGATGCTCCTCGCCGACCGGCTGATAGAGATCGGCCACCTCGCGGGCGATCTCCGCCAGATCGACGTGGCCGAAGCCGCTGCGCCGGCGGCCGGTTTCGATTTCACCGATGCGCAGCAGCGCGGTGCTGATGCTGATGGCCTGGTCCAGATCGGCCACCGCGGTATCGACCACACTGCGCAATTGCGACAGTCCTTCGGCGCTGTTGCGCCCGCGCTCCAGTTTGGCCCGGGCCCGCGCCAGCGGCGTGCGCAGGTCGTGGGCGATGTTGTCGCCGACCCCCTTGACCTCCAGCAGCAGCCGTTCGATCTGGTCGAGCATGCGGTTGACGCTTGCCGCAAGCCGGTCGAACTCGTCGCGCGTGCCGATGCGCGGCAGCCGTTCATGCAGATCGCCGCGCATGATCCGCTCGATCGTCTGGTGGACGATCTTGACCCGGCTGAGGGCCCGGCGGCTGAGCAGGATGCCGGTGCCGAATGACAGCAAGAAGGCCGGGATCAGGCCGATTTCCAGTGCCTGCAGCACCGGTTGGCGCAGCTCCGCCAGCACCTCGATGTCGCGCGCGATGACCAGCACGCCGCCGCTCGGCAGGCGGCGGGCGACGGCGCGTACCACGGCGGAGCCCGGCGCCTCCGGCTCGATGCCGGCGGCGCTGACGCGGTGCGCCACGCCATCGACCGGCAGCCCTTCCGGCAGGTGTTTGAGGTTGCCGGCGCGAAGCTGGCCATCGGGCGCGAACAGGCCGATGAAGCTGACGCGGAACAGGTTGCCGGCGAGCTGGCGGCTGACGCTGCGCAGCATTTCCGCCTCGTTCTCGCCCGAGATGACGGCAACCTCGGCGCGCAGGATATTGTCGATCCGTGCGGTTTCGAATACTTCCGTCTGCCAGTAAATGAAGACGAACAGCAGCAGCGTCACCGCCGCGATCGACGCCGCGAAGGCGACCGCCAGACGAAACGGAGCGGCGCGAAATACCTCAGTCGGGAACACGGAAGATGAAGCCGGCTCCACGTACGCTCTGGATCAGCGGGGCCTCCCCCGGAGCATCCAGCTTGCGCCGCAGCCGGCCGATATGGACATCGACGAGATTGGTCTGCGGCAGGAAACGATAGTGCCAGACGTCTTCGAGCAGCATGTCGCGGGTGATCAACTGGCCGGGGCGGCGCATCAGATATTCCAGCAACTTGAACTCGCGCGGCAGCAGATCGAGTTCGCGGCCGAGGCGGCGGGCGGTGCGGTCGATCAGGTCCATTTCCAGCGGACCGACATGCAGCACCGTCTCGCGCACTTCGATCGGCCGGCGCAGCAGCGCTTCCACCCGCGCGGCGAGTTCCAGGAAGGCGAACGGCTTGGACAGATAATCGTCGCCGCCGGCCTTCAGCCCGCGCACCCGGTCATCGACGGCGCTGAGCGCGCTGAGCACCAGGACGGGGGTGCGGATGTTCTGCGCCCGCATCCGCTCGATCACGGTCAACCCGTCGAGCCCCGGCAGCATGCGGTCGAGGATCAGCAGATCGAAATGCCGTGCCTCGGCAATGCGCAGGGCCGCCATGCCGTCGGCAGTATGCTCGACGATATAGCCGCGGCTGACCAGATCATCGCGGACCTCCTCGGCAATGCTCTGGTCGTCCTCGACAAGAAGAATCGTTGCCGCCCGGCCGCTCGCCCGGCGGGCAAGGGCTGCGGCAGTGTCGCGGTCCTGTTCAACAGTCGGCATGCGTCGCATCCTGCGCGGACGTTCGTAAGCCTTAGATAGGCACTCGTTTACTACGGCTACAACTAAATCAGCTTTCACCCCCGGCGGGCAAACCCGTTGTCGCAGATTTTAGTGGCGCCGCCGCCGCTGTCGCCCGATTTAAGGTCGATGAGCGATGTGGGCGACGATTCGGTGTCTCTGGTGTCCGGCGCCCCGGTGCGCTGTGCGTCCTGCGCCTTTTGGGCGCATTTCAATGACTCGGTCGGTGTCTGCCGGCGCCGGGCGCCGCGCCCGGCCAGCGGCACCGATCACGACAGCGTCGCCCATTGGCCAGAGACCTATGCCGAGGAAGGCTGTGGTGACGGCCGTCTGGCCGGCGAACTGGTGAGCGGGACGCTGACCTGCGGCGACTGCACCTTCTGGCTGCAGGCACGCTCCGGTGCCGGCCTCGATCCGGCCGATCTGAACGACCAGCCGCGGGCGTGGTGGCGCCGCGCCGGCCGCTGCTCGCGCCATTCGCCGGTGCCGATGGCCAGTCCCGGCAATCGGCTTGTCTGGCCCTCGACGCATGCCAGCGATGCGTGCGGCGAAGCCGGGCCGCGGACCGAGCCTAGCTGACCGACGGGGCGCAGCGGTGCCATGTTTGCGGCACGGCGTCGGGGCTGGCGCGCATCTGCATCGTCTCCTCGTTGAGCAGGCGCATCTCGATCGTGGCGCCGGCGTCGGGTTCGCCGGGCGGGGCGGTGTATGAAAACGCGTGTCGGGAATAGCTGCCGCGCAGCGCCGTGCCGCCGGGCGTGACAATGGCCGGACCGTCGATCGACAGCCGCCCGCCGCTGTCCTTGCACCACGATCCGTCAATCGCGTCGGCCAGCGCCGGGCCGCAACCGGCGATCAGGCCGAGCAGGGCGAAAACCGGGCCACGCAGAGACATTGCCGCTCCTCCAGGCTTGCGCCGAACATCTTGCAGGCAGTTCCCGCCGCATGCGAGTCTCGCGCGATGACGCTGACACCCTCGCGCTCCGGTCCTGCCGTGCCGGCCGGCCATCGGGTGAGCCTGCGGCTCGATCTGGCCTGCGGGGCGCGGATCGGGCCGGGCAAGGTGGCGCTGCTGGAGGAAATCGGCCGTGCCGGGTCGATCTCGGCCGCCGGGCGGGCGCTGCGCATGTCGTATCGGCGCGCCTGGGATCTGGTGGAGGACCTCAACCGGCATCTCGGGACCGCGGTGGTGGCGACCGCGGCGGGCGGCAGCGGCGGCGGCGGGGCGCAGCTTACCGCTGCCGGTGAGGCGGTCATCGCCGCCTATCGCGGGCTGGAACAAGAGGCGCGGGCGGCGGCGGCGGAGCGGCTGGCGGTGCTGGAGCGCGTCTGCGGCCGGTGACGCGCGGGCACGGCAGCGGCGGCGGGGCGTTCCTGGTTCGATCAGGTCAGCCCTGCCGCGCACCATGCCGGCTTGCCAGGGCGGCCGGAGAAAGCTAGGCCGGATGCTGCGTCGCACGCAGCGCGGCGGACAGCGGGAGCAGGGTGGATGAGCTACAGGGTCGCGGTCGTCGGCGCCACCGGGGCGGTCGGGCGCGAGATGTTGAAAACCCTGGCCGAGCGCGACTTTCCGATCAAGGAAGTGGCGGCGGTGGCGTCCGGCCGCTCCGCCGGTTCGCAGGTCTCGTTCGGCGAGCGGGCGGTGCTGACCGTGCAGAACCTGGAGACCTTCGACTTCACCGGCTGGGACATCGCGCTGTTCAGCCCAGGGGCGGCGGTGTCGGCGGTGCATGCGCCGCGGGCGGCGGCGGCCGGCTGTCTGGTGATCGACAACACCAGTCAGTTCCGCATGGAGCCGGACGTGCCGCTGGTGGTGCCCGAGGTCAATCCGCAGGCGCTGTCGCGCATCCGCCGCGGCATCATCGCCAATCCGAATTGTTCGACCATCCAGATGGTGGTGGCGCTCAAGCCGCTGCATGACCGGTTCCAGGTCTGCCGCGTCGTCGTCGCCACCTATCAATCGGTGTCGGGCGCCGGCAAGGAGGGGATGGACGAGCTGTGGTCGCAGGCCCGCGCCACCTACGTCAACGATCCGATCAAGCCGGAGCAGTTCACCAAGCAGATCGCCTTCAACGTGATCCCGCACATCGACCGCTTCATGGACGACGGCTCGACCAAGGAAGAATGGAAGATGGCGGTCGAGACGCGGAAGATCCTCGATCCCGACATCAAGGTGATGGCGACCTGCGTGCGGGTGCCGGTGTTCATCGGCCATGCCGAGGCGGTGCATGTCGAGTTCGCGCGCCCGGTCAGCGTCGCCGAGGCGCGCGCGGCGCTGCGCGCGGCGCCCGGTGTGGTCGTGCTCGACGAGCGCGAGGATGGCGGCTACGCGACGCCGCTGGAGACTCAGGGCGAGGACGCCACCTATGTCAGCCGCATCCGCAAGGACCCGACCGTCGAGCACGGGCTGGCGTTCTGGTGCGTGTCGGACAACCTGCGCAAAGGGGCGGCGCTGAACGCGGTGCAGATCGCCGAGACGGTGGTGGCGCAGGGACTGCTGGCGCGGCAGGCCGCCTGACTCGCCATGCCCAGGGCCTGCCCGATCCTGGTGCCGGCTGATCGTGGCGTGCGTGACGGAGGGGACATGACAGGAGGACGGCCGCATGACTGACATCCGCGACTCGCTGATGGTCGGCCGCAGCAGTGACGGGCGGCTGGTGCGTCGCCCGTTGTCGCCGCATCTGCAGGTCTATCGGCCGCAGATCACCTCGGTCCTGTCGATCGTCAACCGCGCCACCGGCATCGCGCTGTGCGCCGGTGCGCTGCTGCTGGTCTGCTGGCTGGTGGCGGCGGCGAGCGGCGAGGCCGCGTATGCCGGCGTGTCGGCGTTCATGCGCTCGCCGATCGGGCTGTTGCTGCTGTTCGGCTGGACCGTTTCATTGTGGTATCATTTCTGCGGCGGGCTGCGGCATCTGGCGTGGGATGTCGGGTTCGGTCTCGATCTGCCGCAGGTACACCGCAGCGGCTGGGCGGTGGTGATCGCCACGGCGGCGCTCACCGTGCTGACCTGGATCGTCGCCATCGTGCTGATGTGATCGGAGAGGCGCAATGAGCGAGCCGGCGAAAATCCATGTGATGCGCAGCCAGCTCGGCCGCGTGCGCGGCCTGGGCGCAGCGCGCTCGGGCACGCAGCACTGGCGGGCGGAGCGGCTGACGGCGGTGGCCCTGGTGCCGCTGACCTTGTGGTTCGTCTATGCGGCGCTGCATCTGATGGGCCTGCCGCGGGCGGCGGCGGCGCAGTGGGCGGCCAACCCGATCAACGCGGCGTTGCTGGCGGCGCTGGTGATTTCGACCTTTCATCACGGTGCCCTTGGGTTGCAGGTGGTGATCGAGGACTACATCCATGTCGAACGCACGCGGCTGGGGCTGCTGCTGCTGGTCAAGGGCGCGGCGGCGCTGCTCGCCCTGATCGGGCTGTTCGCCGTGCTCAAACTGGCGTTCACGGGATGATGCGGCGGCGCCGACGCTGCCGGGATTGGACGGGACAGGCATGAACGCGATCAGCAAGCCTTCGCTTGGCGCCTACGCGGTGATTGACCACACCTACGACGTCGTCGTCGTCGGGGCCGGCGGGGCCGGATTGCGCGCGACCCTCGGGATGGGTGCCGCGGGTCTGAAGACCGCCTGTATTACCAAGGTGTTCCCGACGCGCAGCCACACCGTCGCGGCGCAGGGCGGCATCGGCGCCGCGCTCGGCAACATGGGCGAGGACGACTGGCGCTGGCACATGTACGACACCGTCAAAGGGTCGGACTGGCTCGGCGACCAGGACGCCATCGAGTATATGTGCCGCGAGGCGATTCCGGCGATCTACGAGCTGGAGCATTTCGGTGTGCCGTTCAGCCGCACCGAGGATGGCCGCATCTATCAGCGGCCGTTCGGCGGTCACATGAAGGATTTCGGAGCGTCACCGGCGATGCGCGCCTGCGCCGCCGCCGACCGCACCGGCCATGCCATTCTGCACACGCTGTATCAGCAATCGCTGCGTCACGAGGTGGAGTTCTTCGTCGAATACTTCGTGCTCGATCTGATCATGGACGACGAGGGGGTCTGTCGCGGCGTCGTCGCGTGGTGTCTGGAGGATGGTACCATCCACCGCTTCCGCGGGCAGACGACGGTGCTGGCCACCGGCGGCTATGGCCGCACCTTCCAGTCCTGCACCTCGGCGCACACCTGCACCGGCGATGGCAACGGCATGGCGCTGCGTGCCGGGCTGCCGTGTCAGGACATGGAGTTCGTGCAGTTCCATCCGACCGGCATCTTCCCCGCCGGCTGCCTGATCACCGAAGGCGCGCGCGGCGAGGGCGGCTACCTGACCAACGCCGAGGGCGAACGGTTCATGGAGCGCTATGCCCCCACCGCCAAGGATCTGGCCAGCCGCGATGTGGTGTCGCGGTCGATGACGCTGGAGATCAATGCCGGGCGCGGCTGCGGGCCGAACAAAGACCACATCATGCTGCACCTGGAGCATCTCGGCGGCGAGATTCTGCATGAGCGGCTGCCCGGCATCTCGGAGACCGCGCGGGTGTTCGCCGGCGTCGATGTCACCCGGCAGCCGATTCCGGTGCTGCCGACGGTACATTACAACATGGGCGGCATCCCGACCAATTACCGCGCCGAGGTGCTGCGGCCGACCCCCGCCGATCCGGATGCGGTGGTGCCCGGCCTGATGGCGGTGGGCGAGGCGGCGTGCGTCTCGGTGCATGGCGCCAATCGCCTCGGCACCAATTCGCTGCTCGATCTGGTGGTGTTCGGCCGCGCCGCCGCGCATCGCGCCGCCGAGACGCTGCGTCCGGGCGCCAGCCAGCCGGCGCTGCCGGCCAAGGCCGGCGAGGCGTCGCTCGACCGGCTCGACGGCGCGCGCCATGCCAAGGGTACGACCTCGGTGGCGGCGCTGCGCCAGGAGATGCAGCGCACCATGCAGGGCCATGCCGCGGTGTTTCGCAACAACGACAGCCTGACGCAGGGTGTCGCCAAGATGCAGCGCGTGTGGTCCGGCCTGTCGGACATGGCGGTGGCCGATCGCAGCCTGATCTGGAACAGCGACCTGATGGAGGCGATGGAGCTGGACAATCTGATGGCCAACGCGATGACCACCATGGTCAGTGCCGAGGCGCGCAAGGAAAGCCGCGGCGCCCAGGCGCATGACGATTTCCCCGACCGTGACGACGCCAACTGGATGAAGCACACGCTGGCGTGGTGCGCGCCGGACGGCGCCGTCCGGCTCGACTACCGGCCGGTGAAGATGCAGACGCTGACCAACGAGGTTGCCGTTTTCCCGCCGAAGAAGCGCGTGTACTGAGCGAAAGGCGCCGACGCCAATGGCCGAGTTCACTCTCCCTGCCAACAGCAAGGTCCGCACCGGCAAGACCCATGTTGCCGCCAAGGGCGCCACCCGGCTGCGCTCGTTCAAGATCTATCGCTGGAATCCCGATGACGGCGAGAACCCGCGCACCGACACCTATGAGATCGATCTCGATGCCTGCGGGCCAATGGTGCTCGACGCGCTGATCAAGATCAAGAACGAGGTCGATAGCACGCTGACCTTCCGCCGCTCCTGCCGCGAGGGCATCTGCGGCAGTTGCGCCATGAACATCGACGGCACCAACACGCTCGCCTGTCTCAAGCCGATCGAGGAGGTGAAGGGCGCGGTGCAGATCAATCCGCTGCCGCACATGCCGGTGGTCAAGGATCTGGTGCCCGATCTCAGCCAGGCCTATGCGCAGTTGCGCAGCATCGAACCGTGGCTGCAGGCCGACACTCCGGCGCCGCCGGATGCGGAGCGGCGGCAGAGCCGCGAGGAGCGCGCCAAGCTGGACGGGCTGTGGGAGTGCATCCTGTGTTTCTGCTGCACCACCTCGTGCCCGAGCTACTGGTGGAACGGCGACCGCTATCTCGGCCCGGCGGTGCTGCTCGCCGCCGCGCGCTGGATCAACGACAGCCGCGACGAACGCACCGGCGATCGGCTGGATGCGCTGGAGGACCCGTTCAAGCTGTACCGCTGCCACACCATCATGAACTGCACCCAGACCTGCCCGAAAGGCTTGAACCCGGCGAAGGCGATTGCCGAGATCAAACAGTTGCTGGTCGAACGGCAGGGCTAGCGCCCGGACATAGTCAGAAGGCACCGTATGCGTCGGAGCACGGGCTTGATGATGCGGACCGGTTCAGCCAGTGCCCGGAGCGGGGCGCCGGCCGCCGGCGGCACCACAGGGCGGGCGCATGTTTGCCGGTGACGTAACCACCCCGGACGGACGCCGCCGCGCCTGGATCGACAGTCTGTTCGTCGATCATGCGGTGTTCCGCACCGTGTGGGACAATTTCTCCGCGGTGATTCCGGGCGCGCTGTATCGCTGCAACCACCCGACACCGGCGCGGCTGGCGGCGCTGGTGCGGCGCTATCAACTGCGCACCCTGGTCAATCTGCGCGGCCACCGGCGCTGCGGCTCCGACGCGCTGTCGCGCGACGCGGCGCAGCGGCTCGGCATCGACCATATCGACATGGCATTCGAGAGTCGCGGCGCCCCGCACCGCGAGCGTATCCTGCGGTTTCATGCACTTTATACCAGCATGGCCAGACCGGCGCTGATGCACTGCAAGTCCGGCGCCGACCGCACCGGGCTGGCGGCCGGGCTGGCGCTGCTGTTCGAGGGAGGTACGGCACGCGACGCGCTGCGCCAGCTTTCCTGGCGTCACGGGCATTTCAGTGGCTCACCGACCGGCGTGCTCGACGCGTTTTTCCTGCATTACGCGGCGACCGCGGAGGGCCGCCGGCCGTTTCTCGACTGGGTGCGCGATGACTATGACGAGGCCGCGCTGCGCGCCGGGTTTCGCGCCCACGGCCTTGCCAGTTTCATCAATGACCGGGTGCTGGCGCGGGAATAGCGTCGCGCGACGGCCAGATCGGCGCGGTGGGTGTCCCATGTGTTTCAGGGCGCGGGCGCGAGGCGGCCGATGGTCACCACCCGTTCCACGCGGTCTTCCAGTTCGGTGGTCGTCGGCACGGTGTATCGGGCGAACGGTGCCAGACCCTGGCGCGGCAGATAGGCGCGGCCGGGATCGGCCACCCACACCTCGGCGGTTGCCGCCAGGGTGCGCAGCCAGGGCAGGATATGCCCGGTCATCGGTGCCTCGTAGCAGACATCGCCGCACAGGATCAGATCCCAGCGGCAGGACGCGCCGACCAGATCGGCGGTGCGGGCGATGACCGCGGCGGCGTTGGCTGCGGCGTTGAGATGGACGGCGGCGGTGGCGATCGGGTCGATCTCCACCGCCTCCACCGATGCGGCCCCGGCCAGCGCGGCGGCGATTGCGGCAATGCCGCAGCCGGCGGCGAAATCCAGCACGCGCCGGCCGGCGACCGTTGCCGGATGATCGAGAATATGGCGCGCCAACGCCTGCCCGCCCGGCCAGGCGAAGGCCCAGAACGGCGGCTCGGTGCCGGTCTCCGCCAGCCATGCCTCGGTCGCCTGCCAGATCGGGGTGATTTCGCTCGCCAGATGCAGCGCGATCTCCGGCAGCAGCGGGGCGCGGGTGAGGATGGTGTTGGCGCGCACGAAGCCAGCCGCGTCGGTCACATCCGGCCAACCAGGACCGCCAGCGCGACGGCGAGGCCGACATCGCGGTTGACCTTGAACAGACGCAGGCAGAGCGCCGGATCGTCGATGTCGAGCGCCACCACCTGCCATGCCAGCAGCGCCGCCGGCAGGATCAGCGCGACATCGAACCACACCGCGAGTCCGGCGAGGTGGCCGGCGAGCGCCAGCAGCGCCAGGGTCGCGCCATAGCAGATTGCGAGGAACGGGCGGCTGCGGTCGCCGAACAGCCGGGCTGTCGAACGGATGCCGACCAGCGCGTCGTCCTCGCGATCCTGGTGGGCGTAGATCGTGTCATAGCCGAGAATCCAGGCGATCGCCGCGGCATAGAGCGCGGCGGCGACGGCATCGAGACGGCCGCTCGCGGCGGCATAGCCCATCGGCGCACCCCAGCCGAAGGTGAAGCCGAGCATCATTTGCGGCCACCACGTCACCCGCTTGGCCGCCGGATAGAGCGCCACCAGCAGCAGCGAGGCGACGCCGAGGAGGCGCGCCGCCGGCGCCAGCATGAGCAGGATGACGAGGCTGATCGCCAGCAGCGCGGCAAGCAACAGCAGCGCCTGGCGCAATGTCACCGTGCCGGCGGCGAGCGGCCGGCCGGCGGTGCGGCTGACGCGGCGGTCGAGGTCGCGGTCCCAGATGTCGTTGACGACGCAGCCGGCGCCGCGCATCAGGATGGCGCCGAGCAGGAACATTGCCACGAGCGCCGCCGTCCGCCCCGCCGGTTGCCGGCCGAACAGCAGCGACCACAGGCCGGGCAGGAACAGCAGCCACCAGCCGATCGGCCGATCCAGCCGCATCAGCAGCGCATAGGGGCGCCAGCCCGGCGGCAGGCGGGCGACGAAACCGGTCGCGACGATGTCGGTGTGCGGGGCCATCGCTGCTAATGTCCTGCCCGCCATGCACGGGTCAATCCGCCTTCACGTCGCCGCCCCGCTCGCCGCCGAGGCGATCGTCGATGTCACGCCGGCGCAGGCGCATTACCTCGGCGCGGTGATGCGCCGCGGTGCGGGCGACATGCTGCGCCTTTTCAACGGCCGGGAGGGTGAATGGGAGGCGCGGATCGTCGCCCTGAAGCGCGAGCGCGGGCAGCTCGTGGCGGTACGGCGGCTGCGGCCGCAGCGCGATGACGAGGCGCTGTGGCTCGTCTTCGTGCCGCTGAAGCGGGATGCGACGGAACTGGTGGTGCAGAAGGCGACCGAACTCGGCGTCGCCGCCCTGCTGCCGGCGCTGACCGAGCGCGGCAACGTCCCCCGCCTCAACATCGACCGGCTGCGCGCCATCGCTGTCGAGGCGGCCGAGCAGTCGGAGCGGCTGACGGTGCCGGAGATCGGCGAACCGCAACGTCTTGCCGCACTGCTCGGCGCATGGCCGGGTGACCGCCCGCTGATCGCCGCGATCGAGCGGGCGGCGGCGCCGCGCCTGCGCCCGACCCACAAGCCGGCGGGCTTGCTGATCGGGCCGGAGGGAGGGTTTTCGCCGGGTGAGCTTGACGAACTGGCTCGGCACGCCTTTGTCAGGCCAGTGTCGCTCGGTCCCCGCATCCTGCGGGCCGAGACGGCCGCCATCGTCGGGCTGGCGCTGTTGCAGGCGCCTGTCACTGGGTAAGAGACTGCCCGCAAACCTACGGACGCCAGATGTCGAACCCCGGAGACGCCGACGCGACGCCGATTACCTCGGTGCGCCAGCTTGCCGACCACATCGCCGCCGGCTGCAAGCCGCGTGCGGAGTTTGCCATCGGTACCGAGCATGAAAAATTCGGCTTTCGCCATGCCGACCTGACCCCGCCGCCCTATGCGCCGGACGGCATCCGCGCGCTGCTGGAGCGGATGGCGGTGGCAGGCTGGAGCCCGATCCTCGACGCTGGCAAGCCGATCGGCCTCAAGCACGGCGACGCCTCGGTGTCGCTGGAACCGGCCGGGCAGCTCGAATTATCCGGCGGCCTGCTCGGCACGCTGCATGCGACGCGCGCCGAGCTGGAGGCGCATCTGGCGGCGGTGCGCGCCGCGGCGGCACCGCTCGGCATCGGCTTTGCCCCGCTCGGGTTTCATCCGACGCTGCCGCGCGCTGCGATGCCGTGGATGCCGAAGGGCCGCTATGCGATCATGCGCCGCTACATGCAGGTGGTCGGCAGTCTCGGCCTCGACATGATGACGCGCACCTGCACGGTGCAGGTCAACCTCGATTACAGCTCGGAAGCCGACATGGCGCGCAAGCTGCGCGTCTCTCTGGCGTTGCAGCCGGTGGCGACCGCCTTGTTTGCCAATTCGCCGTTCACCGAAGGCCGGCCGAATGGCTTCCTGTCGTACCGCGCGCATGTCTGGACCGATACTGACCCGCACCGAACCGGCATGCCAGAGGCGTTCTTTGCCGAGTCGTTCGGCTTCGAGCGCTATGTCGAGTGGCTGCTCGACGTGCCGATGTATTTCGTCCATCGCGACGGTCGCTACATCGATGTCGCCGGCCGCTCGTTCCGCGATTTCATCGCCGGCCGGCTGGATGTGGCCGGGACCGGGCCGGCGACGGTGGGGGATTTCGCCGACCATATGACGACCGCGTTCACCGATGTCCGGGTCAAGCGGTTCCTGGAGATGCGCGGCGCCGATGCCGGCACGCCGGAGATGATGGTGGCGCAATCGGCGCTCTGGGTCGGGCTGCTTTATGACGAGGCGGCACTGGCGGCGGCGGATGCGCTGGTGCGCGAGCGGCCGTGGACGGACTATGCGCAGATCCGCGCCGAGGTGCCGCGGCGGGCACTGGCGACGCCGTTCGCCGGCGGCAGCGTGGCCGATCTGGCACGGCGCATGGTGGCCATCGCCAGCGAGGGGCTGCTTGCCCGCGCCCGCCGCGACGCCACCGGGCAGGACGAGCGCATCCATCTGGCGCCGCTGGAGGCGATTGCCGCCGGCGCACCGACCCAGGCGGAGCGCTGGTTGGAGCGGTTCCACGGCGACTGGCAGGGCGATGTGCGGCCGATTTTCGATGCAGCTTCGGTCTGACCGGGTAGTTTCCATCCCGTCATATCCATGAAAGCCACACGCCGGACTTGCCATTTCCGGCGCCGGCGCGTTCATATCGTGGGATGATCGTCAGCGCCCCTCAACGTCTGCCCGCCCATGCGCCGCAGCCCGCGGCGAGTGAGGCAGTGGCGCTGCGGCTGCGGTTGATCGGCCAGATGGAAGTCTGGACGCTGAACAGCGATGGCGTGCTGCCCACCGGGCGCAAGACGCGGGCGCTGCTGGCGGTGCTGGCGCTGTCGTCGCCCAAGCAGATGCTGCGCGGCAAACTGGCCGAACTGCTGTGGAGCCGCCGCCCGGAGGAACAGGCGCGGGCCTCGCTGCGCCAGGAGATCCATCGGCTGCTGGATACGCTGGGCGATGCCGGGCAGGCGGTGCTGACGGTGACGCGGGATCATCTGGCACTGCGGCCGGGCACGGCGTGGGTCGATGTCGATGAGGTGATGCGGGCGACGGCGGCGCGGCCGGCCGGACTGTCGCTGCTGGACGGCGAATTGCTGGAAGACCTGGACGGGGTCGATCCGGCCTTCGACGCCTGGCTTGCCAGCGAGCGGGAGCGTCTGCGCGACAAAGGACGTTCGATCGCCGAGCACATCCTGCGCGAGCAGACGGAGCCAGAGGCGATGCTGCTGGCGGCGCATCAGTTGCTGTCGATCGACCGGGCGCATGAGGGGGCGTGGCGGGCGACGATTCGCGCCCATGCGGCGCGCGGCGAACGTGGTCAGGCGATCCAGGCGTTCGATCGGTGCCGCAATGCGCTGGCCGACATGCTCGACGCCCAGCCATCGGAGGAGACGGCGCGGCTGATCGCCGAGGTGCGGGCGAGCGGCACCCAGCGCCCGGTGGCAGCGCCGCCGGTGGTGCTGCCGTCGCGGCCCTCGCCACGCCAGGAGGCGCGATCCGAGTCGCGGGCGGAGGCCGCCGCCCCGGTGCCGCGGGGTGGCGCGCGGGTTGGCGTGATGCCGCTGCAGCTGGTCGGCACGACGGAGGAGGAGGCGCATCTCGGCGTCGGGCTGGCCGAAGAAATCACCGCGGCGCTGGCGCGCTTTCGCTGGATGTTTCTCGTCTCCTCGGGGTCGTTGGCGCGGTTTGCCATGCAGACGCGCGACGAGACGGCGATCCGCCGCGCCTTTGACATCCATTTCCTGCTCGACGGCACGGTGCAGCGGGTGCCCGGCCGGCTGCGCATCGCCATGCGTCTGCTTGACCTGCGCGCCGGCAACCAGGTGGTCTGGTCGCGTCGTTTCGACCGCCAGGCGGAAGACCTGCTGGTGCTGCAGGACGAGATCGCGGCCGAGGTGGTGGCGCAGATCGACCCGGAAATCCTGCTGATCGAGTCGCAGCGCGTCGCCTCCCGCCCGGTGGCGGACGCCAGCGCCTATGATCTGCTGCTGCGGGCGCTGGCGCTGATCGACCGGCTGGAGCGGCCGCTGTTCATGCAGGCAGGAGAGTTGTTGCGCCAAGCAATCGCGCTGGAACCGGATTACGCCGCCGCCCATGCCGGGTATGCCTATTGGCACATCTTTCTCGCCGGTCAGGACTGGTCGGACGACTCCAGCCTCAGCATCGCCGAGGCCGGACGGCTCGCCGAGCGCGCCATCATGCTTGATCCGCAGGACGCCAAGGCACTGACCATCGCCGGCCATGTGCGTGCCTACATCCATCGCCGGCTGCGTGAAGCGATTTCGCTGCATGAGCGGGCGCTGACGCTCAACCCGAATCTGGCAATGGCGTGGAACCTCTCCGGGGTGGCCTTTGCCTATATGGGCGAGTTGGACGAAGCCGACCGGCGGCTGCAGCGCTATAAGAAATTGTCGCCGATTGATCCGCATGCGTTTTTCTTCGATACCGCGCTGATCATCGTCCGGCTGCTCAAGCAGGATTACACCGGCGCGGTCGCCGTCGGGCGCGGGGTCAGCGAAATGAATCCGGCGTTCTCCGGCGCCTGCAAGCCATATCTCGCCGCTCTGGGCCACCTTAACCTGATCGAGGAGGCGCAGTCGGTGCACGAACGGCTGGAGACCATCGAACCGGATTTTACCGTCAGCAAGTTCCTTTCCAACTGCCCGTTTGAAATGCCAGAGCACCGCACGCGCTACGCCGCGGGCCTGAGACTTGCGGGCGTTCCAGAGTAGCGCCGCGCCCATTACCCCTCGCTGGCGTCGCCGCTGCCTTCTGCCTTCCGCCGTTTGCGTGCCGCAGCGGCATATTGGCCCCGCGGGCGCTTTTCCATCACGTTCGGGCGCACCACCGTATCATAGAAATCGTCCCAGTCCTCGGGGCTGAGCTGATTCATCGCCGGCACCAGTTCGTAGTTGTTGAGCAACTGGTCATCCAGGGCCGCGCGAGGCAGCGGCTGCACCTGCATCATCGGGAAATCGGCGCGGAACTCGATCGGCACATTGGTCTTGGTCAGGCGCATATTGGTAATGAGCGGGCCAAACCAGCGATCGGTCTCAATGATTCCTTCATAGAGTTCGTAACCACCGCTGCGCGGCAAATTGGCACAGGGGCGGATCAGTGTGCTCCAACCCGGCGCGGTGCGCATGACCAGCCCGCTCCACATCTGCAGCACGCCAGGTTCGGGAAACACGCCCAGAAACGGCGGCGAGAAGCCGCGGATTTCCTCGGGGGCATGGTCATCGAAATGGGCCGCGAAATGTGGGAACTGGGCCGTTTTCAGCGGCATCCAGCCGTCTGCGCCGTCATACGTCCAGGTGACTTCGGAACCGTCCCACATCAGGCTGAAATTGATCGGGGGGAAGATGTAGTAGCCAAAGGCCGATGCGGTGACGACCGGCTCGCAATAGCGGAAGGCCCGGGTCGGCAGCGTGCCGGCGGCGGAGCGGTCGGCGCGCTGCGGCAGGCGCGCCTGGGGGATCAGCCGGTGGAAGATGACGTGCGGATGCTTGGTCCCGGCGGTCACGTCCGCGGCTGGCATAGTGGAGTCAGGCATCAGCGATCTCCCGGCCGGCGACAAAACGCTTCTGCCAGCCGGGATCTGGACCCGGCCGGCGCGAGCACAATTTGCGAGATCGACTGCGTCGTCAATCGTATTTCAAACCGATGGGCGCATGCCGCCGAGGCGGACCTTGCCGGCATCGCTGGTCGGCAGGCTCTGGGACATGCCGCCGAGGCGGACCTTGCCGGCATCGCTGGTCGGCAGGCTGGGGGACATGCCGCCGAGGCGGACCTTGCCGGCATCGCTGGTCGGCAGGCTGGGGGACATGCCGCCGAGGCGGACCTTGCCGGCATCGCTGGTCGGCAGGCTGGGGGACATGCCGCCGAGGCGGACCTTGCCGGCATCGCTGGTCGGCAGGCTGGGGGACATGCCGCCGAGGCGGACCTT
>JAJZES010000026.1 GCA_021845985.1 Pseudomonadota bacterium | reverse complement strand
GCGGCAGTTTGGGGCGTGCGACCCCGAGCATGCGGCAGAGCGGGCGCAGCAGCCGGTCGATGCCGGGGGCGGCGTCGAGCAGGGCGATCATGTCCGGCTGGGTCAGCAGATGGTGCAGTTGCGAGGCATAACCGCCGGCCGCCGGCACCGGCCCGATCAGCCAGCCGGCGCGCCGCGGCAGGCGGCTTGCGGGCTTTCTCGGCGCGGAGTTTTGCGGCGCGGCGCGCGGGGCGCGGCGGACGATGGGGGGTTTGCCGCTGGCGGCGCGGGCGGCGAGGCGGGCGATGCGGATGGAGGCCCGCCGTATGCGTGTCCAGACCAGCACCAGCAGCGGGATCGGCAGGAAGCCGCCGGGGCCGCGCGCGGCGACCGCCTTGCACAGATCGTCGAGGATGCGGGCGAGGCGGTCGGCCGGGGGTGGGGTTGCAGGGGTCACGAACGGAACAAGAACATGGAGGGGGCTGGCTGGGCAAGTGGATTTTGCGGGTGTTGGTTTCTTCTCCCCTCCCCTTGTGGGAGGGGTCGGGGGGAGGGGTGCCTGGGCAGCAGAAAACTGCGGCGCAATTGGTCTCGTTCGTTTCGTGCGATCGTCGTCGCATCACCCCTCCCCCGACCCCTCCCGCAAGGGGGAGAAGTGAAGGCGCTTGACGGTGGGGGTTCTGTCGTTCACCCGTCATGCTCGGCGCAGGCCGACCATGGCGGCCGCGGGTGGTGCGGCGGGACGGCGTGGATGGTCGGGTGTGGCGGGAGGGAAAAAGGGGCGGCGGGTCAGGCGGTTGGGGGGGCGTGCTGGCGGCGGCTTTCGGTGCGCAACTGGCCGCAGGCGGCGAGGATGTCGCGGCCGCGCGGGGTGCGCACCGGGGCGGAATAGCCGGCATCCATCACCACCTGGGCGAAGCGGTCGATGGCGTTGCCGCTGCTGGTCTCATAGGGGCTGCCGGGCCAGGGGTTGAACGGAATGAGGTTGACCTTGGCCGGGATGCCGGCGATCAGCCGGACCAGTTCGCGGGCATCGGCGAGGCTGTCGTTGATGCCGCGCAGCATGACGTATTCAAACGTGATCCGCCTTGCGTTGGAGGCGCCGGGATAGCGGCGGCAGGCGGCGACCAGTTCGGCGATCGGGTATTTGCGGTTGAGCGGCACCAGTTCGTCGCGCAGCGCATCGCGCACCGCATGCAGCGACACCGCGAGGTTGACGCCGAGTTCGGCCCCCGCGCGATCCATCATCGGCACCACCCCGGAGGTCGAAAGGGTGATCCGCCGGCGCGACAGGGCGATGCCCTCGTTGTCCATGATGATGGTCATGGCGCGGGCGACATTCTCGTAATTGTACAGTGGCTCGCCCATGCCCATCAGGACGATGGTCGAGAGCAGGCGCGGGGTCTCGCCCTTCGGGCTGGGCCATTCGCCATAGGCGTCGCGCGCCGCCATGAATTGCCCGACAATCTCGGCGGCGCCGAGATTGCGCACCAGCGCTTGCGTGCCGGTGTGGCAGAAGCGGCAGGCCAGGGTGCAGCCGACCTGCGACGAGATGCAAACGGCGCCGCGATCTTCCTGCCGGTCGGGGATATAGACCGTCTCGGCCTCCTGGCCGTCGCGGAAGCGGAACAGAAACTTGCGCGTGTCGTCGCTGCTGGTCTGCTGGGTGGCGATGTCGGGGCGGCCGATGACGAAGCGCTGGGCGAGTTTCTCCCGCAGCGGCCGGGCGATGCTGGACATGCCGGCGAAATCGGTGACGCCCTGATGGTAGATCCAGTGCCAGATCTGCTTGACGCGGAACGGCGCCTCGCCGATCGTGGCCAGCTCCGCCGCCAGCTCGTCGCGGGTCAGCCCGACGAGGTCGCGCCGCCCGTCGGCGAGCTGCGCCGGCGGCGGGGCGAAGCGCGCGGTCTTGGCCAGGATGCGGCTGCGCTCCGCCTCGCTGAGGTCGAGCGCCGCGCTCACGTTGTGCCCTTGCCCGGCGGGCAGTGCCTGACGATCGCGGCATAGGCCGGGGCGAAGCCGCGCAGGCTGAATGTGTCGGCGACTTCGGCGCCTTTCGGGCCGGGGGTGCGGATGACCGCCTGTTTGCCATGCCCCAGCGCCTGCGCCACCGCATGGCCGTCGCGGGCGAAGGCGCTGCGCTGGGCGGTGTAGAGGTCAAAGCCGGTGCCATCGACATCGAGCCTGCCGGCGGCGTTGGCGGCATAGGTGAAGCCGGCGCTGAGCGCGACGGCATCGCGGCCGCTGGCGCGTTCGGTGACGGTGAGCACCACGTCGCCCCGGCCGGGCACCGCGGGGGAGGAGGCGTGGGCGCGGGTGAAGGCGTAGCAGACGGTCTGCCCGGCCTCCTTGTTGGTCGCGGCGGTCCAGTCGTCGAACGTGCCGATGGCCTGCGGCCCGGCGGTTTTGCTGTGGCGGGGGGGCTTCGGCGCGGTATCGGCCCGGCTGCTGGCGGGCAGCAGCGGGGCGGCGACGAGCAAGGCGAACAACAGGGCGGGGAGGGCGCGCATGCCCGGACAGATACGGGCCGCGGCGGCGGCGAACAAGCGCGGGCTTCGGCAGGCTGGAATGCGGTGCGGCGCCGGCCCATGTCGCGGCGTATGATGTCTCCGGCAGCAATCGTCATCTTCGGTGCCGCGGTGCGCCCGGACGGCAGCGCCAGCGCCACGCTGCGCCGGCGGGTGGAGGCGGCGTTCGCCTTCGGCCGCAACCGGGCCGGCACGCTGTATGTGCCGACCGGCGGCATCGGCCGCTATGGCGCGGCGGAGGCCGAGGTGATGGCCGGCATCCTGCGCCGGCTCGGCGTCGCCGAGGACCGGCTGCTGCGGGAGCCGACGGGGACCGACACGCTTTCGTCGGTGCGGGCGGTGACGCGGCTGCTGCGGCGGTGGCCGGGCGCGGTTTATGCCGCCACCAGCGCCTATCATCTGCCGCGCTGCGTGCTGCTTCTGCGCATGGCTGGGCTGCCTGCGTGGGCCTGTCCGCCGCCGGCGGCGCCGGCGGCGGGGGCGGTTCTGCGCCGCTGGTACTGGCGTTTGCGCGAGGTTCCGGCGCTGCCGCTGGATGCCGCGCTGCTGCTGGCGCTGCGGCTCGGCGGGCGGATATGACCGGCATCCCGCTTCCGCCCGCGTATTTTATCCCATATAACGTCTGACGGTGTCATTTTACGGGCGCATGGGCGATGCAGGCGAAGGTGAAGGCGCGTGGAACGCAGCCGCTGGTGGTCACGGCGAACCGCCTGCGCGACGGCCGCGTCGTCTGGCTCGGCGGCGGCGGCATCTGGTCGGAGCGGGTCGGCGACGCGGCAATCTTTGACGGCGCCGGCGTGGCGGCGGGGCTGAGCGCGGCGGCGCAGGCGGAGGCGGAGCAGATCGTGGTTGCGCCGTATGAGGTCGAGGTGACGCTGAAACCGGGCGGGCCGGAGCCGCTGCGCATGCGCGAGCGGGTGCGGGTGGTCGGGCCCAGCGTGCTGGCGCCGAGCGTACTGGCGGCGGGCATGCTGGCCGAGGCGGCGGAGTGAGGCCGATGGACGGGCTCGACAGGACGGCGCCGCAGGTCACCGCCGGAATCTACAAATACGATGCGTATGATCGGCAATTTCTCCGCGACCGTGTCGCCGAGTTCCGCGGCCAGGTCGATCGCCGCCTCGCCGGGGCGCTGAGCGAGGATGAGTTCAAGCCGCTGCGGCTGATGAACGGTCTCTATCTGCAGTTGCACGCCTATATGCTGCGCTGCGCCGTGCCCTATGGCGTGCTGAGTTCCGATCAGATGCGCCAGTTCGCCGTCGTCGCCCGGCGGTTCGACCGCGGCTATGGGCATTTCACCACGCGGCAGAACATCCAGTTCAACTGGATCAAGCTGGAGGAGGCGGCGGACGCCATCGCCACCCTGGCGGACGCCGACCTGCATGCCATTCAGACCAGCGGCAACTGCATCCGCAACGTCACCACCGACGAATATGCCGGCGCCGCGTTCGACGAGAGCGTCGATCCGCGCGTCTATGCCGAGATTCTGCGGCAATGGTCCACGCTGCACCCCGAGTTCAGCTTCCTGCCGCGCAAGTTCAAGATCGCCATTACCGGGGCGGCGCGCGATCGGGCGGCGATCCAGTTGCATGACATCGGCCTCGCCGCGCGCCGCGACGCATCCGGCGCGGTTAGTTTCGAGGTCTGGGTCGGCGGCGGCATGGGGCGCACGCCGATCCTCGCCTATCGCATCCGCGAGCGGCTGCCCGAGGCCGAGACGATCGCCTATCTGGAGGCGATTCTGCGCGTCTATAACGCGCTCGGCGGGCGCGAGAACATCCACAAGGCGCGCATCAAGATCCTGGTCCGCGACGTCGGGCAGGCGCGTTTCACCGAACTGGTCGAGCAGGAATATGCGCGGCTGCCGCGCGAGCGCTACCGGCTGGAGCCGGAAGTGGTGGCGGCGATCCAGGCGCATTTCGCGCCGCCGCCGTTCGCCGTGCTGCCGCAGGCCGATGCCGCGCTCGCCGCCGCGTGCGACGGCGACGCCGAGTTTGCCGCCTGGGTCGGGCGCAACACCCATCCGCACAAGGTTGCCGGCTACATCTCGGCGGTGATTTCGCTCAAGCCGATCGGCGGCATTCCCGGCGATTGCAGCGCCGCGCAGATGGACGCCATCGCCGATCTGGCCGACCGCTACGCCTTCGGCGAAGTGCGCGTCTCACATGTGCAGAACCTCGTGCTGGCGCATGTCCGCAAGGATGAGCTGTACGCGCTGTGGCAGGCGCTGCGCCCGCTCGGGCTGGCGACCGGCAATGTCGGGCTGCTGAGCGACATCATCGCCTGCCCCGGTCTGGATTATTGCGCGCTGGCCAATGCCCGGGCGATCCCGGTGGCGCAGCTCATCGCCGAACGCTTCGCCGATCTGCACCGGCAGCACGACATCGGCAGCGTCTATATCAACATCTCCGGCTGCATCAACGCCTGTGCCCATCACCATGTCGGCCATATCGGCATTCTCGGCGTCGATCGCAAAGGCGAGGAGTATTATCAGATCACCCTCGGCGGCTCGGCGACCAATGATGCGCGCATCGGCGACATCGTCGGCCCGTCCTTCGCCTATGACCAGGTGACCGACGCGGTGGAGACCATCCTGCGCAGCTATCTGGCGATCCGCCAGGCCGGCGAATTGTTCATCGACACCTATCGCCGCACCGGCCTCGCGCCGTTCAAGGAGGCGCTCTATGCAACTGCTTGAGCAGGGCCGGCCGGCCGCCGACCGCTGGCTGCGGGTCGCCGACGCGGCGCCGATCCCCGACGATGTGGCGGCCCTGATCGGGCTGGAGCGGCTGGCCGAGGTGCCGGCCGGGCGCACCGCGCCGCTCGGCGTGGTGGTCGGGCCGGCGACGCTGCCGGAGGAGCTGGCGCCGCTGCTCAACCGGGTGGCGCTGATCGCGGTGGCGTTCCCGAAGTTCCGCGACGGGCGGGGGTTCACCCTGGGGCGGGCGCTGCGCGAGCGGTTCCGCTATGGCGGCGAGCTGCGCGCGGTCGGCCATGTGCTGCCCGACCAGCATCTTTTTCTGCTGCGCTGCGGGTTCAGCGCGGTGGAGGTGGCGGACGGCGCCGACCTCGCCCCGTGGACCGCCGCGCTCGGCCGCTTCCATACCGCCTATCAGGCGATGGTGACGGACAAGGCAACGCTGCGGCAGTGCATGCGCCGGTTCGGCTGAGACGGTTTCCCCGCCCCGGCGGCTGCGCTATGAGGCGCGCTCGACCGGAGGTGAGATTTGACCCAGTCTGCATCGGCGCCCACTTTCGGGGCGAACGGCCTGCGCAACGGCCCGGATGCCCGCGGCCGCTTCGGCGCCTATGGCGGGCGCTTCGTCGCCGAGACGCTGATGCCGCTGGTGCTGGAGCTGGAGGGCGCCTATGCGGCGGCCTGCGCCGATCCGGCGTTCCGTACCGAACTCGACTACTACCTGCGCGACTATGTCGGCCGGCCCAGCCCGCTGTGGTATGCCGAGCGGCTGACCCGCGCGCTCGGCGGGGCGCGGGTCTATTTCAAGCGCGATGAGCTGAATCATACCGGCGCGCACAAGGTCAACAACTGCATGGGCCAGATCCTGCTGGCCCGCCGGATGCACAAGACGCGCATCATCGCCGAAACCGGCGCCGGCCAGCACGGCGTCGCCACCGCCACCGTCTGCGCGCTGTTCGGCCTGCCCTGCGTCATCTACATGGGCGCGGTCGATGTCGAGCGGCAGAATCCGAACGTGTTCCGCATGAAGCTGCTGGGCGCCGAAGTGCGGCCGGTGACCTCGGGCGCCGGCACGCTGAAGGACGCGATGAACGAGGCGCTGCGCGACTGGGTGGCCAATGTCGCCGACACCTACTATCTGATCGGCACCGTTGCCGGGCCGCACCCGTATCCGGCGATGGTGCGCGATTTCCAGAAGATCATCGGCGAGGAGGCGCGCGCGCAGATGCTGGCGGCGACCGGCCGGCTGCCCGATGTCGCCATTGCCGCGGTCGGCGGCGGGTCGAACGCGATGGGCCTGTTCCATCCGTTCCTCGACGATGCCGGGGTGCGGCTGATCGGCGTCGAGGCGGCGGGGCGCGGACTCGACACGCATGAGCATGCCGCCAGCATCTCGCGCGGGCGGCCCGGCGTGCTGCACGGCAACATCACCTATCTGCTGCAGGACGACGAAGGCCAGATCGAAGAGGCGCACAGCATCTCCGCCGGTCTCGACTATCCCGGCATCGGCCCCGAGCATGCCTGGCTGCACGATATCGGCCGCGTCGAATACGCCGCGGTGACCGACAGCGAGGCGCTGGAGGCGTTCCAGCTCTGCACCCGCACCGAGGGCATCATCCCGGCGCTGGAGCCGGCGCATGCGCTGGCCCAGGTGGCGAAGATCGCGCCGGGCATGGACCACGAGGCGACGATTCTGATGAATCTGTGCGGCCGCGGCGATAAGGACATCTTCACCGTCGCCGAGCATCTCGGGGTGAAACTGTGAGCCGCATCGCCGCCCGCTTCGCCGCACTGCACGCTGCCGGGCGCGGCGCGCTGATCCCGTTTCTCGAAGCCTGGGACCCCGATCCGGCGACCAGCATGGCGCTGCTGCGCGGCATGCCCGGCGCCGGCGCCGATCTGATCGAGATTGGCTGCGCCTTTACCGATCCGATGGCCGACGGCCCGACCATTCAGGCCGCCGGCCGCCGCGCGCTCGCCGCCGGGGCGACGCTCGGCCACACGCTGGCGATGGTGCGCGAGTTCCGCCGCGACGACGATGCGACGCCGATCATCCTGATGGGCTATCTCAATCCGATCCTGTCCTACGGCACCGATCGCTTCTGCACCGATGCCGCGGCGTCGGGCGTCGATGGGCTGATCGTGGTCGATCTGCCGTCCGAGGAAGCCGACATGCTGGTGCCGCAGGCCGGCGCGCACGGCATCGACGTGATCCGCCTCGTCGCGCCCACCACCGATGCCGCGCGGCTGCCGAAAGTGCTCGATGGCAGCTCGGGCTTTGTTTATTACGTCAGCATCACCGGGATCACCGGCACGCGCAGCGCGGGGTTCGACGAGCTGGCCGCGGCGATCCCGCGCGTGCGGCGGGCGACCGACCTGCCGATCGCCATCGGCTTTGGCGTGCGCAGCCCGGCGCAGGCGGCCGATGCGGTGCGCGCCGCCGATGCGGCGGTGGTCGCCTCGGCATTGATCGAGACGCTGGCGGCGAGTCTCGACGCGCAGGGGCGGGCGGCGCCGGATACGGTGCGCCGCGTGCTCGATCAGGTGCGCGCCCTCGCCGAGGGCGTGCGCGGGGCGCGGAGTGCGGCGCGATGAGCTGGCTCACCGAATATGTCCGCCCGCGCATCCGCACCCTGCTCGGCCGTCGCGACGTGCCGGAGAATCTGTGGGTGCAGTGCCCGGCCTGCCAGCAGATGATGTTCCACACCGAGCTTGAGAAGAACCTCAAAGTCTGCACCCATTGCGGCCACCACATGCGCGCCGCCGCCGAGGAGCGGCTGCGCTGGACTTTCGATGCCGACGCCTTCACCCGCATCGAACTGCCGAAAGTGCCGGCCGATCCGCTGCGCTTTCGCGACAGCCAGCGCTACAGCGAGCGGCATCGCGCGGCGCGCGAAAAGGCGCATCGCGATGATGCGCTGGTGGTGGCGCACGGCACCATCGGCGGCCAGCGCGCCGTCGTCGCGGTGATGGATTTCGAGTTCATGGCCGGCTCGATGGGGGCGGCGGTCGGCGAGGGCATCGTCGCCGCGGCGAAGCTGGCGGTATTGCAGGACGCGCCGCTGATCGTCTTCACCGCCTCCGGCGGCGCCCGCATGCAGGAGGGCGCGGTCAGCCTGATGCAGATGCCGCGCACCACCATCGCCACGCTGCTGGTCAAGGAAGCCGGGCTGCCGTTCATCACCGTGCTGACCGACCCGACCACCGGCGGCGTCACCGCCAGCTTCGCCATGCTCGGCGACCTGCAGATCGCCGAACCCGGCGCGCTGATCGGCTTTGCCGGGGTGCGGGTGATCGAGCAGACGGTGCGCGAAAAACTGCCCGAGGGGTTTCAGCGCGCCGAATATCTGTTCGAGCACGGCATGCTCGATATGGTGGTCACGCGCACCGATCTGGCGGCGATGCTGGCGCATGTCATTGGCCTGCTGCGGGTGCGGGATCTCGCGGACGCGGCATGAGCGACGCGCCGAGCGGCGGCCGGTTCGATGCCATCGTGCAGCGGCTGCATCAGCTTCATCCGCGGCTGATCGACCTCAGCCTGCACCGGCTGCAGCGGCTGCTGGCCGCACTCGATCACCCCGAGCGGCGGTTGCCGCCGGTGATCCATGTCGCCGGCACCAACGGCAAGGGCAGCACCTGCGCCTTTCTGCGCGCCTTCGGCGAGGCCGGCGGGCTGCGCGTGCATGTCTATACCTCGCCGCATCTGGTGCGCTTCAACGAGCGCATCCGGCTGGCCGGAAGGCTGGTGGACGATGCCGCTCTGCTCGCTGCGCTCGAAGCGGTGGAGCAGGTCAATGCCGGCGGCGAGGTGACTGTGTTCGAGACGCTGACCGCGGTGGCCTTCGTGCTGTTCGCCGCGGTTGCGGCCGATCTCTGTGTGCTGGAGGTCGGGCTGGGCGGCCGGCTCGATGCAACCAACGTGGTGTTGCCGGCGGCCTGCGCCATTACCGCGATCTCGCTCGATCATCGCGACTGGCTCGGCGACACGCTGGCGCAGATCGCCGCCGAGAAGGCCGGCATCATCAAGCCCGGCGTGCCGGTGGCCGTCGGGGCGCAGCCGGACGCGGTGCGCGCGGTGCTGGCGGCGCGGGCTGCCGAGGTGGCGGCGCCGCTGCTGCTGCGCGGGCGCGACTGGACGGTGGCGCCGCGCGCCGGCGGATTGCGCTATGAGGACGCGGCGGGCGTGCTCGATCTGCCGCCGCCCGGCCTGGCCGGGCCGCACCAGATCGACAATGCCGGCATCGCCCTTGCCGCCATGCGGGCGGCCCGGCTCGGCGTCGGCGATGCGGCGCTGGCCAGCGGCATCGCCGCCGCCGAATGGCCGGCGCGGCTGCAGCGGCTGCATGGGCGGCTGGCCGGGATGCTGCCGGCGGGGTGGGAATTATGGCTCGATGGCGGGCACAATGCCGGGGCCGGGGAGGCGCTGGCGCAGCATGTCGCGGCGTGGGCCGAGCGTCCGCTGCATATCGTCGTCGGCATGAAGCAGTCGAAGGATGCGCAGGGCTTCCTGCGCCCGTTGCTGGCGCCCGCGGCGACGCTGTGGGCGGTGGCCGAGCCGGGTCAGCACCTCGCCCAGCCGGTCGCGGCGATCGTCGCGGCGAGCGAGGGCAGGGCGCGCCCCGGCCCGACCGTGGCGGCGGCGCTGCGCGCCCTTGCCGACGCCAGCCAGCAGGCACCCGGCCCGGCGCGGGTGCTGATCTGCGGCAGTCTCTATCTGGCCGGGGAAGTGCTCAAGGCCGACGCCGCCTGAGAGTCACGCCGACGCCAGCTCGGCATGCACCAGCGACACCCAGTACGCCGCGCCCAGGGTGATGATCTCGTCGTTGAAATCATAGCCGGGCGTGTGGACGTTGTGGAACGAGCCGTCCTTGGCCCAGCCGTTGCCGATCATGATGAAGCTGCCCGGCCGGGCGTTCAGCATGAAGGCGAAATCCTCCGAGCCGGTGATCGGCGGCGCGTTGGCATCGACCTTGTCGGCTCCGACCAGGGCCGCCGCCGCCTGCACCGACACCGCGGTCTGCTCGGCATGGGTGGTCAGCGGCGGATAGCGCCGGTCGTAGATCACCTCGGCGGTGCAGCCGAACGCCGCCGCCTGCGCCTGCGCCAGTTCGCGCAGCCGCCGCTCCATCAGGTCGCGCACGTCTTCGCTGTAGCAGCGCGAGGTGCCGCCGACGACCATTTTGGCCGGGATGATGTTGGGCGATCCGGCATCGCCGCCGATGATCGAGCCGACGCTGACCACCGCGGTATCGATGGCGCGGACGTTGCGGCTGACGATGGTTTGCAGCGCCAGGATGAAATGCGACACCGCGATGGTCACGTCGGTCGCCAGATGCGCGCCCGCCCCGCCATGCCCGCCGGTGCCGTGGAAGGTCACGCTCCACGAATCGCTGGCCGCCAGGAACGGGCCGGTGCGGGTCATGAAGGCGCCGACCGGAACCCCCGGCGCGTTGTGCATGCCATAGACGGAATCGACGGGGAATCGCTCGAACAAGCCTTCCTCGACCATCTTGCGTCCGCCGCCCATGCCTTCCTCGGCGGGCTGGAAAATGAACTGCACGGTGCCGCCGAAATCGCGGTGTTCGGCGAGGTAGCGCGCCGCGCCGAGCAGCATCGTGGTGTGCCCGTCATGGCCGCAGGCGTGCATCTTGCCCGGCACGGTCGAGCCGTGCGCGCGGCCGGGCACTTCCTGGATGTACAGCGCATCGAGATCGGCGCGCAGGCCGATGGCGCGCTGCCCCGGCCGCGTGCCTTTCAGCGTGGCGACGACGCCGGTGCGCGCGATGCCCTCGGTGACCTCCAGCCCCCATTCGCGCAGCTTGCCGGCGACCAGTGCCGCGGTGCGCGTCTCCTCGAAGCCGATTTCGGGGTGCTGATGGATGTCACGGCGGATCGCCACCAGTTCCGGCTCATAGGCGGCCAGGACGGCGCGAACATCATCCTGCAACATGGCTCGATCTCCCGGAAAGCGGCGGCGCCGGCTGAGCCGCGCCCGACATGGTTCGCTGGTCCGGCACGCGGATCGCCAGCGTGCCGAGGATACTGATGATGCAGAGGCCGACGATATACCAGATCCAGGACAGTTTGTCGCCGGTGGCGCGGATCAGCGCGGTGAACACGATCTGTGCGGTGCCGCCGAACAGTGTCACGCCAAGAGCATAGGCGATCGACAGGCCGGAGGTGCGTGTCGCGGTCGGAAACAGCACCGGAATGAGGGTGATGCCGGCGCTGCCGGCCATGGCGTGAAACGCCATCAGCACGGCCAGCACCACGATCAGCATGGCCGGCGAATTGGACCACACCACCAGCAGCAGCGCCGGGTAGATCAGCACGGTGACGATGATGCGCGGCACCAGGGCGATGGTTTTCAGCCCGTAGCGGTCGGCGAGCAGGCCGCCGATCACGGCGAAAATGGCACCGGCGACGCCGATGGTCAGATTGGCGGCCATCGCCACGCTGGTCGGGAAATGCAGCGTCGTCAGCGCGTAGCTGGTGGTGTAGAGGAAGAAATACTGCGTCACCGTGGCGCCCGAGATCACCAGGATGCTGAGCAGCACGATCCGCCAGTGGTTCGCGACGATGTCGCGCAGCACCGCCGGCATGCTGTCATGCGCCTCCCGGATGTCCAGCGTTTCGCGGAGGTTGCGGCGGATGAAGAAGCCGACCGGGGCGATCAGGATGCCGAGCAGGAAGGCGATGCGCCATCCCCAGTCGCTGGTCGCCGCGGGCGACAGGGTCAGCGCCAGCACGATGCCGAGCACACCGGAGATGATGCTGCCGATGTTCTGGCTGGCAAACTGCCAGCTGCCGTAGAAACAGCGCCGTCCCGGCGTTGCGGTCTCCAGCAGGAAGGTGGTCGCCGGCCCCATTTCGCCGCCGGTCGAGAAGCCCTGGATCAGCCGTGCCACCGCCAGCAGGATCGGCGCCGCGATGCCGATTTGCGCGTAGCCCGGCAGGACGCCGATCATGCCGCTGCCGAATGCCATCAGCAGAATGGTGAGCGTCATCGCCGGGCGGCGGCCGTAGCGGTCGGCATAGGCACCGATGACAATGCCGCCGAGCGGCCGGGCGATGAAGCCGACGAAGAACGTCGCCACCGACAGCAGCAGGCTGGCATAGGGGTCGGTGGCCGGAAAGAAGGCGCGCCCGATCATGGTCGCGAACACCGCGTAAACGGTGAAGTCGTAGAACTCCAGCGCGTTGCCGATGACGGCGGCGATGACATTGCGCACCGGCTGCGCCCGGCGCGGCGGCGGATTGTTCGACATCCGATATTTCTCCTCGCGCGCCGATGGTTTCGGCCAGCCTATGCCCGGCGCGAGAGGCCGCAAAGGGGGATTTTTACCGCCGACCGGCCGCGGGCCTCAGAATACCAGCCGCCCGCCGGCCGCCAGCAGCACGCAGGCGAGGATCGGCCGGACCACCCGGTCGGGCACCCGCACCGCGATCAGGCTGCCAATGATGATGCCGGGGATCGAGCCGCTGAGCAGCGACATCAGCAGCGGCACATCGACCGAGTGCAGCAGCCAGTGGCCGCTGCCGGCGATCAGCGTCAGCGGCACCGCATGGGCGATGTCGGAGCCGACGATGCGCGCTGTCGGCAGCCGCGGATACAGCAGCACCAGCGCCGATACGCCGAGCGCCCCGGCGCCGACCGAGGACAGCGACACCAGCACGCCGAGCAGCGCGCCGGTGGCCACCGTCAGCCCGGCGGCGTGGCGCGGCCCGGCATCGCCGATGCGGCGCGCGACCAAGCCGGTGATCCAGTTGCGCGCCAGCAGCAGCGCCGCGGTGATCAGCACGGCGACGCCGAGCACCACCGACATCAGATGCGACGACACGCCGCTCGACATGCCGAGCCGGTAGAGGCCGAGCAGGGTCAGCGCGGTGGCCGGCGCGCTGCCGATGGCGAGCCGGCGCACCACCCGCCAGTCGATGTTGTGGTTGAAACCATGCACCGCGGTACCGACGCTTTTGGTCACCGCGGCGTACAGAAGGTCGGTGCCGACGGCGACCGCCGGATGGATGCCGAACAGCAACACCAGCATCGGTGTCATCAGCGAACCACCGCCAACGCCGGTCAGCCCGACCAGCGTTCCGACCAGGAACCCGGATGCCGCGTAAAGCAGGTTCATCGGTGTGGTGCGGTTCCCTTGATGCCGGCGGACACTGGCGCAAAGCCGCTGGCGAGGCAATCAGTCCGCCGCCTCCGCCCCTCCCGCAACCAGAGGGGCGAAGACGGACGCAGTCAAAAACTGCGAAGTTTCGCGATGCGCCGATGTTGGCGACGAACCGCCGTGGCGGGTCGCCTCAGACCGCTTTGGCGACCCAGTCGCGCAGCACGCTTTTCGGCGCCGCGCCGACTTTCATGTCCACCTGCTTGCCGTCGCGGAACAGCACCAGCGTCGGGATGCCGCGCACATGGAAATTGTTCGGGGTTTGCGGATTCTCGTCGATGTTGACCTTGGCGATGGTCAGCTTGCCGGCGAACTCGGCGCCGATCTCCTCCAGCGCCGGCGCGATGGCGCGGCACGGGCCGCACCATTCGGCCCAGAAATCCACCAGCACGGTGCCCTTCGCGCCGAGCACGTCGGCGGCGAAGCTGGCATCCGTCACGGCCTTGGTATTCGCGCTCATTGTCGTGGTGTCCCTGTTGTCAGCGCAAAAATGGGGCGGCGCGGCGGGGCGATCAAGCGGCGGTACCGGCGCCCGGCGCATGCCGGTCCAGCAGCGCCGGCGGCAGTTCCATGACCTCGGCGCCGCTGGTCCACACCAGCGCGCAGACCACCGGCCGGTCGGGATAGATCGCCGCCAGCACCGCCCGGTACGCCGCCATCTGCCGCACATAGAGCAGCGGCACCTGCTCGGGCGAGGGCGGCCGGGTGCGGTTGGTCTTGTAGTCGGCGATCAGCACAAGCTCCGGCAGCACTGCCAGCCGGTCGATCAGCCCGCCGACGACCCGCCCGGCGATGACGCCGGTGAGCGGTGCCTCCGCCCGCCCGGCCGGGCCGAACAGCGGCGCCAGCGTCGGGTGGTCGAGCACCGCCAGCACATCGCGCGTCACCGCCGCCACCTCGCCGGCGCCGAGCGCATGGCCGGCGCGGTCGAGAAAGCGCCGCGCCGCGGCGGCCCGCTCCGGCCGCGGCAGCGCCGGCAGATGCTGCAGCAGCGCATGCACCAGCCGTCCGCGGCGGAACCGCCGCCCGGCGGTGTCGCGTTCGGCCAGCGGCGAGGCGGCATGCGGCACCGGGCCGAGCGCCGCATCGGCCGGCCGGCTCGGCGCCAGCGGCAGCGGCGGGTCGCTTTCCGGCGGCGCCGCCAGCGCCCGCCAGTCCGGCGCCGCCCCCACCCAGGCGGGCAGCACCACCGCCGCCGCCGCCGCCGCCGCCGGCTCGATCACCGGTGCGGCGCGCTGCTGGCTGGCGTGGCGCCATGCCGTCTCCGCCCAGGGTTCGCCGAGGCTCTTGCCGAACGGCACCGCCGGCGCCGCGAGGGCGCGGAAGCCGCGCTCGACCAGCCGGTACCAGCACGTCTCGGCGGGTGCCTTGCGGCTCTGCCAGCCGCACACCACCAGCCGGTCCTCGGCGCGGGTCAGGGCGACGTAGAGCAGGCGGTTATGCTCGGCCATGGTCGCCGCCCGCGCCGCCTGACGCAGCGCCTCGGCGGCGGCGCAGGTATAGTCCTTGTGCGGCACCCAGACCGGCAGGGCGGCGGCGCCGGCGCCGTGCCACAGCAGCCGGCCGTCGTCCGGCGGCAGGGCGGTGGTGTCGGGCAGCACCACCAGCGGCGCCTGCAGCCCCTTGGCGCCATGCACCGTCATCACCCGCACCTGATTGCCGGCACCCTCGGCCTGGCGCTTGACCTCGGCGGCGGCGGCGCGCACCCAGTGGACGAACCCCTGCAGCGAGGGCGGATGCGCGGCGGCATGGTCGAGTGCCGCCTGCAGCAATTCGTCGATCGGCTCCGCCGCCTCCGCGCCGAGCCGCGCCAGCAGCCGCGCCCGGCCGCCGAGCGGCCCCAGCGCCTCGGCCAGCAGGGCGTAGGGCGTGGCGTAATCGACGCGGGCGAACAGGGCGGCGAGGAACTGCCACGCCGTGGCCCAGTCGTGACGCTCGCCGGCGCGGGCGCGCAGCCGGTCCCACAGCGGGCCGTCGCGCAGCGCCGCGAGGTCGAGCAGCGATTCCTGCGACACCCCGCCGAGCGGGCTGGTCAGCACCGCGGCGAGCGACAGATCGTCCTGCGGCAGCAGCAGCGTGTCGGCCAGCGCCAGCAGATCGGCCACCGCCGGCTGCTCGGTCAGCATCATCCGATCAAGCCCGGCGACCGGCACGCCGCGCGCCTTCAGCGCCCGCACCAGGGCGCCGGCAAAGCCGCGGCGGCGGCGCACCAGCACCAGCACGTCGCCCGGCGCCAGCGCCCGGCCGCGGCTTTCCAGCATCACCGCGCCGGAGGTCTCGGCATGAATCCAGCCGGCCAGCGCGTCGGCCAGATGGTGCATGGCGCTGCGGCTGCGCAGATTGCTCTCCGGCACCTGCCACGGCGTCGCCTCCAGCGGCTCGGGCGGGGTCAGCAGCGGCCACAATTCGACGCTGCCGGCGTGGTCGGCGCGGTCGGCGATGTGACGCAGCGTCTCGCCCGGCGCCACCACCCCGGCGGCGGCGTCCGGCGCGGCGAACACCGCATCGACCAGCGCCAGCACCGGCGCGGTGGAGCGGAACGAGACATCCAGCGCGACGTCCTGCCACGCCTCGCCGGCCGCCCGCACCCGCTCGGCGAGCCGCCCGCGCCAGGTGGTGAAGGCGGCCGGGTCGGCGCCCTGGAAGGCGAAGATCGACTGTTTGCGGTCGCCGACGGCGAACACCGTGCGCGGCCCGCCGGGGCGCGCGCCCAGGCCTGCAAAAAACTCGCCGGTCAGTGCGCCGGCGATGCGCCACTGCTCGGGGGCGGTGTCCTGCACCTCGTCGAGCAGCAGATGGTCGAGCCCGCCATCGAGCTTGTAGAGCACCCAGGCGGCGCCGGGATCGACCAGCAGCGCCGAGGTGCGGGTCACCAGATCGGCGAAGTCGAGTTTGCCGATGCCCTGCTTCTGCGCCGCGTAGGCGCCGGCGACGGGGTGGGCGAGGCGGGCCAGTGCTGCGGACAGGCGGGCGGTGACGACGGCGCGGGCGGCATCCTCGATGGCGGCGGCGCGCGTCTGTTCGGCCACCAGCGCCGCCGCCAGCGCCGGCTCGGCCTCGGCCAGTTTCGGGTTGAGCAGCGCCCCCAGGCCGCGCGGCGAGCCATCGGCGAGGAGGAATTCGCCGCACCAATCGGCCCAGTTGCGCCGCCGCCCGGCCGCCGGCAGCGCCAGCCAGGCGAGCGCCCGCGTCGCCCGCTCCGCCACTTTGGTCGATCCGCGCGCGGCGATGCGGTGCAAGGCCGAGCGCAGCGCCGATTCCTCGGCCCAGGCGATGGCGCGCGCCAGCCGCGCCGCTTCGTCCGGCTCGCCGCCGAGGGCGCGCAGCAGCGCCGGCTCCAGCGCCGCGACGTCGCCGGCGAGGGCGGCGCGCAGCCGGTCGGGGTCGCTGCGCAGCGCCGCCGCCAGCTTGCCGAAGCCGCCGAGGGTGACCAGCCCGGCGAGCAATTCCAGATCGGCGCGGCCGCGCGCATCGTTGGCGCCGGCCAGCACCTGCTCGACCGCGCTCTGCTCGGCGACCGCGGCATCGGTGTCGTCGAGCAGGTCGAAATGCGGCGAAAGCTGCGCCTCCAGCGGGAAGCGCCGCAGCAGCGACTGGCAGAACGCATGGATGGTGCCGATGCGCATGCCGCCCGGCTGGTCGAGCACGCGCGCGAACAGCGCCCGTGCCTGCGCCCGCAGCGCCGCGTCGGGGGTGATGGCGAGGCCGCGCAGCGCCGCATCGAGCGTCGCATCCGGCAGCGTCACCCAGCGGCCGAGCACCGTCTGCAGCCGCAGCGCCATCTCGGCGGCGGCGGCCTTGGTATAGGTCAGGCACTGGATGCGCTGCGGCTCGGCGCCGTCCAGCATCAGCCGCAGCAGCCGGTCGGTCAGCAGCTTGGTCTTGCCCGAGCCGGCCGAGGCGGCGACGAAGGCGGAGACCGCGGGGTCGGCGGCGCGGCGCTGTGCCGCCTCGGCGCGGGCGCGGGCGGCGGCGCTCATTCGCCGCTCTCCGACTGGTCCCATTCGGCCTGGCGGGCAAGCTGGGCGTAGTCGCTGCCGCGCGGCGTGCGGGCGGGATGCGGGGCGCAGGGATAGCCGCGCTCCGGCCGGTCGAACGCGGCGATCAGCGCCGCCAGCCGCGCCGCCGCGTCCTCGGCGGCGGCGGCGATGGCGGCGCGGTCGGCGTCGAACAGGGCGGTCGCCTTGCCCGGCTCGCGCCCGCCGGTGACGTGCCAGTAGGTGAGGTCGGCGACGCCGCCGCGCAGCTCGGGGCCGAACGCGCCGGCCGCCGCCATCGCCGCCTCCAGCGGCAATTGCGGCGCGTCGCCGCGCGCCACCGCCTCCTGCGCCGGGACGTTGCCGGTCTTGTAGTCGATGATGGCGAGGCTGCCGTCGCCGCGCCGCTCGATGCGGTCGGCGCGGCCGCGCAGCCGGAAGCCGCCCGGCACCGGCAGCGCCCAGTCGCCGCCGCGTTCGGAGACGATCGCCACCGGGGCGTGCCGGGCGCGCCGCATCTGCTCCTGTTCGGCCACCCAGGCGGCGATGCGGTGCAGCCGCGGCGCCCACCACGCGAACAGCGCCGGCCGCACGCCGCGCCCGGCCAGCGCCGCGTCCATCGCCTCGTTCAGCTTCGCCGCCGCGTCGGCCGGCCATGCCGCGCCCGCCCGATCGAGAAAGCGCTGCAGCCCGGCATGCACCAATATGCCGTAGTCGATCGCCTCGATCGCCTGTTCCAGCGGCGCCAGGGCGCGCAGCTTCAGCACATGGCGGGCATAGATCGCGTAGGGGTCGGCGAGCCAGGTCTCGATCTCGGTGATGGCGAGCGCGCGCGGGCGCAGCGCCACCGCCGGGCGCGGCAGCGGCGGGGCGGCCGGGCGCGGCCCGCCCTGCGGCAGATCGAGCGCCCGCGCCCAGCCGACCGCCGGGTGATGCGCCAGACGCTGGCCCTGCCCGGCGAGGAAGGCATCGAGCCGCGCCAGCCAGCGCGACGGCACCGCCGGCGCCCGGTCGCGCCGCTGCGGGCAGGACAGCACCGCCACCGGCGCGCAGCAGGCCGCGGTGAGGAAATCATGCGCCGCCTGGCCGACCGCGTCTTCCGGGCTGCGCAGCCCGGCCTGCTGGCGCATCGGCCGGCTGAGCCACGGGCCGGGATCGGTCGCCGGCGGCCACACCCCCTCGGCCAGACCGCCGAGCACGACGACGTCGGCCGCCTGCAGCCGCGCCTCCAGCAGCCCCCAGATGACCACGCGCGGATGCTCCCCGGCGGTGCCGCCGCGTCCGCGCAGCACCCGCCGGCTGCGCACCACCGCACCCTCCAGCAGCGCGTCGAGCAGGCCGGGCAGCACCGACGGCGGCTGATCGGGCAGCAGGCGCAGCGCCGATTGCGCCGCAGCGAGGGTGGTGGCCAGCGCCTCACCCTCCTCATGCGCCCACAGCCGCGCCGGGCCGGGCGTCGCCTCGGTCGCCGCCAGCGCCTCGCCGGCCTCGATCAGCCCGGCCAGCAGCTCGGCCGGGGCGGCCCGCGCCGCCGCGCAGACCCGCAGCAGCGGCGCCAGCGCCGCCTCCAGCCGCGCCAGCAGCGCGTCGGCGGCATCCGGCGCGGACGTCTGCTGCGCGACATGGCGGCGCAGCGCCGCCAGGCCGGGCGGCGGCGGCGGGCCGCGCAGCGCCGCCGCCTCCAGCGCCCGCGCCGCCTCGCGGCACTGTGCCGTCGGCAGGCCGGCGGCGGACAGCGGATGTTTCAGCAGCGCCAGCAGCGCCACCGGCGCCATGCCATCGGCGACGGCGCGCGCCAGCAGGCGCAGGAACACCGCAGGCGGCGTCTGTTCGAGCGGCTCGCCGGCGCTGTCGTCGGCGACCACGTCCCAGCGCAGCAGCTCGGCCGAAACGCGCACCGCCAGCGCCCGGTCGGGCGTCACCAGCGCGGCGCGGCGCCCCGGCATCTCGATCGCCTGGCGCAGCACCAGGGCGATGGCGGCGGCCTCCTCCTGCTGGTCGGCGGGGGCGAGGCGCAGCATGCCGCCGGTGTCCGGCGCCTGATCCTGCCGCCATGCCGCCAGCGCCGCGGCCGGCAGCAGCGCCGCGGCGAGGGTGCGCACCCGCCCGGCCGGCGCCGCCGCCACGCCGTCCCATTCGGCGACATCGCCGCGCTCGGCGCCGAGTGCCGCCAGCAGCGCGCGCAACGCCGCCTGCGGATGCGGCGCATCGAGCGCCGCCCACGCCTCGGCCGACATGGCGGCGTCGAGGCCGGGCAGCACCACCATGCCGTCGGCAAGCCGCGCCACCACGCGCAGCAGCGCCGCCACCGGCGGCAGCGCGCCGGTGGTGCCGGCGACCCAGACCGCCTCGTCCGGCGCCGTCATCGCCCAGGCGCGCGCCTGGCTGTGCAGCAGCGCCGCCGCCCGCTGCGCCGGGTTCAGCAGCCCCTGTTCGGCGAGCCAGTCGGGCCAGGCGCGGGTGACGATGGCGAGGAAATCGAGCGTCACCTGCCAGTGCGCGGCATGTGCCGCATCGGCGGCGCCGGCCAGCGCCGGGGCGAGGTCGATCTCGGCCCATTCGGCCTCGTCCATCAGTTCGGCCAGCGACCGCGCCAGCCGCCATGCCGCATCGGCGGCGCGCGCCCCGCCCTGCGCCTCTGGCAGCGCCAGCACGAGGCGGGCGAGGGCGGCCAGCCGCTCGGTCTCCTCGACCGCCGGCGGCAGGTCGAGCGCGCCGGCCAGCGCCAGCGGTGCCTCGTCGAGCGCACCGAGGGCGGCGATGCGCGGCAGCAGCATCGGCCGGCCGCCGGCGGCGCGCAGGAACGACTCGACCAGCGACCGCGCGGCGCGCCGCGTCGGCAGCAGGATCAGCCCGCGCGACGGGTCCGCCCGGCTGGCCAGCCAGCGCGCCGCCAGGGTGTCGAGAAACGGCAGATGCGGCGGGATGCTGGCGAGATTCATCGCGCCTCGCCGACGGCGCGCGCCTGCAGGTTGCTCTCGGCATCGGCGAGGTCGGGCGGGGTGGAGAGATGAAACCACAGCCCGTCATGCACCACCGCGCCGAGGCGGCCGGCGGCGATGGCGTGGTCCCACAGCAGGTTGAGGCCGAACGGCCCCTCCGGCGCGGCGGCGAACAGGGCGGGGGCGGCGAGCTGGATGCCGGCATAGAGATAGGGGACGATCTCGCGCGGTTTGCGCCGCCGGACCCGGCCGAGCGGATCGACGGCGAAATCCCCGGCATCGCTGCCGCCCTGCACCTGAAACGTGCGATGCACCAGCAGCAGCGCATCGGCGCTCGCCGCCCAGCCCTGCGCCAGCCGGGTCAGCGCCGGGGTCGGCCCGTCGAGCCAGAACGCGTCGCCGTTGACGATGTAGAACGGCGCCGGGCCAAGCTCGGCGAGCGCGGCGCGCACCGCCCCGCCGGTATCGAGCAGCGTGTCTTCCTGGCGCAGCACGATGCGCAGCCCGGACGGCGCCTGCGCCGCCAGATGCGCGGCGACGCGCCCGGCATGCCAATGGGCGTTGATCACCACCGTCTCGACCCCGGCGGCGGCCAGCCGGTCGAGCGCATGGTCGAGCAAGGTGCGCCCGCCGAGCGGCAGCAGCGGCTTGGCGGTGTGTTCGGTGAGCGGGCGCATGCGCGTGCCGAGGCCGGCGGCGAGCAGCATGGCGGCGCGCGGGCGGTTCATGCGAGGCCGCCGATGCGGTCGGGCCAGCCGGCGAGGTCGGCGCGGCGCCGATCGCCGGTGTCCGGTGCCAGGGTGATGCTCAAGGCGTCAGCCGGGCGCAGTGCGCCGAGCCGGTCGGGCCATTCGACCAGCACGAGGTCGGCGCGCGCCTCGTCCCAGCCGAGTTCGGCGAGGCCGGCGGGACCGTCGAGCCGCCACAGGTCGAAATGATGGGCACGGAAGCGGGGGGTGTCATAGGTCTGCACCAGGGTATAGCTCGGGCTGGGCACGTCGAGCGCCGGATCGGCGGTGGCGGCGCGCAGGAAGGCGCGGGCGAAGGCGCTCTTGCCGGCGCCGAGCGGCCCTTCCAGCAGGATCGCATCGCCCGGCCGGGCCACCGCGGCGGCACGCGCGGCAAGTGCCTCGGTGGCGGCGAGGGTGGCGAGGGGGAGGGTCAGCACCGCCGGAGTGTGCCCCAGCCGGACGCCGGCGGGAAGCGGTCGGGCGGGGGGGGGACGCCGAGCGCGTCGCTTATCGTCTGGAGCCAGGCCGGACGTAGCGTACGCTCTCCGTTCTCCAGCCTTGCGATCTGCTGAAATGTCGTCCCCGTCGCGTCAGCCAGGTCTTCCAGCGTCATGCCGCGCTTGAGCCGCAGCGCTTTGATGCGATTTTCCATGCGTGCAGTGATGCCACGGCCCGCGAAGTTCATACACGACCTTGTCGCGTGGCCGTTTGCGTGCCGCTTCGTCAGCCACCGCCCGGCGATGACGTAGGGTGGGCTGAAGCCCACCCTACGTGCTCCTGCGAGACCAATGGCGCAGATCGACCCGGAGCGGACATTCGGGCAACATGATCGAATGGCAGGTTGTGGCCGGAAGCGGACTGGCGTCTTTGGCGCACGCCCCCGTGCAAAGCAGACGCTCAAATCTGGCAGATGCCTCGGGAGATTTCGACTCATCCCCGTGACTCGGTCGCGGAGCATATCTTTCCTAAATGCGACGAGACGTGGATCGGGAGCTGTTAATCTTACTATGTCACAAAATGCTTGACCGATTCGGCGTGGATTTGGCAGGCATGGAGATCCTCACTCGTGGAGGCGGGTTGTGGGTGCCGAATCGGGCGTGGACGGCAGCGAATCACGGTTCGCTGCGTATGTCGG
>JAJZES010000042.1 GCA_021845985.1 Pseudomonadota bacterium | reverse complement strand
CCGGCAGCCAACCGGGCAGGCAACCCGGAGGCCATCCCCGCCGGCTGCCGCAACCGCATCGGCCGCGCCGTCGGCGGGCGACCCGCCGCGCCGTCGGCCGCGCCCGGCGCGGGCGCCGCCGGCGTTCGTCCGCCGCACCGCCGGGCCGCATCCCGCGTGACGCCGCGGCGCCGATGCACGCCCGCTGATATTGCGAATTCATAACGACATGCCCGGCGTCTCGCCGTCCGGCCGCCGCCCTGCCATAACGGGCGGATCATGCGTGTACTGCCCCGCCTGTCTTGAGGGAGCGCCTGTCTTGAGGGAGCGCCCGTGTTGAGGGAGCGAAGATCAATGCGTCTGAGGTGTCTCGCCGCCGCGGCCGGCCTGCTGTTCGCTCTGGTCACCGGCGCCGGCGCCGCCGAACCGGCTGCCTGCAAGGTGGTGCGCATGGCCGATATCGGCTGGGCCGATGTCACCGCCACCACCGCACTGACCGGGGTGCTGCTGAAGGACCTCGGCTATCAGCCGAAACTCACCGTGCTGTCGATCGCCGGAACCTATCAGGCGCTGCACAACAAGGAGATCGACGCCTTCCTCGGCAACTGGATGCCGGCGATGGAGGCCGACCGCAAGCCGTTCATCGACGACAAATCGGTCGAGGTGCTGAACGCCAATCTGGAGGGGGCGAAATACACCCTCGCGGTGCCCCAATATCTATACGACAAAGGCCTGCACGATTTCAGCGACATTCAGAAATTCGCCAAAGACCTCAACTTCAAGATCTACGGCATCGAGCCGGGCAACGACGGCAACCGTCACATCCTCGACATGATCCGGGCGAATACATTTGGCCTCGGCAAGTTCCAGCTCGTCGAGTCGGGCGAACAGGGCATGCTGGCGCAGGTCGAGAAGGATTATCGCGCCGGCCGGCCGATCGTCTTTCTCGGCTGGCAGCCGCATCCGATGAACAAGCTGTTCAAGATGGCCTATCTGACCGGGGGCGACGACATGTTCGGCCCGAACTATGGCGCCGCCGCGGTCTATACCAATATCCGCGCCGGCTACGCCGACGACTGCCCGAACGTCGTCCGGCTGCTCAACAACGAGAGCTTCTCGCTCAGCGGCGAAGACGAGATGATGGACCTGATCCTCAACAAGAAAATGGACCCGACCCGGGCGGCGACGGTCTGGCTCAAAGCCCACAAGGACGTCCTGACGCCGTGGCTCGCCGGCGTCACCACCCTGGACGGCAAACCCGCCCTGCCGGCGGTGCAGTCCAGACTGTGACACCCTGACGCGGCGACCGCCGGGGCGTATCGGCTGCGCCGCCGCCCGCCCATCGTGTTCTATCGCACCACTTCGATTTAGACGCCGACCGCCCCCGCCAACCCGGCCCAGATTCGATCGGCGGTGATCGCCGGTGCGCCAAGTTCTGCCGCCAGGGCAAGGCATGCCCGGTCGCCGAGCGACAGCCCGGCGGCACGGGTCGCCGCGCGGAACCCGACCGAGCGCTGCGCCTCCCTCTCGGACAGCGGCATGACGCGCAGACCGAGCAGGGCCACCGCCCTTGCCGCCTCATCGGGCGGAACGCCCCGGTCTGGCAGCTTGGCCAGCACTTCGGCGAGATTCGCGGTTCCGATCACGCCGGCCGACAAGCGGGCACGCACCGTATCGGCGCCCGCTTCGTCGAACAGCAACGCCAGCACGGCGGAGGCGTCGAAAACCGTCGCACGCGGCGATGCGGCGCTACTCACGCGCGCCGTCGGCGCGCCGCTCGGCGAGAAACGAGTCGGTCACGTCTCGCGTGGCCGGGGCGTATCGGCGCACCAAGGCCTGCGCGCGGCTGACCGCATCGTCCACGCTCTCCAGCACCAGCCGGCCGTCATCCTCTCGGACCAGCAGCAGGCCGCCTTCCTCAAGATGCAAGTGCTGGCGCAAGCCGTCCGGCAGAACCATCCGACCGTCACCGGAAACCACTATCCGATAGTGCCCCATCGCCGCGTCGTCCCTGTATCGCCCTGGCCTGCAACGGCCACGCGCCGCCGTCGAGCCGCCTGCCGCCCTCACTCCGTCTCGGCCACGTCGAGCAGCCGTTCCGCCTCCTCCGCTCCCGGCGCCGCCACATCGCGCAGTTTGCGGTCGATGGCGCGGGTGCGGACCCGGGCCTTCTCGATGGTGCTGGAAAACGTCCCCGCCTGACGCAGCAGCCGGTCCAGCACGTCGTCCATTTTCAGCATCTCGGCGCGGGTGGCGCCGAGCAGTTCGCGCACCTGGTCGGCCCGCTGTTCCAGCGACAGGGTGACGTGGCCGAGATGGATGGTGCGCAGCAGCGCCGGGAACAGCGCCGGGCCGAGCACCAACACCCGCTGCACCCGGCCGAGTTCGTCGATCAGGCCGGGGATGCGGGCCACCTCCGTGTACAGCCCGTCGGTCGGCAGATAGATCACCGCGAACTCCACCGTCGCCGGCGGGACGATGTATTTCTCGGCGACGCGGCGCGCCTCCTCGCGCATCCGCCGCTCCAGGCCGCGGCGGGCGCTGCGCTCGCCCTCGGCATCGCCGGCCTCGGCGGCGCTCAGCAGACGTTCGTAATCCTCCACCGGGAACTTGGCATCGACCGGCAGATAGGGCGGCGGCACCGCGCGGCTCGGCATCGCCACGGCAAACTCGACCGCGGCGTCGCTGTCGGCGCGCGGCCGCCAGTTGGTCAGGTAGGCGCCCGGCGGCAGAATATCGTCGAGCACCGCGCGCACCTGCGTCTCGCCCCAGCCGCCGCGGGTTTTGACATTGGCGAACAGACGCTTGATATCGCCGATCTGCGCCGTCACCGCCTGCACGTCGCCCATCGCCTTGTGCACCGCGGCGAACTGCTCGGCGACGCGGGCGAAGCTCGTCGTCATCTGCTGCTCGACCGATTTCGCCAGTTGCTCGTTCACGCTGCGCTGAATCTCGGCCAGTTTCTGTTCGCTGCCGGCGCGCATCTCGCGCAACTGGGTGGCGATCTCGCCGCGCATCCGGTCGGCCGCACTGCCGACCGCGCCGGTCGCCTCGCGGATGCCCGACAGAGCCCGCCCCATCGCATCCGCCTGGCTGGCGGCGATCGCCGCGGTCAGCGCCCGCTCGGCGGCGGCGAGCGCCACGCGCAGCGACTCGGCCTCGCCGCGCTGCCCGGCAAGGCCCTGTTCGGCGAGCAGCCGCAGCCGCTGCAGCTCGCGCCCCTGCCCGGCAACTTCGCGCCACGCCAAGATGGCGAACAGCGCCGCCAAGGCCGCGATTGCCGCGCCCGTCAAGCCATCCGCTGTCACATCAGCCCTTCCGTGCATTCCCCTGGCGGGGCACCATCTGGCCACCATGCCCGATACGCAAGTGCTGCCCGATACCGACGCCCCGCCCCGCCTGACGCCGCGCGTGACGCTGGCGCTGGCCGTCGCCGCCGGCTTCGCGGCGGCGAATGTGTGGTACAATCAGCCGATGCTGGGCATCATCGCCCGCGACCTGCACGCCAGCCCCGGACAGGTGGCGATGATCCCGACGGCGACGCAGATCGGCTTCGCCGCCGGCATCGTGCTGCTGCTGCCGCTCGGCGACCGCATGGACCGCCGCAAGCTGATCCTGCGCCAGCTCGCCTGGCTGACCCTCGCCACCCTCGCCGCGGCGCTGGCGCCGAGTGCCACGGCGCTGATCGCCGCCTCGGTGGCGGTCGGCATCGGCGCCTGCATCGCCCAGCAGATCATCCCGTTCACCGCCGAGCTTGCCCTGCCGCAGATGCGCGGGCGCGCCGTCGGCACGGTGATGAGCGGGCTGTTCAGCGGCATCCTGCTTGGCCGGGTGTTGTCCGGGGCGGTGGCCGATCATCTCGGCTGGCGGCCGATGTTCGGCATCGCCTCGGTGCTGGCGGTGCTGGTCGGCGTGCTGCTCGCCGCGGTGCTGCCGCGCAGCCGGCCGTCGGTCAGCACCTCCTATGGCGGGCTGCTGCTGTCGGTGCTCGACCTGTGGCGCCGCCACCCCGGCGTGCGGCAGGCGGCGCTGGTGCAGGCCGGGCTGTTCGGCAGTTTCAGCGTGTTCTGGTCGGTGCTGGCGCTGAAGCTGCAGGCGCCGCCGCTCAACCTCGGCAGCGATGTCGCCGGGCTGTTCGGCGTGCTCGGCGCCGCCGGTATCCTGGCGGCGATGGTCGCCGGGCGTGTCGTCGATCGGCGCGGGCCGCGGCCGGTGGTCGGCGCCGGGGTGCTGGTGGCCGCCGCCTCCTGGCCGGTGTTCGCCTTCGTGCCGGGGCTGACCGGGCTGATCATCGGGCTGATCCTGCTCGATCTCGGCGTGCAGGGCGCGCAGATCGGCAACCAAGCGGTGATCTACGGGCTGGCGCCGGAGGCGCGCGGCCGGGTCAACACGATTTTCATGACCGTCACCTTCATCGGCGGCGCCATCGGCTCGGCCGGCTCCGGCGCGGCATGGCTGGCGGCGGGCTGGCCGGCGGTGTGCGCCACCGGGCTGGTGATGGCGCTGCTGTCACTCGCCGCGCATCGCCGCCGCCGCCGGTAGCGGCGCGTCGGCGAAGCGCCAGGCGAGCAGCGCGGCGAAGGCGAAGGCCGCCATCACCGCCGGCATGGCGGCCGGACCGAGCCGGTGGAACAGCAGCGCCAGCACCGCCCCCGAGACGGCCCCGGTGGCCATCTGCAGGAAGCCGACGACCGAGGAGGCAAGGCCGGCGATCTCGCCCATCGGTTCCAGCGCCGCATGAGTGGCGCTGGGGGCGACGATGCCGCGGCAGAACGCATGTGCCGCCAGCCCCGGCATCAGCGCCAGCAGCGATGGCTGACCGAGTACAAACTGCAGCACCAGCACCGACGCCGCGACCAGCGCCAGCCCAAGCGCCGCGGCGACCGGCAACCGGGACGGCACGCCGCGCGCCGCCAGCCGGCCGTTCAACCAGGCGCCGAGCAGGATCGCCGCCGAATTGATCGCGAACAGCAGCGAAAACAGTGCCGGCGAGGCGCCGAGCGCGCCCATCAGCACCTGCGGCGAGCCTGAAATATAGGCGAACAAGGCGCCGAAGCTGAGCGCGTTGGTGGCGGCAAAGCCGATCGACTGGCGGGTGCGCAGCACGCGGGCGAAGCCGCGCGCCACTGACAGCCGCCCGGCGGAAACCTGCCGCGTTTCCGGCAACAACAGCAGCACCGCCGCCATCAGCACCATGCCGGCAGCCGCCAACAGCCAAAAAATGCCGCGCCAGCCGGCCACCAGCAGCAACGCCCCACCGAGCGTCGGGGCGACGATCGGCGCCAGCGAGATGACCACGGCGACATAGGAAAACCGGGTGCGCGCCGCCGCGCCGCTGAACAGGTCGCGCACCACGGCCAGCGCCATGACGCTGCCGGACGCTGCACACAGCCCTTGCACCAGGCGCAGCGCGATCAGCACCTCGATCGAGGGCGCCAGCGCGCACAGCACCCCGGCGGCGGCATAGAGCGACAATCCGCCGAGCAGCACCGGCCGCCGCCCGATGCGGTCGGAGAGCGGACCGAGGATCAGTTGGGCGGTGGAAAACCCGGCCAGGAACACGCTGAGGGTCAGCGCCGCCCCTTCCGCCGAGGCGTGCAGGCCAAGCTCAAGCGCCGGGAAGGCGGGCAGGCCCATATCGACCGAGAGCGGCGCGATGGCGGCGAGCGCGCCGAGCAGGATGGTGAAGGTGACACCGGAGGAGCGTAAAACCATGCCCAAGTGAAATATCGGAATGTGAAAGAATGCGCAAGGAACGCTGCATTGACAGTGTTTTGACGATAATTTGACGAAACAATACCGCCCGGATCGCCGCGCTTGCATCGGCGCCGCGACGCGCTATCCGTCGTCGGGTCTGCAACCAACTGAAAGGAGGTGATCCAGTGTCTCATTGTCTGATACCTGCCGCCGTCGCGACCTGGATGACCGGTACCCCGAGCGTTCTGGCGGACTGATCCGCACGCGGCGGCCGGCGTGGCCGTCACGCAATGCGAAGGCCCCGGTCGCCTCCAGCGGAGGCGGCCGGGGCCTTCTCTGCGCTCAGAACGCCACCGGGCCGAACAACGCCCGCAGCAGCGCATACAGCACCCCGCCGACGAGAAACCCGACCAGCGTGCCGTTCACCCGGACATATTGCAGGTCGCCGCCGATGCGCAGTTCCAGCCGCTCGGTGATGGTCGCTGCGTCCCAGTTCGCCACCACCCCGGCGATGAACCCCGACACCGACACCTGCGCCGAGGGCAGCAGCCCGGCCACCACCCGCTCGACCGCGCCCTGCAGCCGCGCCCGCGCCGCCTGATCCTCGGTCAACATGGCGGCAAGGTTGCGCAGCGCGCCTTCCATCACCGCCACCGCGTGGCCATTCGGCTTCACCGCATCGGCCTCCAGCGCCAGCCGCAGGCGCCCCCACACGTCGCGCACCCAGTGCTGAATGGTCTCGTGCGACACCATCCGCCGCAGCGCCCGGCCGATCTCGGCGGCGCGCGCCGGGTCGTCCTCGATGCGGGCGATCTCGCGGCGCATCCATTCGTCGAAGGCGCCGCGCAGTTCCGACCCGTCGGCATCCATCTTGTCGAGTTCGGCGTTGATCTGGGTCAGCACCCGCCGGGCGATCGACGCGCCGAGCGCCCAGCCGAGCAGCGCGCCGCCCTGTTCGCGCACCCGCTCCTCGATCGCCCGGCGCAGCGCCTCCTCGCGATCGGCCAGCACCAGCTTGAGCCGCGCCAGGATGAAGCCGAACACCTCCTGATGGCGCTCGCCCTCAAGCAGTTTCCGCAGCGCCCCGGCGACCACGCGGCCGGCATCGGCGCCGCCGAGCAGCCGCGGCACGATGCGCCCCAGCAGCCGCCGCGCCCGCCCGTCCTCGATGCCGGCGAGCAGCCGCGGCACCATGCCGGCGAGCGTCTCGGCTGCCGGGCGCGACGTCGCCGGGTCGGCCAGCGTGCGCGCGACGATGCCGGCAAGGTCGAGCTGGTCCAGCGTGCGCCGCACCTCGGCGCCAGTGAACACATGGTTGGCGACGAACCGCCCGAGCGCCTGACCGAGCCGCGCCTTCTGCGCCGGAATGATCGCGGTGTGCGGGATCGGCAGGCCGAGCGGATGGCGGAACAGCGCCGTCACCGCGAACCAGTCGGCGATGCCGCCGACGAAGCCGGCCTTCGCCGCCGCCTGCAGCAGCGCCGCGGCGAACCCCGCCGGCAGCGCGAAACTGCCCAGCGTCAGCGCCGCCATCAGCCCGAGCAGGCCGGTGGCAAATCCCTTGTGGCAGCGCAAGCGCCGCCGCGCCTCGGCATCGCTGAGCGCAGGGGGGGAAGGGGCGGAAGCATCCATGCGGCGCGAAACCTAGCGCCGGCCGGGTTCTCCGCCAAGCCGGGCCATGTTATAGTGTAACGCATGCGCGACCCGCTCTCCGTCACCGCCCCGCTCGCCGCCCGGCTGGCGCTGGCCGTTGTCCTGGCGGCGCTGGTGTGGCTTGGCGTGTGGTGGGCGGTGCAGCGGTGATCGTGCTGGACGGGCTGCGCTGCGCCCATGACGGCGTGGCGGTGCTGCGCGGGGTCAGCGGGCGGTTCATGCCGGGCAGCCTGACCGCGGTAGTCGGCCCCAACGGCGCCGGCAAATCGACGTTGCTGCGCGCCATCGCCGGGCTGCATCCGCCTGCCGCCGGCAGCATCGGGCGCGGCGGGCTGCGGCCCGGGCAGATCGCGCTGCTGCCGCAATCGGGCAGTCTGGACCGCAGTTTCCCGATCACCTGTGCCGATGCGGTGGCGCTCGGCGGCTGGCCGCGGCGCGGTGCCTTCCGGGCGCTGCCGCCGGCCGATGCGGCGCTGGCGGCGGTGGGGCTGCACAGCGCCGGCGGGCGGCTGGTCGGCGCGCTCTCCGCCGGGCAGTTCCAGCGGCTGCTGTTCGCCCGCCTGATCGTCCAGGACGCGCCGGTCATCCTGCTGGATGAGCCGTTCAACGCCGTCGATACCGCGACCATCGCCGATCTGCTGGCGCTGGTGCGGCGCTGGCATGGCGAGGGCCGCACCATCGTCGCAGTGCTGCACGATCTCGACCTCGTCGCCCATGCCTTCCCCGAGACGCTGATGCTGGCGCGCGAGCCGATCGCCTGGGGACCGACCGCGGCGGTGCTGTCGGCCGGCAACCGCCGCCGGGCGCGGCTGGCTGCCGGCCAGTGGCAGGCGGCGGCGTGATCGCCGACCTGCTACTCGGCCCGTTCGCCTTCGGCTTCATGCGCCGGGCGCTGGCCGGGTGTTTCGCGCTGTCGGTGGCGGGGCCGCCGCTCGGGGTGTTCCTGGTGCTGCGGCGGATGGCGCTGACCAGCGACGTGCTGCAGCATGGCATTCTGCCCGGCATCGCCATCGGCGCGGCGTTTGGCGGCCTGTCGCTCGGGTTCATGGGGGCGGGCGGGTTCATCGCCGGCCTCGCCGTGGCGCTGCTCGCCGGCTGGCTCGCTCGCGCCACCGCCGGGCGGGAGGACGCGCAGTTCGCCGGCGTCTATCTGATCGCGCTCGCCGCCGGGGTTGCCATCGTCTCGATGACGCGCGGCATCGACCTCGCCCATCTGCTGTTCGGCAGCGTCATGGCGGTGGATAATGCGGCGCTGATCCTGATGGCCGGCACGGCGAGCGCGGCACTGCTCGGGCTGGCGGTGATCTGGCGTCCGCTGGTGCTGGAGAGTTTCGATCCCGGCTTTCTGCGCGCCGTCGGCGGGCACGGCGGGGCGTGGCATCTGGCGTTCATGGCGCTGGTGGTGCTGTGCGTCGTCGGCGGGTTCGCGGCGATGGGCACGTTGATGTCGGTCGGGCTGATGATGCTGCCGGCGGTGGCGGCGCGGCACTGGGCGGCCGGTCTGGCCGGGCAGGTGCGGGCCGCCGTGGCGCTGGCGGTGCTGGCGTCCTGGCTCGGGCTGGTGCTGTCGTTCGACGCCGACCTCCCGGCCGGCCCGGCGATCGTGCTGGTGGCAGGCGGCCTGTGGCTGGCGAGCCTGTCGCTCGGGCCGCGCGAGAGTTTGTGGCGGCGGCGGAGCAGCCGACGCACTTCCTGACCCGCGACTGCGCGCTGGCATGACCGTGCTTGGTGTGGCGCCCGATGCGTCGGCGATCGGCCGCGAAAGCGCGCGGGGGAAGATTTGCCGCGACAAACGACCGGACGCGAGATCGCCGCACGCCGCAATGCGCTGATGAAGCTCAGGCTTGAGGCCAGGACGAAGCCGCCGGGAGCGAAGCCGCCGGCAGGGTCGGCTGACGAGGCCGCCGCGCCGCCGCCTGCGCCGCCGAGCGGCCGGACCGCGAAAACCGGCGACGCATAGCGTCGCGGCGCATCGGCTTGGTTCCCATCGCATAGGAGGGCGCATAGGAGGGTTGCGCGCTGGTCGCATCGCGGGCACACTTCGCAGATGCAGCATCCGGCGCTCGCCACCGTTCCCGCCCTCGCCCGCGACCTTCTGGCGCTGACCGCCCGCACCCGCGAAAGCCACGACGCCGACCCGTTCGGCAACCCGGTGCTGTCCATCGCCCTCGCCGTGTCGCGCCGCATCGACAGCGGCGCCATGTCGCCCGAGGAGATCGACGGCCTCGTGTGGCATCTGCGCGATGCCGCCTTCGCCGATCGTGCCGCCCGCCTTGCCGCCTATGTCGGCGGCACCGACCCGGCGGCGAACCTGGCGGCGATGGCGCGGCTGGCCGAACGTCTGGTGCGCCCCGACCCGGCCGACAGCGCGGTGCCGCTCGCCGCCTTTCGCGCCCTGGTCGAACGCACCCGCTTCGCCGCCGTGTTCACCGCCCACCCGACCTTTGCCATGCCGGCCGAAATCGGCCACGCGCTGGCCGAAACCGCGTGCGGCCGGGCGCCGGAGATCTGCTTTGCCTCGCACCGCTCGCACGGGGTAACGCTGGAGGAGGAGTTCGTCCAGGCCGGCGCCGCTATCGCCCATGGCCGCGACGCGCTCGACGCGCTGACCGGCGCGATCCTGGCGGCGGCGCGCGACAACTGGCCGAACCGCTGGACGGAGATCGTGCCGGCGCCGGTGATCCTGACCAGTTGGGTCGGCTACGACACCGACGGGCGGACCGATATCGGCTGGTGGGACACGCTGCGGCTGCGGCTGCGCATGAAGCGGCTGCAGCTGGCCCGGCTGCGGGCGCAGGTGGCGGACGTCGCCGCCCCGGTCGCCGCACGGCTCGATGTGGCACTCGCCGCCGTCGATGCGCAGATCGCCGCGGCCCCCGGCGCCGCCGACGCCGAGCAGGCCGCCGTCTTTGCCCATGCGCTGATCGACGCGCGGGAAGCGGCGCTGACCACGCCGGCGCCGCTCGATGCGCTGCTGCGCGACGCCATCGCCGCCGCCGCGCCGCCCGAGCGCATGGCCCTCGCCGTCGCCCGCGCCGGGCTGCTGTCGCACGGCCTGTCGCTGGCGCATACCCATGTGCGGCTGAATGCGGCGCAGTTGCACAACGTGGTGCGCCAGCGCATCGGGCTGGCCGACCCGCCGGAAGACCCGTCGCGGCGGCGCGTGCTGCTGGCGGCGATCAATGCCGCGCTCGACACGGTGGCGCCGGTGCCGGTGGATTTCGGCGCGCTGCTGGCCGAGGGTGCCTCGGCGGCGCGGCTGATGATGACGGTGGCGCAACTGGTCAAGCACATCGACGCGGCGACGCCGGTGCGCTTCCTCATCGCCGAGACCGAGAGCGGCTACACGCTGCTCGCCGCTCTCTGGCTCGCCCGCCTGTTCGGTATCGAGCGGCACATCGAGATCAGCCCGCTGTTCGAGACCGCCGAGGCGCTGGAGGCCGGCATCCATGTGCTGGAGGAGGCGCTGCGCAGCCCGCATTACCGCGCCTATCTGCAGCAAACCGGGCGGCTGGCGATCCAGTTCGGCTATTCCGATTCCGGGCGCTATGTCGGCCCGCTCGCCGCCACCTATCTGATCGAGCGGCTGCGCCTCAAGCTCGCCGAGGCGCTGACCCGGCACCGGATCACCGGCGTCGAGGTGCTGCTGTTCGACACCCATGGCGAGAGCGTCGGCCGCGGCGCCCATCCGGGCAGCATGGCCGAGCGGCTGGCCTATCTCTCGCCGCCGGTGGCGCGCCGCGCGCTGGCCGCCGCCGGTGTCGCGGTGCGCGAGGAAAGCGCCGTGCAGGGCGGCGACGGGTATTTGCTGTTCGGCACGCCGGACCTGGCGCTGGCCAGCATCGCCCGCATCGCCGAACACGCCTTCGCCGCCGAGGCGACCCCGGCCGCCGACCCGATCTATGACGAGACCGACTTCTCCGCCGATTTCTTCGCCACCTGCCGCGCCGGCATGCAGGAACTGGTGGAGGATGCCGGCTATGCCGCGCTGCTCGGCGCTTTCGGCCCGGCGCTGCTCGACAAGACCGGCTCGCGGCCGGCGGCGCGGCAGGCGGACGGCATGGGCGGGACGGCAATGATCCGCCATCCGCGCGAGCTGCGCGCCATTCCCAACAACGCCATCCTGCACCAGCTCGGCTGGATGGCGAACACCTTGCAGGGACTGGGCGCCGCCGCGGCGCGCCACCCGGAAACATTCGTCGAGCTGCGCGAGACCAGCCCGCGCTTCCGCACCGCCCTGGCGCTGCCGGCGCATGCGCTGGCGCATTCCGATCTCGACGTGCTGCGCGCGGTGGTGGCGACGCTCGATCCCGGCATGTGGCTCGACCGCGCCACGCATGCGCGCATCCCCGGCCGGCGGCAGGCGCTGGTGGCGGTGGCGCGGGCGCTGGAGCGGCTCAATCTGTGGGCCGAGGCGCAGGCGATGTTCCGCCGCATCCAGGCCGACCATGTCAATCTGCGCTCGGTGTGGAAAGATGCGCCGCGGCTGGCCGACCGGGAGATGCTGCTGCACGCGCTGCGGCTCGCGCTGATCCATCGCATCTGGCTGCTGGCCAGCAATATTCCCGATTTTTCGCCGCGCCACGGGGTGACGCGCGCGGCACTGGATCAGCGGGTGCTGCGGCTCGACATTGCCTCGGCGCTGCTGTTCCTGGCCGAAGTGTTCCCCGCCGCACCCGATCCGGCGGCCGAGCGTGACTATGCCGAGCCGCGGGCGCCGCGCGCCTCGGCCGCCTATGCGCGCGAGCATGCGGAGATTTTCGCGCCGATCGCCCGGCTGTTCGCCCTGGTGCGCGAGATCGGCACCGCCGTCTCGCACGAAGTCGGCGCCCTCGGCTGACCTCAGGCGCCGACGCTGTCGCTCTGTTCCAGCATGCAGCCGTCGATGCGCCAGGTGCCGTCCGGTTCATGCTCCATGAAATAGAGCGCGGTCTGCCGCGCGCCGTCGGGGCCGATGAGATCGACTTTCTGCACCGTATGGCCGTCCAGCTCGACCAGCGCGCCGAAGGCGAAGGCGCCCGGCCGATAGACCGGCTGATAGGCGCGCCGCACCAGATCGAGAAACGTCGCCGGATCGCCGAACTGATGCTGGATGCCGGGCGAGGCGAAGGCGAAGGCGGCCGGCCCGTCGTCGCGGCGGAAGGCGGCGATCTGGTCCTGGATCACCGCGCGGATGGCGCCGCGATCGGCGTCCGCCAGGCGCGCTGCGGTCTCGTCGGCAAAGGCCGGCGCGGCCAGCGCCAGCAACAGCATGAAGGCTCCGGCCAGGGCATGCGCGCGCATCGCTTGGTCTCCGTTCCTGCCTGCGATGCTACGCGCCAGCACGATCAGCGGATGCGACGGCGGCGCGGCGTCAGCCCTTTTCGCGCATCAGCCGCGCCTTGTCGCGCTGCCAGTCGCGCGCCGCGATGGCGTGGCGCTTGTCGGCCTTGTTGCGGCCCTCGCCGAGACCGAGCAGCACTTTCGCCCGGCCCTGGTCGTTGAAATGGATGTCGAGCGGCACCAGCGTCGCCCCGGCACGCGCCACCGCGCCGGCCAGCCGGACGATCTCCTTGTGCTTGAGCAGCAGCTTGCGCGGCGCCCGCGGCTCGAAGCGCGACAGCACGCCGCCCTGGTATTCGGGAATGTAGGCGTTGAACAAAAACATCTCGCCGTCACGCTCGCCCGCCCACGCCTCGGTCAGCGTGGCGCGGCCCTGGCGGAGGCTTTTCACCTCGGCGCCCTTGAGCACCATGCCGGCCTCGACTGTCTCCTTGATGGCGTAGTCGAACCGCGCCTTGCGGTTCTGCGCCGCGACGCCGTGCGAGATCAGCAGCGACTTCTTGCGCCGGTCCGCCATCGCGTCAGGTCAGCAGCCCGGTCTCGGCCATCGCCGCGCGCACCCGCGCCGCCGAGGTCTCGGCGATCGGCGCCAGCGGCAGCCGGCAGCGCGCCGTGCCGTGCCCGAGCAGCGAGGCGGCGTATTTCACCGGGCCGGGACTGGTCTCGGCGAACATCGCGTCGTGCAGCGGCACCAGCCGCTCCTGAATGCGCATCGCCTCGCCGAGATTGCCGTCGCGCCATGCCGCGTGCATCGCGCTGCACAGGCGCGGCGCGACATTGCCGGTGACGCTGATGCAGCCATGGCCGCCGGCGGCGCGGAAGGCGAGCGCGGTGTGGTCCTCGCCCGAAAGCTGGCAGAACTCCGGCCCGCAGGCGCGGCTGGTGTGCAGCGGGCGGGTCAGGTTGGCGGTCGCGTCCTTGACCCCGATGATGTTGCGGTGGCGGGCCAGCCGCGCCATCGTCTCGACGCTCATATCGACCACGCTGCGGCCGGGAATGTTGTAGATGATCAGCGGGATGTCGGCGGCATCGGCAATCGCGGTGTAGTGCAGGTAAAGCCCCTCCTGGGTGGGCTTGTTGTAGTAGGGCGTCACCACCAGCACCGCGTCCGCCCGCGCCTGCTGCGCGTGGCGGGCAAGGCTGATCGCTTCGGCGGTGCTGTTGGAGCCGGCGCCGGCGATCACCTGCACCCGGCCGGCGGCCACCTCGACGGTGATCTCGACGACGCGCCGGTGCTCGTCATGGGTCAGCGTCGGGCTTTCGCCGGTGGTGCCGACCGGGACCAGCCCGTCGGTGCCTTCGGCGATCTGCCATTCGACGAAGCGGGCGAAGGCCGCCTCATCGACTGCGCCGTCCTGCCGCATGGGGGTGATGAGGGCGACGAGCGAGCCTGTGAACATCGGACGGGCCTTGGTGCAAGCGAAGATCGCGCACGCTAGGCGCGCGGGGGATGCGCCGCAAGGTCGCGCCATGTAGAAGGCGCCATGCGCCGCCTGTCGTTCCGCCTGCCGCTGCTTGTCACCCTGATGCTGCCGTCGCTGGCGCGGGCGGACGGCGTCATGGCCGCGGTGCATGCCGACCGCTGGGCCGATGCCGCGGCGCTGGCGGCGCAGGACCCCGACCCGGTGGTGGCCAAGCTGGTCACCTTCTACCGGCTGCTCGCCCCCGGTCAGGCCGGGCTGGCCGAGATCGAGCGCTTCATCGCCGACAGCCCCGACTGGCCGTTTGCCGGCACCCTCGCCCGGCGCCGCGACGAGGCGCTGGCGGGCGAGCCGGACCCGGCGGTGGCCGGCGCCGCCTGCGACCACGACGAGGCACAGTCGGAGACGGCGCTGCAACGCTGCGCCGTGCTGCGCCCGGCCGAGCCCGGTTTCGCGCGGCGGGCCTGGATCGCCCTGCCGGCCGATGCGGCCGACGAAACCCGCTTCCTCGCCACCTGGGGCGGCATGCTCGACCGGGCGGCGCAGTGGCAGCGGCTGCTGCGTCTGCCGCCCGGCGGCGCGGCGCGGCAGGCGGCGCGGCTGGACCCGGCGGATCGGCCGCGCGGGGCGGCGCTGCTGGCGCTGCGCCATGACGACCCGCAGGCGATGGCGCTGGTCGCGGCGCTGCCGCCGGCCGAGCAGCGCGACTTGCTGCTCGATGCAGCGCGCTATCTGCGCCGCGCCAATCGCGATGCGGAGGCGCTGGCGCTGTGGCTCGCCGACGGCGGCGCGGCGGAACGCGCCGCCCCCGCCGCCGCACGCGCCGCCTATTGGGACGAGCGCAACATCCTCGCCCGCCACCGATTGCGCGACGGCGACGCCGCCGGCGCCTTCGCACTCGCCGCCGGCGCCGCCCAGACGGCGCCCGAGCCGGCGGCGGATGCGGCGTTTCTCGCCGGCTTCATCGCGCTGCGCAAACTCGACGACCCGGCGCGGGCGCGGCCGTTCTTCGCCCGCCTCGCCGCCGGATCGAAGGCGGCGATCACCGAGGCGCGGGCGCATTACTGGCTGGCCCGCGCCGCCGCCTCAGAGGCTGAGGCGGAGGCCGAATACGCCCGCGCTGCGGCGTGGCCCGAGACGTTCTACGGCCAACTCGCCGCGCTGGCGCTGGGTGACGGTCCGGCCGGGCTGAACCATCGCATCGCGGCGCTGCATGATCCCGCCTGGAACCCCGGCCAGGCGCTGGCCTTTGCCGGGCGGGAACTGGCGCGCGCCAGCGCCTATCTGGTCGGCTGGGGCGAGCGGCAGCGGGCGCAGGCGTTCCTGCTGCGGCTGTCGGACATCGTGCCCGATGCGGTCGATCGTTCGATCGCCGGGCGGCTGGCCGCCGGCTTCGGCATGCCGGAAACCGCCATCGCGGTGGCGCGCCGCGCCGGCCAGCAGGGGGTGGTGCTGCTCGATGCCGGCTGGCCGGCGCCGGTGGCGGTGCCGGCCGGCACGGGTGTCGAAGCGGCGCTGGCGCTCGGCATCATCCGTCAGGAAAGCAGCTTCGACAGCGCCACCATCTCGCCGGTCGGGGCGCTCGGGCTGATGCAGCTGATGCCGGGGACGGCGGCGCAGGTGGCACGCGAGATCGGCGTGGCGACGCCGCTGCCGAGCCTGACCGCCGATGCGGCGCTCAATGTCCGGCTCGGCGCGGCCTATCTGCACAGGCTGATGGCGCAGTACGATGCCTGCACGCCGCTCGCCGTCGCCGCCTATAATGCCGGCCCGGCGCGGGTCGCCGAATGGCTCGCCAGCTACGGCGATCCGCGCCAGAGCGGGGTGGCGATGCTCGACTGGATCGAGCTGATCCCGTTCGGCGAGACGCGCAACTATGTGCAGCGAGTGATCGAGAACGAGGTGGTGTACCGCGCCCGCGCCGGCGAGGTGCGGCCACATCCGCTGGCGCCATGGCTGCACTGAGCGCGGCGCGGCTGATCGCCGGCGGCTGCGGGCTGGGCCGGGCGCCGCGGGCGCCGGGCACCGTCGCCTCGTTCGCCGCCGTGCTGGTCGGCGCCGCGGCGCTGCTGGCTGCACCATGGGCACTGCTGGCGGCGGCGGCGGTGCTGGCGACGCTGGGCGGCGTCTGGGCGATCCGCGCCGCCGGGGCGACCGGCGATCCGGGCTGGGTGGTGATCGACGAGGTGGCGGGGCAGTGGATCACGCTGCTTGCCGTGCCGCGCGTCACCCTGCCATGGCTGGCCGCCGCCTTCGTGCTGTTCCGCCTGCTCGACATCACCAAGCCGGGGCCGGTCGGCTGGGCCGACCGCCGCCATGGTGCCGTCTGGGTGATGGCGGACGACGTGATTGCAGGCATGATCGGCGCCGCGCTGCTGCTGGGCGCGGGCGCGGCGCTGGAATGAGCGGGAGGGCGGCGATGCTGGATGCAGAGATGCTGGCGGCGGCGGAGGCGGTGCTCGCCGCCTGCCGTGCCGAGGGGCTGACGGTGGCGACGGCGGAAAGCTGCACCGGCGGGCTGATCGCCGCCGCGCTGACCGCCATCGCCGGCAGTTCCGAGGTGATGGAGCGCGGCTTCGTCACCTATGCCAACGCCGCCAAGAGCGACATGCTCGGCGTGCCGGCGCCGCTGATCGCTGCGGTCGGCGCGGTCAGCGAGCCGGTGGCACGGGCCATGGCCGAGGGCGCGCTGCAACGCTCCCCGGCGGCGCTGAGCGTCGCGGTGACCGGTATTGCCGGGCCGGGCGGCGGCGGACCGGGCAAGCCGGTGGGCCTCGTCTGGTTCGGCGTGGCCCGGCGCGGCGGCGGCATCCGCACCGCCAGCGAGGTGTTTCCCGGCGACCGCGCGGCGGTGCGGCGGGCGACGGTGCTGCAGGCGCTGGCGCTGCTGCTGACGGCGTGAGGCGCGCCGCTCAGGCGGTCGGCGCGACCTGCAGCTCGCCGAGATAGGCTTCTCGGATCGCCGGGTTTTCGCGCAGTTCGGCGGCGCCGCCGGACAGCACCACCTGACCGGTCTGCAGCACGTAGGCGCGATGGGCGATGCTGAGCGCCATTGCGGCGTTCTGCTCGACCATGAAGATCGTCGTGCCCTGGCGGTTGATCTGCTGGATGATGTCGAACACCTGCTCGACATACAGCGGTGACAGGCCCATCGACGGCTCGTCCATGCAGATCAGCCGCGGATGCGCCATCAGCGCGCGGCCGATCGCCACCATCTGCTGCTCACCGCCGGACAGCGTGCCGGCAAGCTGCGTCCGCCGTTCCTTGACGCGCGGGAACAGTTCATAGACCCGGTCGAGATCGGCGGCGAGGTCGGCGCCGCGCTTGCGCGTGTAGGCGCCCATCTCCAGATTCTCCAGCACCGTCATGCGCGGAAACAGGCGCCGCGCCTCCAGCACTGGGGCGATGCCGCGGCGCACCCGCTCGGCGGTGGGCAGCCGCTCGATGGCGGCGCCGTCGAACAGCACGCTGCCGGTGGTCGGGCGGACGACGCCCATGATGGTCTTCATCGTCGTCGATTTGCCGCAGGCATTGCCGCCGAGCAGCGCCACGATCTCGCCCCGGCCGATCGCATAGTTGACGTTCTTCAGCACATGCAGGTCGCCGTAATGCGTGTTGACATCACGGAACTCCAGCAGCTCGCCGGCCTCACGCTGCATCGAGCGCCTCCCGCGCCGCGCGGCCGAGATAGGCGCGCAGCACCTCCTCATTGCGGCGGACCTCATCGGGCCGGCCCTCGGCCAGCTTGTCGCCGTGATCGAGCACCACCACGGTATCGGCGAGTTGGGTGACCACGTCGAGCTTGTGCTCGATCAGCAGTACGGTCAGGCCGAGCTTGTGCAGGCTGCGGATCTGCTCGGCGAGTTCCAGTGTCTCGGCCGGATTCATCCCGGCGGTCGGTTCGTCGAGCAGCAGCAGACGCGGGCGCGAAGCCAGCGCGCGGGCAATCTCGACGCGGCGGCGATTGGCGTAGGAGAGATGCGATACGGTCTGTTGCAGCCGCGGCGTCAGCCGGTTGCCGAACAGCCCGGCGATGCCGCGGGCGCGCAGCAGCGCCGCGCGTTCCTCGCCGCGGGTGCCCGGCCCGCGCAGCACCGCGCCGATCGGCCCGGTCCGCAGCCGTGCATGCTGGCCGATAAGGATGTTGTCCAGCACCGGCAGATTGGCGAACAGGCGGATGTTCTGGAAGGTCCGGGCGAGGCCGCGCGCCAGGATCGTGTGCGGCGGCAGGCCGAGGATTTCGGCGCCGTTGAAGCGGATGCTGCCGGACTCGGCGGCGACCAGCCCGGTGATGACGTTGAACAGCGTCGATTTGCCCGAGCCGTTCGGCCCGATGACGGCAACCACGCCGCCCGCCGGCACGACGAGATCGACCTTGTTCAGCGCTGTCAGCCCGCCGAAGCGGACGGTGACGCCGCGCACCTCCAGCAGATTGCCCACGCCCGGCGCGGCGAAGCCGAGCACCTCCGCCGCCTCGGTCGAGGCGAAGCCGCCGCGCTGCACGCCGGCGACGTTCTGCTGCTCGAAACTCAGCGCCGCGCTGCCGCGCGCCGCCGGGATCAGCCCGTCGCGGCGGAACAGCATCATCAGCACCAGCAGCACGCCGAAGATCAGTTCGGTCGAGCGGGCGAAATCAATCTGCTGCAACCATTGGCTGCCGATCTGCTCGCCCAGCGCATGCGTCCAGTCGGTGAGATCGGGCAGGAACCACGATTGCAGCAAGGTCAGCAGCACCGCGCCGACCACCACGCCCCAGACGCTGCCCATGCCGCCGAGCACGACCATCACCAGGATCATCACCGAGACCGGGAAGCCGAACATGTCCGGCGTCGCCGTCTGCAGCTTGGCGATGTAGAACACGCCGGAGGCGCCGGCGAAGGCGGCTCCGATGGCGAAGGCCAGCAGTTTGAGCCGGGTGCGATCGACGCCCATCGCCGAGGCCGCCGTCTCGTCCTCGCGGATCGCCATCCAGGCGCGGCCGATGCGGCTGTCGCGCAGGCGGATACTGACGAACATCAGCAGCGCCACCAGCGCCAGCCCGACATAGTAGTAAGGAATCGCCTGGACGTTGAAGTTGTAGCCGAACAGGCTCGGGGCCTGCACGCCGTTCAGCCCGGCGGCGCCGTTGGTCACGCTCGGCGTGTTGCGCGCGACGATCGGCACGATCTCGCCAAAACCGAGGGTGACGATGGCCAGATAGTCGCCGCGCAGGCGCAGCGTCGGGGCGCCGAACAGCACCCCGCAGCCGGCGGCGACCAGCGCCGCCAGCGGCAGCGCCAGCCAGAACGACAGGGTGAAGTGGACCACGTCGCCGCTGCCCTGATTGAGCTTTTCCACCAGATGCAGCATGGCGAACGGCTGCCAGAACGACGACCAGTGCGGCATCACCTGAAACGCGGTGAACACGCCGTAGAAATAGGCGCCGATGGCGAAGAATGCGGCGTAGCCGAGGTCGAGCAGGCCGGCGAAGCCGACCACGATGTTGAGGCCGAGCGCCAGCGCCGCGTAGCACGCCGCATTGGCCATGCTGTCGATGTCGGCGTCGTTGCCCTCGGCATAGGGGAAGGCCAGCAGGCCGAGGATCAGCAGCGCGAGGCCGGCGCGGCGCGCCGCCGGGCGGGCGAACAGGCCCTTCATGACTTGTTCGGCGCCACCCGGCCGAGCAGGCCGGAGGGTCGGAAGACGAGGACGAGCACGAGGATCGAGAAGATGATGACGTCCGCCCAGGAGGCGGAAATCAACTGGCCGCCCATCGCCTCCACCAGACCGATGATCAGACCGCCGAGCATCGCCCCCGGCACGTTGCCGATGCCGCCCAGCACCGCCGCGGTGAACGCCCGCAGCCCGGCGGTGAAGCCGATGATGTAGCTGGTAAAGTTGTAGTAGAGGCCGAACATCAGGCCGCCGGCGCCGGCCAGCGCCGAGCCGAGGAAGAACGCCATGATGATGACGCGATCGACCTCGACCCCCATCATCCGCGCCGCTTCCGGGTCCTGCGCGGTGGCGCGCATGGCGCGGCCCATGCGGGTGAACTGCACGAACCAGGTCAGCAGCCCCATCAGCACCAGCGAGACCGCCCAGATGAGGATTTCGCGCAACCGCAGCACCGCCCCGCCGATGGCGAAGCTGACCGACGGCAGCGGGGTCGGGAAGTTCTTGCTGTCGGCGCCGAGGACCAGCAGCACGAGGTTGAACAGCACGTAGGAGACGCCGATGGTGGTGATCATCGCCGCCGGCCCGCGCACGTCACGCAACGGCCGCAGCGCGATCCGCTCGATGGCGACACCGAGCGCACCGGACGTCACCATGGTCACCAGCAGCGTGCCGAGCAGCACTGCGGCCAGCATGAAGCCCGAGAGGCTCGCCGCCCCCGGCACCACCCCGAACAGGGAGAGCGTGCCGAGGCCGACGAAGGAGCCGACCATGAAGACGTTGAAATGGGCGAAGTTGATCAGCTCCAGGATGCCGTAAACCAGCGTAAAGCCGAGGGCCAGCAGCGCATACATGGCACCCAGACTGAGGCCGTTGATGCACTGCTGGAGATAGACGTCGGCGGTGGTCATGCGCCGCGCGCCTGCTTCGCCGCGCCGCTCAGGACTGCGGCGCCACGCCGACGTATTTGAACTGATGGATCATGTCGTCCTGCGGGAACGCCTTGTCGTAATGCACCTGGAAGATCGAGATGACGCGGTCCTCGATGTCGCCATTGGCGTCGAACGAGACGACGCCCTGCAGCGTCTTGACCTTGCCCGCCTGGATGGCGTCGCGCACGGCGTCGCGGGTGACCTTCTTGCCGGTCGCCGCCACCGTCTTCACCGCGTCGATGATGACCAGCGACGCATCGTACGAGGTGATGGCGTAGTCGTCGGGCAGGACGTTGAACTTGGCCTTGTAGGCGGTCACCCAGGCCTGGGCCGCGGGATCTTCGGTGACGTGCGGCGAGGCATTGGTGCAGTACCAGCCTTCGGCGGCGGGGAAGCCGGCGGCGGTCAGCATCTCCGGGGTGATCAATCCGTCGCCGCCGCCCTTCGGCATGCTGTGCGGCAGGATTTCATAGGCCTGTTTGACCAGCTTGACGCCGGCCTGCATCACGCCGCCATAGTAGAGACCATCCGGGTTGAGCTGCTTGATCTTGGTCAGCACCGCGGCGTAGTCGGCGGCCTTGGGGTCGATCTTGTCGTGGCCGAGGATTTTGACGCCTTTCTTCTCCGCCTGCGCCTGGAAGGCGTTCGACAGGCCCTCGCCATAGGCGCCGGTGTCGTCGAGGATGTAGAGCGTCTTCACCTTCAGCGTATCGGCGTAGTAGTTGGCCATGTTCGGACCCTGATAGGCGTCCGTGGCCACGGTGCGGAAGTAGATCGGTTTGCCGGCCGGGCGATATTGCTGGGCGAATTTCGGATCGGTCAAATCGGGATTGGTCGAGGACGGGGTGATGATGGCCAGATCGCCCCAGCTCAGGATCGGTGCCATCGCCTTGCCGACGCCCGACATTTGCGGCCCGACGGCGCCGACCACGGCGCGGTCGGCGACCATCTTGCGGGCATTGATCGCGCCCTGCGCCGGATCGTACTGGCCGGCGGTGGCGGTGCCGTCGTCGAGCACCATCGCCTCGAACTTGACGCCCGGCACCTCATGCTTGGCGTTCGCCTCGTCGATCGCCATGACCGCGCCGTTCTTCACCAGCAACGCCGACTGCGCGTCGCCGCCGGTCAGCGAGGCATCGATACCGATCTTGACCACCTGGTCGGCGGCCAGCCCCGGACGGGCCAACAGCAATCCGGCCAGCGCGGAAGCGGCGAGCAGTACGCGACGTCGGCTCTTCATGGCAAACATTCTCCCCCTGGGGGCCGCGTAGCGGCGGCGCGGCGCAGCATGGCCCGGTCATGCGAGGCTGACAAGCCTGCTCCGCCTCAAATGCAGCCAGTAACGCGACGGCGAGGCACGCGGGCAGCGCCAGACGCAGCAACGCCGGCGCATTGCTGCGCCGGCGCCATACACACCGCCAAAGCCCGCGCGGCAGGCGCGGACCGCGGGCTATTCGCTCTCGGAGTCCTCGGCGCGCTCCGGCTTGGGGCCGCTGTCCTGCCCCTTGGCCGACGGGTCGCGATCGACCAGCTCGATCACCGCCATGCTCGCCGCATCGCCGTAGCGCATGCCGGCCTTGAGCACCCGCGTATAGCCGCCGGCGCGGCCGCGATAGCGTTCGGCCAGAGTGCTGAACAGCTTGTTGACCATGACATCGTCACGCAACTGCGCATACGCCTGCCGACGCGCGTGCAGCCCGCCGCGCTTGCCGAGCGTGATCAGCTTCTCCGCCACCGGCCGCAGCTCCTTCGCCTTGGGCAGCGTGGTGGTGATCTGCTCGTGCTTGAGCAGTGCGTGCGCCATGTTGCGGAACATGGCGGCGCGATGGGTTGAGGTGACGCCGAGCTTGCGGCCGGCCATTCCGTGACGCATCGATGCGGTCCCTTTTCGCGGCTCAGAACGGCTCTTCCAGCCGCTTCGCCAGATCCTCGATATTCTCCGGCGGCCAGCCGGACACGCTCATGCCCAGCGTCAGGCCCATCGCCGTCAGCACTTCCTTGATCTCATTGAGCGACTTGCGGCCAAAGTTCGGGGTCCGCAGCATCTCCTGCTCCGACTTCTGCACCAGATCGCCGATATAGACGATGTTGTCGTTCTTCAGGCAATTGGCGCTGCGCACCGACAATTCGAGTTCATCGACCTTGCGCAGCAGATTGCGGTTGAACGGCAGATCGTCCTGATGCTCCTCGGCGCGGACCTGCTGCGGCTCATCGAAGTTGATGAACAACTGGAGCTGGTCCTGCAGAATGCGCGCGGCCAGCGCCACCGCATCCTCGGGCGTCACCGCGCCATTGGTCTCCACCGTCAGCAGCAGCTTGTCGTAATCGGTGACCTGACCAACCCGGGTCGGCTCGACCTTGTAGGAGCAGCGGCGCACCGGCGAGTAGATGGCATCGACCGGGATCAGCCCGATCGGCGCATCTTCCGGCCGATTGACGCTGGCCGGCCAGTATCCCTTGCTGCTCTGCACGGTGAACTCCATGCCGAGCCTGACCCCCTCGTCGAGGGTGCAGATGATCAGATCGGGGTTCATGATGTCGATGTCGTGCCCGGCCTGGATCTGGCCTGCCCGCACTTCGCCGGGGCCGGTCGCCGTCAGCGTCATCCGCTTCGGCCCGTCACCGTGCATGCGCAGCGCCAGTTGCTTGACGTTGAGCACGATGTCGGTGACGTCCTCGCGCACGCCGGGCACGCTGCTGAACTCGTGCAGCACGCCGTCGATCTGCAGCGCGGTGACCGCGGCGCCCTGCAGCGACGACAGCAGGATGCGGCGCAGGGCGTTGCCGAGCGTCATGCCGAAACCGCGCTCCAGCGGTTCGGCAACAACGGTCGCCACGCGCGACGGATCGGAGCCGGGCTCGACATCGAGCTTTTCCGGCTTGATCAGGGATTGCCAGTTCTTTTGCAGGACCACGCTAAGCCTCATGCGGTCATGGGTTTGGCGGCGCGCCGTTCCCCTTGCGGGGCCTTGCGGGGCCGGCGCCCAAACAGCGCGCCGGCGTCATGCCCGTAGCCGATGGCAATCAGACCCGCCGGCGCTTGCGCGGACGGCAGCCATTATGCGGGATCGGCGTCATGTCGCGGATCGCGGTGATCGAGAAGCCGACCGTCTGCAGCGCACGCAGCGCGCTTTCACGGCCCGAACCGGGGCCGCTGACCTCGATCTCCAGCGTCTCCATGCCATGCTCGCGGGCCTTGCGGCCGGCATCCTCCGCGGCGACCTGCGCGGCATAGGGGGTCGATTTGCGGCTGCCCTTGAAGCCCTGGCTGCCCGAGGACGACCAGGCGATGGCGTTGCCCTGCGCGTCGGTGATGGTGATCATGGTGTTGTTGAACGTCGCCGCCACATGGGCAACGCCGGAGGAGATATTCTTGCGCTCCTTCTTGCGGGTGCGCGCACCGGCGTTCGCTTGCTTCGCCATCTTCGATCCTGTCCTTGTCGCCGCCGCACCCTTGCCGGGCGCGCGGATGCATCATGCGGAAAGCGGCGGAGACGCCTACTTCGTGACCTTCTTCTTGCCGGCAATCGCCACCGCCTTGCCCTTGCGGGTGCGCGCGTTGGTGTGGGTCCGCTGACCGCGCACCGGCAGGCCGCGGCGATGCCGCAGGCCGCGATAGCAGCCGAGATCCATCAGCCGCTTAATGTTCATCGCAACTTCACGCCGCAAATCACCCTCGACGCGGTATTCGCGGTCGATGATCTCGCGGATGCGCAGCACCTCGTCGTCGGAAAGCTGATTGACGCGCCGCTCGGCGGCGATGCCCAGCTTGTCGCAAATCTCCTGCGACTTCGTCGGCCCGATGCCGAAGATGTAGCGCAGGCTGATGACGACTCGCTTGTTCGTCGGAATGTTTACGCCGGCAATACGCGCCACGCCCTCAACTCCTTCGTTCCGGGATCGCCCCGGGCTTCGCCCGCCCCGCCGCGACAGCCGCCTGGACCAGCGGTTGGCAACGGATCAGGTTCGGAAAACGTCAATCGGCACCGTCCACCAGGGCGGCGCCGAGGGCGCGCACTATACCCGCGCGCGCCGCGCTGTCAACGCATGGCGGTCACGTCACGGTGAAACCCCTCTTGCTGCCGAGGCCGCCGGCAAATGGTCCAGCACCGCCATGATCTGCTGCGTCACCACGTCGATATCGGCCATGCCGTCCACCCGGTGCAGCAACCCGGCGGCGGCATAGTGCGGCAGGATCGGCGCCGTCTGGCGCTGGTAGGCGGCCAGCCGCGCCTGCACCGTCTCGCGGTTGTCGTCGGCCCGGCGGACGAAATCGTGACTGCCGCAGACATCACAGACGCCGTCCAGCAGCGGTCGCTTGAAGCTGTCGTGGTAGCCGACGCCACATTTGGCGCAGGTGAAGCGTCCGGCGATCCGCTCGACCAGCGCCGGGGCATCGACCTGCAACTCAACCACCGCGTCGAGGGTCTGGTTGCGCCCCGCCAGCAGCACGCCCAGCGCCTCGGCCTGCGGCACGGTGCGCGGAAACCCGTCGAGCACGAAGCCGCGCACGCAATCGGCCCGCTCGATGCGCTGGCCGAGCATGCGGATCAGGATGTCGTCGGACACCAGATGCCCGGCCTCCATCACCGCATTGGCCTCGCGCCCGACCGCCGAGCCGGCGGCGACCTCGGCGCGCAGCATGTCGCCGGTCGAGATCTGCACGATGCCGAAACGCGCTTCCAGACGCTTTGCCTGGGTCCCCTTCCCGGCGCCCGGAGGCCCCAGCAGGATCAGATTCACCGTCCCCTCCCCCGCACCCTGGCCTTGCGAATCAAGCCCTCATATTGGTGTGCGAGCAGATGGGACTGGATTTGCGTCACCGTGTCCATGGTCACCGAGACGACGATCATGATGCTGGTGCCGCCGAAATAGAACGGTACGCCATAGTTGCTGATCAGAATCTCCGGCAGCAGGCAGACGACGACGAGATAGATCGCCCCGATCGTGGTCAGCCGGGTCAGCACATAATCGAAATAGTCGGCGGTGGCAGTGCCCGGCCGGATGCCGGGAATGAAGCCGCCGTATTTCTTCAGGTTATCCGCCGTCTCCTGCGGGTTGAACACGACGGCGGTGTAGAAATAGCTGAAGAACACGATCATCGCCGCATAGGCGATCATGTACGCCGGCTGGCCGTGGCCGAGCGCGTTGCCGATGGTGCCGAGAATGCCGCCCCCCGTGCCGCCGACGCGGCCGGAAAACCCGGCGATGGTGGCCGGGATGAGCAGGATCGAACTGGCGAAAATCGGCGGAATGACGCCCGAGGTGTTGACCTTGAGCGGCATGTGGGTGGCATCGCCGCCGAACATCCGGGTGCCGACCTGACGCTTCGGATACTGGATGACGACGCGCCGCTGTGCCCGCTCCATGAAGACGATGAAGGCGATGACGGCGAAGGCGATGACGATGAAGGCGAGGATGAAAATCGGGCTGAGCGCGCCGGTGCGGCCGAGTTCCAAGAGCGTCGCCAGGGCATGCGGCACATTGGCGACGATGCCGGAGAAGATGATCAGCGAAATCCCGTTGCCGATCCCGCGCGCGGTGATCTGCTCGCCAAGCCACATCAGGAACATCGTGCCGCCGACCAGCGAGACGACGCAGGACAGGCGGAAGAACGCGCCGGGATCGACCACCGCGGCGCCGAAACTGCCGTGCATCCCCTCCAGCCCGACGGCGATGCCATAGGACTGGAACATGGCGATGATGACGGTCAGGTAGCGGGTGTACTGGTTGAGCTTCTTGCGCCCGCTCTCACCCTCTTTCTTGAGGCTCTCCAGCGTCGGCACGGCGGCGGACAACAACTGGATGATGATGCTGGCGCTGATATAGGGCATGATGTTGAGCGCAAACACGGTCATGCGGCCGAGCGCGCCGCCGCTGAACATGTTGAACATGCCAAGGATGCCGCCGCCGCCGCGGCTTTGCAGCAATTCGCCGAGCACCGAGGCATCGACGCCGGGCACCGGGATGTAGGTGCCGACACGATAGACCAGCAGCGCACCCAGGGTGAACCAGATGCGCTTCTTGAGCTCGGTCGCCTTGGACAGCGTTCCGAGGCTGAGATTGGCAGCAAGCTGCTCGGCCGCCGAGGCCATAGGCTACTCCGTTCACGAAAGCGGCGCCGCCGGGAGGGCCGAGGAGGTCTCCCGGGGGCGCCGCTCGATGCAGCCATTGTGCCGCCGCCGGGGCGGCGGGCGCAAGCGTGGTCGGATCAGGCGGCCGCGGCCGGGGCTTCCCGCTTGGCCACCGTCGTCGTCACCGTGCCACCGGCCTGTTCGACCGCCGCCACCGCCGCCGCCGAGGCGCCCGACACGGTGATGGTGATGGCCCGGCCGATCTCGCCCTCAGCCAGCAGCCGCACGCCGGCGACCTTGCCACCGCGCACCAGACCGGCATCGCGCAGCATCGCCTCGGTAATCGGCTGCGCCGCGTCGATCCGCCCGGCCTGGATCGCCTTGGCCAGCACGCCGAGGTTTAGCGGCGCATAGTCCTTGCGGAACAGGTTGGTGAAGCCACGCTTGGGCAACCGACGGTAGATCGGGAGCTGACCGCCCTCGAACCCGTTCAGCGCCACGCCCTCGCGCGCCTTCTGACCCTTGACGCCCTTGCCGCTGGTCTTGCCCTTGCCCGAGCCGATGCCGCGCCCCAACCGCTTGGACGTCGGGCGGGCCCCCGGATTATCGCGCAACTGATTAAGCTTCATCGTCTTTCCCCTCGGCCGATCAGGCCAGGTCCTCGACCGACACCAGATGCGCGACCTTGCGGATCATGCCGCGCACCGACGGCGTATCCTCCAGGTCGCGCGACCGGCGGATCTTGTTCAGCCCGAGTCCGACCAGCGTCGCCTGCTGGCCGGGCTTGCGCCCGTTGCCGGACGCGATCTGCGTCACCCGGACGCGCTTGCCGGCGCTCTGCCCGGCGCTCGCCGCATCAACCATCGACCGCCTCCTGGGCCGCCGCTGCCGGCGCCGCCGCCGGTGCCGACTCGCGCCGACCGAGCAGGTCCGACACCTTCTTGCCGCGCCGCGACGCCACCGAACGCGGGCTGGCGCAGCGGGTCAGCGCGTCGAACGTCGCCTTGACCATGTTGTGCGGATTGCGACTGCCAAGACTCTTGGCCACCACGTCGCCGATGCCCAGCGTCTCGAACACCGCGCGCATCGGGCCGCCGGCAATGATCCCGGTGCCCGCCGTCGCCGAGCGCAGCACCACCGAGCCGGCGCCGTAATGCCCCTGCACGTCATGGTGCAGCGTGCGGCCTTCCTTCATCGGCACCCGGATCATCGCCCGCTTGGCGCGATCGGTGGCCTTGCGGATCGCCTCCGGCACTTCGCGCGCCTTGCCGGCGCCGTAGCCGACGCGGCCCTTCTGATCGCCAACGACGACCAGCGCGGCAAAGGCGAAGCGCCGGCCACCCTTGACCACTTTGGCGACGCGATTGATGGTGACCAGCTTGTCGATCAGTTCGTCGCCGTCCCGGTCGCGCTCGCGGTCGCGACCGCGCCCACCGCCGTCCCTGGGTTCCCGTGCCATGCTGCTTCCCCTCAGAAGGCCAACCCGCCTTCGCGGGCGGCATCCGCCAGGGCTTTCACCCGGCCGTGGTAGAGATAGGCGCCGCGATCGAACACCACCGCAGTGATGCCGGCGGCCAGCGCCCGCTCGGCAATCAACTTGCCGACCGCCGCCGCCGCTGCCTTGTCGGCGCCGGTCCGCAGCGCCTCGCGCAAACTCGCATCCAGCGTCGAAGCGGCGGCCAGCGTATGCCCGGCGGCGTCGTCGATCACCTGGGCATACATCTGCTTGCCGGAGCGGAACACCGACAGGCGCGGCCTACCGCCAGCCTTGCGGCGCAGTGCGAAGCGCAGGCGATCCCGCCGACGCTCCCGCAATTCCTGGTTCGCGCTCATCACTTCTTCTTGCCTTCCTTGCGGCGGATCGCCTCGCCCTCGAACTTCACGCCCTTGCCCTTGTACGGCTCAGGCGGACGGTAGGCGCGGATTTCGGCGGCGACCTGGCCGACCTGCCGCTTGTCCATGCCTTCGACCTTGATCGCCGTCGGTCGCTCGCAGGTAATCTTGATGCCAGCCGGCACCGGATACACCACGTCATGCGAGAAGCCGAGATTGATCACCAGGTTGCCGCCCTGCACCGAGGCGCGGAAGCCGGTGCCGGTGATCTCCATCGACTTGGTGTAACCGACCGAGACGCCGCGCACCATGTTGGCGACCAGCGCCCGCGTGGTGCCCCACATCATCCGCGCCGGTGCCGAATTGCCGCGCGGCGCAATCGCCACCCGACCATCCTCCACCTTGGCCTCGATGTTGTCGGTCAACCGCAGCGACAGCGCGCCCAACTTGCCGCTTGCCGTCAGCGTCTGGTCGGCAATCGCCACCTGGACACCGGCCGGCAGCGGCACCGGATATTTCCCTACGCGGGACATGCTCCGCGCCTCCTCAGAACACGCGGCAGAGGACTTCGCCGCCAACATTGGCAGCGCGCGCCTCGGCATCGCTCAAAACCCCGCGGGGCGTGGACAGAATGGACACACCGAGGCCGGCATAGACCCGCGGCAGTTCCTTGATCTTGGAATAGACGCGGCGGCCGGGCTTGGAGACCCGGTGGATCTCTTTGATCACCGGCTCTCCCTCGTTGTATTTCAGCTCGATGCGCAACTGGGCGATGCCCGGGCGCAGTTCCTCGGCGCTGAAGCCGCGGATGAAGCCCTCGCGCTTGAGCACATCGAGCACGTTGGCGCGCAGTCGGGATGCCGGGGAGAGGCACATCGCATGCCGCGCACGCTGCGCGTTGCGGATGCGTGTCAGCATGTCGCCGAGCGGATCGGACAAGCTCATTCCGGGCGTCCCTTACCAGCTCGCCTTGACCATGCCGGGGATCTCGCCGCTGCTGGCGAGGTCCCGCAACATGATGCGGCTGAGCTTGAACTTGCGGTAGTTGCCGCGCGGCCGGCCGGTCAACGCACAGCGCAGGCGCACCCGCACCGCGGCGCCGTTGCGCGGCAGTTGCGCCAGCTTCAGCGTCGCATTGAAGCGGTCCTCGACCGGCAGCGAGCGGTCCATCACGATCGCCTTCAGCGCCGCCCGCTTGGACTTGTCGCGCTTGCCCATCCGTTCCCGCATGCTGTTGCGGTTGACCGAAGATTTCTTGGCCATCCTGTCTTCACCCTCCGGAACCGGCCGGCGTTGCCGCCGCGGTATTCCACAATCCGTCGTGCTTCAGAATCCGCCGCCGTCAGCCGGCGAACGGGATATCGAACTGCTTGAGCAGCGCCTTGGCCTCGGCATCGTTGCGCGCCGTGGTCACGAAGACGATGTCCATGCCGCGAATCTGATCGACCCGGTCATAGACGATCTCCGGGAACACGATCTGCTCCTTCAGCCCCATGGCGAAGTTGCCGCGCCCGTCGAACCCCTTGTTGCCGGGGATGCCGCGAAAGTCGCGCACCCGCGGCAGCGCGATGGTCACCAGACGATCGAGAAACTCGTACATCCTCGCCCGCCGCAACGTCACCTTGCAGCCGATCGCCAGACCCTTGCGGATCTTGAAGCCAGCGATCGCCTTCTTGGCCAGCGTCTTGACCGGCCGCTGACCGCTGATCAGCGCCAGCTCGGCAACCGCCGCATCAAGCTTCTTCTGGTCGCCCGCGGCCTCGCCGACGCCCATGTTGATGACGATCTTCTCCAGCTTCGGCACCTGCATCGGGTTGGTGTAGCCGAACTCTTTCTGCAGCGCGCCGCGCACCACTTCGGTATAGCGGCGCTGCATGCGCGGCGTCTCACGCGGCGAGGCCTGCGCCTGTGCCGCAATCGTCACCGCCTGCACCGACGACTGATCGCCGCCGCCGGCCTTGCCGCCCTTCGCCGCCGCCGCCGCACCCTGGGCGCCGCGCCCGGCGGCACCCTTTGACGCTGCCGACTTGCCGCCGCTCTTGGCCGGATTGCTCTTGGCCGAACCGCCCTTGGCGGTGCCGCCTTTTGCCGGGCCGCCCTTGCCGCCCTTGTTCGAACCGCTCATCGCAGCATCCTCAGCTTTCGATCACGTTGCCGGTCGCCTTGGCAACGCGCACCTTCCGTCCGCCTTCCAGCACCCGGAAGCCGACCCGCGTCGGCTTGTCGGTCTTGCCGTCGATCAGCATCAGGTTGGACAGATGAATGGTCGCCTCGCGTTCGATGATCCCGCCCGGCTGGCCGGCGCCGCCCGGCTTGGTGTGACGCTTGGCGATATTGACGCCCTGCACCACCGCGCGGCCGTCGCGCGGCAGCACCTGCAGCACCTCGCCGCGCTTGCCCTTGTCCGAGCCGGTGGTGACAACGACGGTGTCGCCCTTGCGGATGCGCGCGGCCATCACAGCACCTCCGGCGCCAGCGAGATGATCTTCATGAACTTGCGCGCCCGCAGTTCACGCACGACCGGGCCAAAGATACGGGTCCCGATCGGCTCCATCTGCTTGTTGATCAACACCGCCGCATTGCGGTCGAAGCGAATGGCGCTGCCGTCGGCGCGGCGCACCGGAAACGCCGTGCGCACGATCACCGCCTGATGCACGTCGCCCTTCTTGACCTTGCCGCGCGGAATTGCCTCCTTGATCGACACCACGATCACGTCGCCGACCGACGCAGTCTTGCGCTTCGAGCCGCCCAGCACCTTGATGCACTGCACCCGGCGCGCGCCCGAATTGTCGGCAACGTCGAGGTTGCTCTCAACCGAAATCATCTGCCGCTCCTCACGCCTGCGCCGGCGCCGCGGCCGTCTGCGGCTCCGCGGCGGGATCGGCCGGACGCATGCTGTCGCCGTTGCGCTCGACCACCAGCCACGCCTTGCGCTTGCTGATCGGCGGACATTCCTCGATGCGCACCATGTCGCCCACCTTGCAGGTGTTCGCCTCGTCGTGCGCCGCGTATTTCTTGGAACGCCGGATGAACTTCTTGTACAACGGATGCATGACGCGCCGATCGACAAGAACCGTGACGGTCTTGTCCATCTTGTCGCTGGTCACTCGCCCCGTCAGGACGCGCCTCGGCATCGCCCCACTCCTTCTCAGGCCTGGCCGGCGGAGACGTGTTTCTCCGCCAGAATGGTTTTCACGCGCGCGATGTCCCGGCGCACCTGACGCACCCGCGCCACGCCCTCAAGCTGGCCGGTGGCGCGCTGGAACCGCAGGTTGAACTGCTCCTTGCGCAGAGTGAGCAGCAGCGTATCCAGCTCGTCCGGCGTCTTGGCGCGGATGTCCGCCGCCTTGGTGTCCTTGGCCATCTCTCAGGCATCCCCGATGCGGGCAACGAGCTTGGTGCGGATCGGCAGTTTTGCCGCGCCGAGCGTCAGCGCCTCGCGCGCCAGTTCCGGCGCCACACCGTCGATCTCGAACATGATCCGCCCCGGCTTGACGCGGCAGACCCAGAACTCCGGGCTGCCCTTGCCGGAGCCCATGCGCACCTCGGCCGGCTTGATCGACACCGGAACGTCCGGGAAAATGCGAATCCACACCCGCCCGGCGCGCTTCATGGCGCGCGTGATGGCGCGCCGTGCCGCCTCGATCTGCCGCGCCGTCACCCGCTCCGGCTCCAGCGCCTTCAAGCCGAAGGTGCCGAAGTTGAGCGCGGTGCCGCCCTTCGCGTTGCCGTGGATGCGGCCCTTGTGGGCCTTGCGGTATTTCGTTCGCTTTGGCGAAAGCATCGTACCCGTTCCTTACCGCTGCGGCGCCTGTTCGGCGGCGCGGCGGTCCTGCGCCATCGGATCCTGAGCCAGGATCTCGCCCTTGAAAATCCACACCTTGACGCCGCAGGTGCCGTAGGTCGTCTTGGCCGTCGCGGTGCCGAAGTCGATATCCGCCCGCAGCGTGTGCAGCGGCACCCGACCCTCACGATACCACTCGACCCGCGCGATCTCGGCGCCGCCAAGCCGGCCGCCGCAATTGATGCGGATGCCCTGGGCGCCAAGCCGCATCGCCGACTGCACCGCCCGCTTCATCGCCCGGCGGAACGCCACCCGGCGCTCAAGCTGCTGGGCGATGTTCTCGGCCACCAGCGTCGCGTCGATCTCCGGCTTGCGGATTTCGACGATGTTGAGCGACACCTCGGTCTTCGCCATGCGCGCCAGATCACGCCGCAGCGCGTCGATGTCCTGACCCTTCTTGCCGATCACCACGCCCGGCCGCGCCGCGTAGATGGTCACCCGCGGCTTCTTCGCCGGACGCTCGATCACCACCCGACTGACGCCGGCACCCGACAGCTTGGTGCGCAGATACCCGCGCAGCTTCAGATCATCGAGCAGCAGCTTGCTGTAATCGGCGCCGGCGAACCAGCGGCTGTCCCAGGTGCGGTTGATGCCCAGCCGCAAACCGACCGGATTGACTTTGTGACCCATCGGTTACGCGGCCTCCTGCGCCGGCTGGTCGGCTTTCTGCGCGCGCTCGGCCACCACGATCTTCAGATGGCTGAACCACTTCTCGACCCGCGACGCGCGGCCACGGCCACGCGCCTGGAACCGCTTCATGACGATCGCCCGGCCGACCTCGGCGCGTGACACGTACAGCCGATCGACATCGAGCTGATGATTGTTCTCGGCGTTGGCGATGGCGCTTTCCAGCACCTTCTTCACCTGCTGGGCGATCCGGCGCTTGCTGAACGTCAGTGTCGCCACCGCATCCTGTGCCGAGCGGTTGCGGATCAGCCCGGCCACCAGATTGAGCTTGCGCGGGCTGACCCGGACATTGCGCAGAATCGCCTGCGCCTCCGTCTCGTCCAGTCCGCGCGCGTGCTTCGGCTTGCTCATGTCAGCCCCGCTTGGCCTTCTTGTCGCCGGAATGCCCGGTGAACGTCCGCGTCGGTGAGAACTCGCCGAACTTGTGCCCGACCATGTTCTCATTGACCTGCACTGGCAGGAACTTGTGCCCGTTATAGACACCGAAGGTCAGGCCGACGAACTGCGGCAGGATCGTCGAGCGGCGCGACCAGATGCGAATGATCTCGTTGCGGCTCGATGCCTTGGCCGCCTCGGCCTTGTTCAGCAGGTACCCATCGACGAACGGGCCCTTCCAGACGGAACGCGTCATGGTCAGCCCTTCCCCTTGTTGCGGCGGCGGATGATCAGCCGGTCGGTGCGCTTGTTGACCCGCGTCTTGTAGCCCTTGGTCGGCTTGCCCCACGGCGTCACCGGATGCCGGCCGCCGGAGGTACGCCCCTCGCCGCCACCATGCGGGTGATCGACCGGGTTCATCACTACGCCGCGGTTGTGCGGCCGACGCCCCAGCCAGCGTTGCCGCCCCGCCTTGCCGATCTGCACATTAGCGTTGTCCGGGTTCGACACCGCGCCGATCGTCGCCATACACTCGCCGCGCACCATGCGCAGTTCGCCCGACATCAGCTTGATCTGCGCGTAGCCGGCATCCTTGCCGACGAGCTGGGCATACTGCCCGGCGGCGCGGGCGACCTTGCCGCCGGCCTGCGGCTTCAACTCGACATTATGCACGATCGTCCCGACCGGGATCGCCGCCAGCGGCATCGCGTTGCCCGGCTTGATGTCGGCGCGCGCGCCCGACACCACGGCGTCGCCCGCGCGCAGCCGCTGCGGCGCCAGAATATACGCCAGCTCGCCGTCCTGATAGCGCAGCAGCGCGATGAACGCCGAGCGGTTGGGATCGTATTCGAGCCGTTCGACGGTCGCCGGCATGTCGAACTTGCGACGCTTGAAATCGACCACCCGATAGCTTTGCTTGTGTCCGCCACCGCGGAACCGGCTGGTGATACGGCCGTGATTGTTGCGCCCGCCGGTCGCCGCTTTGCCGATCGTCAAACCCTTGACTGGCTTGCCCTTCCACAATTCCCGGCGGTCCACCAGAATGGTGCCGCGCAGGCTGGGCGTGACCGGGTTAAAACTTTTCAGTGCCATCTCTGCGGCTCCTGCGTCACGCGAGACCGGTGGTCAGGTCGATCGTCTGACCCGCCGCCAGTGTCACATAGGCCTTTTTCACATCGCTGCGCTGACCCGGCCGGCCACGAAAGCGCTTGGCCTTGCCCTTGGTGACGAGCGTGTTCACCGCGGTCACGCTGACCCCGAACAGCCCTTCGACCGCGGCCTTGATCTGCGGCTTGGTGGCCTCGATGGCGACGCGAAACGCCACCGTGTTCTTCTCGCTCAGCGCCGTCGCCTTCTCGGTGATGACCGGACTGCGGATCACCGCATACATCGCTTCGCGCGCCATGCGCGGCCCGCGCGGCTTGGCGGTCTCGCTCATGCCAGGCGCTCCTTCAGACCCGCAACGCCGGCAGCAGTCACCGCCAGCACGTCATGCGCCAGGATGTCATAGACATTGGCCCCCACCGTCGGCAGCACATCAAGGCCGATGATGTTGCGGCTGGCGCGCAGAAACCCGGCATCGACCGCATGGTCGATGATCAGCGCCGACGACCAGCCGAGCGTCTTGAGCTGCTGCACCAGATCTTTGGTCTTGCCGCTGCCGCCGCTGGCGGCGTCGAGCACGATCAGCTTGCCCTCGGCCTGCTTCTGCGACAACGCCGAGATCAGCCCGAGCCGACGCACCTTCTTCGGCAGCTTGTAGCCATGGTCGCGCACCACCGGCCCGTGCACTACGCCACCGGTGCGAAACTGCGGCGCCCGCAGGCTGCCTTGCCGCGCGTTGCCGGTGCCCTTCTGCTTGTACGGCTTCTTCGTCGTGCCGGACACCTCGCCCATCCCTTTGGTGCGGTGCGTGCCGGCACGGCGCTTGGCCTGCTGCCAGTGAACCACGCGCGCCATGATGTCGGCCCGCGGCGTCGTGGCGAAAATCTCGTCCGGCAACTCGATCGTCCCGGCAGAGCCGTTGTCGAGCGTCTTCATCTCGATCTGCATGTCGCTCGTCCCTCAGCCCTGCGCCGCGCCGGCCAGCGCCGCCGGATAGGGTGCCTCCGCCGGTCGCGCCCGCTTCACCGCGTCGCGCACCAGCACAAAGCCGCCCTTCGCGCCCGGCACCGCGCCCTTGACCATCACCAAGCCCTTGGCGACATCGACGGCGGCCACTTCGAGATTGAGCGTGGTCACCCGCTCGACCCCGAGATGTCCGGCCATTTTCTTGTTCTTGAAGGTCTTGCCCGGATCCTGCCGATTGCCGGTGGAGCCGTGCGAGCGATGGCTGATCGACACGCCGTGGCTGGCCTCCAGGCCCGAAAAGTTCCAGCGCTTCATCGCGCCGGCGAAGCCCTTGCCCTTGCTCGTGCCGCAGACATCGACGCGCTGACCGGGCACGAAATGCGCCGCGGTCAATGTCGCGCCGGGCGTCAGCACCGCGTCGGCGGCAACCCGGAACTCCGCCAGCTTCGCCTTCGGCTCAACCTTGGCGCGGGCGTAATGGCCCTTGTTCGGCTTGGTCACGTTCTTGACCTTGGCCCGGCCCCAGCCAAGCTGAACCGCCGTGTAGCCGTCCGTCTCTTCGGTCCGCGCCGCCACCACCTGCACCTCATCGAGATGCAGGATGGTCACCGGAACATGCGTCCCGTCGTCCCTGAACAGCCGGGACATGCCCAGCTTTTTTGCCAACAATCCTGTGCGCATCAATCTCTTCCCCAGAGGGACGGCGGGCCGAACCCGCGGTCCTTAGGCCAATGGGCAGTTACAGCTTGATCTCGACGTCCACGCCGGCGGCAAGATCGAGCTTCATCAGCGCGTCCACCGTCTGCGGCGTCGGCTCGACGATGTCGAGCAGGCGCCGATGGGTGCGGATCTCGAACTGCTCGCGGCTTTTCTTGTCCACATGCGGCGACCGGTTGACGGTGAACCGTTCGATATGCGTCGGCAGAGGGATCGGCCCGCGCACCCGTGCGCCCGTCCGCTTCGCCGTGTTCACGATCTCCTTGGTGCTGTTGTCGAGCACGCGGTGATCGTACGCCTTCAGGCGGATACGGATGTTCTGGTTGTCCATCACTCGATCTTCCAGGCTGCGCGGGGCCGATTCGTGGTCTTCAGGCCGAAATCTTGGCCACCACGCCGGCGCCGACGGTGCGGCCACCTTCGCGAATGGCGAAGCGCAGCCCCTCATCCATGGCGATCGGCGCGATCAGTTCGACGCTCATCGACACGTTGTCGCCCGGCATCACCATCTCCACCCCTTCGGGCAGATGCACGATGCCGGTGACATCGGTGGTGCGGAAATAAAACTGCGGCCGATAGTTGGTGAAGAACGGCGTGTGCCGGCCGCCCTCTTCCTTGGTCAGGATGTAGCTCTCGGCCTGGAACTTGGTGTGCGGGGTGATCGTGCCCGGCTTGGCCAGCACCTGGCCGCGCTCGACATCCTCGCGCTTGGTGCCGCGCAGCAGCGCGCCGATGTTGTCGCCGGCCTCGCCCTGGTCGAGCAGCTTGCGGAACATCTCAACGCCGGTCACCACCGTCTTGACCGTGGCGCGCAGGCCGACGATCTCGACTTCCTCGCCGACCCGGACGATGCCGCGCTCGACGCGCCCGGTGACCACGGTGCCACGCCCCGAGATCGAGAACACGTCCTCGATCGGCATCAGGAACGGCATGTCCTTCGGACGCTCGGGCTGCGGAATGTAGGCATCCACCGCCGCCATCAGCGCCAGGATCGACTTCTCGCCAAACTCCGGCTCGCGGTCTTCCAGCGCGCACAGCGCCGAACCCTTGATGATCGGAATATCGTCGCCGGCGAACTGGTAGAAGTTGAGCAGATCGCGGATTTCCAGCTCGACCAGCTCGACCAGCTCCGGGTCGGCGATGTCCATCTTGTTCAGATAGACCACCAGCGCCGGCACGCCGACCTGGCGGGCGAGCAGGATGTGCTCGCGCGTCTGCGGCATCGGCCCGTCAGCCGCCGAAACCACCAGGATCGCGCCGTCCATCTGCGCCGCGCCGGTGATCATGTTCTTCACATAGTCGGCGTGACCAGGGCAATCGACATGCGCGTAGTGGCGGTTCTTGGTCTCGTACTCGACATGCGCGGTCGAGATGGTGATGCCGCGGGCGCGCTCTTCCGGTGCCTTGTCGATCTGGTCATAGGCGGTGAACGTCGCACCGCCCGACTTGGCCAGTACCTTGGTGATCGCAGCGGTCAGCGACGTCTTGCCATGATCGACATGGCCGATCGTGCCAATGTTGCAGTGCGGCTTGTTCCGCTCGAATTTCGCCTTGCCCATCGTCTTGTCTCCGTGCCCGCTCTACGCTTCGGGGTTGGGTGTCGTTACCAGCGATAATGGCTGAAGGCCTTGTTGGCCTCAGCCATCCGGTGCGTGTCTTCGCGCTTTTTGACGGCCGAGCCGCGGTTGTTGACCGCGTCCATCAGCTCGTTGGAAAGCCGGTCTTCCATCGTGTGCTCGCCGCGCTTGCGGGCGGCGTCGATCAGCCAGCGGATCGCCAGCGCCTGCCGCCGATCCGTGCGCACTTCGACCGGCACCTGATAGGTGGCGCCGCCCACCCGGCGGGAGCGGACTTCCACCGCCGGCTTCACGTTGTCCAGCGCCTCGTGGAACATCCGCACCGGATCGGCCTGCGATCCGCCGCGCCGCTTCATCACATCCAGCGCACCGTAAACGATGCCTTCGGCAACCGACTTCTTGCCGTCATACATCAGCGCGTTCATGAACCGCGTGATGACAATGTCGCCGAACTTCGCGTCCGGCAGGATCTCGCGCTTGATTGCGCGGCGGCGGCGGCTCATCGCTCTCTGTCCTCTTACTTCGGGCGCTTCGCGCCATACAGCGAACGCCGCTGGCGGCGCTTGGCAATGCCCTGCGTGTCGAGCACGCCGCGCAGGATGTGATAGCGCACGCCTGGCAGATCCTTTACGCGACCGCCGCGGATCAGCACCACGCTGTGCTCCTGGAGATTATGGCCCTCGCCGGGGATGTAGCTGACCACCTCATAGCCGTTGGTCAGCCGCACCTTGGCGACCTTGCGCAGCGCCGAGTTCGGCTTTTTCGGCGTCGTCGTATAGACGCGCGTGCACACCCCGCGCTTCTGCGGACAGCCCTGCAGGGCCGGCACCTTGTTGCGCGCGCTGCGCGGCTCACGCCCCTTGGCGATCAACTGGTTGATGGTCGGCATGGACCCTCTTTCATCCTTCTCCGCGGCCCCGGCCAGCCGCCGCCACAGACAAGCCCCACAGGCGGCGGGAAACTCCCACCCTGCGGGGTCTGACCGGACATGCGGCCTGAGCACCCAGCCCCAAATGCGAGGATGGATGCGGCGCCACACGCCTTGGTGCCTGCAAACGGTAGCCGCCCCTGAGGTCGGCCGAGGGGGCGGAACCTACGGTCACGCCTGCGATGAGTCAAGCCCGCGCGACCCTGGCGACGTGATCTGCTCCGCAAAGCACGAAGGCCGGCGATGCACCCATCGCCGGCCTTCAACAGGCACGCAAAATCGCCAGCAGGCTACTCGGCGGCGAGGATACGCCCGGTAATTGCCGGGGTGCCCTCTTTGCCGACGCCGCGGCCCTGGTCGCGTCCCGCCGCGATGGCGCGCAGCTTGTTCATGACGCTGCCGGTGCCGGCCGGAATCAGCCGGCCGACGATGACGTTTTCCTTCAGCCCAATCAGCGTATCGACCTTGCCCGCGGTTGCCGCCTCGGTCAGCACCCGCGTCGTCTCCTGGAACGATGCGGCGCTGATGAAGCTGTGCGTCTGCAGGCTGGCCTTGGTGATGCCCTGCAGCACCGGCATGGCGGTCGCCAGTCGCTCGCCCTCGGCCTCGCGCTTGGCGTTCTCGGCGTCGAAATCCACCCGGTCGATCGTCTCCCCGGTCAGGAAGGTGGTATCGCCCGGCTCCAGGATTTCGACCTTCTGCAGCATCTGGCGGACGATCACCTCGATGTGCTTGTCGTTGATCTTCACGCCCTGCAGTCGGTAGACGTCCTGGATCTCGTTGACCAAGTAATCCGACAGCGCCTCCACCCCGAGCACCTTGAGGATGTCGTGCGGCACCCGCGGACCATCGACCAACGGGTCGCCGCGGCGCACGAAATCGCCTTCCTGCACCGAGACGTGCTTGCCCTTCGGAATCAGATACTCGGTGTCCTCGCCGGTCTCGTCGTTCTTGACGATCACCCGCCGCTTGGCCTTGTAATCCTTACCGAACTCGACGCGCCCGTCGATCTCGGCAATGATCGCGTGGTCCTTCGGCCGGCGCGCCTCGAACAATTCGGCCACGCGCGGCAGACCGCCGGTGATGTCGCGGGTCTTGCTGCCCTCGCGCGGGATACGCGCCAGCACATCGCCCGCCGCCACTTCGGCGCCGTTCTCGACCGACAGGATCGAGTCCGGCGAGAGGAAGTAGCGCGCGTCGGTGTTGTTGGGCAGCCGCAACACCTCGCCTTTGCCGTCCTTGAGCTGCAGCCGCGGCCGCAGATCGACGCCGCGCGCCGCCTGCTTGTAATCGACCACCACCTTGCTGGTCAGCCCGGTGACCTCGTCCACCCGCTCGACCAGGGTGACGCCTTCGATCAGGTCGAGATACTCCACCTTGCCGGCGCGTTCGGTGATGATCGGCAGGGTGTACGGGTCCCACTCCGCCAGCTTCTGACCGCGCGTCGCCTGCATGCCGTCATCGGCCAGCAGCCGCGCGCCATACGGCACCCGGAAGCGTGCCCGCTCGCGCCCCTTGTCATCGAGCAGCAGCATCTCGCAGTTGCGGCTCATCACCACCGGCACGTTCTGGCCGTTCAGCACGACGTTGCGGTTCCTCACCGTCACCGTGCCGTCGTGACTGGCCTCGACGCTGCTCTGTTCGGCGCCACGCTGCGCCGCGCCGCCGATGTGGAAGGTGCGCATGGTCAACTGCGTTCCCGGCTCACCGATCGACTGCGCCGCGATCACGCCGACCGCCTCGCCGGCATTGACCGTGGTGCCGCGTGCCAGATCGCGGCCATAGCAATGGCCGCAGACGCCGACCGGCGACTCGCAGGTCAGCACCGAACGGATCTTGAGAACCTCGACGCCGGCCTTCTCGATCCGCTCCGCTTCCGGCTCCTCGATCAGCACATTGCCGGCGACGATGACCTCGCCCGAGATCGGGTCGGTCACGTCCTCTGCCGTGGTGCGCCCGAGGATTCGCTCGGACAGGCTGGCGACCACCTCGCCGCCATCCATCACCGCGCGCACCGTCAGCCCGCGCTGCGTGCCGCAATCCTCATCGACGATGATGCAGTCCTGCGCCACATCGACCAGACGCCGCGTCAGATAGCCGGAGTTGGCGGTCTTCAGCGCCGTATCGGCCAGCCCCTTGCGGGCGCCGTGGGTGGAGTTGAAATACTCCAGCACGGTCAGGCCTTCCTTGAAGTTGGCGATGATCGGCTGCTCGATGATCTCCCCCGACGGCTTGGCCATCAACCCGCGCATGCCGGCCAACTGACGCATCTGCGCCGGCGAGCCGCGGGCACCGGAATGGCTCATCATCCACACCGAATTGGTCGGTGTGCCGGCCTCCTGCCTGGAGATTTCGCGCATCATAGCCGCCGCCACCTCATCGGTGCAGCGCGACCACGCATCGACCACCTTGTTGTAGCGTTCGCCGGCGGTGATCAGGCCATCCTGGTACTGTTGCTCGAACTCCTTGACCTCATCCTGGGTCTTGCGGATCAGCGCGCCCTTCTCCGCCGGGATGATCAGATCATCCTTGCCGAAGCTGATGCCCGCCTTGGCCGCCTGTCCGAAGCCCAGCCCCATCAGCCGGTCGGCGAAGATCACGCATTCCTTCTGGCCGCAATGCCGATACACCGCGTCGATCACGTCGGAGACGTTCTTCTTGGTGAGCTGCCGGTTGATCAGGCTGAACGGCACGTTCTGGTGCTTGGGCAGTACCTGGGCGATCAGCATGCGCCCGGCCGTGGTCACCACGCGCAGAATCACCTTGTTGCCCTGCGCATCGAGCGTCGGATAGCGCACGCGGATCTTGTCATGCAGCTTCAGCACGCCCGCCTGCAGCGCATGCTCGATCTCACCCAGCGTGCCGAAGGCCGGCGCCTCCTCGTCCGACTGGTTGCGGAACTCCGGCGTCTCCAGCGACAGATAATAGATGCCGAGCACGATGTCCTGGCTCGGCACGATGATCGGCTTGCCGTTCGCCGGGCTGAGGATGTTGTTGGTGGACATCATCAGCACGCGGGCTTCCAACTGCGCCTCCAGACTGAGCGGCACATGCACCGCCATCTGGTCACCGTCGAAATCGGCGTTGAAGGCGGTGCAGACCAGCGGATGCAACTGGATCGCCTTGCCCTCGATCAGCACCGGCTCGAACGCCTGAATGCCGAGGCGGTGCAGCGTCGGCGCCCGGTTCAGCATCACCGGATGCTCGCGGATCACCTCCTCCAGGATGTCCCACACCTCGGGACGCTCCTTCTCCACCATCCGTTTCGCCGCCTTGATGGTGGTGGCGTGGCCGTATTTCTCCAGCTTGGAGTAGATGAACGGCTTGAACAGTTCGAGCGCCATCTTCTTCGGCAGCCCGCACTGATGCAGCTTCAGTTCCGGCCCGACGACGATCACCGAACGGCCGGAATAATCGACGCGCTTGCCGAGCAGGTTCTGGCGGAACCGCCCCTGCTTGCCCTTCAGCATGTCCGACAGCGACTTCAGCGGACGCTTGTTGGCACCGGTGATCGCCCGGCCGCGGCGGCCGTTGTCGAACAGCGCATCGACGCTTTCCTGCAGCATGCGCTTCTCGTTGCGCACGATGATGTCGGGCGCGCGCAACTCGATCAGCCGCTTCAGCCGGTTGTTGCGGTTGATGACGCGGCGGTAAAGATCGTTCAGGTCCGAGGTGGCGAACCGCCCGCCATCCAGCGGCACCAGCGGGCGCAGCTCGGGCGGGATCACCGGAACCACGTCGAGGATCATCCATTCCGGCTTGGAGCCGGATTCGGCAAACGCCTCGATCAGCTTGAGCCGCTTGACCAGCTTCTTGCGCTTGGCCTCGCTGGTGGTCTCCTTGAGATCGGCGCGCAGCTTGACCTTCTCGGCGTCGGTGTCGATGCCGAGCAGAATTGCCTTGATCGCCTCGGCGCCGATGCCGGCGCGAAACGCGTCGTCGCCGAACTCGTCCTGCTTGGCCATCAGCATTTCTTCGGTCAGCAGGCCGTGCAGCTTGAGGTCGGTCAGACCCGGCTCCAGCACGACATAGCTCTCGAAGTAGAGGATCTTCTCCAGATCCTTCAGCGTCAGATCAACCATCAGGCCGATCCGGCTCGGCAGCGACTTGAGGAACCAGATATGCGCGACCGGGCTGGCCAGCTCGATATGGCCCATGCGCTCGCGCCGCACCTTCGCCAGCGTCACCTCTACGCCGCACTTCTCGCAGATGATGCCGCGGAACTTCATCCGCTTGTACTTGCCGCACAGGCACTCATAGTCCTTGATCGGACCGAAGATGCGGGCGCAGAACAGCCCGTCGCGCTCCGGCTTGAACGTACGGTAGTTGATCGTTTCCGGCTTCTTGATCTCGCCGTAGGACCAACTGCGGATCTGCTCCGGCGAGGCAATCTGGATCTTGATCTGGTCGAAGGTCATCGTCTGACCGGTCTGACCAAGAATCTTCATCAGTTCGTTCATCGCAACACCCCTGGCGGGAGTTCACAGACGGGCCGGCCAAACCGCCGGCCCGCACTCAGCACGCAAACATGTCAGGCCGGCCGCATATCCAGATCGACGTTCAGGCCGAGCGCCTTCAGCTCCTTGACCAGCACGTTGAAGCTTTCCGGGATGCCTGCCTCGAAATTGTCCTGGTCACGCACGATCGCCTCATAGACCTTGGTGCGGCCCGACACGTCGTCGGACTTCACCGTCAGCATCTCTTGCAAGGTATAGGCCGCGCCGTATGCCTCCAGCGCCCAGACCTCCATCTCGCCGAAGCGCTGGCCGCCAAACTGCGCCTTGCCGCCGAGCGGCTGCTGGGTGACGAGGCTGTACGGGCCGATCGAGCGGGCGTGGATTTTGTCGTCCACGAGATGGTGCAGCTTGAGCATGTAGATGTAGCCCACCGTCACCTTGCGCTCGAACGGCTCGCCGGTGCGGCCATCGACCAGGGTGACCTGTCCCGACGTATCGAGACCGGCCCGCACCAGCATGCCCTCGATATCGGCCATGCGGGCGCCATCGAACACCGGCGTCGCGATCGGCACGCCCTTCTTGAGATTGTCGCACAGTTCGAGCAACTGCGGGTCGGCCAGATTGGCGATCTCGTCGGCGAACACCCGCTCCCCGTACACGGACTGCAGCTGATCGAGCAGCTCCTGCCGCGCCAGACCGGTGCGCCGGTAGTCCTCCACCAGTTCACCGATCTGCCGCCCCAGCGTGGCGCAGGCCCAGCCGAGATGGGTTTCCAGAATCTGCCCGACATTCATCCGGCTCGGCACGCCGAGCGGATTGAGCACCAGATCGACCGGCGTGCCGTCCTCCAGGAACGGCATGTCCTCGATCGGCACCACCCGCGACACCACGCCCTTGTTGCCGTGGCGGCCGGCCATCTTGTCGCCCGGCTGCAGCTTGCGCTTCACCGCGACGAACACCTTGACCATCTTCATCACGCCAGGCGGCAGTTCATCACCGCGCTGGAGCTTCTCGACCTTGCCGTCGAAGCGCGCCTGCAGCCGTGCCACCGCGGCGTCGAACTCGCGCCGCAGCGTCTCGATCTCGGCCATCACCGCGTCGTCCTGCACGCCGATATGGCGCCACGCCCCGCGCGGATGCTCGGCCAGCACTTCTTCGCTGATCACCGTGCCGGCCTTGATCCCCTTGAAGCCGCCCGAGGCGCGGCGGGTGAGCAGCCGCTCGCGCAGCCGGTTGAGGAAGCTGCGCTCCTGGATCGCCTTCTCGTCGTCACGGTCCTTGGCCAGCCGCTCGATCTCGGCGCGCTCGATCGCCATCGCGCGCTCGTCTTTCTCGACGCCACGGCGGCTGAACACCCGCACATCGACGATCGTGCCGATCACACCCGGCGGCAGTTTCAGCGACGTGTCGCGCACGTCCGACGCCTTCTCGCCGAAGATGGCGCGCAGCAGCTTTTCCTCCGGCGTCATCGGGCTTTCGCCCTTCGGCGTCACCTTGCCGACCAGGATGTCGCCCGGATTGACCTCGGCCCCGACATAGACGATGCCCGCCTCGTCCAGATTCTTCAGCGCCTCCTCGCCGACATTGGGAATGTCGCGGGTGATCTCCTCCTGCCCGAGCTTGGTGTCGCGGGCCATCACCTCGAACTCCTCGATATGGATCGAGGTGAACACGTCATCGCGGGCGATGCGCTCGGAGATCAGAATGCTGTCTTCGAAGTTGTAGCCGTTCCAGGGCACGAAGGCGCACAGCACGTTGCGCCCCAGCGCCAGTTCGCCGAGTTCGGTCGACGGCCCGTCGGCGATGATGTCGCCATCCGCCACCCGGTCACCGACCCGCACCAGCGGCCGCTGATTGATGCAGGTCGATTGGTTCGACCGCATGAACTTGCGCAGCCGGTAGATATCGACGCCCTTGGTGGTGCCGTCCTCGTTGGTGGCGCGCACGACGATGCGCGCACCGTCGATCTGGTCGATCACCCCGGCGCGGCGGGCGATGATCGTGGCGCCCGAGTCGCGCGCCACCGCCGCCTCCATGCCGGTGCCGACCAGCGGCGCGTCGGCCTGGATCAGCGGCACCGCCTGCCGCTGCATGTTGCTGCCCATCAGCGCGCGGTTGGCGTCGTCGTTTTCCAGGAACGGAATCAGCGCCGCCGCCACCGAGACCAACTGACGCGGCGACACGTCAACCGCGGTCACGTCCTCCGGCTTGACCAGCCGGAAATCGCCTTGCCGGCGCACCGACACCAGTTCCTCGGTGAACCGCCCGCCGGCGTCGATCGGCGCATCGGCCTGCGCCACGACGAGTTTCTCTTCCTCCATCGCCGAGAGGTATTTCCACCCGTCCTGCACCACTCCGTCGCGCACCAGCCGATACGGCGTCTCGATGAAGCCGTATTTGTTGACCTTGGCATAGGTGGCGAGCGAATTGATCAGGCCGATGTTCGGCCCCTCCGGCGTCTCGATCGGGCAGATGCGGCCGTAATGCGTCGGATGCACGTCGCGCACCTCGAAGCCGGCCCGCTCGCGCGTCAGACCACCCGGTCCAAGCGCCGACAGACGCCGCTTGTGCGTCACTTCCGACAGCGGGTTGGTCTGGTCCATGAACTGCGAGAGCTGCGAGGAGCCAAAGAACTCCCGCACCGCCGCCGCCGCCGGCTTGGCGTTGATCAGGTCGTGCGGCATCACCGTATCGATATCGACGCTGCCCATGCGCTCGCGGATCGCCCGCTCCATGCGCAGCAGACCGACGCGGTACTGGTTCTCCATCAACTCGCCGACCGAGCGCACGCGGCGGTTGCCGAGATTGTCGATGTCGTCGATCTGGCCGCGGCCGTCCTTCAGCTCGCACATGATCTTGACGGTGCGCAGAATGTCCTGCTTGCGTAGCACCCGCACCGTGTCCTCGGCGTCCAGACCGAGCCGCATGTTCATCTTGACCCGGCCGACCGCCGACAGATCGTAGCGGTCGCCGTCGAAGAACAGGCCGCGGAACAGCGCCTCCGCCGTCTCCGGCGTCGGCGGCTCGCCCGGCCGCATGACCCGATAGATGTCGATCAGCGCGTCATCTCGGTTGTTGTTCTTATCGACCGCCAGCGTGTTGCGGATCCACGGCCCGTTCTGCTGATCGACCGCAAGCGTCGGCAGCCGGGTGATGCCGGCATCCTCAAGCGCCGCGAGCCGCGCTTCGGCCAGTTCCTCGCCGGCCTCGGCATAAATCTCGCCGGTCTGCTCGTTGACCAGATCGACGGCGACGAAGCGGCCGAGCAGATCGGCGCGGCTGGCCAGCACTTCCTTGGTCTTCTCGGCAATCTTGCGGGCGCTGCGCACGGTCATCTTGGTGTCGGCCTCGGCCACCACCTCGCCGGTTTCGGCGTCGATCAGCGGTTCCAGCAGCTTGGCGCCGCGGAAGCCTTCCGGGTCGAACGGCCGCGCCCAGCCCTTCGGGGTGCGCGCGTACACCACCTGGCCGTAGAAGGTGGCGAGGATTTCCTCGGCGTCCATGCCGCGGATTTCGCCGATGTCGAGCGTCTCGCCGCGGCCCGCGCGCTCGGCACGGAGGGCCTCGGTGCGCGCGCTTTCCAGCGCGTAGAGCAGCGTCGAGGCCGGCAGCTTGCGCTTGCGGTCGATGCGGACGTACACTAGATCCTTGCTGTCGAACTCGAAATCGAGCCACGAGCCGCGATAGGGAATGACCCGCGCGGCGAACAGGTATTTGCCGCTGCTGTGCGTCTTGCCCTTGTCGTGGTCGAAGAACACGCCGGGGCTGCGGTGCATCTGGCTGACGATGACGCGCTCGGTGCCGTTGATGATGAAGGTGCCGTTCTCCGTCATCAGCGGCATGTCGCCCATATAGACGGGCTGTTCCTTGATGTCGCGGATCGAGCGGGCACCGGTGTCCTCATCGACGTCCCAGACGATCAGTCGCAGAATCACCTTGAGCGGCGCCGCGAAATTCATCCCGCGCTGGATGCATTCCTCGACATCGTATTTCGGTTCTTCCAGCTCGTAATAGACGAACTCCAGCCGGCCGCGGCCGGCGAAATCGTCGATCGGGAAGACCGAGCGGAACACCTCCTGCAGGCCGGTTGGCGTGCGGCTGTCGGGCGGCACGTTCATCTGCAGGAACGCCTCATAGCTGGCGCGCTGCACGTCGATCAGGTTGGGCATCGGCGCCACTTCCGGGATACGCCCGAAGCTCTTGCGAATGCGCTTGCGCCCGGTAAAGGACCTGGTGATCGCGTTCATGCCTGTCCTGCTGCCCCGTGAGTGAAGCGATGGGTGATCGTCCAGCCGTCGTCGTGACGGTCAGACAGGTTCGGTGCCGCACCCATCACGGCCCCCTCCCTGCCCTCCGCCCGATTGCCGCACGCGCCCCCGGCCGATGGCGGGGCGGTGCAACAACAGGATCGCGGGCGGAAACCAACTGGGTTTCCGCCCGTTTCAGGCTCGGTTGCGGCCCGTCCGGGCCGCGCGCATTCAGCCTACTTGATTTCGACAGTCGCGCCCTGTTCTTCCAGCACCTTCTTGATCTTCGCCGCCTCGTCCTTGTTGACCGCTTCCTTGACGGTCTTCGGGGCGCCCTCAACCAAATCCTTGGCTTCCTTCAGCCCGAGGCCGGTGATGGTGCGGATTTCCTTGATGACGTTGATCTTCTTGTCGCCCGCCTTGGCCAGGATGACGGTAAACTCGGTCTGCTCCTCGACCGGTGCGGCGGCGGCGGCGGCACCGGCGGCCGGCGCGGCGGCCACGGCCACCGGCGCGGCGGCGCTGACGCCCCACTTCTCTTCGAGCAGCTTGGAGAGTTCGGCGGCTTCCATCACCGTCAGGGTGGAAAGCTCGTCAACCAGTCGCTGTAGATCGGCCATGATATGTCCCTAATCTAGTCCGAGGTCGGTTCCATGCAAGCCCACCCATGCGGGCCTGCGATCACGTTCGCGCACACGCCGGCGAGAGGCCGGCGCGTCACGCATGCCGGCACATGCCGGCGGGGCGTTCAGGCTGCGTCGGCGCTCGGCGCTCCCTCTGCCTCCGCATGGGCTGCCAGCACCCGGGCGATCTGTCCGGCCGGGGCCGCGAGAACAGCGGCGATGCGCGTGGCGGGGGTCTGCAGCATCCCCACCAACCGCGCCCGCAGCGTCTCCAGCGACGGCAGCTCCGACAACGCCTTGATCCCAGCCGCATCCAGCGTCTGGCCACCAATGGCGCCACCGAGCACTTCGAACTTATCGTTGGTCCTGGCGAACTCGACGGCGGTTTTCGCCACTGCCACCGGATCGCGCGACCACGCCAGCGCGGTCGGCCCCGTCAGCAGCGGCTTGATGCCGTCGAATGAGGTCCCATCCAGGGCGAGGGTGGCCAGCCGGTTCTTCGCAACCTTGAAGGTCGCCCCAGCCGCGCGCATCCGCCGCCGCAGTTCCGTCACCTCCGCGACCGTGAGCCCGGCATTGCGGGTCACGACCACGATCGACGTCTCTGCGAACACGGACGCGAGCGAAGCGACGAACTCGTGCTTCTCCGTACGGTCCAATACCCGTCTCCACATGGTGGCCGGAACCGGCATCGCCGCTTCCGACCGGGTTGCCCTCTGGGCCGCCCGAACGCCTTAGCAGGCGCTCCGGCCGCACCCGGTTCGCCTGTCCACAAGCCGGAACCGCCACGAACCACCGCCTCTCGGCGGCCATCCTCGGCTTCCCCGTCTCCCGCGCGCGGACCCGAAAGTCCCTTAACGTCCCGACAGGGACGACGAGCGGTCTCGGACAGGTTGCGGGGGCCTGCGCCCCCTGCCCGCCGCCGCCGCGCTCGTTCGACCGAGCGCGCCGCCGACGTATCTCGTTCAGCCGGCCAGCGTCGCCACGTCCACCCGCACGCCCGGCCCCATGGTCGAACTGACGGAAACCTTCTGCACATAGGTTCCCTTGGCGCCGGCCGGCTTGGCCTTGACGATCGCGTCGGCGAAGGCGCGCGCATTCTCCAGCAACTGCTCGGCCGAGAAACTGGCCTTGCCGATGCCGGCATGGACGATGCCCGCCTTCTCGGCGCGGAACTCGACCTGCCCGGCTTTCGCCGCCTGGATCGCGCCGCGCACATCCATCGTCACCGTGCCCAGCCGCGGGTTCGGCATCAGCCCGCGCGGGCCGAGGATTTTGCCCAGCCGCCCGACCAGCGCCATCATGTCCGGCGTGGCGATGCAGCGGTCGAACTCGATCTGCCCGCCCTGCACGCGCTCGGCCAGATCCTCGGCGCCGACCACATCGGCCCCGGCCGCCTGTGCTTCCTCGGCCTTGGCGCCGCGCGCAAACACCGCGATGCGCAACGTCTTGCCGGTGCCGTTAGGCAGACTGACCAGCCCGCGCACCATCTGGTCGGCGTGGCGCGGGTCGATGCCGAGATTCATCGCCATCTCGACCGTCTCGTCGAACTTGGCGCGCGCGGTCTGCTTGATCAGCTCGATCGCCACCGGCAGCCCATAGGTCTTGCTGCGATCGACCGCCTTATAGGCCGCCGCGAGCCGCTTCTTGTGCGCCATCGGATCAGCCCTCCACCACCGAAAGGCCCATCGATCGGGCGGACCCGGCGAGCATGCGCACCGCTCCCTCCACGTCGTTGGCGTTCATGTCCTTCATCTTCGTGGCGGCAATCTCGCGCAGTTGCGTGGTGGTGACGCGGCCGACCGGCGCGCCCTTGCCCGGCGTCGTCGTGCCCTTGTCGATGCCGGCCGCCCGCTTGAGGAAATAGGTGTTCGGCGGCGTCTTCATGATGAAGGTGAAGCTGCGGTCGCCGAACGCGGTGATGACCACCGGAATCGGCATCCCCGGCTCCATCTGCGCCGTCACCGCATTGAATTCCTTGACGAACGCCATGATGTTCAAGCCGCGCTGACCGAGCGCCGGGCCGACCGGCGGCGACGGGTTGGCCTTCCCCGCGGGGATTTGCAGCTTGATGTAGCCGACGATCTTCTTTGCCATATCCCTGGTCCTGTGCTCCAAGGGACCGCGGTGCATGCGACCCGGCCGCGACAGGCGCGGCCCGGCGGTCTCCCGCGTTCCAGATGAGGGGGCGCGTCTAGAGCATGCGTCACGCTCTGTCCAGCGATTTGTCGAGGGCCGCATGGCATACGCCCATACGCTGCATGGCACGCGGTATGTTTTCCCCGATCTGCGCAGCCTGCTCGCGCGGGCCACGCCGCTGCGTTCGGGCGACAGCCTGGCCGGCATTGCCGCCGCCAGCGCCGCCGAGCGCGTGGCGGCGCAGATGGCGCTCGCCGACCTGCCGCTGTGCCGCTTTCTCGACGAGGCGGTGATCCCCTATGAGACCGACGATGTCACCCGGCTGATCCTCGACACGCATGATCGGCAGGCATTCGCCGCCATCGGCCACCTGACCGTCGGCGGGTTTCGCGACTGGCTGCTGGGCGACGCCGACGGGCCGGCGCTGGCCGCGCTGCGCCCCGGCCTGACCCCGGAGATGGCCGCCGCGGTCAGCAAGCTGATGCGGCTGCAGGACCTCGTCGCCGTCGCCGCCAAATGCCGCGTCACCACCGGCTTTCGCAACACGCTCGGCCTGCCCGGCCGGCTCGCCGTCCGCCTGCAGCCCAACCATCCGACCGACAATCCGCGCGGGGTCGCCGCCGCGCTGCTGGACGGGCTGTTGCTTGGCGCCGGCGACGCCGTGATCGGCGTCAACCCGGCCACCGACTCGCCGGAGGCCACCGCCACCCTGCTGCACCTGCTCGATGAGGTGCGCGCGCGCTACGCCATCCCGACGCAGACCTGCGTGCTGGCGCATGTCACCACCACGCTGGCCTGTATCGCCCGCGGCGCCCCGGTCGATCTGGTGTTCCAGTCGATCGGCGGCAGTGAGGCGACCAACCGCAGTTTTGGCGTGAACCTGGCGATGCTGGCCGAGGCGCATGACGCCGCACGGGCGCTGCAGCGGGGCACCGTCGGCGGCAACGTGATGTATTTCGAGACCGGGCAAGGCAGCGCGCTGTCGGCCGACGCCCATCACGGCGTCGATCAGCAGACCATCGAGGCACGCGCCTATGCCGTCGCCCGCGCCTTCGACCCGCTGCTGGTCAATACCGTCGTCGGCTTCATCGGCCCGGAATATCTCGCCAACGGCAAGCAGATCACCCGCGCCGGGCTGGAGGACCATCTGTGCGGCAAGCTGCTCGGCCTGCCGATGGGCGTCGATGTCTGCTATACCAACCATGCCGATGCCGACAGCGACGACATGGATGCGCTGCTCACCCTGCTCGGGGTGGCCGGCGTCACCTATGTCATGGGGGTACCGGGGGCGGACGATGTGATGCTGTCCTATCAGAGCACCTCGTTTCACGACGCGCTTTATCTGCGGGCCGCGCTCGGTCTGCGTCCGGCGCCCGAATTCGCCGCCTGGCTCGACGGCATGGGTCTGCCGAACGCGGGTGCCATCCCGGCGCCGCTGGCGCCGGCGCTGATCGGCCTCGGATGACCCCGCCGGCGCGCTGGCTGGATCTGCGCCGCCACACGCCGGCCCGGGTCGCCCTCGGCCGCGTCGGCAATGCCGTGCCGACTTCGGCCCATCTCGCCTTCCAGGCCGACCACGCGGCGGCGCGCGACGCGGTGCATGCGGCGCTCGATGTCGAGCGGCTGCGCCGCGACCTCGCCGGCCATGGTCTCGCCAGCCAGCTCGTCCGCAGCGTGTGCCCCGACCGCGGCACCTATCTGCTGCGTCCCGATCTCGGCCGCCGGCTTGCGCCCCACGACCTCGCGCCGGCGCCCGGCCGCCTTGCCTTCGTCGTCGGCGACGGGCTGTCGGCCGTGGCGGTGCAGCGCCATGCCCCGGCGCTGCTCGCCGCCGTGGTGCCGGTGCTGGAACCGCAGGCGTCGATCGTGATCGCCACCCAGGCCCGCGTGGCGCTCGGCGACGCCATTGGCGCGGCGCTGGCGGCCACCGCGGTCATCGTGCTGATCGGCGAGCGTCCCGGCCTCTCCGCCGCCGACAGTCTCGGGGTCTATATCACCTGGGCGCCGCGCCTCGGCCGCAGCGACGCCGAACGCAACTGCCTGTCGAATATCCGCCCCGCGGGCATGCCTGTCGCGGAGGCGGCGCGCCGGCTGATCTGGCTGGTCGGCGAGATACGCCGTCGCGGCCTCTCCGGCGTCGCCCTCAAGGACGACACGCCTTACGACAGATCGACCGAGGTGCTGGGCACGTAACCGTCCCGCCCCTGGAACTCGACCTCCACCCATTGCTCCAGATTGTGCCAGAACACCCGCCGCACCAGCAGCCGCGTGCCGGCCGGCAGCGGCACCACGGCGGCGGCGGTTTCCTCCGGCGCGGCGCGCAGCACCGCCGCCGCGTCGTGCACCACCGCCTCCCGATAGCCCGGCGTCGCGGCCGGCGGCGGCGGCGCCGCGGCGAGCTGCGCGCGCAGCCAGTCCTGGGAGCGCCAGCCGACCGCGCCCGCCGCCGCGATCAGCAGCACCAGCAGCACCGAGAGCAGCCGCCCGCGCCGCCGCCGCAGCAGCCGCGCCGCCATGTCGGCGCCCTCACGGCGCAGCGCGTCGCGTTCCGCCATCGCCCCGCGCGCCGTCGCCTCGGTCACGCGCAGCGATTCGCGCAGCGCCGCCACCTCGGCCTCCAGGGCGCCGATCCGGGACGACTGCGCCGCCAGTTGCGCCGTCTGCACCCCGGCCGACTCGGCGCCGGCGACGAAAATCGCCTTCAACTGGCCGCCCGACAGGCCGAGCCGCCGCGCCAGCGCACCGACCGCGCGTCCGGCATTGTCCGCCTCGCCGTCATCGGAGACCAGCATCGCCAGCCGGTTGGCCAGCCGCGCGATCTCCTCCTCGCTGGCGCCGTTCATGTCGCCAGATCGATCAGAAACGGACCCGCTGTCGCGCAGGAACGGGCGAACAGGTCGTTGAACTGCGCCATCGTCTCCGCCCGCGCCGCCGGCACGCCAAACCCCTCGGCGATCCGCACCCAGTCGAGCGCCGGATTGGCCAGATCCATCAGGTCGAGCGCCACCCGCCCCGGATTGGCCCCGACCGCGGCCAGTTCGCCGAGCAGGATGGCGTATTTGCGGTTGTTGAACACCACCGTCGTCACATCCAGCCGCTCGCGCGCCTGCGTCCACAGCGCCTGCACCGTATAGAGCGCCGAGCCGTCCGCCTGCAGCGTCACCACCCGCCGCCCCGGCGCCCCGATCGCCGCACCCGTCGCCAGCGGCAGCCCGTCGCCGATCGCCCCGCCGGTCAGTTGCAGCCAGTCGTGCGGCGCGGCGGCGTGCGTGTCGGGGAACAGCGCCCGGCCAAAGGTGATGCTCTCGTCCACCACCACCGCGTTTTCGGGCAGCAGGGCGGCGAGCGAGCAGGCGAAGTGTTCCGGCGTCACCGGCCCGGTCGCCGGCTGCACCGGTTCGGCCAGGCTGGGCGCGCTCGGCGGCGCCTCCAGGAGGTCGGCCAGCGCCGCCAGCGCCGCCGGCCCGTCCTGCTCCGGGCGGGTCAGCACGTGCACCTGGGCATCCTCGGGCCACAGCCGGCCCGGTTTGCCCGGATAGGCGAAGAACCCGACCGGCGCCGCGGCGCCGACAAGAATCAGGTGCCTGACCCCGGCCAGCACCGCGCGCGCCGCATCCACCGGATAGGGGATGCGCTCGATCGGCGGACGGCCACGGCCGCGGGCGATCCGTGCATTCGCCCCCTGCGCACGCAGCCGCGCCCCGGTCGCCGCGGCAATGCGCGCCGCATCCGCCAGCGGCGCCGCCAGCAGCGCCGCGCCGCCGAGGATCAGCATCGCGCTCTCGCCGCTGCGCAGCACCCGCGCCGCCGCCGCAACCGCGGCCGGCGCCGCCGGCGATGGCGGTGGCACCGGCAATGCCGCGGCAACGCTGCCGCCCTCGTCCCAACAGGTGTCGCTCGGCAGGATCAGGGTGGCAATCTGGCCCGGCGCGGTGCGCGCCGCCTGCACCGCGACGGCGGCGTCCGCGCCGACCTCCGCGGCATGTCGCGCGGTGCGCACCCAGGCCGAGACGCCGCGCGCCCAGCTCTCGGTATCGGCGGTCAGCGGCGCGTCGAGCGGACGGTGATAGGTCGCCTGATCGCCGACGCAGTTGACCATCGGCACCATCGCCCGCCGGGCGTTGTGCAGATTGGCCATTCCGTTGGCCAGCCCCGGTCCGCAATGCAGCAGCGTCGCCGCCGGCTTGCCGGCCATCCGCGCGTAGCCGTCCGCCGCCCCGGTCACCACCCCCTCGAACAGGCCGAGCACGCAACGCATTCCAGCAATGCGGTCCAGCGCCGCGACAAAATGCATCTCGCTGGTACCGGGATTGGCGAAACAGGTGTCCACTCCCGCGGCCAGCAATGTGCGCACCAGACTTTCCGCACCGTTCATCGTCGCGTCCACTCCATATCGACCCGTCCGCCTTAGCCCGCAGGAGGCAAGATGACCACAATTCTCTATTCGGAGGAGATGTACCCCGATCTCAGCGTCGAGCGCGACGTGTTCGGCGCCGATGTCCGGCTGCTGCTGCGCACGCCCGCCACCCTGGCCGAGCTGGACGCCGCGACGTGCGCCGAGGTGGACGGGCTGATGCTGTTCCGCCTGTGGGCGCGCGCCGACGACATCGCCCGCTTCCCGCGCCTGCGCGCCATCGTCCGCATGGGCGTCGGCTATGACCGCATCGACCGCGCCGCCGCCGCGGCGCGCCAGATCGTGGTCTGCAACGTGCCCGATTACGGCACCACGGAGGTCGCCGACCACGCCATCGCGCTGGCGCTGACGCTGCGCCGCGGCGTGCTGCTGCACCACGAGGCGCAGCGCGCCGACCCGCCGGCGGCGTGGGAGCCGATCACCCATCCGCTGGTCCGCCGCCTCGGCGGCCAGGGGTTCGGCATCGTCGGCCTCGGGCGCATCGGCACGGCGGCGGCGCTGCGGGCCAAGGCGCTCGGCTTCACCGTCGCGTTTTACGACCCGATGCTGCCCAACGGCGTTGATCTGGCGCTCGGCATCGCCCGCGAACAGACGCTGGCCGGGCTGCTGCGCCGCGCCGACGTGCTGTCGATCCACGCACCGCTGACGCCGCAGACGCGCGGCATGATCGGGGCGGCCGAACTGGCGCTGCTGCCGCGCGACGCGGTGGTGGTGAACACCGCGCGCGGGCCGCTGCTGGATATCGATGCCCTGGCGGCGGCGCTGCGCTGCGGCCATGTCGCCGGCGCCGGCCTCGACGTACTGCCGATCGAACCGCCGGCCGAGCCGCCGGCGCTGCTGCGCGCGTATCGGGCGCGCGAAGCGTGGCTGCGCGGCCGGCTGGTCATCACGCCCCATGCGGCGTTCCACTCGCCGCAGGCCTGGGACGACATCCGCCGCAAATCGGCCGAGACGATGGCGGCGGCGCTGCTGACCGACCGGCCGCAGAACGTGATCGCGCCGGGGTCGCCGTAGCGCCGGCTGTTTTGTCGCCCGAGACAAGGCGACAGCCGCAGCCGACCGAAAAGCAGCTCGACGCGATCCGCTCGTTCGTCGCGCGTCCGCAGGGATCAGTTGCGATCGGCCGCCTGCCGGCGCTGGTCCAGGCCGCGCCCGGCGGCGCGGCCGATGAGGTGCTGCTGTCGGCTGACACAATGGGCAAGCAAGTGCGCATGCACCCTGAGGTGACGGCGGAGGACTATCTTTTGGTGCCGCTGCTGGTGGGCGCGCCGGACGTGGCGATCGTCCAGACGGGACGCCGGGTGCTGCTGCTCCGCGCCGGCGCGCGGCTCACGCGCGGCGCGGTGAAGGCGACGCGCGACGGCTGCTGCGCAAGCACGCCACACTCTTTGGCGCCATCGGCGATTTGGTGAAATAGGAACGGGCGCTCCGATGGGGCCTGCCAGCAACCCCACAATATGCTCCGGCCGAAGCCGTGCCGCGGTCGGCAGCATAGCGCCGCTCTCGCGGAGCGCCCGGGCAAGATCTAGGCGCTTCGCGACAGGATTGCCAGCATGACCGGCGCGGCAGTCGCCATTCCCGGCAAGGGCGACAGCGCGGCGGTGCGTGCAGGAGACATGTCTGACTTTTCCGTCGCCCCGTTGACACTCCTGGCGCCCGCCGCCACGCTGCGGCGCGGCCAAAGGCAGGCCGGATTGACATAAGGGGGAAACGGGCATGGCGCAGGACCATTCAGGTAATGGCCGCAACCGCCTGCGCAGTCGGCGCTGGTTCGACGACCCGCACGATCCGGCGATGACCGCCCTTTATATCGAACGCTACCTCAATTTCGGCCTGACCCGCGAGGAGCTGCAGGGCGGCAAGCCGATCATCGGCATCGCCCAGACCGGTTCGGACATCTCGCCCTGCAACCGCCACCATCTCGATCTGGCGACGCGGGTGCGCGACGGCATCCGCGACGCCGGCGGCATTCCGCTCGAGTTCCCGATCCACCCGATTCAGGAAACCGGCAAGCGCCCGACCGCCGCACTCGACCGCAACCTCGCCTATCTCAGTCTGGTTGAAGTCCTGCACGGCTACCCGCTCGACGGCGTGGTGCTGACCACCGGCTGCGACAAGACCACGCCGGCCTGCCTGATGGGCGCGGCGACGGTGAACATTCCCGCCATCGTGCTGTCCGGCGGGCCGATGCTGGATGGCTGGTGGAAGGGCCGGCTGTCCGGCTCCGGCACCATCGTCTGGGAGGGTCGCAAGCTCTACGCCGAGGGCCAGCTCGACTATGAGCAGTTCATGGAGATGGTGTGCTCCTCGGCCCCCTCGGTCGGGCATTGCAACACCATGGGCACGGCAAGCTCGATGAACTCGCTGGCCGAGGCGCTCGGCATGTCGCTGCCCGGCTGCGCCATGATCCCCGGCCCCTACCGCGAGCGCGGCCAGATGGCCTATGAAACCGGGCGGCGCATCGTCGGCATGGTGCATGAGAATCTGCGGCCCTCCGATATCATGACCAAGCAGGCGTTCGAGAACGCGGTGGTCGCGGCGGCGGCGATCGGTGCGTCCTCCAACTGTCCGATCCACATGGTCGCCATCGCCCGGCACATGGGCGTGGAGCACACGCTGGACGACTGGCAGCGGCTCGGCCCGGACATTCCGCTGCTGGTCGATATGCAGCCGGCCGGGCGCTTCCTCGGCGAGCGGTTCCATCGCGGCGGCGGCGTGCCGGCGGTGATGAAGGAATTGCTCGACGCCGGCAAACTGAACCGCGACGCAATGACCGTTACCGGCAAGACCATCGCCGAGAATCTCGCCAGCGCCCCCGCAGCCGACCGCGAGGTGATCCGCGCCTATGCCAGCCCGCTCAAGGAGCATGCCGGCTACGTGGTGCTCGGCGGCAATCTGTTCGACAGCGCGGTGATCAAGGTCAGCGTCATCGACGCTGCGTTCCGCCGCCGCTTCCTCGCCAATCCCGAGCGGCCGAACGTGTTCGAGGGCAAGGCGATCGTCTTCGAAGGGCCGGAGGATTACCATGCCCGCATCGAGGACCCCGATCTCGGCGTCGAGGAACAATCGGTGCTGATCGTGCGCAATTGCGGCCCGGTCGGCTATCCCGGCAGCGCCGAGGTGGTCAACATGCAGCCGCCGGCGCGGCTGCTGAAACAGGGCATCGACGCGCTGCCGACAATGGGCGACGGGCGGCAGTCCGGCACCTCCGGCTCGCCGTCCATTCTCAACATCTCGCCCGAGGCGGCGGTCGGCGGCGGCCTGGCGCTGCTGAAAACCGGCGACCGCATCCGCATCGATCTCAACACCCGGCGGGTCGATGTGCTGCTGCCCGACGGTGAACTGGAGGCGCGGCGCGCCGCCTGGACCCCGCCGGCGCTGGTCAACAAGACGCCGTGGGAAGAGATCTACCGCAGCATGGTCGGCCAGATGGGCAGCGGCGCCTGCCTGGAGCCGGCAACGCTCTATCTCAACGTGCTCGATACGCGCGGCGAGAGCCGCAACAACCACTGAGGGGGCGGACATGGCAGGCAGGCTTGCCGGCAAGACGGCGTTCTGTACCGCGGCGGCTCAGGGGATCGGCCGCGCCACCGCCCTGGCGTTCGCCGCCGAGGGCGCGATGGTGGTCGCCACCGATCTGAACGAGGCCAAGGTCGCCGAACTCGCCGGGCCGTCGATCCGCACCATGAAGCTCGACGTGCTCGACGCCGACGCGGTGATCGCGGCGGCGCGGCAGGTCGGCGGCGTCGATATCCTGTTCAACTGTGCCGGCATCGTCCATCAGGGCACCGTGCTGGACGCCACCGACGAAGAATGGACGCGCGCCTTCGACGTCAATGCACGCTCGCATTTCCGCTGCATCAAGGCGTTCCTGCCCGGCATGCTGGCGCGCGGCGGCGGCTCCATCGTCAACATCGCCTCGGTGGCGAGCAGCGTGAAGGGCATCGCCAACCGCTTCATCTATGGCGCCAGCAAGGCGGCGGTGATCGGCTTGACCAAGGCGGTGGCAACCGATTTCGCCGGCAAGAAGATTCGCTGCAACGCGATCTGTCCGGGCACGGTGCAGTCGCCGAGTCTCGATGAACGGATCGCCGCCAACGCCGCCGCCGCCGGATCGGTGGAGGCGGCGCGGGCGGCGTTCGTGGCGCGGCAGGCGATGGGCCGGCTCGGCACGCCGGAGGAGATCGCCATGCTGGCGGTCTATCTGGCCAGCGACGAGAGCGAGTTCGTCACCGGCCAGGCGCTGGTGATCGACGGCGGCGTCAGCCTGTAGATGCGACGCGCCATCTCATCGGGTTCGACGTTCGAACGCGACATCGGCTATGCCCGCGCCGTGGTCGATGGCGACTGGGTGTTCGTCTCCGGCACCACCGGATTCGACTATACCCGCATGACCATCGCCGACGACGTGGCGGCGCAGACCGAACAATGCCTCGCCAATATCGGCGCGGTGCTGGCCGAGGCCGGCTGCAGCTTCGCCGACGTGGTGCGGGTGCATTACATCCTGCCCGACGCCGCGGATTTTCCCGCCTGCTGGCCGGCGCTGCGCCGCTGCTTCGCCGCGTCGCCGCCGGCCGCGACGATGATCGCCGCCGGGCTGGCCGATCCACGCATGCGCATCGAAATCGAAGTGACCGCGCGGCGCCCGCAAACGACAGAGGAGAACAGCCGATGAAACTGTTGCGCTATGGTCAGGCGGGCGCCGAGAAGCCCGGACTGCTCGATGCCGCCGGCAAGCTGCGCGACCTGTCGGGCATCGTCCGCGACATCGACGGGGAGGCGATCTCGCCGTCCGGCCTCGCCCGGCTCGCCGCACTCGATCCGAACAGCCTGCCGCTGGTGCCGGGGCAGCCGCGGCTCGGCCCCTGCGTCGCCCGGCCGGTCAATTTCGTCTGCATCGGCCTGAACTATGCCGACCATGCCGCCGAGAGCAACATGCCGCTGCCCAAGGAACCGGTGGTGTTCCTCAAGGCGCTGAGCGCCTATTGCGGCCCCAACGACGATATCAAAATCCCCCGCGGCTCGAAGAAGACCGACTGGGAAGTGGAACTCGCCATCGTCATCGGCACCCACGCCGCCTACGTGCCCGAGCACGAGGCGATGAAGCATGTCGCCGGCTACTGCATCGTCAACGACGTGAGCGAGCGGGAATACCAGCTTGAGCGCGGCGGCACCTGGGACAAGGGCAAGGGCTGCGAGACCTTCGGCCCGACCGGCCCGTGGCTGGTCACCAGCGACGAAATACCCGACCCGCAGGCGCTCGCGATGTGGCTCGACGTCGATGGCCAGCGCATGCAGAGCGGCAGCACCCGCACGATGGTCTTCGGCGTGCAGAAGCTGGTCAGCTATGTCAGCCATTTCATCACCCTCTATCCGGGCGACATCATCAGCACCGGCACCCCGCCCGGCGTCGGCGCGGGCAAGAAGCCGCAGCCGGTCTTCCTGCGCGAAGGCCAGGTGATGCGGCTGGGCATCGACGGGCTGGGCGAGCAGCAGCAGCGCTTGGTCGCCGGATGAGCCGCCGCCCCGTCGTCAGCGCGGCCGATGGCCCGCCGCTCCGGCCCTGCCGGACGCCGGCGCCATCGACCGTCGCCGCGGCGGGGCGCCGGCTGGCGCGGTGCAGCATTTCTGACTATGTCGGCCGGGCGGCGGCCGGCGATGTCGCACTGTCGCGCGTCGCGCGGTGAGCCGGGCGCCGCTCGCCGCCCTCATCGTCACCGGGGCCGTCATCCGCCTGCTGATGGCCGGCGCCAGCGGCCTCGGCATCGACGAAAGCTATATGGTCGCCGCCGGGCGGACGCTGCGGCTCGGCTATTTCGACCATCCGCCGTTCGCCTGGTGGCTCTGCGCCGGCATCGCCGATCTGCTCGGCAGCGCGGCGCCGATCGTGGTGCGGCTGCCGTTCATTGCGCTGTTCGCGGTTTCGAGCTGGCTGATGTACCGGCTGGCCGCGTCGCTGTTCGGCGCGCGCGCCGGGTGGTGGGCGGCGCTGTCGTTCAACTTGTCGCCGGTGTTCGGCGTCACCACCGCCGGCTGGGTATTGCCGGACGGGCCGCTGGTGTGCGCGCTGCTGGCGGCGGCGCTGTGTCTGGTGCGGGCGCTGTCCGGTGGCTGGCGCTGGTGGCTTGGCGCCGGCGCGGCGATGGGGCTGGCTTTGCTGGCGAAATACAGCGCCGTGCTGACGCTCGCCGGTGCCGTGCTGTATCTCGCCACGCAACCGCAGCATCGCCTCTGGCTGCGCCGGCCGCAGCCCTATGTCGCGGCGCTGCTCGCGGCGGCGCTGTTCGCGCCGGTGGTGGTGTGGAACGCCACGCATCACTGGGCCAGCTTCGCCTTTCAGGGCGGCCGGGCCGGCGCCGAGCAGGTGCGCCCGTTCGGCCCGCTGCTGGTGCTGGGCGGCGAGGCGCTGTTCGTGCTGCCGTGGATCTGGCTGCCGATGATGGCGGTGTGGCTGCGGGCACGCCCCGCCGACTGGCGCGCATGGCTCCCGGCCTGCCTGGGCGCCCCGCCCATTGTTCTGTTCGCGCTGATCGGGCTGTGGAGCCGGCATGTGCTGTTTCACTGGGCGGCGCCGGGCTACCTGATGCTGTTCCCGTTGCTCGGCGCCGGCATTGCCGGCATGGCGGACCGAACGCTGCCGCGGCGGGTCGCCGCCGGCACGGCGGCGCTGCTGCTGGCGGTGTTGCTGGTGGTGGCGATCGACCTGCGCCACAGCCTGCTGCGACCCGACCCCGGATTGCAGGCGATGGACTGGACGGCGCTGCGCCCAGCGCTGGCGGCGCGCGGGCTGTTTGACCCGGCGCTCGTGGTGGCGGCGACCGGGTGGCAGGACGCGGGCAAGCTGGATTACGGGCTGGGCGGCGGCATGACGGTGATCTGCCTCGGCGGCGACCCGCGCCAATACGGTCTGAACACGCCCGCCGACACCGTTCAGGGCCGCGACGTGCTGATCGTCACCCGTCGCCCACAGGACGCCGAGGCGCTGGCGGCGCAGGGCATCCGCTTCGACGCGACGGAGGCGCTGCCGCCGATCGTGTTGACCCATCCGGGGGGGACGGGGATCAGGCTTTTTCTGCTGCTCGGGCATCGGCTGGCGTTGCGGGGGGAGGCGTGATCGGGCGGCTTGGTCGTCGTCCATGTGAGCAGGCGCCTGTAGCGATCAAATCCGGGATTATCGCGAGACCCCGACATTTTTGAACCGAGAGATCCGATACGGCTTCCCGTTGCAGAGCCGCGCTGACTGCCGGTATGAGTCAGCGATTGACACGACATCGAAACCGAACCGCGCCGCCTCATCCGCTCCGCCCGCGGATCAAGAAAATGTCCGCAGTCATGGCGATTTCCCGGTTCGCCGCGACGCACAGAGGCCGGATGCGGCAGCGACCGCCCTGATGGCCGATCTTCTGGCGATCAGCCGTCGCAGCGCAGAGCGGCCGCAGGGCCAGGAAATGCTGACGGAAGACGATCTTTATGACGACCAGGGCCTGCCCGCCTGACCTGCGCGACAGGTCACGCCCGCCACAGCGACCCCTCCTCTGGCGACCCTGGCGGCGAGATCACCGCCCGCCCCGCCACCCAGACGCGGGCGATATTGGCGCGCGTCGCCAGATGCACGATCCGTTCAAGCGCCTGCGCCGCACTCTCCCCCCGCGTCAGCGCAAAATTGCTGCCCGGTGCCTGCGGGTCGATCGCCACGGCATCGAACGCATAGCCCGGCCGGAACAGGCCGACCGGCAGATCGAGCACCATCCCACCGCCCGCCGTCGCCAGCCAGAATGCGGTGACCGGGCCGATCCGCGCCGCGCCGCGTCCGCGCGTCTGGCGCGGCAACGCCGGATCGACGCCGCTGTCCAGTGCCCGCGACATCGCCACCGCATGCCGGGCGGCGTCCAGCATCGACGGGCTGGCGCCCCCGGCGATGTCGGTGCCGAGACCGACATGCACCGCGCGCGACAAGGCCGCGCGCAGCGGAAACACCGCGTCGGCGAAATACACATTCGACAGCGGGCAATGCGCGATTCCCGCGCCGGCGTCACGCACGATCCGCAAATCACCGTCATCGAGGAAATTGCCGTGCGCCAGTACGGTGCGCCGGGTCAGCAGCCCGAACCCGCCCAATGCCGCGGCATCGGTCATGCCGCAGCGGTCGCGGACATGCCCATGCTCCCAATCGCTCTCGCTCGCATGGGTCTGCACATGGCAGCCGGTTTCGGCGGCGAGGCGGCCGAGGCGGTGCAGCAAATCATCGGTGCAGGCGGGGATGAAGCGCGGCGTGATCGCCGGCCAGACCAGCGGCGGATCGTTGCCGGGCAGCGCGCGGATATGCGCGATCAATGCCCGCGTCTGCGCCTCCGCCTGTTCGGCCGAGTCATCGCGATACGCGGCCGGGCAGATCTCGGGATGGTCCATCGCCACCCGTCCGACCAGCGCCCGTTGCCCGCGGCGCAAACACGTCTCCGCCAGGATTTGCGTCGCCGGCAGATGCAGACTGGCGAAATAGACGGCGGTCGTGGTGCCGTTGGCGAGCAGCGCGGCGACCAGATCGTCATAGACCCGAGCCGCATAATCGGCATCGGCGTAGCGGGCTTCGAGCGGGAATGTGTATTCGCCAAGCCAGTGTTCGAGCGGCAGATCGAGCGCGGTGCCGCGCTGCGGCCATTGCGGCGCATGAATATGCAGATCGACAAAGCCAGGCAGCAGAACCTGTCCGGGTGGCAGCACCGCCACCCGGTCGGCCAGCGCCGCCAGCCGCGCCGCCCCTTGTTCGGTGCGGGCGTCCTGCACGGCGACGATCATGCCCGCCGCATCGACCTCGATCAGCGCATCATCGAACGCTTCCAGCCGATCCGCGGCCGGCGCGTGCAGCGCCCGGCCGCGAACTGCCTGCCTCACATCGTCGCGCCAAGCTGCCACGGCGCAAACTCCGCCGCGCCGAAGTCGAACGCCTCGCTTTTCGTCGGCTCGCCGGAGGCGACGCGCAGAATAAGGTCGAAGATGCGCGCCCCCGCCTGCTGCACCGTCTCATCGCCATCGAGGATGGTGCCGCAATTGACGTCCATGTCGTCTTCCATGCGGGTGAACATCGGCGTGTTGGTGGCGAGCTTGATCGACGGCGCCGGTTTGCAGCCGAACACGCTGCCGCGGCCGGTGGTGAAGCAGACGAGGTTCGCCCCGCCGGCCACCTGCCCGGTCGCCGCCACCGGGTCGTAGCCGGGCGTGTCCATGAACACGAAGCCGCGCGCCGTCACCGCCTCGGCATAGCGCACCACATCGACCAGATTGGTGCTGCCGCATTTGGCCATCGCGCCGAGCGATTTTTCCAGAATCGTCGTCAGGCCGCCGGCCTTGTTGCCGGGCGAGGGGTTGGCGTTCATCTCGGCGCCCTCGCGGCGGGTGTAGTCCTCCCACCAGCGCATCAGCGCGACCAGCTTTTCGCCGACCTCGCGCGACACCGCCCGGCGGGTCAGTAGATGCTCGGCGCCGTAGGTCTCGGGCGTCTCGCTCAGGATGACGGTGCCGCCGTGGCGCACCACCAGATCACTCGCCGCACCCAGCGCCGGGTTGGCGGAGACGCCGGAATACCCGTCCGAGCCGCCGCATTGCAGCGCCACCGTCAGTTCGCTTGCGGCAACCGGCTCGCGCTGCACCCGGTTCGCCTCCTGCAGCGCCTCACGGACGAAATCGATCCCGGCGGCGACCGTCTTGCGGCTGCCGCCCATCTCCTGAATGTCCATCTTGCGCAGCCGCCCGGCCAGCCGCTGCTCCTCCATCAGCCCGCCGATCTGGTTGACCTCGCAGCCGAGGCCAAGGACGATGACGCTGGAGAAGTTCACATGCCGGGCGAAGCCGCCGAGGGTGCGGCGCAGCAGGGTCAGCGGCTCGCCGACGGTCATGCCGCAGCCGGTCTTGTGGGTCAGCGCCACCACGCCATCGACATTGGGGAAATCGGCCAGCGGATCGGCGCCGGTGAACGGGTTGCGCTTGAACGCATCGGCCACCACGCTGGCGACATGCGCCGAGCAGTTCACGCTGGTCAGGATGCCGATGTAGTTGCGCGTGCCGACCCGCCCGTCCGGCCGGCGGATGCCCATGAACGTGGCCGGCGCGTCGAGATAGGCGGTCGGCGTCGCATCCACCCCATAGGCGTAGTCCTTGGCGAAATCGCCCATGCCACAATTCTGCACATGAACATGCGCGCCGGCGACAATCGGCGCGGTGGCGAAGCCGATGATCTGGCCATAGCGGCGGATCGGCTCGCCCAAAGCATGCGGCCGCACGGCGACCTTGTGCCCGGCGGGGATGCGGCCCTGGGCCATGACGCCGCCCTCCACCGGCGCGCCGGGCAACAGCGTGGCGCGGGCAATGACCACGCCGTCATCGGGATGCAGGCGGATCACGGTGGGCGGGGTCATCGCAGTCTCTCCCGGGGTTACGCTACGCCGTTGCTGTCGCGCCGCACCTGACCGATGGCGGTGCGCGCGGCCATCGCCATCAGCGATGAATCATTAGCGATGGTCACCAGCCGGAACCCCATGCCGATGGCCCGCGCGGCATAGGCGGCACCGCCGGTATGGATGCCCGCCCGCAGCCCGCGCCGCTCGCAACCGGCGATGACGCGATCGAAGATCGCCAGCATTTCCGGCTCCTCACGGTCGAGCTTAGGCACCAGACCGTGCGAGAAGCCGAGATCGGACGGCCCGATATAGACCCCGGCAATGCCCGGCACGTCGAGAATGGCGTCGAGATTGGCCACCGCCTCGCGCGTTTCGATCATCGGGATGCACAGCGTCTCGTCGTTCGCCGTCGTCTGATAGCTGCTCGCCGTGCCGTAGCTGACGAGGCGGATCGGGCCGTTGCTGCGGGTGCCGCGCGGCGGATATTTGGCGCTGGCGACGAACGCCTCCGCCTGCTCGCGCGTGTTGACCATCGGGCAGATCACGCCATAGGCCCCGGCGTCCAGCACTTTGCCGATGATGCCGGGTTCGTTCCACGGCACCCGCACCATCGGCGTCACCGGATGCGCCTGCATCGCCTGGAAGCAGGCCACCATCGACAGATAGTCCTGCACCCCGTGCTGCAGATCGACGGTCACCGAGTCAAACCCGCATTGCGCCATCGTCTCGGCCGAGAAACCGGACGGGATGGCCAACCAGCCATTGACCACGGCCTTGCCGGCAGCCCAGATCTCTTTGACGTTGTTCGCCATCGTCCGCGCGCTTCCCCGTTTCATCCGCCGCCCCACGCTAGGCGCCGGTCCGGGTGGGGTCAATTCGCGCGGCGCAATCCTGGGACGCCGTGAATGACCAGCCCGCTCGATGCCGTGATCGCCGATGCCCGCGTCCTTCTCGGGGACCGGCTCACCACCAACGCCGCGCTGCGCCAGCAGCACGCGCATGGCGAAGACACGCAGCCACCCCGCCTGCCCGACGCCGTCGCCTATGTCGAGACGACCGCCGAGGTCGCCGGCATCCTGGCGCTGTGCAACACCGCCGGCGTGCCGGTGGTGCCGTTCGGCGCCGGCACCTCGCTTGAGGGCCATGTGACGCCGGTGCGCGGCGGCATCAGCCTCGACCTCACCCGGATGACCCGCGTGCTGGAGGTCAACCCGGCCGATCTAGACTGCCGCATCGAGGCCGGGGTGACGCGGCAGGCGCTCAATCTGCATCTGCGCGACCAGGGCATGTTCTTCCCGGTCGATCCGGGCAGCGAGAGCACCATCGGCGGCATGTGCGCGACCCGCGCCAGCGGCACCAATGCCGTGCGCTACGGCACCATTCGCGAGAACGTGCTCGGGCTGACCGTCGTGCTGGCCGACGGGCGGATCATCCGCACCGGCGGGCGGGTGCGCAAATCGGCCACCGGCTATGACCTGACCCGGCTGTTCATCGGCTCGGAGGGCACGCTCGGCGTGATCACCGAAATCCAGCTCCGCCTGCACGGCATCCCGGAGGCGAGCAGCGCCGCCACCTGCCAGTTCGCCACCCTGGACGGCGCCGTCGAGACGGTGATCGCGGTGATCCAGGCCGGCATCCCGGTCGCCCGCATCGAGCTGCTCGATGAGGTGCAGGCCGGCGCCAGCATCGCCTTCTCCAAACTCGACGGGCTGGAGGCGGCGCCGACGCTGCTGTTCGAGTTTCACGGCACGCCGGCCGCGGTCGCCGAGCAGGCGCAGCAGGCCGAGGAGATCGCCGCCGGGTTCGGCGCGCGTGGCTTCCGCTGGGCGACCGATGCCGAGGAGCGCACCCGCCTGTGGCAGGCGCGGCACAACGCCTACTGGGCGTCGCTGGCGCTCAAGCCCGGCCACAAGGGGATTTCCACCGATACCATCGTGCCGATCTCGCGGCTGGCCGAGGCGGTGCTCGGCGCCAAGCAGGACATCCTGGCGTCCGGCCTCACCGCGCCGATCGTCGGCCATGTCGGGGACGGCAATTTCCATGCGCTGATCCTGGTGCCGAACACGCCGGATGGGCTGGACCGCGCCTGGGCGCTCGACCGCAAGATCGTCGCCCGCGCGCTCGATCTCGACGGCTCATGCAGCGGCGAGCACGGCGTCGGCATCGGCAAGCGCGAGTTCCTCGAGCGCGAACACGGCGCCGAGGCACTGGCGGTGATGCGGTCGCTGAAGGCGACGCTCGACCCGCGTGGCATCCTCAATCCCGGCAAAATGTTCCTGAATTAAACCGAACGCCGCCGCCCAGCGACGCCGGCGATGGCGGCGGTGGTCTTGATCGGGGCTGTTGCGGCATCAGGTTATAACGTCATCGGCACAACGAGGGGAGCCAACCGCCATGCCGCCAGCCGTCGGGGCCGCACCGCGCGCCGTCACCATCAGCCGCGCCGATGGTCTGGCCCGCGCGCTGGCCGCGACCATTCTCGATGGCACCACGCCGATCGGCAGTGAGCTGCCCGATGAAGCCGCGCTGGCCTTGGCCGAGGGCATGCCGCGCCCGGCGGTGCGCGCGGCGCTGCGCCAGTTGGAAACGCTCGGCCTGGTGCAGCGCAGCCGCGGCGGCAGCGCCAGGGTGATCGCCACCGAGGTTGCCGCGCACTACCTGATCGAAGGGCAGGTGGGCAACGCGCCGGGCGCCTATGCCGGGCGCACCCGGCTTGCTGCCGAGCGGCCACGCCGCATCACCCTCGACCCCGATCTGGCGCGCCGGCTGGACGCTGCGGAGGGGTCGGCGTGGCTGCACTTCGCCGGGCTGCGGCTGACCAGCGATGCCGGCTATGGCCCGCTGTCGTGCATCGACGTGTGGCTGGCCTCGCGCAGCGACGATCTCGATCTGCCGCCGGACCTCACCCCGGCGACGCTGGAGGCGCTGCTTGGCACGTCGATCGTGGCGATCGAGGAAGACATTTCCGCCGGCATGCTGACCTCGGCCCAGGCGCGGCATCTGCGCGCCCGCGGCGGCGCCCCCTGCCTTTACGTGCTGCGCCGGTTCCGCAAGCGCGGCGGCGGCACCGTCGCCGCGCTGCGCGACATCCATCCGGCCGAGCGCATCGGCATCACCCTGCGGCTGCAGATTTGAGCCAGCTCGCAGGATTCAGTGGCGCGGCCGGCGCGGCCGTGCAACCCGCCCGCCCGCCGACGCTTAAGCTTGCGCATTGAGCGGAGGCGCGCGTGTCGGCTGCAACCCACCCCAAGACCCGAATCCGCGAAGGCCTGCCGCACCCGCTCGGCGCCACCTGGGACGGCCTGGGGGTCAATTTCGCGCTGTTCTCGGCGCACGCCACAAAAGTCGAGCTGTGCCTGTTCGACCATGACGGCAGCACCGAGCTGCAGCGCATCGAATTGCCCGAATATACCGACGAGGTCTGGCACGGCTACCTGCCGGAAGGCCGCCCCGGCATGGTCTATGCCTATCGCGTCCACGGGCCCTATGCGCCCGATGAAGGCCATCGATTCAACCCCAACAAGCTGCTGCTCGACCCCTACGCCAAGGGGCTGGTCGGCGAACTGACCTGGGATCCGGCGGTGTTCGGCTACACGCTGGAAAGCGCCGACGACACCAGCTTCGATGAGCGCGACAGCGCGCCGTTCGTGCCGAAATGCCGCGTCATCGACCCCGCCTTCACCTGGGGCCATGATCGCGCGCCGCGCGTCCCCTGGGAGCGTACCATCGTCTATGAGACGCATGTGCGCGGCTTCACCATGCGCCACCCGACGGTGCCGGAGGCGCTGCGCGGCACCTTTGCCGGGATGACCGAAAAAAGCGTCATCGACTATATCAAAGGGCTTGGCGTCACCACGGTCGAATTGCTGCCGATCCATGCCTTCGTCAACGACAGTATGTTGCTGGACAAAGGGCTGACCAATTACTGGGGTTATAATACAATCGGCTTCTTCGCCCCGGACGTGCGCTATACCGCGACGCATGCCATCAACGAGTTCAAGGAGATGGTCGCACATTTCCATGCCGCCGGCATCGAGGTTATCCTCGACGTCGTGTACAATCACACGGCCGAGGGCAACGAGCACGGCCCAACCTTGTCTTTTCGCGGCATCGACAATGCCAGTTACTATCGGCTGCTGACTGATAAACACCGTTACTATATCAACGATACCGGCACCGGCAACACGCTTAATTTGTCGCACCCCAGGGTGTTGCAGATGGTCACCGACAGCCTGCGCTACTGGGTGACCGAGATGCATGTCGATGGCTTCCGTTTCGATCTCGCGACCATCCTCGGGCGCGAGCCTGACGGTTTCGACGAGGGCGGCGGGTTTCTCGATTCCTGCCGGCAGGATCCGATCCTGTCGGCGGTGAAGCTGATCGCCGAGCCGTGGGATATCGGGCCGGGCGGCTACCAGGTCGGCGCCTTCCCGCCGGGCTGGGCCGAGTGGAACGACCGCTTTCGCGACACCACACGCGCCTTCTGGAAAGGCGACGAGGGCACGGCCGCCGACATGGCCACGCGCCTTGCCGCCTCCGGCGACCGCTTCAACCACCGCGGGCGCAAGCCGTGGGCCAGCGTCAACTTCGTCACCGCCCATGACGGGTTCACGCTCAACGACGTGGTCAGCTACAACGACAAGCACAACGCCGCCAACGGCGAGGACAACCGCGACGGGCATTCGGACAACCGCTCGTGGAACTGCGGCGCCGAAGGGCCGAGCGATGATGCCGAGATCGTCGCCCTGCGCGACCGGCAGCGCCGCAACCTGCTGGCAACGCTGCTGCTGGCGCAGGGCACGCCGATGCTGCTGGCCGGTGACGAATTCGCCCGCACCCAGCAGGGCAACAACAACGCCTACTGCCAGGACAACGAGATCAGTTGGGTCGATTGGGACATCGGCGCGGCCGGGCTGGCCCTGGCGGGGTTCGTCCGGCACCTGACGGCGCTGCGTGAGCGCTTCCCCATCCTGCGCCGCGCCCGCTTCCTGACCGGCGCCTATAACGACGACCTCGGGGTCAAGGATGTCACCTGGATCAATGCCAATGGCGCCGAGATGACCGAGGAGGATTGGACCAATCCGGCCACGCTGTGTTTCGCCATGGTGATGGACGGCCGGGCGCAGGCGACCGGCATCCGCCGGCCCTCGGGCGATGCGACGCTGCTCTGGGTGCTGAACGGATATCATGAGGTGGTGCCGTTCACCCTGCCGGAAATCGCCGCGGGGCGAAATTGGAGCCTGTTGTTCGACACCATGCTGCCCGCGCCGGGCAGCGACGAGGTGTTCGGATTCGGCCATAGCTATGACATCGCCGGGCGCTCGACGGCGATGTTCGTGCTGCGTCCCGGCTGACGGAAAGGTAATCAGGCGGACGCTTGATCGCGACGCCGGCATCACGCACCGTTGCAGCGTGGAGCCGATGGAGAGAGCAATGCTTGCCCGCACCGGGCTGGATGCGCAGGAAGCGCTGGTGTGCACAATGGTCCTGGTCGCTGCCGCCGGCGGTGGAATCACCGACCGCGAAATCGGCGTGATGGCGGGCCTGGTGCAGACGCTGCCGGCATTTCACACGTTTTCCGCGCAGCGGCTGAACGCGGCGACGGAAGCGGCGGTGGCGTTGCTGCGCGAGGATGACGGGCTGACCCATGCCGGGCGGCTGATTCGCGAGGCGCTGGAGCCGCGACTGCGGGAAACCGCTTACGCGCTGGCCTGCGAGGTGGTGGCGGCGGACCGCTTCGCCGAACAGGACAGTCTGCGGATGCTGGAGTTCGTCAAGGCGGAACTGCATCTCGACGCGCTGGTAACGGCGGCGATCGAACGCGGGGCGCGCGCCCGCCACCAATTGGTCGAATTGGTGCGCGACTGACCGCGGCCTGAACTGACCCGCGACGCGGTCAGGCCCGGCGTGGCGGCGCCCGCCGCCGATGTGGCCGCAGCGGCAACGATGGGTCGGGCGGCCGTGTTGCCGGCCGCCCGCACGCCCTCAGGTCGTCACCAGCCGGAGATTGGTCGCTGCGGCCTTGCCGCGCTCCATGGCAACGTCGTAGCTGACCTTCTGGCCGTCGTTCAGCCCGTTCAGGCCGGCGGCCTGGACTGCGGTGATGTGGACGAAGACGTCCTTGCCGCCGTCCTGCGGCATGATGAAGCCATAACCCTTGGTCGCGTTGAACCACTTCACAGTGCCGGTAGCCATCGCTCAGTCTCCTTCAACGGGCGGGGTGCCGTCGCCCAATTGCGGTGCCATTTGTGACGACTGCAGCGCCGCCGCGACACCCGGATCATTGCTCCGGGCGGCGGTCTGGACGTGCAGGGGGATGAGGCCGGGGCTGATCATCGTCGCTCGATCGTCAGCGCGGCGGAGGCGACACTGCGCTCAGGGCAGCTTGAGGTTGGACGCGGAGGCCTTGCCACGCTCCATCACGACCTCATATGCGACCTGCTGGCCCTCATTGAGGCCGCGCAGCCCGGCGGCCTGAACCGCCGTGATGTGGACGAAAACGTCCTTGCTGCCGTCCTCGGGCATGATGAAGCCGTAGCCCTTGGTCGCGTTGAACCACTTGACCGTGCCGTTAGCCATAGATCGTCTCACTCTCCGTCGTGGCCCCTGGGCGGAAGCGCTTTAGGGTCGGACAACCGGGTTTGGACGTCTTGAGGGCACCCGACGACGGAAGCACAGCAAGCCAAGCCAAAATTCGATTGCTGCCGTGAGTTGGGCAGAAAGCTGCTGCGGTGTCAATTGGGCCGCAACCATGATGATGGCGGCGTCGCCGCCAACGAAAAGGGCGGACCTTGCGGCCCGCCCCTTCCATCAGCGTGCAAGCCCAGGCGAATGGATCAGAAATCCATGTCGCCCATGCCGCCCATGCCGCCACCCGGCGGGCCACCGGACGGCGCCTTCTTCTCCGGCCGCTCGGCGATCATGGCTTCCGTCGTCACCAGCAGGCCGGCGACCGAGGCCGCGTCCTGCAGCGCCGTGCGCACAACCTTGGTCGGGTCGATGATGCCGGCCGCGACCATGTCCTTGTACTGGCCGGTCTGCGCATCGAAGCCCCAGGCATATTCGTCCCGCTCCAGCACCTTGCCGGAGATCACCGCGCCGTCTTCGCCGGCGTTCTCGGCGATCTGGCGCAGCGGCATCAGCGCCGCCTTGCGGACGATGTCGATGCCGAAACGCTGGTCGTCGTTGTCGGCCTTCAGCGTGCTGAGCACCTTGGAGGCGCGCGCCAGGGCGACGCCGCCGCCCGGAACGATGCCTTCCTCGACCGCGGCGCGGGTCGCATGCAGCGCGTCATCGACGCGATCCTTGCGCTCCTTCACCTCGACCTCGGTGGAGCCGCCGACGCGGATCACGGCGACGCCGCCGGCGAGCTTCGCCAGTCGCTCCTGCAGCTTCTCGCGGTCGTAGTCCGAGGTGGTCTCCTCGATCTGCGCCCGGATCTGGCCGCAACGGCCCTTGATGTCCTCGGACTTGCCGGCGCCCTCGACGATGGTGGTGTTTTCCTTCTCGATCAGCACCTTCTTGGCGCGGCCGAGCATGGCGAGCGTCACCGTCTCCAGCTTGATGCCGAGGTCTTCGCTGATCACCTGACCACCGGTCAGAATGGCGATGTCTTCCAGCATCGCCTTGCGGCGATCGCCGAAGCCCGGCGCCTTGACGGCGGCAACCTTGAGGCCGCCGCGCAGCTTGTTGACGACGAGCGTGGCCAGCGCCTCGCCCTCGACATCTTCGGCGACGATCAGCAGCGGCCGGCCGGACTGCACGATGCTCTCCAGCAGCGGCAGCATCGGCTGCAGCCCGGACAGCTTCTTCTCGTGGATCAGGATGTACGGCTGATCGAGATCGGCCGTCATCTTCTCGGCGTTGGTGATGAAATACGGCGAGACGTAGCCGCGGTCGAACTGCATGCCCTCGACGACATCGAGCTCGGTCTGGATACCCTTGGCTTCCTCGACCGTGATGACGCCCTCATTGCCGACCTTCTGCATCGCTTCGGCGATCATGTGGCCGATATCGACCTCGCCGTTGGCGGCGATGGCGCCGACCTGGGCGGTCTCCGCCGGGGTGGTGATCTTCTTCGAGCGGACCTTCAGTTCCTCGACCAGGGCGGTGACGGCCTTGTCGATGCCGCGCTTGAGGTCCATCGGGTTCATGCCGGCGGCCACGGCCTTGGCGCCCTCACGGACGATGGCCTGGGCCAGCACGGTCGCGGTGGTGGTGCCGTCGCCAGCGATGTCGTTGGTCTTGCTGGCAACTTCGCGCACCATCTGCGCGCCCATGTTCTCGAACTTGTCGGCCAGCTCGATTTCCTTGGCGACGGTGACGCCGTCCTTGGTAATCCGCGGGGCGCCGAAGCTCTTGTCGATGACGACATTGCGGCCCTTCGGACCCAGCGTCACCTTCACCGCGTCAGCCAAGATGTCCACGCCGCGCAGCATGCGCGCACGGGCGTCGCCGCCGAACCGAACGTCTTTAGCAGCCATGTGGCTCTATCCTTCTCTTTTACTCTTGATAATGGGCGTCGTCGGACGGATCAGGCGGCCTTTTTCTGGGCCGCGCTGCCCTCGATGATGCCCATGATGTCGGACTCTTTCATGATCAGCAGCTCTTCGCCGTCGAGCTTGACCTCGGTGCCCGACCACTTGCCGAACAGCACCCGATCGCCCGCCTTCACGTCCAGCGCGACGAGCTCGCCGTGCTCATTGCGGGCGCCAGGGCCGGCAGCGACGATCTCGCCTTCCATCGGCTTTTCCTTGGCGGTGTCGGGGATGATGATGCCACCCGAGGTCTTTTCTTCGGCGGTGATGCGCCGGACCACGACCCGGTCATGCAGGGGACGGAACTTCATTCGGATCGCTCCTGGATATTTCCGCCGGCGCGTCTGCCGGCGCTGTGTTAGCACTCCCGGTCCGGGAGTGCCAGCGATCTAGGCCCAACCCGGCGCCATGTCAAGTCCGGCAGCACTCGCCCACCGGGAGTGCCACACGGTTGACAACGCTGCATTTTTTACTTGCATTGCAGCGCGCCCGGCGTGCCATGCTGGGCCAACCCGCGCCACAGAGGCGGGCGTCTCCCGGGGAACGACGACACGGCTGGCACCGAGCAGCAGCGACGGAGGACCAGATGAAGCGACCGACAGATTTGCAGCGGCAATTGCAGGGCTATCGGCTGACCACCGCGGAAATCCTCTACCACCTACCGGACCACCCGGCGGTGCTGCAGAGCTTTCTCTGGCAGCAGCTCGACATCGCCCCCCGCTTCCCGATGCTGCATCGTTTCCTGGCGTTCTGGGAACGCGAGATCGAGGGCCGGCTGCATTCCGTTCGGGTCGCCTCGGTCGGGCTGATCAGTGCCGGCGAGTGGCGGCAGGCGGCGCAATTGACCCATCTGCACTGAACGTGGCCCCGGCGGGCTACCATCCGCCGGCGCTGCACCCTATCTGTCCCGGTCATGCCGTTCGATGTTCGCCAGTTCCCCGCCGGAGTGCAGGCCGCCGAGCGCAACAGGCGCGTTGTCGGCGGTTGGCTGCTCAGCGTCGCCGGCATGGTGTTCGGCATGGTGGTGCTGGGCGGCGCGACCCGGCTCACCGGCTCGGGCCTGTCGATCATGGAATGGGCGCCGATCATGGGCGCCCTGCCGCCGCTGAGCGAGGCGGAATGGCAACGCCTGTTTCACCTCTATCAGCAGATCCCGCAATACGCCCTGCTGCATGACGGCTTCGGCCTCGCCGGCTTCAAGCATATTTTCTGGCTGGAATGGACCCATCGGCTGTGGGGTCGGCTGCTCGGGGTGATGTTCCTGGTACCCTTGGCGGTGCTGTGGGCGCGTGGCGCGATCGAGCGGCGGCTGGTGCCGCGGCTGGCGCTGCTGTTCGCCCTCGGCGGGCTGCAGGGCGCGGTCGGCTGGTTCATGGTCGCATCGGGGTTTCTGCCCGACAGCGTCGCCGTGTCGGCCTATCGCCTGGTGGTGCATCTGGTGCTGGCGCTGGTGCTGTATGCGGCCCTGATCTGGACCGGTCTGACCGTGCTGCAGCCGGTTGCCGCCGCGGTGCCGGCGCCGCGGCGCCTGCTGATCGCCTCGGCGCTGCTGGTGGCGCTGACCATCATCGCCGGCGGCTTCACCGCCGGGCTGCATGCCGGATATATCTACAATACGTTTCCGTTGATGGAGGGACGGCTGCTGCCGCCGTCCTACGTCGAGCTTGATCCGTTCTGGCGCAATCTGACCGAGAACCTTGCCGCGGTGCAGTTCGACCATCGCCTGCTGGCCACGCTGACCGCCGCCACGGTGCTGGTCACGGTGGTCGTCGGCCTGTGGCAGCGCCCGGCCGCGGGGTTGCGGCGGGCGCTGCTCGCGCTCGCTGCGGTCGTCGCGGTGCAATATGCGCTCGGCGTCACCACATTGCTGTTCGTGGTGCCGGTGGCGCTGGCGACGGCGCATCAGGCAGTGGCGGTGCTGTTGCTGACGGCCATCCTCGTCGCGCTCCACCACGCCCGCCCCCTCGCCCGGACCCGGAACGCTGCATGACCCAACCTGCTTTCTCCGACTCGCCGCTGGCCACGACCGACCGGCTGTTCTTCGAGCGTCCCGGCGCGACCCTCGCGCGTGACGACGCCGAACGCCTCGCCGCCGCGGCGCTCGACGGCGCCGATGACGGCGAGCTGTTCCTCGAATATCGCGAAAGCGAGCAGACCAGCCTGGAGGACGGGCGCATCCGCGCCGCCGGCTTCGACACCATGCTGGGATTCGGGCTGCGCGCCGTCGCCGGCGAGGCCACCGGCTACGCCCATGCGGGCGAATTGTCCGAACACGCGCTCAAGCGCGCCGCCGCCACCGTCGGCGCCGTCACCGCCGGCCATTCGGGGGTCGTTGGCGAGCCGCCGCGGCCGAGCAATGCGCGGCTCTACTCGGACGCCAATCCGCTCTCGGGCATGGCGTTCGCTGCCCGCACCGCCCTGCTCGGCGACATCGACGCCTATGCGCGCGGGCTGGACCCGCGGGTTCGCCAGGTGATGGCTTCGCTCGGCGGCGAGTGGCAGGCGGTGCAGATCATCCGCGCCGATGGGCGGCGGGTGGCCGATCTGCGGCCGCTGGTGCGGCTGAATGTCTCGGTCGTGGTCGAGGCCGGTGGCCGGCGGGAAACCGGCAGTTACGGCTGCGGCGGACGCTTCGGCTATGACCGCATCACCACCCCGGCGCAGTGGCGCGCCGCGGTCGAGGAGGCATTGCGGCAGGCGCTGCTCAATCTCGACAGCCGCCCGGCGCCCGCCGGCGAGATGCCGGTGGTGCTCGGCCCCGGCTGGCCCGGCATCCTGCTCCATGAAGCAATCGGTCATGGGCTGGAGGGTGATTTCAACCGCAAGCAGACCTCGGCCTTCGCCGGCCTGCTCGGCCAGCGCATCGCCTCGCCGGGCGTCACCGTGGTCGATGACGGCACGCTGGCTGACCGGCGCGGCAGCCTGACGGTCGATGATGAGGGCACACCGACCAGCCGCACCGTGCTGATCGAGGACGGTATCCTGCGCGGCTACATGCAGGACCGGCTGAACGCGCGGCTGATGGGGGTGCGCGCCACCGGCAACGGGCGGCGGCAATCCTACGCCCACGCGCCGATGCCGCGGATGACCAACACGGTGATGATGAACGGCACGCAGACCAAGGACGAGATGATCCGTTCGGTGGGGCGCGGCCTCTATGCGGTCAATTTCGGCGGCGGCCAGGTTGATATCACCTCCGGCAAATTTGTCTTCTCGGCGAGCGAGGCGTTCCTCATCGAGGACGGACGGATCACCGCCCCGGTCAAGGGCGCGACGATCATCGGCAACGGGCCGGACGCGCTGACGCGGGTGGAGATGGTTGGCGACGACATGGCGCTCGACCCCGGCATCGGCACCTGCGGCAAGAATGGGCAAGGCGTGCCGGTCGGCGTTGGCCAGCCGACACTGAAAATCGCCGCGCTGACGGTGGGCGGCACCGCCGCCTGATCCGGCGCGGCAACAGGGCTGGCGAAGCGCTGCCGTTTTGCGTTATACCGCTGTTTGTTCGGCGTTGTTGAAACAACGCAAATGATGGGAGCTCCGCTTGGCGGAGTCTCCCGGAGCTTTGCGGCACGAAACCGGCCCAGGCCGTCATTTTTCGACGACAATCCGAGCCTCAATTGCAGCCGAAACGTGAAATATGCGTTTCCCGTTCGTTTTAACGTCGTCTTAACGCCGTTAACACGGCGATATACGCTGGTCGGTCAAAACTCCCTTCATCACATCGGCGCCGCAACAGGCGTCAACAACCAAGGGGGACTCCCGATGACCGACTCCAAGATCAGCGCGTGCGCCACCACCGACGCCGGCAAGGTCCGCCTCGGCGGCATGTCCCCGAGCCTGCCGACCACCGACGCCGGCAAGGTCCGCCTCGGCGGCATGTCCCCGAGCCTGCCCACCACCGATGCCGGCAAGGTCCGCCTCGGCGGCATGTCCCCGAGCCTGCCGACCAGCGACGCCGGCAAGGTCCGCCTCGGCGGCATGTCCCCCAGCCTGCCGACCAGCGATGCCGGCAAGGTCCGCCTCGGCGGCATGTCCCCGAGCCTGCCGACCACCGATGCCGGCAAGGTCCGCCTCGGCGGCATGTCCCCCAGCCTGCCGACCACCGATGCCGGCAAGGTCCGCCTCGGCGGCATGTCCCCCAGCCTGCCGACCACCGATGCCGGCAAGGTCCGCCTCGGCGGCATGTCCCCGAGCCTGCCGACCAGCGACGCCGGCAAGGTCCGCCTCGGCGGCATGTCCCCGAGCCTGCCCACCACCGACGCCGGCAAGGTCCGCCTCGGCGGCATGTCCCCGAGCCTGCCGACCACCGATGCCGGCAAGGTCCGCCTCGGCGGCATGTCCCCGAGCCTGCCGACCAGCGATGCCGGCAAGGTCCGCCTCGGCGGCATGTCCCCGAGCCTGCCCACCACCGATGCCGGCAAGGTCCGCCTCGGCGGCATGTCCCCCAGCCTGCCGACCACCGACGCCGGCAATGTCCGCCTCGGCGGCATGTCCCCGAGCCTGCCCACCACCGATGCCGGCAAGGTCCGCCTCGGCGGCATGTCCCCCAGCCTGCCCACCACCGACGCCGGCAAGGTCCGCCTCGGCGGCATGTCCCCGAGCCTGCCCACCAGCGATGCCGGCAAGGTCCGCCTCGGCGGCATGTCCCCGAGCCTGCCGACCAGCGATGCCGGCAAGGTCCGCCTCGGCGGCATGTCCCCGAGCCTGCCGACCACCGATGCCGGCAAGGTCCGCCTCGGCGGCATGTCCCCGAGCCTGCCCACCACCGATGCCGGCAAGGTCCGCCTCGGCGGCATGTCCCCGAGCCTGCCCACCACCGATGCCGGCAAGGTCCGCCTTGG
>JAJZES010000030.1 GCA_021845985.1 Pseudomonadota bacterium | reverse complement strand
TTCGCCAAGCTCAAGGACTGGCGGCGCATCGCCACCCGCTACGACCGCTGCGCCGACCTGTTCATGAACGCCATCACCCTCGCTGCCATCGTCATCTTCTGGCTCAAGTGAATGAGTCCTGACCCTAGTCGTCCGATGCCAACGGGCACTGCAGCCCGTTGGCTGAATCGGCCCACAAAATCAAGCTGGTGCTCTGACACATGCGGTGCCTGCTGATTGAGTCAGAGCGCCAGCGTCGGCGCTGCTCAGTCGCGGCGAAACCGGCACCAGACGAAGCGCTGCACCGCGCCGGCCGGCGTATGGTGCGCCTCGCTCAGCGTCTCCAGCAGGGTGAAGCCGGCGCCAAGCTCCTCGGCCAGCATCGCCGCGCTGTGGCGCCGCACCGGCAGGCCGCTGCAGCGCTCGGGCCCGTCCGGGGCGAAACTGGCCAGAATCGCCGTGCCGCCCGACACCAGCGCCGCGCCGAGGCTGGCGATGTAGCGGCGGCGCTCGTCCTCGGCCAACAGAAAATGGTACACGGCGCGATCGTGCCAGAGCGCGTATTGCTGCTGCGGCTGCCATTCGGTGACATCGGCGACGCACCAGCGGACGCGCGCCGCCAGCGGTCCGAGGCGCTGACGGGCGGCGGCAAAGGCGGACTCGGCGATGTCGAGCACAGTCAGGTCGCTGTGGCCCGCGTCCAGCAGCGCATCGACCAGCGTGGCGGCGCCGCCGCCGACATCGACGATGGCGTCGGCACGGGCGATGCCGGCCCGCGCGATCAGCGCCAGCGAGGTCTCCGGTCGCGGCTGATACCAACTGACCTCGGTTGCCGCTTTGGTTGCATAGACTTGGTTCCAGTGCGCGCTGCGACTGGCCGGCGTCGTTGCGGTCATGCTGATGCTCCGTTGCCGGCCGCTGCGCCGCCAGCATACCGCCGCTGCCGCGCCGCTGGCGATGCCGGGCGCGGCTGGCCGGCCATCCGGCCGCGTGGCATGCTGGCGCTGCCTGCCGATGACCAACCGATGACGGAGACAGCCCGCATGGACGCACAGCCTCGCCGTTCGGCGCTGCATCTCGCCGCCGCCCTGGCGCTCGGCGCCGCCGATGCCGAGGAGGTCGCCGCCGCCACCCTGGCCGCGGCGCGCGACTGCGACGATCCGGCGATCTTCACCACGCTGACCCCCGAACGCGCCGCCGCCGAGGCGCGCGCGGCGGTGCTGCGGCTGCGTCAGGGCCGGCCGGCCAGCCTGCTCGATGGCGTGCCGGTGGCGTGGAAGGACCTGTTCGACATTGCCGGCCTGCCGACCACTGCCGGCTCGGCGCTGCTGCGCACGGCGCCGCCGGCGGTGGCGGATGCCGCCGTGGTGCAGCGGCTGGCCGAGGCCGGCATGGTCTGCATCGGCCGCGTCAACATGACCGAGTTCGCCTATTCCGGCATCGGCCTCAACCCGCATTTCGGCACACCGGGCAATGCCTGCGATGCGCACCGGGTGCCGGGCGGCTCATCCTCCGGCTCGGCGGTGGCGGTGGCGCGCGGCCTGGTGCCGGTGGCGATCGGCAGCGACACCGGCGGGTCGGTGCGCATCCCGGCGGCGTTCAACGGCATCGTCGGCTACAAATCCTCGGGCGGGCGCTATCCGATGGCCGGCGCCTTCCCGCTGTCGCGCACGCTCGACACGATCGGCGTGTTCACCGCCGGGGTTGCCGACGCGGTGACGGTCGATGCGGCACTGCGTAGCCTGCCGGCGGCCCAGGTGCGGCGCGCCAGCCTCGCCGGGCGGCGCATCGTGGTGCCGACCAACATCGTGTTCGATGAGGTGCAGCCGGCGGTGGCGGCGAATGCGCATGCCGCGCTGGCGCGGCTGGCGGCGGCGGGGGCCGAATTGGTGCCGGCGGCACTGCCCGCCTTCGACGCCATCATGGCGCTGTCGGCGCGTCACGGCACCATCGTCGCCGCCGAAGCCTACGCCCTGCTGCGCGCGCATGTGGAGGGGGCGGATGCCGCGCGGATGGATCCGCGGGTGGCGACGCGGGTGGCCAACGGGGCGCGGATCGCGATGGTGGACTATGTCGTCCTGCTGCAGGAGCGGCGCCGGCTGATCGCCGCCTGCGCCGCGGCGCATGCGCCGGGCACCATCTTCGCCTTTCCGACGGTCGCCCATGTGGCGCCGCTGACCGCGCCGTTGGCGGCCGACGCGGCGCTGTTCAGCCGCGTCAACATGCTGACGCTGCGCAACACCATGCTGGGCAATTTCCTCGACTGGTGCGGCGTCTCGTTGCCCAGCGGCAGCGGTGAGGCGGGCATGCCGACGGCGCTGCTGCTGTCCGGCCTGCCGGGCGCGGACGACGACCTGCTGTCGGTGGCGCTGGCGGCGGAGGCGGCGGTGCGAGGGGACTGAGCGCGCGGGTCAGTCCCGGCCCGCCGCCGCCCGTTCCAGCATGGCGCCGAAGGCGGCGATGATGCGGCGCATCTGTGGCGGCTTGTAGGGGTAGAGGTCGGCCGGGTCCATCATGTGGACGATGCCCGCCACATCCGCCTCGAACAGCAGCAGCCGGCCGTCCGCCAGTTCGGCGCAGTCGATCTGGAAATAGTCGAGTCCCGCCCATTCGGTGATGGCGGCCAGCGCGTCGGCGTGGCGGCGGGCGAAGCCGGTGTCGAACCCGGCCATCGCCGCCGCCTCCTCATCGCGCTTGGCGGCGCTGCTGGCCATGCCGGCGTTGAGGTAATGCACCATCCAGTGTTCCGACACCGCCATGTGGACGAGGAACGGCGCGCCGTCGATGACGGCGATGCGGTATTTGCGATACAGCCCGTCGGACCCGCGATAGTCGATGAAGGCGCTGACATAGACCTCGTCCGCGGTCATGGCGGCGAGCAGCGAAGCGGCTTCGCCGGCATCGCCGGCGAAGACCAGCCCCTCGCCGGCATGCGACCCGGCGGGGCGGAGCAGCAGCGGCGGGGCGATTTCCGCCGGCAGCGCCGCCTGGCGCGCCATCCGCCGGATCGGCGGGCAGAGCAGGCCGGGCACGCGGCGCAGCGCCAGCGCCAGCATCTCGCGCCTGAGGCGCAGCACGCGCAGCGGATCATTCAGCGCCGGGCGCGGCCAGCGCGCATGCAGCGGCGCCAGCCGGTGCAGCAGCGCCGCATCGGCATCGGCGGCGGCGAAAAAGGCGACATCGTGCTCCGGCAGCCGGGCCGGCAGCGCATCGCCCGGCCGCACGAACAGCAGATCGAGGCGGACCGGCAGATGCGCGGTAATGAAGTCGAGCGGCGTGTTGGCCATCAGATCGCCCGGCGCCATCACCGCCAGCAGCCGCAGCCCGGCGCCGCCGGCGACGCGATAGAGCGGTGCCGCGCCCAGCGCCTGGGCGCGCAGCGCCGCCGCGGCGTCGGCCGCAAAGCGCAATTGCCACAGCGTCGCCGCGTCGAGGGCGAAGGCGGCGGTATCCTCAAGCGTTGCGGTGCGGCGCGCGATGCACGCCTGCAGCTCCGCCGCCGCCATGCCGGCGAAGGCGCGCTGTGCCAGCGCCGCGGGGCCGCGGATCAGCGGCGGCGTCAGCGCGGGGTCGAAAACGGGGATCGGGTCCATGCACCCACCATTTTGCCGGGTGGGCACAGCATGGGGCGCAGGCGTGAAGCGGCGGTGAACGGCCTATGTCGCCTCGCCCTCGACCTTCTTGCGCAGCATGTCGCGCCGCGCCGCGCCGCCATGGGTGTGCGGGTCGATGTCGAGCACTTTCTGCCAGGCGTCGAGCGCGCCCTGCCAGTCGCCCTGCTGCTCGGCGATGCGCGACAAGCCCTCCAGCGCGGCGAAATCGCGCGGGTCGCGTTTGAGCGATTCCTCGATGTCGCGCACCGCCCCGGCATAGTCGCCCTGCGCGGCGCGGGCGATGGCGCGGTGGGCGTAGCCCTCGGCGAACTCCGGTTCGAGGTCGAGCACGGCGGTAAAATCGTCGATCGCCTCGGCGCCGGCGTCTTGCTGCAGATCGCGCTCGCCGCGCGCCATCAGCAGCGCCGCGGCGGGTGAGGCCTGTTCCAGCCAGAGCGCGCGGATGCGCTGTTCGATCATCCCCGCCATGGTTTCATCCGGCGCCGCTTGCAGCGCCGTGTAAAGCCGGTCGAGCTGTTCGGTGCGCGCATCCGCTGCCAGCGCGGCGATGGGCAGCAGACAGGCGAGGACGATCCAGCGCATGCGCCGATCATCGCGCCGGCGCGGCCGGGGTTGCAAGCGCCGCCAGCCGGGCCAGGATCGCTGCCGGCTCGCCGGCGAGATGCACCTGCTTGCGCCGCGATGCGGCACCCGAGCGGATGCTGACATCGGCCTTGCGCAGCCCGAGCGCAGCGGCGAGGAAGGCGATCAGCGCCGCATTGGCCGCGCCCTCCACCGGCGGCGCGCGCAGCCGGATCTGCAGCACGCTGCGCCCGTCGGCGTCCGGGACGATGCCGTCCACCCCGTCCCGCCCGGCGCGCGGGGTCAGCCGGACGGCGAGGCGCACACCATCGGCGATGGCGGCGAAGGGCGGCGCGCTCAGGCCGCCGCCGCGGCGGCGAGGCCGTGCGGCGCCGGGCCGCCGGCCATCCAGTCCAGCAGCTCGACCGTATGCACCACCGGCAGGCCGCTGCCGGCGAGCTGGGTGATGCAGCCGATATTGCCGGCGGCGATCAGGTCGGGGCCGGTGCGGCGGATGTTGTCGAGCTTGCGCGTGCGCAGCCGGGTGGCGATTTCCGGCTGCAGGATGTTGTAGGTGCCGGCCGAGCCGCAGCAGAGATGCCCCTCCGCCGGCTCGGTGACGCGAAATCCGGCGGTGCGCAGCAGCGCGCGCGGCTCGCCGACGACGCGCTGCCCGTGCTGGAGGCTGCAGGCGGCGTGGTAGGCGACGGTCAGGCCGGGCGGCTCGCGGGTCGGGCGGTAGCCGAGGCGGGCGAGATATTCGCTGATGTCGGCGGCGAGCACGGCGATCCGTTCGGCCGCCGCACGCTCCGGCTCGCTGCGGAACATGAAGCCGTAATCCTTCACCGTCGTGCCGCAGCCCGAGGTGTTGATGATCACCGCATCCAGCCCGTCGCCGTCCAGCTCGGCGCTCCAGGCGGCGATGTTGGCCCGCGCCATCGCCATCGCCGACTCATGACGGCCCATATGGTGCGGCAGCGAGCCGCAGCAACCGGCGCCCGGCGCCACCACCACCTCGACGCCCATGCGCGTCAGGAGGCGGATGGTGGCGGCGTTGATCGCCGGATCGAGCACCGTCTGGGCGCAGCCGGCGAGCAGCGCCACCCGGCCGCGCCGCTCGCCTTCGGCGCGGTGCACATGCGGGCGCTGCGCCGGATCGGCGGCGGCCAGCCGGGTGGGGGCAAGCGCCAGCATGGCGCGCAGCCGGCGGCCCAGGGTGCCGCGCGGCAGCAGTGCCGCGAACGGCCGGCCGAGCCGCGCCGCGCGCAGCGCCAGCCGCATCCGGCCGGGATGCGGCAGCACCGCGACCAGCACCGCGCGCAGCATGCGGTCGTGCCAGGGCCGGCGATAGGTGTCCTCGATCACCGTGCGGGCGTGATCGACGAGGTGCATGTAATGCACGCCCGACGGGCAGGTGGTCATGCAGGACAGGCACGACAGGCAGCGATCGACGTGACGCACCACCTCCTCGGTGGCGGCGCGGCCGGATTCCAGCATGTCCTTGATCAGGTAGATGCGTCCGCGCGGGCTGTCCAACTCATCGCCGAGCAACACGAAGGTCGGACAGGTGGCGGTGCAGAAGCCGCAATGGACGCAGGTGCGCAACACCTGGTTGGAGGCGGCGATGGCCGGGTCGCGCAACTGCTCGGCCGAAAAACTGGTCTGCATCCTATACCCCTGCGTACATGCGCCCAGGGTTGAGAATACCCTTCGGATCGAAGGCCGCCTTCACCGATGCGGTGATCCGCGCCAGCGCCGGCGCCTCCGGCGGAATCACCGCGACCGCGGCGCGCAGCCCCTCCGGCGCGCGCAGCAGCATCCAGGTGCCGGAGGCGGCGCCGGCCGCCGCCATCACCGCGTCATGCGCCGCCGTCGTCGCCGGTCCGGCGAGCCAGATCAGGCCGCCGCCCCAGTCCATGAACCAGCTTGCGGCAAAGGCCCGGCCGATCGCCGCCAGCACGCCGGGGCCGGCGGAGGGCCGCACCGAGACGCGCCACACCGCGCCCGCGGCGCCGTGCAGCGGCACCGCGTCGCGCACCGCGTCCCAGGCGGCGCGGCTGGCCGCGTCATCGAGAATCTCGGCGCGGCCGAACGGGGCGAGGTCGGCGCGCAGCCGGTCGGTGCGATAGGCAACCGAGGTGGCGAAATCCTCGATCCGCGCCAGGGTCACCGCGCCGCCGAGCCATGCCAGCGCCGGCACCAAGGCCGCCGCCTCGGCCGGCAGATGGGCCGCGCCCGACACCGCATAGGGTGAGCCGAGCGCCGCCGACAGCGCCGCCACGGCCTGCGCCGGGTCCAGCCCGGTCAGCGCGACGCTGCCCCAGCGCTCGGCCGCCGGCAGCACTTTCAGGGTGATCTCGGTCAGCACCGCCAGCGTGCCGTGGCTGCCGGTGAGCAGTTTGCAGATGTCCAGGCCGGTGACGTTCTTCAGCACCCGTCCGCCCGAGCGGATCAGCTCGCCGCGGCCGTTGACCGCGCGCACCCCGAGCACATGGTCCCGCGTCGCCCCCCAGGCGACCCGCCGCGGCCCCGACAGATTGGCGCCGACGACGCCACCGATGGTCTGGGCCGCCGGCGGCACCGCGGGATCGCCGAGCAGCCCCGACAGGTCGGGCGGCTCGGAGGTGATCTGCTGCCCGGCCGAGGCGACGATTGCGGTCAGATCGCGCAGGGTGGTGCCGGCCCTGGCGGAGACCACGAGTTCTTTCGGCGCATGCAGGGTGATGCCGGAATGCGCCGCGACGGCGAGGGTGCGCGCCGCCTGCACCGGGCGGAGCAGGCCGCGCTTGCTGCCGGCGCCGATGATTTCAAGCGGTGTGGCGGAGGCGTGCGCTTCGGCGACCGCGGCGATGATCTCCGCTTCGGTCATGCCGCTTGCGCAAGCAGCGGGAACACCTTGTTCGGGTTGAGCAGCCAGCCGGGATCGAAGGCATCCTTGATGCGGCGCTGCTGGGCCAGTTCGGTGGCGGTGAACTGCACCCCCATCAGGTCGCGCTTCTCGACGCCGACGCCGTGCTCGCCGGTCAGGCAGCCGCCGACCTCGACGCAGAGGGTGAGGATGTCGGCGCCGAACCGCTCGGCGCGGTGGAAACTGTCGGGATCGTTGGCGTCGAACATGATCAGCGGATGCAGATTGCCGTCGCCGGCATGGAAGATGTTGGCCACCTGCAGGCCGTAGCCGGCGCTCATCTCGGCGATGCGGCGCAGTACCTCGGGCAGGCGGGAGGTCGGGATGGTGCCGTCCATGCACAGATAGTCGGGGCTGATCCGCCCGACCGCGCCGAAGGCACCCTTGCGGCCCTTCCAGATCGCCTGGCTTTCCTCGGCCGAGGCCGAGACGCGCAGGCTGATCGGGTCGAACCGGTGGCAGATCGCGCGGATGCGGTCGAGCAGCGTGTCCTGCTCGCCGATGCTGCCCTCGACCTCGATGATCAGCATGGCCTCGGCATCCAGCGGATAGCCGGCATGGGCGAAGGCTTCGCAGGCATGGATCGCCGGGCGGTCCATGAACTCCAGCGCCACCGGGATGATGCCAGAACCGATGATGGCATCGACGCAGGCGCCGGCGATCTCGTTGGAGCGGAACGCTGCGAGCATCGCCCGTGCCCCCTCCGGCCCGCGCAGGATGCGCACCGTTACCTCGGTGACCACGGCGAGCTGTCCCTCGCTGCCGGTGAGGATGCCGAGCCAGTCATAGCCGGCGGCGTCGAGATGGGCGCCGCCGATGTCCAGCACTTCGCCGGCGATGGTGACGATTTTCAGCCCGAGCAGGTTGTTGGAGGTGACGCCGTAGCGCAGGCAATGCGCGCCGCCCGAGTTCATTCCGACATTGCCGCCGATCATGCAGGCAAGCTGGCTCGACGGGTCGGGCGCATAGAAGAAGCCGGACTCCTGCACCGCCTGGGTGATGCCGATATTGGTCACGCCCGCCTGCACCACGGCGCAACGGTCGGCATAGTCGATGTCGAGGATGCGGTTGAGCCGCATCAGCGCGACGACCACCGCATCGGCCATCGGCAGGGCGCCGCCCGACAGGCTAGTGCCGGCGCCGCGCGGCACCACGCGCACGCCCTCGTGGTGCAGGAAGCGCAGCACGGCGGCGACCTGCTCGGTGGTCTCCGGCAGCACGACGGCGAGCGGGACCTGCCGATAGGCAGTGAGGCCGTCGGTCTCGTAGGGCTTCAGGCGGATCGGTTCGGCAATGACGCCGCTGTCCGGTAACAGGCGGCGCAGCCCGGCGATGATGGCATCGCGGCGGTCGAGAACGTCCTGCTTCGGGTCGGGCTGGCGGATCATGCCGATCCCTCAATCAGACCCAGGGATCAGCCCTGGCGGGCCTTCATCCGCGGGTTCTTCTTGTTGATGACATAGACGCGGCCGTGGCGGCGCACGACACGGCAATTCTTGTCGCGGGTCTTGGCCGACTTGAGGCTGTTGCGGATCTTCATGGCGATGGCCCTGGCGCGCGGAATGACAGGGGCGGGCGATTACCGGGCGGACCCGGCGGAGTCAAGCCACGCCGGCGCGCGGCGGCAGACCAGCGGGCGTGCAGTTACGCCGCGGCATCACGCGGGATACGGCCGGGTGCTGCGGCGGAGGAATTGCGGCGGGGCGCGGGCGGCGCGGGGCCGATCGTCGCGCGGGATGGCGCGCGGGATGTCGTGCGTGGGCGGGGCGGCCGGGGCATGCGGCGGCTGGCGCGTGGTTGGGCGGCGCGCGGTGGGGCGCGGCGGCAGTTTTGGGCGGGCAACGGCCAGCATGCGGCAGAGCGGGCGCAGCAGCCGGTCGATGCCGGGGGCGGCCTCGAGCAGGGCGACCATGTCCGGCTGGGTCAGCAGATACTGCAGTTGCGAGGCATAGCCGCCGGCCGCCGGCACCGGCCCGATCAGCCAGCCGGCGCGCCGCGGCAGGCGGCTTGCGGGTTTTCGGGATGCTGGGTTTTGCGGCGCGGCGCGCGGGGCGCGCCGGACGATGGGGGGTTTGCCGGCGGCGGCGCGGGCGGCGAGGCGGGCGATGCGGATGGAGGCCCGCCGTATGCGTGTCCAGACCAGCAGCAGCAGCGGGATCGGCAGGAAGCCGCCGGGGCCGCGCGCGGCCACCGCCTTGCACAGATCGTCGAGGATGCGGGCGAGGCGTTCGGCCGCGGGTGGGGGTGCAGGGGTCACGAACGGAACAAGAACATGGAAGGGGCTGGCTGGGCAAGTGGATTTTGCTTGTGGCGGTTTTTGTCGGCGAGGGCGGGGGGTTCTGGCGCTCACCCGTCATGCCCGGCCTGCGCCAACCATGACGATGCCGGTCTTGCTTGGCCGCCGGGGGGGCGGGGCGGCGGTGGGTCAGGTGGGGTCTTTGCCGCGGTCGAGTGCCAGCCAGCGGACCACGCGAAGGCCGCCGGCGCGCATCAGGGCGATGCGGCGCAGCCAGTGTTCGGCCTCGGCGACCATTGCCGCGGCGAGGGCCGGTTCCGGGCGCACGCCTTTCAGCCCGCGCAGCATGTCGCGCCAGCCGATCACCGCGGCGTGCATGTGGCGGGCGGAAACGTCCTCCGCCACCCGCACCTCCAGGCCGAGGCGGACCAGGGTGCGGCCGATCGCCTCGGCCTCCGGCAGCGGGCGCGGGTCGAGCCGGCGCCAGGCGGCGGCGTCGGCGTCGCGGCGGGCGCCGACGACGGTCTGCAGCACGGCGACCTGGCCGCCCGGGCGGATGGCGCGGGCGAGGGCGGCGAGCGCATCCTCCGGGCGGGTGACGCGCAGCGCTTCGGCGGCCAGCGCGTGATGGAACAGCCGGTGGGGGAAATCCGGCGCGGCGGGGTCCCAGTGATCGACCGTCGCCCGCTTGGCCAGCGCCACCCCGGCGCGCTGGACGCGGCGCGAGGCGGTGTCGGCGAGGAACGGATCGGCCTCATAGCCGCGCACCCAGACGCCGAGTTCGCCGGCCAGCCGGATCATCGTGCCGCCGCTGCCGGCGCCGAGCAGCAGCAGCGAGGAGGCGGCGGAGAGGCCGAGCGGCGCCGCCAGCCGCAGCATCTCGGTGGCGCCGCCGGGCAGCAGGAAGCCTTGCCCCCACAGCAGTTCCGCGACCTGCAGGCGCAGCGGCGTCCACAGGCCGCCGGCCGGCGCCGCCGGGTGCGCTGCCGCGTGCCGCGGGTCCGGCAAATCGGGGGGCGGCGCGGCTTCATCCGGCCGCTCCCGCAAGCGGCGGTGGCGGCGGGCGAGCAGGGCGCGCAACTCGGCGAGGCGCATGCCGGCAGAGTGCGCCGCGCCGGGTTAACCAATCCCTGAGCCGAGACAGGTTGACGCCCCGCCCGCCCGCCCGCATGACGCGAGCATCATCAAGGAGGGCCGCATGGACGCACCGCCGACCGGCGCCACGAGCGGCACCTGGACCGCGTTCCTGGCGATGGCCTTTGTCGTCGTCGGGCTGACCGGGCTGTTCGCCAGCTATGCCGCGCCGCTGCCGCTGCAGCGGGCACTGGCGCGCGAAGCGGCGCTGGACGCGGCGCAGCGGGCGGTGCATGGCGCCGACCCGCAAACCGCGCTGGAGGCGCTGCGGCCGCAACTGGCGGAGAGCGCCGATGCGCTGCTGCCGCTCGGCGGCGACATGGAGGCGCGCATCGCCGCCGAGCGCGTCGCCATGCGGGCGCGGCTGTCCGCCGAGTCGGCGGCGGCGACGGTGCGGGCGCGCTGGATCATCGGCGTGGTGACGCTGATGGGCATCGCCTTCGGCGCCGCGGTGCTGAACGCCTCGCGCCACCGCTGAGCGCGACGCGCGGTGGTTGCGGCGGGCCGATCGACCGGGCGCCCGCTGCCGGCGCCTGAGCAGAGATTCGTTAGCTGGGACACGGAAGACTTGGCGCACCGAGAGCCTCCTCCCCTCGCGGGAAGGGGTTGGGGGAGGGGTCCAGCCACGCAGGACTCGGCCCTTGCGCGACCCCTCACCCCAGCCCTCTCCCCCAAGGGGTCCGATCAACGAGAGTCTGCCTAGACAAAACCCAGCCGCTCGGGCGGCACCGGCTGGCTGAACAGGTAGCCCTGGCCCTCGTCGCAGCCGCTGCCGGCGAGGAAGGCGCGCTGCGCCTCGCTCTCGATGCCCTCGGCCACCACGGTCAGGCCGAGCGCATGGCCGGTGGCGATGACGGCGCGGACGATCGCCGCATCCTCGCGGTCCGCCGGCAGGTCGCGCACCAGTGAGCGGTCGAGCTTCATCACCGTCAGCGGCAGCCGTTTGAGCACGGCGAGGCTGGCATAGCCGGTGCCGAAATCATCCAGCGCCAGCCCGACGCCGAGGTCGCGCACCGCCGAGAGCAGCAGCAGCGTGTCGGTATCGACATCGACCAGCAGCGATTCGGTGAGTTCCAGCTCCAGCCGCTCCGGCGCCAGACCGGATGTCTCCAGCGCGGTCGAGACCTGGCCGAGCAGCGCGCCGCCCTCCAGTTGGCGCGGCGAGACATTGACCGAGAGGCTCCATGATGGCGGCCAGCCGGCGGCCTGCTGGCAGGCGGCGCGCAGCACCCATTCGCCGATGGCGATGATCTGGCCGCTGCGCTCGGCCAGCGGGATGAACATGGCGGGCGGGATCATGCCCTGTTTGCGGTGCGGCCAGCGCAGCAGCGCCTCGGCGGCGATGGCGGCGCCGGTGGCGAGGACGACGCGCGGTTGGTAGTGCAGCAGGAAGGCGCCGCGCTGCAGCGCGGTGGCGAGATCGCGCTCCAGCCGGCGGCGCTCGGCGGCGGCGGCGTCGCGGCGGGCATGCAGCCGGAAGCGCGTGGGGGCGCCTTCCATTTTCGTCGCGGACGCCTCTTGCGGCAGGACAGTGTCGGGCGGCATGGGGCAAATCCCAGTCTATGTCGTCGCCCGCAGGTTTCCGCGACAAACCTGACCAAAGCATGAATCGCTGCGGCGCGACCCTGCGAGCAGGCGAAGTTTGCGAGGCAGTCACTCATTAAATGATATGCGTCTCTTATATTGAGACGGAGCCTGCGATGCACACCGCCAAGCCCGACCATTGCCACCTCGCCAATCCGGTGTTCACCCGACTCGGACCGGCGCTGTTCCGCCGCGCCGCCGCCGACGGGCTGCCGTCGATGGTGGTGCCGCTCGGCGGCGATCTGGCGGTTCTGCCGCTGGTGGCGCTGCAGCATGAGTTCCGCATCGAGGAGAGCAGCGCCGATGGCCGCATGCTCGGGCTGATCGCCGAGGCGCTCGATTACGTCGCCGGCATCCGCATCGGCGAGCGGCTGCCGGCCGAGGTGCTGACCGGGGCGGCGAGCTGGGACCCCGAGCCGCGCCACCGCGCCACCGCCCAGCAGCGGCTCAAGCTCGGTCTGCTGGCATGGCTCGATCCGGCGGCGGAGGGGGCGGCGCCGGCGCGGCTGGAGACCGATCCGAAGCTACGGGCGGCGGTGCAGACGGCGTTCGAGCGCGCCGCGGCGGAACTCGCGCTGCCCGGTGCGGCCGAGGTGGTGCAACTGGTCGAGGAGCTGGCCGATGAGCTGTCCTATATCGAGGCGCTGCGCGAGACGCTGCTGCTGCGGGTGCAGTCGATGTGCGGGCGGCTGCGCACGCTCGGCATGGACTGGCGCGGCAATGCCGAGCGGCAGACGACGCTGATCCAGGTGCGGCGGCTGTCGGCGATTGCGCTCAACCAGCTCGGCGGGCGTTTTGCCGAACTCGATGCGCAGACCGGCGAGGTGATGAGCACGCTGCGCAACATCGACAGCCAGCGCGCCTTCATCCGCGCCCATCGCGATTGGCTGTACCGCTCGCGCCGTGCCTGGGAGCCGGTGCTGGCGGAGTGGCATGATGCGCCGCCGCTGCTCGATGATCTCGCCTGGGGGCGGCTCGCCCGCACCTATCAGTTTCTCGCGCCGCGCTTCATGGCGGTGCAGGAATGGGAATCGTCCACCAGACCGGCGCAGAGCAAGCTGCCGGGCGCCGCCCCGGTCATGCAGTGGTGAGCGCGCGGTCCAGCAGCAGCACCGAATGCACCGCCCGGCGTCCGCCGAGATCGGCGATCTGGGCGCGGCAGGAGGTGCCGTCGGCGACGATCAGATCGTCCGCCGCCGCCGCCCGCACCGCCGGCAGCAGCGCCAGCTCGGCCATCGCGCGGGAGGCGTCGGCGGTTTCGCGCTGATAGCCAAAGGCGCCGGCCATGCCGCAGCACGCGGCGCGGATCGGTGCCACGTTCAGCTCCGGGATGCGGCGCAGCGCGGCGATGGCGGCGGGGAAGGCGCCGAAGCTTTTCTGGTGGCAATGGCCGTGCAGATGCGCCCGCCCCGGCAGCGGCCGCAGCGTCAGCGGCGCCTGCGCCAGATATTCGCTCAGCAGCATGACGCGCGCGGCGAGGTCGCGCGTCGCCGCGCCGGGCAGCAGCGCCGGGTATTCGTCCTTCAGGGTGAACAGGCAGGACGGTTCCAGACCGATCACCGGCGCCGTGCCGGCCAGCGCGGCGACGGTGCGGCGGGCCTCGGCGCGCGCCCGGTCGATCATGCCGGCGGCCAGCGCCGGCCGGCCGCAGCACAGCGGGCCGGGCACCACCGGCGCGGCACCGGCGGCGCGCAACACGCGCAGCGCCGCGCGCAGGTTTTCCGGCTCGAAATGCCGGTTGAAGGTGTCGGCCAGCAGCAGCACCGGCCGGCCGCCGCGGTCATTGCCGGCGGCCTCGCGGTTGCGGAACGCATCGCGGCGGAAGCGCGGCAGGGCGCGGCCGGGGGCGAAGCCGGCATGCGGCGCGGCGCGGCCGGCGAGCGCATTGGCCAGCGGCGCGATGCGTCCGGCCAGCGGCGCCAGCCGGGGCAGCGCGGCGATCAGCCGGTCGCGCGCGGAGGGCGCACCGCGCGCCGCCAGCGCCTCGATCTTGAAGCGCGCCATGTCGATCCCGGTCGGGCATTCGCGGCGGCATGCCTTGCACGAGACGCACAGGCGCAGCGCCTCCTGCACCGCCTCGTCGGCCAGCCCGGCGGTGCCGAGCTGGCCGGTCAGCGCGAGGCGCAGCGTGTTGGCGCGCCCGCGCACGACATCGGTTTCGTCGCGCGTGGCGCGGTAGCTCGGGCACATCACCTCGGCATCGAAGCCGCGGCAGGCGCCGTTGTTGTTGCACATCTCGACCGCGCCGGTGATGCCGCCGGGATGGCCCGACCAGTCGAGCGCCGGGGTGAGGCCGGGCAGCGGCGCGTAGTCCGGCGGATAGCGCAGCAGCGTGCGGTCGTCGAAGCGCGGCGGATCGACGATGCGGTGCGGGTTGAGCAGCGCCTGCGGGTCGAAGGCGGATTTCACCTCGGCGAAGGCGCGCACCAGCCGCTCGCCAAACATCGCGGCGTGGAACTCGCTGCGGGCGATGCCGTCGCCGTGCTCGCCGCTGTGGCTGCCTTTGTAGGCGCGCACCAGGGCGAAACACTCCTCGGCGACGCTGCGCATCACTGCGATCTGCGCTGGGTCTTTGACGTTGAGCACCGGGCGGACATGCAGGCAGCCGACCGAGGCGTGCGCGTACCAGGTGCCCTGCACGCCGTGGCGGGCGAACACCTCGCTCAGCCGCGCGGTGTAGTCGGCGAGATCGTCGAGCGGCACGGCGCAGTCCTCGATGAAGGAGACCGGCTTGGCGTCGCCCTGCATCGACATCATGATGTTCAGCCCGGCCTCGCGCACCGCGGCGATGCGGGCCTGAAAGGCGGCATCGGTGGCGCGCACGACGGCGCCGGGATAGCCGAGATCGGCCATCGCGGTGTCGAGATCGTCGAGCCGCGCCAGCACGCCGGCGGCGTCCTCGCCGTGGAACTCGACCAGCAGCAGGCTGCCCGGCGCGCCGCGCAGCATTTCGGCGATGGTGTCGCGGTAGAGCGGGATCTGCCGGCCGAGCGCGATCATCGTCTGATCGACCAGTTCGACGGCGTGCGGCGCCAGCGCGACGAGATGCCGGGTCGCCCGCATGGCGTCGGCGAAGCTCGGGAACTGGCAGATGCCGAGCGTCTTGTGCGGCAGGCGGCGGTGCAGTTGCAGCTCCAGCGCGGCGGAGACGGCGAGCGTGCCCTCCGAGCCGACCAGCAGCCGGGCGAGGTTCGGCGGGCCGACCAGGGCGTCGATGTTGTAGCCGCCGACGCGGCGCAGCAGGCGGGGGAAGCGCGCCGCGATCTCCGCCGCCTCGCGCGCGCCGAGTGCGGCAAGGCGCTGCACCAGGGCGGCGATACGCGGCGTTTCGGCCGCCGTCGCGGCGGCGAAGCGCTGCCGGGTGCCGTCGGCCAGGATGGCGTCGATGGCGCGCACATTGTCGGCCATCAGCCCGTAGCGGATGGATTTGGCGCCGCAGGAATTGTTGCCGGCCATGCCTCCGATGGTGCAGCGCGCATGGGTCGAGGGATCGACGGCGAAAAACACGTCGTGCGGCGCCAGCGCCGCGTTCAGATGGCCGAGCACCAGCCCCGGCTCGACCCGCGCGGTCATCGTCGCGAGGTCGATGTCGAGCACCCGGCGCAGATATTTGCTGAAGTCGATGACCACGGCGCGGTTGACCGTCTGCCCGCACTGGCTGGTGCCGCCGCCGCGCGCCAGCACCGGGGCGCCGGCGGCACGCGCCAGGGCAATCGTCGCCGCCACGTCGTCGAGGCTGCGCGGCACCACGACGCCGAGCGGCATCATCTGATAGATCGAGGCGTCGGTGGCGTAGCGGCCGCGGTCGGCGGCGGAAAAGCGCACCTCGGCGGTGGTCTCGCGCCGCAGTCGGGCGGCCAGCGCCGGCAGATCAGGATCGGTCATGGCGGCAGGATAGCGCAGCCCAGCGGCGCGCCCCATATGCCGCTCTCACCCCACGGAGCACCTGTGCATGCTGGAAATCTGGAGCTGGCCGACCCCGAACGGCCACAAGGTTCATATCGCCGTCGAGGAGCTGGGCCTGCCCTATAAGATCGTCCCGGTGAATATCGGCGCGGCCGAGCAGTTCCGTCCGGAGTTCCTGGCGATCACGCCGAACCACCGCATTCCGGCGATCGTCGATCCCGACGGGCCGGGCGGCAAGCCGCTGCATCTGTTCGAATCGGGCGCCATCCTGATCTATCTGGCGGAAAAGACCGGCCGGCTGATGCCGCAGGAGCCGAGGGCGCGCTATGCGTGCCTGCAATGGCTGATGTTCCAGATGGGCGGGGTCGGGCCGATGTTCGGCCAGTACGGCCATTTCCATAACTACGCGCCGGAAAAGATCCCCTACGCCATGGACCGCTACGCCAACGAGGTCCGGCGCCTGCACGGGGTGCTGGAGAAGCGGCTGGCGGAGGCGGCGTTTCTGGCCGGCGACGACTATTCCATCGCCGACATCGCCACCTGGCCGTGGCTGCGCGCGCCGGAGCGGCGGGGCATCGACTTTGCCGACTTCCCCAACATCAGGCGGTGGTTCGCGGCGATCGAGGCGCGCCCGGCGGTGCAGCGCGGCGTCGCCGTGCTGGCGCAGAACCAGCGCCAGGGCACCATGACCGACGCCGAGCGCGAGGTGCTGTTCGGCAAGACGCAGTTCGCCAAACGCTGATCCGTCGGGCTCAGGCGAGCGCCTTGTAGCCGCGCCGCGCCGCCTGCGCCGCCATGTCGGGCAACACGGCGTAGGCGGCCGGCGTCAGTATTGCGACGCCGGCCAGCCCGAGTTGCGGCGCCGGCAGGGCGGCGCTGAGGGCGGCGCGCAGGGTTTCAATCTCCGCCCCCGGCTCGGCCGCGGCGCGGGTGATGAACGGCAGCGCCGGAGCGCGCGGCGTCTCGGCCAGCACGCGCAGCCCGGCGACCGCCGCCGGCGCGTGGCGGCGCAGCAGGCCGAAGGTCACGCAATCGACGCTCGCCACGTCGGCCCGCCCGTCGGCCACCGCGCCCAGGCTGGCGCGATGGGCGCCGGTCTCGATGATGGCGCCGAAGAACCGCCCGCCCTCGGCCAGCGGGGCGACCAGGGCGCGCAGCAGGTTCATCCCGGTGTTGCTGTCCCACCCGTTCAGCGCCAGCCGCCGCCCGCGCAGCCCGGCGAGGTCTGCCGCCGGATCGGCCTCGCGCACCACGACGAAGGCGCAATGGGTGGCGCCGTCGCAGCCGGGGAGATCGTAGATCGGCGTCGCCAGCAGGCTGACGCGCCCGGCAAGGGTGGTGGCGAACGGCCAGCCGCAGGTCTGCGCCAGCCGCAGCCGCGCATCGGTCCACAGCGCCGGCAGCGCCATGCCGCGGGTCAGCCGCTCTGGCGCGTCCAGCGCCGCGGCGATGCGCGCCCACAGCGCATCGTTGGCGGCGGCGTATTCCGCCTCGTCATACATCGGCAGCGCCGCGAGGCGTGCCTCAGGCGGCATCGCGGATCGCCTGCCAGACCACCGGCGGCGTCGCCGGCATGTCGATATGCGCCACACCGAGTTGCGCCAGCGCATCGGTCAGCGCGTTCATCACCGCCGGCAGGCTGCCGGCGCAGCCGGCCTCGCCGCAGCCCTTGACGCCGAGCGGGTTGCTGCGCGCCGGCACCGGGTGGCTGATCACGGTGAAGCCGGGCACGCTGTCGGCGCGCGGCAGGGCGTAGTCCATGAACGAGCCGGTGAGCAATTGCCCGTCCTCGTCATAGCGCACCGCCTCGCCGAGGATCTGGCCGATGCCCTGGGCGACGCCGCCATGCGCCTGGCCGGCGACCAGCAGCGGGTTCACCTCGACCCCGAAATCGTTGACCATGACGTAGCGGATGACATCGACCTGGCCGGTGGTCGGATCGACCTCGAGCTCGGCGATGTGGCAGCCGTTGGGGAAGGCGCTCGGCACGCCCGGGTTGACCAGGGAGGCGCTGAGCGAAGCCGGGTCGCGCGCCGCCAGCTCCATGATGCCGATGGCGCGGTCGGTGCCGGCGATGCGGAAGGCGCCGTCGGCGAAGACGATGTCGGCCGCGGCCGCCTCCAGCGCCTCGGCGGCGCTTTTGATGCCGTTCTCGATCACCCGCTCGGCGGCGGCGAGGATGGCGGCGCCGCTCTGCATGATGCTGCGCGAGCCGCCGGTGCCGCCGCCGGCCAGCAACTGATCGGAATCGCCCTGCACCAGCCGGATCGCGGCGAACGGCACGCCGAGCCGGCTGTGCAGCACTTGCGCGAACGGCGCCGCGTGGCCCTGGCCGTAATCAAGCGTGCCGGTGACGATGGTGACGGTGCCGTCCTCGGCGAAGCGGATGCCGCCCATCTCGGGCGATTGCGGCGCGGTGACTTCCAGATACTGGCCGATGCCGCGCCCGCGCACCCGGCCGCGGCGGCGGCTGTCTGCGGCGCGGGCGGCGTAGCCGTGCCAGTCGGCCGCCTCCAGCGCGCGGTCGAGCAGCGCCGGGAAATCGCCGCTGTCGTAGCTCATGCCGGAAGGGGCGGCATAGGGCATGGCGTCGGGCGCGATCTGGTTGCGCCGGCGCAGCGTCAGCACGTCGATGCCGGTCTGCCGCGCCGCCGCATCGACCAGCCGCTCCATGTAGTAATTGCCCTCCGGCCGGCCGGCGCCGCGATAGGCGCCGACCGGGGTGGCGTTGGTGTAAAGGCAGCGCGTCGTCACCTCGACCAGCGGCGTGCGGTACACGCCGATGACGTTCTTCACCACGTTCATCGTCGCCGGCAGGCTGGTGGCGTTGGACAGATAGGCGCCGAGTTCGGCCCGCCCGGTGATGCGCACGGCAAGGAACGTGCCGGCCGCGTCGAGCGCCAGTTCGCCGCTGACGCGCGACGCCCGGCCGTGGCTGTCGGACAGGAAACTGTCGCTGCGCTCATCGGTCCATTTCACTGGCCGGCCGAGCCGCCGCGCCGCCGCCAGGGCGCAGATATATTCGGGATAGGCGGTGTATTTCATGCCGAACGAGCCGCCGACATTGCCGGTCAGCACGCGCACCCGGTCGGGCGGGACGCCGAGCACCGCGGCCAGCGAGGCGCGCATGCCGAACACCCCCTGCGAGCCGACGCGCAGGATGTGGCGATCATCCTCGGGATCATATTCGGCCAGCGCCGCGCGCGGCTCCAGCGGGGCGACGACGATGCGGCTGTTGACCATCTCCAGCCGCACCACATGCGCCGCCCGTGCGAACGCCGCGGCGACCGCGGCACGGTCGCCGAAATGCCAGTCGAGCGCCAGATTGCCGGCCACCGCGGCATGGATCAGCGGCGCGCCCGGCGCGTCCGCGGCTTCCGCCGAGGTCACCGCCGGCAGCGGCTCGATATCGGCGAACACCGCTTCGGCGGCGTCCTTGGCCTGCGCCAGCGTCTCCGCCACCACCATCGCCAGCGGGTCGCCGACATAGCGCACCTTGTCGCCGGTCAGCGCCATCTGCGGCGGTTTGGGGATGTCGCGGCCGTCGTGGTTCTGGCCGAACAGATTGGCCGGCATCGGCCGGATGCCGGCTTCGGTGAGGTCGGCGGCGGTCAGCACCGCCAGCACGCCCGGCATGGCGCGGGCGGCCTCGGCGTCGATGCCGCGCAGCACGCCGTGGGCGATGCGGCTGCGCACGATCACCCCATAGGCCTGTCCGGGCAGGTTCAGGTCGTCGGTATAGCGGCCCTGGCCGCGCAGCAGCGTCGGGTCTTCGGTGCGCGGCACTGGCTGGCCGATGGCGAAACGGTCGGTTGGCATGGCATCCATCGGTGCTCTCCTGCGGCGCGTGGGTGGGAGATAGGGCGGCCGGCGCGGCGCGAAAACCCCACAGGTGCTGCAGCGCAGCACGCGGCCCGAACGGCGCCGCGCGGCGGCGGCGGGCCGAGGTGAGCGCGGCGGCGGCTCACAGCACCGCGACCGACATCGATTTGACCAGCGCCAGCACCGCGCCGCCGGGGACGATGCCGAGCCGCGCCACCGCGTCCGACGTGACCCGCGACAGCAGCGCGGCGCCGCCCGCGTCCAGTTCGACCAGGGCGGCGCCGCGATCCTCGGCCACCCGCCGCACCGTGGCGGGAAGGATATTGTGCAGGCTGAGCACGTCGCCCAGCGCCGCGGCGTCGTGGCGGGCGAGGATCACCTCGCGCGCCGGGATGCGCAGCCGCAGCAGCGTGCCCGGCGGCGCCGCCAGCAGCGGCACCAGCAGCGACAGGCCGCCATGCTCAAGCCGGGTCAGCCGCCGCGCCGTGACGTGGACGGCGACCCGCGCGTCGAGCAGCGCCGCAGCATCATCGCGCCGCGCCAGCGGCAGATCGGCGCGCGCCGCCATCGCCTCCAGCGTCCCCGCCGCCAGCACCCGCCCGGCCTCCAGCAGCACCAGGCTGTCGGCGAGGCTGGCGACCTCCTCCAGCGCATGGCTGACGTAGAGCACCGGCAGCGTCAGCGCCGATTTCAGCCGCGCCAGATAGGGCAGGATCTCGGATTTGCGCGCCGCGTCGAGGCCGGCCAGCGGCTCGTCCATCAGCAGTAGGCGGGGTTGCGCCAGCAGGGCGCGGCCGATCGCCACCCGCTGCCGCTCGCCGCCCGAGAGGGTGCGCGGGCGGCGGGCGAGCAGCGCGGCGAGGCCGAGCAGCGCCACCACCTCGTCGAAGCGGATCGCCCCCGGCGGCGCCCGGCGCAGCCCGTAGCGCAGGTTGGCCGCCACCGTCATGTGCGGAAACAGCCGCGCGTCCTGAAACACCAGGCCGACGCGGCGCCGCTCCGGCGGCAGCCAGATGCCGGCGGCGGTGTCGGCCAGCACCGTGCCATCGAGCATGATGCGGCAGGCATCGGGGCGGAACACGCCGGCGGCGGCGGCCAGCACGCTGGATTTGCCCGCACCCGACGGGCCGAACAGCGCGGTGACGCCGGCGCCCGGCACCTCGAACGCCACCGCCAGCCCGCGCCGGTCGGTGAGCGCGACGGCCAGCGTCACGGCTGGATGGCGCGGCGCAGCACCCGGCCGAGCCATTCCGCCGCCAGCAATCCGGCCAGCGCCAGCGCCACCGAGACCAGCGCCAGCCGCGCCGCCGCGTCCTCCCCGCCCGGCGCCTGCAGCGCGCTGTAGATGGCCAGCGGCAGGGTCTGCGTCTGGCCGGGGATGTTGGCGGCGAAGGTGATGACGGCGCCGAACTCGCCAAGGCAGGTGGCATAGCCGAGCACCGCGGCGACCAGGATGCCGGGGGCGGCGAGCGGCAAGGTGACGCTGACCAGCCGGTCCAGCCGGCCGGCGCCGAGCGTGCGCGCCGCCTGATCGAGGCCGGGGTCGATCGCCTCGATGCCGAGGCGGACGCTGCGCACCATGATCGGGAAGATCATCACCGCCGAGGCCAGCGCCGCGCCGGCGGTGGTGAAGGCGAGGCGCACGCCGAACCATGCCAGCAGCAGCCGCCCGGCCGGTCCCTGCACCCCGAACAGCAGCAGCAGCAGCCAGCCGGTGACCACCGGGGGCAGCACCAGTGGCAGATGCACCAGCGCCGCCAGCAGCGGCCGGCCGGGAAAGCGGCCGCGCGCCAGCAGCCACGCCACCAGCGTCGCCAGCGGCAGCCCGCAGCCGACGGCGCGGGCGGCGACGCCGAGCGTCAGCCGCACCGCCTGCCACTCGTCGGCGGACAGCAGCGTCACGTCCGTCCGGGCATGCGATGGCGATAGGCCAGCGCCTCGGCCACGTCCTGCCGGCGGATCGCGGCGGCGCCGGCGAGATCGGCGATGCTGCGGGCGACGCGCAGGGTGCGGGTGAAGCCGCGCGGCGACAGGCGCAGCCGGTCGGCCGCCTGCTCGGCCAGCGCCCGCGCCTCCGGCTGCACCGCCAGGGCGCCGATTTCGGCCTCGGCGTTGGTCATCGGCCCGCTGTCGCCGCCGCGGCCGCGCTGGGCGGCGCGGGCGCGGGCGACGCGGGCGGCGACGATCAGGCTGGCCTCGCCGGCCGGGGCGCGCGACAACTCGGCCGGCGCCACCGGCCGCACCTCCAGGGTCAGGTCGATGCGGTCGAGCAGCGGGCCGCTGATGCGGCTTTGATATTCCTCGCCGCAGCGCGGCGCCCGGCCGCATTCGCGCGAGGCATCGCCGAGATGGCCGCAGCGGCACGGGTTCATTGCCGCGACGAGCTGAAACCGCGCCGGATAGGTGACATGCGCCATCGCCCGCGCGATCGTCGTGCGCCCGGCCTCCATCGGCTGGCGCAGCGCCTCCAGCGCGGCGCGCGGGAACTCCGGCAGTTCGTCGAGAAACAGCACGCCGCGATGGGCGAGCGACACCTCGCCCGGTTTGGCGCGGTTGCCACCGCCGGCCAGCGCCGCCTGGCTGGCGCCGTGATGCGGCTCGCGATAAGGCGGCCGGCGCAGCAGCCGGCCCTCCACCAGCATGCCGGCGACGCTGTGGATCATGCTGACCTCCAGCGCCTCGCGCGGCGCCAGATCGGGCAGCAATCCGGGCAGGCGGGCGGCGAGCATCGACTTGCCGGCGCCGGGCGGGCCGATCAGCAGCAGATTATGGCCGCCGGCGGCGGCGATCTCCAGCGCCCGCTTGGCCGTCTCCATGCCGCGCACCTCGGCCAGATCGGCGACGGCGGGGGCCTCGGCGAGGCCGCCGGGCTCGGGCGGGGTGAGCACCTGGGTGCCGCGGAAATGGTTGATCAGCGCCAGCAGGTCCGGCGGCGCCAGCACCGCGGCATCGCCCGACCACGCCGCCTCGCCGCCCTGCGCCGCCGGGCAGATCAGGCCGAGGCCGAGGCCGGCGGCGGCGATGGCGGCGGGCAGCACGCCGGCCACCGGGTTGAGACCGCCATCGAGCGACAATTCGCCGAGGGCGGCGAACTCGGCGAGGTCGTCGGCCGGCAGCACCTCCATCGCCACCAGCACGGCGACGGCGATCGGCAGGTCGAAATGGCTGCCTTCCTTGAGCAGGTCGGCGGGCGCGAGGTTGATCAGCACGCGCCGCGGCGGCAGCGACAGCCCCATTGCGGTGAGCGCCGCGCGCACCCGCTCGCGCGCCTCGCCGACCGCCTTGTCCGGCAGGCCGACGACGAGGAAGGCGGGCAGGCCGGGCGCGATCTGCACCTGCACCTCCACCGGCACCGCCTCGATCCCCGAAAAGGCGAAGCTGCGGACGCGGGCGATCGACATGGCGGGAGGGGTGCTCGGAGTGGCTGCGGAAGGGTTGTCTGCGCGGTGGATGGCGTCAACGGGGATTTTCGGTGGCCGGTGATTCGACGGGTGCGGCCGACACCAACATTGCGTCGGTTTGCCGGCGGGAGGGGCGGCGCGGACTGTGTGCAGGTGCGGCGGATAGTCGCGGCATTGAGGTTCCGATGGCGCGATCAGTGACCGGCAAAGGGCAGGTGACGCTTCCCGGCTGGCGATCAGGCCCCGCACCATGTGAGGGCGGCCAACCCGTCTTGGCGGATTGGGCGGTCGGGCAGGCGTGCTTTATCGGCGGCGATGCCGCGTCAATGGGGATAATCGACCCAGGGATTGATGAGAGTAATCCCGCAATTCTTGAAATCGGCGACGTTGCGGGTGGCCAGCGCCGCGCCGCGGGAGCCTGCGATGGCGGCAATCTGCGCATCCGCTTGCGAAATCGGCTTACCGCTTCTGCGCCGATCGGCGGCGATGCGCGCATAGGCGGATGCAGCGGGGCGGTCGAAGGGCAGAATGCGCCCGGCGAACTCGTTGCTCAGCATCGCTTCCGTCTCGGCGAGGAGCCGCGCAGGCGCATGCCATCAGGCAGGAGGGCCAAACCGTACCGCAATTCCGCCTCCGTGATCACGGAGATGAACAGAGTCGCCGCCGGCTGCACCGCGAGCCATGCCACGACATTCGCCAGCGGCGCAGGGCGCATCAGTTCCGACAGAACGTTGGTGTCCAGAACGATCATCAGTCGAAGGTCGGCGGCTCCCGCATTGTCTCGCGCGCAACCTCCGGCAGGTCGATGCCGCCCGTCGGTGCAAACCGTGCCCGGATGGCGGCGGCCAGATTGCCCGGTGGCGCGACCGCACGGCCAAGTGCGCGGCCCAGGATGTCGCGCGCCTCAGCCTGCATCGAACGGCCGTTGATCGCCGTCTGGACGCGCAGGCGTGCCTTCAGGGGTGGGGCGAGATTGCGGATGGTAATGCTCGCCATGACGCCTCATCGCCAAACATTGTCATCCATATAGACCATCACGGGACTGCCGCGAGAGGCATCAGCGGCGCCGGCGGCGGGGGCAGTTTGCATGTTGCCGACGGGCGGAAACGCCCCGCTTGCGCGCCACGGCGCGACAGGCGGCGATGTCGTTGCGGCATGGCGACGCGCGGCCGTCGGGGTGCTGCCGATTTTGGCGTCTTTTCCTCGGCCGCCGCACGCCTTACCTGATCGACCGACGGTGGCGCTTGCTGCCGCAGGCGATGGAGACGGGTGATGGAACTCAGGCACGCAGGCTCTCAACCCTCCGGCAAGGGACCGGCGGCGTGGTTCACCGGCACGGTCCGCATCGACCCGCTGTTCAGCCCGCCCGATCCCGCCCGGGTCGCCGGCGCCCTGGTGACGTTCGAGCCGGGGGCGCGCACCGCGTGGCACACGCATCCGCTCGGTCAGACCCTGATCGTCACCGCCGGCTGCGGCCGGGTGCAGCGCGACGGCGGGCCGATCGAGCAGATCAGGCCGGGCGACGTGGTCTGGTTCGCGCCGGGCGAGAAACACTGGCATGGCGCCGGGGCGACGACGGCGATGTCGCATATCGCCATTCAGGAACGGCTCGACGGCAAGGCGGTCGAGTGGCTGGAGCATGTCACCGACGCGCAGTACGGCGGCGCGCCGCCTATGCCTGCCTGAGTTCGATCAGGCTGCGGCGGATGCGGCGGCCACGTTCGACCTTGTCCTCGATATAGGCGGCGTCGCCCCAGCGCACCGCGCGCGCCATCGCCTGCGCATCCTCGGTGAAGCGCGCCAGCATCTCCAGCAGCGCCTCGCGGTTGTTGAGGAACACGTCGCGCCACATCACCGGGTCGGAGGCGGCGATGCGGGTGAAGTCGCGGAAACCGGTGGCGGCGAATTGCAGCACCTGCTGGCGGCTCTCGCCCTCCAGGTCGTCGGCGGTGCCGCAGATGGTGAAGGCGAGCAGATGCGGCAGGTGGCTGACGATCGCCAGCACCCGGTCGTGATGCGCCGGGTCCATCACCTCGATCATCGCGCCGCAGCGCCGCCACAGCTCGGCGACGCGCTCGACGGCGGCAGGGTCGGTGCCCGGCGGCGGCGTCAGCAGGCACCAGCGGTTCTGAAACAGCGTCACGAAGCCGGCATCCGGGCCGGAATACTCAGTGCCGGCGAGCGGATGCGCCGGCACGAAATGCGCATGGGCGGGCAGCTTCGGCGCCACGTCGCGAATCACCGATTGCTTGGTCGAGCCGACATCGGTGACGATGGCGCCGGGCGCCAGATGCGGCGCGATGGCCTCGGTCAGCGCCGCGAAGACGCCGACCGGGGCGCACAGCATGACGCAGTCGGCGCCCTGCACCGCCGCCGCCGGATCGGCCTCGATACGGTCGGCGATGCCGAGTTCGGCGACGCGGGCGAGGGTGGCCGGGGTGCGCGCACTGACCACCACCTCGGCGGCGAGGTCGCCACGGGCGCCGGCGATGCGCGCCACCGAACTGCCGATCAGGCCGATGCCGATCAGCGCCAGCCGGCGGAAAACCGGCTCAGCCGGCGGCATCAGAGTTCGGCACCGGGGCTGCCCATGAAGCCGTGCAGCGTCTCCGCCATCAGGGCGCAGTCCTCGGCGGTGCCGACGGTGATGCGCAGGCAGTGCGGCAGGTCGTAGGCGCCCATCGCGCGGACGATGATGCCGCGCTGGCGCAGCCATGCATCGGCGGCGGCGGCGCGGGCGGCGGTGGCGAAATCGGCGAGCACGAAATTGCCCTGGCTCGGCCACACCTTGATCCCGACCGCTTGCAGCGCCGCCGACAGCCGGGCGCGCCATTCGCTGTTGTGGGCGCGGCTGCGCTCGACCCATTGCGGCTCGGCCAGCGCCGCGACGGCGGCGGCCTGGGCGGCGAGATTGACGTTGAACACGCCGCGCACCCGGTTCAGCGCATCGACCACGCCGGCCGGCGCATAGGCCCAGCCGACGCGCAGCCCGCCGAGGCCGAACACCTTGCTGAAGGTGCGCAGCATCACCGTGTTGTCGCCGGCATCGACCAGCGCCGCGCCGGCATCGTACTCCGCCTGATCGACGTATTCGGCATAGGCGGCATCGAGCACCAGCAGCACCGCGTCGGGCAGACCGCGGCGCAGCCGCACCACTGCGCTCTGCGCCAGGAGGCTGCCGGTCGGGTTGTTGGGGTTGGCGAGGAACACCAGCCGGGTTGCCGGCGTCACCGCCGCCAGGATGGCATCGACATCGGCGGTGAGGTCGCGCTCCGGCACCTTGATGACCCGGCTGCCGGCATAGGTGCCGGCGATCTGGTACATGGTGAAACCGTGCATCGACATCAGGATGTCGCTGCCCGGCCCGCCATAGATGTGGCAGAGATGCTGGATCAGCTCGTCCGAGCCGGTGCCGCAGACGATGCGTGCCGGGTCCAGCCCGAAGCGCACGCCGATCGCCCGCCGCAGCTCGGCCGAGCCGCCGTCGGGATAGCGGTGCAGCTCCTGCGCCACCGCCGCTGCCGCCGCCGCGGCGCCGGGCGGCACGCCGAAGGCGCCCTCGTTGGACGACAGTTTCACCACCCGGTTGGCGCCCGGCGTCTTCGACTCGCCGGCGACATAGGGGGCGATCTTCAGCACCTCGGGGCGTGGGCGCGGACCGGTCATGGCTGGTCTCCTTCCAGCGGGATGGCGTAGGCGCCGAGCACCACGGGACGCAGCCCGTGCTCGGCCAGCGCCGGCAGCCGCGGGTCGCCCTCGCGCACATGTCCGTCGATTTCGATCAGCGCGCAGGCGGTCTGGCGTGCCGCGTCGCGGCGCAGGATCATCGCCACCGGCGGCATGCCGGCGGCGAGGAAAGCACCCTGCAGCCGCCCGCGGCTCATCTCCGGCGGCAGGTCGAACCCGAGCAGCGTGCGGTCGGCGGCCGACTCGTCCGGTGCGGCGGTGGCCACCACCAGCGCCTGCGCCTGCGGTGCCCCTTCCGGCCGCGGCGCCCAGAACGGCAGGCGGGCGACGACATGCACCCGCGGCTCGTCACCGTGCAGCAGCGTCATCCACCACGCCGCCGGCGTCGGCTCGTCCTCGGCGGGCAGCGGCAGCACGGCGGCGATGGCGGCGCCGGCGCGCAGTTCGGCGATGGCCTGCGCCGGGCTGCGATGGGTGCGCAGCGGCGTCAGCGCGCCGAAATGTTCCCGCGCCGCGGCGATGCAGCCGGCCCCCGGCTCGGCCTCGCAGACGCTGATGACGACGTTGGCCTGCATCGCCGTGGTGGCGGCGAACAATTCCCGCCACAGCCGCGGCACCGCGCGGCGCGGCAGCCTGCCGGCATGGCGGGCCAGCAGGCGGCGCAGGATGTCGGCTTCGCGGCCGGGTCGGAACGCCACCTTGCTGCCCTGCGCGGCAAGGTCGGCGACATCGGCGACCACCGCGGCGCGCTGCATCAGCAGGTCGTGCAGCGCATCGTCCAGCCGGTCGATCCGGGCGCGCAGCGCCGCGAGCGTGGGCAGGGCGGGGGTGTCGGGGTCGATCGGGGCGGGGCTGGACATGGACCGCGAAAATTGGGACGCGGCGTGGATAGCCGAAGCCGCCGCCGCTGCCTAGTGCTCCGGCGGCGCGGGAAAGACCTGTCAGAGTCAGAGCACTGGCTTGATTTAGCGGGCCGTTTCAGCGCCCGGTGGCGCCGCCCATGGCGGCCCCGGACGGCTGGTCGCGGACGGCTGGCCGCGGCGGGCGTTGCAGCGGCGCCGCCGGGGGGGCATATGCAGGCCCTCATGGATCAGGCGGAAACCCCGGAGATCGCGCACACCCATGTCGTTTTTGACGACGGGCTGCTGCTCGACAGCGGTGCGGCGCTGGGCCGGCTGGTGGTGGCCTACCGGACCTATGGCACGCTGAATGCCGCCGGCAGCAACGCCATTCTGGTCTGCCACGCGCTGACCGGCGACCAGTATGTCGCCGAGCGCCATCCGCTGACCGGACGCGACGGCTGGTGGGCGGCGGTGGTCGGCCCCGGATTGCCGATCGACACCGACCGTTTCTTCGTCATCTGCGCCAATGTGCTGGGCGGCTGCATGGGTTCGACCGGGCCGGCGTCGCCGCGCGACGACGATCCGGCGACGCGCTGGGGCACCGATTTTCCGGCGGTGACGATCCGCGACATGGTGCGGGCGCAAAAGCGGCTGATCGACCAGCTCGGCATCGCCCGGCTGTTCGCGGTGATCGGCGGCTCGATGGGCGGCATGCAGGTGCTGGAATGGGCCGCCACCTACCCGGACGCGGTGTTCGCCGCGGTGCCGATCGCCACCGCCGCCTATCATTCGGCGCAGAACATCGCCTTCAACGAGGTCGGCCGGCAGGCGATCTTTGCCGATCCCGACTGGCTCGGCGGGCGCTACTGGCAGCACGGCCGGGTGCCGGCGCGGGGCCTCGCGGTGGCGCGCATGGTGGCGCATATCACCTATCTGTCCGAGCAGGCATTGACCCGCAAATTCGGCCGCCGGCTGCGCGGCAACGAGGCGGTCGGGCTGGTCGAGGATATTTTCGAGGTCGAAAGCTATCTGCGGCACCAGGGCAGCAGCTTCGTCCGCCGCTTCGATGCGGCGAGCTATCTGACCATCACCCGCGCCACCGACTATTTCGATCTGGCGGCGGATTTCGGCGGCGATCTGTCGGCGGCGTTCCGCGCGACGCGGGCGCGGTTCTGCGTCATCAGCTTCAGCAGCGACTGGCTTTATCCGACCGCCGAAAGCCGCGCCGTCGCCCGCGCGCTGAACCGGGTGGCGGCGAATGTCAGCTTCGTCGAGATCGCCTCCGACAAGGGCCACGACGCCTTTCTGCTCGACGAGCCGGATTTCCACCGCGCGCTCGCCGGCTTCCTGGCCGGCTGCGCCGAACATGCGGGGCTGGCGGGGTGAACTCCGTCGCGCCGGTGCAGTATGTGGCGAAAAACATGCGGCTCGATCTGCGGCTGATCGCCGACATGATCGCGCCGGGGACGCGCGTGCTCGACATCGGCTGCGGCGACGGCACGCTGCTCGATCATCTGTTCCGCACCCGCGGCTGCGATGCGCGCGGCATCGAGATCGACATGGCCGAGGTGACGCGCGCGGTGGCGCATGGTCTGCCGGTGATGCAGGGCGATGCCGACAGCGATCTGGCGCAGTACCCGGACGGTGCCTTCGACTATGTGGTGCTGTCGCGAACCCTGCAGGCGGTGGAGCGGCCGCGCGAGGTGCTGCGCCAGATGCTGCGCATCGGCGAGCGCGCCATCGTCAGCTTTCCCAATTTCGGCCATTGGAAGCTGCGCTGGCAATTGCTGTGGCTGGGGCGGATGCCGATGACGCCGGTGTGGGACCGGCCGTGGCACGAGACGCCGAACATCCATCCCTGCACCATCCACGATTTCTTCGCCCTGTGCGCCGAGGAAGGTTACGAGGTCGAACGTTGGCTGGCGGTGGACGAGGCCGGGCAGCGGGCGCCGTGGCGGCGGTTTTCCGGGCTGGCCAATCTGTTCGGCGAACAGGGCTTGTTCCTGCTGCGCAAGGCGTAGGCCTCCGGCGCCGGCGGCGCCGGATCGGGCCGGCAACGCTTCATCAGCAATTTGCCGCCATCCTGGCGCCGGCGCGGATGCGTGCCGGGGGCAAAAACGTCTCATCCTGCGGCACGGTCCCCGCGACGGACCCGTCCCTTGGCCAGGTCAGCCTCCCTCCTTTCCGACGCCACCGCCGAGACGGCGCTTGCCCCGGCGATGCTGTCGCTCACCCTGCCCGGCTTCGCGCTGGGCAGCTTCGTCATCGGCATTGCCGCCACCGCGACGGCGGCGGCGAGCACGGCGCCGACCACCGACGGCAATTCCGACGCCGCCGTCGCCGGGCCGGCGGCGCGCGCGCTCGGCGTCACCGGGGCGGGGATCAAGATCGGCATCCTGTCGGACAGTTTTAACGTGCTCGGCGGCATGGCGGCCGATGTTGCCGACGGCAATCTGCCCGCCGGGGTGAAGATCCTGGAGGAAGGACCGGCCGGCAGCCATGACGAGGGCCGGGCGATGGCCGATCTGATCCACCGCATCGCCCCCGGTGCGCAATTGCTGTTCCACACCGCGACCAACGGCGAGGCCGATTTCGCCGCCGGCGTCAGCGCGCTGCAGGCGGCCGGCTGCAACGTCATCGTCGATGACGTGGCCTATCTCAACGAGCCGTTTTTCCAGGCCGGCGGCGCGCTCGACAGCGCGGTCAGCACCGCCATCGCCGATGGCGTCAGCTATTTCACCGCCGCCGGCAATGAGGGGCAGGACTATATCCAGCTTCCCTTCGCGCCGATGCGGTTGACGCTGCCGAGCCTGCCGGCGGGGGCGGCGGTGCAGAACTTTGGCAGCGCCACCGCGCCGCAGCCCTGGCTCGATGTGATCGTGCCGCCGCAGGGCGAATGTCTGCTCGATCTGCAATGGAGCCAGCCGATTGCCGGCAATGCCGACAGCCTCGGCATGGCGCTGTTCGACAGCGCGGGCCACATCGTCGCCAGCGCCTCGGGCGATCTGGCCGGCACCATGCCCGACCAGATCCTGCACTTCACCAACACCGGAGCCGACACGGCGTTCCGCCTCGTGCTCTATGCCAATGGCGGAACGGTGCCGCCGGCGCTGTTCAAGATCATCTCCTACGGCAACGGCAGCATCAGCAGCCCGGCGGCCGGGCAGGGATCGGGCAGCGTCATGGGGCATGAATTGCTGCCCGGCGTGAACACCGTCGGCGCGGTGAACTACGCCAACACTCCCGCCTTCGGCGGCACGCCGACGCCGGAGGGATTTTCCTCGGTCGGCAGCGGCAGCCTGCTGTTCGACGCCGCGGGCACCCCGCTGACCCTGGCGCAATCGGCGTCCAAGGTCGATTTTCTGGCGCCCGACGGCAGCATGACCAGCACGCTGGCGCCGTTTTTTGGCACCTCGGCGGCGACCGCCAATGCCGCCGGGGTGGCGGCACTGGTGCTGCAGGCCGACCCGACGCTGACGCCGGCCGAAATGTCGCAGGTGCTGCGCGCCTCGGCGCTGCCGGTCGGCGGCAGCGCCAACGCGGTGGGGGCGGGGCTGATCCAGGCCGATACGGCGGTGCGGCTGGCGCTCGGCCTCGCCAGGACCGCCGCCTGACGGTCAGCGCAGCAAGCCGCCGCGGCGCAGCCGCCGCTCGGTCAGCGCAGCAAGCCGCCGCGGCGCAGCCGCCGCTCGGTCAGCGCAGCAAGCCGCCGCGGCGCAGCCGCCGCTCGGTCATCCGCAGCGCCGTCGCCGCGGCGCTGGTCATCGCCAGATAGATCAGCGCCACCGCCAGATAGACCTCCAGCGAGCGATAGGACACGCTGATGATCTGCTCGCCGGCATGCATCAGGTCGCTGATGGTCAGCAGCGACACCAGGGCCGAGTTCTTGATCAGCGCGATGGCCTCGTTGCCGAGCGGCGGGATGGCGCGCAGCGCCGCCTGCGGCAGCACGACGCGGCGCATCGCCTGCGCCCGGCTCAGGCCGAGCGAGCGCGCCGCCTCGATCTGGCCGCGCTCGACCGACAGGATGGCGCCGCGCACCACTTCGGAGACATAGGCGCCGGAATAGACGCCGAGGCCGAGCACGGCGCAGACGATTGCCGGCAGGGTGATGCCGAACTGCGGCAGGCCGAAAAACAGCAGGAACAACTGCACCAGCAGCGGGGTGCCGCGGATGAACAGCAGATAGAGGCTGGCCGCGGCGTAGGCGATGCGGCGACGGCGGTCGAGCCGGGCGATGCCGGCGATGAGGCCGAGCGCGCAGCTCAGCACCAGCGACGCCGCGGTGACGCCAAGGGTTACCGCGGCGCCGTGCAGCAGGGTCCCGGCGCCGTCCCAGACCGGAGAGAAATCGAACGTCACGAAGCGGCGGCGCGCCTCAGCCCTGGCCGAACCAGGTGTCGGCGAGCGTCTGCCATGCGCCGTCGGCGCGCACGCCGGCCAGCCCGCGGTTTATCCCGGCGAGCAGCTCCGGCAGGTCTTTGCGCACCGCGAAGCCGTAATGCTCGCTGGTCAGCGGCGGCGACAGCACCTGCATCTCGGGGTTGGCGCGGGCATAGAGCAGCGCCGCCGGGCGGCCGGTGACGGCGGCATCGGCGCGGCCGATGCGCACGAGGTCGAACATCGCCTCGTTCTTCTCGACCTCGACCCGCTCGATCTTGGGGTAGGTGTCGCGCAGATAGCCGACCGATTTGGTGCCGACCTGCACCGTCACCCGCTTGCCGGCGAGGTCGTCCGGCCCCTTGATCGCGGTGTTGTCGCGGCGCAGCAGCACGACCAGGCCGCCGGTGTAGTAGGGGTCGCTGAAATCGACCACTTTCGCCCGCTCGGGGGTGATGTAGATGGCCGAGGCGGCCATGTCGAAGCGGCCGGCGACGAGGCCGGGGACGAGGCCCTTGAAGTCGATCTGGGTCCACTCGGTGCCGCGGTCCAGTGTTTTGGCGATGGCATCGACGAGTTGGATGTCGAAGCCGGTCATGCGGCCGTTCTCCACCAGCTCGAACGGCGGGAAGGTGGCGTCGGTGGCGACGCGGATCGGCGCCGTCGCGCCCTGGGCGGCGGCGGCGGCGGCCGGGATGGCGGCGAGGCCGGCAAGCAGCAGATGGCGCCGATTCATGGTTGGAAACCTCCTTGGCGGGTCCGCCGCATGGTCGGGCAAAATCTTCGTTGCGGCAACCTGCGCGGAATCGCTTGTGCGACCGCGCGCGACATGATTCCCTGGACCCGCAAAGCGATTCCCGTGGGAGGATTGACGCGCCATGCCCGTGAAGAAGACGGCCGCCGCCCCGGCGGCAAACAAGGCTGCCCCGAAGGCGGCTGCGCCCGCAAAGGCGGCCGCGCTGAAGCCGGCCGCGGCCCCCAACGTCACCACCAAGCATCTCGCCGCCCGACTCGCCGAGAGCCACAAGATGTCGAAGAAACAGGCCGAGACCGTCATGGATGACGTGGTCGGCATGATGATCTCGCATCTCAAGGCCGGCGACCGGCTGCGGCTCGGCGGCTTCGGCATCCTGGAGGTCAAGGACCGTCCCGCCCGCACCGGCCGCAACCCCGCGACCGGCGCCGCCATCCAGATCGCGGCGAGCAAGAAGATCGCCTTCCGTCCGGCCAAGGAGCTGAAGGAGGCGATCTGACCGTCAGGCCGCCCCGGCCAGCGGCAGGCGGACGCGCACGGACAGGCCGTGCGGCGTGCGATTGGCGGCGGTGATCTCGCCGCCGAGCGCGCGTGCGTTCTGTCGTGCCACATAGAGGCCGATGCCGAAATGCGCCGGTTCCCCGGCGGCGAGGCGATCGTCGCGCGTCATGGCGCGGCGGTCGGTGTAATAGCGATCGAAGATGCGGCCGAGCGTCGCCTCCGGCACGCCCGGACCGTCATCCTCGACCTTGACCAGCGCCGCGCCGTCGGTGGCGGCGAGGCTGATCCGCACCGTGCCGTCGGGCGGCGCGAAGCCGAGCGCGTTGTCGAGCAGGTTCTCGAAAATGCTTTCCAGCGCGTCGGCATCGCCGAGCACGATGACGCCGTGGGCGATGCTGTCGGCGATGGCGACGTGCTGGGCGGCGCGCATGGCGCGGCAATCGGCGATCAGCTCGCGCAGCAGCGCCGACAAATCGACGCGGCGGCGCGACAGTTCCAGCAGGTCGGCGGTGGCGGTGTCGAGGCGGCGCACCGAGCGCACCAGCCCGTCCAGCCGCTCGAGCGCGGCGCGCACCGCGCCGAGCGCCGTCTGCTCGGCCGGGTCGGCCGACTGCAGCGGCTCGACCGCCTGACGGATCGTCGCGATCGGTCCCTTGAAGGCGTGGGCGTTGTCCTCGGAGGCCTGGCGCAGCAGCTCGGCGGTGCTGCGCAGCCGCTGCACCATCGCGTCGATGGCGTGCGCCACCGGCTGCATCTCCGGCACGTTGGTCACGTCGAGGAAGCCGCCCTCCTCGCCCGACGCCAGCGCCCGCGCCCGGAAGCGGCGCAAATTGCTCCAGACGCCGGCAAACAGCGCCAGCACGAGGCCGGCCATGGCGGCATAGATGGCGCCGGCCAGTTGCAGTTTGCGGCTGACATCGGCCGGGCGGCCGGCGATGCCGGCGACATCGCTGTCGCTGGCGACGGCGATGACGACGGCCCAGCAGCCGGCCGGCCCGGCAACGCCGGTGATCGAGGTGAGCACTGCGGCGCCGCCCTGCCGGTCCGCCACCCGCTCGGCCAGCGGCGTGCCGCCGGCGCAGGAGCGCGCCAGTTTGTCGAGCACGCCGAGGGAGGCCAGCCGGCCGCGCGTCTGCTCGACCTGGGCGGCGGCGACCTGCGGCACCCCGGCGACCAGGTAGAATTGCCCCGCCTCGGTGCTGGTGGCGGGGTGGAACAGCAGGATCACCTGCCGCCGCGGATCGGCGAAGCGGTCCAACTCGGCGCCCAGCCGATCGAACTCGGCCGGCTGTGCCGCGGTCAGCGTCGGCGCGAGGCCGGTGGCAATGGCGGTGCCGGCATCGCGCACCGCGCTCAGCAGCAGGTTTTGCCGCTCCTGCTCGATCTGGGCGAAGATCGAATACAGCAGCGCTGGCAGCACCAGCAGCACCGCCAGCAGCACCAGCCCCTGCAGCCGCACCGAGCGCAGCGGCGCGGCAATCCACCGACGCTCAGTCATCCTTCTGCCAGCGATAGCCAAAGCCGGGGTAGGTGCCAAGCGCGTCGAAGCCGGGGTCAATGTCCTCGAACTTGCGGCGGATGCGCTTGATCATGGCGCGGACATTGGCGCGGTAGCCGTCCTCGCCGGTGCCGGCGACGAAACCTTCGCCCTTGATGACATCGTAAAGCTGGCGGTAGCCGACATCGCGCCCGGCGGCGGCGGCGAGGCGCAGCACGAGGTCGAACTCGGTGCGGCTGAGCCTGACCTCGGCGCCGTTCCACAGCGCCCGGCGCGACGGGCAGTGCAGCAGCAACTTGCCCTGCGCCAGCTCGGTCGGCCCGGCCGGCGGCGCCGCGGCGCGTGGGCGGGTGACCAGATCGAGTCGGCGCAGGATGATCGCCGGGCCGCGCGCCTTGTCGATGAACTCGACGGCGCCGTCATCGAGCGCCTGCTCCTCGAACATCGGGCTGCTGTGGGAGGTGACGAAGACCACCGGCAGCCCGATTCCCTGCTGCTTGAGGGCGCGCAGGAAGCCCAGCCCGTCGAGCCGCGGCATGTCGAGATCGACCACGCAGGCGCAGGCGGCCAGTCCGCCGCGCAGCGCGGCGAGCGCCGCCTCGGCGTCGTCGAAACAATGCGGCACAAAGCCGCCCGCCGCCAGATTGGCGGCGAAGACGCGCAGGAACAGCGCATCGTCATCGACCACGACGAGGTGGCGCGGCGGTTCAGGAGGCGCCGGCATCGCGCAGCGTGGCAAGGCAGGTGCCGGCGGCGGCGCCGTCCGGGCGTTCACTGAGGGCGAAGAAGCCGTTGCGGCTGACATCGTAGAAGAACGTCACCTCAACCGCACACTCGGCGCCGCGGTAGGTCCAGGTCTGCGCCGGCCCGTGCGTCGCGCGCTCCGCCGGGGCGCCAAGCAGGCGCTGCACCGCCTGCTGCGACAGCCCGACCAGATGGACCGGCGGCGGTGGGGTCGGTTCTGCCGGCGGAGTCGGTTCTGCCGGCGGCGTCGGTGCTGCCGGCGCGGCGGCGACCGGCGGCGGGCGGCTCACGCCGGCGGCGGCGGCCGAGCCGCTCGGCGGGCTGTAGAGCGGCGGTTTGGGCCGCGGCAGCGGGTGGGCGACATGCACCGGCCGGGGCGGCGGCCTGGGCGCGAACAGGGCGCAGCCGCTCAGCGTCATCGCCGCGGCGAGCAGGACGACGCCGCGCCACATCGCCCTGTGACCGGCAGTCACAGGCCGTGACAACGCCGGGACCGCCATTGCAGCGGCAGTTGCCCGCCCCCTAATGCAACCGCGCAGCCAGTTCGTTGCAGAACAATGGAGCAGGGAACGATGACGATGGGGCGCATCCTGATCCTTGGTGCGGGCGTGCTGGCATTGGCCGGCTGCTCGAACCTGACGACGACGCAGCAGCGGGCGCTGAGCGGCGGCGCCATCGGCTCGGCGGCCGGCCTCGGCATTGCCGCGGTGGCAGGCGGCAGTCTGCTCGCCGCCGGTCTGGTGGGTGCCGCCGGCGGCGCGGTGATCGGGGCCGTGACGCATTGACATCCGCACATCCAGCAAGACAACGGAGTGTGACGCAAATGCAGGCAACACGAAACAGCCGCTGGCGCACGACATTGCTGGTGGCGGGGCTGCTGCTCGGCACCGGCGGCGCCGTTCAGCCGGCGGCGGCGGGCGACGGGCGCTGGGGTGGTGGTCCGGGCTGGCGCGGCGGTTGGGAGCATGGCGGGTGGGGCGGCGGCTTGTTCGGTCTGTTCGTGCCGCCGGTGGTGGTGGTGGCGCCGCCGCTCTATGCGCCACCGGTCTATGCCGGCCCGATCTATGCCCCGCCGGTCTATGCCCCGCCGGTCTATGCCCCGCCGGTGTATTATCAGCCGCCGGTGTACGCGCCGCCGACGCTGAGCATCGTCGTTCCCTTCGGCATGAGGTAGCGGCGATGCAGGCAACCCTGTGGACATGGATGAGCGATCAGTGGCGGTTGCCGCCGCCGTCGTTGACAGGCCACGACGACAGCGACGGCGAGAGCGAGAGCGGGGGCGAGGCGGTGGATCGCGCCGGCATGGTGGCGCTGGTCGAAGACGATGTGATGGTGCGCGAGGTGCTGACCGAGGCGCTGCGTGGCGCCGGCCATCGCGTCATCGCCTGTCGCGACAGCGAGGAATGTCTGCGCGCCCTGCCGCGCGCCGGGCAACGGGTGGTGCTGGTCACCGACATGATGCTGCCCGGCTCATCGGGCCGGGCACTGGCCGACGAGTTCCGCCGCCGCCACCCCGGACAGCCGGTGATCTTCGTCACCGGGCTGCCGGCCGACGCAGTGGGCACGCTGCATGCCGACGAGATCGTGCTGCTCAAGCCGTTCCGCATGTGCCAGATCACCGCCGCCATCGCCCAGGCACTGGCCACCGGCGCCGGCAGCGCATGATGCGGCGGTCGGGGATGCGCCGGGCGCCGGGCGGCTTTCGCTGCTATATGCTGGACCGCCGCGGCTGCGCCGCCACGGTGCACGACTTCGCCGCCACCAGCGAGCACGCCGCGATTGCCCAGGCCGCGGCGCTGGCCGGCAGCGCCAGCGGCGCCGGTGGTTATGAACTCTGGTCCGGCGGGCGGCTGGTGCGGGTCGGCTTCGGCTTCGGCTTCGCCCGCGTCCGGCGGGCCGGCCAGCCGGGCTGAGTCCGGCCGCGGCGCGGATGTTCCGATCGGCGGCAACGCGGCGCCGATACGTGCGGGGCTTGCAACGTCGTCCTGCCCTGAACAAATCGGCCTTGAAGACGGCTCACAAGCAATCCGCTCCGTCTCCCGCGCCGCTCGCCGCAATAAATCCGACTTGTCCAGGCGACCGAGAACATGTTCTTATTACGCTTACGGTATCGTGACTTCGTGCAGACTGGCCTATGGTGTCGATCGCGCGGTGCTGGTGGAGGTATCCAACGCGCGGGACAAGTGGAGGGGGCCGATGCGGGCGCTGGCGTGGCTGGCTGCATGCGGGATGGCGCTGCTGGCCCTGGCCGGGCAGGCGCGTGCCGAGCAGCAGGATATCAGGCTCGGGCGCTACGAGTCGCGCACGATCGTCACCGGCACCGACCTGCGCAGCCGCCCGACGGGGTTCGCCGCCTGCCTCGCCGATGTGCTGGTCAAGGTGTCGGGCGATCCGACCGCGACCGACGATCCGCGCCTGCCGGCCGTCGCCGGCCAGCCCGCCGCCTTTGTCGCCGATTTCGATTACTGGGACCGGATGAGCGGCATTTCCCATCACGATGAGCAGGGCAGTTCGGACCGGCCCTACAACCTGACCGTCCGCTTCGTCCCGGCGCGCGTCGATGCCGCGCTGCGCGCCCTCGGCCGCCAACCCTGGCCCGATCCGCGCCCGGTGCTGGTGCCGTTGATCCACGTGACGGCCGCTTCCGGTGTGTTCGACATCACGCGCGAGGAGCCGCGTGCCGCCGGGATGCGGGCGGCGCTGGCCGAGAGCGGCGAGAAATACGGCATGGCGCTGCGCATCCCGCCGCCCCCGCTGCCGGACGCGGCGGCGCTGCCGCCCGGCGAGGCGGCGGTGGTGGGCAGTCTCGTGCTCAGCGAGGCGGCGCATGGCTGGGTCGGTACCTGGCACCTGGACTGGCAGGGACGTGGCTATGACTGGGGGCTGTCGGGCGTCAATTTCGACGAGGCGTTTCGGCAGGCGGTGCGTGGCGCGATGCAGATCGTCTCCGGTCACGGCTTGCCACGGTAGCGAATGGCGCCTCCTCCTCCCGGCAGATCGCTTCGCGTTGCTGATCGACGCGCTGTTCAAGGTCGTTGCCGCGCGCGGCGGGTGGTGCGCAAATCGTCGCCTGCCGCCGCCGCATGCTGGCACTCTGCGGCCAGCGGGTTGCACGCCCAGCGGTGCCGGGAGGGCCGATGCACGATCCAGCCGAATACGCCACGCATGAGGTGCTGAACCAGCCGCCCGAGCTTGCCGGATACGACGCCTATGGCGCCGACCGGGCGCTGGTCGAGACGGTCGAGCGGCTCGGCGCCGGCTGGGCGGCGGCGCATCTGCATGCAGTCGGCAGCTTCATCGGCTCGGCCGAGCTGGCGGAGCTGGCGCGGCTGGCCAACCGGTATGTGCCGGAACTGCGCAGCCATGACCGCTCCGGCCACCGGATCGACCAAATCGCCTTCCATCCGGCGTGGCATGCGCTGATGACGCGCTGCATCGGCGACGGGCTGCACGCCTTTGCCTGGACCCATGCCGACCGGCCGGCGGCGCATGTCGCGCGGGCGGCGGTCAGCTATCTGTGGAACCAGGGCGAGAACGGCGTCTGCTGCCCGGCGGCGATGACCTATGCCGGGGTGCCGCTGCTGCGGCGCGACCCGGCGCTGGCGGCGGCGTGGGAAGGGCGGGTGCTGTCCGCCGTCTATGATCCACGCCAGGGGCCGGCCGCCGGCAAGAGCGGGGTGACGCTCGGCATGGCGATGACGGAAAAACAGGGCGGCTCCGACCTGCGCGCGACGCAGACGAAAGCGGTGGCGGACGGCGAGGGGTTTCGCCTGACCGGGCACAAATGGTTCTTTTCGGTGCCGCAGAGCGATTTGTTTTTCACCCTCGCGCGCACCCCGGCGGGGGTGTCGTGCTTTGCCGTGCCCGGCTGGCTGCCGGACGGCTCGCGCAACCATCTGCTGATCCAGCGGCTGAAAGATAAATGCGGCAACCGCTCCAACGCCTCGGCGGAGGTTGAATATCGCGGCGCCTGGGGCACAAGGCTCGGCGAGGACGGGCGCGGCATCGGCACGCTGATCGAGATGGCGCATCTGACCCGGCTGGACTGCGCGCTGAGCGCCGCGGCGCTGATGCGCCAGGCGGTGTCGCAGGCGATCCATCACGCCGCCCACCGCACCGCGTTTCAGCGCCACCTGATCGACCAGCCGCTGATGCAGGGGGTGCTGGCCGATCTGGCGCTGGAGGCGGAGGCGGCGATGGCGCTGGCCATGCGCGTCGCCGCCGCGGTCGATGCCGCGCCGCACGACCCGGCCGAGGCGATGGTCTCGCGCATCGGCGTGCCGGTGGCCAAATACTGGCTGTGCAAGCGCGCCCCGGCGGTGGTGGCGGAGGCGCTGGAATGTCTCGGCGGCAACGGCTTCGTCGAGGAACACCCGATGGCGCGGCTGTATCGGGAGGCGCCGCTGAACGGCATCTGGGAGGGCAGCGGCAACGTCATCTGCCTCGACGTGCTGCGCTCCATCGCCCGCGCGCCGGGCTGCCTGGAGGTCTGTCTCGACGAGGTGCGGCGCGGCGCCGATGCGCCACTGGCGGCGGCGGCGCGGCGGCTGCAGGCGGCCTTCGCCGGCGCGGCGGAGGGCGATGCGCGCGCCCTGGTCGGAGCGCTGGCGACGCTGCTGCAGGCCAGTCTGCTGCAGCGCTTCGCCCCAAGCGAAATCGCCGCGTCGTTCTCCGCCGGCCGGCTCGGCGACGACGCCATGCCGGGCGCCGGCCGCGCCTTTGCCGGCGTGCCGGGGGCGGCGGCGATCATCCGCCGCGCGCGGGTGGCGTGACCTCCAGATGGCAGGCGACCATGTGGCCGGGCACCGGGATGCGCGGCGCCGGCTCCTCGACGCGGCAGCGGTCAAAGGCGGCGGGGCAGCGCGGGTGGAAGCGGCAGCCGGCGGGCGGGGCGAGGGCGCTCGGCACGTCACCGCCGAGCACGATGCGCCGGCGCGCCGCGGTCGGGTCGGGCACCGGCACGGCGGACAGCAGCGCCCGCGTATAGGGATGGCGCGGGGCAGCGAACACGCTGCGGCGGTCGGCCAGTTCGACGATGCGGCCGAGATACATCACCGCCACCCGGTTCGCCAGATGTTCGACGATGGCGAGGTCGTGGCTGATGAACAGCAGCGCGAGGCCCAGCCGCGCCTGCAGATCGGCCAGCAGATTGACGATCTGCGCCTTGACCGACACATCGAGGGCGGAGACCGCCTCGTCGCAGATCAGCAGGTCGGGGCCGGTGGCCAGCGCGCGGGCGATGCCGATGCGCTGGCGCTGACCGCCGGAAAACGCGTGCGGCCGGCGCCGCGCCGCCTCGGCGGGCAGGCCGACCCGGTCGAGCAGGGCGGCGATCTCGGCCGGACCGGCGGGGAGCGCGAAATTGCGCAGCGGCTCGGCAATGGCGTCGCCGATGCGCTGGCGCGGATCGAGGCTGCTGAACGGGTCCTGAAACACCACCTGCATGCGCCGGCGCATCGGCCGCAGCCGCCGCTCCGGCAGCGTGTCGATGCGCGTGCCGTCCAGCACGATCTGCCCGGAGGTCGGCCGGGTGAGGCGCAGGATGCAGCGGCCGACGGTGGATTTGCCGCAGCCACTCTCGCCGACCAGGGCCAGCGTCTCGCCGCGCGCCAGCGCCAATGACACCCCATCGACGGCCCGCACGACGCCGCCGCGGATGGCGAAATGCTTGGTCAGATGGGCGATTTCGAGCAGCGCGGTCATGCGTGGTGGCAGGCCAAGCGGTGGCCCGGCGCCGGTTCGCTGATCGCAGGGGCGGTGCGGCGGCAGATCTCGGTGACGTGCGGGCAGCGGCCGGCGAAGGCGCAGCCGATGATGGTGGTGGTGGCGTCGGGCACCTGGCCGGGGATTTCCGCCAGCCGCGCCGGCGCCGTGGCATCGAGCGAGGAAAACAGCCGCGGCATCGCGCCGAGCAGGCCGCGCGTGTAGGGATGCAGCGGCGCGGCGAACAGGGCGGCGACCGGCGCCTCCTCGACCATGCGGCCGGCATACATCACCAGCACCCGCTGCGCCGTCTCGGCGACGACGCCGAGATCGTGGGTGATGAGCAGGATCGCGGTGCCGGCGCGCGCCTTGAGATCGCGCAGCAGATCGAGAATCTGTGCCTGGATGGTGACATCGAGCGCCGTCGTCGGCTCGTCGGCGATCAGCAGGCGCGGCGAACAGGCGAGCGCAATGGCGATCATCACCCGCTGGCGCATGCCGCCGGAGAGCTGATGCGGATATTGCCGCAGCCGCTGCTCGGGTGTCGCGATGCCGACCTCGCCGAGCAGCGCGGCGGCCCGTGCCTGCGCTCCGCCGCGCGACAGACCCTCATGCAGGCGCAGCGTCTCAGTGATCTGCCGGCCGATGGTGAGCACCGGGTTGAGGCTGGTCATCGGCTCCTGGAACACCATGCCGATGTCCTTGCCGCGCACCGCGCGCATCTGCCGCGGCGGCAGCGCCAGCAGGTCGCGCCCGGCGAAGCGGATGGCGCCGCGCACGCTGCCGGGGCGCGGCACCAGACGCAGCACGGCGAGCGAGGTGACGGATTTGCCGCAGCCGCTTTCGCCGACGATCGCCAGCGTCTCGCCGGCGTCGATGCGCACATCAAGACCGCGCACCGCCTCATGCCGGCCGAAGCGCACGCCGAGCTGGTCGATTTCCAGCAGCGCCATGTTCAGGGCCGCCGCGGATCGAGCGCATCGCGCAGCCCGTCGCCGAGCAGGTTGACGGCAAGCACCGTCAGGCTGAGCGCGGCGGCGGGGAAGAACACGATGAACGGCTTGACCTGCCACAGCGCCCGCCCCTCGGCCATGATATTGCCCCAACTCGGCACGATCGGCGGCGTGCCGGCGCCGATGAAGCTGAGGATCGCCTCGGTGATCATCGCCGAGGCGCAGATATAGGTTGCCTGCACCGTCAGCGGCGCCAGCGTGTTGGGCAGGATGTGGCGCCAGATCAGCATCGGCGTGCGGGTGCCGGCGGCGATGGCGGCCTCGACATAGGGCAGGTCGCGCAGCGACAGCACCACGCCGCGCACCAGCCGCGCCACCCGCGGCACCTCGGCCACCGTGATCGCCAGGACGACGTTCTGCACGCTGCCGCGGGTCAACGCCATCAGCGCCACCGCCAGCAGGATCGGCGGAATCGCCATCAGCCCGTCCATCGCCCGCATCGCCACCGCATCCAGCGCGCGGATGAAGCCGGCCAGCACGCCAACGGCGAGGCCGAGCACCGATGAGAGCACGGCGACGGCAAACCCCACCGCCAGCGACACGCGGGCGCCGAAGATCACGCGCGAATAGATGTCGCGGCCGAGCATGTCGGTGCCGAACCAGTGCGCCGCCGAGGGCGGGCGGGTGCGCCGCGCCGGCGCCAGCGCCGTTGGATCGACGGTGAACAGCTCGGGCGCCAGGATCGCCACCAGCACGATCAGCGCCAGCAGCACGCCGCCGGCGACGAGGCCGGGATGGCGGCGGATCACTGGCGTATCCGCGGATCGAGCACGACGTAGAGCAGATCGACGCCGAGATTGACCAGCACGTAGAGCAGGCTGAACAGCAGCGTCACCCCCTGGATCACCGGATAATCGCGCCGCAGGATGGCATCTACCACCAGCCGGCCGATGCCGGGGATGGCGAACACGCTCTCCGTCACCACCGCGCCGCCGATCAGCAGCGCGACGCCGAGGCCGATGACGGTAACGATCGGCACCGAGGCATTTTTCAGCGCGTGCAGGTACAGCACCGGCAGCGTCGCCAGCCCCTTCGCCCGCGCGGTGCGGACATAGTCCTGGCCGAGCACTTCCAGCATCGCCGCGCGCGTGGTGCGGGCGATCAGCGCGATATAGATGCCGCTCAGCGCCAGCGTCGGCAGAATGAGCCGCGACAGCCACGGCCACAGCCCCTGCGCCAGCGGCACATAGCCCTGCACCGGCAGCCAGTCGAGCTGCAGGGCAAACACATAGGCCAGACCATAGCCGATGACGAATACCGGAACCGAAAAGCCGACCACGGCGGCGAGCATCACCAGCCGGTCGAGCCAACTGCCGACGCGCGCCGCCGCCAGCACGCCGACCGGCACGGCCACCGCAACCGAGAGCAGCAGCGTCAGCAGCATCAGCGACAGCGACGGCCCGACTCGCTGGCCGATCATGTGCGTCACCGACAGGTTGGTGAAGATCGAGGTGCCGAGATCGCCGTGCAGCACGCGCCACAGCCATTCACCGAAGCGCACCGCGAACGGCCGGTCGAGGCCGAGCGAGATGCGGATGCGGGCGATGTCCTCGGCGCTGGCCTGATCGCCGGCGATGATCGCCGCCGGATCGCCGGGGGCGATGTAGAGCAGCGAGAACACGAACAGCGCGACCACCGCCATGACCGGCAGCGTCGCCAGTACGCGCCGCGCGGCATAGCGCCACATCAGCTTTTCTGCACGCCCCAGAACAGCGGCAGCGGCGCCCGCGCGATGCCGGAGACATTTTTGCGCCACGCCTGATACTGGCGGAAAAATCCGGTCGGGATATAGGTCACGTTGTCGTAGCTGGCGCGGTTGATGACCACGGCAGCGGCTTTTTCGGCGGCGAGGTCGGGCGCATCGTACCACGCGGTGATGCCGTCCTCCACCGCTTGGCTCTTGGGCCAGCCGAACCACGCTTTGTCGCCGCCGGCATCGAGGGCGGTGTAGGGCGCCGGATTGATGCAGTCCGCACCGGCATGCCAGGTGTGGAAGATGTGCCAGCCGCCCTTGGTCGGCGAATCTTTCTTCGCCCGCCGGGCGCCGACGGTGCCCCAGTCGAGCGCCTGGTAATCGACGTTCATGCCAAGCTTGCCGAGTACGTCGGCGGTGACATCGCCTTCCGCCTTGGTGATCGGAATGTCGGTTGCCACCATCAGCACGATTTTTTCGCCGTTGTAGCCGGACTCGGCGAGCAGCCTTTTTGCCGCGGCATAGTCGCGGCGGCCCTTGGCCAGCGCGCCGCCGTCCTCGGTGTAGAGCGCCGTGCCGGGGGTGAAGAAGCTGCCGGTCGCCTGCCACAGCGCGTCGTCGCCGCCGCACACCGCGGCCATGTAATCTTCCTGCGCGGCCGCCATCAGCAGGGCGGTGCGGGCGCGCGGATCGTTGAACGGCGGCCACAGATGGTTCATCCGCAGCGACCCGAGATTGCCCAGCGGATCGACGATATCGACGGCCACCTCGCGATGCTTGCGCAGCAGCGGGACGAGATCGGGAATCGGCAGTTCCCACCAGTCGATTTCGCCGTTCTGCAGGGCCGCGCCGGCGGTCGCCGGGTCGGGCAGGATCTGCCATTCGATGCGCTCGAACGCCACATGCTTGCCACCGGCCAGCCAGTCGCCGGCCTCCTGGCGCGGCACATAGCCGTCGAAGCGGGCAAACACGGCGCGCGAGCCGGGCACCCATTCGTCGGTGCGGAACTGCATCGGGCCGGAGCCGACATACTCGCGGATGAGCTGGAACGGGTCGGTGCGGGCGATGCGCTCCGGCATGATCAGCGCCATCGGCGCGTTGCTCTTGCCGAGCGCGAACAGCATTTTTGGAAACGGCTTGTTGAGGCGGAACCGCACGCTGCGGTCGTCGAGCACCTCCAGCGCGTCGAGCCGTCCCTTGATCACCTGGCCCATGGTGTCGCGCACCATCCATCGCTGCAGGCTGGCGACCACGTCGCGCGCGGTGACCGGCGCGCCGTCATGCCATTTCAGCCCCTCGCGCAGCTTGAAGGTCCAGGTTTTGGCGTCGGCGCTGGCCTCGTGCCCCTCGCACATCTGCGGCTGCGGGGTCAGCGTGTGATCGACGCCGTAGAGCGTTTCCCACACCATCGCCGCGGCGTTGCGCACGACATACTGGGTGCCGGCGACGGCATCGAGGCTGGACAGATTGGCCTGCGGCACGAAGCGCAGGACGTTTTTGTCGGCCGCGCGGGCAATGCGCGGGGCGGCCAGCGTCGAGGCCGCCGCCACTGCCAGGAAATCGCGTCGTCGCATCGCCGTGCTCCCGTGGGTTCCGAGCCGGCCGGCAGTGTGCACGCCACCGCGCCCGCCGCAAAGGGCCTCAGTGCGAGCCCAGCATATGCGCGCCGATCGTCTGCGCATCGGCGCCCGCCGCCGGCGTCTGGTGGACGATGCGGCCGTCATGCATCACCACGATCCTGTCGGCGAGTTCGAGAATCTCGTCGAGATCCTCCGAGATCAGCAGCACTGCGGCGCCGCCGTTGCGCGCCGCCATGATGCGCGCCCGCACCTCGGCCACCGCCTTGACGTCCAGGCCGAAGCAGGGGTTGGCGACGATCAGCAACTGCACCTCGCCATCCAGCTCGCGGGCGAGCACGCAGCGCTGCACATTGCCGCCCGAGAGCACGCCGATCGGCACCTCGCGCGACGGCGCGCGCACGCCATAGCCGGCGATCATCCGCCGCGCCCGCTCGGCCATCGCCGCGCCGTCGAGCCACAAGCGCGGCGCGCCGGCGGCGTCGCGGTCGAAGCTGCGCAGGTTGAGGTTGTCGGAGACCGACATGCGCGGCACGCAGCCATTGCGCAACGGCTCCTCCGGCAGCACCCGCACGCCGCGCGCCTGCGCCTCGGCCCGCGTCGCCGTATAGGTCTCGCCGGCGACGATGACCTCGCCCGATTCGGCGATGCGCTGGCCGCCCAGCACCTCGGCGAGGTCTTTCTGGCCGTTGCCGGACACCCCGGCGATGCCGACGATCTCGCGCGGAAACACCGACAGCGTGTCGATCGCCAGACCCGGCCGGCCGGCATCGCCGGCGGTGCGCAGCGCGCGCACCCGCAGCCGCTCGGCCGCCATCGGCGCGCCGCGCCGTTGCAGGCTGGCCGGCACCTGCGGCTCGCCGATCATCATCGCCGTCAGCTCCGCCGCCCCCAGCCTGGCGGTCGCGCCGCGCCCGGCGAAGCGGCCGCGCCGCAGCACCGTCACGTCATCGGCGAAGCGCGCCACTTCCTTCAATTTGTGGGTGATGATCAGCACGCTGATGCTGCCGCCATGGGCCAGTCCCTGCACCAGCGACAGCATCTCGTCGGCCTCCTGCGGCGTCAGCACCGAGGTCGGCTCGTCGAGCACCAGGAAGCGGCGCTGCAGGTAGAGCTGTTTGAGGATCTCGGTCTTCTGCCGCTCGCCGGCCGCCAGCGTGCCGACTTCGGCGGTCAGCTTCACACGGAACGGCATGCGCGCCATGAAGGCTTCGAGCGCCGCCAGCTCGCGTCCCCAGTCGATCACCGCCGGCACCGCGGCGCGCGACATCACCAGATTTTCCGCCACCGTCATCGCCGGGACAAGGGTGAAATGCTGATAGACCATGCCGAGACCGAGTCGGTCGGCGTCGGCCGGGCGGCCGATGATCTCCTCGCGCCCGTCGATCAGAAAACTGCCCTCGTCGGCGCGGTAATAGCCGAGCAGGCATTTCACCAGCGTTGATTTGCCGGCGCCGTTCTCGCCGAGCAGCGCATGCACGCTCGCCGGCGCCACCTTCATCGACACGTCGGCCAGCGCGGTGAAGGCGCCGAACCGCTTGCTGATCGCCACCGCCTCGACGGCGAGCGCGCTCATCGCCGCGGCTCCGCGCCGGCGGCGCGCGTCAGACCCCTTCGGCGGGCAGGAAGCAGAACGGCGGCAGTCCATCGACGTAGCAGGCGATCGGCTGGCCGACCGGATTCGGTTTGCGCAGCACGCGATTGTCGGGAACCTTGATCCAGGTATTGTCGCCGCCGGTGAAGTGCTTCGGATCGGCGAGAAAATCCCAGTGGCCATCTGCGGAGATGCGCGCATCGACGGGCCGGCAGTCGGCCAGGGTGCAGCACAGCGTGCCTTCGACGTTGCGCAGCGCGCGGAACCAGTCGCTGTATGGCGCCGTCACCTGAAAATCCTCCGAGCCGGGCGGCGGCGGGGCGGCCGAGGCGCGGTCGGTGACGGGGGCGGCGATCAGCAAGGCCGACAGAATCAGCCGACGCATGGAAGGTGCTCCTCTCCGTGGCATATGCCGACGTGGAAGTCCGCCTCCCCCCGAAGCCCTGGCCGATCAGTTGAGCGCCGCGCGAGATAGCTGTACGGCCCGGCCGCCCTTTTCTACGGAACTGCACGACGTGGATACCGTGTCGAACGCCCATCATGTCGCGCTGGTTCCTTGCTGATGCTGCCGAACAATAGCGTTGTCGGGCAAAGCCCTTCGCCGCTTTTGCCGCGGTCGTCGCGCAATGTTGCACGGCGGTCACGCGAGCGCGGCGAGCAGGGCGGCGCTGTCGGCCACCGCGCCGAACACGCCGCCCTGCATCGTCACCATCTTGATCGCAGCGGCGTGATTGCCGGCATCTGTGGCGCCGCAGCAATCGGTCAGCATCAGACACTCGAAGCCGCGGTCATTGGCTTCGCGCATGGTGGTGTGGACGCAGACATCGGTGGTGATGCCGGTCAGCACGAGGTTGACGATGCCGCGGGTGCGCAGGATAAGTTCCAGATCGGTGGCGCAGAAACTGCCCTTGCCGGGCTTGTCGATGACAATTTCGCCCGGCGCCGGCGCCAGTTCGGGGATGATCTGCCATCCCGCTTCGCCGCGCACCAGGATGCGTCCGCACGGCCCGTCATCGCCGATGCCGGCGCCGATTTGCCGGCTGCGCCAGCGCTTGTTGGCCGGCAGGTCGGAGAGATCTGGCCGGTGGCCCTCGCGCGTGTGCAGGATGTGGTAGCCACCGGCGCGCATCGCCGCCAGCGTCCGGCCGATCGGCGCGATTGGCGCGCGGGTCAGCGACAGATCGTAGCCCATGCGATCGACATAGCCGCCGATGCCGCAGAAATCGGTCTGCATGTCGATGATGATGAGCGCCGTGGTGTCGGGCCGCAGTGAGCGGTCATAGGGCCACGCATAGGGATTGGCATCGACCGTGCGCATGCTCACTCCACCCGGCCCGTTCATCGCTGCATCCCATGCTCAGCGGCCAATCGACAATTCCCCCGGCATGCCGCGCAGCGCCCGGCCGGGCCGCACCGTTGCCGCCAGGATGACCAGCGTCACCACATAGGGCGCGGCATAGAACAGGTAATATCCTTTGGTGACACCGACCGTCTGCAGCGACGGGCCGAGCGCCCCGGCGGCGCCGAAGATCAGCGCCGCGATCACGCAGTTGAGCGGATTCCAGCGGGCGAAGACGACCAGTGCCACCGCCATCAGCCCCTGGCCGGAGGACAATCCCTCGTTCCAGCTTCCCGGATAGGACAGAGACAGAAACGCCCCGCCGATGCCGGCCAGCGCGCTGCCCGCCGCGGTGGCGAACAGCCGGATCCGGTCGATCGACAGGCCCAGTGCCCGCGCCGCATCGGCGCTGTCGCCGACGATGCGCACCCGAAGTCCCATGCGGGTGGCGCGAAAGAACCAGTGCATGGCAAACGCCGCCGCCAGCCCGATGAAGAACAGCGGGCTGACGCTGAGCGCGCTTTTCACCGGCGGCGCGCTGGCCCAGAAGCCGAGCGGCAGGCGCGGCAATTGCGGCGCCACCGGCTGCACATAGGGCTTGCCGAAAAAGAAGGCGATGCCGGTGCCGGCGAGCATGATGGCGATGCCCATGGCCACGTCGTTGACCCGCGCCAGCGAACACACCCCGCCATGCACCGCCCCGAGCAGCGCCCCGGCGATGGCGCCGGCGACCACGCCGAGCCATGGATTGCCGGTGTGATAGCTGGTCGCGTAGGCCACCATCGCGCCGAGCACCAGCACCCCCTCGTTGCCGAGATTGATGCGGCCCGAGCGTTCGGTCAGGCACTCGCCGAGGCTGACGAACAGAAACGGCGTGCTGACCCGCAGCGCGCCCGCCACCATCGCCACGGTCACGGTTTCCAGCGCGCCCATGATCAGCGTCCCCCGCGCGGCTGAAACCAAGCGATGCGGCCATACAGCGTTTCGCTGGCCAGGATGGCGACGAAGATGAAGCCCTGCAGCACCACCACGGTCGCATCCGGCAGCCCGAGCCGGCGCTGCAGCAGCCCGCCCGCCGCGCCGATGCCGCCGAGCAGCACCGCCATCGGGATGATCGCCAGCGGATTATGCCGCGCCAGGAAGGCGATCAGAATGCCGGCATAGCCGTAGCCGGCGATCAGCGAGGCATTCGCCCGGCCATGCACCGCCGCCACCTCGATCATGCCGCCGAGCCCGGCAAATGCGCCGCCGAGCGCGCAGGCGGCGATGATCAGCCGGCCGACCGGCAGGCCCTGCAGCTGCGCCGCGCGCAGATTGCCGCCGGTGACGCGCGCGGCGAAGCCGGTCGCGGTGCGGTAGATCAGCAGCCAGCACAGCAGGCAGGCGATCACCCCGACCAGCAGCCCGGGATGCAGATCGGTCCCCGGCAGCGGCCCGAGCATGTTGGCGTCGCCGATGCCCCAGGTGGAGGGCTTGTTCAGGCTCGACGGATCACGCAGCGGGCCTTCGACCAGATGGTTGAACAGGGCGATGCCGATATAGGCGAGCACGAGGCTGGCCACCGTCTCGTTCACCCCGCGGCGCGCCCGCAGCAGCCCGGTGAGCGCGATCCAGGCGCCGCCCGCGGCGATGCCGGCGGCGGCCATGACGAGCTGCACCAGCGGCGGCCAGACGCCGTCCAGCGGCAGCGCGGCGACGGCCGCGGCAAGGCCGCCGAGCACGAACGCCCCCTCGCCGCCGATGATGACGAGGCCGAGTTGCGCCGGGATGGCGACGCACAGCGCCGTCAGCAACAGCGGCGCCGCCCGCTGCAAGGTGTTCTGCAGCGAAAACCAACTGCCGAACGCGCCCTGCCAGACGAGGTCGAAGAAATCCGCCGGCGATTTGCCGAGCGCCAGCAGGAACAGCGCGAACGCCGCGGTGGCCAGCAGCAGCGCCGCCAGCGGCGCCGCCACCGCCTCCAGCGTCCGCCGCGCCGGATAGGAGCGATCGACCGCCCCGGCCACGGCGGCGGGGGCGGCGGTCGCCTTGCTATTGGCGGTGGCGCTCACGAAATCGAGCCAAGCACTCCCTCGGTCAGATAGTTCATCGATTCGAGCTGGATCGCTGTCTCGGGATAGGCGGTGCCGGCGGGCACCACCAGCGCCCCCTTGTTGTCCTTCAGCGGGCCTTTGATGACGGCGAAGCCGCCCTTCATCATCTCGGCCTTGATGGCGTCGATGTGCTTGCGCGCCTCGGCCGATACCGCCGGTCCGTACGGCGACATCTTGACGAAGCCCTCGGCCAGCCCGCCGCGGACGAAATTGGGCAGCGCCTTGCCGCCCTGCGCGTCGGCCAGGAACATCTTGTAGACCGTGATCCAGTTCCACTCGGCGCCGGTCAGATAGCCCTTCGGTGCCAGCGCCGCCTGGTTGGCGTGGTAGCCACAGACATACATGCCGCGCCGCTCGGCGGTTTCCACCACCACTTTCGGCCCATCGACATGCATCGTCACCACATCGACGCCCTGATCGGCGAGCGAATTGGTCGCCTCGGCCTCCTTGACCGGCATCGACCAGTCGCCGGTGAAGATCACCTGGGTCGTGATGCCGGGGTTAACCGAGCGGGCGCCGAGGGTGAAGCTGTTGATGTTGAGCAGCACCTGCGGAATCGGCTTGGCGGCGACGAAGCCGAGCTTCTTGCTTTTGCTGGCGTAGCCGGCGGCGATGCCGTTGAGGTACATCCCCATGCCGATATAGCCGAAATAGCTGCCCGTGTTCATCGGGTCCTTGTCGGTCCACAGCCCGCCGCAATGGCGGAACTGCACCTTTTTGTACTTCTTCGCGGTGCGCAGCATGTACGGGTCGAAATAGCCGAAGCTGGTCGGGAACAGCAGCGAGGCGCCGTCGAGCTGGATCATGCTCTCCATGGTCTTCTCGACATCGTCGGTCTCGGGGACTTTTTCCTCCTCGACGATCTTGACGCCCGGCATCTTTTTCAGCATCGCCGCCGCTTCGGCATGCGCCTGATTGTAGCCGTAATCGTCCTTCGGCCCGACATAGATGAAGCCGATGGTCAGCGTCGCGGCCTGCGCCGGCCGCAGACCGCCGCCAAGCGTCAGCGCCGCGCCGCCCGCGGCAGCACCGGAGAGAAGGGACCGTCGGCTCAGCATTGCGCACTCCATGAGTCTTGCATTTGCCGATTGGTAAGCAACCGGCGTGCCAGCACAAAAATGCGCCATGTGGCGGAACTCTTGCGTCGTTGCGCGGCGTCGTGCCAATCAGCACGGCAGGTTCTGCCCCAAGGGAATGCACGATGACGCCCGTTGCCGCCGCCGAGGCCGCGATTGCCGCCGACCGCGCCTTCGCCGATCCCGCGCTCTGGATTACCCGCGTGCCGGACGACGCCTTCCTTGCCCGCGCCCGCGAGTTGGCGGCCGAGGGCGCGCAGGGCCGCCCGCTCTGGGGCGTGCCGGTGGCGATCAAGGACAACATCGATGTCGCCGGCCTGCCGACGACCGCAGCCTGTCCCGGCTACGCCTATACCCCGGCGGCGAGTGCCGAGGCGGTGCGCCGGCTGCTGGAGGCGGGCGCCAATATCCTGGGCAAGACCAATCTCGACCAGTTCGCCACCGGCCTGGTCGGCGTGCGCAGCCCCTATGGCGTGCCGCGCAACGTGTTCGACCCGGCGCGTGTGCCGGGCGGCTCGTCCTCCGGCTCGGCCGTGGCGGTGGCCGCCGGCATCGTCAAGGTGGCGCTCGGCACCGACACCGCGGGGTCGGGCCGGGTGCCGGCGGCGTTCGGCAACATCGTCGGGCTGAAACCGACCATCGGCAGCGTCTCGGCCGGCGGCATGGTGCCGGCCTGCCGCTCGATCGACACGATTTCTGTGTTTGCCCGCGATGTCGCGCAGGCGCTTGCGGTGCAGCGGGTGATTGCCGGCTATCACCCGGCCGATCCGTGGTCGCGCGCCGCACCGTATCCGTTCCTGCGCTGCGCGGCGCTGCCGGCGGCGGCGCGTGTCGCGCGCATCGCCGTCGGCGGCGAGCTTGCCGCGCCCTACGCGCGCGCCGCCGCGCGGTTCGACGGCGCCACTGTGTCGATCGACATTTTTCTCGAAGTCGCCCGCCTGCTCTATGACGGTCCCTGGGTGGCGGAGCGCAGCGCGGCGCTGCGCGAGGTGGTCGAGGGGCGGCCCGAGATCCTGCATCCGGTGACCCGCCGCATCCTGGAGGGCGGGCTTGAGCGCCGCACGGTGGATGCGTTCGATGCGTTCCATCTGCTGGCCAGGGCGCGGCGCGCCGCCGCCGAACTGTTCCGGGACTGCGACGCGCTGCTGCTGCCGACGACATGGCCGGCGCCGACCCTGGCCGAGGTCGCGGCCGACCCGATCGGCGTCAACAGCCGGCTCGGTACCTGGACCAATTTCGCCAATCTCTGCGATCTGGCGGCCATCGCGGTGCCGGCCGGGTTTTTGGCCGACGGCCGGCCGGTCGGCGTGACGCTGCTCGGCCCGGCATGGTCGGAGGGGCGGCTGGCACCGCTGGCCGACGCCATCCACCGGCTGACCAGCGCGCCGCCGCCGCTGCCGGCCGACCCGATCGGCGGCGACGAAACCGGGCTGTTCTGCATCGGCGCCCACATGGCCGGGCTGCCGCTGAATCACCAGATCACCACTTTGGGCGGCCGGTTCGTGCGCACGGCGCGGACACAGGCGGCGTATCGGCTGTATGCGCTGGGGGCGCGGCCGGGGCTGCTGCGCGGCGGCGAGGGCAGCATTGCCGGCGAGGGCAGCATTGCCGGCGAGGGCAGCATTGCCGGCGAGGTCTGGGCGCTGCCCACTGCCGCCATCGGCGCGTTGCTGACCCAGGTGCCGCCGCCGCTGGGGTTTGGCGCGGTGGCGTTGGATGACGGCCCGTGCCTGGGGTTTCTGGCCGAGGCGGCCGGGGTGGCCGGGGCCGAGGATATTACGGCGCTCGGCGGATGGCGGGGGTTTTTGGCGCGGGGGTGAGCATGCGGCGCCATGAGGATCGCGTAGGGTGGGCTTCAGCCCACCACCGCCGCTTCCCACCGAACGCCTGCCACGGATGTCCCGCCCGCCAAACGCCTGGCGCCTTTGATTGCTGCATGACACGGCCGGATTGCCGAACCCATGGCCAATTATCGCCGCAACCGTGCGGCGGGCGGATCGCATTTCTTCATGGTTAATCTGCGTGATCGACGCGCTGATTTGCTGGTCATTGAAATCGAGGCGCGGCGCGGTGCCGTGCGCGCCGCGCGGGCGCGCCATCCGTTCCACAGTGATGCCTGGGTGGTGCTGCCGGATCACCTGCATTGCCTATGGACATTGCCACCGGACGACTGCGACTTTCCGATCCGGTGGCAGATGATCAAGGCGCTGTTCTCACGTTGCGTCTCGCCGGCGGAGGACCGGCGCGCCTCGCTGGTCCGCAAGCGGGAGTCTGGCATTTGGCAACGGCGATACTGGGAGCACACGATCCGCGATGACCATGATTACGCTGCACACATGGACTACATCCATTTCGATCCGGTGAAGCACGGACTTGCCGCCCATGCCGCCGACTGGCCGTATTCGAGCTTCGCCAGATGCGTCAGGCTGGGGATGTATCCGCTCGATTGGGCGCCGCAGGGCGGCGGAGTGGCGGCCGCCGGTGAGCGGTTGTGATTTGCGGCGGGGGATTACGTAGGGTGGGCTTCAGCCCACCGGCCCAATTCGCCCGCCTGCACCCGATTGATCCCGCATCGCGGTGGAGGGTCGAGAGTCGATCCCGCACTGCGCCCGGCGCGGTTGTTGCGTGCATCGGTGGACCGACGCGCAAGCCTCTCGCGACGTTGCTTGCGACGGTGGGCTGAAGCCCACCCTACGTCGCTGAACTACGCCCCGCACACAAAAATTCGGATACTTCCCGATCAGCCAGGACACGACGGTCGATGGCGACCATGGCCGCATCGAGACCCGAACCACAACCGTCATCCACGACGCCAAATGGCTCCAGGAACGCCATAAATGGCCGGGCCTGAAAAGCATCGTCGTTGTCGAGAGCAGCCGCGAAATCGGCGGAAAGATCGAGCATGAGACACGCTATTACATCACCTCGCTGGTGATGTTGGCGGCGGCCCTCGGGCCGGTCGTGCGCAGCCACTGGGCCATCGAAAACAGCCTGCACTGGGTACTCGACATGGTGTTCCGCGACGACGAAAGCCGTGCCCGAACCAATCATGCCCCGACCAACTTCACCACCATCAAACACATGGCCCTCAATCTGCTGAGACGGCCGGCCGGAAATCAATCCGTGCGCGCACGGCGCAAGGCCGCGTCCTGGGATGACGATTTCCTCGCAGCTCTGCTTGCCGCGCAAAATCGTTCACCCGATTCCCCTGCAATGCCTCCCTTGGGGCCGCCCTTGCCACCTGCGCTGGATCGGCTGCTGGGCAGTCTCGGATAGCTGTGCAATTGCCGATTTGGCGGGAGCAAACATCGCCGCGGATAGCCCTACCCCTCCTCAATCACACTCACATGCGCCGCCACCACCCGCCACCCCCCATCCAGCCGCACCCAGGTCTGCATCTGCCGCCCCACCTTGCCCGGCCCGCGCCGGAACAGCGTCGCCGCGGTGCCGAAATCGCGGCCATACGTGGTGATCACCGTCCGCTCCAGCACCCGCGCCAGCCCCGCCGGCGAGCGGGTGGCGCGGAAGGCGGCGATTTCGGCGATGCCGTAGAGGTTCTCGCCGCCGCCGTAGCGGATGGTGCGCGGGTCGTGCCAGAACAGCGCGTCCAGCGTCGCCACATCGTTGCCGACCAGGGCGGCCTCATAGCGGGCGAAGGCGGCCGTCAGTTCGGCTTTCACCTCGGGGATGTCGATCTCCATGGGCTCAGCCCGCCGCCGGGCGCTGGGCGCGCGCCACGCCCGCCTGTTCCAGGCGTGCGGCCACCGCCAGCGCGTCCGCCTCGCGCCACGGGGCGGCGATCACCTGCACGCCGATCGGCAAATCCCCCGGCACCGGCACCGCCACCACCGGCAGGCCGATGAACGACAACGGCTGGGTGAACACGCCCAGATTCGGCCGCACCGGCAGCACCGCGCCGTCGAGCACGAAGGTCTGCTGGCCGATCAGCGGCGCCGGGCAGGGGGTCGCCGGGGCCAGCAGCACGTCCACCTCGGCGAACACCTCCGCCGCCCGCGCCTGAAACCAGCGGCGCAGCTTCTGCGCCTGCACCACCAGCGCCGCCGGGATCAGCGCGCCGGCCAGCAGGCGCTCGCGCACCGCCGCGTCGAACGCCGCGGCCGCGTGGCGCAGCCGGTCGAGATGCAGCGCCGCCCCCTCGGTCGCGGTGATGACATAGGCCGCGGCGCGCGCCCGCGCCGCCTCCGGCAGCTCCACCACCCGCGTTACCCCCAACGCCCGGGCGCAGGCATCGCGCGCCGCCAGCGCCTGCGCCCCGGCGCCACGCTCGAAATAGCCGCCCAGCACCGCCACCCGCAGCCCGGCGCGCGCCGGCGCCAGGGGCCGGTCCTGGCACACCGGATCGGCCGGGTCGTGGCCCGCCATCGCCGCATAGGCCAGCGCCAGATCATCCACGCCGCGCGCCAGCGGCCCGACATGATCGAGGCTGGCGACGAACGGAAACGTCCCGGCGCGCGACAGCCTGCCATAGGTCGGCTTCAATCCGAACACGCCGCACAGCGAGGCCGGCACGCGGATCGAGCCGTTGGTGTCCGAGCCGAGCGCCAGCGGCACCATGCCGCCGGCCACCGCGACGCCCGAGCCGCCCGATGAGCCGCCGCTCATCCGCGCCGTGTCGTGCGGATTGCGCGAGGCGCCGTCGTGGATGTTCTCGCCGGTGAAGTCATAGGCGTATTCGCCCATGTTGAGCGCGCCGACGAGCACCGCGCCGGCCGCCTCAAGCCGCGTCACCAGCGTCGCGTCGGTGCTCGCCGGGGCGCGGCTGCGGTTGATGCGCGAGCCGGCGCGCGTCGGCAGGCCGGCGATGTCGAACAGGTTCTTCACCGCGAACGGCACCCCGGCCAGCGGACCGGTGATGCGCCCGGCGTCGATCTCCGCCGCCCGCGCCCGTGCCCGCGCCGCGGTGATGTCGGTAAAGGCGTTCAGCCGCGCATCGTCGCGGGCGATCCGCGCCAGCGCCGCGCCGACCACCTCCGCCGCGGCAACCTCGCCGGCCGCGACGGCGCCGGCAATCGCCCCGGCCGACGCCCAGTCATCGAGGCTCATGCGACAAACACTGGCGCCGGCTCGGCGCTGTCGTCGGGCGGAACCGCGGTGACCAGCGCCGCCAGCGCCAGCGTCGCCCGCAATTGCGCCCGCACCCCGGCCCGCCATTCCGGCGCGATCGCCAGCCCGAGTGCCGGGGCGGCGGCCATGAAAGCGTCGAGCGCGGCATCGTCGTGCATGCGTCCTCCGGTCGTCGGGCGGGTCTGCGCACCTATGCAATTCCTATGCGCCAGGGCAAGCCGCCCCATCGCATTCCTATCGGCCACCGACGATCTCCGCCGCCGTACTGTCGCGCGGGGATCGCCATGCTTGACGCTGTCTTCCTGGTTCTGGGCCTGGGCTGGTTCGGCCTCTGCCTGGGCTACGCCACACTCTGCGAACGCATGTAAGGGGCTGCACATGCTGATCGACAACATCCTGGGCGGCATCGTGGTGGTGGTGCTGCTCGGCTATCTGCTGCTCGCGCTGGTCCGGCCCGAACGGTTCTGAGGACACACACATGACCTTCAACGGCTGGATTCAGATCGCCGTCTTCTGCGCGATCATCATCGCCCTCGCCCGCCCGCTCGGCGGTTACCTCATGCGCGTCGTGGAAGGCGAACGCACGCTGCTGTCGCCGATTTTCGGGCCGGTGGAGCGCGGGCTGTATCGCCTGTCGGGCATCGACCCGAAGCAGGAGCAATCCTGGCTGAGCTACGCACTCGCCATGATCGTGTTCAAGGCCGGGGGATTCGTGCTGCTCTACGCGATCCTGCGGCTGCAGCCGGTGCTGCCGCTGAACCCGGACGGGCAAGGCGCGATCACCCCCGATCTCGCGTTCAACACCGCCATCAGCTTCCTGACCAATACCAATTGGCAGTCGTATGGCGGTGAATCGACGATGAGCTATCTGTCGCAGATGCTCGGGCTGACGGTGCAGAACTTCATCTCCGCCGCCGCCGGCATCGCCGTTGCCGTCGCCGTCATCCGCGGCTTCGCCCGGCGCAGCGCCGGGACGATCGGCAATTTCTGGACCGATATGGTGCGGGTGACGCTGTATATCCTGCTGCCGATCTGCTTCGTCGGCGCGCTGGTCATCGTCTGGCAGGGCGTGCCGCAGACCTTCATGGGCGAAGTCACCGCGACGACGCTGGAGGGTGCGAAACAGGTCATCTCGCTCGGTCCGGTCGCCTCGCAGGAGGCGATCAAGATGCTCGGCACCAACGGCGGCGGGTTCTTCAACGCCAACTCGGCGCATCCGTTCGAAAATCCGACCGCCCTGACCAACATGATGCAGGTGCTCGCGATCTTCGCGCTCGGCGGCGCGCTGACCAACACCTTCGGCCGCATGGTGCGTGACGAGCGGCAGGGCTGGGCGGTGTTCGCCGCGATGGGGCTGCTGTTCCTGGTCGGCGTCGGCGTGCTGTACTGGTCGGAGGCGCATGCCAACCCGCTGCTGGCGCAACTCGGAATGGACTCTTCTCTTGGCAACATGGAAGGAAAAGAAGTCCGCTTCGGCATTGCGCAGTCGGCGCTGTTTTCCACCGTTACGACGGATGCAAGCTGCGGCGCGGTGGACGCGATGATGGAAAGCTTCCTGCCGCTCGGCGGCATGGTGCCGCTGGTCAACATGATGCTGGGCGAGATCGTCTTCGGCGGCGTCGGTTCGGGGCTTTACGGGTTCCTGCTGTTCGCCATCGTCGCGGTGTTCGTCGCCGGATTGATGGTCGGCCGCACGCCCGAATATCTCGGCAAGAAAATCGAAGCGCGCGAGATGAAGCTGACCATTCTGGGAATTCTGTGCCTGCCGCTGGTCATGCTCGGCTTCACCGCGCTGGCCGTGGTGCTGCCGGGACCGCTTGGCGCGCTCTCCGCCGCCGGGCCGCATGGCTTCACCGAGGCGCTGTACGCCTATGTCTCGGGTGCGGCCAACAACGGCAGCGCCTTTGCCGGGATCAGTGCCAACACGCCGTTCTGGAACACCACGCTGGGCATCGACATGGTTGTCGGCCGCTTCTTCGTGATGATCCCGGTGCTGGGCATCGCCGGGGCGATGGCGGCGAAGAAGACGGTGCCTGCCTCCGCCGGCACGTTTCCGACCAACGGGCCGCTGTTCGTCGGTCTGGTCATCGGCGTCATCGTCATCGTCGGCGGGCTGACGTTCTTTCCCTCGCTCGCCCTCGGCCCGATCGTCGAGCACTACGCCATGAACGCCGGCACGCTTTATTAAGGTTCGTGACATGAACAAGATCACTCCCACCAACGCTGCGCGGGTTCCGCACGCGGCGAGCACCCGCAGCACCGTCACCATGCTGGACACGAAAATCCTCTGGCCGGCGGTCGGGCAGGCATTCCGCAAACTCGATCCGCGGCTGCTGTGGCGTAATCCGGTGATGTTCGTCGTGGCGATCGTGTCCACGCTGACCACCATCCTGTTCCTGCGCGACCTTCTCGCCGGGCGGCCGGGTCTCGGCTTTGCGTTGCAGATCAACGTCTGGCTGTGGTTCACCGTGCTGTTCGCCAACTTCGCCGAAGCCGTCGCCGAGGGCCGCGGCAAGGCGCAGGCGGCGAGCCTGCGGCGGGCCAAGACGGAGACGATGGCGCGCCGCGTCATGGCCTCCGGCGCCATCGAGAGCGTCGCCGGCACCACGCTGCGCCAGGGCGATGTCGTGCTGGTCGAAGCCGGCGACATCATCCCGGGTGACGGCGAGATCATCGAGGGCGTCGCCTCGGTCAACGAAGCGGCGATCACCGGCGAATCGGCGCCGGTGATCCGCGAGGCCGGCGGCGACCGCTCGGCGGTGACCGGCGGCACGCAGGTGATGTCGGACGCCATCAAGGTCCGCATCACCGCCAATCCCGGCGCGACCTTTCTCGACCGCATGATCGCCCTGGTCGAGGGCGCCTCGCGGCAGAAGACGCCGAACGAGATCGCGCTCAACATCCTGCTCGCCGGCATGACGCTGATCTTCGTGTTTGCCGTCGCCACCATCCCGAGCTTTGCGAAATACGCGGGCGGCTCCATTCCGGTGCTGATCCTGGTGGCGCTGTTCGTGACGCTGATCCCGACCACCATCGGCGCGCTGCTCTCGGCGATCGGCATTGCCGGCATGGATCGGCTGGTGCGCTTCAACGTGCTGGCCATGTCCGGCCGCGCGGTGGAGGCGGCGGGCGATGTCGATACGCTGCTGCTCGACAAAACCGGCACCATCACCATCGGCGACCGGCAGGCGAGCGAGTTCCTGCCGATCCCCGGCGTCAACGAGCGCGATCTGGCCGATGCGGCGCAGCTTGCGTCGCTGTCGGACGAGACGCCGGAGGGGCGGTCGATCGTCGTGCTGGCGAAGGACCGCTACGGCATGCGCGCCCGCGACATGGCCGGGCTGAACGCGAAGTTCGTGCCGTTCAGCGCGCATACGCGGATGAGCGGGGTCGATCTGGAGGGCCGCAGCATCCGCAAGGGTGCGGTCGAAGCGGTGCTGACGCATGTCGGTGCCGCGGGCATGCCGGCGGAGCGCGAAATCCGGGTCATTGCCGAGCGCATCAGCAAGTCCGGCGGCACCCCGCTGGCGGTGGCAGAGGGCAACCGGCTGCTCGGCGTGATCCACCTCAAGGACGTGGTCAAGGGCGGCATCCGCGAGCGTTTCAGCGAGCTGCGCCGGATGGGCATTCGCACAGTGATGATCACCGGCGACAATCCGCTGACCGCCGCCGCCATCGCCGCCGAGGCCGGCGTCGATGACTTCCTGGCGCAGGCGACGCCGGAGGCGAAACTCGCGCTGATCCGGCAGGAACAGGCGGCGGGCAAGCTGGTCGCCATGTGCGGCGACGGCACCAACGACGCGCCGGCGCTGGCGCAGGCCGATGTCGGCGTGGCCATGAACACCGGCACGATGGCGGCCCGTGAGGCCGGCAACATGGTCGATCTGGACAGCGACCCGACCAAGCTGATTGAGATCGTCGAGATCGGCAAGCAGTTGCTGATGACCCGCGGCGCGCTGACCACTTTCTCCATCGCCAACGACGTGGCCAAATACTTCGCCATCATCCCGGCGATGTTCCTGGCCTTCTACCCGCAACTGCAGGCGTTGAACGTGATGCGGCTCGCGTCGCCGCAAAGTGCCATCCTGTCAGCGATCATCTTCAACGCGCTGATTATCGTCGCCCTCATCCCGCTGTCGCTGAGGGGCGTGCGCTACCGCCCGGTGGGTGCGGCGGCGCTGCTGCGGCGCAATCTGCTGATCTACGGCCTCGGCGGCATCGCCGCGCCGTTCATCGGCATCAAGGCGATCGACCTCCTCGTCTCCGCCATCGGCCTTGCGTAAGGAATTCGTACCATGCTGCGTCATCTCCGCCCGACCATCGTGATGCTGCTCGGCCTGTCGATCATCACCGGGGTCATCTATCCGCTCGCCGTCACAGGAATCGCCAAAATCGCGTTCCCGTTCCAGGCCGGCGGCAGCATCATCGAACGCGACGGCAAACCGATCGGCTCGGCGCTGATCGGCCAGAACTTCACCGGCCCGCGCTATTTCCACCCGCGCCCGTCGGCCACCACCGATACCGACCCGGCCGACTCGACCAAGACCATCGCCGCGCCCTACAATGCAGCCAACTCCAGCGGCTCCAATCTCGGGCCGACGGCGAAGGCGCTGGTGGACCGGGTGAAGGACGACATGGGCAAGCTGCAGGCCGAAAACCCGGCCGCGAAGGTGCCGGGCGATCTGGTGACGACCTCGGCCAGCGGCCTCGACCCGGATATTTCGCCCGCCGCCGCCGAGTTCCAGGTGCCGCGCGTGGCGAAAGCGCGCGGGCTGAGCGAGGATGCGGTACGCATGCTGGTCGCGTCGCACACCGATCCGCGCTGGCTCGGTCTGCTCGGCGCGCCACATGTCAATGTGCTGGCGCTGAACATGGCGCTGGATGCCACGGCAAAATAGCACGGGTGCGGCATGGATCAGCGTGATGGCCGCCCCTCGCCCGACGCCCTGCTGCGTGCGGCAACGCGCGGGCAGGGCAGGGGGCGGCTGAAAATCTTCCTCGGTGCGGCGCCGGGCGTCGGCAAGACGTACGAAATGCTGGCGACCGCCCAGGCGCGGCGGCGCGACGGTGTCGATGTCGTCGTCGGCATCGTCGAGACGCATGGCCGCGCCGAGACAGAGGCGCTGCTCGACGGTCTGAGCGTGCTGCCGCGCCGCCGCATCGACTACAAAGGCCGCGTGCTGGAGGAGATGGACCTCGACGCGCTGCTCGCCCGCAAACCGGCGCTGGCGCTGGTCGATGAACTGGCGCACAGCAACGTGCCGGGCAGCCGCCACCCGAAGCGGTATCTGGATGTCGAAGAACTGCTCGCCGCCGGCATCGACGTTTACACCACCCTGAACATCCAGCATGTCGAGAGCCTCAACGACGTGGTGGCGCGCATCACCCGCATCCGGGTGCGCGAGACGGTGCCCGATTCGGTGCTCGATCGTGCTGATGACATCGAGGTGATCGACCTCGCCCCGGACGATCTGCTGCAGCGGCTGCGCGACGGCAAGGTTTATGTCACGCAAACCGCGACCCGGGCGCTCAATCATTATTTCTCGCCCGGCAATCTGACCGCGCTGCGCGAACTCGCCCTGCGCCGCACCGCGCAGCGCGTCGATGCGCAACTGCTCGACCATATGCAGTTGCACGCCATCGCCGGTCCCTGGGCAGCGGGCGACCGCGTGCTGGTCTGCGTCACCCGGCGCAGCGTCGGCGCGGCGCTGGTGCGCTATGGCCGCCGCATCGCCGAGGGGCTGCGCGCACCGTGGACGGCGCTGCATGTCGAAACCGCGGCGTCGCTGCGGCTGTCGCATGCCGACCGTGACCGCATCGCCGAGACCCTGCGGCTGGCGCAATCGCTCGGTGGCGACAGCGTCACCATTCCCGGCCGCGACGCCGCCGAGGAAATCATCGACTATGCCCGCGCCCACAACTTCACACACATCGTCATCGGCAATCCGGGCAGCGCGCGCTGGCGGCTGGTCGCCCCGGTGGCGCAGCGGCTGATCGCCATTGCCGGCGACCTGCCGGTGCATGTGCTGGGCAGCGAGGCTGCCGAGACCGAGCGGCGGCGCTTCGCGCTGCCTGATTTCGGCCCACTGCGCTGGACGCCGTTCGGTGCCAGCTCCGCAATCGTTGCCGCCGCGGTGCTGGTAGGCATGGCGCTGCGCAGCATTCTCGCAGCGCCCTCGATCTCGCTGGTCTTTCTCACCGCCGTTCTCGCCGATGCCGCGGTCTGGGGGCTGCTGCCCTCGCTCTATGCCAGCCTGCTCAGCGTGCTGGCCTACAATTTCTTTTTCCTGCCGCCGCTCTACACCTTCACCATCGCCGACCCGGAGAACGTGGTTGCGCTGTTCTTCTTCCTGATCGCCGCGGTCATCGCCAGCAATCTCGCCGCCGCGGTGCGGGCGCAGGCGGTGGCGGCGCGCGCCCGCGCCCGCACCACCGACGACCTGTATCAGTTCAGCCGCAAACTCGCCGCCATCGGCACGCTCGACGATCTGCTGTGGGCCGCCGCCTATCAGGTGGCGGCGATGCTGAAGGTGCGCGTCGTGCTGCTGTTGCCCGAGGGCGAGAGCATCGCCGTGCGCGCCGGCTATCCGCCCGAGGACGCGCTCGATGAGGCCGATCTCGCCGCCGCGCGCTGGACCTGGGCGCATGACCGCCCGGCCGGCCGCGGCGCCGATACGCTGCCGGGGGCGCGCCGGCTGTTCCTGCCGCTGCGCACCGGGCGCGGCGCGGTCGCGGTGATGGGCATCGAGAACGATCAGCCGGGCAAGTTGCTCGATCCCGACCAGCGCCGGCTGCTCGACGCGCTGGCCGACCAGACCGCGGTGTCGATCGAACGCATCACCCTGGCCGAGGATGTCGATCGCGCCCGTCTGCTGGCCGAAACCGAGCGACTGCGCGCCGCCCTGCTGACCTCGATCTCGCACGATCTGCGCACCCCGCTCGCCTCCATCCTCGGCGCCGCCAGCAGCCTGGAGAGCTACCACGCGCTGCTCGACGATGCCGGGCGGCGCGATCTGCTGCGCACCATCATGGAGGAGGCCGAGCGGCTGTCGCGCTTCGTCGCCAATCTGCTCGACATGACGCGGCTGGAGGCCGGCGCGCTGGCGCCACGGCTGGAGACGGCCGATCTCGGCGAGGTGATCGGCAGCGCGCTGGCCCGCGCGGCGAAGGTGCTGGCGGGACATCGCATCGCCACCGATATCGCCACCGGCCTGGCGATGCTGCCGCTCGATGTCGTGCTGTTTGAGCAGGCGCTGTTCAATGTGCTCGACAACGCCGCCAAATACGCGCCCGCCGGCAGCACCATCGCGGTGCGCGCCTGGGACGCGGGCGGCGAGGTGCGGTTGCAGGTGATCGACGAAGGCCCCGGCATCCCGCCCGACGCGCTGGCGCATGTCTTCGAGAAGTTCTATCGCGCGCCGGAGGGCGATCGCAAGCCGGCCGGCACCGGGCTTGGCCTCGCCATCGCCCGCGGCTTCACCGAGGCGATGGGCGGACGCATCGACGCCGCCAACCGCAGCGACCGCAGCGGCATCGTCTTCACCTTCCGTTTCCCGCACGCCGCGCCATGACCGCGCCGCCGAGTGTGCTGATCGTCGATGACGAGCCGGCGATCCGCCGGCTGCTGCGCACCAGCCTCGCCGCGCATGGCTACCGCACCGTCGAGGCGGAAAGCGGCGCCGCCGCGCTCGCCGCCGTGGCCGCCGGGGGCATCGACGTGGTGGTGCTCGATCTCGGCCTGCCCGATCTCGACGGCATGGAGGTGATCCGCCGGCTGCGCGCCGCCTCGGCGGTGCCGCTCGTCGTGCTGACGGCGCGCGAGGACGAGCGGGCGAAGGTGGCGGCGCTCGATCTCGGCGCCGATGATTATGTCACCAAGCCGTTCGGCATCGCCGAGTTGATGGCGCGGCTGCGCACCGCGCTGCGGCACCGGCTGGCGCAGGAAGGTGCAATGCCGGTGCTGCGCAGTTTCGACCTCGGCGTCGATCTGGTGCGCCGCCTCGTCACCGTCGCCGGCCAGCCGGTGCATCTGTCGCCGCGCGAATACGACATCCTCGCCCTGCTCGCCAAGCAGGCCGGGCGGGTGCTGACGCATCGCTACATCCTCAGCCAGCTCTGGGGCGCCGGCGGTGACGTGCAGCAATTGCGGGTGTATGTGCGCCAGCTTCGCCAGAAGATCGAGACCGATCCCGAACGCCCGCGCCACATCCTGACCGAGACGGGCGTTGGGTATCGGCTGGCGGTGGAGGACTGAGAGTGTTGTCTGCGATCATGCCGCCCGCGCATGTGTTCGTCGGTCTGCGCGCGGCCGACAAAGCGAAGCTGTTGGCCGAACTGGCGCGGCGGGCATCGGCGGTGCTGGGACTGCCGGCCGGCGAGATTGCCGCGGCGCTGACCGCGCGCGAGGCGTTGGGGTCAACCGGCGTCGGCGGCGGCATCGCGGTGCCGCATGCGCAGGTGCCGGCGCTCGGCGGCACCGCCGCCTTCCTGGCGCGGCTCGACCGGCCAGTGGAGTACGCGGCGATCGACGCGCGCCCGGTCGATCTGGTGTTTCTGCTGCTCGGCCCGCCGGTGGCGCGCGCCGAGCACCTCGCGGCGCTGGCGGCGGCGACGCGCCGGCTGCGCGACCCGGCACTGGCCGCCGCCCTGCGCAGCGCCGCCGGCGCCGAGGCGCTGCGCGCGGCCTTCATCGCCGAGCCGGCCGGCTGAGTGTCACAGCCCGAGCTTGTGCCGCCATCCGGTTTCGATCGCCTGTGCCAGGATGCGTTCGCCCGCGGTCAGCGAGTGCTTCGCCTGCACCAGCTTCTGTCCGCCCTGCGACAGTCGCGACCACAGCGCCGCGTCGTGATAGACGCGCAGGCAGGCATCGGCCAGCGCCTGCGGATCATCGGCGATCAGCACCTCGTCGCCCTCGATCAGCTCCATGCCTTCGGCGCCGCAACTGGTCGAGACCACCGGCATGCCATAGGCCATCGCGGTCGAGATCTTGCCCTTGGTGCCGGCGCCGAAGCGCAGCGGGCAGACGAACACCCGCGCCGGGTCGAACACATCGCGCAGGTCTTCGACCATCCCGGTGACCACCACGTCCGGCCCGGCCAGCGCCTGCACCTCCGGCCCCGGATTGGCCCCGGCGATGATGAAACGGGCGTCCGGGGCGCGGGCGCGGATCAGCCGCAGCACCTCGCCGGCGAAGAACTGCACCGCATCGACGTTCGGCGGATGGCGGTAGCCGCCGAGAAAGACGAAGTCGCGCCGTTCGGCGAAGCCGCGCGTGGTGCCGAAATACTCGAACATGAACGGCCAGACGACGGCGGCGGCTTCCGGCGCCGCCGCGGCCAGCAGGTCGCGCTCATAAGTCGAATGGGTGATGGTGCAGTCGGCGCGGCGGATCAGCGCCAGTTCCTTGGCCTTCATCCGCGCCGCCGCCTCGGCCGCCGCCGCCGTGCCCGACACCGCCGCCTCGCGCTCCAGGCGCAGGAAATGCAGGTCCATGATGTGAAACAGCACCGGCGCCTGCGGCGCGAACCGGTGCAGCGCATCGATCACCCGCTCCAGCACCGGCACGCGATAGACCAGCACCACGTCGAACAGCGCGCCGTAGCGGCGGATATAGGCGTCGAACTCGGTGTCGTACGGCGCATAGGCACATTCGACGCCGAGCGCCTGCAGCGCCGGGGTGTGCTCCGGCTCGAACAGGAAATTGTCCTGCGGGGTGAAATAGGCTTTGTAGCCGAGCCGGCGGAACAGGGTCAGGGTCAGCGTCGTGGTCACCGAGCCGGCGTCCTGCCTGGGCGTCGGCGTCGTCGCATCGACGATCAGCGCCCGTCGGGTGACGTTGCGGTCGCGCTCGAAATAGGGCGCCTCGCCATTGCGCCGGTGTGCCGCCAGCCGGTCGCGCCAGCGCAGGAACAGTTTGGCGGCATTCGTCGTCTGGTGCGCCTTGATGCCCTGCGTCGTGTCGGTGCCGGAGGTGCGGCCCTCGTAGTGGATCACCCGTGCCGTCGGCTGGTACCAGACCTCGTGGCCGGCGGCGGCGAGGCGCAGGCAGAGATCGCTGTCCTCGGCATAGGCCGGGGCGAAATGCGGATCGAAGCCGCCGACCTGCTGCCACACCGCGCGCGGCAGGGCGACGGCGGCGGCGGAGACGTAATCGACCTCGCGCGCATGGCTGTAGTGCGGCCGGTTCGGATCGTCGTTGCGGCCGTAGTTCCAGGCCGAGCCGTCATGCCAGATGATCGCCCCGGCCTCCTGCAGGGCGCCGTCCGGGTAGAGCAGCTTGGCGCCGACCAGACCGGCGCGCGGGAACTGCGCGAAACTCGCGATCAGCGCGTCGAGCCAGCCGGGCAGGACGCGGGTGTCGTTGTTGAGCAGCACCAGGAAACGCCCGCGCGCCGTCGCCGCGGCGGCGTTGCAGGTGCGCAGGAAACCGAGATTCCGCTGGTTGGTCCGGCAGACCACGCCGTCGATGCGGGCCACCACCGCGGCGGTGGCATCGGCCGAGGCATCGTCGGCGACGATGATCTCGACCGCATGGCGTGTCGCCTGCCCGAGCAGGCTGTGCAGGCAGTTCAGCGTGTAGCCGAGCTGGCCATAGACCGGAATGATGATCGAGACCTCCGGCGCGGCGGCGCGCGGCGGACGCGCCAGCCGGTTCAGCGCGGCGACGGCGCCGTCAAAATCCGCCGCGTCGCCGAGCAGGCCGAAGCGGCGCAGGAAGGCGTCGCCGGCGCGGGCCTCGGACACCAGATCGTCGTCCGGCCGGTGCTCGTAGAAAGTCAGCGTCTCCCGCCCGCGGTCGGGCATGTCGATCAGCGGCCAGGCAAAGGCGGTGCGCGGCACGTCGAAGGCGCCGCTGCCCTGGCCGGTGCCGCTGCTGTCGGCCTGCAGGCGCAGCCGCGTCGCCATCGCCTCCAGCTCGATCGCCCGCTCGTCGAGCGCGACCAGCCGATCGACCAGCGCGGCGGCGTCGCCGCCGGCTGCCGGCGACGGCGCGCTCAGCGTCGCCGGGGCGGGCCGGAACGGCGGCGGCGCCGGGTGTTCCAGCACCCCGGTCGGCAGCGGCGGCAGCGGCGCCGCGGCGGCCAGCAGCAGCGTCACCTCGGCCGGCTGATCGGCCGGCGCGCCAGCCAGCGCGACGACGCGACTTGCCGCCAACGCCGCCTCGACAATCAACGAGCCGGCGAGGCGGCGCTGGCGATAGGCGCGGACATGGCGGAAGACGCCGGCCAGCGCCGATTCCGCCGCCGCCGGATCGTCGCTCACCGCGACCACCAGCACGCCGCCGGCGACCAGCCGGCGCAGCAGCGGGCCGAGGCTGCCGACCACCACCGCGGCGCGCGCCGGCGCCAGCGACACGATCAGTTCGGCCGCCCCACCCTCGGCCGCGGCGACCAGCCGTGCGGCGGCGGCCTGCAGCATCGCCCGCCCCTCCGGCTCGTCCGGCCCCGCATCCGCCACCACCCGGCCGGGGCACAGCGGCAGCACGAAGGCGTAGCGGTGCAGCGCGGCGAGCCGGTCCTGCGGCGTCATGCGCCGTCGCGCGGATGCGCGGTCTCGTGCGCCAGCACGGCGGCGAGCGTCGCCGCGATCGGCACCTGCTGGCGCCAGCCGGTGCAGGCGCGGAGTTTTTCGGTGCGGCCGAGGATCACCGCCTCATCGGACGGGCGGAACAGCGCCGGGTCGGATTGCGTCATCAGCGCGATGCCGGCCAGCTCGGCCAGCATCGGCACCAGCTCGCCGATGCGCACCGCCTGCTCGGCGCAGATGTTGTACGCCTCGCCGGCGACGCCGCGCGCGGCCAGCAGGCGCAGCGCCGCAACCAGATCGCGCACGTCGAGAATGGCCCGCCGGGTTTGCAGGTTGCCGACGCGCAGCCGTCCGCCATGGCGGCGGATCGCCGCCGCCCGTGCGGCGAAATCGGAGATCACATCGTCGCGCTTGCCGGGGCCGCTGGTGTTGAAGATGCGGGCGCGGATGCAGCGGATGCGGTCGTTGCGCCAGTACTGGAAGGCCAGCAGATCCTGCGCCACCTTGCTGACCCCGTAGGGATGCAGCGGCAGCAGCGGCGCCTCCTCGTCGATCGGCAGCCGCTCGGGGGTCAGACTGGCGCCGTATTCGGCCGAGGAGCAGGCGACCACCACCATCGGGTCATAGCCGGCATCCTGCCGCGCCCGGACCTCGCGCACCGCCTCGAACACATTGAGCGTGCCTTGGGTGTTAACGCTGAGCGTGCCCCACGGGTCGGTCCAGGACAGTGTCGGCAGGCTCTGCGCCGCCAGATGATAGATCACCGCCGGCCGGCAGCGCCCGATCAGCGCGCGCATCGCCGGCCAGTCGCAGACATCGACGGCGACAACTCCCGGCGCCGCCTGCAGCGCGGTGGCCAGCACATCGGCGCCGTCGGCGCGCAATGCCGCGGTCAGATGCGTGCCCACCATGCCGGCGGCACCGGTCACCATCACCTGCTCCATGCCGCCGTCATAGCCGAGGCGGCGGCGTCGGCCTATGCAAAAGCCGCGTCAGGACGGCGTTAAAATAGCGTGACAATAACGAAACAGGGGACGCTGTCGAACACCCGCGGTTTCTTGCCAAAGCGCATGATTTATTGCTTTCATCGGCGGGGTGATGCGGTAAGGTGCAGAAATCAACGAAACATGAGCGCGGGAGTGTCTGGCGTGTTGGATATGGTCCGGGAGCACCTCCCGCTCCATTGCGAGCCGGGCGTTGTGCGGCTGTTCGGGGTGGCGGATATTGGCATGGCCGGTCTGCAAGCCGGCTGGTCTCAGCCCGAGGACGGACATACGTGGAACGACGGCGCCGAGGCCGCCCTGAAGCTGACCACCCTGGCGCGGCCGGGCACGATGCTGCTGGTGCTGACCGGCGAGCCCTATGTGTCGCGTGCCCGGCCGATGCAGGAGATGACGCTGTTCGGCAACGGCTTCCGGCTCGCCGGCTGGCGGATGACGCAGCGCATCGAGATCACGCGGCAGATTCGGCTGGAGCCGGAATGGTGGCTCGACCGCGGCGGTCACGCGGTGATGAATCTGGTGATCTGTCTGCCCAACAGCGCGCGCCCGAAGGATCTGGCCGACGGGCCGGACGGGCGGGAACTCGGGTTTTGCTTTCGCACCCTCTGCCTGCGTCCGCTGCTCGGCTGACCCCGCCGCCGCCGCCGGCGCTGTGGGGAGACCTGTTGCTGCGGCCCGATCTGCGACTCGATGGCTGGTGCTGGTCGCCCGAGCGGCCGCAGGAGCGGCTGCTGGTCGATCTGCTGGTCGATGACCATCCCGCGGTGTCGGTGGTGGCGGCGATGTTTCGTCCCGATCTGCTGGCCCGCGGCTGCGGCGACGGGCGCCACGGCTTCGCCGTGCATCTGCCGGCGAACCTGCCGCAGTTGCAGCGCGAATGTCTGGTGACCGCGCGCGAGCGGCAGTCCGGGCGCATTTTCGGCCGGCTGCTGCGTCCCGGCGCCACCGGCCCGAGCCCGCGCGAACGCGCCGCCGCCGCCGCGATCGCTGAATTGTCAGATGACCTGGCGCGGCTGCACGCCGGGCAGCCGGCCGGGCGGATGCGGGCGGCGTTCGGCCGGCTGGCAGCGACGCTGGCGCCGCGTCCGTCCGGCTTGCCGTACGATGCCGACCTCCTGGTGCCGGCCGGGTTGCGGCTGGCGCGGGTCGAGCGTCCGGCGATCAGCCTCGTGCTGCCGGACGGCAGCGCCGCGGCGGCGGCCGGGCGCATCGCCGCGCTGGCGCCGGCCCTGGCCGCGGCGCGGGCGGAGCTGCTGCTGGTCGATCGCGGTGCCGATCCGCGCCTCGCCCTGCTGCCGGCGGCGCTGCCCGGCCTCGGGCTGCTGGCGGTGCGCGGCGCGGAGGGTCTTGCCGGGACCCTGGCGCTGGCCGCGGCAGTGGCGCGCGGGCGCTGGCTGGTGCTGCTCGGCGCCGCCCCGCTTTGCCCCTCGGCCGCCGCGTTGCTGGCGCTGGCGCGGATGATCGGCGACGGCGATGGGGTGCTGCTCGCCGCCGCGGCGGCCGGCGGGCTGGCGGACGGGATGAGCGGCACGTTGGCGCTGCCGGCGCCGCTCGGGGTGCTGTTCGGCGGGCCGACCGAGCTGTGCCGGCGGCTCGGCGCGGCGGCGGCCGACGATGCGGGACCGGCCGGCCTGGCGCTGCGGGCGCGGCTGCTGGGCCAGCCCTGGCGCTGCGTGACCGAACCGCGCGGCGCCTGACCGGGCATGGACGGTCACCCCGGCATCGCGCGCTTTCCGGCCATCAGCCTCGCCACGCAGGCCGAGTTCATCGAGGCCCGCCGCGCCCTGCAGGACCGGCTGGATGCGCGGCATCTGCATGAGGCGGCGCTGCTCGCGGCCGGCGATACGCTGATCCGGCCGGGCACCTGCGCGCCCTGCCTGCGCGGCGCCGCGTTCACCACCCGGCTGGATCGCTGGCCGCGCGCCGCCGACGGCAGCAGGATGGCCAACTGGCCGGAGGGGCAAATCTGCGACTGCGCCGACCGGCTCGACGGGCGGGCACGCGCGGTGGTGCATTTCGCCCAGGCGGTGGCGGGGCTGCGGCCGTGGACGCGGCTGCTGCTGTTCGGGCCGGAGCAGGCGGCGCATCGCCGCCTCGCCGCGCTGGCCGGTGAGGCGGTGCATGCCGCCGCGCTGCTGCCCGGCGACTCGGCGCCGGGCTGGACGCTGCCGGCGCCGGGGCGCCCGGTGCAGCTTGCGGTGGCCATCGGCTGTCTGCATCTGGTGCCGCCGCTCGATGCGGCGCTGGCCGCGTTCCGCGCCGCCCTGGCGCCGGGCGGCTCGTTCGTGTTCACCGTGCCGTTCCGCTATGATGCGTCGGCCACGCTGACGCGGGCCGATCTGCCGCGGCCGGGCGGGCGGCTGCCGGCGCTGCTGCGCACACCGGCGCATGACATCGGCTGGGACATTCTCGACCGGCTGCGGCGGGCCGGCTTTGCCCACGCCGCGGCGCATTTCTACTGGTCCGGCGAGCTTGGCTATCTGGGAGCCTTCAACATGATCTTCCATGCGGCGCTCTGAGGGACCGATCCCACCGGGGCGCACGGTGCGGGCACGGGCGCCGCTGCGGCTCGGGCTGGCCGGCGGCGGCACCGACCTCAGCCCCTATTGCGACCAGTTCGGCGGCGCGGTGCTGAACTGCACCATCGACCGCTATGCCTATTGCTTCATCGCCCGCTCGCCCGACGAGCACATCCATTTCACCGCCTCCGACCTCGGCATCGCCGACGTGCTGCCGCGCAGCGCCTCGGCGCTGGCCGGCGCCCGACTGCCGGTGCATGCCGGCGTCTATCGGCGGATGATGCGCGATTTCGCCGGCGGCGAACTGCCGGCGCTGTCGGTGACCAGCTATGTCGATGCGCCGCCCGGCTCCGGCCTCGGCTCCTCCTCGGCGCTGGTGGTGGCGATGGTCGAGGCGTTCCGCCTGCTGCTCGGCCTGCCGCTCGGCCTCTATGACGTGGCGCATCTGGCGTTCGAGATCGAGCGGCTCGATCTCGGCCTCGCCGGCGGCAAGCAGGACCAGTACGCGGCCGCGTTCGGCGGCGCCAATTTCATCGAGTTCCTGGCCGGCGACAGGGTCATCGTCAATCCGCTGCGGGTGCCGCGCGGCGTCATCAACGAGCTGGAAACGTCGCTGGTCACCTGTTTCACCGGCCTGTCGCGCCAGTCCGACGAGATCATCGCCGAACAGCAGCGCCACATGACCGACGCCGAGAGCGCCGCGCTGGGCAGCCTGCACCAGTTGAAGCGCGACGCGGTGGAGATGAAACAGGCGTTGCTGCGCGGCGAGATCCGCCACGTCGCCGAAATCCTCAACCGCTCCTGGGACGCCAAGAAGCGCACCGCGCGCAGCGTCAGCAACCACCATATCGAGCGGCTGCACGAAGCGGCGCTGGCGCATGGCGCGCTGGCGGGCAAAGTGTCGGGCGCCGGCGGCGGCGGGTTCTTCATGTTCATCGTGCCGCCGCACCGCCGCGTCGATCTGATCCGCAGCCTCAACGGCATGGAGGCGACGGCGAGTGCGGTGCATCTGACCGATGACGGGGCGGAATCCTGGGTCACCGCGGAGATATGATGGAGCGGCGGCCGATCGTGCCACTATGGCCGGCGCAACAATGAGGTGATCCATGTCGCTCGCGCCACGCGCCGCACTGGGCTTTCTGGCGGCGGCAATTTCAGTGCTGACCTTCCATCAGGCGATGTGGTGGCTGCTGCACCGCGCCGGGCTGATGCCGCCGCCCTATCCGATGGTGCCGACGCAGCCCTTCGGCGTGCCGCTGATCGCCAGCCTGTGTTTCTGGGGCGGCCTGTACGGTGCGGTGTTTGGCCTCGCGCTGCCGCGGCTCGGCCGGCCGCGCTGGCTGTGGGGGCTTGGTCTGGGCATCATTGCCGGGCTGGTCGGCTTCGTCATCGTCGCCCCGCTGAAGGGACGGCCGATCGACTTCGCCGGCATGGCGGTGCTGCGCTCGCTGCTGATCAACGGCTTCTGGGGGATCGGCGTCGGCCTGATCGCCCCGGCGCTGATCGAACGCCGCCGCGGCTGACCCAATTGGCCGGCCGGACTCAGAACCGCTCGACCCAAGGGCGCAGCTCGATCTCCCAGCTCCAGGCGCTGCGGTGCTGGGTCAGGGCGTGCCAGTAGGTCGCGGCGATGGCGTCGGGGGCGAGCGTCGAATCCGGCGCCGCTGCCGGGTCGGGCCGGTGGGCGGCGCGGATGCCGCCGTCGATCACCACATGCAGCACCCGGATGCCCTGCGGCGACAGCTCGCGGGTCAGGCTCTGGGCAAGGCCGCGCAGCGCGAACTTGCCCATCGCGAAGGCCGATGACAGGGCGAATCCCTTGACGCCCGCGGTCGCCCCGGTGAAGGCGATGGCGCCCTGCCGCTGCGGCAGCATCCGCCGTGCCGCCTGCTGGGCCACCAGAAAAGCGCCAAACGCGCTGACCTCCAGCGACCGCCGCACGCCTTCCGGATCGAGCTCGGCGACCGGCCCGCGCACCCGGAAACTGGCGTTGTACACCACCAGATCCGGCGCGCCGCCGGCATCCAGCGCGGCGAACAGGGCGGCCACCGCGTCCGGCTCGGCGGCGTCGCAGGCATGCGCGGTGGCGCCGGTCTCAGCGCACAGCGCGGCGAGCGTGTCGGTGCGCCGCGCCGCCAGCGCCACCGCCAGCCCCTCGCGGGCAAAACGCCGGGCGAGCGCGGCCGACAGGCCGCTGCCGGCACCAACGATGAGCGCCCGCCGATAGGTCATCGTACCCGCTCCATCACACTGACGCTGCCATCCGCCGCGCCGATGATGGCGCGCTCCGCGCGTTCCAGGAACAGTCCGGTTTCCACCACCCCGGCGATGGCACGCAGATTGCGCTGCACGGTGTAGGGGTCGCTGATCGGCGCGAAGCCGGCGCAGTCGTAGATGACGTTGCCGCCGTCGCTGATGAACGGGTCGCCGCCGGCATCCTGGCGCAGCACCGGCCGGCCGCCCAGTTCGGCGATGCGCCGGGCCGTCGCCTTGTGGCCGAAGCGCACCACCTCGACCGGCAGCGCCGCGCGTGCGCCGAGACAGGTCACCACCTTGGCGGCATCGGCGATGACGACGAAGCGGTGGGCCGCCTCGGCGATGATCTTCTCGCGCAGCAGCGCCCCGCCCAACCCCTTGATCAGCCGCAGCGTGCCGCGTTCGACTTCATCGGCGCCGTCGATGGCGAGGTCGATCGGCGTGCCGTCCGGCTCGGTCAGGGTCAGGCCGTGGGCCAGCGCCAGCGCGTCGGTCTCGGTCGAGGTCGGCACGCCGACGATGCGCAGGCCCTGTTCACGCACCCGCCGGCCCAGCGCCATGACCAGATAGCGCACCGTCGAGCCGCTGCCGAGGCCGACCACCATGCCGGACTCGACCAGCGCCGCCGCCGCCTCCGCCGCCGCCCGCTTGGCGGCGTCCGCCGTGGTCATTTCGGATGGCCCTGCTCGATATGCCCGCCGAAGCCGAGCCGCATCGCCGACAGCATCTTCTCGGCGAAGGTGTGGTCCTGGCGGGAGCGGAAGCGGGTGTAGAGCGCCGCCGACAGCACCTCCGCCGGCACCGCCTCCTCGACCGCCGCCTCGACCGTCCAGCGACCCTCGCCGCTGTCCTCGACGAAGCCGGAGAAGCGGGCGAGTTCGCCGTCATCGGCCAGCGCCGCGGCGGTCAGGTCGAGCAGCCAGGAACTCACCACGCTGCCGCGGCGCCACACTTCGGCGATCTCGGCCATGTTGAGATCGTAGCGTTCTTCGGGCGGCAGGGTGGTTGATTTGACCCGGCTGCGCAGGATGTCGAAGCCCTCGGCGATGGCCTGCATCATGCCGTATTCGATGCCGTTATGGATCATCTTGACGAAATGGCCGGAGCCGATCGGACCGGCATGGATATAGCCCTGTTCGGCCCGCCCCTCGCTGCCGGTGCGGCCGGGGGTGCGCGGGATGCTGCCCTCGCCAGGGGCGAGGGCGGCGAAGATCGGCTCCAGATGGGCGAAGGCGTCGTCGGTGCAGCCGACCATCAGGCAGTAGCCGCGCTCCAGCCCCCAGACGCCGCCGGAGGTGCCGACATCGACATAGCGGATGCCCTTTTCCGCCAGCATCTTGCCGCGGCTGATGTCGTCGCGGAAATAGGAGTTGCCGCCGTCGATGACGAGGTCGCCGTGGCCGAGCAGATCGCCGAGCGCGGTCACCGTCTCGGCGGTGATGTGCCCGGCCGGCAGCATCACCCAGACGGCGCGCGGCGCCGGCCCCAGCTTCTGCACCAGATCGGCCAGCGAGGCGGCGGCGGTGGCGCCGTCCTTGGCGATGGCCTGCGCCGCCTGCGCACTGGCGTCGAAGACGACGCAGTCATGTCCCGCCCGCATCAGCCGGCGGGCGATGTTGCCGCCCATCCGGCCCAGTCCGACAACGCCGATCCGCATGCCGCATTCCTCTCTTTTGCCGCGCCGACATGGCCCCGTCGTCGCCGTCCGCCAAGCACGTCTCGCGCGGCCTTGAGGCGGTCGGCGCGGCGGATCAGCGGGTCGGTCGCGGCGGTGTTTGCGTGTAGTCGTAGAAGCCGCGGCCAGTCTTGCGGCCGAGCCAGCCCGCCTCGACATATTTCACCAGCAGCGGACAGGGGCGGTATTTGCTGTCCGACAGCCCTTCATACAGCACCTGCATGATCGACAGGCAGGTGTCCAGCCCGATGAAATCGGCCAGTTCCAGCGGCCCCATCGGATGGTTGGCGCCGAGCTTCATCGCCTGGTCGATGGCGGCGATCGAGCCGACGCCCTCATAAAGCGCGTACACCGCCTCGTTGATCATCGGCACCAGGATGCGGTTGACGATGAAGGCGGGGAAATCCTCGCTGACGGCGGTGATCTTGTGCAGCCGTGCGGCCAGCGCCTGGGTCGCCTGGAAGGTCGGCTCGTCGGTGGCGATGCCGCGGATCACCTCCACCAGCTTCATCACCGGCACCGGGTTCATGAAGTGCATGCCGATGAATTTTTCCGCCCGGTCGGTGCTGGCGCCGAGCCGGGTGATGCTGATCGACGAGGTGTTGCTGGCCAGCATGCAGGAGAGCTTCAGGTTCGGCGTCAGCGCCTTGTAGATCGCGCGCTTGACCTCCTCTTTTTCGGTCGCAGCCTCGATCACCATGTCGCAGTCGCCGCAGGCGCCATAGTCGCCGGCGGTGGTGATGCGCGCCAGCGCCGCGTCGCGCTCCTCGGCGGTGATGGCGTTGCGGTTGACCTGCCGGTCCATGTTGCGCCCGATGGTGCCGAGGGCACGCTCCAGCGCCTCGGTCTTGACGTCCACCAGCGTCACCGTCACCCCGGCCAGCGCGCAGACATGGGCGATGCCGTTGCCCATCTGCCCGGCGCCGACGATGCCGACGGCGTTGATCGCCGGCGTATCCAGCGCCGCCTGGACGCTGGCCGGTGCCGTCTTGACCTCGATATTCATGTACGGGTGCGCTCCAACTCGGCTGCCAGCTCGGGCAGCGCGGTGAACAGATCAGCGACCAGGCCGTAATCCGCCACCTGGAAGATGGGCGCTTCCTCGTCCTTGTTGATCGCCACGATCACCTTGCTGTCCTTCATGCCGGCAAGGTGCTGGATGGCGCCGGAAATACCGATGGCGACATACAGTTCCGGGGCGACGATCTTACCGGTCTGCCCGACCTGATAGTCGTTGGGCACGAAGCCGGCATCCACCGCGGCGCGCGAGGCGCCGACGGCGGCCCCCAGCATGTCCGCGATCGGTTCGATAAGCTTGAAGTTCTCGCCGTTCTGCATGCCGCGCCCGCCGGAGATGACGACGCGGGCGGCGGTGAGTTCCGGCCGCTCGCTGCGCGACAGTTCCGAGGAGACGTAGCGCGACAGGCCGGGGGCGGCGACGGCCGGCGCCGTGGTGATGGCGGCAGCGCCGCCCTCGGCCGCCACCGGGTCGAAGCTGGCGGCGCGCACGGTGATGACTTTTTTGCCATCGCTGCTGTGCACGGTGGCCAGCGCATTGCCGGCATAGATTGGCCGGACGAAGGTGTCGGCGTCGATCACCTCGGCGATGTCGCTGATCGGCTGGACATCGAGCAGCGCGGCGACGCGCGGCATGACGTTTTTGCCGGCGGCGGTGGAGGCGGCCAGCAGATGGGTATAGTCCGGCGCCAGTGCCACCAGCAGCGCCGCCAGCGGCTCGGCCAGCCCGTGGCCATAATCCGCCCCGTCGGCGAGGATGACGCGGGCGACGCCGGGCAGCTTCGCCGCCGCCGCCGCCGCCGCGCCGGCGTTCTCACCGGCGATCAGCACATGCACCTCAACGCCGAGTTTCAGCGCCGCGGCGACGGCCGAGCGCGCCGGCTGCTTGACGCTGGCGGCATCGTGGTCGAGCAGGACAAGAGCCGTCATGGTCAGATCACCTTCGCTTCGGTGCGCAGCTTGGCCACCAGTTCGGCCACCGAAGCGACCTTCGCCCCGGCCTGGCGCTTCGGCGGCTCGACCACGCGCAGGGTTTTCAGCCGCGGCGCCGGATCGACGCCGAGATCGGCCGGCCTGACCGTTTCGATCGGCTTCTTGCGCGCCTTCATGATGTTGGGCAGCGAGGCGTAGCGCGGTTCGTTCAGCCGCAGATCGGTGGTGATGATCGCCGGCATGGTCAGCGCCACGGTTTCCAGCCCGCCATCGACCTCGCGGGTGACGGTTGCGGTGTCGCCGTCGATGGTGATTTTGCTGGCGAAAGTGCCCTGTGACCAGCCGAGCAGGGCGGCGAGCATCTGCCCGGTCGCGTTCATGTCGTCGTCGATCGCCTGCTTGCCGAGGATCATCAGCCGCGGCTGCTCGCGCTCGGCCAGGGCGCGCAGCAGCTTGGCGACGGCCAGCGGCTGCAGCTCGGCATCGGTTTCGACCAGGATGCCGCGGTCGGCGCCCATGGCCAGCGCCGTGCGGATGGTCTCGGCACAGGCGGCGACGCCGAGCGAGACGGCGATGATCTCGCTGACGACGCCTTTTTCCTTGAGCCGGATGGCTTCCTCGACGGCGATTTCGTCGAACGGGTTCATCGACATCTTGACCCCGGCGGTCTCGACCCCGGTGCCGTCCGACCTGACCCTGACCTTGACGTTGTAATCGACCACCCGCTTGACGGGGACGAGGACCTTCATGGCGTTCCGCTGTGTTCCTGTGGCATGGCCCGTGGCCGGCGCGCGGCGTTCGCACCTGCAACAGGCGGCGAAAGGTAGGGCGGCGCGGATCAGGCTGTCAAACGGCGGATGGCGTTGCTGGATTGCAAGACCAGCAGGCGCGCGGACGCGCCGCGGCGTCACGCGGGATGCGGCGGTCGGGCGGCGTGGCGGCGGGCGGCCGGCGGGGCGCGGGC
>JAJZES010000002.1 GCA_021845985.1 Pseudomonadota bacterium | reverse complement strand
CGGCGCGGTTGTTGCGTGCATCGGTGGACCGACGCGCAAGCCTCTCGCGACGTTGCTTGCGACGGTGGGCTGAAGCCCACCCTACGTCGCTGAACTACGCCCCGCACACAAAAATTCGGATACTTCCGGCGCAGGATGCGGCCGGATATCTGTTTCAGCCGTGACCAGAGCAGCAGCACCAACGGAAACGGCAGGTGCCCGCGCGGGCCGCTCGCCGCCACCGCCGCGCACAGGCGGTCGATGATCTGGGCGAGGCGTTCGGCCGGGGGGTGTTGCGCGACGGGCGGCATGAACGGAAAGAGAACATGAACCGCCCGATCTGGGCAAGTGGCGTTTTGCTGGGCCGGCTGCGATCAGGCGATGCGCGTCGCCGCCAGCCGCTGCTCGTCCAGCGTGAAGCCCAGTCCCGGCGCCTCCGACAGCACGATCCAGCCTTGCGCATCCACCGCGCAGGGTGCCGCCAGCATGTAGTCGCGCCGGTCCAGGTCCCATTCCGGCGGATCGAAGGGAAACTCCAGATACGGCGCATCGGCCAGCCCGGCGGTCAGATGCGCGTTGGCGATCAGGCCGATGCCGTTGCCCCAGGTGTGCGGGGTGAACACCAGATTATGCTCCTGCGCCATCAGCGCCACCCGGCGCAGCCCGGTGATGCCGCCGACCAGCGCCGCATCGGGCTGCAGCACATCGAGACAGCCCTCGCTGATCAGGTCGCGGAACTCGTAGAGTTCGCGCGTCATCTCGCCGCCGGCGACGCGGACATCGACCATCTCGCGCAGCCGGCGCATGCCGGCGCGGTCGCCGCGATGCAGCGGCTCCTCCATCCAATAGACGCCGAGCCGCTCCAACTGCCGCGCCACCGTCACCGCGTCTTTCAGGCTCCACGGCGCATAGGTGTCCTGCGGCAGCCGCCAGCCCTGGTTGCAATCGACCATCAGCTCCAGCCGGTCGCCGATCCGCGCCCGCACCGCCTCCAGCGCGCGGATGTCGTCGCGCCAGTCGCCGCGCTGGAAGCGGATTTTCAGCGCCCGGTAGCCGGCGGCGAGATAGCGCTCCGCCGCCTCGGCCATCGCCCCCGGATCGCGCAGCGTGCCGCTCGAGGCATAGGCGCGCACCCGGTCGGCGAGGCCGCCGAGCAGCTTCCAGCACGCGAGGCCCGCCGCCTTGCCGGCGAGGTCCCACAAGGCGAGGTCGAGCGGCCAGCAACGGCCATAGTGAAACGCCAGATGATTGAGGGTGCGGAAATGCCGCTCGATGGCGAGCGGGTCGCGGCCGACGAACAGGTGCTCGTGCCCGGCAAAGCCGAGCATCAGATCGCCCGAGCCGATCCCGCTGATCCCGGCATCGGTGTGGACGCGCACGATGGTACTGTCCCAGTGATGGCGCGGCGCGCTGTCCCAACTGGCGCGGAACGGCGGGGTGAAGGACAGGCGGTGATGGGTGATCTCGATGGCGGTGATCTGCATGGCTGTCACTCCTGCGCCAGAACGCGGCCGGCCAGGGCGAGCAGGTCGGCATCGCTCGCGGTGCGGCGGTTGGAACGGCACATCGCCGCATTCTCGGCGCGTCCCATCTGGGCCGCCAGCCGCTCGGGGGTGATGTCGTCATGGCCCTCGCCGGCCAGCGCGACCTTGATCCCCGAGGCGCGCAGCAGCCGCGCATAGGCGCCGGGCAGGGCGGCGGCGTCCGCCGCCGCGCCCATGCTGGAGGCGACCGCGGCGAAGCGGCCGTCCGGGTCTTCGGCGACGTTCCACGGCAGCGCCGCCAGCATCGCCACGCCGACCGCGCGGCCGTGATGGATCGGGCGCAGCGAGGCGAGGGCGTGGCCGATGTTATGCGCAATCGCCGTGCCGGTGTTGTCGATGCCGATGCCGGCCAGCGCCGCCGCCAGTTGCAGCCCGGCGCGCGCCGCCAGATCGCCCGGCGTGCGCAACGCCGTTGGCAAATGGCGCATCACCAGCCGGATCGCGGCATGGCAGTAGATATCGTTGGCGTCATGGGCGTTGGCGTTGGTCGCGGCCTCGATGGCATGCACCAGCGCGTCGATCCCGGTCGCCGCGGTCAGATGCGCCGGCAGACCGACCGTCAGCGTCGGGTCGAGCAGCACCGCATCGGCCTTGATCTCCTCGCCCCAGAGCCAGACTTTCGACCCATCATCAAGGCTGACGATGGCGGTGCGGGTGGTTTCCGATCCGGTGCCCGAGGTCGTCGGCACGCAGATTTTCGGCAGCGGCCGGGGCGGGAACGGGTTGGCGCACAGGGCGTAATACGCGGCCGGCGCCGAGGCGGGCGCGATCGCCGCCGCCGCCTTGCCGGCATCCATCGCCGAGCCGCCGCCGACGGCGATGACAAGCCCCGCCTCCCCGCGCCGGGCAAGCTGCGCCGCCGCATCGACCTGCGCCGCACTCGGGTCGCTCTTGATATCGCTATGGGTCAGCACGGTCAGCCCGACCTCGCGCAACGCCGTCTCCGCCCGCGCGATGATGCCGAACGGGGCGAGGCCGGGGTCGGCCACCAGCAGCACCGGCCGCCGGCCGGACAGGCGCGCCGCCAGCGCCCCGATCTGATCGAGCGCGCCCGGCGCCTGGACGATGCTCGGCACGCGGTCGAGCGTAAAGCCGCTCATCTGGTCATCCTGTCGTCAGTCCTGCCGGCCAGCATCGCGCCAAGCCGGGCGACGGCAACATCGCAAATGTCGATTGCGGCATGACAAAAAAGGATGCAGCCGGAACGGCCGTGCCGGGGCATAACGGGGTCCATGCAATTCCGCCTCGGGCCAATCCTGCCGGTGCTGCTCGGTCTGATCAGCGCGCAGGCGGCGTTGGGCGTGATGACGCCGCTGATCCCGCTGCTGCTGCTGCAGGTGGGGGCGTCCTCGGCGGCGATCGGCGCCGTGGCCTCGGCCTATTATCTCGGGTTCCTCGGCGGGGCGCTGTCGTGTGACCGGGTGGTGATGCGGGTCGGGCATATCCGCGCCTTCGCCGTGTTCGCCGCCATCGCCGCCGATGCGGCGCTGCTGCTGGTGTTCGCCGGCGCGGCGTGGCAGGTCGGGGTACTGCGGCTGGCCATCGGCTTTGCCAGTTCCGGGCTGTTCCTGGTGGTCGAAAGCTGGCTCAACGACCGCGCCGACAGCGCCACCCGCGGACGCTCCTTCGGCGCCTATCTGGTCGCCTCCTGGGGGGCGAGCGCGCTCGGCCCGCTGGCGCTGAACGTGGTGCGCCCGGCGCCGATCATCTTCGTGCTGGTCGGGCTGCTGTTTGCCACCGCCGTATTGCCGCTGGCGCTGACCCAGCAGGCCAATCCGGCGGTGCGGCCACAGGCGCATTTCGCGCTCGGCCGGCTGTATCGCGTCTCGCCGGTCGGCGTCGCCTGCTGCCTCGCCTCGGGGCTGATCAACGGCGCCTATTATTCGCTGGTGCCGGTGTTTCTGGAACGCTCGGGCTACGGCGCGGGATCGGTCGCGGCCTATATCTCGACGGCGATGGTGGCCGGGCTGCTGGTGCAGTACCCGGTCGGCATGCTGTCCGACCGGTTCGGCCGCCGGCCGGTGATGGTGGCGGCGGTGGCCGGCGCGCTGCTGATGACACTCGCCATCGGGCTTGCCGCCGGGGTGTCGTTCATCGCCATCTCGGCGCTGGGCTTCCTGTTCGCCGGGATGACGGCGCCGCTCTACGGGCTGGGCGCCGGGCAGACCAATGACCGCATGGAGCGGGGCGATTATGTCGCGGCGAGCGGCGGGCTGCTGTTCATTTGGTCGCTCGGCTCCTCGGTCAGCCCCTCGGCGGCCGGGCTGGTGATGGGCCGGGTCGGGCCGATCGGGCTGTTCGGCTATCTGGCGGTGGTGCTGATCGCGCTCGGCCTGTTCACCGGGGCGCGCATGCTGCAGCGCGAGGAAGTGCCGCGGGCGCAGCGCCGACCGTTCATGCCGGCGGCCGAGGCGCCGCTGCGCCACAGCGAACTCGCCAGCCGCGCCGCACGGGCGCGCGACCGGCATTTCTGGAACAGCCTGCTGCACCGTCGTCGCCGGGAAAGTACCGAGTGAGCATGCGCTATTCGTCTCTCGCCCTGCTGCGGCAGGGGATCGCCGGGCATGGCGGCTGGCCGCAGGCGTGGCGGTCAGCGGCACTGCAGCCGAGCTATGACGCGGTGATCATCGGCGGCGGCGGCCACGGGCTGGCCGCGGCCTATTATCTGGCCAAGCTGCACCGGCTGCGGCGCATCGCGGTGCTGGAAAAGGGCTGGATCGGCGGCGGCAACACCGGGCGCAACACCACCATCGTTCGCTCCAACTACTTCTTCCCGCAGAGCGTGGCGCTGTATGATTTCGCCCTGCGCCAGTACGAGCAGCTCAGCGCGGAGCTGAACTACAACATCATGCTGAGCCAGCGCGGCGTGATCTATCTTGGCCATTCCGATCACGACATGGAAACCATGGCGCGCGCGGTCAACGCCATGCAGATCAACGGCATCGACACCGAGTTGCTGGACGCGGCGCAGGTGCGGGCGGAAGTGCCGCTGGCCAATTTCGCCGCCGATGCGCGTTTTCCGATCCACGGCGCCTTCATCCAGCGGCGCGGCGGCATCGCCCGGCATGATGCGGTCGCCTGGGGCTATGCCCGCGCCGCCGACGGGCTGGGCGTCGATATCATCCAGAACTGCGAGGTCACCGGGTTTCGCATCGACAACAACCGGGTGCGCGCCGTCGAGACCACGCAGGGGCCGGTTGCCGCCGGGGTGGTCGGGCTGTCGGTGTCGGGGCATTCCGGGGTGTTCGCCGGCATGGCCGGATTCCGCCTGCCGATCACCAGCTACGCGCTGCAGGCGATGGTCAGCGAGCCGATCAAGCCGGCGCTCAACGTCGTTGCCAGTTCGTGGGCGACGGGGATGTATGTGTCACAGTCGGACAAGGGCGAGCTGGTGTTCGGCGCCGGGCTCGATCTGTATCCGTCCTATGCGCAGCGCGGCAACCTGCCGACGACGCAGGCGATCGTGGCGGCGATGACGGAGATTTTTCCGCCCTTCCGGCGGCTGAAGATGCTGCGGCAATGGGCCGGCATCGTCGATGTGCCGTGGGATTACAGCCCGATTCTCGGCCCGTCGCCGGTCGGCAATCTGTATCTCAATGCCGGCTGGGGCACCGGCGGGTTCAAGGCGACGCCGGCGGGGGGTTATTTCCTGGCGCACGCGATGGCGACCGGCGGCCACCATCCGATCTCGGCGCCGTTCGATCTGTCGCGCTTCGCCCGCGCCGCGCTGATCGACGAAGCCGCCGGCGCCGGCATCGCACATTGAGGGCCGTCTGATGTTGCTGATTACCTGCCCGTGGTGCGGACCACGCAGCGAACCCGAGTTCAGCTATGCCGGCGAGCCGGTGATGCGGCCGGGGCCGGCCGAGGCGGTGTCGGACCAGAGCTGGGCCGATTATCTTTACATGCGCCGCAACGACAAAGGCCCGCACCAGGAAAACTGGTGCCATGCCGGCGGCTGCGGCCAGTGGTTCATGCTGGAGCGCGACACCGTGACGCATGCCAATCTGCGCACGCAGGCGCCGGCATGACGGCGCGGCGGCTGGCCGAGGGCGGGTGCATCGACCGCAGCCGCCGGCTGGCGTTCACCTGGGACGGCGCGGCGCTGGCGGGTTTCGCGGGCGACACGCTGGCCTCGGCGCTGCTGGCCAGCGGCGTGCGGGTGGTCGGCCGCAGCTTCAAATACCATCGCCCGCGCGGCCTGTGGGGCGCCTGGACGGAGGAGCCGAACGCCATCGTCGATGTGGCGCTGGGCGAGACGCAGGAGCCGGATGCACGGGCAACCACGGTGGCGCTGCGCGCCGGCATGGTGGTGCGCGGCGTCAACGCCCGGCCGAATGTGGCGCGCGACGTGTACGGCGCGCTCGATCTGGCGCAGCGCTTCCTGCCGGCGGGGTTCTACTACAAGACGTTCATGCCGGACTGGCACCGCTATGAGCCGCGCATCCGCGCCATGGCCGGGCTGGGCCGCGTCGAGGCGGCGCCCGACCGCCGGCACTATGCCGCCCGCAGCGCCCATTGCGACGTGCTGGTGGTCGGCGCCGGGCCGGCCGGCCTCGCCGCCGCCCGTGCCGCCGCAGCGGCCGGCGCCTCGGTGATCCTGGCCGATGACCGGCCGGCGCCGGGCGGCACGCTGGGCTGGCAGGCGGCGAGCATCGACGGCCAGCCGGCGGCGGCATGGGCCGCGGCGGCGGTGCCGCAGGGCGTGCGGCTGCTGCGCCATACCACCGTGTTCGGCGCCTATGACCACAACGCCTTCGGCCTGCTGGAACGCCGCGAGGACGCGCCGGCGGGGTGGGCGGCGGAGCGGCTGTGGCATGTCCGGGCCGGCGCGGCGGTGCTCGCCACCGGGGCCATCGAGCGACCGCTGGTGTTTCCCGGCAATGACCGGCCGGGGGTGATGTCGGCCGATGCGGTGCTGCATTATCTGCGCGTGCATGCCGTGCTGGCCGGCGAGAGCGCGGTGGTGCTGACCAACAACGACAGCGCCTATGCCGCCGCCATCGCGCTGCGCCGCGCCGGCGCCAGCGTGCTGCTGGCCGATCTGCGCCCGGCGCCGCCGATCGCCGCCGCCGCCGAGGAGGCCGGGGTGCGCGTACTGGCCGGCAGCGTCGTGCTCAACACCATCGGCCGCGACGGGCTGCGCATGGTCGATCTCGGCCCGAGCGACGCCACCTCGCCGCGTCAGGCGACGCTGCGGGTGGCCGCCGATCTGCTCGCCGTATCGGGCGGCTGGTCGCCGTCGGTGCATCTGCACAGCCAGGCCGGCGGCAAGCTGCGCTGGGACGCGGCGGCGGCGGCCTTCCTGCCCGCCGCGGCGCGCCCCGGCCAGCACCTCGCCGGCAGCATCACCGGCGCCGCCGATCTGGCGACCTGTCTGGCGCAGGGGCACGCCGCCGGGCTGGCGGCGGCGGGCCGCGCGGCGGCCATCGCGCCGCCGCACACCGCGCCGGCGGTGGCGGCGACTCCGCTGCGCCCCTATTGGCGGGTGCCGATCCGCCGGGCGCGGCAATGGGTGGATTTCCAGAACGACGTCACGGCCAAGGACATCGTGCTGGCGGCACGGGAGAATTACCGCTCGGTCGAGCACCTGAAACGCTACACCACGCTCGGCATGGCCACCGATCAGGGCAAGACCAGCAACGTCAACGGCCTCGCCATCCTGGCCGAGACCACCGGGCGGGAGATTGCCGCGGTCGGCACCACCACCTTCCGCCCGCCCTATACGCCGGTGACGTTTGGCGCCATCGCCGGGCTGCGGCACGGGTCGCTGTATGCGCCGTGGCGCCGCTTGCCGGCCGATGCCGAGCATGTCGCGCGCGGCGCCGAGATGCGCGAATATGGCGGCTGGTTTCGCCCCGCCTGCTATCCGCGCGCGGGCGAAAGCGCCGCCCAGGCGATCCGCCGCGAGGCGGCGGCGGTGCGCGCCGGCGTCGGCCTGTTCGACGCATCGAGCCTCGGCAAAGTGGTGGTCGATGGGCCGGATGCCGCCGCCTTCCTGAACATCGCGTTCTACAACGAGGTGGCGAATCTGAAGCCCGGCCGCATCCGCTACGCGCTGATCCTGCGCGAGACCGGCATCGTCTATGACGACGGGGTGGTGACCCGGCTGGCGCCGAAGCGCTATCTGCTGTCGCCGTCGTCGAGCCACACCAGCGGCGTGGTCGCCATGCTGGAGGCGTGGCGGCAGACCGAGTGCCCCGGCATGCGCGTCGCCATCCACGACACCACCGCCGCCGCGGCGACGTTTGCCGTGGCCGGGCCGCGCGCGCACGAGGTGCTGGCCGGGCTGACGACGATCGACCTCGCGGCGCTGCCGCACATGACTTATGCCGAGGGCACCATCTGCGGCGTCCCCGGCCGCATCGCCCGGGTCAGCTTTACCGGTGAGCGCAGCTATGAAGTTTCGCTGCCCGCCGGCTATGCGGCGGCGCTGTGGCGGGCGCTGCTGGCGGCGGGGGCGCCGCACGGCATCAGCCCGTACGGGGTCGAGACCTCGTCGCTGCTGCGGGCGGAAAAGGGCTATATCCTGATCGGCGTCGATACCGACGGGATGACGCTGCCCGACGATCTCGGCATGTCCGGGCCGCTGCGCGCCAAGACGGTGGATTTCGTCGGCAAGCGGTCGCTGCTGATGCCCGAGGCGCTGCGCCCCGACCGGCGGCAGTTCGTCGGGCTGCTGCCGGACGATCCGGCGACGCCGCCGCATGTCGGCGCGCATGCGGTGGCGCGCACGGCGCAGGGCATGCGCAGCCTCGGCTGGGTGACCAGCGCGTTTTTCTCCCCGGCGCTCGGCCGCAGCATCGCCCTCGGCATGATCGAACGCGGGCGGGCGTTGATCGCGGCGGGGGCGGAGGTTGAGCTGTATCATCTCGGACAGATGACGCGGGCGCGCGTCGTCTCGCCGGTGTTCTTCGATCCGGCGGGGGAGCGGCTGCATGGCTGAACTGGCGCACCTGTCGGTGGCGGCGCAGATCGGCGCCGATGATCCGGCCGCCAGCGGGGCGGGCGTGGTCGTGCGCATGGTCGAGGCCGGCACGCTGCGGCTGGTCAGCGGCGCCGCGCTGGCGCCGAACACGGTGGCGGACGGGATGCTGTGGCTGGCGCCGGAGCGGGCGCTGCAGCTCGGCGGTGCCGCGCCGGAGGGATTCGTCGCTGATGTCAGCGACGGGTTTGCCGTGTTCGAGCTCGCCGGCGGCGCCGCCGCCGATCTGCTGGCGATGGGAAGCACGCTCGATCCGGCGCTGCTGGCGCCGGGACGCTGCGCGCAGAGCGTGTTCGCCGGGGTGAAAGTGGTGCTGTATGGCACGCCGGAGGCGATCCGGCTGATCGTCGAGCGGTCGCTCGCGGCGTATCTTCTGGCATGGTTCAAACAGGCGGCCGGCGGGTTGTGAGGCTCGGGCGGATGACGCGCACTTGGGGGACGAACGGATGAAATCGCATGTGCGGGTCGCGGTGATCGGCGGCGGCGTGGTCGGCTGCAGCGTGCTCTACCATCTGACCAAACTCGGCTGGCGCGATGTGGTGCTGCTGGAGCGCGACGAACTCACCTGCGGCTCGACCTGGCATGCCGCGGGCGGCATGCACACGCTCAACGGCGATCCCAACGTCGCCAAGCTGCAGAAATACACCATCGAGCTGTACAAGGAGATCGAGGAAATCTCCGGTCTTTCCTGTTCGCTGCATCTGCCGGGCGGCCTCGTGCTGGCCGGCACGCCGGAGCGCATGGACTGGCTGAAAATGGCCCAGGCGCGCGGTCGCTATCTCGGCCTGGACGCCGAAATCGTCAGCATGGACGAGGCGGCGCGGCGCATGCCGCTGATCGACAAGAAGCATTTCATCGGCGCCATGTTCGACCCGATGGAGGGGCATCTCGATCCCTCCGGCACCACCCATGCCTATGCCCGCGCGGCGACCAAACAGGGCGCGGAAATCTATCGCAAGACCAAGGTGGAAAGCCTCGCCCAGTGCAGCGACGGAAGCTGGGACGTGGTCACCGACCAGGGCAATCTGGTTGCCGAGCACGTGGTCAATTGCGGCGGGCTGTGGGCGCGCGAGGTCGGCCGCATGGTCGGGCTGGAACTGCCGGTGCTGGCGATGGAGCACCACTACCTGATCACCGAGGACATCCCGCATCTGCTCAACAAGGATGCCGAACTGCCGCACTGCATCGACTTCGAGGCGGAGATCTATCTGCGCCAGGAGCGGCAGGGCGTGCTGCTCGGCACCTATGAGCGCGACGGCGTGCCGTGGTCGCCGAAGACGACGCCGTGGGGGTTTTCCGCCGAATTGCTGGCCCCCGATCTCGACCGCATCGCGCACAACCTGGAACTCGGGTTCCGGCATTTTCCGGCGCTGGAAACTGCCGGGATCAAGCGCGTCATCAACGGCCCGTTCACCTTCGCCCCCGACGGCAACCCGTTGGTCGGGCCGGTGCGCGGCATGCGCAACATGTGGGTGGCCTGCGGCGTCATGGCCGGGTTCAGCCAGGGCGGCGGCGTCGGGCTGGCGCTGGCGAGCTGGATGATCGATGGTGATCCGGGCTTTGACGTGTGGGCAATGGATGTGGCGCGCTTCGGCGACTGGGCGACGCTCGCCTACACCAACGCCAAGGTGCGGGAGAATTACGGCCGCCGCTTCCGCGTCACGTTTCCGAACGAGGAACTGCCGGCGGCGCGTCCGCTGCGCACCTCGCCGCTGTATGATCGGATGAAGGCGGCCGGTGCGGTGTTCGGCGTGTCCTACGGCTTGGAGCAGCCGCTGTGGTTCGCCCCGCCGGGCACCGAGCCGGTCGAGCAGGTGACGTTCCGCCGCTCCAACGCGCATGCGCCGGTGGCCGAGGAGTGCCGCGCGGTGCGCCAGTCGGTCGGGCTGATCGAGACCAGCGGCTATGCCAAATACGAATTTTCCGGCCCTGGCGCTGAGGCGTTCCTCAACCGGATGCTGACCAACCGGATGCCGGCGGCGGGCCGGATGGTGCTGGCGCCGATGCTGAACGAGCGCGGCAGGCTGATCGGCGATTTCACCGTGGGGCGGCTGGATGACGAGACGTTCTTCGTCTTCGGCAGCGGCGCGGCCGAACAGTATCACATGCGGTGGTGGGAATCGCATCTGCCGGCAACCGGCGTCATTATCCGCGCGCACCGCGCAACGCTGATGGGGCTGTCGGTCGCCGGGCCGCAGGCGCGGACGCTGATGGCGGGGCTGTGCAACGCCGATCTGGCGACCGCGGCGTTCCCGTTCATGGGCTTCCGCCGGATGGATGTCGGCATGGTGCCGGCACTGGTCGGGCGCATCAGCTTCACCGGCGATCTCGGCTATGAGATGTGGGTGACGCCGGATTATCATGCGGCGCTGTATGACACGCTGATGTCCGCCGGTGCCGGACTGGGGCTGAAGCATTTCGGGCTGCGGGCGCTCAATGCGCTGCGGCTGGAAAAGAACTGGGGCATCTGGGCGCGCGAGTACCGCCCGGTTTATGGCCCGTTCGGCGCCGGCCTCGGCCGCTTCGTCTCGTTCAAGAAGGGCGATTTCATCGGCCGCGACGCGGCGCTGCGCGAGCGCGAGGAGGGGCCGCCGATGCGCCTCGTCGCGATGATCGTCGATGATGCCGGCGCCGACGTGGTCGGCGACGAGCCGGTCAGCGTCGATGGCGCGACCGTCGGCTGGGTCACGTCGGGCGGCTATGCCCATGGCATCGGCCGGTCGATGGCGCTGGCCTATGTCCCCGCCGCGCTGGCGCGGCGCAACGATGTGTTCGGCATCGAGATCATGGGGTCGATGCGCGACGCCCGCATCACCGCCGAGCCGCCGTTCGATCCTTCCGGCGCGCGTATGCGCGCCTGAGGGGGGAAGTGCTGTGTCAGGCAAGCAAGCCTGGGGCTCCGCCCCAGACCCCATAATTAAAGTATTGGATTGCAAAGGCTTCGCCTTTTCTGGGGTCCAGGGGCAAAGCCCCTGGCCTTGCTGCTTGCCGATCGGCGCCGAATGAATTTGAGGCGCTGAGATCACGGCGGCGGCGGGCGCTCCGGCCGGCCGAGCAGCGCCTGTTGCAGATTGGCCTGCAGCGACACCAGATGCCGGCGCATCGCCTGCTCGGCTGCGGCGCCGTCGTGGCGGCGGATGGCGTCAACGATGGCGGCGTGCTGGACATGCACCAGCCGCAGCCGCTCGGCGGTGCGTGCCTCGGCGCGCGGCTTTTGCCATGACGGCAACTGACGGATGCGGTCGATGACGCCGAAGATGGTCAGCAGAAGCCGGTTGCCGGCGGTCTCGGCAATGGTGCGGTGGAACGTGCCGTCCCAGCGTTCGACGGTGGCGGTGTCGGTGCCGGCGGCGAGGCGCTGCAGCACGCGCTGAAGATTGGCCACCACCTCCGGCGTCGCCCGCGACGCCGCCAGCCGCGCCAGCCCCGGCTCGATCTCCAGCCGCGCTTCCATGACTTCGAGCGGGCTGGTGCGTTCGGCCATCGAGGCGACGAGATGCGGCTGGATGTCCGGGCGCTGGCCGGCGAAGGTGCCGCGGCCCTGATGGCGCCACACCCGGCCCTCCGCCTCCAGCACCTCCAGCGCGCTGCGCACGGCGCGCCGGCCGGTGCCGATGGTGACGGCGAGGTCGCGTTCGGGCGGCAGGCGCCATTCCGTCCGGCGGCCATCCGCCTCGACCAGCGCGCGGATGCGGTCGAGTGCGAAGGCCGCCTGGGCGGAGGCCGGCTGCATCAGCGCCGCGGCAGGAGCTGCTCGGCCAGCGTCACCCAGTAGCTGGCGCCGACCGGCAGGATGTCGTCGTTGAAATCGTATTTCGGGTGATGCACCTGCGGGTCGGCCGCGCCGCGCGCGCCGCCGAGCATGATGTAGTTGCCCTGCTTGGCGTTCAGCATGAAGCTGAAATCCTCGCCGCCCATGGTCGGGCGTTCCATCTCGACGACGCGGCCGGCGCCGGCCACCGCCTCGGCGGCACGGCGGGCGAGCGCGGTCGCCTCGGCGTCGTTGACGGTGGCCGGATACATGCGCTCGAAGATGACATCGGCGGTGGCGCCGAAGGCTTCGGCGGTGCTGCGGGCGATGCGCGTCACCGCGGCCTCCAGCAGGTCGCCGACGGCGGGGGTGAACCAGCGCGCGGTGCCGCCGAGCCTGACCGTCTCCGGGATCACGTTGAAGGCGTGGCCGCCGGCGATGTTGGCGATGGTGACGACGGCGTTGTCGAGCGGGTTGACGTTGCGGGCGACCACGCTCTGCATCGCCATGACGATCGCCGAGGCGGCGAGCACCGGGTCGGTGCCGTTGTGCGGATAGGCGCCGTGGGCGCCCTTGCCGCGCACCACGATGTCGATGTTGGCCACCGCCGCCATCATCGGGCCGATCCGCCAGACAAATTCGCCGGCCTTGTGGCTCGGCCAGTTGTGCATGCCGAACACGAGGTCCATCGGGCAGCGGTCGAACAATCCCTCTTTGACCATCATCTCGCCACCGCCGAAGCGTTCTTCCGCCGGCTGGAAGATGACATAGACGGTGCCGGCGAAGTTGCGCGTCTCGGCGAGATAGCGGGCGGCGCCGAGCAGCATCGTGGTGTGCCCGTCATGGCCGCAGGCGTGCATCACCCCCGGATTGACGGAGGCATAGGGCAGGCCGGTCGCCTCCTCGATCGGCAGCGCGTCCATGTCGGCGCGCAGGCCGATGGCGCCGCCCGGCGCGCGCCCGCGGATGACGCCGATCACGCCGGTCCGCGCCATGCCGGTGATGATCTCATCGACACCGAACGCGGTCAGCTTGTCGCGCACGATGGCGCTGGTGCGTTCCTCCTGCAGCGCCAGTTCCGGGTGCTGATGCAGGTCATGGCGCCACGCGGCCATGTCGGCGTGGAATTCAGCGATGCGGTTGATGACGGGCATGGTCATTCCTCCGTGGCGGCGATGCGCGGCACCGACGACAGCAGCAGCCGCGTATAGGCGTGCTGCGGCGCGGCGAAGATGCGCTCCGCCGCACCATATTCGACGACGCGGCCGGACTGCATCACCGCCACCTCATGCGCGATGCTCTCGACCACGGCAAGATCGTGCGAGATGAACACGTAGGTCAGCCCGAGCCGCGCCTGCAGCTCGGCCAGCAGCATCAGCACCTGCGCCTGCACCGAGACATCGAGGGCGGAGACCGGCTCGTCGAGCACGATCACCTCGGGTTGCGCGGCGAGGGCGCGGGCGATGCCGATGCGCTGCGACTGGCCGCCGGAAAACTCGTGCGGGTAGCGCTCAGCGAAGTCGGAGCGCAGGCCGACCAGATCCATCAGCTCGGCGATGCGCGCGGTGCAGGCGGCGGCGTTCATGCCGTGCAGCGCCATCAGCGGGGCGGCGAGACACTGGCGCACCGTGCGGCGCGGATTGAGCGAGCCGAGCGGGTCCTGAAACACCATCTGCACGCGCCGGTGCAGCGCCCGCCGGTCGCGCCGCACCAGGGCGGGAATGGAGACGCCGTCGATTTCCAGCAGCCCGGCGGTCGGCGCCAGCAGCCCGACCATCATCCGCGCCAGCGTCGATTTGCCGCAGCCGGATTCACCGACGATGCCGAGCGTGCGGCCGCGCGCCACCGACAGCGACACGCCATCGACGGCGCGCAGCGGGGCCGGGCGGCGGGCCAGCAGCCGCCGCTTGCGGCGGAACTCGCGGATCAGGTTGTCGGTGCGCAGCACCACGCCGCCGGCAGCATCGGGCGCGGCCGTGGCGCTCATGCCGCCACCCGCACGCAGCGCGCCGCGTGGCCCGGCGCCACCGGCAGCAGGGCGATGTCGCCGGCGCTGCAGCGGGCCTCGGCCAGGGCGCAGCGCGGTGCGAAGGCGCAGCCGGGCGGCAGCGCATCGGTCGAAGGCGGCAGGCCGGGGATCGGCGCGATCGGCGGCCCGCGCCGCCCCAGTTCCGGCACGCAGGCCAGCAGACGCTGCGTGTACGGGTGGCGCGGCCGGCCGAGCACCTCGGCCACCGGCCCGCTCTCCACCACCCGCCCGCCATACATCACATGCACCCGGTCGCAGAGTTCGGCGATGACGCCGAAATCGTGGCTGATGAACAGCAGCGCCGCGCCGCGCTGGCGCCGCAGCTCGTTGAGCAGTTTCAGCACCTGCGCCTGGGTGGTCACGTCGAGCGCGGTGGTCGGCTCATCGGCGATGATCAGTTCCGGGTCGTTGGCCAGCGCGATGGCGATGCCGACGCGCTGGCGCTGGCCGCCCGACAGTTCGTGCGGCCAGGCGCGCGCCTTCTCGGCGGCATCGGGGATATGCACCGAGTCCAGCAGCACGATGGCGCGGCGCATCGCCTCCGCCCGGCGCAGGCCCTGATGGCGGCGGATGGTCTCGGCGATCTGCTCGCCGACCGGCAGCAGCGGGTTGAGCGTGGTCTGCGGGTCCTGGAACACATAGGCGATGCGCCGGCCGCGAATCTCCTGCAGCCGGGCGAGGCTGGCGCCGGCGAGGTCTTCACCGTGATGCAGAATCTCGCCGCCGACGATGCGGCCGGGCGGCGTCGCCACCAGCCCGAGCACCGACAGCGCCGTCACCGTCTTGCCCGAGCCGGATTCGCCGACCACCCCGACCGCCTCGCCGGGGGCGATCGACAGATCGACGCCGCCGACCGCCGCATAGACCGAGCGGCCGACGCGGAACTCGGTGCGCAGGCCGCGCAGGGCGAGCGGCAGCCGCGCCGCCGCCTCACCGGGCAGGTCGAGGCCGCGGCGGCGCTGCGCGCCGGGGGCGGCGTCGGTCACCGGATAGAAGCGCGCCAGCCCGCCCGATTTCAGCTTCGGGTCGAGCACGTCGCGCAGCCCGTCGCCGACCAGATTGATGCCGATGGCCAGCAGCAGGATGACGATGCCGGGAATGGTCGCGACATGCGGCGCCACCTGCAGCAGGTTGCGCCCCTCGCCGAGCATGCCGCCGAGATCGGCCTGCGGCGGCTGCGCGCCGAGGCCGAGGAAGCTCAGCCCGGCGGTTTCCAGAATCATCCAGCCGATGGTGGTCGAGACGCCGATGACGATGCCGGGCAGCACGTTCGGCAGCAGTTCGGTCAGCAGGATGCGCATATCCGACAGGCCGGACAGCCGCGCCGCCGCCATGAAGTCGGTGCGCACCACCGAGAGCGCGCCGCCGCGCACGCCGCGCGCGAAGAACGGCACGTTGACGACGATGATCGCCAGCATCGCATGCAGCAGCCCCGGCCCCAGCACGGCGACGATGGCCAGCGCCAGCAGCAGGTAGGGAAACGCCATCAGCATGTCGATGCCGCGCATCAGCAGCGTATCGGCCAGTCCGCCGCGATAGGCGGCGAGCAGGCCGATCACCGAGCCGATGAAGCCCGCCGCCAGGGCGGCGAACACGCCGACCGCGAGGCTGAGCCGGGTGCCCCAGATCAGCCGCGAGAGAATGTCGCGCCCGACCTGATCGGTGCCGAGCAGATGCCCCGGCGTCAGCGGCGCATGCAGCCGCTGGGCGATATGGGTGACGTTGGGCGGCGCCAGCGGCAGGATCGGCGCCGCCAGCACGATCGCGACGATGATGCCGAGCAGCACGAGGCCGATGCTGGCCATCCGGTTGTGGGTCAGCCGCGACCATGCGGAGGGCCGCGCGGCGCCGCGCCCGGCGGGCGCGGCAACGGCGATGGTGGCGGCGGCGGTGGCGCTCATGCGTCGCGCAGCCGCGGGTCGAGCAGACCCTGCGCCAGATCGGTCAGCAGGTTGATCAGCACATAGGCGGTGGCGACCACCAGCACGCCGCCCTGCACCAGCAGGATGTCGCGCGTCGAGATGGCGCTGACCAGCATGCGGCCGATGCCGGGCCACTGGAACACCGTCTCGATATAGACCGCACCGCCGAGCGCGAAGCCGGCCTGCAGCCCGATCACCGGGATGACGCCGACCAGCGCGTTGCGGAACGCATGCACGTAGATCACCCGCCGCTCCGTCAGCCCCTTGGCGCGCGCCGTGCGCACGTAGTCCTGACGCAGCACTTCCAGCATCGCCCCGCGGGTCAGCCGCACCAGCACGGCGGCGGCGACGGCGGCCAGGGTGACCGCCGGCAGGACCAGATGCCGCGCCGTGTCGAGCGCGCCGCCGCCGCCGAACAGCTCGCGCATGCCGCCGACCGGCAGCCATTCCAGCCGCACCCCGAACCAGAAGATCAGCAGCATGCCGAGCCAGAAGGAGGGGGTGGAAATGCCGATCAGCACGGTGACGGTGATCAGCTTGTCCTGCCAGCCGTTCTGCCGCACCGCCGCGACCACGCCGAGCAGGATACCGGCGATGCTGGCCAGCACCAGCGCCGTGCCGGCGAGCAGCAGCGTCGGCATCAGCCGCTCCATCACCTCCTCGGCCACCGGCTTGTGGAGGATGTAGGAGCGGCCGAGATCGCCGTGCAGCAGCTTGCCGACCCAGATGATGTATTGCACCGGCAAGGGGCGGTCGAGGCCGAGTTGGCGCGTCACCTCGGCGATGTTGGCCGGGGTGGCGAAGGTGCCGAGGATGGCGCGCGCCGGGTCGCCGGGGATCAGCGAGATCACCAGGAACACGATCACGCTGACGCCGAACAGTACCGGCACCACCATCAGCAGCCGCCGCAGGATCAACCCGGCCACACCGCGCCTACGTCTTGCTGGTGGCGTAGAAGCGGGTGGTGAACGAGGGATGCAGCTCGAACCCCTTGACCCGCGCCGACGACACCGCGTTCTGCTTCCAGTTGGCGATGAACACCCAGGGCGCATCGTCATGGACGAGGTCCTGCAGCTGCTTGTAGATCGCGGCGCGTTTGACCGGGTCGGTTTCGGCGCGGCCGGCGTCGATCAGCGCATCGACTTTCGGATCGGAGAAGCCGCCCGAGTTCACCGCCGCGCCGGTGCGCAGCGCCAGTGCCGGATGCATGTCCGGGTCCTGGGTCATGAACGACAGCTCGGCCACCGCGACATCGGCCGGCAGCGCCGGGATGATCTTGCCGAGGAAGGTGTTCCACTCATAGGTCTCGATCTTGGCGCGGATGCCCACCGCTTCCAGATCGGCCTGAATGGCGGTGCCCATCAGCACCGGCGACAGCATGCCCGAGCCGCTCTCGGTGACGTAGAAGGTCACGTCGATGCCGTTCGGATAGCCGGCCTCGGCGAGCAATTGTTTGGCCTTCGCCGGATCGTACGGATAGGGCCGCAGCGCGTCGTCATGCGCCCAGGTGAAGGCCGGCGGCGTCGGGCCGTTGGCGACGTTGGCGGTGCCTTTCAGCACGTCGTTGACCAGCGCTTCCTTGTTGATGGCGTAGTTCGCCGCCTGGCGCACCCGCTGGTCGTTGAACGGTTTGGTTTTGGTGTTCAGCACCAGGTACCACAGATGCGGCCCCGGCTGCTGGTAGTAGATGAAGTTCTTCGATGCGGTGAAGGTGGCGATGTTGTCCGGCGGCACCTCGATGGTGATGTCGGTGCCGCCCGACAGCATCTCGCTGACCCGCGCGTTCTCATCGACGATCGGGCGGAACACCAGCCCGTCGAGCTTCGGCGCGCCGCGCCAGTACTCCTTGTTGGCGGCGAGCACGAAACGCTGGCCGCTGACCCATTCGACCAGCTTGAACGGGCCGGTGCCGCCGCCGTGGCGGCTGAAATCCTTGCCGTAGGTCTTCACCGCCGTCGGCGAGATGCCGGCCAGCCCGCCGATCGCGCCGGCCAGCATGGTCAGCGCCGGGGCATACGGCTCCTTGAGCTGCATCACCACCGTATGCGGCCCGGTCACCTCGATCTTGTCGATCGGGCCGAGGGTGAAGACGAACGGGAACGGGCCGGTGTTGTGATACGGATGGTTGGGGTCGATGACGCGGTCGAAGTTGAACTTCACCGCATCGGCGTCGAACGGCGTGCCGTCGTGGAACTTGACGCCCTGGCGCAGCGCGAACGTATAGGTCTTGCCGTCGGGCGAGATCGTCCACGATTCCGCCAGCCCCGGCTCGACGTCCAGGCTGCCGTCCTTGTAGTGCAGCAGGCTGTCGTAGATGTTGCACAGGATACGGAAGTCGCTGATGGTCACGGCCTGCGCCGGATCGAGCGTCTGCAGTTCGGCGACATGGCCGACCACCAGGACATCTTTCGGTGTCTCGGCGTGGCCGGCACGCGGCAGGCCGGCGGCCGAAATTGCGGCCACCCCGGCCAGCAGCGCGCGGCGGGTGACGACGACATCCTTCATCGCGCAGTCTCCTGTTTGCTCTGTTGCATGATGTCGAGCGGCGGACGCCGGGCGGCGACGCCGAAACTCTGCTCCAGCGCCGCGCCGATGCGCAGCACCGTGCCCTCGTCGAACAGCCGGCCGTAGAGGCAGATGGCGTGCGGCACGCTCACGCCGGCGCCGGCATCGGCCGCGGTGTCGCCCTGATCGAGCCGCGCCCGCGCCAGCGACAGACGTTGGCGCGTCGGCGACCGGCGAAAGCCGCTGCGCAGCACGAGGCAGGGGTGGCCGGTGAAGTTGGTGATGACCAGCATCGGCCCGGCCAGACACGGCCCGATCATCGCATCGACACCGGCGAAGGCCGCCACCATGTCCTGCATGACGCGCCGGCGCAGCCGGTCGAGCTGGACGTGATCGACCGCGGAGAGGAAGCGCGCCTTGCGGAAACTGTTCGGCCAGGCGCCCGGCTCCTGCCAGGTCAGCGTGTCATCGGCGCCGCTCAGTGTCAGTTCCTCGAAGGAGGCCGCCGCCTCGGCGAACAGAATGTTCATCAGCGCGTCGTAGGGCAGCTCCGGCCGCTCCAGCGGAACCAGCGTCAGGCCGAGCGCCTGCGCCGCCGCCAGCGCCGCGTGATCGAGCGGGTCGGCACCGTCGGCGGCGAAATCGGCCGGGTAATAGCCGAGCCGCAGCCCGCCGACCGGCGCCGCCGCGTCGTAGCCGAACGCGGCGTCGATGCCGCATGGATCGGCCGGATCGGCGCCGTTGATCGCCGCCAGCACCAGGGCGGTGTCGGCGACGCTGCGGCACATCGGCCCGATCTTGTCGAGCGTCCAGCACAGCGGCATGGCGCCGCCGCGCGGCACCCGCCCGAAGGTCGGCCGCAGCCCGGTGGTGCCGCAGCGCAGCGACGGGGCGACGATCGAGCCGAGCGTCTCGGTGCCGATACTGAACCCGACCAGCCCGGCCGCCGTCGCCGCTGCCGAACCGGCGCTCGATCCGCTCGATCCTTCGGCGAGGTTCCACGGATTGCGGGTCACCCCGCCATACCAGATGTCGCCATAGGCGAGCGCGCCGAGCGTGGTCTTGGCGACCATGACGGCGCCGGCCTCGGCCAGCCGGCGCACCACCGCGGCGTCGCTGTCCGGCACCCGGCCGGTGAACGGCTCGGCGCCCCAGGCGGTCAGGATGCCGGCGGTATCCAGCAAATCCTTGCAGCCCCAGGGAATGCCGTGCAGCGGCCCGAGATAGGTTCCCCCCGCCAGCAGCGCGTCGGCCCGCGCCGCCTGCTGCATCGCCAGATCGGCGGTGACGCTGGCGATACATTCGAGCTTCGGGCCGAGCCGGGTGATGCGGTCGAGATAGATGGCGGCCAGTGTGGTGGCGGACAGCGCGCCGCCGGCGATCCAGCCGGCGAGGCGGGCGACCGGGGCGAAGGCGATGTCTTCGGCACGGTCGGGCACTTTGCCGGGCGGCTCGGCGAGCGGACGCAGCGGGCCGGGGTTCGGCATGGCAAAGCCGGGCAGGCGCGGGTCGAAACGGCTGGCCGGGGCGAGATCGACCGGCAGACGCACCTGCCGGCGGCGCACCGCATGGTCGATCTGCGCCGCCGCGGTCTCGGCGATCATCGCCCGTTCGGCGTCGGTATAGGCGATGCCGAGCATCGCCTCCGCCGCGGCGATGGTCTCGGTGCTCAGCAAGCGATCCGCCAAGGCGCCCCCTTCGCCCGACTGCCGGGCCATGCGGCGGACCGTCGGCCCGCCTGGATGGGATCAGCAAGGACCGTGCCGCCAGGGCGACACCAATTTGGAAATTGGTTCCTGATGCGGCCGGCCGGTCACGATGCCAGGGTTGACTTGCCCACGCAACGCCAATGGACCAATCCGAAAATGGTCCGGTCGGGGCGGCCTAAGCGTAGATTTGGCGGACCGCGCGGACGGCGGTTTCGACCGCGGCGAGCGGCGCCTCGGCCGGTTCGCGCATCTCGATCGCCAGCCATCCGGCATAGCCGGCGGCATGCAGCGCCGCCGCCGCCTCGGCATGGTTGGCCGCCGGCGGATCGAACCCGCCGAGCTGCGGCTGTGCGGCGTGGAAATGCGCCAGCCAGCCGGCCGATGCCGCCACCGCCTCGGCGATGGCGTCGCCGTTGAGCGCCACGCAGCCGGTATCGAGATGCACCCGCACGCCGGGATGATCGACCTGCTGCACCATGCGCAGCACCTCGCGCCAGCCGGTCAGGAAGTCGGCGCCATAGATCGGCGGCACCGGCTCGATGCCCAGAACCACGCCTGCGTTGGCGGCAAGTGCCGCGAGATGATGCAACCGCTCCTGCGCCAGGGCCCAGGCGGCGTCCTCCGCCAGCGTCCCGCGCAGCCGGTTGCGCGGCGAGCCGAACACCATCACCCCGGCGCCGAGCGCGGCGGCGATGTCGGACACGCGGGCGACATGCGCCGCCAGCGCCGCGAACGCCGTCGCGTCGCCGAGCAGTTGCGGCTCGGCCCGGCCGAACAGGATCGCCTGCAGCGAACTGACCGCCAGCCCGGCGTCGGCCAGCCGTGCCCGCCACGCCGCCAGCATGCCGGCCTCCAGCGCCTCCCACGGCGCCAGCCGGGTCGGCGCCACCTCGACGCCGGCGACCCCGAGCGCCGCGAGACGGGCGAAGGCGGCGGCGTCCTGCGCCGTCGGCCAGGCCAGATTGGAGACGGCGAGCCGCATCACGTCGGCTCGGCCAGGAACGCCGCGAGTGCGGCGAACATCTCCGCCTCCGACACATGGTAGCCGCCGGTGCCGCCGAGCAGCGCGTCGTGCACGCTGCGCAGGTCGTAGCGCGGCGGCGCCGCCAGCGCGGCCGCCATCGGCACGCCGGGGAAAAACCGGTCGCGGATCGCCGCCATCGTCACCGGCGCGGCGGTAATGTTGATCAGCGGGATGCCGGCCGCCCGCACCCGGTCCAGATCATCGGCGAAGCGGCGCAGCGGGTACCACTGAAACGCCGCGTTGGGCACGATCTTTTCGGTCTGGTTGGCGTGCATCAGATCGAACACGGCGTTTTTCTTCAGCCCGCTGCCGAACAGCGCCGGCAGCCGGACGATGCTGTGGGCGGCGAAGCGTTCGGCGACGAACCGCTCCAGCATCAGCCGGTGCAGCCCGTACGGGTGCAGCCCGTCCTCGGGCGGCGCGTCGCGCTCGTCGCGCCCGGCCGTCTCGCGGTACACGTCGATGGTCGAGACCAGCACGAAATGCCCGGCGGTGACCTGCTCAAGATGGCCGATCAGCCCGTCGATCGCCGCGCGGTCGCGCGCCGATTCCTTGTTGGCCAGCCATTTCACCGCCGAGACCCCGGCGCAGACGACGAGGTCGAAGCGCCGGCCGCGGATGTCGGCGATGTTGGCCGAGTTGAAACTGGCCGCGAACGGCCGCGCCCGCGCCAGCGTGCCGCCGACGAAGCCGGTATGTCCGATCAGTGCCGCGTGCATCGCCGCCTCTCTCAGGACAGCGCCAGTTGCTCGGCGGCGCCGAGCACTTCCTGACGCAGCCCGCCGCCCTCCGCCCGCGGCCGGTCTTCGGGGATCGCCTCGATCAGCGCCAGGATGCGTTCGGCGGCGAAGAAGATCGTGTCGATTTTGCCCGACATCACCGAAAACACCCGGCCCTGCTTGAACACATAGCAACTGCGGTCGTCGAAGCTGCCGACCGGCTTGGTCTTCATCGAGATCTGCGGACCGACGAAGCGGAACACGTCGGAGAAGCCGGGGACGTAGCGGCGCGCCTGTTCCTCCATCTGCGCGATCTTGGTGGTCACCAGATCCTTGTCCACCGCGGCGATCACGGCGCGTGCCGCGTCGGCCGAGGCGAAGCGGCCGAGCGGCGTGTGCGGCACGCTGGACAGGGTGAACAGGCCGGCATCCTCGGTCGGGTAGATCGAGCACAGCGGGCCATCGACCATGGTGACCGCGGGAAACGGCACCGCCGCCTCGTAATACAGCAGCATGGTCGGCTCGTAGAACAGTTCGATCGGCGGGCGGCTGAAATGTCCCCAGCTTGCATCGATGACGAAATCGAAGCGGCGGCCATCGACATGGATGGCATTGCCGCGCTCCTCGACGCTTTCGACGCGATGATCGAGCACCAGGAACGGACCCAGCCGCTCGGCGAAATAGCGCCGCGCCTTGTCGAGCAGCAGCACCCGCTCGGGTGTCTGCAGGCAGCCTTCGATATTGGCCAGCATGTCGGGCGGCGCCGACAGTTCGCGGAAATCGATGCCCGAGGAGGTCATGATCAGCTTGTAGGTGAGAAAGTCGATCAGGCTGTCGCCGCGCGGCACCGCATAGAGATTGTCGGTCACCGGCCGGCTGAGGCCGGGATAGCGTTCGACGAAGCGCGAGAACCCGTCGCGCGACTGCATGCGCGTGCCATAATGGCGCGGATAGTGAAAGCCGAGATGCAGGCGGAACTGATTGTTGCCGGAAGCAAGATGCAGCAGCCGCGAATGCTGCTCGAACACCGTGACGTTGAAGCCGAGCGCACGAAAAGACGTGGCGATGTGGCAGCCGTACCAGCCACCGCCGATGATTGCAAAAGAGAGTGACATCCCGGTTTCCCTGCACGCGCGTTGGCGTGTTCATGCCACGGAAGCGTGAGCGATGCCACTATAACCGGCGGCGGGGTGGCGCCGCATCATCGCCGGAAGTGCCGGCGATGATGCGGCAGGGCCGCCCCCGGTCGGCCTAAACCTTCCAGATCGACAGTTCCGCGGTGCCGCCGGCGGTGTGCCAGCCGCCGGAGCCGAAGCTTTGCGCCTCCGCCAGGCTGACGCCGGCGAACGTCACCTTGGCATTGACGGTGCCGCCGCCGTTCAGGCTGATCGCCGCGGTGGCGCCGCTCTGCCCGTTCGGGTCTGTCGCGGTGGCCCAGGTGATGGTCGATTGGCCCGGCCGGAAGCCGACAATCTCGGCCACGTCGCCGCTGTGGAAGGCGTTGATCTCGGCCCAGCCGTCGTGGCTCGTCGCATCGACGCTGAAGGTGTCGATGCCGTGGCCGCCGTTGAGGATGTCGGTGCCGGGCGCGGTGGACAATGTCTGGCCGCTCCAGCTCGACGCATCGCCGAGGCTCGCGAAACGCGCCGTGCCGGTGCCGGTCGTCGCCGGGGTGATCGCCGCCGTGCTGCCCGTGCTGCCTGTGCTGCTGGTGCTGGCAGCGCTGCCGCCGCTGCCCGGCTTGCTGATCGAGGCCCAGGCGACATGCAGCCCGACCGACGACGGCGTGCTGCCGTTGGGGCCGCCGTGGTACCAACTGTCGCCGCCCGAGGCGACGAAGCCGGAGACGCCGAGGCCCATCGGCTGACTGGGGATATGGCTGGTGGTGCTCCAGATCTGCTTGCCATCGACATAGAAGGTCAGCTTGTTCGCCTCCCAGTCCACCGCATAGTCGTGGTAGGCATTGACCTTCACCCCGGTATCAATGGTCTGATACTGGTTGGCGCCGTTGGCGCCGGCCCAGTGCAGCGACATGAAGGCGTCGCCCTGGCCGTTCGGCGCCTCCAGCAGGTCGATTTCCGGCGGCCAGGAGTTGTTGTCCGGCCACAGCACGATCGCCGGCCCGGTGCCCTGGCCCGGATCGACCTTGGCCTCGACCTGATACAGCCCATAGGTGCCGCCGCTCCAGCCCTGGCTGATACCGCCGGAGGTCCAACCGCCGCCATTGTTGGTGGTGTTGATGGTAAGGCCGTTATTCACCTGCACGTTGCCATGCTGATAGGTGAAGGCCCCGTTGTTGCCGCTGCCGCCATAGGTGACCGGCCAATTGGTTTGGTTCAGCGATGTTCCGCTGAAATTGTCGTAAAAGATCTGATCATAGTTGGTGGGCATGTCGCTCATGAGAGACTCTCAACTCGGTGATGCACGCGGCTGTTATTGACGCAACCGTGCGCATCCCGGTCAACAGACACAGCGTTTTTCTTGAAGCGACAGTGAAATGCTTGCCTTGTCCAACCAATTGCCAGCGCAGGGTTGGCCTCATCCGGTCCACTGTTTGCAACGCATGCGGAAGGGTCGGGCCGCCCCGCGCCAGCCGCGACAGCGGCCGGCCGGCATCGCGCGCCGCGCGAGGCGGCGGCGGTGGCGCACGCTTGCGTGACCCGTCAGGTGCTGGCGTCGTGCCCGCCCGGATAGTCGGGATCGGCCAGATAGGGGTAGGGGCCGGGGTAGGCATCGACCATCACCACATGGCTCGCCAGCGTGCCGTCGGGCAGCCGCAGATGCACCCCGTAGCCCGGTGGTTCGAGGACGAAGCGGCCGCGGTCGTCGTCCGGCTCGAAGGCGCCCTGATGCGCCACCGACGGCACCGCCCAGACGATCGCCGTGCCGAGCCGCCCGGTCATCGCGCGGTGATGGTGGCCGCACAGGATGCGCTCGACCTGCCGGTGGCGCGCCAGCAGCTCGGCCAGCGCGGCGTGGTTGTGCAGGTTGATGGCGTCGTAGCTCGCCAGGCCGCAGCGCATCGGCGGGTGATGCACGGCGAGCAGCGTCGGCCGCTCCGGCGCCTCGGCCAGCCTTGCGTCGAGCCAGGCGAGGCGGCTCGGGCAGAGCGCGCCATGGCCGGCCCCCGGCACCACGCTGTCGAGCACGATCAGGCGCATCGGCAGGTCCTCGACGACATACTGGACGAAGTGGTCGTCGCGGGTGACGCCCTCGAAGCCGCCGAGAGCCGCGCGCAGGTTCTCCCGCCGGTCATGGTTGCCGGCCAGCAGCAGCACCCGCAGGCCGGCCAGATGCCGCTGCAGCATCGCCAGCAGGTTGGCGTATTCCGCCGCCAGCCCGCAATCGGTCAGATCGCCGGTGATCAGCACCGCATCCGGGCGCGGCCGGAACGCCGCGACGGCGCGCAGCGCCCGTTCCGTCAGGTGCGACGCCTCCACCACCCGCGACAGCGGCAGGCCGCGCGGGCGCACATGCAGGTCGCTCAAATGCAGCAGGATCACGGCGCACTCCGGCTTGGCCCAGGCGCGCTCTTACGGCGCCGGCGGCAGCCTTCGCCAGGGGGGATCATTGCAGCACGGCGCTGCCGAGGATGCTGCCGTCCGGCGCCTGCAGCAGCGCCGCCAGATGCTCGCCGCGCGGCGCCGCCGACTCGCGCACCAGCGCCACCCCCGACCAGTCGCCGAGCGGGCGCAGATCGCGCACGATGTTGGCTTCCGTCAGCATGCGCCCGGCATTTTCGCCGCGCCCGACCTGAGTGCGGTGCTGCGCGTCGTAGCCGAGCAGCAGCAGCGTGCCGCGCCCGGCGCCGGCGCCGGCGCTGACCCGCACGGCGTCGCCGCGGCGGCTGATCGCCAGCGGCACCGCGCGCTGCCCGGCCGCCGCCGCGTCGAGCGCCGCCAGCACCGCGCCACGGTCGCTGCCGACCATCTCGCGGCGGCCGTCGATCACCAGTTGCGGCGTATAGACGCCGTCCAGGCCGAGCCGCGCCGCATAGTCGTGCTGCCGCGCCGTCGCCGCGCTCAGCCCGTACGGATCGGCCCAGCCCAGCCGGTCCCAGTAGGTGACATGAAAGGCCAGTGCCAGCACGTCCGGCCGCGAGCGGGCGAGCTCGCCGAGCAGCGCATCGGCGGGCGGGCAGGAGGAGCAGCCCTCCGAGGTGAACAGCTCGGCCACCACCGGCCGCCGCTCCGCCGCCCGCGCCGGCAGCGCCGCCGCCAAAATCACCGCCATCAGCATCCAGCGCATCCGACCCTCCCGCCAACCGCTGCCGGTGCGTCCCGCCGGGCGGCGGCGCGTTACAGCCGGCCGATCGCGCGGCGCGGATGACATATGAACAAAATCGTCATATGATGAGTCGCATGTCAGTTCATGCCCAGGCTCAGGCTCAGGCTCAGGCCCCGACCGCGGCCGCGCAGGCGACGCGCGCCGCGATCATCGACACCGCCGAGCGGCTCTATCGCACGCTCGGCTACCAGAAAACCGCGGTGGCCGACATCGCCCGCGCGCTGCGCATGTCGCCGGCCAATGTCTATCGCTTCTTCCCGAGCAAAGCGGCGATCACCCAGGCGATCGCGGCGCGCATTCTCGACGGGCTGGAGGCGGCGGCCTGGGCGGTGGCGCGCGGGCCGGGCAGCGCGCCGGACCGGCTGCGGGCGCTGTTTCGTCTGTTGCAGGAGCAGACGCTGGCGCTGTTCTTTGACCAGCGGCGGATGCACGACATGGTGGCGGCGGCGCTGACCGAGCACTGGGGCATCGTCGCGGCGCATATCGGCGAGATCGACGCCGCCTTCCGCCATATCGTCGCCGACGGGCAGGCGGCGGGCGTGTTCGCCGCCATCGACGCCGACGAGGCGGCGCGCATGATGCACGGCGCCTGCGTCCTGTTCACCCACCCGATCCTGGTGCAGGAGTGCCAGGACACCAAGGATCTGCCGCAGATGGCGGCGCGCATGGCGGAGTTCTGCCTGCGCGCGCTGCGCCCCGATTGCTGAGCCGCGGCTAGTCGAGCGCGTCCAGGCTCGCCGCCGCCGCCAGCACCGCGGCATCGGCGCCGCGCCGGCCGACCACCTGCAGCCCGGCCGGCAGGCCCTCCGCGCCGAACCCGCCGCGGACCACCGTGGCCGGCATCTGCGCCAGATTGACCGGGTAGCTGAAGCCCGCCCATTCGGTCCAGCGCGCCAGCCCCTTGTCGGCCGGCACCTCGGCCCCGGCGGCGAACGCCGTCGTTGCCACCGCGGGTGACAGCATCACGTCGAAATCGGCCAGCATGCGATCGAGCGCGGCGGCAAACGTCGCGCGGCGGGACTGCGCGGCGATCAGATCGAGCGCCGACAGCCGCGCCCCCTCGGCGGCGATTTCGCGCAGTCCGGCCTCGACCGTCTCGCGCCGCTCCTCCGGCACCATGGCGAGGCGCGCCGCCGCGCCGCTGTGCCAGTGCAGCCGGAACAGCTCCCACAGATCTTCCTCCGGCAGCGTCACGCGGGTGATTTCGGCGCCGGCATCGGCGATGCGGCCGATGCACTGGGCGAAGGCCGCCGCCACGTCGGGTGCCACCGTTCCGCGCGGCGGCGTCTCCCACAGCGCCACCCGCAGCCCGGCGAGCGGACGCGAGGGCAGCGGGGTCACCGCCGGCAGCGGCCAGGGCGACTGGTACCAGTCGCGCGTATCGCGCCCGCTCATCACCTCCAGCATCAGCGCCGCGTCGGCGACCGAGCGGGCGATCGGGCCGAGATGGGCGACGGTGCCGAACGGGCTTGCCGGCCATGCCGGCACCCGGCCGAAGGTCGGTTTGTGCCCGACCACGCCGCAGAACGCGGCGGGAATACGGATCGAGCCGCCGCCATCGGTGCCGAGATGCAGCACCCCGGCGCCGGTCGCCGCCGCCACCGCGGCGCCGCCGGAGGAACCACCGGAGGTGCGCGCCGGGTTCCACGGATTGCGGGTGATGCCAGACAGCCGGCTGTCGGTCACCGCCTTCCAGCCGAATTCGGGCGTCGTGGTCAGGCCGAGCAGCACGGCCCCGGCCTCGCGCAGCAGGCCGACGGCGGGCGCGTCCGTCTCGGCGGTGATGCCGGGGACCGCGCGGGTGCCGTAGCGCACCGTCCAGCCGCTGACCAAAACAATGTCCTTGATCGTCGTCGGCACCCCGTCGATCGGGCTGAGCGGCGTGCCGGCGCGCCAGCGCGCCTCCGCGGCGCGGGCGGCGAGGCGCGCGCCGGTCAGATCGAGATGGGTGAAGGCGTTGAACCGCCCCTGCACCTCGACCACTCGTTCGAGCGTCGCCTCGGTCACCTCGACCGGCGACAGCGAGCCGTCGGCGTAGCGCCGCGTCAGTTCGACCGCGCCCATCCGGCACGGTTCGGGGGCATCATCGAGTGGGGTCACGGTCCGGCTCCTGCAGCGCGTTCGCCTGACGATGCGATAGGCGCTTGAAGCTGGCAACGCGGCGCGGCAGGCTGCCCGTATGAACGATGACGGATTGATCGACGCGGCGGCGGAAGTGCGCATCCGCCAGGAGCTGACCCTGGTGGCGCTCGGCCGCCGCCCGGCCGACCTGGCGCTGCGCGTCGATCGGCTGTTCGACGTGCATACGCGCACCTGGCGCGACGACCAGGAGATCATCATGCACGGCCGGCGCATCGCCTTCGTCGGCGCCGCCGGTGCCTACTCCGGCGAGGTGGCGCGGCGGGTGGCGCGGCCGGGTCTGGCGGCGGTGCCCGGCTTCGGCGAGGTCCACAAACACATCGAAAGCTCGCATCTCACCCCGGAATGGGAAGCCGCGCTGGTGTTGCCGCGCGGCAACACCTGGACCTGCGAGGCGAGCCACGAGTTCAGCAACGTCAACGGCCCGCGCAACCTGCAATTCTGGCTGGAGGCACGGCGGCGCGGCTCGCCGCTGAAAATCTTCCCGCTGCCCGGCTCGGCAGTGCCGCCGACCGCCTATGAATGGGGCGGCGGCTGGTTCGGCCATGACGAGCAGGCCGGGTTCCTCGCCGCAAGCCTGATGGTCGCCGGGCTGGACGAGGTGATGGACTGGCCGGCGGTGTGGAACCCGGACAATCCGTCCTATGCGCGGCTGTGGGGCATGATCGGCGCCACCTTCGCCGGGCGTGGCGTGGTCGAGGGGCACGGCGCCGGGCTGCGCGACCCCGCCAGCATCAACGCCTTCGCCGCCGCCGGGCTGGCCTCCGACCATGAGGTGCTGAGCGCCGAGGAGGCGTGGGAGAAGCTCGCCCACGGCATCTTCCTCGAAGTGCGGGCGCATTCGATGGAGGAGGTGATCCCGTTCCTGCTCCGCCGTGGCCTCGCCGACTGGTCGCAGGTGGCGTTCACCACCGATGACCGCTCCGCCTCCGACACGCTGCGCGACGGCGCCACCGACCATAATGCGCGGCTGGCGATCCGCCTCGGCCTCGCGCCCGAAATCGCGGTGCAGTGCGTCACCCTCAATCCGGCGCGGCACATGCGGCTGACGCCCTGGGTCGGCAGCATCGCGCCCGGCCGGTTCGCCGATGTCGTGCTGCTGAGCGATGTCGCCACGCTCGACATCGCCGAGGTGTGGGCCGACGGGGCGCAGGTGTCGCAGGGCAAGACCTGTCTGCATGTGGTGCCGCGCATCGACTGGCCGGACTGGGCGACGCGCACCGTCGATATTCGCCGCCGCCTTACGGCGGAGGATTTCCGCATCGCCGCGGCGCCGGGGCGGGCGACCATGCAGGCGGCGCTGCTGCGCCCGTTCCACTGGGCGGACGGGTTCATCACCGCCGAATTGTCGGTCGTCGATGGCGCGGTGCAGCGCGACGCGGCGCGCAACATCACCAAGTTCGCCATCGTCGATCGCTTCTCGGGCGCGGCGCGCACCGCGCGCATGTTCTGGCTCGGCTGCGGCCCTGCCGATGCGGACAGCGCGCTGGCCTGCTCGGTGGCGCATGACAAGCACAATATCTGGGTGGTCGGCTCGTCCGACGCGGCGATGGCGCAGGCGGTCAATGCGCTGGTGGCGCAGCAGGGCGGCTGGGCGCTGGTGCGCGGCGGCGCGGTGGTGGCGACGGTGCGCTACGAGGTCGGCGGGCTGATGACCTGCCGCCCGGCCGAGGCGCTGGATGCCGAGATGCAGGTGCTCTATGCCGAGGCGGCGCAGATGGTTTGGCTGTATGAGCCGACCTTCCATGCGCGCTGGTTCCCCGGCTTTCCCGAGCGGCTGATCTTCGCCACGCTGACCTGTGCGCCGTGGCAATGGGTGCTGGTCGCCCCCTGCGCGCAGGCGCCGGAGGGCTTCGTCAACGTGCAGACCGGCGCCACGCATCCGGTGGTGTGGTGATCGCCGGGCGTCGCAGATTTGTTCGTCCGCGTCCGGGTGAGGGCGCGGCGTTTACACATTTGGCTGCGGCGCTTGCGTCTTCCCTCCGCTTGCGGGAGGGGCGGGGGTGCCTGGGCAGCAGAAAATTCCGCCTGAATTGGTCGCGTCCGGGTCGTGCGCCCGTCGCCGCATCACCCCTCCCCCGACCCCTCCCGCAAGCGGAGGGGGGAAGAAAATGGCTTTCGCCAGCGACGCCTTTGGCGATGTATCGGCGCAGTGGCGAGATCAGAGTCGGGCTGGCCGCAGCCTCCGCCGCCGGGCCACGCCTTCCCGCAGCACCGCAGACGCAGGACACGCCATGCCGGACATGATGCCACCAACGCCGCCGGCAGAGCGGATGTTCAAGCTGCGCGCGCGCAATTCCTCGCTGCGCCAGGAAATCATCGCCGGCGCCACCACTTTTGCGGCGATGGCCTACATCATCGCGGTCAACCCGGCGATCATGTCCGGCACCGGCATGGACCGCGGCGATCTGGTCATCGCCACCGCCATCGCCGCCATTTTCGGCAGCGTGCTGATGGCGCTGTGGGCCAACCTGCCGCTCGCCGTCGCCCCGGCGATGGGCTCGAACGTCGTGCTGACCTTCGTTGTGGTCAAGCAGATGGGCGTGCCGTGGCAGGGCGCGCTGGCGATGGTCGCCGTCACCGGCATCATCTTCCTGGTGCTCAGCCTGTCGCGGCTGCGCGAGAAAGTGGCGCGCGACGTGCCTGAGGTGTTGAAGATCGGCATTCAGGCCGGCGTCGGCACGCTGATCGTGTTCATCGGCCTGCGCGGCGCCGGCTTCGTCGTCGCCAATCCGAACACCCTGGTCGCCATGGGATCGCTGGCGAAACCCTCGGTGCTGCTGACGCTGTTCGGCCTGCTGCTGACCCCGGTGCTGGTGGTGCGCCGCATCCCCGGCGCGCTGATTCTGTCCATCGTCGTGCTCACCGTCATCGGGCTGTTCGTGCCCGGCGCCAACGGGCAGATGGTCACCCGCATGCCGGCGGCCATCATCGCCCTGCCGCGCTGGCCCTCCGGCACCTTCGGCCAGCTCGATTTCGGCTGGCTGGCGGGGCATATCCTGGTGGCGCTGCCGATCCTGTTCTATTTCGTCTGTGCCGAGTTCTTCAGCACCCTCGGCACCGTCATCGGCGTCACCGGCGCCGCCGGGCTGCGCGCGCCGGACGGGTCGATCCCCAATGCCACCGCGGTCTTCGCCACCGATGCGCTGTCCTCCATCGTCGGGCCGGTGTTCGGCACCTCCGTCGTCACCGCCTATATCGAGAGCGTGACCGGGGTGCAGGCCGGCGGACGCACCGGGCTGACGGCGCTGACCGTTGCCGTGCTGTTCGCGTTGTCGCTGTTCCTGTGGCCGGTGTTCGTCATCGTGCCGCCGCAGGCGACGGCGCCGGCGCTGGTGCTGGTCGGCATCCTGATGATGCAAGGGCTGGCGCGCATCGATTTCGCCGATTTCGCCAACGCCGTGCCGATCGTGCTGACGCTGCTGGTGACGGTGCTGACCGGCAATCTGATCAACGGCATGGCGCTCGGCACGTTCAGCTTCGTGCTGGTCAGCCTCGCCGCCGGGCGCGGGCGCGAGATCAGCGCGGTGGTGTGGGGCCTGTGTGGCGTTTTCGTCGCGTTCTGGGCGGTCACGACACTGGTGATGTGAGTTGTCCCCGCTATTCACAGTCATCCACAGGGGCGGCGCGGCGCGGCGGCGCTATGCTGCCGCGGCATGAACCAGATTGATCCCGCACCACCGCTGCTCGGCCTGTCGCAGCGGCTGCCGCCGCAGAACCAGCAGGCCGAACAGGCGCTGCTCGGCGCCCTGCTCGCCAACAACAAGGCCTATGAGCGGGTCAGCGAGTTCCTGGTCGCCGAGCATTTCGTCGATCCGATACACGGCCGCATCTTCGCCGCCATCGCCCGCCGCTGCGACGCCGGCCAGCTTGCCGACGCGGTGACGCTGCGCGGCGAGTTCGAGCATTCCGGCATTCTCGACGAGGTCGGCGGCACCGCCTATCTGGCGCAACTGCTCTCGGCGATGGTCGGCATCATCAATGCCGGCGAATACGGCCGCGCCATCCATGACGCTTGGCTGCGCCGCCAGCTCATCGACATCGGCGAAACGGTGGTCAACAACGCCTTCGGCGGCGAACCCGAGCTGGACGGCGCCGGCCAGGTCGAGGCGGCGGAGCAATCGCTGTTCGACCTCGCCAGCCGCGGCGGCAGCGAGCGCAGCATGCTGTCGTTCGAGCGGGCGCTGACCCATGCCATCGACGCCGCCGAGCGCGCCTTCCACCGCGCCGGCCATGTCTCCGGCCTGTCCACCGGCTTGCGCGACCTCGACAAGAAGACCGGCGGGCTGCATCCCTCCGACCTGCTGATCCTGGCCGGCCGGCCGGGCATGGGCAAGACGGCGCTGGCCACCAAGATCGCCTTTGGTGCCGCCCGCTCGCTGCTGGCCGAGGCGCGGCTGGCCGATCCGAACGCGGTGGCGAAATCCTCGGTGGCGATCTTCTCGCTGGAAATGAGCGCCGAGCAACTGGCCACCCGCCTGTTGGCCGAGGAGGCGCGCATTTCCGGCGATCGCATCCGCCGCGGCGACATCGGCCAGAAGGAGTTCGACCGCTTCGTCCAGGTCAGCCGCGAGCTTGCCGGCCTGCCGCTCTATATCGACGATACGCCGGCGATCACCCTGTCGGCGCTGCGCACCCGCTGCCGGCGGCTCAAGCGCACCAACGGGCTGGCGCTGATCGTCGTCGATTACCTGCAGCTGATGCGCCCCTCGGCCGGGTCGAAGCCGGAAAACCGGGTGCTGGAGATCAGCCAGATCACGCAAGGGCTGAAGGCCATCGCCAAGGAGCTGGCGGTGCCGGTGCTGGCGCTGTCGCAATTGTCGCGCGCCGTCGAAAGCCGCGAGGACAAGCGCCCGCAGCTTTCCGATCTGCGCGAATCGGGATCGATCGAGCAGGATGCCGACGTGGTGATGTTCGTCTATCGCGACGAATACTACCTCCAGCAGCGCGCCCCCAAGCAGATGGGCTTCGACAACGACGACAAGTTCCACGGCGCGGTGGAAAAGTGGCAGCGCGACATGGAGACGGTGCACAACCGCGCCGAACTGCTGATCGAGAAGCAGCGCCACGGGCCGACCGGCAAGATCGACCTGTTTTTCGAGGGCGAGTTCACCCGCTTCGCCGATCTCGATCTGCAGCACGGGGCGATGGAGGGGGATTGAGCCGCGGCGCCGGCGTCACTGCCCGACGCGCCACGGCGAGCGATCGGCCCAGCCGCGCAACGCCGCCGTCGCCCAGGCGGCATCCTTGTCGGTGTGGCACAGGGTGCAGCCGTTCGGCATGCCCGAGGCGGGGGTGATGAAGCGGAACGTGTGGGCATGCACGTTGACATCGCCGATGGTCTGCTCGATCGCCGGCATGTGGCAGGCGGCGCAGGCGCTGCCGGGACTGTCCGGGGCGTGGTGGGTATGGGCGGCGAGGCTCGGCGCGTGCGGCCCGTTCTGCGTGCCGGCGCCGTGGCAGGTCAGGCACAGGCCGTTGCCGCTGGCGCGCAGGCTGGCGACGCGGTCGCTGCCGTGCGGATCGTGGCAACTGAAACAGGTGACGCCGCGGGTGTACATCAGGCTCTGCACGTAGTCGTTGCCCTGCATGCGGTTCTTGTGCGCGGTGCCGTCGGCAAAATGGGTGAAGGTCGTGGTGCCCAGCCGGTGCTCCTCCAGCGTCCAGAAATCCGCCAGACGGTCGCCCATGTGAAAGCCCACCGGCCAGTCGTAATAGCGGCCGCCGATCGGGTTGCCGGGCGGTCGCCCTTGCGAATGGCACTGGATGCAGGTGTCGTTGGCGGCGACATAGTCGAGCCTTGCCGGATTGATGATGTTGGCGCGGCCCGGCGCGGCGACATGGGCGCTGCCGGCGCCGTGGCAGCGTTCGCAGCCGACATTCCATTCGGTGACGCTGCCGTTGGCGATGTCGAAGTTGACCGAGTGGCAGCCGTCGCAGAGCGGCCCGGTCGGGCGCTGTGCATTGTCGGGCGGATAGAGCCGCGCCCACCAATCGGCGCTGTCCGGCACGAAATACGGTGTCCAGACGTGGTGGGTGATGTCCCATTGCGCCGGCAGCGGGACGTAGGTGTTGCCGGATTTTTTGAAATACCGCTGCTTCCAGCGGCTGCCATAGACGAAGGCGATGTCGTCGCGGGTGAAGGTGAGCAGTTTGTCGGGGATGCTCAGGTCGGGGATGATCGCCTCGGGGTGCGCGCGCGGGTCGCGCACGACATTGGCCATGCGGGATTTCTGCCAGCGTTCAAAGGTCTCGCGATGGCAGGCGGCGCAGGAAGCGGAGCCGACATAATGCGCCCCGGCGACACTGCCGACCGGCTGCGGGGCCAGCGCCGCCACCGCGGGCGGATGGCGGATGAACTGCACCAGTTGCCAGATCTGGCGTTCCGGCAGGTCCCAGGCCGGCATCGCGGTGTTGCGGATGCCGTCGCGGATGAAGGCGAAAATCTGCCCGTCGCGCAGCCCCGCCAGCGCGCCGTCGCGCAGGTTCGGCACGCGCGGATAGGTGTGGCTGCCGATCTGCGTGCCGCCGCCGCCGTCATAGGCGTGGCAGGTGGCGCAGTGGCGCTGAAACAGCGCCGCGCCGGCGGCGATGGTGCCCGCGTCCGCCGGCAGCGGGTCGCTGCGTCCGGCCAGCGCCGCCGGCACGCTGTGGCGCAGCAGCCAAGTCGCCACCGCGACCTCGACCGCGGGCGGCACCGGGCGGGCGCTGTACAGGCCGGGCAGGGCCGCCCCGGCGGCTGCGATGACTGCGACGGCAACGAGCGCCAGGACCAGCCACCGCCAGCGCCGCGGCATCTTGCTACGCCCGCTTCATCTGGTTGCCGGCATGATCCAGGACGCGGCTGGTCCGCATGCAATGCGCTCCCTCGAACGCCGCAAGATCGCACGTCAGACGGCGTCTGTCATGAGCGTTGCGGCGCGGTGCGCCAGCCGAACCAGGCCTGCCGCTCATGCTCCTCGGCCAGATTGCGGGCGCGCACGGCGAGCAGGTCTTTCCGCGCGACAATGCCGACCACCCTGCCGTCCGCGCCGACCACCGGCACGCGCCCGGCCGCCTCGCGCACCATCCGCGCGACCAGCGCCGCCACCGGCTCCTCCGGGTCCGCCGTCACCAGCGGCCGGCCGCCCAGCACCGCCGCGAGCGTGCCCTCGGTCGCATGCTGCATGAAGTGCAGCACGTCGGCGCGCGCGATCATCGCCACCGGCCGGCCGGCGCCATCGACCACCGGATAGCTTTTGTGGCGCGGCGTGCCCTCGGCGAAGAACGCGACGGCCTCGGCGACCCGCATCGCGGCGGGCAGCGTATCGACCCGCGCCACCATCACGTCGGCGACCCGCGCCAGCGCGAACGGATCGACCTGGTATTCGCGGGTGATGTGGTGGCCGCGCCGCGCCACCTTCTCGGTCAGGATCGAGCGGCGGAGCAGCAGCACCGTGACCGCGTAGCTGGTGCCGCAGGCCGCCAACAGCGGCAGCAGCAGGCCCGAGCCGCCGGTCAGCTCGACCGCGAACATCGTCGCCGTCAGCGGCGCGCGCATGGTGCCGCCCATCATCGCCGCCATGCCGATCAGCGCCCAATCGCCGACGCCGGCATGTGGCAGCACGCCGGACGCCACGGCGCCGACCGCGCCGCCCATGATCAGCAGCGGCGCCAGCACGCCGCCCGAGGTGCCGGAGCCAAGCGCCACTGCCCAGATCACCGCCTTGACCACCAGCAGCAGCAGCACCGCCTGCAGCGGAACCGCGCCGCCCAGCAGGTCGCGGATGCTGTCATAGCCGACCCCGAGTGCCCGTGGTTCGATCATGCCGCCGAGACCCACCGCGACGCCGCCGATGGCCGGCCACCACATCCAGTGGATCGGCAGGACGCCGAACGCATCCTCCGCCGCATAAACCATCGCCGTCAGTACGCCCGACCCAAGCCCGCAGACGAGGCCGAGCGCGCAGGCCGCCAGCAGCATGGCAGGTGTCAGCGGCAGCGCCCCGGCATGGGCGAACAGCGGCCCGAGCGGCAGCAGCCAGCCACGCGCGACCGACGCGGCAAGGCAGGCGGCGAGCACAGGGATGAAGCTGCGCGGCTTCCATTCGAACAGCAGCAGCTCGACCGCCAGCAGCACGGCGGCGATCGGGGTGGCGAAGATCGCCGTCATGCCCGCCGCCGCACCCGCCACCAGCAGCGTCTTGCGCTCGGCCGAACTCATGTGGAAGCACTGCGCGAACAAGGAGCCGATGGCGCCCCCGGTCATGATGATCGGTCCCTCGGCGCCAAACGGGCCGCCGGTGCCGATCGACACGGCGGAGGACAGCGGCTTGAGGATCGCGACCCTGGGCGAGATACGGCTCTGCCCGATGAGGATGGCCTCCATCGCCTCGGGAATGCCGTGGCCGCGGATTTTTTCCGAGCCGAAGCGCGCCATCATCCCGATGATCAGTGCGCCGACCACCGGCACGCCCACAGACAGCCAGCCGAGCAGGCGCGGGTCGGGCGTGGCGGCGGCGAATGAGAACTGGCCACCATATGCGATGTTGGTGCAGAGCGCGATCAGCCCGAGCAGCGCCCAGGCGGTGGCGACGGCGGCAACGCCGATCGCCGCCGCCATCAGCGCGAGCAGCAGGACGCGCGGGTCCGTGGTGAAATCGCCCTGTAGGGGCGTCCGGGAAACGGGGTGCGGCATGGCGCGGACATATATATCGTGACACGATATAACGGCAGCACCGCTGCCGGGTGCCTGCCATGAGCGCAGGGCTGAGCAAGGCGGATTTCGAGGCGCTGGCGGCGTTCCGCCATGCGCTCCGCCGCTTCGCCGCGTTCAGCGCCGAAGCGGCGCGGGCCGCACACCTGACCCCGCAGCAGCATCAGGCGCTGCTGGCGATCAAGGGTGCGCCGGGGCGGGCGACGCTGAGCGTCGGCGAGATTGCCGCAAACCTTCTGATCCGGCCGCACAGCGCCGTGGAACTGGTCGATCGGCTGGCCGAGCTCGGGCTGGTGGCGCGCCAGCCCGACCCCGCCGACAGTCGGCGCGTGCAGGTGGCGCTGACCGGCCGATCGGAGACATTGCTGGACGACTTGTCGGTGGCCCATCTGCGGGAGCTGCAGGCGATCCGGCCGACCCTGCTCGATCTGCTCGGTCAGGTCGGACCCCGGACGGGCCCCGACCAGAGCGCGCCATGCTGATCGTGTTCGGCGGTCTGCCCGGCACCGGCAAGACCACCATCGCCCGCAGGCTCGCGCAGCGCCGGTCGGCGACGTATCTCCGGATCGACGCCATCGAACAGGCGATCCGCGATACCGCGGTCCTGGCCGGAGATGCGGGTGCGTCGGGCAACGCGGTGGCCAACACGCTCGCCGAGTCCAATCTTGCGATCGGACAGGTGGTCGTCGCCGATTGCGTCAACCCGGTCGGGGAAAGCCGCCAGGCATGGCGGGCGATCGCCGCGCGCAGCAACGTCCGGCTGATCGAGGTGGAACTCGTCTGCTCCGATCCGACCGAGCACCGCCGCAGGCTGGAGGGGCGGACGTCCGACCTGCCCGGCCTCGTCCCCCCGAACTGGCAGGGCGTGCTGGCACGCCGGTATGACCCCGGGGGACGAACCACATCTGGTCATCGACACCGCACGCCTCAACGCGGACGAGGCTGTCGCGGCAGTGGAGCCTCACATCGGCGAATGAGCCGTCGTTCTTTGCAAAACAGCCGCCGGATTGGCCCTCACACGTTGAACCGGAACAGCAGCACGTCGCCGTCGCGCACCACGTAGTCGCGTCCCTCGATGCGCAGCCGCCCGGCCTCGCGCGCGCCGGCCTCGCCGTTGCCGGCGACGTAGTCGTCGTAGGCGATGGTCTCGCAGGCGATGAAGCCGCGCTCGAAATCGCCGTGGATGACGCCGGCCGCCTGCGGCGCGCGCATGCCCTGGGTGATCGTCCAGGCGCGCGTCTCCTTCGGCCCGACGGTGAAATAGGTCAGCAGCCCGAGCAGCCCGTAGCCGGCACGGATGACGCGGTCCAGGCCGCTGTCGTGCAGCCCGAGACCTTCCAGGAACTCGCCGCGCTCGGCCTCGGCCAGTTGGCTGACCTCGGCCTCGATCGCCGCCGACACCACCACCACGGCGGCACCCTCGGCCGCCGCCCGCGCCGCCACCCGCGCCGACTGCGCATTGCCGGTCGCCGCCGCGGCTTCCTCGACATTGCAGACATAGAGCACCGGCTTGCCGGTCAGCAGTTGCAGCTTGCGCGCCGCCTCGGCGTCCTGCGGCCGGATCGCGGTGCGCGCCGGCCGCCCCTCGGCCAGCGTCGCGACGATCGGCTCGATCAGCGCCGCCTGCGCCGCACTCTCCTTGTCGCCGCCGCGTCCGCGCTTCTGCAGATTGGGCAGCCGCTTCTCCAGGCTTTCGAGGTCGGCGAGCATCAGCTCGGTCTCCACCGTCTCGGCATCGCGGATCGGGTCGATGCTGCCCTCGACATGGGTGATGTCGTCATCCTCGAAGCAGCGCAAGACATGGACGATGGCGTCCACCTCGCGGATGGTGGCGAGGAACTGGTTGCCCAGCCCCTCACCCTTGCTGGCGCCGCGCACCAGCCCGGCAATATCGACAAATTCCAGGCTGGTCGGCATGATCTTGGCACTCTTGCCGATGCGCGCCAGCACGCCGAGCCGCGGATCGGGCACGGCGACGCGGCCGACATTCGGCTCGATGGTGCAGAACGGATAATTTGCCGCCTGCGCCGCCGCGGTCGCGGTCAGCGCGTTGAACAGCGTGCTCTTGCCGACATTGGGCAGGCCGACGATGCCGCAATTGAACCCCATTAGGCGATGTCCTGTGTTTTCAGCGCGACCTTGCTCATGAACTCCTCGTGCCGCCCGGCGACCAGCAGCGCCGCCTCGTCGGCGACCGCATCGAGCAGCGCCACCAGCCAGTCGCGATCGACGCGGGCGAAATCGCCGAGCACATGGCCGAGCACACGCTCTTTCTGTCCCGGATGGCCGATGCCGAGCCGCACCCGCCAATAGTCCGGCGTGCCGAGCCGGCGGTCCATGCTGCGCAGCCCGTTATGGCCGGCCGCACCGCCGCCGCGCTTGACCCGCATCTTGCCGGGGGCGAGGTCGAGCTCGTCGTGAAACGCGGTGATGTCGTCCGCCGCCAGCTTGAAGAATGCCGCCGCCGGCTGCACCGCATCGCCGCTGTCGTTCATGTAGGTCATCGGCTTCAACCCGATGATCTTCTCGCCGCCGATGACGCCCTCGGCGATCACCCCCTTGAAGCGCTGCCGCCACGGGCCGAAGCCGTGGCGGGCGGCGATCACGTCGAGCGCCATGAAGCCGATATTGTGGCGCTGGCGGGCCATCCCCGGCTCGGGATTGCCCAGCCCCACCCACAGCTTCATGGCGCGCCCGACGTTACTTCTTGGCGGCGGGCTTGGCGGCCGGCTTGGCTGCCGCCTTGGCCGGGGCGGCCTTGGCGGGCGCCGCTTTGGCCGGAGCCGCCTTGGCCGGAGCCGCCTTGGCGGCGGCCGGGGCCGCGACGGCGGCGGCCGGTGCGCCGGGGTCGGCGATGACGTCGGCGGCCTTGGTCGGCGGCGCCACCGTGGCGATGACGAAGTCGCGGTCGGTGATCACCGGGCGGATGCCCTCGGTGCCCTTGAGGTCGGACCAGCGCACGTTGTCGCTGATGTCGAGCGTGCCGAGATCAGCCTCGAACTGCGACGGCACCTGATCGGGGTCGGCCAGGCAATCGACGGTGTGGCGCACCACGTTGAGCACGCCGCCGCGCTTGAGGCCGGGCGAGATGCCTTCGTTGGCGAAATGCACCGCAACCGCGATGCGGATTTTCTCGCCGGGGGCAAGGCGCTGGAAATCGACATGCTCGGGCGTGTCGGTGACCGGGTGGAACTGCACCTCACGGATCAGCGCGCGGGTCGATGTGCCATCGACGGTGATGTCGAACAGGCGTGAGCGCCAGCCGGCAAGGTGGATTTCCCGCACCACGACGCGGGGGTCGAGGGCGATCAGGGTTGGCGCCTGTTTGGCGCCGTAGATGACGGCAGGAACCTTGCCTGCCCGCCGAGTCGCCCGTGCTGCCCCCTTACCTGCACGCGCGCGCGCCTCGGCCGCAATGGTGGTGTTGGCCATAGCTCGCTCCTCAATGCGAAAAGCCGGCCTCCAGGGGTGCCGGCGGCGGGGCGTCTAGCAGAGCAGCGGCGGTGGGGGAAGGGCGCGGCCGCCGCGGCGGACGCCAGCATCGCTGCCGTCGTCCGCCCGGCGAGTGCTCTGACTCAATCAGAAGGCACCGCATGTGTCAGAGCACCAGCTTGATTTTGTGGGCCGATTCAGCCAACGGGCTGAAGTGCCCGTTGGCATCGGACCACTAGGCTGTGCGTGGCCTTAAGGCAGGCTCAGATCTTGCCCTCGACCCCCTGCACCAGCCAGTTCATGCCGAGAATCTGCTGGTCCGACAGGGCGCCGCCGGCCGGCACTTTCTCCGCGCCCGCCTGATCCTTCAGCGGCCCCTGGAACGGCGCCAGCTTGCCGTCGATGATGTCCTGCCGGCGCGCCATCACCTCATCGGCGACCGGCTTGGGCAGCGCGGCGTTGAACGGCGCCAGCACCACCATGCCGCTTTTCAGCCCGCCCCAGGTGTCATGGCTTTTCCAGGTGCCGTCCATGGCGTCCTGGACTTCCTGGATATAATAGCCGGACCAGTCGCTGACCACCGAGGTCAGGCAGGTCTTCGGCCCGTATTTGCTCATGTCGGAATTGAAGCCGATGGTCCAGATGCCGCGCTGCTCGCCGGCTTCCTGCACCGCGGCGCTATCGGTGTGGGTGACCAGCACGTCGGCGCCCTGGCTCATCAGCGTGTCGGCGGCGGCGCGTTCCTTGCCCGGATCGTACCAAGTGCTGACCCACACCACCTTGACCGTCACCTTCGGGTTGACCATGCGCGCGCCCAGCGCATAGGCGTTGATGTTCTGCACCACTTCGGGGATCGGGAAGGCGCCGACGAAGCCGATGACGTTGGATTTGGTCATCCGCCCGGCAATGACCCCGGCCAGGAACCGGCCCTCATAGAAACGCGCCGAATAGGTCGAGAGATTGGCCGCGCGTTTATAGCCGGTGGCGTGCTCGAACTTGACCTTGGGGAACTGCGCCGCGACTTTCACCGTCGGGTTCATGTAGCCGAACGAGGTGGTGAACACCATGTCGTTGGACTGCGCCAGCTTACGGATCACCCGCTCGGCGTCGGCGCCCTCGGGCACGTTCTCGACATAGGTGGTCTTGACCTTGCCGGCGAATTTTTCTTCCATCAGCTTGCGGGCGTGGTCGTGCTGATAGGTGTAGCCGGCTTCCTCGACCGGGCCGACATACATGAAGCCGACCTTGTAGGGCCCGGCAGCGCGCGCCGAGCCGATGGCGCCAGCGGCAACCGGCGCCAGCAGCGCCGTTCGCATGAGGTCTCGTCGTGTGGTCTGCATCCGCCCCTCCGTTGTCCGCGCCCGCGCGCCGGTCTAGGCAGCCATGATGCAATCGACATTCCAGACTGGCAATGCCGCGGCGGAGTTTTTGGACGATTCTGCGCCGGAATGGCGCACCGCGCCGGGGCTGACGCCCTATCCCGAGGCGATAGCCGCGATGCAGGCCCGCACCGCCGGCATCCGCGCCGGCACGGCGGGGGAGCTGGTCTGGCTGGTCGAGCATCCGCCGCTCTACACCGCCGGCACCTCGGCCCGCGCCGACGACCTGCGCGCGCCCGGCCGTTTTCCGACCTATGAGGCCGGGCGCGGCGGGCAATGGACCTATCACGGTCCGGGCCAGCGCACCGCCTATGTCATGCTCGACCTCGCCCGCCGGCATGGCGGGGTGCGCCCGCGCGACCTGCGCAGCTATGTCGGCGGGCTGGAAGCCTGGCTGATCGCCGCCCTCGCCCGGCTCGGCGTGCGCGGCGAGACGCGGCCGGGGCGCATCGGCATCTGGGTGGCGGATGCGCCCAGCGGCAGCGAGGCGAAGATCGCCGCCATCGGCGTGCGCGTCACCCGCTGGGTGAGCTGGCACGGCGTGGCGCTGAACGTGGCGCCCGACCTCGGCCATTTCGCCGGCATCGTGCCGTGCGGCATCGCCGACCACGGCGTCACCAGCCTGGCCGCGCTCGGCATCGCGGCGACGCTGACCGAGGCCGACGCGGCGTTGCGCGCGGCGTGGCGCGAGGTGTTCGGCTAGACGCCGCCCGGCCCGGTGAGCGCGGTCACAGACGCGCCGTGCTCACGCCGAGGGCGCGGCCGGCGTCGCTCTGCCGGTGGTCCAGGGTGCACAGCGTGGCGCCATGTTCGGCACAGATTGCGAGGTGCCGCGCGTCACCGGACCGCAGACCGAGCGCGTGCTGGTCGGCGAAGCGTGCCGCGACCCGGAACTCTGCCGCAGCGACGGGAAACTCCGAAAACGTTTCGGCGCGCAGGCGCGTGAACATGGCCAGCGCCTGCGCACGGTTGGTCACCGATAGATGTCCCACGCGAACTTTGATCGACAGCGCCGAGGAGAACTCGGCCGTCACCCAGCCGGAGATGGCCAGTCGTTCAGGCGGCTGGGCGGCGAGCCAATCGATCATCCGGTCGGTCTCGGCTTCGCGCGTCAGGGCGCAGACGAGAACTGAGGTGTCAAGATAGAGAATCAGTAGCGTTCCCCGTCCCGCATGCGGCGCATGAAGTCCCCGGCAGAGTCACCCTGCGCCGGCATCCCGACGACCATTGCCCGGAGTGCTGCGGCGTCAACAGGCTTGCGTTGGCTGTCTGCCGCGGTAATTTGTGCCACCGTCTTGCCGCGGCGGGTAATCCGTACCGTTTCGCCGGCGGCGGCCCGCTCGACGATGGCGCTGAGATGAGCCTTGGCTTCGGCAATGCTGACGCTGCTCATGCTCTCCTCCGGGCCTGCACAGGGTGATGATATGGCAAGCTGCGGCGGCGCGTCACCCCGTCGCTTGCCGCCGCCCGGCCGCGTCGCTATAAGCCGCGCTCTGTTTGCGCGCCGGGCCTGTAGGGCATGCCCGGCCGCGACGCCTGCGCGGTTGGCGCGGGGTCCTGCCAGAAGGAGACCAAAATGCCCAAGATGAAGACCAAGTCATCGGTCAAAAAGCGCTTCAAGATCACCGCCACCGGCAAGGTGCTCGCCGGTCCCGGCAAGAAGCGGCACAATCTGATGGCGCGCAGCCAGACTGCCAAGCGCAGCAACCGCGGCAGCCAGACCCTGACCCATGCGGACGGCATCACCGTCAAGCAATGGGCCCCCTACGGTCTCGGTTGAGCAGGAGATAGAGCATGGCTCGCGTCAAGCGCGGCGTCACCACGCACGCCCGTCACAAGAAAGTTCTCGATCAGGCCAAGGGGTTCGTCGGCCGGTCGTCCACCAGCTTCCGCATCGCGCAGGAGCGGCTGGAGAAGTCGCTGCAATACGCCTACCGCGACCGCCGGGTGAAGAAGCGCGAGTTCCGCGGCCTGTGGATCCAGCGCATCAACGCCGCGGTGCGCGACCATGGGCTGACTTATTCGCGTTTCATCGACGGCCTCAAGCGCGCCGGCATCGAGATGGACCGCAAGGTGCTCGCCGCCATCGCCTATGACGACCCGGCCAGCTTCGCCGCGATCGTGCAGAAGGTGCAGGCCGCACTGGCCTGACGTCTGACTCCGCCCCTCCCCGCGCGGGAGGGGGCGGGGGAGGGGTGACGCCACCGACCACCTCCCCTGCGGCATTCCCTCCCCCCACCCCCTCCCGCAAGGGGAGGGGGAGACGCAAGGCTCTGGCGTGACCGACGATCTGTTCACCCTCCGCGCCGAAACCGAAGCCGCGCTGCGCGAGGCTGCCGACGTGCGCGCCTGGGACGCGGTGCGCGTCGGCGTGCTCGGCAAAAGCGGCACGCTGACCGCACTGCTGAAAGACCTCGGCCGCACCCCCGCCGAGCAGCGGCGCGAGCGTGGCGCCGCGCTCAACCGCCTCAAGGACGAACTCGCCGCCGCCATCGAGGCGCGCCGCGCGGCGCTGGAAGAAGCGGCGCTCGAAGCCCGCCTCGCCGCCGAGCGGATCGACGTGACCCTGCCGCCGCGCCCCGCACCGGCCGGGCTGATCCATCCGGTCAGTCGGACGATGGAGGAGATGGCGGCGATCTTCGGCGCGATGGGCTTCGCCGTCGCCGAGGGGCCGGACGTGGAAAGCGACTGGCACAATTTCGGCGCCCTCAACATCCCCGCCCACCACCCCGCCCGCGCCGACCACGACACGTTCTATCTGCCGCCGGCCGGGCCGGGCGCGGCGCCGCCGGTGCTGCGCACCCACACCTCGCCGGTGCAGGTGCGCAGCATGCTGCGTCAGCCGCCGCCGCTGCGCATCGTCACCATGGGCCGCACCTACCGCGCCGACCACGACGCGACGCATTCGCCGATGTTCCATCAGCTCGAAGGTCTGGCGATCGGCCGCGACATCACGCTCGGCCATCTGAAAGGTTGCCTGATCGACTTCCTGCGCAGCTTCTTCGGCATCGCCAGCCTGCCGGTGCGCTTCCGCGCCAGCTACTTCCCGTTCACCGAGCCGAGCATGGAGGTCGATATCGGCTGGAACCGCCGCACCGGCGAACTCGGCGGCGGCGGCGACTGGCTGGAGATTCTCGGCAGCGGCATGGTGCATCCGAAGGTGCTGGCCAATTGCGGCATCGACCCGGCCGAGTGGCAGGGCTTCGCCTTCGGCATGGGCGTCGAGCGCGTCACCATGCTCAAGCACGGCATGGCCGATCTGCGGCCGTTCTACGACAGCGACATCCGCTGGCTGCGCCATTACGGCAGCTCTCCGCTGGCGCCGGCGATGCTGCACGAGGGGGTGTGAGGCGATGAAGTTCTCCCTCGCCTGGCTGCGCGACCATCTGGAGACCGACGCGCCGCTGGCGGTCATCACCGACACGCTGACCCGCATCGGGCTGGAGCTGGAGGGTGTCGAGGATCGCGGCGCCACGCTGGCGCCGTTCCGCATCGCCCGGGTGCTGAGCGCGGTGCCGCATCCCAATGCCGACCGGCTGCGCGCCTGCACCGTCGATGCCGGCGACGGCGTCGCGGTCTCCGTCGTCTGCGGCGCGCCGAACGCGCGCGCCGGCATGATTTCGGTGTTTGCCGCGCCCGGCAGCTACATTCCTGGCACCGACATGACGCTGAAAGTGGGCGACATCCGCGGCGTCAAAAGCGCCGGCATGCTGCTGTCGGCGCGCGAGATGGGGCTTGGCGACGACCATGCCGGCATCATGGACCTGCCGGCCGATGCGCCGGTCGGCACCGCCTATGCGGCGTGGGCCGGACTCGATGATCCGGTGATCGACATTGCGGTGACGCCCAATCGCGGCGATGCGCTGTCGGTGCGCGGCGTGGCGCGCGACCTCGCCGCCGCCGGCATCGGCACGCTGAAACCCTGGGCGCCGGCGCCGCTGCCGGCGCAGTTCGCCAGCACGCTGCGCTGGTCGATCGAGATGCCCGCGGCGTGCCCGTGGATTCTCGGCCGGATGATCCGCAACGTCCGCAACGGCCCGGCGCCGCGCTGGCTTGCCGAGCGGCTGACCGCGATCGGGCTGCGGCCGATCAATGCGCTGGTGGACATCACCAATTTCTTCACCGTCGATCTCGGCCGGCCGCTGCATGTGTTCGATGCCGACAAGGTCGCCGGCGGCGTGCTGACGCTGCGCCCTGGCGCCGGGGAGACGTTCCGGGCGCTCAACGGCAAGGACGTGACGGTGACGGCGGAGGATTGCGTCATCGCCGACGCCGCCGGGGTGCAGTCGCTCGCCGGCATCGTCGGCGGCGCGGCCACCGGCTGCGATGCCGACACCACCAATGTTTTCGTCGAATGCGCGCTGTTCGACCCGGTGCGCATCGCGCTCAGCGGCCGGCGGCATCAGATCGCCTCGGACGCGCGGGCGCGGTTCGAGCGCGGCATCGACCCGGCGCTGCTGCCGGCGGCGACCGAGGCGGCGACGCGGATGATCGTCGAGCTCTGCGGCGGCACGGCGAGCGAGCTCGTCGCCGCCGGCGCCGAGCCGGCGTGGCGCCGCCGGGCGACGCTGCGCTTCGCCCGCATCGCCGGCCTCGGCGGCCTCGACGTCCCGGCCGATGAGGCGGTCGGCGCCCTGCAACGCCTCGGCTTCAGCGTCGCCGCGCGCGACGCCGAGCGGGTGACGGTCGAGGTCCCGTCCTGGCGCAACGACATCGCCGCCGACACCGCGCTTGATCCCGCGCCCGGCATCGCCGCGCCACAGGCCGGGCGGGCGCTGATCGAACCGGAAGCCGATCTGGTCGAGGAGGTGCTGCGCCTGCGCGGCCTCGACGTGGTGCCGCCGGTGTCGATGCGCGTCGCCGGCCCGGTGCCGGCGCCGACGCTGACGCCGCGGCAGACGCGCACGGCGCTGGCCCGCCGGGTGCTGGGCGCGCGCGGGCTGGCCGAATGCGTTACCTTCAGCTTCATGGCCAGCGGCGCGGCGGCGCTGTTTGGCGGCAGCGATCCGGCGCTGCGCCTCGCCAACCCGATCGCCGCCGATCTCGATCAGCTTCGCCCGACGCCGCTGGCAACCCTGGCGCTGGCCGCCCAGCGCAACGCCGCGCGCGGCTGGCCGGACGTGGCGCTGTTTGAAATCGGGCCGGGGTTCGCCGGCACCGCGCCCGAGGCGCAACCGGTGATCGCCGCCGGGCTGCGGGCGGGGGCAGCCGCGCCGCGCCATTGGGGGGTCGCGGCGCGCCCGGCCGACGCGTTTGATGCCAAGGGCGATGCCTACGCCGTGCTGGCGGCGCTCGGCGTGCCGATGGAGGCGCTGAGCGTCAGCGCCGACGCGCCCGGCTTTTACCATCCCGGCCAGTCCGGGGTGGTGCGGCAGGGGCCGAAGCAGGTGCTGGCGAGGTTCGGCGCGCTGCATCCGCGGGTGCTGGCCGAGCTCGGCGGCGCCGGCCCGGCGGTGGCGTTCGAGATCTATCTCGATGCCATCCAGGAGCCGAAGCGCCGCCGCCGGGCGGCGCCCGATCTGCCGGCGTTCATGCCGGTGCGCCGCGACTTCGCCTTCATCGCCGCCGCCGCGGTGCCGGCCGAGGCGGTGCTGAAGGCGGCACGCGGCGCCGAGCGCACGCTGATCGCCGAGGTGTCGCTGTTCGACGCCTATGACGGCGCCCAGGTGGCGCCGGGCCACCGCTCGCTCGGGGTGGAGGTGGTGTTCCAGCCGCGCGAGCGGACGCTGACCGACGCCGAGATCGAGGCCGCCTGCGCCCGCGTGGCGGCGGCGGTGGCCAAGGCGACCGGCGCCCGGCTGCGCTGACCGGGCGGCGGCGGCGGGCGCGGCTTAGCCGATCCCGACAGGCAGGGCCGACGGTATTGGCAGCACGGGCTGGTGCCGGCGCGGGGCCTGGCCGTCGCGCGCATGGTCGTGCACATCACCTATCTGTCGGAGGCGGCGCTGACGCGCAAATTCGTCCGCCGGCTGCGCGGGCCGGAGGCGATGGGCGTGGTCGAGGATGTGTTCGAGGTGGAAAGCTACCTGCGCCATCAGGGCAGCAGTTTTGTCCGCCGGTTCGATGCGGCGAGCTATCTGACGATCACGCGGGCGACCGATTACCGCGACCTCCCGGCGGATTTCGGCGGCGAACTGTCGGCGGCGTTCCGCGGCACGCGCACGCGGTTCTGCGCCATCAGCTTCAGCAGCGACTGGCTGTATCCGACGGCGGAAAGCCGCGCCATCGCGCGCGCTCAATCGCACGGCGGCGAATATCAGCTTCGTCGAGATCGGCTCCGACACGGGGCACGACGCATTTCTCCTCGATGAGCCGGATTTTCACCGCACGCTGGCCGGGTTTCTGGCCGGGTGTGCCGAGCATGCGGGGTTGGCGGCATGAACATGCCGGTGGAGCCGGTGCGCTATGTGGCGAAGTACATGCGGCTCGATCTGCGGCTGATTGCCGAGATGATCGCGCCGGGTTCGCGCGTGCTGGATATCGGCTGCGGCGACGGGGCGCTGCTCGAGCATCTGTTCCGCACCAAGGGGTGCGATGCGCGCGGCATCGAGATCGACATGGCGGAGGTGGCGCGCGCGGTGTCGCACGGGCTGCCGGTGATGCATGTCGATGCCGACAGCGATTTGGCGCAATTCCCCGATGGCGCGTTCGATTACGTGGCGCTGTCGCGCACGTTGCAGGCGGTGGAGCGTCCGCGCGAGGTGTTGCGGCAAATGCTGCGCATCGGCGAGTACGCGGTCGTCAGCTTTCCCAATTTCGGCCATTGGAAGCCGCGCTGGCAATTGGTCTGGCTGGGGCGGATGCCGATGGCCTCGGTATGGGACCGGCCGTGGTACGAGACGCCGAACATCCATCCCTGCACGATGCACGATTTCTTCGCGCTGTGCGCCGAGGAGGGCTACGAGGTCGAACGCTGGCTGGCGGTGGACGAGGCCGGGCAGCGGGCGCCGTGGCGGCGGTTTTCCGGGCTGGCCAATCTGTTCGGCGAACAGGGCTTGTTTCAGTTGCGGAAGGCGTAGCTGGCGTTTGGCAGCAGGCTCACGGCGTCAGGTCGCCGGCTTGCAGAGTGACCACGGCATGAAACGGCGCGTCGCGCGCCAAACTTGAGTCCCAACGGCACGGATTTAAGATCAGGGCGCGTGCGCGCAAAATATTCCTCAGATACCACAATGACTTCCAAGCCATCGCGCGCCGCACCCATTGCGGGCGGCCGTCAACTGCGGCGTCCATAACCTCGGAAAACGTTGACGCGCCGCGGCAGCCCGCCAGTGGTCGGTTAAGCTGTCCGTCAAGGTAATTTGACGGAAGACGCTTGCATCGTAAATCCAGCGGCTTGCTCGCGTTCCCCCTGCGCCCCGCCGATCACCCGATCGGCGGTTGCTGCCAGCAGTCGGACAATTTCTTTAATCGACCTGTGGTGTGCCAAAGTTTTTAATAAATCAGGCTGGTTACAGCGCGTTGGGGGTGGCCGTGGGTTCATTCGTGGCAGATGTCTTTCGTTTAATTCATGGTTACAGAAAAGTTAATACTTATAGACTACAAAAAACTGAATGTTTTATTGTTTTCAAGCGCGGTGGAATGGGCAGTGTGCTGGTCAGCATGCCATTTCTCGCGCTTCTCAGATCGAGTGCTCCGAACGCCCGGATTATCTTCGTCACCGACAGCACCAACCGGGATCTGGTGGCGAAATGCCGGATTGCCGATGAGATCGTCAGCCTCGATCATGTCATGACCCCGCGGCGCGCGCTGCAGTGGGCACGGCTGGCGCTGCTGATGCGCCGGGCCGGCAAATCCGTGTTCTTCGATCTTCAGTTGCATACCCATCGCCGGTCGGCGGCTTGGATGTCGGCGCTGTCGGGGGCAGCGCTGCGGGTCGGCTTTCTGCGCTCGGGCGACTGGCTGCGACCGCGTGTCTTCGACACGCTGATCGTGGGCAATATGTTCGCCCCGGTCCATGAACTTTATTTGCAGATGGCGCGCGCCATCGGCTGCGGCCCGCTCGCGGACGCACCAAGCGAGAGTGCGCCGCAGCTGCACATCACCGAAGCCGATCAGCAGGAAGCCGATGTGGCGCTGAATGGGCTGGTTCAGGACGGGCAACATCTGTTGCTGGTGGTCAATCCCAACACCTCTGGCAAAGCGACCGTGCGGCGCTGGCCGCTCGATCATTTCCGCGCCTCGGTGGCGCGCATCCTCGCCAACCGCAGCGACGTACGCGTCGTCCTGATCGGGACGGAGGCGGAGTTCGACTACGTCGAACGTCTGCGGGGCAATCTGGACGAATTCGGCGATCGGGTCGTCAACCTCGCCGGCCGCACCTCGCTCGGCGGTTTGCTGGCGATGCTGCGCCGGGCCGATTGCCTGCTGACCAACGACAGCGGGCCGTTTCATTTTGGTGCGGCGCTGGGCACGCCGACCGTCGGCCTGTTCGGCCCGGTGCATCCCGACCATTACGGGCGTCTGGGCGGTCCGGCCAAGACCGTCATCTTCTATCGCCCGATGGTCTGCAGCCCGTGCGTGCATTTCGTCCGCACGCCACCCTGCGGCGGCGACAACCAATGCATGCAGGCGATCGCGCCAGCGGAGGTAAGCGATGCCTGTCTCTCGTTGTTGGGGGGGATGCGCTTCGTCCGGCGTGGGGCGGGCGCCAGTTGGCGGTTTGCCGCAGCACCGCAGACCACCAGCGCCGAAGGCGTAGCCCTGGGCGTCTGGCATCCGCCAGAAGACGATGAAGCGGCGCCGCGGTTCACCGTCACTTGCTGACGCGCTGGCGGCTGGCCGTCGTTACTCTCGACGGCAACGGCCGCGCGGTGGGCGGCCTACTCGCCGCGCGGTTCGTGCGCAGCGTGTGGCAGGGGGCGCTGGTGGTCGGCTTCGCGCTCTATCTGCAACGGCTCGACTGGTCGGGGCCGCAGATCGGCGCGCTGTTTGCCGCGAGCTTCGTGCTCGGCGCGGCGCTCAGTCTGGCGGTCGGGCCGCTCTCCGATGCACGCGGCTATCGGCGGCTGCTGGTCGGGTATGAACTGGCGGTGGCGGCGGCTTTTGTGGCGACGCTGTTCAATACAACGAGTTGGGTGATCGCCACCTGTGCGATGGTGGCCGGCTTCGGCCGCGGAGCGAATGGCGCGCCCGGCTGCTTCGTGCCGGCGGAACTGGCCTGGCTCGCCGGTTTAGTGCCGGAGCGTCGGCGCAGTGCGGTGTTCAGCGCCAACACCGCGTTCGGATTTGCCGGCATGGCGGTCGGTGCGGCGATTGCGGCAGGACCGGGGATTTGGGGTGCGTGGCTGGCGGGGGCAGCGGCATTCCAGCCGCTGTTCGCGCTCGGTGCGGTGCTGGCGCTGGTCAATGTGCGGCTGCTGCTGGCGGTGCCCGAGGTATCCAGCGGCGCAGCCGCCGCGGCGCGGGCGCGCCCTGCGCTGTCGTCCGCGGTTCGCGCGCGGCTGCTCAAGGTGACGGCGAGCAATCTGTGTAATGGCTTGTCGGTCGGCCTGTCCGGCCCGCTGATGGCATATTGGTTTGCCGTCAAGTTCGGCGTCGGGCCGTTGCAGATCGGCCCCGTGGTGATGGCGAGCTTCCTGGCCGCGGCGCTGTGCGCTGCCGCAATCGGACGGATGGCGGCGGGGGGCGGCGGGGCGGCCCTGTTTGTGCGGCTGCAATGCGTAGCTCTGCTATTATTGTTGCTGCTGCCGTTGGCCGGCGGATTCTGGTGGGCAAGCGCGCTGTGGGTGGCGAAGGTCGCGCTGGAACGAGGCTCCTCCGGGGCGATGGAGGCGGTCAATGTCGGGCTGGCCGGGCACGGGCGATGGGGGTTGGCGAGCGGACTGAGCGTCGCCTCGCTGGCGCTGCCGCGCGCCGTTGGCCCCTTGCTGGCCGGGCACTGGATCGGCAGCGGCGCGTTCGCCGCGCCGTTCGTGGCGGCAGCCGGGCTGCAGGCGGTTTATCTGGTGATGTATTGGCGCGCCGTTGCGCCGGCGTCGGGGCGTATCAGCCCGGCATGAGGATGGTGTTGCCGGCTGGGGAGAGCAAAAGACCAATCGTCACCCCAGCAGCCGCCCGATCACCCGCGCGGTGTAATCGACCACCGGGATGATCCGGCCGTAATTGATCCGCGTCGGCCCGATCACGCCGATGGCGCCGACGATCCGCCCCGCCGCGTTGCGCGCCGGGGCGACCACCGCCGAGACCCCCGAGGTGCCGAACAGCCCGCTTTCGGCGCCGATGAAGATGCGCACCCCGTCCGACCGGTCGGCCAGTTCCAGCAGCCGCAGCATCGTCTCCTGCGTCTCCAGCCGCTCGAACAGGCGCTGGATGGCGGCGAGGTTCTCGATCTGCGTCACGTCGGCGAGCAGGCGTGCCTGACCGCGCACGATCAGGCTGCCGCCGCGGCCCTCGCCGGTCCAGGTGGCCAGCCCGGCCTCCACCACCTGCGCCGACAGCACGTCCAGCGTCGAGCGGTCGGCGGCCATCTCCTCGGTGACGCTGCGCCGCAGCTCGGCCATCGGCCGGCCGGCGACCAGCCGAGCATTGAGATAATTGCCTGCCTGCTGCAGCGCCGAGGGCGGCACGCCGGGGGGGATTTCCAACACCCGGTTCTCGACCTGCCCGTCGGCATTGACCAGGATCACCAGCGCCCGGCCGGAGCCGAGCGGCACGAACTCGATATGCCGCAGCGCGCCTTCGCTTTTCGGCGCCAGCACGAGGCCGGCGGCGGCGGACAGGCCAGACAGCAGGCTGGAGGCATCGGCCAGCGTGTCCTCCAGGCTGCGTCCGGCGGCGGCGAGCGCGCTGCTGATCGCCTCGCGGTCCTCCTCGGCGACCTCGCCGAACTGCAGCAGCCCATCGACGAACAGCCGCAACCCGCGCTCGGTCGGCAGCCGCCCGGCCGAGGTGTGCGGCGCGAACAGCAGCCCGGCATCGGTCAGATCGGCCATGACGTTGCGGATCGTCGCCGGCGACAGATTGAGCGGCAGTCGGCGCGACAGCGTGCGGCTGCCGACCGGCTCCCCGGTCTCGACATATTGTTCGACGATCTCGCGCAGCACCGCGGCGGAGCGGGCATCGAGCAGCGGCGGCGCGGCGCCGGCGCGGGGGTAGCGGGGCGGCGGATGGTCCATCATCAGCAGCGCAGTCTTGCGGAAGATGCGACGCGACGCCATAGCCAAGCCGCCATCCGACACTGGACACCCGCCCCATGCGCCCTTTTGGACGCGCCGCCGACGCGCTGCGCGAGTTTTCCTTCACGCCCGGCTTCGCCCGCCATGCCGAAGGCTCGTGCCTGATCCGCATGGGCGGGACCGAGGTGCTGTGCGCGGCCAGCGTCGAGGGGCGGGTGCCGGGTTTCCTGCGCAATTCCGGCCAGGGCTGGGTGACCGCGGAATACGGCATGCTGCCGCGCGCCACGCACACCCGCGGCGAGCGTGAGGCGGCGCGTGGCAAGCAATCCGGCCGGACGCAGGAAATCCAGCGGCTGATCGGCCGCAGCCTGCGCGCCGTGGTCGATCGCGCGGTGCTCGGCGAGATGACGATCACGCTGGATTGCGACGTGCTGAACGCCGATGGCGGCACCCGCTGTGCGGCGATCACCGGCGCCTGGGTGGCGCTGGCGCTGGCGGTGGCGCATCTGCAGCGGATGAACGTGCTGAAGTCGAGCCCGCTGATCGGACAGGTGGCGGCGGTGTCCTGCGGCATCGCTGCCGGCGATGCGGTGCTCGATCTCGACTATGCCGAGGACAGCGCCGCCGAGGCCGATGCCAATTTCGTGCTGACCGATGCCGGCGGCATCGTCGAGGTGCAGGCGACGGCCGAGCGGGCGCCGTTCAACGAGGCGCAGCTCGGCGCGCTGATGGCGCTGGCGCGTGACGGCACGGCGCGGCTGTTCGCCGCCCAGCGCTCCGCCGTGCAAGCGGCCACGGCCGGCTGATGCCGCGCCGGCTGGCCAACGGCACGCGGCTGGTCATCGCCTCGCATAATCCGGGCAAGCTGCGCGAGATGGCGGCGCTGATCGCGCCGTGGCGGATCGCGGCGGTGTCGGCGGCGACGCTGGCGCTGCCCGAACCGGACGAGACCGAGGACAGTTTCGTCGGCAATGCGCGGCTCAAGGCGCTGGCGGCGGCCAAGCGGTCGGGGATGCCGGCGCTGGCCGACGATTCCGGCTTCTGCGTCGCCGCGCTGGGTGGCGCGCCGGGGGTGGTGTCGGCGCGCTGGGCCGGGCCGGGGCGCGATTTCGCCGCGGCGATGACGCGGGTGCAGTACGAGGTCGGCGATGCCGCCGACCGCCGGGCATGGTTCGTCTCGGTGCTGTCGCTCGGCTGGCCGGACGGCCATGCCGACAGTTTTTATGGCCGCGTCGAGGGCACGCTGGCATGGCCGCCGCGCGGCAGCCATGGTTTTGGCTACGACCCGATGTTCGTGCCGGCCGGCGGCGACCGCACCTATGGCGAGATGGACCCGGCGCGGAAACAGGCGGAGAGCCATCGCGCCCGCGCCTTCGCCCAGTTCGTCGCCGGCTGCCTCGGATGAGCGCCGGAGGCGCCCTGGTGCCGCTGCCCGGCGCCGCCACGCTGCCGCCCTCGGCCCAGGCCGAATTGCGCGCGGCGCTGGCGCGGCTGCGCGGCGGCGGGATGCTGGTGCGCGGCGCGCGGGCGCTGGCGCGGCTCGCCGCGGTGCCGGTGATGCGCGGGCTGCTCGGGCGCAGCGGCGCCGGCGCGGCGCTGGAGGCGATGGCGCGGGCGGCGCTGGAGCGGGCGTTCGGCATCGCCGTGCTCGGCCTGCCCGACAGCGGCGCGGCGCGCCGGCTTCTGGTGTCGCCGCATCTTGCACATGTGGCGACGGCGCTGTCAGGCGCGGCGAGCGGCGCGGTCGGGCTGCTCGGCGCGGTACCCGACGCGGCGCTGACGACGCTGCTGATCATGCGCCAGATTGCCGCGGTGGCGCTGGAACAGGGCGAGGATCTGCGCGACGAGGCGACGCGGCGCGCCTGCCTGGAGGTGTTCGCGCTGGACAGCGCCGGCGCCGAGGGCGGTTACTGGGGGGCGCGGCTGCTGCTGCGCGGCGCGCCGGTGGCGGCGGTGCTGGCGCAGGCGACGCGGAGCTGGAGCGTCGGGCTGGCCGACAAGCTGGCGGCACAGGCGGCGCCGGTGGCCGGCGCGGCCGGCGGGGCGCTGGTCAATACCGCGTTCCTGCGCCACTACCGGGGGCTGGCGCGCGGCCATTTTACCATCCGGCGGCTGGAGCGGGACTACGGCGCCGCAGCGGTGCGCGCCGCCGCCGCAGACTGAACAGCGCCAGCACCGCCGGCAGCAGCGCGGCGGCGGCCGGCGGCTCGGCCACGGCCGGCAGATAGGCGGCGGCGCAGGACGGCAGGCTGGGACCGGTGACGTTGCCGATCAGGGTGACGGGGCCGGAGGTCGGGTTCGAGACGTTGTCGAAGGCGTTGCAGGCGGCGGTGAGGTTGGTCGCGGTCGGGTCGGTGATGCTGTTGTTGATGCCGAACGTCGTCCCAGGATCGGTGTTGACGAAGCTGTTGGCGTCGATCTGCATGGTATTGGCGGCGTAGATCAGGCCTTCCTCGCCATAGGCGATCATTGTCGGGTTGCCGGTGTTTGGCCCCTTGTCGATGGTGTTGCCGGTGATCGTGGCGTTGCCGCCATTGGGCAGGTCGATGGCGTAGCTCGACGTTCCGGTGACGCCGTTTTCCAGCGTGTTGCCGGTGATGATGCTGTCGGCGGCGCGGCTTTTGATGTCGTGGCCGACCAGTGTGCCCTGAAAATTGCTGTTGGTGACGGTCAGGTTGGCAACGTCGTTGGCATAGATCGCATGGGCGTAGCCGGAGCCGGCGCCGCTGGCGATGCCGTTGTCCAGGAACAGCGAGTTGCTGATGGTGACGCTGCCGGTGCCGGCGTTGTTCGGGGTGGCCAGGATGCCGTCCTGGTTGGCAATAAAGCTGCTGTTGATGACGGTCAGGTTGCCCTGCTGATAGCGGATGCCGGCGCCGTTGTTGCTGCTCGAATCGGCGGTCGCGTGCTCGAAGGTCAGGCCGCTGACGGTGGTGTTGGCGTCGATGATCAGGAAGCCTTTGTCGTTGGAGAGTTGCTGCGTCGCGGTGAAGATCACCGGCCCGCCGACGCCCTGCAGGGTCAGCGGGACGGTGATGTCGGCGACCTGGTTGGTGTAGGTGCCGGCGGTGATGTCGATGGTGTCGTTGGCGCTGGCGGCGCTGACGGCCTGCCCCAGGGTGGCATAGTCCTGGCCGGCGCCGACGGTGATGACGGCGGCATGGGCGGGCAACGCCGCGCCGGCGAGAAGCGCGACGCCGGCAATACGGGCAGCCTGGAGGTGAGGGCGCATCAGAGCTCCTGCAGGGTTGCCGGACGCAGCAGCAGAGTCAGGCCGCGTCGCCAGATGTCTTTGCGCCGTTCGGTCACCGAGGCGATCAGGAACACCAGCGCCAGCGTGCCGCCCAGGATGCTGCTGCGCGCGGCCCAACTGGCCGGCGGCCACGGCAGCAGCGCGGCGAGGCACTGGGCCAGCGGCAGATGGAACAGATAGAGCGTGAAGGTGGCCCCGGCAGCCCAGCGGATCGGCCGTGCCGCCGGCACCAGCAGCCGCCCGAGCAGCGGCGAGATGGCGCGCACGCCGAGCAGATGCGCCGCGAACAGCGTGCCGATCAGATAGTCCTGCGCCAGTTCCGGCCGGTTGAGCCATGCCGGCACCAGCCCTTGCAACCGGCCATGCGCGGGCGCCCAGAGTTCATAGGCGAGCCACAGCGCCAGCGAACCACCGCTGAGCAGCGCCCCGACAGCGCGCCCCGGCGTCCACCGCCGGGCCAGCCGCCATGTCGCCCAGCCGAGCAGCCAGAGCGGGAACATGGCGGCGATGCGCGGCCCGACCGCCGCCAGCGTCGCCGCCATGGCGAGCGCCCGCCACCGCGGCGCGGCAAACAGGGCGATGCCGAACAGCACATAATACCAGACCTCAAAGCCGAGCGACCAGTACGGCAGGTCGGAGCCGGGCGGCAGGTCGATGAACCAGATCTGGTTGACGAACAGCAGGCCGGCGAGGAACTGCCAGACCTGTCCGGTCGGCACATAGCCCCAGGCGGCCGAGTAGAGATCGGGGCGGACCGCCCGGCCGAGGGCATCCAGCGCGAAGGTCATCACCAGCGCCGGCAGCGCCACCGAGAGGATGCGCGCCGCCCGCGCTACGGCATAGGAGGTCGCCGTCGTCTCACCCCGGTCGGTGGCACAGGCGATGACGAAGCCGGACAGCACGAAGAACAGCGTCACCGCCTCGGCCATGAACGGACTGACCTGCCAGAACAGCCCGCCGGTGAAGCGGCTGCCCGACACATGGCCGATGAACACGGTAAATGCCGCCAGGAACCTCAGCAGGTCGAGATAGAGCGAGGTTTCCCGGTTCACCGGCGGCATCCGTCGGGCGTTGTTGCGGCGACAGTATGCCCGCAGCCGGCCGCCCAATCCAGCACATCGTTGCACCACGGCGCCGCCCGCGCCTGGCGCGGCTCACCCCAGCCACGCCGCCAATCGCGCGACCGCGGCGTCGAGCACCTCCGGGCGCTTGCAGAAGGCGAAGCGGACATAGTGGTCGGGCGCCGCGCCGGCGTAGAAGGCCGACAGCGGGATGGCGGTGACGCGCGCCGCCTCGGTCATCGTCCGGCAGAACGCCGCGTCGTCGCCGGCGATGCCGAGCGGGGCGAAATCGGCGGTGAGGAAATAGCTGCCATGGGTGTCCAGAACGCCGAAGCCGACGCGGCGCAGCCCGGCCGCCAGACGGTCGCGCCGCGCGGCGAGGTCGCGGGCCAGCCCGGCGAAATAGCCGTCGTCCTTGGCCAGCCCGACGGCCACCGCGCGCTGCAGATTGGGCGGGGTGGTGAAGGTGAGGTTCTGATGCGCCTTCGCCACCACCGCGGCGAGCGGCGCCGGCGCGGTGACGTAGCCGACCTTCCAGCCGGTCAGCGCGAAGGTCTTGCCGGCGCTGCCGATGCGCAGGCTGCGCTCGCGCATGCCCGGCAGCGTCATCAGCGGGATATGCGCCCGCCCGTCGAACACCAGATGCTCATAAACCTCGTCGCACACCGCATAGGCGTCGTGCTGGCGCAGCAGCGCGGCGATGCTGGCGAGTTCCTCGGCGGTGAACACCTTGCCGGTCGGGTTCATCGGCGTGTTGAGCAGGATCGCCTTGGTGCGCGGGCCGAACGCCGCCGCCAGTTGGTCGCGCGGCAGGCGCCAGTCGGGCGGCGTCAGGCGGACCAGCCGCGGCACCGCGCCGAGCAGGCGCAGCGTCGGCAGATAGGTGTCATAGAGCGGCTCGAACAGCACCACCTCGTCGCCCGGATCGATCAGCGCCATCAGCGACGCCGCCAGCGCCTCGGTGGCGCCGGAGGTGACGACGACCTCGCGCGCCGGGTCGATGGCGAGGCCGTAGAAGCGCGCATTGGCGGCGGCGACGGCATCGCGCAGCTCGGCCACGCCGGTCAGCGGCGGATATTGGTTGCGCCCGTCCATCAGCGCCGCCGATGCCGCCGCCAGCAGGTCGGCCGGGCCTTCGGTGTCGGGGAATCCCTGGCCGAGATTGATCGCGTCGTGGCGCTGCGCCAGGGCCGACATGACGGTAAAGACCGTGGTGCCGATGGCCGACAGCACTGCGTTCGGTTGCTTCACCGCGGACCCGTCCTCCCCTTGGCGTCGCCGGCAAGTATCGCGCCCCGCCAGCCTGCCGTCAAAACAGGCAAGCGGCGCCTAAGCCTGCGGCGGCGGACGCTGCGGCGAAAAGCGGCAGGCGTCACGCGCGCGTGCGCATTGTCGGATGGCACGCATCATGCAACCCTCATCCGCCGTCTCACCCCCTTTGGCGGGCTGATGCGGTCCTGGCAGGGAGGTTGGGCGCGATGAAGAAGATCGAGGCGGTGATCAAGCCGTTCAAGCTGGATGACGTTAAGGAGGCGCTGCACGAGGTCGGGCTGCAAGGCATCACCGTGGTCGAGGCGAAAGGCTTTGGCCGGCAGAAGGGCCATACCGAGCTGTATCGCGGTGCCGAGTATGTGGTGGATTTCCTGCCCAAGGTGAAGATCGAGGTGGTATGCGACGACGACGTGGTCGAGCGTGCCATCGAGGCGATCGTCAATGCCGCCCGCACCGGGCGCATCGGCGACGGCAAGATCTTCGTCAGCCCGATCGAGGAGGTGGTGCGCATCCGCACCGGCGAGCGCGGGGAAGACGCGATCTGATGGCGGGTGGCCGCCCGCGGCAGCGTGGGCGGCGAGGTTTCCCGGCCCGCATGGGCGGGCCGGCATCGGGGGCCGCGTGGGGCGGCTCCGGGCATTGCGCCGCACCGCAACGGGTGGCGCGCGGACAAGGGAACTGGATTGATGGCGAAGAAAGCCGCAGGCGGCGGGGATAACGGGGCCGGCAAAGTGCTGGAGATGATCAAGGAGCATTCCGTCGAGTACGTGGACCTGCGGTTCACGGACCCGCGCGGCAAGTGGCAGCACACGGCACAGCACGTCTCCACCATCGATGAGGATGTGTTCCGCGACGGCTTCATGTTCGACGGCTCGTCGATCGCCGGCTGGAAGGCGATCAATGAGAGCGACATGATCCTGATGCCGGACGCCGAGACGGCGGTGATGGACCCGTTCGCCGCCAAGCCGTCGCTGGTGCTGATCTGCGACATCGTCGAGCCCTCGACCGGCCAGCCGTACAACCGCGATCCGCGCAGCACCGCCAAGAAGGCCGAGGCGTATGTCAAGTCGTCGGGCGTCGGCGACGGCGTGTTCTTCGGACCCGAGGCCGAGTTCTTCATCTTCGACAGCGTGAAGTTCGGCACCGGCGGCAATTACGGCATGTACCAACTCGACAGCGTCGAGGGACCGCAGGCCTCGGTGAAGGACTACCCGGAAGGCAACATGGGTCATCGCCCGACGGTCAAGGGCGGCTATTTCCCGGTGCCGCCGGTCGATAGCGAAAGCGACCTGCGGGCCGAGATGCTCTCGACGATGGGCGAAATGGGCGTGGTGATCGAGAAGCACCATCACGAGGTTGCTCAGTCGCAGCACGAGCTGGGCATGAAGTTCGGCCCGATGGTCAAAATGGCTGACCATCTGCAGATCTATAAATATTGCATCCACAACGTCGCCCACAGCTATGGCAAGACGGCGACGTTCATGCCCAAGCCGATCTATGGCGACAACGGCTCCGGCATGCACTGCCACCAGTCGATCTGGAAGGGCGGCAAGCCGCTGTTCGCCGGCAACGGCTATGCCGATCTGTCGGAGACGGCGCTCTACTATATCGGCGGCATCATCAAGCACGCCAAGGCGCTGAATGCCTTCACCAACCCGACCACCAACAGTTACAAGCGGCTGATCCCCGGCTTCGAGGCGCCGGTGCTGCTGGCCTATTCGGCGCGCAACCGTTCGGCCTCCTGCCGCATCCCGTATGCGACCAACCCGAAGGCCAAGCGCGTCGAGGTGCGCTTCCCGGATGCGGCGGCCAACCCGTATCTGGCGTTCAGCGCCATGCTGATGGCCGGTCTCGACGGGATCAAGAACAAGATCCACCCCGGCGACCCGATGGACAAGGACCTCTACGACCTGCCGCCGGAGGAGCTGAAGGGCATTCCGACGGTGTGCGGCTCGCTGCGCGAAGCGCTCGGCGCGCTGGCGGCGGACCATGAGTTCCTGCTCGCCGGCGACGTGTTCAGCATGGACCAGATCGAGAGCTATATCGAACTGCGCTGGAGCGAGGTGTACAAGTTCGAGCACACCCCGCACCCGGTCGAGTTCGAGATGTACTACTCGGTCTGATCGCGGCACTTTCGTCCCCCTTCCCGGCACGGGAGGGGGGCGACGGCGCCGCCTGTCGCCCTTCATTGCCGGCCGGGCCTGCGCTATAGCGTTGCGCAACAGACAAACGGGCGGCGGAAACGGCGGCATGGATGAGCGGTTTTCCCGGCATGTCGCCGACCTGCTGGAGCAGATCAGCGCTGACGGCTTCACCAGGACCGAGCGCGTCATCGGCAGCCCGCAAGGCGCGACCATCCGCCTCGCCGACGGGGGCATCGTGCTCAATTTCTGCGCCAACAACTATCTCGGGCTGGCCGATGACGGGCGGCTGATCGAGGCGGCGCGGGCGGCGCTGACGGCGGACGGGTTCGGCATGGCCTCGGTGCGCTTCATCTGCGGCACCCAGAGCATCCACAAGCGGCTGGAAGCGGCGCTCGCCAGCTTCCTCGGCCACGACGATACGATCCTCTATTCCAGTTGCTTCGACGCCAATGGCGGCCTGTTCGAGACGTTGTTCGGCGAGCAGGACGCCATCATCAGCGACGCGCTCAACCACGCCAGCATCATCGACGGCATCCGCCTCAGCCGCGCCCGCCGGCTGCGCTACGCCAACAACGACATGGCGGAGTTGGAGGCCCGGCTGATCGAGGCGGCGGGGGCGCGGTTCCGGCTGATCGCCACCGATGGCGTGTTCTCGATGGACGGCATCGTCGCCAATCTCGCCGCCATCTGCGACCTTGCCGAGCGGCACGACGCGCTGGTGATGGTCGATGACAGCCACGCCGTCGGCTTCATCGGCGCCGCCGGGCGCGGCACGCCCGAGCTGTGCGGCGTCGAAGGGCGCATCGATCTGCTCACCGGGACCTTCGGCAAGGCGCTGGGCGGCGCCTCGGGCGGCTATATCGCCGGACGCCGCGGCATCGTCGAATTGCTGCGTCAGCGTTCGCGCCCCTATCTGTTTTCCAACAGTCTGGCGCCGAGCATCGCCGCGGCGACGCTGACCGCGCTCGATCTGCTGGCCAGCGGCGAGGGGGCGACGCTGCGCCGGCGGGTGCGCGACAACGGCGCGCTGTTCCGCCGCGAGATGGCGGCACTCGGGTTCAGCCTCGTCCCCGGCGCGCATCCGATCATTCCGGTGATGCTGGGCGAGGCGTCGCTGGCCACCCGCATGGCCGACATGCTGCTCGAAGACGGGATCTATGTCGTCGGGTTTTCCTATCCGGTGGTGCCGAAGGGCCGGGCGCGCATCCGCACCCAGATGAGTGCCGCGCACACGCCCGAGGACATCGCCCGCGCCGTCGCCGCCTTCGCCCGCGCCGGCCGGGCGCTCGGCGTCATCTGAACAGGAGTCCGCTGATGAAGGTTCTCGCCAAGGCCGAGCGTGCGCCCGGACTGGTACTGGCGGAGATGGCGGTGCCGCCGGTCGGTCCCAACGACGTGCTGATCAAGATCCGCAAGACCGGCATCTGCGGCACCGACATCCATATCTGGAAATGGGACGACTGGGCGCAGCGCACCATTCCGGTGCCGATGCAGGTCGGCCACGAATATGTCGGGACCATCGCCGAACTGGGGGGCGAGGTGCGCGGCCTCGCGGTCGGCGACCGGGTGTCCGGCGAGGGCCATATCACCTGCGGCCATTGCCGCAACTGCCGCGCCGGGCGGCGGCATCTGTGTCGCAACACGCTCGGCGTCGGCGTCAACCGGCCCGGCGCCTTCGCCGAATATCTCGTGCTGCCCGCCGGCAATGCGTTCAAAATCCCCGACGACATCAGCGACGATCTCGCCGCGGTGTTCGACCCGTTCGGCAATGCCGCGCACACCGCGCTGTCGTTCGACATGGTCGGCGAGGATGTGCTGATCACCGGCGCCGGGCCGATCGGCATCATGGCCGCGGCCATCGCCCGCCATGTCGGTGCGCGGCATGTGGTGATCACCGACATCAACGCGTATCGCCTCGCGCTTGCCCGCCGCATGGGGGCGACGCGGGCGGTGCATGCGGCGCAGCAGAGTCTGCGCGAGGTGATGGAAGATCTCGGCATGACCGAGGGGTTCGATGTCGGTCTGGAAATGTCCGGGGCGCCGGGCGCGCTGCGCGACCTGCTGGCGGCGATGAACCATGGCGGCAAGGTGGCGCTGCTCGGCATTCCGCCCGCCGATACCGCCATCGACTGGAACCATGTCATTTTCAAAGGCCTGGAGATCCGCGGCATTTATGGCCGGCAGATGTACGAGACCTGGTACAAGATGGTGGCGATGCTGCAAAGCGGCCTCGACATCACGCCGATCATCACCCACCGCTTTGCCGCCGGCGATTTCCGCGACGGCTTCGAGACGATGCTGTCAGGCAACAGCGGCAAGGTGGTGCTCGACTGGCAATAGCCGGCGGCGGCCGATCACAGCGCCAGCCAGCCGCCCTCGGAGGCGACCGCGGCGGCGATGAAGCGCATGCCGCGAATCCCCTCGGCGATTCCCGGCACCAGCAGGCTGGCCGGATCCGGCGGCCGGCCGCTGCGCTGTGCGGTGATCTGCTCGGCCAGATCGCGGTAGAGCTGGGCGAACGCCTCCAGATAGCCTTCCGGGTGGCCGGCCGGAATCCGCGTCGCGTAGCCCGCCGTGGCGGTTGCCGCCGGGCCGCCGCGGGTCAGCGTCAGCGATGGCTGGCCGAGCCGGGTGAAGCGCAGCGTGTTCGGCTCGGCCTGCAGCCATTCCAGCCCGCCGCTGCTGCCATAGAGGCGCAGCCGCAGCCCGTTCTCATGGCCGGGCGCCACCTGGCTCGCCCACAGCATGCCGCGCGCGCCGCCGGCGAAGCGCAGCAGCATCCCGGCATTGTCGTCCAATATCCGCCCGGCGACGAAGCGCGACAGATCGGCGGCCAGACTCTCGACCATCTGGCCGCTGACGAATTCGGCGAGGTTGAAGGCATGCGTGCCGATGTCGCCGACGCAGCCGGCGGCGCCGCTGCGCGCGGGGTCGGTGCGCCACGCCGCCTGCTTGTGGCCGCTGTCTTCCAGCTTGGTCGCCAGCCAGTCCTGCGGGTATTCCACCTGCACCACGCGCAGCACGCCGATCTCGCCGGCCGCCACCATCTCGCGCGCCTGCCGCACCAGCGGATAGCCGGTGTAATTATGGGTGAGGCCGAAGATCAGCCCGCTTTCGGTCACCGCGCGTTCCAGGTCGCGCGCGTCGTCGAGCGTGCTGGTCAGCGGCTTGTCGCAGATGACATGGATGCCGGCGTCGAGGAAGGCGCGCGCCGGGCGGTGGTGCAGGTGGTTCGGGGTGACGATCGCCACCACGTCGATGCCGTCCGGGCGGCTCGCCTCCTGGCGCGCCATGTCGGTGAAATCGGCATAGCTGCGTTCGGGCGCGATGTGCAGATCGGCCGCCGAGGCCTGCGCCCGCGCCGAATCGGCACTGAGCGCGCCGGCGACCAGCTCGTAGCGGTCGTCGATGCGCGCGGCGATGCGGTGGACGCCGCCGATGAAGGCGCCGCGCCCGCCGCCGACCATGCCGAGCCGCAGCCGCCGCGGCACCCCCGCGCCGTTCATCGCCGCGGCGCCGTGCGCCCGCTGCCGGGCCGGGCCGGACCAGACGTGGTGCGCTCGCTCATGGTCATCTCCGCCGCTGTGTCGCCCGCATCCATTTGCCCGCGCCGGGCGCGTGTCAAGCACGCGCCGGCGGGATACCGGGCGGCATGGCGGCACGATAGGATCGACAGATCAGGGACCGCATGAGCCAAGAGGCCGACATGAGCGAGACCGCCTTCCGCAACGACTATGCCGCCGGGCAGAGCGACCGCCGCCCGTGGGGGGATTGGGCGGTGCTCGATGCCGGGCCGGGATTTGCGGTCAAGCGCATCCGGGTGGCGCCGGGCGGCGTGCTGTCGCTGCAGCGCCATCAGCACCGCGCCGAGCAATGGACCGTGGTTGCCGGCACCGCGCGGGTGACCCGCAACACCGAGACCATCGACCTGTTGCCCGGCGAGTCGATCGGCATCGGCCTGGGCGACATCCACCGTGTCGCCAATCCGGGCGATCACGACGTGGTGCTGATCGAGGTGCAGACCGGCCGCGAGCTGCGCGAGGACGACATCGAGCGGCTGCAAGATCGCTACGGCCGCGCCTGATCCAGCACCGCCAGCACTTCGGCCGCCGCCGCAGCCGAGGGGGTGCCGACCGGCGGGGCGAGCCGCGCCATCACTTCGCCGAAGGCGGCGCGCTGCGCCGCCGCCGCGGCGGGATCGTCGAGCAGGGTGGCCAGCGTCGCCGCCAGCCGGTCGGGCCGGCACTCCTGTTGCAGCAGTTCCGGCACCACCGACCGCCCGGCCAAGAGGTTGACCATGGCGACATGCGGCACCCGGATCAGCCGCCGGGCAATCGCCGCGGTCAGCGGGTTGAGCCGGTAGGTCACCGCCATCGGCACGCCGGCCAGCGCCAGTTCCAGCGTCGAGGTGCCGGATTTGGTCAGCGCCGCCGCGGCGGCGGCGTAGGCGTCGTGTTTTTCGTCGATGTCGGTGATGATCAGCGGCGTCACCGGCCAGGCGGCGGTGGCGCGCCGCACCGTCTGCGCCACCGACGCCGCCACCGGCACCACCGGCACCACCCCCGGCAGGCGGGCGACGGTGGCGCCATAGACCGGCAGCAGCCGCGCCGCCTCGCTGCGCCGGCTGCCCGGCATCAGCACCAGCACACGGGCATCCGCGGCCAGACCATGGCGCGCCCGGAAGCGTCCGCCATCGCCGCGATCGGCGCCCGATTCCAGCACCGGATGGCCGACGAAGCGCGCCGCGACGCCGTGCCCGGCAAAAAACCCGACCTCGAACGGCAGCAGGCACAGCAGTTCATCCCACAGTCCGGGGAAGGCGCGCACCCGGCTTTCGCGCCACGCCCAGACCTGCGGCGCGACGTAGTGTACGCGGCGCAGGCCGCTGCCCTGCAGCCGGCGCAGCAGCCGCAGGGCGAAGCCGGGGCTGTCGATGGTCACCAGCACGTCGGGCCGCCGCGCCCGGATGTCGGCAACCGCCTCGTTCATCCGCCGGCTCAGCCGGCGCAGCCGCGGCAGCACCTCCAGCAGCCCCATCACCGCCAGTTCCTGCATCGGGAACAGGCTCTCCAGCCCCTCCGCCTGCATGCGCGGGCCGCCGATGCCGGCAAAGCGCAGTCCCGGCCGCGCCGCCCGCAGCGCCAGCATTAGCCGCGCCCCGAGCACGTCGCCGCTGTGCTCGCCGGCCAACAGATAAACCAGCGTCATTCGGGGCGGCGCAGCGGGCAGGGCGGCGGCGGCGGCGGCCAACTGCGATGGTTGCGCACAGCGCCCGCGGCGCGCACCGCATCGAGCCGGGCCGGGTCGAGCTCGGCGCGCACCCAGCCGGCGGCATCGAGCGCGCCCTCGGCCAACACCCCGTCATCGGCGAAGCCGTGATCGAGCGGGCCGAACACGCCGGCGGCGCCGCGGTTGTGGTCGAGCGTGCCGCACCACGGCGCCTCACCCACCGTTGGCGCCATGACGACGAAGCACTGATTTTCCATCGCCCGCGCGGCACAGGCGAGGCGGACGCGGTGGTAGCCGGCCAGCGTGTCGGTGCAGCTCGGCACCAGGATCAGCCACGCGCCGGCCTCCACCTGGGCGCGCACCAGATGCGGAAACTCCGCATCGAAACAGATGGCGATGCCGATGCGGCCCCACGGCGTCGCGAACACCGACGGCGGCGCCCCGGCGGCGACGCCCCATTGCTCAGCCTCGAAGCGGGTCATCACATGCTTGTCCTGGAACGCCACGCCGCCATCTGGCGCGATCAGCGGGGCGCGGTTGAAGATGCGCCCGTCGAGCGCCATCGGCAGGGTGCCGGGCAGCAGCCAGACGCCATGGCGCCGCGCCACCTGCTGCGCCGCCGCCAGCAGCGCGGGCGCCTGGGCGACGGCGCGGCGCAGCTCGCCGGCGAGGTCCGGGCGGTCGCCGGCGGCGGCCTGCAGCGGCGCATATTCCGGCATCACCAGCAGCTCGGCCTGCGCCGCCGCCACTTCACGCTCCAGCCGCGCCGCCCAGGCGGCGACGCCGGCGTCGCGGCCGATCCGCCAGGCGAGCGCGGCGACCCGCATCAGCGCAGCCGCTTGAGCCAGAACGACAGCCGGTGGGTCACCTTGTCCGCCGTATCGACTTGTTTCCACGCCATGCTGCAGGCAAGGCCGGGATCATGCGCATAGCCGCGCTTGCGCCAGAAGGCGTCGAGCGGCAGCGCATCGGCCGGGCGCAGCTTATCGTCGGCGGCGCGCTCGACGGCGCAGAAACAGGCGAAGCTGGCGTCCGACACCAGCCGTGCATGCGCCTCGCGCGCGGCGAAGAAGGCGACGCCGATGCCCTGGCCGCGCCAGGCGGGGAGCAGCACCGATTCGCCGAAATAGAAATACGCCGCCGGGTCGAGGCCGCGGGCGATGAACGGCGCCAGCACCGCCGCGCCGGCATCGGCCAGCGGCAGGCAGGTCGAGCAGCCGACCGCCACCCCATCGGCGAAGGCCACCGCCATGCCGGCGCGCGGGCTTTGCGCCAGTTCCGACAGATAGACCCGCTCGGTGTCCGGCGCGCCGTCGTAGAGATAGGGCCAGTCGCGAAACACCTGGCTGCGCAGCACGGCCAGCGCCGGCAGATGCGGACGCATGGCGGCACCGCTGAAAAACGAGACATCGACTGACATGCACGGCCCTTTCCGCCCCGGTGTGCTTATCCGGGCCGGCCGCCGCGGCGCAAGTCAGGCCCGCTGCCAATCGGCAACGAAGCCGCGCAGCGGCGTTCAGGCGTGGCCGCTGATGCCGTAGCCGCCCGCCGCCGCCTGGATGAAGGCGAGGCGCTCGCGCGCTGCCATGGCGTCGCGCGCCACCTGCATCACCGCGACGAAATCATCGACCGTCACCCCGTCGGCGTCCATCATCAGCCGGGTCAGCGGGTCGGACAGCAGACTCTCGAAGGTCAGGGCGGCGCCGCTGTTGCACATGCTCGCGTCCTCCGTCTCACTGTGGCCGATGCTAGCACCAGACATGGGGCTGCAAGTGCTTCCATAAAGTTAACAGCGCGACAGAGATTATCCGTTACTTATGGATAAATTGTGGCGCAGACCGCAGCTTACGTCGCCGGCATGGTACATCGCCGTACCGATACGGCGTGAAGGGTTCACATTGTCGGCAGCGGCCTGCGGCTATGCCGGCCCCACCGCCGCCTCGGCGGTGTGGCCGAGCGCGGCGCGGATCGACGCCAGCCGGGCGCCGGTTTCGGCGTTGTCCGGGTCGAGCCGCCAGGCCTCGCGCAGCACCTCCGCCGCCGCCGCCAGATCGCCGCCCTGGGCCAGCGCGTCGGCCAGCATCCAGCGCGGCATCACCGCCGCCGGGGCGGCGGCGACGGCGGCGCGGAACTGGCGCAGCGCCGCATCGGCCCGCCCGGTCATCGCCAGCAGCGTGCCGAGATTGGCCATCGCGTCGGCATAGTCGGGCTGCAACGCGATGGCATGCGCGAACATTGCCTCAGCCGCAGCAACGTCGCCGCGGCGCAGGTGGAAGCCGGCGAAATTGTTGTACGCCTCAGCATAGTCGGGATCGAGAGCGATGGCGGCTTGAAACAGCGGCGCGGCGGCGACGTCGTCACCGGCGGTGAGCAGAAGGTTGCCGAGGTTGTTGTGGGCCTGCGCATGGTCCGGGTCGGCGGCGATGATGCGTCGATACTCCGCCGCCGCCTCGGCGCTGTCGCCGCGTGCCTGCAGGCAGACGGCGCGGTCGAAGCGCGCCGTGGTGAGGTCGGGGTCGCGGGCGAGGGCGCGGCCAAACTGCGCCAGCGCCGCCGCGGTGTCGCCGGCCAGCATATACGCCTTGCCGAGCTGGATCAGCGTCGCCGGTTCGCTCGGCCGCAGCGTCGCCGCACGCCGCAGCAACGCCACCGCCTCCGCCGCCCGTCCGGTCTGCGCGCACAGCACGCCGAGCTGGTGCAGAGCAAAGAAACTGGCCGGCGAGTCGGCGAGCAGCGCCCGGTAGCCGCGCTCGGCGGTGGCGAAATCATCGGCCTGATGGGCGGCGACGGCGACGCGGGCAAGGTCGGTGGGGTCGCGCGGCAGCCGCGGCGGATCGCTCACGCCTCCAGCTCCAGCGCGTCGAGCAGCGGGCGCAGTTTCGCCGCCTCCGGCCGCCAGCGCCCGACCGATCCGCGATAGATCGGCTGGCGCACCTGCGTCTGACTCGCGGTGCGCACCGGCCGCACCGTGGTATGGAAGGCAAGCACCGCATCGTCCCAGTCCAGGCCGAGATGGGCCAGCACGCGGCGGGCCTGCGCCGGAAAATCGGCGACGCTGGCCTCATAGTCGATTTCCAGCATGACCCCCGGTGGCAACACCTGGCGCCAATGCGCCATCAGCGTGTCATAGGCCCGCCAGTAGCGGCCGAGTTCGCCCAGATCGTAGGGGAACGCCAGCGACGAACCATAGAGCTTGGCGAAATTGGACAGGCAGGTATCGACCGGATCGCGCCGCGTGTGGATGATGCGCGCGTTCGGCAGCGCCAGATGGATCATGCCGACGAACTGGAAATTGGCCAGCAGCTTGTCGGTGATGCGCTGCGGCGCGGCGCCGGGCGGCAGGGCGCTGCGCAGCCGGTGCAGATAGGACCGCCCGAGATCGCGCAGCCGCTCGGCGTCCAGGCCGGCGACGAAGCGGTCGATCGCGGGGGCGTCCTCCTCGATCGTCGCCATCGCATGCAGCGCGCTGACGAAGTCGCCGCGCTCGCCGGCGCCGAACACGGCGGGGTGGCTGGCGAGCATCTGTTCGATCAGGGTCGAGCCGGAGCGCGGCATGCCGACGATGAACGCCGGCCGCGCATCGGGATCGCCGAGACCGCCGAGGCGCTGCATCAGCGCGGCGGTGAACGCCTCGGCATGGGCGGCGATGCCGGTCAGCGTGGCGCGTTCATGATAGGCGATGCGACTGCGGTGCAGCGCGTTGGCCTCCAGCAAATAGTCGAAACCGCGCGCCGGTTCGCCGATGTCGTCATGCAGCTTGGCCAGGGCGAAGCAGAGCACGGCGCGCTCTTCGGTGCCGAGCGGAGCGCCCTCGGCGGCGCGCTGCAGCAGCATCTGCGCGATCGGCTCGTCGCGGGTCATGCGCCGGGCGTTGACCAGGGCGAGCGCGCTGGCCAGCCGGCGCGGCGCCACCGCGATGGCGCGTTCGAGTGCGGCGATGCCGGCCGCCGCCTCGCCGAGTTCCAGCAGCGCGTTGCCCAGACCGTGCAGCGCCTCCGCCAGGTCGGGGGCGCGCTGCAGGGCGGCGCGAAACGATGCCGCCGCCTGATCCGCCAGACCGATCTGCAGCAACGTGTTGCCGAGCGCCACCATCGCCGGAACATTCTCGGGCTGTGCCAGCAGCACTTCCTGCCATTGCGTCGCCGCCTCGCCCAGGCGGTGCGCCGCCTGCAGCGCCGCGGCCAGGGTGGCGCGGGCGTCGGTATAGTCGGGGTCGATCAGCAGCGCCTGTTCGCCGGCGGTGATGGCGGCGTCGGCGCGGCCGAGCGCGATCAGCGCCAAGGCCCGGCCGACCGCGGCCTCGGCGAAACTGTCGTCGAGCGCCAGCGCCGCGGCGAAGCCGGCTTCGGCCTCGGCATGCCGGTGCAGGCTGCGCAGGGCGACGGCGCGGCCATAATGGGCTTCGGCGAGGTCGGGGCGGGCGGCCAGCAGCGCGTCGAAGCGATCCACTGCGGCCTCGGTCGCGCCGGTCGCCTGCAGGGTGACGGCGAGGCCGTACTGCGCCTCGGCCAGCGTCGGGTCGCGGGCGAGCGCGGCGGCGAAGGCGTCGCGCGCCTCGGCCGGCCGGCCGGCCGCCTGCAGCGCCACCGCCAGCGCCGCCTGCGCCGGCGCCGAGCCGGGGTCGGCGGCGGCGGCGCGGCCGAGCAGGTCGAGCGCCGCGGCGGTGTCGCCGGACTGCAGGCAGTCGTTGCCGCGGGCGAGCAATGCGGCGGCGTCGTCGGTCGTGGTCACGCGGACGCTCCGGGGCAGGACAGAGCGTGCCGATACGGTCACTTGCCGGTGATTTCAAGCATCGCTGCGCAGCGGCAACGGTGGCGATGCCGCTATGCCCGAATAATGATAGGCCGGCGGCGCCGCCGCCGGCATAACGGGGGGATGCCGCCATCTGCCTTGCTGCCGGTCCTGCTCGGGTTCCTGATCGCCGTCGGGCCGGTTTCGACCGACATGTATTTGCCGGCCTTCCCGGCGATCGAGGCGGCGCTTGGCGGCCGGCCGGGCACCGCGCAGATCACCCTGGCAACCTGGTTCGCCGGGCTGGCGATCGGCCAGATCACCCAGGGGACGCTGTCCGACCGGCTCGGCCGGCGGCTGCCGCTGCTGTTCGGCACCGCGCTCTATACGCTGGCCTCGGCCGGCTGCGCGCTGTCGCCCGATCTCACCACGCTGGCGGTGATGCGCTTCATCGCCGCGTTCGGCGGCTCGGCCAGCATGGTGATCCCGCGCGCCATGGTGCGCGATGTCGCCGACGGGCACATGGCGGCGCGGCTGATGAGCCGGCTGATGCTGGTGATGGGCGTCGCCCCGATCCTGGCCCCGACGCTCGGCGGCTTCGTGCTCAAGGTCGCCGACTGGCATACCATCTTCTGGATCGCCGCGGCCTATGGCGCGCTCGGCTGCGCGGTGGTGTGGAAGCTGCTGCCGGAGACGCTGCCCGAGCGCGGGCGGGTCAAGCTCGGCCCGGCGGCGCTGATCGGGCGCTACCGGGCGATCGGGCGTGAGCGCAGCTTCATCACCCATGCGCTGATCCTGGGGTTCGCCAGTTTCACCACCTTCGCCTATCTCGGCGGCTCGCCCGATGTGTTCATCGCCCATTTCCGCCTGACCCCGTCGCAATACGGCATCGTGTTCGGCAGTTGCGCGGTGTGCTTCATCGCCGCGACGCAGGTTAATCCGCGGCTGCTGCCGCGTTTCGGCTTTTCGCGCCTGCTGCATGCCGGGGTGGCGGTGTCGCTGCTGGCCGGGCTGGGGCTGACCGGGCTGGCGGTGGCCGGGCTGGGGGCGTGGTGGATCTATGCCGTGCTGATCGCCCTCGGCACCGCCAGCATGGGTTTCACCAACCCGAACGCCACCGTCGGCGCGCTGTCGCGTCACGCCGCGCATGCCGGCAGCGCCTCGGCGCTGATGGGAACGCTGCAATACATGCTCGGCGCCGGCAGCGGCCTGCTGGTCGGGCTGGCTGCCGACGGGACGGCGCGGCCGATGGCGGTGCTGATGCTGATCGGCGCGCTCGGCGCCACCGCCGCCGATCTGGCGCGGCCACGGCGGCCGGGCTGATGCCGCTGCAACCGACCCGATCCGGCCGCGTCATGGCTCGGCGGTGCAAGCGGGGGCGGACAGTGGCGGTCGGGCGGTTGGCGGCGGTACTGGTAGTGGCGGCGGTGATGTGCGGCGGCGGCGCGGTGGCCCAGACTGCGCCGGCGCCGGCGGCGGCGGCGCCGGCGGTGCTGGAGCAGGTGGCCGAAGACCAGGTGGTCAGCCTGCTCGGGCTGGCGACGCGCGGCAGCGACGGCAAGGAAGTCGGGCGGATCGTCGATGTGCTGATCGACGGCGCCGGCAAGCCGCGGGCGGTGGTGATCGATGTCGGCGGCTTCCTCGGCATGGGCAACCGCAAGGTCGCGGTCGATTGGGCGGCGCTGCGCTTCAGTCTTGGCAAGGTCCCGCTGGCGACGCTTGCCCTCGCCTCCGACCGCATCGAATCGGCGCCGGCCTATGACCCGGCCAAGCCGGTCGAGGCGGTGGGCGTCGAGCCGCCGCCAGTGCCATCGGAACCGGGTCCGGCCGCCGCATCCGGCCAGTGAGCCGATGCGCCGGGCGCGCGCAGCGGGGCCGCCGGAGACCGGGCCGCCGGAGACCGGGCTGCGGGCGCTCGACTGGCTCAATTTCTTCGTCGCCAATCTGCAGACCGGGTTCGGGCCGTTCATCGCCGTCTATCTGACGACGCATAAATGGACGCAGGGCGAGATCGGCGTGGCGCTGTCGGTCGGCTCGGCGGTGACGATGCTGGCCCAGGTGCCGGCCGGCGCGCTGGTCGATGCCATGCCACGCAAGGGGCTGGCCGCCACGATCGGGCTGCTGGCGGTGGCGGCCAGCGCGGCGCTGCTGGCGCTGTGGCCGGAGCAGGGGCCGGTGATGCTGGCGCAGGGGGTGCATGGCTTCGCCAGTTGTGTGCTGATGCCCGCCATCGCCGCGATCACGCTGAACCGCGTCGGCCGCGGCGCCTTTGCCGAGCGGCTCGGCCGCAACGCCCGCTTCGCCGCCATCGGCAACGCCGCCGGGGCGGCGCTGATGGGGGTGGTGGGGAGCTATGTGTCGAGCCAGGCGGTGTTCTGGCTGGCCGCCGCGCTGACCGTGCCGGCGCTGCTGGCGGTGCGGGCGATGCCGCCGCGCGACCCGTCGCCCGATCCGGCGCTGGCCGCCGCCACGCTGCGGCCGCCGGACGGCGCGCGCGGCTTTGCCGGGTGGGGTGTTCTGCTCGACCGGCGGTTGCTCGGCTTCGCGCTGTGCATCCTGTTTTTCCAACTGGCCAACGCGGCGATGCTGCCGATCGCCGCGGCGGAGGTGACGCGGCAGGCCGGGGACCGGGCCAACCTCGTCATCGCCGCCTGCCTCGTGGTGCCGCAGGCGGTGGTGGCGCTGCTGTCGCCCTGGGTCGGGCGGATGGCGGAGCGGCGCGGCCGGCGCATCGTGCTGCTGCTCGGCTTCGTGGCGCTGCCGGTGCGCGGGCTGCTGCTCGCGACGCTGGCCAGTCCGGGGCTGATCGTCGCCAGCCAGGTGCTCGATGGCGTTGGCGGCGCGGTGGCCGGCGTGCTGGTGCCACTGGTCGCCGCCGACCTGACGCGCGGGACCGGCCGGTTCAACCTGTGCATGGGCACGATCGGCCTTGCCGTCGGCGTCGGGGCGACGCTGAGCACGGCGATGGCCGGCGGTCTGGCCGGGCGTTTCGGCAGCAGCGTCGCCTTCCTGGCGCTGACCCTGGCCGGGGCGGTCGCGGTGCTGATCGCCGCCGCGACGATGCCGGAGACGCGGCCGGACGCGGCGCCTACGCCTCCCGCAGCCCCATCGCCTGACGCATGAACAGGCGCTTGAGCGGCGGCAGCCGGTGGACCGCGGCGATGCCGAGATCGCGCGCGGCGCGGATCAGCCGGCTGTCGGTGCTGAACAGCCGGTCGAGCGCGTCGGTCGCCGCCAGCATCATCAGGCTGTCCGGCCGCCGCGCCGCCTGATAGCGGGCGAGCAGCGCCGGCGCGCCGGGGTCCTCGCCGGCGGCCACCGCCGCGGCCGCCAGCGTCGCCAGCAGCGCCGCGTCGCGCAGGCCGAGATTGAGGCCCTGGCCGGCGATCGGGTGGATGCCGTGCGCCGCATCGCCGACCAGCGCCAGCCGCTCGGCGGTATAGTGATGCGCGTGCAGCGCCCCGAGCGGATAGCTCCAGCGCCGCCCGATCAGCCGGATGGCGCCCAGATGGTCGCCGAGCCGGCGGGCCAGTTGGCGCGCATAGGCGTCATCCGGCAGCGCCATCAACTGTGCCGCCACCTCCGGCCGCTCGGTCCAGACGATGGCCGAGGTGTTCGCCGCCGCCTCGGTCGCGGCCATCGGCAGTTGGGCGAACGGACCCGCCGGCAGGAAATGTTCGAGCGCCACGCCGTGATGCGGGCGGTCATGGGCGATGGCGCAGACCAGGCCGGTCTGCCGATAGGGGAAGCGGGTGACGCGGATGCCGGCCTCCTGACGCAGCCGGCTGTTGCGCCCTTCGGCGGCGACGACGAGGCGGGCGGCGATCTGCGGCCCGCCGGTGATGCGCACCACGGCGCCATCGGCGGCGCGTGTCACCGTTGCCGCCGCCGGCGCGAACACCGACAGCAGATTCTGCCCGTGGAGCGCCGTGTTGAGCGCCATGCGCAGGCTGCGCGCCTCGATCATCCAGCCGAACGCCTCGGCGCCGGCTTCGGCGGCGCCGAAATGCAGAAACAGCGGCCCGGCGGCGCGGCCCACCCGGCCGTCGGTGACGCGGATGTCGCGGATCGGGCCGGGCGCATAGGGCAGCCGCTGCCACAGCCCGGCCTGCTCCAACAGCGCCCGCGAGCCGCCGGCGATGGCATAGGCGCGGCCGTCGAAATCCGGGTGCTCCATCGGCGGCAGCGCCGCCCGGTCAAGGATCGCCACCCGCACCCCGGCGGCGGCCATCCGGCAGGCCAGCACGCCGCCGACCGGCCCGGCGCCGACCACGCAGACATCAACCTCGATCCGATCGTCCATGAGCCTCTGCCTAAGCTGCAAGCAACACACCAGGAAGCGTCGATGAGCGCAATTGCAACCCGCCTGCCTGCGCTTTGGGCAACGCCGCCGCCGCCGCCGCATTACCGCCATGACATGTGCGCGGCACGGTTCTTGAATTGCTGATTCGGCGAAGCGATTGGGGAGCGAGGGCTGCGACATGAAACTCATCATGGCCATCATCAAGCCCTTCAAGCTCGACGACGTGCGCGAGGCGCTGACGCCGCTTGGTGTCCAGGGTCTCACCGTCAGCGAGGTGAAGGGTTTCGGCCGCCAGAAGGGCCAGACCGAAATCTACCGCGGGGCGGAGTACCATGTGAACTTCCTCCCCAAAGTGAAGATCGAAGTCGCGGTTGCGTCCGATCTGGCCGAGCAGGTTGTCGAGGCGATCATGAAATCGGCCCACACCGGCAAGATCGGCGACGGCAAGATCTTTGTGCTCGACCTGGACCGGGCGGTGCGCATCCGCACCGGCGAAACCGACGTCCAGGCACTTTAACACCCGCCGACCATTACTGAAACCGAGGGAAGAACCGGGGATGAAGAGGCTCACTGAACGCGCCACGCTGGCGCTTCTGTCGATGATGCTGCCGCTGCTGATGGCGGTGCCGGCGCTGGCCGACGATGCGCCGGCGGCGGCCGCACCGGCGGCGGCGGCGGCCGCAGTCAAGATCGACAGCGGCGACACCGCCTGGATGCTGACCAGCACCGCGCTGGTGCTGATGATGACGATACCCGGCCTGGCCCTGTTCTATGCCGGCATGGTGCGCAAAAAGAACATTCTGGCGACCATTATGCAGTCCTTCGCCATCTGCTGTCTGGTAACGATCACCTGGATGGTGGCCGGCTACAGCCTCGCCTTCACCAATGGCAATCCGTATATCGGCGACATGTCGCGCTTTTTCCTGGCCGGCTTCGGGGCCAACTGGGATCAGGCGTTCAAGCTCGGGGCGGGCGTCGATGCGGCGACCCAGACCACCATCCCCGAGAGCGTCTATATGATGTTCCAGATGACGTTCGCCATCATCACCCCGGCGCTGATCGCCGGCGCCTTTGCCGACCGCATGAAGTTCTCGGCGATGTGTCTGTTCATGGTGCTGTGGTCGCTGTTCGTCTATTCGCCGATCGCCCATTGGGTGTGGAGCGCCACCGGCTGGCTCGGCGCCGGCGTGTTCGGCCTGCCGGGTGCCGCGGACTTCGCCGGCGGCACGGTGGTTCACATCAATGCCGGCGTCGCCGGGCTGGTCGCCTGCCTCGTGCTCGGCAAGCGCGTCGGCTACGGCCATGACAACATGGCGCCGTTCGACGTGTCCTATGCCATCATCGGCGCCTCGCTGCTGTGGGTGGGCTGGTTCGGCTTCAATGCCGGCTCGGCCGTCGGCGCCAATGGTCGCGCCGGCATGGCGATGACGGTGACGCAGATCGCCACCGCCGCGGCGGCGCTGGCCTGGATGTTCGCCGAATGGGGCAGCAAGGGTAAGCCGAGCGTGCTCGGTGCCGCCTCGGGCGCCGTCGCCGGACTGGTGGCGATCACCCCGGCCTCGGGCTTCGTGCTGCCCGGCCCGGCGCTGATCATCGGCATCGCCGCCGGGGTGATCTGCTTCTGGGCCTCGACCAGCCTCAAGCACATGCTCGGCTATGACGACAGCCTGGACACGTTCGGCGTGCATGGCATCGGCGGCATCGTCGGCGCGCTGCTGACCGGCGTGTTCGCCTTCCAGCCGTTCACCGGCACGCTCGACCCGAAGACGCATGAGTGGACCGGCGGCAATGTCGGCGGCCTGCCGCAGTTCGAGGCGCAGGTCATCGCCGTGCTGGCGACGCTGATCTGGAGCGGCGGGATCAGCTTCATCCTGTTCAAGGTCGTCGATGTCGTGGTCGGCCTGCGCGTCAGCGAGGAACAGGAGATGGAGGGTCTCGACGTGGTCCTGCACGGCGAGCGTCTCGGCTAAACAGCGGTTGCGGCAAGACGATCACCCCCTCCCGTCGCGGCGGGAGGGGATTTGCCGTTGGCCGGCACGCACGGTCGCCGCGGCGCCGCGAAACAGGTTTCATCCGATTGCGGCGAGCGCCGCGCGCAGGCTGTCGTGATGGCGGCCGAGCAGGTCGCGCGCCGCCTGCGGCGTCAGGCCGCGCAGCAGCAGCACCGCCAGCTTGACGTTGCCGCCGGCGTTGCGCAGGGCGGCCTCGGCCGGCAGCACCTCGGCGCCGCTGAGCTGGCGCAGCATGGCCAGCGCGCGGTCGCGCAGCTTGGCATTGCCGGCGCGCACATCGACCATCAGCCCGCGATGCACCCGGCCGAGCCGCAGCATCAGCAAGGTCGAGAACAGGTTGAGGACGATCTTTTGCGCCGTGCCGGCCTTCAGCCGGGTCGAGCCGGCGACCGGTTCGGCGCCGGTGTCGATCAGGATCGGATACGCGGCGCGGCGCAGCAGCGGCGCGCCCGGGTTGTTGGCAACGCCGATGGTGACGGCCCCGGCGGCGGCGGCGGCGGCGATGCCGGCGCAGGTGAACGGGGTGCGGCCACTGGCGGCAAGACCGAGCACCACATCGCCGGCGCCGACGCGATGCGCGGCGATGGCGGCGCCGGCCGCCTCGGCATCGTCCTCGGCGCCCTCGACCGCTTCGAGCAGCGCCGTGGGACCGCCGGCGATCAGCAGCACGATCCGCTCGCGCGGCCAGTCGAAGGTTGGGGTCAGCTCGGCGCCATCCTGCACCGCGAGCCGGCCGGAGGTGCCGGCGCCGAGATAGATCAGCCGCCCGCCGGCGGTGATGCCCGGCAGCGCCGCGGCGACGGCGGCGGCGACCGCCGGCAGGGCCGGGCGCACAGCGGCAACGGCGGCGGCCTGCGCCTCCCACAGCGCCGCCAGCGCGGTGGCCGAATCCCAGGCGTCGAGGTCGCAATAGCGCGGGTCGATGCGTTCGGTGGCGGGTAGATTTTCCATGCCAGGGTTCCCTGATCAGGCGGAGGTGCAGCCACCCGCAAGAAAGCTTTTGCACGCCGCCAAGATCGCTGATAGGAGGCGCACTCTTTCAGTTACGCTGGCGGTGAGCGCGAGTCGCGTCCGTCGCGGCAGCGTCAGGCAAGGGAAAGGTCGCGCATGTCCAAAGCCTTCATCGCCCAGGTGATCCAGGAAACCGCCGAGTTGACGGGCACCGCCGCCAACCGTACCGCGACCGAAGTAATCGCCGCGATCGTACGCGAATTGAAGAAGAACGGCCGCTTTACGCTGCCGAGCTTCGGCACCTTCATCGTGCGCAAGACCAAGGCGCGCAAGGGGCTGAACCCGCGCACCGGCGAGGCGATCAAGGTCAAGGCCGGCAAGACGGTGCGCTTCAAGGCCTCGCCGACGCTCAAGAAAGTGGTCTGACAGCGCTCTGGCAGGATGGCGGAATGCCCGGCGCATTCCGCCAAACGCGCTGTCGTCGCGGTATCAGACATCCAGCTCGGCCACGTTTCTGGCGCGGTCCTGGATGAACTGAAAGCGCAGCTCCGGCCGCCGTCCCATCAGGCTCTCGACAAGGTCGCTGGTGCGCGCCGCGTCCTGCGGCAGCGTCAGCACCTTCAGCAGCGTCCGCCGCGCCGGGTCCATGGTGGTTTCCTTCAGCGATGCCGGTGGCATCTCGCCCAGCCCCTTGAAGCGGCTGATCTCGACTTTCGCCCCGCTCTTGAACTGGCGCAGCTTGCGGTCGCGGTCGGCGTCCGACATTGCATAGAGCGTCTTGCCGCCCTGCGTCAGCCGATAGAGCGGCGGCTGGGCCAGAAACAAATGGCCGTGGGTGATCAACTCGGGCAGCTCGCGATAGAAAAAGGTGATGAGCAGCGAGGCGATGTGGGCGCCATCGACATCGGCGTCGGTCATGATGATGACGCGGCCATAGCGCAGCCGACGGCGGTCGAAACGCTCGCCGACGCCGCAGCCGAGCGCCTCGACCAGATCCTTCAACTCCTGATTCTGCCGCAGCTTCTCCGTCGAGGCGCTGGCGACGTTGAGGATTTTGCCGCGCAGCGGCAGCACCGCCTGCGTCCTGCGGTCGCGCGCCTGCTTGGCCGAGCCGCCAGCGCTGTCGCCCTCGACGAGAAAAATCTCGGTGCTGCCGGCATCTTCGGCCGAGCAGTCGGTGAGCTTGCCGGGCAGGCGCAGCCGCCGCGTCGCCGATTTGCGCGCCGTGTCCTTGAGATCGCGGCGGCGCAGGCGCTCCTCGGCGCGCTCGATGACGAAGCCGAGCAGCGTATCGGCGCGCGCCGGATCGGCGGCGAGGAAATGGTCGAAGCGGTCGCGCAACGTCGCCTCCAGCAGGCGCGCCGCCTCCGGGCTGGTCAGCTTCTCCTTGGTCTGGCCCTGGAACTGCGGCTCGCGCAGGAACAGCGACAATTTGGCGGCCAGGGCGCCGGTGACATCCTCCGCCGTCACCGGCGCCGCGCGCCGGTTGCCGCGCTGCTCGCCCCAGGCGCGCACGCCCTTGAGCAGCGCGCTGCGGAACCCCGCCTCATGGGTGCCGCCGAGCGGCGTCGGCACGGTGTTGCAATAACTGTGCAGGACCGCCTCGCCGTCCTCCAGCCAGGTCAGCGCCCATTCGACGCGCCCGGCGCGCGCCCCGTCGGCGCCGGCCGGCAGGTCGGCCTCGCCCGACCAGATCGGCACCACCGGGGCGGCGCCGGCGAGTTCCGCCTCCAGACTGTCGCGCAGGCCGCCGGGGAAGTGCAGCACCGCCTCGGCCGGCGTTTCGTCCTTGGCGGTGATCAAGGCGGGGTCGCAGGACCAGCGGATTTCGACGCCGCGAAACAGATAGGCCTTTGACCGGCACAGCCGATAGAGCCGCGCCGGGCTGAATGCGGTGTCGGCGAAAATCTCGCGGTCGGGGCGAAAGCGGATGGTGGTGCCGCGGCGGTTCTGCACCGCGCCGGCATTGACCAGCCTGGTCGTCGGCTTGCCGCGCGCATAGCTCTGTTTCCACAGCACGCGGTCGCGCGCCACTTCCACCTCAAGCGATTCGGACAGCGCATTGACCACCGAACTGCCGACGCCGTGCAGCCCGCCGGAGGTCTCATAGGCCTTGCCGCCGAACTTGCCGCCGGAATGCAGCGTGGTGAAAATCACCTCCAGCGCGCTCAGGTTGCGGAACTTCGGGTGCGGATCGACCGGAATGCCGCGCCCGTTGTCGCGCACGGCGAGCAGGTTGCCGCTCTCCAGCGTCATCTCGATGAAGCTGGCGTGGCCGGCGACCGCCTCGTCCATGGCGTTGTCGAGAATCTCGGCGGCCAGATGGTGCAGCGCGGTGTCGTCGGTGCCGCCGATATACATGCCGGGCCGGCGGCGCACCGGCTCCAGCCCTTCGAGAACCTCGATATCCTTGGCCGAGTAGCTGTCAGCCTCGGCCGACGGGGCGGCGCCGCGGCGCGGGCGCGGTGGAAGTGCCCCGCCGAACAAGTCGTCGTTCATGCTGTGTTCCTGTGCCCGGACGGCACTCTAACCATCGCCGGCTCACGCTTGCAAGCAACGGGAACACAGGACGGGGCGGCATCAGCCCTGCAGATGCGACTCGAGAAACCAGCGCCATTTGTCCAGGCCGCGGGTGACCTCGGTGAACACGTCGGCGGTGGCGGCGTCGCCGGCATTGGCGGCGCTGTCGATGTCACGCCGCATCGCCTCGCTGGCGGCGGCGACGCGGCTGACCAGCGCGCGCAGATGGTCGGGGATGGCGCTGATGTCGGTCGGGTAGGGCGGCAGGCCGGTGCGCTGCGCCACCGCCTGCACCGTGCCGTGCGGCGTGCCGCCAAGCGTGCTGACGCGCTCGGCCAGGGTATCGACATAGGCATCGACGGCGCCGCGCAAGGCGTCCAGCATCTCGTGGATGGCGATGAACTGCGGCCCCTTGACGGTCCAGTGCGCCTGCTTGGTGATCAGGGCGAGGTCGATGCTGTCGGCCAGCCGTGCGTCGAGCATGGTGATCACGGCGGCGCGCGTGTTGCTGTCGGTCATGGGCAGGTCTCTCCCGGTGCGGTGCCGCGTTTGAACGCGCTGCCGGGGCGGATGTTGCGCCCCGCGGCATGGGCAAAGCGTCACTTGCTCCCCAGGGGCCACAAGGCATATGGCGGGATGACCGAATGAGCGAAGGAGATGACGTGTGAGCCTCAAGGGCAAGGTTGCGTTGGTCACCGGTTCGACCAGCGGCATCGGTCTCGGCATCGCGCATGCGCTGGCCGGCGAAGGTGCCGACATCATGATGAACGGCTTTGGCGACGCCGCCGAGATCGAGGCGCTGCGGGCCGCGACGGCGGCCAAATTCGGCGTGCGGGTGGCCTATTCGCCGGCCGACATCAGCAAGCCGGCCGATATTCAGGCGATGGTCCGGCAGACGGTGGCGGAACTCGGGTCGCTCGACATCATGGTCAACAATGCCGGCATCCAGTTCACCGCCGACATCGAGGCGTTTCCCGATGAGCAATGGGACCGGGTGATCGCGATCAATCTGTCGGGGGTGTTTCACGGCACCAAGGCGGCGATTCCGCCGATGAAGGCGCGCGGCTGGGGCCGCATCATCAACATCGCCTCGGCGCACGGGCTGGTCGCCAGCCCGCAGAAAGTCGCCTATGTCACCGCCAAGCACGGCGTCGTCGGCATGACCAAGGTGACCGGGATCGAGCTGGCCAACACCGGCATCACCGCCAACGCCATCTGCCCCGGCTGGGTGCTGACGCCGCTGGTTGAGAAGCAGCTCGCCGATCGGGCGCAGCGCGAGGGCAGCACGGTGGAGAAGGTGACGCACGCCTTCCTGACCGAGAAACAGCCGATGGCGAAGTTTTCCACCCCCGAGCAGATCGGCGGGCTGGCGGTGTTTCTGTGCTCGGACGCGGCGGCGACGATCACCGGCGCGCCGCTGTCGATCGACGGCGGCTGGGTCGCCGCCTGAGGTTCAGGCCGGTTCGCGGATTGCCGCCTGCGCCTCGGCGTGGGCGGCGCCGCGGGCCACCGCCGCGCCGATCAGCACCAGGGTCGGCCCGCCGCGGGTCCAGGCCTGCGCCTGGGCCACCAGTTCGTCGAGCGTGCCGCGCAGCGCGCGATGGTTCGGCGCGCCGCCGCTTTCGATCAGCGCCGCCGGGGTGGCGGGGTCCATGCCGGCGGCGAACAGCCCGTCGCGCAACTGCGGCAGCGAGACGATGCCCATATACACCGCAAGCGTCGTCCGGGCGCGCACCAGCGGGGGAAAATCGACATCGAGCCGGCCGTCATGGGTGTGGCCGGTGACCAGGGTGACGGTGCGGGCGACGGCGCGATGGGTCAGCGGGATCAGTTCCTGCGCGGCGCAGGCCAGCGCCGCGGTGACGCCCGGCACCACCTCGCAGGCGATGCCGGCGGCGCGCAACGCCTCGACCTCCTCGCCGCCGCGGCCGAAGATGAACGGATCGCCGCCCTTCAGCCGCACCACTTTGCGCCCGGCGCGGGCGAGGCGGATCAGCAATTCGTTGATCCCCTCCTGCGGCAGGCAATGTTTGGCGCGGATTTTCCCGACATAGATGCGCTCGGCATCGCGGCGGGCGAGCGCCAGCACGCCGTCGCCGACCAGCCGGTCATGCACGATGACATCGGCCTCGCCGAGCAGGCGCAGGCCGCGCAAGGTCAGTAGATCGGCGTCACCCGGCCCGGCGCCGACCAGGAACACCATGCCCGGAGCCGCGGCGCCCTCGGCGATGCCGGCGGCGAACTCGGCCTGCGCCTCCGCCTCGCGGCCGGCAAAGACGAGGTCGGCGGCGCGGCCGGTGAGCAGGCGTTCGAGCACCCGGCGGCGCTCGGCGAGATCGGGCAGGCGGCGGCGCAGCGTGTCGCGGAACCCGGCGGCGAGGGCGGCGAGGCGGCCGAACGCCGGCGGCACCGCCGCCTCGATGCGCGCGCGCAGCAGCCGCGTCAGCACCGGCGCGACGCCGCCCGAGGACACGGCGATGGTCAGCGGCGCCCGGTCGATCACCGCCGGCATGATGAAGCCGCACAGCGCCGGCCGATCGACGACGTTGACCGGAATGCCGGCGGCCCGCGCGGCGGCGGCGAGCGCCAACAGCTCGGCCTCCTCGGCGTCGGCGCCGATGGCGATGGCGCAGCCGTCGAGCAGGGCGGCGGAAAACTGCGCCGCGACGGTCACCTCGGCGCCGGCCTCGCGTAGCAGCCCGGCCTTGCGCGCGGCGATGTCGCCGCGCCCGACGACCAGCGCGCGGCGGCCGTGAAGCTCAAGGAAGATCGGAAAATGCTGCATTGCCCCGCGTCCGCCGGTGGCGCCGAGATAGGGCGCGTCAGGGTGGCGCACAACCGCCAACTTGCCGCCGCGCCGGGCGGTCCCTTAGATGCCGGGCATGACCATCCTGCTGACCGGCGCGGCCGGGTTTATCGGATTCCATGTCGCCGAGGCCCTGCTGGCGCGCGGCGAGGAGGTGATCGGGGTCGATTCCCTGAACGCCTACTATGACGTGCGGCTGAAAGCGGCGCGGCTGGAGCTGCTGACCGCGCGCTCGGGGTTTCGCTTCCGCCGGCTGGATATCGCCGATCGGCCGGGGCTGGCCGAGATCACGCTGGCGCATCCGGGCATCACCCGCATCGTCCATCTCGCCGCCCAGGCCGGCGTGCGGCACTCGCTGGCGGCGCCGTTCGAGTATGCCGAGGCCAATGTCGTCGGCCATCTGGCGATGCTGGAACTGGCCCGGCATCTGCCGCGGCTCGACCATCTGGTGTTCGCCAGCTCGTCGTCGGTCTATGGCGCCAACGCGACCCTGCCCTTCGCCGAAAGCGATCGGGTGGACACGCCGCTGTCGCTCTATGCCGCGACCAAGCGGGCGGGCGAGCTGATGAGCCATGCCTATGCGCATTTGTTCGGCCTGCGCCAGACCGGGCTGCGGTTTTTCACCGTCTATGGCCCGTGGGGCCGGCCGGACATGGCCTATTTCAGCTTTGCCGAGGCAATTCTGCGCGGCACGCCGATCACCGTCTATGACGGCGGCCGGGTGCGGCGGGATTTCACCTATATCGACGACATCGTCGCCGGCGTGCTCGGCAGCCTCGATCATCCGCCGGATGGCGCGGCACCGCTGCGGCTGCTGAATATCGGCAATCATCACAGCGAGCCGGTGGCCGAGCTGGTGCGGCTGCTGGAAGCGGCGCTCGGCCGCAGCGCGGTGCTGCACGACGCGCCGTTGCCGGCGGCCGATGTGGCGGAGACGTTCGCCTCGGTGGCGGCGATCAGCGCGCTGACCGGCTTCGCACCGACGACGCCGCTGGCAGTCGGCATCCCGCGGTTTGCCGCCTGGTTCCTGGCGTGGCGGCGGCGTTTCACATGATCGCAAAGAAAGGGGTTGACCGGCCCGCCGGTGGGGCCTACACCCCGCCTCGCCGCGACGAACCACGGCTTGATCTTCTGGCCCGGTTCGTTTAGCCTTTCCGACCTCCGCTGGATGCAGCGAGTCGGACCGCCAATCGGCACCTTTCGCAGGAAGGGTGCATGTTGGGGCGTTGTTCATTGACAAGTAAATCTGCATGGAAGGGATACGTTGGCGGCGTTCTGGGACCTGGGCTGTATTTTGCGGTTTCGTGGGATATGGTTTTGGGGTGTGGCTGGGCTAGGTTTGGGTTAGGGTTTT